>JADKDT010000006.1 GCA_016714465.1 Candidatus Brachythrix odensensis | reverse complement strand
TGCATCTACGTTGCGATCGGGCAGAAACTGGCCCAGATCGCGCGGGTGCAAGCCACGCTCGAGAAGTATGGCGCGATGGAATACACCACCATCGTCGCCGCGTCGGCCTCCGAAAGCGCGGCGCTGCAATACATCGCCCCCTACGCCGGGGCCGCCATGGCCGAAGAGGTCATGGAGGACGGTGTCATGGTCGGCGAGACGTATGTGAACGATGCGTTGTGCGTCTACGATGATCTGACCAAGCACGCTTACGCCTACCGCCAGGTGTCGCTGTTGCTCCGCCGCCCGCCCGCCCGCGAGGCCTATCCGGGCGACATCTTCTATCTGCATTCGCGCCTGCTCGAGCGCGCCGCGCGGCTTGCCAAGCGCTGGATCATCCGGGCAAAGGACGCGTCCTCCGATTGGGGCGCCGGCGAGAGCGCCAACGGACGGGTCTATGAGGGCGTGCTCGGCGAGGAAGATGCCAAGCACGACATGAAGGCCCTGGGCGACGGCTACCGGCTCATCGCCGACCCGCGCTCCGGGGGTTCGGTAACGGCCCTGCCCATCATCGAAACGCAGCTCGGCGACATCGCCGCGTATGTCCCGACCAACGTGATTTCGATCACCGACGGCCAGCTCTTCCTCGAGTCGGATCTCTTCAACTCCGGCATCCGGCCCGCCATTTCGGTCGGCTTGAGCGTCAGCCGGGTGGGTGGGGATGCCCAGACCCGCGCGATGAAACAGGTCGCCGGAAAGATGAAACTCGAGCTGGCCCAGTTCCGCGAGCTCGCCGCGTTCGCCAGCTTTGGCGAGGGCCTGGACAAAAAGACACTCGAGCAGCTCGAGCGCGGTCGCCGTCTGACCGAGATGCTCAAGCAGGGGCAATACGAACCCCGCTCACTGGCGCAACAAGTGACCGCCATGTACGCGGCCAACAATGGCTTTCTGGACAAGGTCGCGGTCAGCCGGGTCGTGGCCTGGGAAGGCCAATTCATCAAGTACATGGACAGCGCGTATTCCGACCTGATGAACACGATCATGGCCGAGAAGCGGCTGAGCGATGACAGCATCGCCCGGCTCCGGCCGGCCATCGACGCGTTCAACCGGACGTGGGGCAACTAAAACCATGGCGACGGCACGAGAAATCCGTCGACGCATCAAGAGCGTCAAGAATATCCGCCAGATCACCAAGGCGTTGCAGGCCGTCTCGGCAAGCAGGGTGCGGCGGGCCGTCGACCAGGCGACCGCGACGCGGCCGTATACCCAGCGCGCCCGCGAGATGCTGGCCAGTATCGCTTCCATCGCCGGTGGCGAGACACGCCATCCACTGCTGACCCGCCGGACCGAGGTCAAGAATGTCTACATTCTGCTGATCACGTCTGATCGTGGATTGTGCGGGGCGTTCAATACCAATGTCTCCCGTGCGGCCTTTCTGTTCGGCAAGGAGCAGACCGCCAACGTCAGCTACATCGCCGTTGGCCGCAAGGGCCTCAACTTCTTGTATCGGCGCGGCGCGCATGTGCACTCCGACTTTTCCGGCTTGCCGCAGAAGCCAACCCTGCTCGACACAACGGCGATCACCAAGATTTGCGTCGATGATTTCCTCGCCGGCAAGGCCGATGAGGTCTACATCGTTTACACCGACTTTGTGACGATGGCCACCCAGCGGCCGGTGGTGAAGAAGCTGCTGCCGCTTGCGACTGCCGACCATTTGCCGGAGGGCGCTTCGGCGACCGGCCCGCGACCCGCTTACGATTTCGAGCCTGATCCCGGCCAGATCCTGGACAGCCTGCTCCCGCGGCTGACCGAAATGCAGGTGTACCAGGCCATTCTCGAATCGCTGGCCAGCGAACACGCGGCCCGGATGGTGGCGATGAAGAACGCCACCGACAATGCCAGCGAGCTTGTGACGGGTCTGACCTTGACCTACAACAAGGCCCGCCAGGCTGGCATCACGAATGAGCTGCTGGACATCGCCGGTGGCGCGGAAGCGCTGCGCCAGGTTCTGGCGTCCAACCCGGTCGAAGTCGCGTTTTCCGACGAGGAATAGACTGAAGAAGTGGCCCTGGCTTGCGGTCGCCGCCGCGCTGGCGCTTTTCCTCAGCGTCGCCCTGCGCCAGCTTGACCTGCCCGGCTTCTATTACGACGAGGGGTTTGACCTCACCCCGATGCTGGCGCTCATGCGAGGGGAGACGCCCGAGTTGCTGCGCGGGATCGGGCTGGGCGTGGGCGGGATGACCCTCCCGCTCATGCGGATGGATTATCTCGGCTCGATTACCGGCTATCTCACTCTGCCGTTTATGGCCGTATTTGGGCCTGGCGTTGCCGCCGCCCGTCTGCAGCCCATCGTTTTCTCCTGCGTCACGCTGGTATTGGCCTTTCTCGCCGGCCGGCGCTGGTTTGGAGATCGGGTGGCGGCGTTGGGCGTGCTGCTGCTGGCGGCCAACCCGTCCTTCATCTGGTTCTCGCGCCAGGGCATCACCGTGACCTCGACCATGACGGTGTTTTCGCTGGCGAGTTTGATCGCCCTGGATGTCGCGCGTCTGCGCCTGGGCGCGGGCCGCAGCGCGCGGCTTGCGCTGCTGGCCGCGGGCGTGCTCGCCGGTCTCGGGCTGTGGGCCAAGTTCGTCTTTCTGTGGTGGCTGGCCCTGCTGGCCGTTATCGCCTCCGTCTGGTTGCTCGCATCGCGCCGGGGCGCCTTACGCGGGCGCCTGCGGACAGGGTTGCGCGCGCTGCCCTGGCTGGCCGCCGGTTTCGTCCTTGGCAATGCGCCCATGCTGCTTTTCAACCTGCTTGGCCTGGCAGGGGGCGCGGGCGCCCCGACCCTGAACCTCTTGCTGGGGTCGCTCGCGGCCCCGACCCAGTACGGCGTCGTGAACACGGACTTCTTGGGGAATCTGAGCAAGCGCCTGGCTGATTTTGAGGTGTTCCTCAACGGCAGCTACTTCTGGTACAACGGCGCGCCGTTTGGCAACACCCTGGCGATGCCCTGGTTTCTCGGCAGCATCCTGGTCGGGAGCGCCTTGGCGATCCGGCGCCCGGAATGGCGCAAGTGGCTGGCCGTGCTTGCCTGTATTGCGGTGTATCTGCCGATCAGTTCCTTTACCGTGTCGGGCCTGTGGGCCACCCATATCTTTATTCTGCTGCCGCTCCCGCAGTGGGTGATGGCCTGCGCGGCGGTGTGGGCGGCCGAGGCCATCCTGGCGCTCCCGTCGCTTGCGCGGTTGACTGGCCAGGCGCGGGCGCCGCTCGCCACGGTCGCCCTGGCCGCGATCTGCGTCGCCCTGCCGCTCTCGCGCGACGTGTGGGTGAGCGAGCAGCAGCACGCCTCCCTGGCCCGGACGGGCGGCTCGGGGCGCTTCTCCGACGCGGTGTATGCCATGTCTGGCTGGCTGGATGGCCAGCGCATCGGCGAGCCCATCGCCCTCGACTGGGGGATCAAGTCCAACATCGAGGTGGTGACCGCAGGGCGGGTCCGCCCGCTGGAAATCCACTACTTCACCGGCGATGCGGTTGAGCCCTTCAAGCAGCAGGCGCGCGCCTTGCTGACCGACCCGAGCCGGGTCTATATCGTGCTGTGGGCGGGCGACCAGACCGCGCCGGGGTTTGCCGTCTTTGATCATCGCGCCCAGTTCGAGCAGCTCGCCCGCGAGCAAGGCAAACAGGTCCGCGAGGTGTTTGTCGCCTCCGAGCGGAGCGGGTTGCCGGTTTACGTTGCGCTCATGGCGAGATAACGTCAAAGTCGATATGCCCCGGCGAAGCCGGGGCATATCGACTTTGACAAAATGCATAATGCATCGCAATGCCAGACCTGTTTGACCACGCCGCCGCCGAGCAAATCGCCGGCGAGTCGCCGCTGGCGGCTCGGATGCGCCCGCGCACGCTCGACGACTTCATTGGCCAGGAGGAGATGGTCGGGCCGGGCAAACTCCTGCGCCGGGCGATCGAGGCCGACCGGCTGTTCTCCTCGCTGATCCTGTGGGGGCCGCCCGGCACGGGCAAGACCACCCTGGCCCGGATCATCGCCAATAAGACCCAGAGCCACTTTGAAACGCTCAACGCCGTCATGGCCGGGGTGGCCGACATCCGGCGGGTCGTGGCCGAGTCGAAGGAGCGCCGCCGGTTGTATCGCCGGCGCACGATTTTGCTGGTCGACGAGATTCACCGCTTCAGCAAGAGCCAGCAGGATGCGCTGCTCCCCCATGTCGAGGATGGCACCCTCACCTTGATCGGCGCGACAACGGAGAATCCCTACTTCGAAGTCAACAGCGCCCTGATCTCGCGCTCGCGGCTGTTTCATCTCAACACGCTCACCGACGGCCAGGTCATCACCCTGATGCGGCGGGCTCTGGCCGACGCCGGGCGCGGCTATGGCCGGCGCCGCACCCGGGTCGATGACGATGCCCTCCAGCACATTGCCCATGTCTCGGGCGGGGACGCCCGGAATGCCCTCAACGCCCTCGAGCTGGCAGTCGAGTCGACCCCGCCCGGCCCTGACGGCGTGATCGCCGTCAGCCTCGCCGTGGCCCAGGATTCCATCCAGCGCCGGGCCGTGCTCTACGACAAGGAAGGCGACGCCCACTACGACACGATCAGCGCCTTCATCAAGAGCGTGCGTGGCAGCGATCCGGACGCGGCCCTGTACTGGCTGGCCAAGATGCTTTATGCCGGCGAGGATCCGCGCTTTCTCATGCGCCGCCTGCTCATCCTGGCCAGCGAGGATATCGGGCTGGGCGATCCCATGGGCCTGGTCGTGGCCGCGGCGGCCTCAGCCTCGCTCGACTACATCGGCATGCCCGAAGGGATGTATCCCCTGGTTGAGGCAACGCTCTTCCTGGCCACCGCGCCCAAGAGCAACAGCGCGGGCTCGTACTTCCGGGCCCGGGCTCAGATCGAGGCCGAAGGCGCGGGCGAAGTGCCCGATCATCTGCGCGATGCCAGCCGGGATGCCGAGGGGCTCGGGCATGGCAAAGGCTATGTCTACCCGCACGACCAGCCTGGCCATTGGGCGCCCCAGAACTACCTCCCGCGCGAGATCGCCGGCATGTCGTTCTACGCCCCGTCCGGCGTGGGCTACGAGCAGGCGGTCGAGGAACGCCTTGCCCGCTGGCGCGAGGCCCAACGAAAAGCGCTGGGGGTCGAGGGTCGCGAAGGCCCGCTGCTGTCGCAGGCCGAGATTGATCGGATGAAGCGGGAGCGGTAGGTGTCTTCCTGAGTTCGGACCGCTTTCAGCGAAAGGGCGGCCAGAAACAGCGTGTGCGCGGTAGCGCCGCGAAGAACAGGCATCTCGGGCGAGCGCAAGCGCCTGCGCGAGCGTCGATCCGGTGGCGCGCCGAGCGCGCAGTCGAAGGACGCCTGCCATCGACCTGCCAGCGGAAGCGTCTTCGACTGCGCGCGGCGGGTCATCAGTGGGTTACTGATCGCTGGTGCCGCCGCTCTCCGCTCAGGATGCCTCCGCAAACAAATAGCGGCCGGTTTCTGAGCAATGAGCCCCGTCGTTCGTCCCTGCGATATTTCAGTGGGGAGCACTCAGGACGACATGGACATGCCCTTGACTTGATAAGTTACCCCGAAAACCAATAGAGACAAAGAGGCAAGCCAGATTCTCTGTGCTGTGGTGGCTTTGGGCGAACCGACTTTATAACCTTTGCGGTATAATATTCGATACGCGTGGATATCGAGTTCAGTTCGAAGAAGCTTGAGAAAGAGTGCAACGATAGCCTGCTCTTGAAGCGAAAGCACGGTGAGCAACGGGCAAGGTTGATTCGCCGTCGGCTCGATGAGATGCGCGCCGCGCCGAATCTGGCCGTGCTGCGGACCTTGCCCGGACCGAGGTGCCATGAACTCGTTGGTGATCGGAAGGGGTCAGCTTTCGGTCGACCTCGACCATCCGTATCGTCTGATCTTTGAAGTCAATCAGTCTCCAGTGCCGGAAAACCCGTCAGGAGGCCTTGACTGGGCACAGGTCACCCAGATCATCGTTGTCGAGATCGTTGACACGCACTAGTGAAAGGCATGAACACCAATTCCTACAACCCGGATTACGTCTCGCCGCCAGGGGATACCCTCGCCGAAACGCTGGAAGCGCTTGGCATGTCGCAAACCGACCTGGCCCGGCGGATGGGCCGGCCCGTCAAGACTGTCAACGAGATTGGCGCGGCGGGAAGACCATCATCACGCCGGACACGGCTCTGCGGCTGAACGCGCGTTGGGCATCCCCGCCGAGTTCTGGAGTGCGCGTGAATCGGCCTATCAGACCGCCCTCGCGAAGCAGCGTGAGGCAGATCGACTTGACTCGGGAAAGGCGTGGCTCAAGCGCCTGCCCGTCAAGGCGATGATCAAGCAGGGCTGGATCCAACCCGACAAGGATCCGGTTGCGCTGATGCGCCACATGCTTGTGTTTTTTGGGATTGCCTCCCCCGAGCAGTTTGAGGCGGTCTGTCTGGAACCCGTTAAATGCCGCAAGTCACAGGCATTCGCCAGCGATCCGGCCGCGCGCGGCGTGGGCGCGAGGCGAACTGGACGCTCAGGCGCTGCGATTGGCCGACTATGACGAAAGCGCTTTCCGCGACGCGCTGCGGACCATTCGATCTGCCACCGGCAATGACGTCAAAGAGACCATTCAAGACGCCATTCAACGATGCGCCGACAGCGGGGTTGCGCTGGTCATCGTGCCCGAGCTGCCCGGCACGCATGTCAGCGGCGCGACGCGCTGGCTGACACCTTCTCGCGCGCTCATCCAACTGAGCCTGCGATACAAGCGGGACGACCAGTTGTGGTTCAGTTTCTTTCACGAGGCGGGCCACATCCTGCCGCATGGCAAGCGCGATCTGTTTCTGGAGGATGGCGCCTCCAACGGATGTCCCGCGAAGTTGAAGCCAACCAGTTTGGCGCAGGGACTTTCTCATTCCGCGCGCGGCCTACAAGGCACTCACCGAAACGGGATCACCGTCGCGCGAGGCAATCATCGCTTTGCGCAGCATCAGGGCATTTCCCCGGGCGTTGTGGTGGGCCGTTTGCAGCACGATCGGCGCCTGCCCCCAAAGCCATCTGAATGATCTGAAGCGGGCAATTTCGGCAGACCTGTCCCGATATCCACCCGCGTCACCGATCCGGACATAGACAATGACAACTCTCCACGGGACTCGAAGTTTTCTGCGCGCGCCGGCGGCGCTTAGCCTGGTGTTTGCAGTGCAATTCGTGGCCGCTCCGATGGCCACGCTCAGGTTGATCGCGACCGCGACCGAATCCGCGCGTGCGCCTCTCGCTCCAGAGTCAACAACCGCTATGATCGGCGGGATTGTGTGGATTGACAAGAGCCGGAATGGCCTTCAGGGTGGAACAGAAAAGGGGATTCCGGGCGCGCCTGTGGCGCTGCTAGACGCGAACGGTGCGGTGGCCACAACGATTTCAGGCTTAAGTGGCCACTACGCCTTTGCGGATCTTGCTTCGGGTACCTATCGCGTGGCATTCCCGAAGTCCGACTACTTCATCTTCACGGAGCAGGATGCGTGCGGGACATTCTGCGAAGCTGTCGACAGTGATGCCAACGTCGATTCGGGATTGACGGACCCGAATTGACTTGGCCGATGGAGAGCACATCACGACGATTTCGGCGGGTCTAATTCGATTCGATTCTTTGCGTGGCTTCTATCAACCGATACTGGCCTGCCGAAGTTTGCGATCCGAGCTCGCCGTATTGGATGGCCGTCAAGTCGGGGAATCCGGCGTATACGTTCTGTGCCAAACAGGATCTGGAGTTCGTAGCGGGTTGGCCACCTGTAGTAAACGTGAACAAGTATGAGAACAAAGATCTGACCCTCAAGTGGAATATCTTGGAACCGGTGGGCTTCGCCGAAGATCGATCCCGATATTCAACAATGTGGCATGGCGGGCAGTCAGGGACCGGGGAGATTCTCGTAGACGGAAATGATGGTGGAAATGACCACATTTATGCGCTGAATGCGAATGAATTCGGATATGGCGGCTTTAAGATTATGCTCTGCTCGTGACCAACCAGCAGGGACAGGATGTCGCCTATAACGAAAAATATCTATGCGTGCACTGACGAGTGCGAGGCTAGAGCCGTCGACGCACGAGTTGTCGACCCGACGCCCGTCATCCCGTGCCCCCAAAACCCGTCATCCCGCGCGAAAGCGCGGGACCCATCAAGCCGGTAGAACGTCGCGTTGGGCGTCGATTTCGTCCCACCCTGATTATGGGTCCCCGCGCTTTGCGCGGGACGGGGGTGGTGGTTGGCCCCCCGCACTTTCCCCATTCCCGGCGACAATAGGCCCATAACGTCCCCATGCCACGCAAACCCAAGACCCCGCCCGAAGGCCTGACAGTAGCGCCGGCCGGCACCGACAGCGCCGTGGCCGCCTACAAGCACCGGGCCAAACGCAAGAGCCTGCCCGGTAGCGGCCTCGCCACCCCCAACAAGGCCGAGGAACGCCCCAAGATCCGCCACGAGTACAACCCGCACCTCCCGCCGGTCCTGCGCTTCGACGCCACCGGCCAGAGCGACCGCCTGCCCGCGCTGCTGGCCAAGCTCGAACGGGGCGAAAAGGCCAGCCCCGACGAGATCGCTTTGCTGGCCAACGCCCTGGGCAAACACGAGCCCTGGCTGGAGTGGAGCGGCAAGCCGCGAAAGACCCTGGTTCGAGGTCGACCCGGTCGCCCTGCACATGCATGAGCGGGTGAGCACCCAGGCCATCCTGCGCGTGCTCGCCCGCGAGGACGTCCAGCGCAGCCTGTTCGCCGACCCCCAGCGCGACTACGACGAGGCCGTCCAGGCCTACAAACACGACATGGACTGGGCCAACCGGATGATCCTGGGCGACAGCCTGCAGGTCATGGCCTCGCTCGCTCGCCGCGAGGACCTGGCCGGCAAGGTCCAGATGATCTACTTCGACCCTCCTATGGGATCAAGTTTGGGAGCAACTTCCAGCCCCAGCTCGGCCAGCGCGATGTGAAGGACCGCGAGCAAGACCTCACCCGCGAGCCGGAGATGGTCAAAGCCTACCGAGACACCTGGACTCTGGGCGTGCACAGCTACCTGGCCTACCTGCGCGACCGCCTGACGATGATGCGCGAGCTGTTGGCCGATACCGGCAGGCATCTTTGTGCAAATCGGCGACGAAAATGTGCACCGGGTTCGAATCCTCCTTGATGAAGTGTTCGGTCAAGCTAATAGCGTGAGTCAAGTTACCGTCAAGAAGACCACGGGAGGAACAGGCGAGAATCTCCCAGGCGGCGACTACGTATTGGTCAGCGCCAAGGCTATTGAGTCGCTGAAGATTCGGCCCGTGCTTGAGATGAAGAACCTAGGTGGTTCAGGCAACGGATATACACGTGTGGAACTGCCGAATGGTTTTCGCCGTCCCCTGACGGATGACGAACTGCCTCAATCCCGGAGCCTCCCGGCGGCATCAAGCATCTTCGCGTCGGGCGACTTGAGCAGTCAGAGCATGGGACGTCCAAAGGGGAAGGCGCGACATCCTGGTTTGCGATAGACGTTTCTGGCAAGGCGTTCAGGCCAAGCGGTTAGGCGGCGTTGGAGCACGAATGCCGGAGGAATGAAACGACTCTTGTCCGCCGAAAATGCTGGCAACTGGCGGCGAAAAACGTCGGCGGTGTCCGTTATCTGGCTGACATTCAAGGCTCTCCTATCAACAATGTTTGGACGGACACGGTGGGCCAAAACCAATATGGCGGTGACCGACTGTATGTGGTCAGACCATCAACAGAGTTATCGAACGCTGCATGCTGATGACCACTGACCCGGGCGATCTCGTCCTCGACCCGACCTGCGGAAGCGGCACGACGGCTTATGTGGCCGAGCAATGGGGGCGGCGCTGGATCACCATCGACACCAGTCGGGTGGCCTTGGCCCTGGCCCGCCAGCGGTTGATGACGGCCAAATACCCGCTCTACAAACTCCGCCCGCTCAACCCCGAGGACGTCCAGCGCAACCCGCGCGGGGCCTGGCTGCGCAACGGGACCGAGGAAGCGAAGACCTTCGCCTGCAAAACGGTCCCGCACATTACCCTCAAGAGCATCGCCCGCAACACCGCCCTCGACCCGATCTTCGCCCGCCACGCGCCCATCCTGCAGGCCAAACTCGAAGCCCTCAACGCCGCGCTCACGGCGGTCTCGACCGAGGCCCGCCAGGCCCTCGCCCTCAAGCTCTACGACAAACAGCGCCGCGAGGGCAAGAAGGCCATCAGCGACGCCGATCGCCGGCGCTGGCTGCTCCCGCCCAAAAACCGCGAGCGCAAATACGACACGGTTCCCAACGATTTCGAGGGCTGGTACGCCTGGGAGGTCCCCTTCGACACCGACCCGGACTGGCCGGCCGGGCTGCAGGCCGCGCTGACCGATTACCGGGCCGCCTGGCGGGCCAAGATGGACGAGGTCAACGCCGCCATCAGCGCAAACGCCGACAACGAGGAACTGGTCGACCAGCCTTTCGAGGAGCGCCGTTTTGTGCGGGTGGCCGGGCCGTTCAGCATGGAGAGCGTCATCGCCCTCGAGGAGGGCCCCGACACGCCCATCGGCGGCGCGCCCGAGCCCGACGAAGCCACGTTTGATGGAACCGTCGCAGCCGTCAACGCCGACGCCCATCTCGACAAGATCATCCGGCTGCTGCGGGCGAGCGGGGTGGACTTCAAGAACAACGTCCGGGTCCCCTTCAGCACGCTCGAATCCGTCATCAGGGTCGATTTCCTGCACGCCCAGGGGACCTGGCAGCCGGACGGCAAAGACCGAGCGCAGGGTGGCGGTCTCGATCGGGCCCGGAGGTGGGAAACCTCAGCCGCCTGCAGGCCAAGGCCGCCTTCAAAGCCGCCAACCGGCGCGGGTTCGACGACCTGGTCTTCGCCGCCAACGGCTTTGACGGCACCGCCCAGGACGAGATCACCGAGGACAGCGGCGAGGACCTGCGCCTGCACATGTCGCTCATCCGGCCCGATGTGGGGATGGACGATCTGCTCAAGACCCAACCGGGCAGCCAGATCTTCACCGTCTTCACCGCCCCGCGGGTCGCCCAGGCGCGGACCGCCGACGGCGAGGTGATCGTGACGATGGAGGGGATGGACGTATATGACCCGGTCAGCAACACCCTGCAGCCGACCCCCGCCAGCGGGCTGGGCGCGTGGTTTGTAGATGGCGACTATGACGGGCGCACGTTCTGCATCACCCAGGCCTTCTTCCCCGACAAGAGCAAGTGGGACAAACTGGCCAAGGCCTTGGGAAACACCGGCGTCATCGACGAGGGCGCCTTTGACGCGCTGAGCGGGACGAGCAGCCTGCCCATTCCGCGCCCGGGGACGAAGAAGAAGACCGAGGCCTGGCGCATCGCGGTGAAGGTCATCGACCCGCGCGGCAACGAGGGCATGCGGGTGTTGACGATTGACTATTGAGTATGGGCAATTGACAATGGCGAAGTTCATGAGGTCTACACGAGATCTGCCGTTCGAGATCGATCCTGACGCCATTGCAGTCAGTTGCCGCGCCCGTGGCATCGTGCCGCTCAGCGTGTGGAGTCGGCCCTGCGGAACGACTTTGATCCCAAACAAAGCGACGTTGACGAGAATGCCAAATTCAGCGACGGCGCGCTCGACGCTGTGTGCCGGGAATATGCCCTGTATGGCGACGCGCTTTCGAAGATCATCGGTCTCCGGGTTTATCTTGTGACCAATCCCTGCCTAGCCGCGCCAGATACTGGCAAGGAGGCGTTCCCGATCATTGTCGAAATGTGATCCGCGCGGCCGATTCGTGGCCCAAGTCCGCCAGAGCCTAGAACGAGATGCACATGATCAGTCCGTGAGGTTAATGAAAGCCGCGCCCCGGAACCATCACGCTTGCCGCATCAGTGCGGCAAATATCGGGGACTGGTGAGGGCAACCACAACGGGTCCCTGTGACGTCGCGGCCCATTTCATTCGACTGGCAACCCACACCACTTACAAAGACAGAGCGCGTTGACTATCCATTCCCAATGAATCCACAATCCGATTTTGTCCCCGACCCTCCTGATGATGAGATCTCCAGAGGTGGCTGGATCGCTGATATGGAGCGACTATTTGGTCCCGACAGGCCTCACAGACCATCGTTGGCGGCCCGCAAACCGGAAAGTCGAATTTGCTAGCCCAATTCGCCCGAGCGCACAAAAGGGCACGCAATCAGCTATTTTCCTGATAATTCGCCCGTCTGCTATCTTCCGCATCACTATCTCTATGTTCTCTGCATTCAGATGGCCGAGATTCTAGACAAGAAAGAACCAAATGCAGTTCATCTCTAGAGCAACTAGTCGAATCTATTCATCACTCAGTGCGAAGCTACAGAGTCAGAGCAAGGCAACGGGCACGAGTACTATGTAATTGATGGTATCGAGAGATTCCTGGTTGGCACCGAGGGAAATAGGATCGTTGATTACTTTCCGCCTCGGCTCGGCTCCGGCGTATACATGTTGAGCAGTCTATTTGAAGGCGACAAGAGAAGATTCCCGCTAGACAAGATCGGCACCGATTCTGCGCCCCGCCGTTTCGAATTGCAGGAAACTGAGTGGTTTCTTGCCAAAGCGTCCCGTTCAAAAGAGCAAACTCAAAGAATCTACGATATTTGCCAGGGACATCCAGGATATTTGCGCCTGATCAAGCAATCGCCCGATCTGGGTGCCGAAATCAACATTGGAAATCTACAGGCCGAGCTCAAGGAACTCGCGACCAGTCGCGTCGAAATCGCAAAACGACAAATGCAAGAGCATCAACTTGCGACCGTGGACTTAATGGCGGCGATTCCGGTTTCAGTGCCATTGACACTTCTTGAAAGAGCTTGTGGTTCGCTAACTGAAGCTGACATAGGCGCAATAGTTGAGTCTGGATTAGCGGTAAGAACAAACGGCGGACTCTGACCTTGGAATATCGAATCCGGTCTTGCGTGAAGCTGTCGTCGTGCATTCGAGACTGGATAAGGCGGCAGCGGCAAAGCAATTGATTGAGGCGGCAAAGGATGCAAGAAGCAGTGATTCTCCCTTGCTCAACATTCTCCTGCAAGTCTCAAAGGATTACGATGCTATCAGTTCAACACTAGCGCCGACAAGCCTTGTGATGTCAATTCAGACTTCGCCATCAGCGATTCCCGATATCATGGCGCGGACAAAGTTGGCGTCTGATCTGGCATTTGAACACGACTATTCGTTGGATCTCATCAGGTGGGCACTCGTCACAAGTATGCGCAAGTCGTTCGTCTTGCCTTGTGTCGTCGCGACCAGAAATCGAAGCCTTTACTAGCGCTTCGTCGATTTGATGAAGCCCATCAACAACTCAATCAAATCCCCGATGTATATGCACGAGTGATTGCTCTGTGTCGGGCAGTGACTTCGAGAGGCTGGCAGGTGTTCCACCAAGACGGGAAGCGGAAGAGGAAAATCCGTAATCTCTTGACCTAGTGCCTTATTCAGAACTGGATCGCGATTCATTAGAAGAGCTTGCGCTCGAAGTATTCCCCGTATTTTTCTGATGAAGCCGAAAGGATTCTGCAAAGACTAGACGCCAATAATGTGTCGATCTTGTCGAAGAATGGAGCAGGGAAGAAAGCAAGACTCAGCAAGCCCAGATATCGCCGGCAAGAGAAAGACTCGTATCGCTCATGGGCCGCCAGCTCCTTCCAAGAAAATCCCTCAATGGATCTTGGGTCTTCATGGCTTCGATCACTATCGTTCCTGGAGCTCACTTCAAAGCTACAAGGGATGTCTTCCACTCGTGGCAAAGCTCGAATGATTCGGCGTTGGTGCGAGGTGCAGGATAGAACTGTTGACATCCTTCCTGCAGTAAGCCTGTGGATCGATACGGTTTATCAATGATGAGGACACCACGATACATTTGAGTTCACTCAGGAGTCTCGCGGATGCGGCTTGCCGAATCAGGACCCCGTTGGGTTCGGGTCAGAGCGTCGCAGAGAGAATCAACACATTGGCCTCCTCGCAATTGGTTGCCCCACAGGAAGAATGGATCAAGTGCAGACTGGCGATCGCTGAAATCCTAGGGTTCCTCAAGTCTCAGCGATGGAATAGCAAGAACCCTTGAGATCGTCGAGCATATAGTAGATCGTCACGTTGATCTTGACGTCGAAGTCTTTTGCCTTGCAAGAGCCTGGCTTGCACTCAACCGGATGGGCACGAGGTGGATGACCCTGCCCTCCTCAATGTCAGATCCCGCTTTCAAATTCGGCTGAATGAGCTTCCGAAGTCATCGGCCGAGCACCTTGAATTGCTGGATGAAACTATCGGCATGCTTACTGAGATTGATCCTGCAGTAAGTCTTATTACAGCCAGTCTTCTCAATACGCGGAGTCGAAGATCAATGGCTACGATTAGCATATTGATGCGCCTTGACCGCCATAAAATGGCGGAGGATGTCGCATCGCCGATGGTCGATGCGCTAAGCATCCTCGACTCAAATGGTATAGCAAGCAAGTCTTCTGTTGTGGCAGTTATGGCGGAGTTGATTCAAGCACGAAAGATGGGAGTTCATGCAAGAATTTTGATGTATTGCTTACGGTGGCAGAAGGAAGCAACAATCCCAGAGACAAGGCACTGATCTTTACCGACCTCCACATTATCGCCAAGCGACTTGGATTGTCACCGCGACTGAACCTGCTAGAGAGTGCCGAAGTGGCTTGGGATCAAGAACAGAAACTGCCGAGCAAGATTGCCCTTGGCTGCAATATGGTTGCGTTATTGGCGAAGCACGAACCCGAGTTTTCCGGGCAATTTCACGCCCGAGTGCGTGAAATTGCCAACACCAAGTTGGGTAATCTCGCGCAAGGCGAACTAGGGCTCTGCTATCAGCGACTTATAGAGACATCTATTCGTCTGCTTCGTATTGCGGATCTTGATGATCCAGAAGTGGCTCTTTCTGGATTCCACTTGCGAATCGATAGGCTTGTTGCACCTGAGGTGCAGGCAATCGTATACGCAAAGCTAATCTCGCGAATACATCAGTTGGGCAGAAGCGATGTGAGTACGAACTTATTCGTCAATTTCTCATTCCAAAGGTGGAAGCGCTTACCAGTCGGGAGGCGTACGATCAAGCCATGTGGTTTAGTTTCCCGCTCTGGTTTGACTACGACGATAGGGCGGCTCTTCTTGCGGCCGACAAAATGCTGGCGGCTCACAAGCAGTCGGCACTCTACGTCGGGGTGTTGTGGCATCTGACATTTCTATCTTGGCAATCCAACTCCGAATACTGGCTTCATCAGTCAAAAACCTCCATTCGCTCGTTGCGAACCGCGACATGGTTTGCTATCGGGCATTCACATGATGCCGATTTCCTCCAAGCGGTTGAGGCAATAGCCGCGGCGCTTTCAAGTTCGTTTGAGCAAGATGTAATTGACCTTGCGATGGCCAACGATGTCCTGGGAGAAATCGAGCGGGCCATTGACTCGAATCTCCCGGATATGGAGAATATCCAACATCATGGATATGTCATCTTGGCGAGAGTGGAAGTCATCCTTGCCAAGACTAGAATGCATATCGTTCAAAGCAATCGCAACGGCAGTTCGCGATTGATGATTCCCGAAACCCAGAATAAATGGAATCAGATATTCGAGCAAAGCCGATCACTCGAAAATATCGCGGATCGACTGTATGTGCAAGCGGAGATTGCTAGGCGAATCGGTACCCTCCCGCCACAATGGAAGGGTGACAAGTTGTTCACGCGGAGTCTGAAGACTGCAGCAATCACTATGGCGAGCCAAGCGCGCTTGGAGTTGAACGCTATTCCGACGATGCTTGATCGTTGTGATCGTATGGCGGCGTTGGCGGAGGCTTGTCACTCATTGTCGAAATCTGACCTGGCCGAATTGATAATTTCCGAACTGACAAAGCAATGAACAGCTTTCGGGCGCATCACGAGATGAGGTCCATTCGTTGGCTATCCAGTCTGCATATAAGGTGAGCCCAAGACTCGCAGAAGACATGGCAGACAAGCTCAAGATTCGACAACCTGAGACTATTAGGCTCGCTGTCGATGCTGATCTCCTTGTAAGGCGATTGGTCTCCGATCCAGCCAATTTGCAGAACATAGATAGCTCTGTAGTGCAATTGGACGACATTGTCTCGCGCGCGGCGCAAGATTACCTATCTGGGATTTCTGGTGGCGAATCTACTGTCCACCAAGCAGGCTGGTTAACTCATGGCTTTTGCGCGTCGCGACCCAGTGCGATACCGACGCGATCAACATGGTGATCAACTGGTCAATATCTGTATTCGCGAGCTCAAATAACGAAAGCAACTTGCCCTCGTTTGTCATGTCGCTAGAGCTAGCAGATATAGTCCATGCACTGGCACAAGTTGGCACCACCCTTGCACCGACGTCGGATGTCGATGCAGATGTGGGTGCGCCACGGAAGCGGAAAATTCATGCCCTTGAGATGGGGGAACGTGAGAGAGCGCGCCGCTTGGTTCGCAATTGGCTTGAAAAAATTGCAATGGCTACCTCACTATTTGCGATCCTTTCTTCACGCTTGATGGCATCGAGTACGCTTAGTGTTCCAATTGACTGCATCGTGACTATTGTCACCTGCGATCGCGAGTTGGGTTCATGCTTTGACGCGGATGCCCGAACGCGGCTCCAAGAAGAATTGCGTCACCGCTGGTCGCAAATATCTCAGCATCGACTGCCACAGTTGACCTTGTTTGTTGTGAACAAGGCGGAAGAGGGCACGTTTCATGACCGAGCATTGGCGACGCGAAATGCAGTCCTTGTGCTTGGCCAATCTCTGGAGGGCCTTGGAAATCAAATCGCAACGCTGACTGAGCTTTACGATCAAGAAGCAGAAGAGTTTGAGGACAAGTGACATCGTTGGGATGCTGGAGCCAGCCATATTGGATTAGGAAAGGTGTTTCACCATTGATAGTCCAGCCAAACCGATGACTTCTTGTTGCCTCAAAACAGAGGCTCTTCGAGTGCCCCATAATCCCGAACCAGCGGAGTCGCCCGGCACGCAACCTGGCGGTGGAAGACAAAACCAATGCCCGACCCAACCGAGCTCGTCATCCAGCCCCCGCCCAACCCGATCCTGTGCTCGCCCTACGAGGAGCCATCGGCGTATTGGTTCTACGACCGCGGCACGGGCATTCCCCAGAAGCTCGGCGGGCGCCGGCCGGCCAGCTATTTTTACAAGACCGAGCGCAGCAGCGGCACCGGCCAGCTCTCGTTCCTGGCCGAGGAGGAGCGGGACGACTTGCCGCTGGTCAACGCCCTGCGCGACGATGTGCGCCAATGGCGCAAGAGCGAGTACGAGAACGCCAGTCAGGTCAGCAAGACCCTGTTGCGGCATTGGTGGCGGGCCGATCGGCCGCGCCGGTTGTTCTTTTGCCAGCTCGAAGCCGTCGAGACCATCATCTATTTGCGCGAGATCCTCGCCCAGGGCAAGACCCGCCGCGGCAAGGCCAGCCTGACCCAGGAGGAATTCCAAGCCCTGGCCCGGGCCGAGAACCCGCGCCCGGAGGCGTGGAACCCCAGGGTCGCCCAATACCCCAAGCTGGCCGACCTGCCTGCGGAGCCTGATCTAAAACCGCTCATGCGCTACGCCTGCAAGATGGCCACCGGTAGCGGCAAGACCGTGGTCATGGCGATGTTGATCGCGTGGGCGTTGTGCAACCGCGGACGGGTGCCGGGCGACACGAGATACCCGCGGCATGTGTTGGCGGTGTGCCCGAACCTCACGATCAAAGAGCGCCTGCAGGTGCTGCGCCCGGATATGGCCGGCAACTACTACGACGCCTTCGACCTGGTCCCGAGCAGCCTGCGGCCCGAGTTGAACAAGGGCAAGGTCCTGGTCACCAACTGGCATGCCTTCAATCCGGAGAGCGAGAACAGCGAGGGCGGCAAGTCGTATCGGGTGGTCAACAAGGGCGCCGAAAGCGCGGAGGCCTTCGCCCGCCTGCGCCTGGGCGACCTCTACGACGGCGAGCCGATCATGGTCCTCAACGATGAGGGTCATCACGCCTACCGGCCCAGACCGTTGGACGAGAGCGAGGTCAACGGCGAGGTGGAAGCCGACCGCGAGGAAGCGACAATCTGGGTGAGCGGGCTGGACAAGATCAACAGCGCCTGTGGCATTTCCGTGTGCGTCGACCTGAGCGCCACGCCCTTCTACATCGGCGGGAGCGGCTATGTCGAGGGCTCGCCCTTCCCCTGGATCGTCAGCGACTTCGCCCTGGTCGACGCCATCGAAAGCGGGATCACCAAGATCCCCCGCCTGCCGACCAGTGACACCACGGGCCGAATCGATCCGAAGTTCTTCAAGCTGTGGGAGAACATCACCCGCGACCTCAAGCCCGGCGAGCGCCAGAACGGGGGCAAGCCCAAGCCCGAGGTGATCTATCGCAAGGCCCAGGACGCCCTGCTGACTCTGGCCAGCCAGTGGAAGGAGCGCCTCGAGTTGATCGAGGCGGCCGCGCCGGGCCAGGAGCGCACCCCGCCGGTGATGATCCTCGTCTGCGACAACACCCAGATTGCCGACTATTTCCACAAGCGCATCTCGGGCGAAGAGGAAGTCAAGGCAGAAGCAATTGTCGAGACCGAAGACGCCGAGGACGATGACGCGACGCCCAAGCGGAAGAAGAAGGAGAAGACCCTGGAACGCCTTTGGCACTGGCGATGTGTTTCCGGCGCTGCTGTCGAACACCGAGCAACGTCAGGTCACCCTGCGGATCGACAGCACACTCCTGGCCGAGGCTGAGAGCGAACGGCCCAATGCCACCCGCAAGGAGGCGGCCGAGGAGTTGCGCAAGATCGTGGCGACGGTCGGCAAGCCCGGCGAGCCGGGCGAGCACGTGCGCTGCGTGGTCTCGGTCAACATGCTGAGCGAGGGCTGGGACGCCAACAACGTGACTCAGATCCTGGGCCTGCGCGCCTTTGGCAGCCAGTTGCTGTGCGAGCAGGTCGTCGGGCGCGGGCTGCGCCGGCTGGACTACACCCCGGACCCGGCCACCGGTCTGCTCACCCCGGAATATGTCGACATCTACGGCGTGCCGTTCTCGCTCATCCCGTTCAAGGGCCGCGAAGCCGGCAAGCCCGCCATCGATGACCGGCCCAAGAACGAGGTGATGGCCCTGCCGGAGCGGAACGCCTACGAAATCCGCTTTCCAGTGGTGGAGGGCTACACGGTTGCCCTCGAGCGGCATGCGATTCGTTGCGACATCGCGGCGCTCGGGCGGATCCGGGTCTCTCCGGACCAGACCCGACGGCGGTTTTCGTGCAACCTCAGGTCGGATACAAAGAGGGCGGCCGGGCCAGTACAGTGGGCTGAAGGCAGAGCCAGACCCGCGAGGAGTATTACCGCTCGACGCATGCCCAGACGATCGAGTTCGAGATCACCCGCGAGATCGTGCGAAACCTGGTCGCCAACGCCGAGCGCGGGATCTCGCAATCACGGGCGGCCTTGTTCCCCCAGGTGCTCCGGATCGTGCAGGCCTACGTGGCGCAGAAGGTTGACATTCCGCCGGGCGTGGATGCGCGCGAACTCGGGCTTCAGACCTACGCCGAGAATATCGTCGGCATCCTGTCGGCGGCGATCGAGCCGGCGAGCGGGCCGAAAGACCCGGCCATCATCCCGATCCTGAACCGCTACAAGCCGATCGGCTCATCGGCCGGCGTGCACTTCAAGACGGTCAAGCCGGTGCAGGCGACCACCCACAGCCATCTGAACTACGTGGCCTGCGACACGAGCAGTTGGGAGCAAGCAGCGGTGTTCCAGCTCGAGCGCCTGGCCGACGAAGGCATCGTGACATGCTATGTCCGGAATGATCATCTCGAGTTCACGATCCCCTACGAGCTCTACGGTTTTCCGCAGGTCTACGAGCCGGACTTCATCGTGCGCCTGGCGAATGGGCTGTGGCTGGTGCTGGAGGTCAAGGGTATGGCCCGCGCGGACATCGAGGCCAAGCGTGCGGCCGCCAGCGCTGGGTGCGGGCGGTGAACACCTGGGGCAAGTTGGGCCAGTGGGCGTTTCTGGTGTGCTGGGATCCGCAGGGGCTCGCGCGGAGGTTCGAGCAGTGATGTCCGCAACAGGGTGGAGCACTATGAGCAAACTCGAAACGTGGATGACGCGCCGAGACGCCGAGACAGTTCCCGGAACCTTCATCCTGGAATTCCCGGTGGTGAAGGCGAGCAAGGGCGTCGGCGACCGAAAGGTAGATGCGTTGATCGTCATGAATGGCAGTGTTGGTGAAGCATCACCGAAAGATAAAGTCGAGATCGATGGGAAAGATGTGATCGTTGTGCAAACAAAGGCAAGCCGCTTGGGCATGTCCGTCATGGGTCAGGCGGTCTTCTCGATCGAGCTGGTCAAGCGGCACTTCAAGCCAAAATCAGTGCGGGCCGTCATCGTCTGCACTGGGCATGACGCGGAACTCGAGGCCCTAGTACTGCCGCACACCGATGTCGAGGTGTGGATTGCGCCTGACAAACCAACCGGCGCGCAGATGGCAAACAAGGGTTGACTTTCCCGGTAAGGCAGGGCCGCGGGGTAGAGACGCGCCATGGCGCGTCTCTACTTTCGCCCGGCGGACCGAGCGCCAACGGCGCGGCCACATATCAGCCCAGAGCCTGCCCTGAGCGCCGAAGGGGCATCGCCCTGGGCCGAAACCGACGCCAATCACCGATGCGGGCCGGTCGCGGTATGGGTCCCGCGCTTTCGCCCTGAGCCTGCCGAAGGGTTCGCGCGGGATGACGGGTGTGGGGGGCGCTGACCCGTGTCGTCCTGAACCTCGGAGGTAGGCGCCAACGAACCGTGCCCGCTTGGAATCTTTGGCGCCTACCTCCGAGGTGCAGGAATAGCATCGCCGACGCCACCGAAAGCGGCGCGCAACAACAGTCTACAATTCACCTCGTATGGACACTCCTCCGCCCCCGGTTTCGGCTGCGCTGACGTCACTCCGGATTCCGCATCGCACCTTTGTCCATTCCGATTCCGTGCGCTCGCTCGAGCAGGCGGCTGCCGAGCGCGGGCATCGCCCGGCCCAGGTCGTGCGCAGCATTGTCTTTCGCCTCGGCTTGGAACGTTTTGCAATGGTCCTCGTCGCCGGGCCGGATCAGATCGGCTGGAAGACGCTCCGCCAGCAGACTGGCCAGTCCCGCCTAAGCATGGCTTCCGAGCCTGAAGTCCTGGCGGCGACCGGATACCGCCTGGGCGCAGTGGCGCCGTTCGGGCTGCCGCGGCCGGTTCAGATCTATATCGATACGAGTGTCCTGGCCGAGGCCGAAATCTCGATTGGCAGCGGCCTGCGCGGGACCGCCGTCATTTTGACCAGCGCCGATCTGGCGCGGGCGCTTCCGGATGCCGTTATTGGCAACTTCCGCGGCGCGCCGGGGGAACCTGGCCCATAGCACGAAACTGACGCGTGACGTTGCCCAAGTGTCATGAATACTCCTCCCCTTTCACCCCTGGCCGCCCGCCGGCCGCGCGGCGCCCGCCCGGCCGACGTGCAACGGCATGTGCGCGAGTTCTGGGTCGGCGGCTACGCCGCGGCCGGCACGCCTGGCATTCAGCGCATGCGCTGGAACGCGGTAACGCGCGAGCTCACTGCCCTGCCGGCAACGGTCGATCTGGTCAATCCCGCGTTTTTGGCCGCCCGGGCCGATCGCTCGATGCTCTACGCCGTGAGCGAATCCGAGTCGGGTGAGGGCGCGGTTGCCTGGTTTGGCCCGAGCCCCGACGGCGGGCTCCACCTGCTTGGCCAAGTGCCCTCCGGCGGCACCCAACCCTGCCACCTCGCCCTTTCGCCCGACGAAAAGTCGCTGCTGGTTGCCAACTATGGCAGCGGCAGCGTAGCCGTATTTCCGCTTGCCGACAGCGGCGCTATCCGCGCCCGCGTAAACGCCGTCGTGTTTTCCGGCAGCGGTCCCGTGCATGGGCGCCAGGCCGGTCCACATGCGCATCAAGTCATCTTCGACGGTCCAAATCGGGTGCTGGTGTGTGATCTTGGCTCGGATCGGGTCCTTCGTTTCGTCTGGTCGGCTGGGGAGCGGACGCTCACGCCCGACACGCCTGCGGCCCTGAACCTGTTGCCGGGCGCCGGTCCGCGGCACGCCTGTCTTCACCCGGCCGGAGAACTTCTGTTTATCGCAAACGAGCTCAACAGCACCCTGGCCGTCTTCGACCGAACTGGCCGGATGAACCAGATTCTCGCCACCTCGCGCGGCGACGGGGCAGGGGTCAACTATCCCGCTCATGTTGCTGTGACGCCTGATGGCCGCTTTGTCCTGGTGTCCAATCGCGGCGATGATGCCTTGGCGGTGTTTGGAATCGACGAGGAATCCTGGACGGTCAGGCACGTTGGCTACGCCGCGGCGGGCGGCGCCTGGCCGCGCCACTTTGCCATTCTCGATGCGGACGGACAGGGCGGTCTGCCCTGGCATCTCGCCGTTGCCTGTCAGCGCAGTGGCGGTGTGACGATCCTGCCGCTTGATCCGGTGACGGGCCTGCCCGGCCCCGTCGTTGCGACCGCAACCGCGCATTCGCCGGCTTGCGTGCTCCCCATCTAGCAAACCATGTCAAACCCAGTTCTGGATCTGATCGCCCGGACCCGCATCATCGCCATCGTGCGATTGCCTGCTCTGGAGGACGCCGTGGCGCTATCACGGGCGCTCCTCGACGGCGGTGTGCGCGTTTTCGAATTCACCCTGACGACCCCCGGCGCCACTGAGGCCATCACCCAGGTCTCGCATCGACTGCCTGAAGTTGCGTCTGGCGCCGCCGCCGTCGGGGTCGGCAGCGTGCTCACGCCGGAGGATGCCCATTCCGCCATTGATGCCGGCGCCACCTTCGTGGTCTCCCCCGTGTTCAAGCCGGATGTTGTTGACGTGTGCGCGCTGCGGCAGACCCCGATCTTCCCGGGCGCCTATTCGCCCACCGAGATCGAGGCGGCCTGGACGCAGGCGGCGCGGCCGCAGTCAAGGTCTTTCCAATCCGGGGTTGGGGCCGGGCTACATCAAGGACATTCGCGAGCCCATGCCATTCCTGAAGCTCGTGCCCACCGGGGCAGTCGACGCGTCCAACATCGCCATCTACCTTAAAGCGGGCGCGTTCGCGGTCGGGGTGG
This sequence comes from Candidatus Brachythrix odensensis, assembly GCA_016714465.1. Taxonomy (GTDB): domain Bacteria; phylum Chloroflexota; class Anaerolineae; order J036; family Brachytrichaceae; genus Brachythrix; species Brachythrix odensensis. The sequence continues at coordinate 162,106 of JADKDT010000006.1, read as the reverse complement.
GGGGCGCGTTGGTCGATCGTGACATCGTGGCCCGCCGCGATTGGGCGGCCCTGACCGCGCGCGCGCGCGCGCTGGTGGATGCATGCCCGGCAATATGACCTCGCGTTTTGATGTCGTCACCCTGGGCGAGACCATGCTGCGCCTGACGCCGCCAGCTTTGCGCCGGATCGAGCAGACCCAGACCTTCGATCTGGAAATTGGCGGAAGCGAGTCGAATACGAGCGTTGGACTTGCCCGGATGGGACTGAAGGTGGCCTGGGTGTCGCGCCTGACCGACAACGCCCTTGGGCGGCTGATTGCGCGGGGCATCGCGACACATGGGGTGGACGTCTCGCAGGTTGTGTGGACACGCGAGCATCGGGTGGGGGTGTATTTTCTCGAGGAGGGCCGCCCGCCCCGGCCCAGCCGGGTGATCTATGACCGGGCTGACAGCGCATTCAGTCACATGACCGCAGCCGACCTGCCGCTGAGCGTCTTTGCGCCCGGTGGCGCGCGGATGCTGCACGTCACGGGCATTACGCCGGCGCTCGGACCGACCACCGCCGAGACAGCCTGGGCGGCCGTGGATCGGGCCAAGCAGGCCGGTTGGCAGGTCAGCGTCGACTTGAACTACCGCAGCCAGCTCTGGTCACCGGCGGAAGCCAGCGCCGGTCTGGCCCGATTTGTCAATGCCGCCGATATCGTGTTTGCGCCGCTCAATGACGCCCAAACGATCTTTGGGTTGGCAGGATCGCCCGAGATGGTGCTGGCCGCAATGCGCGAACGCAATCCGCGGGCGGTCATGGTGATGACACTGGGCGCAAGCGGTTCATTGGCCCATGCGCCAGGCATGGACGCCCCCATCCGACAGGCGACCTATGAAGCAGTTGAGGTGGGTCGGGTGGGCGGAGGCGACGCGTTCTCGGCTGGCTTTTTGTACGGTTGGTTGAGCGCAGATGGGACTGAGCCGCGCCTGCCTCGCGCGTTGCGCTATGGGGCCGCCGTGGCAGCGCTGAAGTACACGGTGCTCGGCGATTTGCCGTTGGTCGATGCCGCCGAGGTCCACCAGCTCGCCGAGACCGGCCGGACCGCCCGCCTCATCCGGTAGACGAAAAAGCAATTCTCCCCGGCGAAGGCGGGGAGAATTGCTTTTCGGGCTTACAGCGCCGCGATCAGGATGGCCACGCCGGTCTGGGCGACAGCCGATACCGCGGCTTTGATCTGCACCTGCCGGGCTTGCTTCGCCAGGGTGCGCTTCACGGCCTCGTCAGTCACGGCGACGTTGCCGTCGTCCATGTTGGTGACGCCCATGTAGACGTTGGCGATGCAGGTTTTCTCAAGCCACTGAAAGAAGCCGATGCCCGCTGCGATGAAGAATGGCAGGGTAATTGCGGCCGTCCAGCCTGAAAGCTTGAGGATCTTGACCGCAGCCAGCACCGCGAGCGCCATTATTTCGGCAGCGATGCCGATACTCAAGCGCTTGCGCCGTTCACGGGGTCCGATGTTCGAGCAAACGAGGGAGGGTTCTTCTGGGGAGAGGGCTGGGTTCATCATGTTTGTATAAGTGCGCGTCCACGACACAACCGATTCAGAAACGATATCCCCGGCTTCGCCGGGGATATCGTTTCTGTGAACCGGTCGTGTGAGTGGTCCTACTAAAATAACTCTATACAAACATTAGAACAACCGAACCCTGAGTATCCTCATTACTCGACCTGAGAAAGCCATGAGCAGTCTTCGAGAAGCGAACGCCCCAGGCGTAGCCGGGGCCGTTCGCTTTCCGAGCTAACCCCTAGGAATGGCCTTGCACCGCGTGCGGCTGGTAGTGCGTTTCGAGGGCCTGGATTTCTTCGGACGACAGGCGCAAGGCCGTGGCCGCGATGGCGTCCTGCAGGTGCTGGGGCTTGCTCGCCCCGATGATCGGCGCCGTGACACCGGGCTTGTGCAGCAACCAGGCCAGCCCGATCTGGGCGTTGTTCACCCCGCGCTGGTGGGCCAGCTCACTGACTTTGTCTACGATGGCGAAATCATTCTCGGTGTAGTACATCCGATGGGCGAAGTCGTCGCTCTTGGCCCGGGCCGTCTCGCCGCCCTTGTCGCGTGAGCGATTTCCGGCCAGGAAGCCGCGCGCAAGCGGGCTCCACGGGATCAATCCCACCCCGTCCGCGCGGCAAAGCGGGATCATCTCGCGCTCTTCCTCGCGATAGACCAGGTTGTAGTGGTTTTGCATCGACACAAAGCGCGTCCAACCGTTCTTCTCGGCCGCGTGCTGCATTTTTGCGAACTGCCAGGCATACATGCTGCTGGCCCCGATGTAGCGCGCCTTGCCGGCTCGGACGATGTCATGCAGGGCCTCCATCGTCTCCTCGATCGGCGTTGCCGGATCGAAGCGATGGATCTGATACAGGTCGATGTAGTCGGTGCCGAGGCGCCGCAGCGACGCGTCGATGGCCTGCAGGATGTGCTTGCGCGACAGACCGCGGTCATTTGGCCCGGGACCCATGGCCCCGTTGACCTTGGTGGCGATGACGACGCTGTCGCGTTTGGCGAAATCGCGCAGCGCGCGCCCGGTGATCTCCTCGCTGACGCCGATGGAATACACGTCAGCGGTGTCGAAGAAGTTGATGCCAGCGTCCAGCGCGGCCTGAATAAACGGCCGGCTGGCGTCTTCCTCGAGCACCCAGTCGCGCCACTTGGGCGTGCCGTAGGTCATCATGCCCAGACAGATCCGCGATACGTTGAGGCCGGTGTTGCCGAGTCGTAGATATTCCATGCGTGCACTATATACACGAACTACCCTGCCGAGCCCTGGACCGTAGTTCTCCCCAATCGGCATCCCCGGCGTCGCCGGGGATGCCGATTGGGGGCCTAGAATACGCACTACAAACATGATCACCCCTGAAAAATACGCCGAACTCGAACGCCGCATCCTCGATGCCGTCGCTCGTGACGCCGAGGAGCTCATTCAGGTCAGCCTGACCATTCACGCCAACCCCGAACTGCAATACGAAGAGCGCAAGGCCGCCGCGCTGTTAACCGACAAGCTGGCCGCGCGCGGGTTCGAGGTCGAACGCGGTGTGGCCGGAATTGAGACCGCCTTTGTCGGCCATGCCGGCGACAACGATGGCCCCACCGTCGCCATCGTCGCCGAGTATGACGCGCTGCGCGGGCTGGGTCATGCCTGCGGCCACAACCTGATCGGCACGGCCGCCCTTGGCGCGGCCTGGGCGCTGAATGAGGTGATCGCCGAGTTGCCCGGCCGGATCCGGATGATCGGCACGCCGGCGGAAGAAGGCGGCGGCGGGAAAGTGCTCATGGTCAACCGGGGTGTTTTCAAGGGCATCGATGCGGCCATGATGTTTCACCCGCTCGATGAGAACGCCCTGGGCAGCGCCACGCTCGCCTCGAACCGGATCAGACTCGAGTTTCACGGCAAGGCGAGCCACGCCGCGGCCGCGCCCGAAGCGGGGATCAACGCCCTGGACGCCGTCATCCAGACCTACAACGCCGTCAACGCCCTGCGCCAGCATCTGCGCTCGGATGTCCGCATCCACGGGGTGATCACCAACGGCGGCCAGGCGGCCAACATCGTGCCCGAATACGCCAGCGCCGAATTCAGCGTGCGGGCGGCCGACCGGCCCTATGCCGACGAAACGCTTGCCAAGTTCATCCGTTGCGCAGAAGCGGCGGCGCTGGCCACCGGCGCGCGACTGGTCTACGAGGTGCGCGAGGCTTCGAAATACGACAACATGCGCAATAACCCGGCCATGGCCCGGACCTTTGGCGAGCGCCTGACCGGGCTGGGTGTCGTCGCGAATCCCCGGCCGAGCGGCGGGTTTGGGAGCACGGATATGGGGAATGTCTCGCTGGTCGTGCCGTCCATCCATCCGTATCTCAAGATCGCCGAAGCGGGCATCCAGTGCCATACCAACGGCTTCCGCGAGGCGGCCGCCTCGCCCGAAGGTCAGATCGCCATGCTCAACGCCGCCCGGGCCATGGCCCTGACCACCCTTGACCTGCTTGTTCGGCCGGAGCTGCTGGCCGAGGCCAAGCGCGAATTCGCTGCTGCTTGATTATTGGACGACACAGTCCCCGGCGGAGCCGGGGACTGATCGTCCGCTTTCTTTCGACTAACGCCGGCGCGTCTCCACGTGACACTGCTCGCAGCGTTGGGCAACCTGGGCTCGATCCAAATATACTTCCGTCTCGAGCGCGCGATGGCCGGTGTGGCAGCTCGCGCATTGCAGGGTCGTGGCATACGGCGTGAGGCCGCGCGCCAGCAGGGCCTGCGGGTCTTTGCTCCCGGCCGGGGCCAGCAATCGATTGCCGGCCGTCCAAAGGGTGTAAGCCGCGGGCAGCATATTGTGGGTGTGGTTGTCGATGCCGGCCGTTAGGAGCGTTTGCTTGTGGCAGCCCGCGCAGCCGTCGTTTGACAGCCGTGGCTGGCGCAGCACGGGGGGGGGTACCGTCACCCGCGCGCCCTCCCGGGTGATCACCAAGGTCGAGGTGATCGTCGTCTTTTCAATCCGTTCGTCTATCGCCCCGGCCAGCCAGACCAGGGTCATGTCGGCGCTCAGCCTGAGCGTGGCCGCCCGATCGCTTGTGCTGGCGTCGCCGCGGTGGCAGTCGATGCAGCGGATCGTGCCGCCCGTGCCGCGAATCTGCTGGTAGTGATAGCTTGACAAATCGAGGGCGTAGGCGCCCCCGAGCGCGGCTTCGGCCCGCGAGCGATACGTGATGTGCGGGGCGGTATGGCAGCCGACGCAAAAGGAGTCGTCTTCCTGGCGGGCGAGGACCGTGGCAGTGGCCGCCACGCCGGCTGCGGCCAGGGCGACGAACACCACGAACAGCCCAAGCAATGCGCCTCCCCAGTTTCGGCGCCGCCCTGGCGTGCGCAAGGCATAGCCGTCGATATGCTCGTCGTCGCCTTCGGCCCAGTCTCGGTCGTCGCGGACGCGTCGTCTCATCGCCCGAAGGAACCTGCCCTCAGCGCGCCGCGGCGCGGCGCAGCGCCGGGGCGATCACATGGTTGCCCGCAATGAAGACCAGGCCCATCGCGATGGCGCCCAGCGACACCCAGGCCGCCGTCGGCAGCGCGCCGAGCGTCCAGGCATCCGGGCGAAAAAGCACTTCGGTCCACAGACGGCCAATGCCATACCAGATGAAATACACGCCGGCCAGGTCGCCGTCGCGCAGCCAGGTCTGGAAGCGCCGGCCCATCCACATCAGCAGTAGAAAGCCGGCGAAGTTCCAGGCCGACTCGTAGAAGAAGGTCGGGTGAAAGCGGGTATCAAGCGGGTAGGTTTGCAGGTCCGCGAAGTTGAACTTGCCTGCGACGGTTCGATACGGCGCGTCGATGGTCACCCCCCACCACGCCGATCCAGTCGGACCGCCATACAGCTCCTGGTTGACGAAGTTCCCCCAGCGCCCGATCGCCTGCGCGATCATCACACCTGGCACGATGCAGTCGAACCAGCGAAAAAGGCTGCGTTTGGCCCGGCCGATCACGAGTACGATGCCGACAATGCCGCCCGCGATCCCGCCAAAAATGCCCAGACCGCCGCTGCGCAGATCCAGGATCGCCAACGGGTTCTGACTGTAATAGGCCCAACCCGAAAGTGAGCCGTCGTTGGGCGAGGAGAACACGTGATACAGCCGGGCGCCGATGACGCCTAACGCGATCACCCACACGATGCCGTCCCAAACGATGGCCGTGTCCTCGCCGCGGCGGCGCGCTTCGAGCGCGGAAATGTAGCCCGCCACCACCATCCCCGTGGTGAGGATGATGCCGTACCAGTAGACCGGGAAACCCGGGATCGGAATCGCGACTCTTGGATCCATAGGGCGGCTATTGTGCCTTAGTCTGCCTGTCGGTTTCCATTTCGAGTGCGATATTCCCCTGCGGAGCAGGGGAATATCGCACTCGAGACATGTTGTTTAGTTGCCGCAGGGTGCTACGTTGCGCCAGTTTGGGACCGACTCGTTGATCGCCTGAGTCGGCGGCGCACCCACACTTACGGTTCTATTGCCGACTTCACCGCAGCCGGCATTCTTCTCGACGTAGTTCCAACTCCCAAGCGGTGCATTTACTCGAGATTGGTCCCCTGGGTGAATGTGAAGATTCTGGACCATGTATTTGGCGCGCTAAGGGTCAGGCTGATCGTGTGCGGATCGCACCAGTTGCAGAACGCCGCCTGGTTCCCGACGATGTAGACCGTTGACGAGACCGGCGTGCCGGCCGGGACGGTGACGCTGAAGGTCACCGCCACCTGTTGCGGCGTCGGCGTCGCGCCGACCTCGTTGCTGTCCGGCGAGACGTTAAAGGCGGCATCGACCGCCCGCACAACGTATGAATACGGCACACCCGTCGTCACCCCGTTGTCGTTGTAGGTGGTCGTCGTCACGACCACCGTTGGCGCGCCGTAGGTGCGCCTCAGCACGCGCCGATACAGCCAGTCTGGGCCGCGTCTGCGACGGCCGTCCAACTCAGCCGGACCTGCGTGCCGGCCACCCCTGTCACCGTCAGCACCGGGGCGATGGGGGCGTGCTGTCGGCGGCGTCGAGCACGATCAACTGGGCCGGGTTGGCGATGCCGACGCCGTCCCGATCGGCGTAGACCCAATTCAGGCCAAGGTTGGTCGAATAGCGCGCGATCATGTCGAAGGTCCCCGTGATCGTCGGGAGCAGCGCCGTGAAGTACTCGTAGTTGTCTCCCGCCGTAACGTTGAAGGCCATTCCCTTCCAGGTGGTCCAGGCCGACGGCGCCGACCCGACCGGGCCGTAACCGAGCTGGGCGATGACACCCGACGTTGGCCCGCCGGCATCGGTCAGACCAGGCGCCCAGACCTGCCCATAGATGTTCTCGGTCGGGGTGATCCCGATCGTCGTCGTCACCGTCTTCGGCGATTGGATGTTCGCCCAGGCGATGGAGAAGGCTGGCACGGCCGCGGCCTCGTTCGACAGCGCGCCTTCATTTCCGGCCGCGTCAACCGCGCGCACAACGTAGAAATAGCGCTTTCCATTGGTAATGCCCGTGTCGGTGAAGACGGTCGACGCCGTCGTCGAGAGCGGGGTGTAGCCGCCGCCCACGACCAGGCTGCGATACAGGGTGTAACGCACGGCGTCGCCGACGCCATCCCAGGCCAGCGCCACGCCGCCGTTCAGGGGCGCGGCGGTCAGGTTCGGCGGCCCATCGGGCGCGGTCTGGTCCTGCCCCGGCGGGGCGACCAGCATGGCGCCGGAAAGCGGCCCAAGTGTGATCTCGATCCGCGCATTGACGGCGCTCAGAATCTCGCTCGGGGCCAGCGCGTTTTGCAGGACCAGCCCGTCCGGGATTCGCCCGGTCGGGGTGAAGATCAGGGTTCGGGTGACGCTGTCGCGGTTGACGGCGACCATGGCCGTGTCGGTGATCGAGCGCAGCATCATCACCATCGTCCGCTCGGCATCATTGAGATACGGGAAGGTCAGCGCGCCCATGCTGAACACATCCCGGCTCTGGCGCGCGGCGATATAGGCCTTGAAGTCGTTGCGCAGCGCCGGGTCGCCACCCGCGCCAAAGGCCGGCGGCGTTGTGGGTCGTTCAGCCCGGTCGGCCAGCGCGCCGGTCCCGCCGCGTGAAACGATCGGCAGGAAGACCATCGAGAAGTTCTGATCCAGCCAGGGGAAAGTGCGCCGGTCGTCCGGGTCGTCCTCGCCCGTCAGCCCGATCTCGTCGCCGTAATAGATCGTCGGCACGCCGGGGATGCCCATCTGGGTGAGGGTCGCCAGGCGCAGGAGTTGTTTGCCTGCCGCGAGGTTGGCGGCGTTGAACTCCTTCTCGGCCCGGGTGTTGGCCGCGCCCGGGGTGAGGTTCCATAGAATGCGCATGGTGTCGTGGCTGCCCATCAGGTTCATCAGGGTGTAGTACACGGCATCGGGGTAGTCCTCGCGGACCGCGTTCAGCTTGCGGGCAAAGACCGAGGGGGCCTGATTGCTCTGGCCATCATCCGGAAAGCCCTTGCCGTCGACTTTGCCGAAGAAGCCCAGGATGGCGTTGCGGAAGCGATAGTTCATCCCGGTGTCGGCCTGGTCGCCGTGGATCTTGGGCAGCATTTCATCCCGCTTCCAAAGCTCGCCGATGATGGGCGCGTCGGGCTTGGCCGCCTTAACCGTTTGCCGGAAACCCTGCCAAAAATCGGTCGGGAAGGACCCGTCGCCCATCACGTCCAGGCGCCAGCCGGCCGCGCCCTCGTCCAGCCAGTAGGCGGCCGCGTTGGTGGTTCCGGTGTAAACCAGCTCGCGCACTTGCGCGTTGTTCTTGTTGAGCACGGGGATGCTGTCAAAACCGAACCAGCCGTCGTAGGTGGCGCTCAGCGGGCCGGCCGCGCCGGCGCAGGTGCCTGCGCCAAGCGCCACGTTCGAGAACGAGAACCATGCCCGATAGGTTGAGGTAATGCTTTCGCAGGCCCCGATCTCCGAGTATTGGCCATATCGATCAAAAGCATTGTGCGACGAAACGTGGTTGAACACCCAGTCGAGGATGATCTTCATCCCGCGCGCTTCGGCGGCCATAACCAGCGCGTCCCAGTCCGCTTTGGTTCCGAAGTAAGGGTCAATGGCCAAATAGTTCTGGGTGTCGTAGCTGTGGTTTGAGCCGGCGTCGAAGATCGGGTTGAAGTAGATGACGGTGACGCCAAGATCCTGCAAGTAGCCCAGTTTGTCTTTGACGCCCTTCAGGTCGCCGCCCATGTAGTCCCGCCCGCGCGGGGTCTCAGGTTGTCCAACGCCCCAGACTGGGACCGGCGAAAAGCGCCACGGACAGGACGACGCGGCGTCGCTGAAATATCGGCAGTAGCCCTCGGGCAGGGTCGTCCAGGGGAGCTTGAGCACCGGATCGTCATAGCGCGGCTGCCCGGAGAGCGGATCATTGAGCAAGTCGCCATTCCGGAAGCGGTCGGGGAAGATCTGGTACATCACCCCTTTCTGCAGCCAGGCGATGGGGGCGAAATCGGGCTCGTAGACGACGATTGGGTAGCTGCGGTCGATCATCGCCCCTGTGGCAGTCCCCCAGCCGCCATCGAAGCTTCCATCGTCGGCATAGTAGGCGGTCGCGCTGCCGTCCTGGATGATGAAGCGGTAGTAGACCACCCCGCGCTGGGCCGGGGTGAATTGAAGTTGCCAGAAGTCGCAGCGATCGGCGAGCAGGATTGCATCCTGGCATACCTCGTTGGACGCCACCCGCGACATCGGGACCAGGCTCTCGCTCGCGCTGGCGGTGCTGTACAGCCGGGCGGTCACGCCGGTCACGTCATTGGCAAAGGTGCGAAAGCGCACGGTGACGGTGGTCCCAATCGTGATCGCGCCAAACGGTGTCCGGTACAGGCTGGACTGTGAGTTGTGCCCCAGCCCGTTGTACTCGACGTTGTTGTCCGGGCCGGGCACGGCCGGCGCTAGGGAAACCAGCGGCAATTGGCTAAGAGCTGCGTTCCCCTCTGGCTCGCTTGCGCGGGGCGAAGCGATCGTGCCGAGGGGGGCCAGGCTGCCAAACACGCTTAAGCCAAGAACGATGGAGAGCGCCAGACGGCGCGCCCGGTTTGACACAGTTCGGTTCGACATCGAGGTCCTCCAAAAGGCAGGGCAGACAAATTGCGACCTCGGCAGACATCTACGGCTGAGGCGCTGAACTGGTTTACAGACGTCGATTATACGTGTTAACCGATCAACCCGAAGGGTTTACTGGTTAACGAACCGCGCGGATTGGTTCACGTACTCGGGCGCTGCTGCCTGGCTCCGGCGATAATCTCCTCCGTGTCGTATGACCTTTTCGAATCCCCTTTCTCCACCCGCTACGGCAGCGATGCCATGCGCCGTGTCTGGAGTGAGCGCCACAAGCGCCTGCTGTGGCGGAGGTTGTGGACGGCCCTGGCCGCGGCGCAGGCCGATCTAGGGCTCGTCCGGCCCGAGCAGGCGGCCGATGTGCGCGCGCATGCCGCCGATGTTGACGACGCCAGCATTGCCCGGGCGCTCGAGATCGAGCACGAGATCCGCCACGATCTGATGGCCGAGGTCCGGGCCTTCGCCGAACAGTGCCCGATCGGCGGGGGCATCATCCACCTTGGGGCGACATCGATGGACATCGAGGACAACGCCGATGCGTTGCGCCTGGGCGAAGCGCTTGATCTCATTCTGGCGAGCCTGCGCGGACTGCTGGCAGCCCTCGCGGATCAGGTCGAGCGCTATGCCGATCTTGCAGTGATGGCCTTCACTCACCTGCAGCCGGCCGAGCCCACCACGCTGGGCTATCGCCTGGCTCAGACCCTGCAGGATCTGCTCATGGATCTCGACGCCCTGGAGGCCTGCCGTGCGGGCGTGCGGGGCAAGGGCTTCAAGGGCGCCGTCGGCACCAGCGCGTCGTATCGTGCCTTATTGGCGATTGCGGCGCCGAGCGCGCCGGGCGACGATATCGAGCGGCGGGTGATGGCCGCAATCGGCCTCGAGGCCTTCCCGGTCGCCACCCAGACCTATCCCCGCAAACAGGATTGGCTGATCGTCAACGGGCTGGCCGGCCTGGCCCAGTCGCTTTACAAATTCGCGTTTGATCTTCGTTTGCTGCAATCGCCTCCGATCGGCGAACTGGCCGAGCCCTTCGGCGCGCGCCAGGTGGGGTCGTCGGCGATGCCCTTCAAGCGCAACCCGATCAACGCCGAGAAGATCGACTCGCTGGCCCGCTATATCGCGGCCCTGCCGCGGGTGATGTGGGATAACGCGGCGCATTCGCTCCTGGAGCGCACCCTCGACGATTCGGCCAATCGGCGGGTCGCCATCGCCGAGGCGTTTCTGGCCGCCGATGAAATCTGCGGCGTGGCGACTGGAATTGTGTCGGGTCTGCGGGTAAGCGAGCCCCATATCGCGCGGACCATGGCCACCTATGGCCCTTTCGCCGCGACCGAGCCTTTGCTCATGGCCCTGGTTGCCGCCGGGGCGGACCGCCAGGTCATGCACGAACACCTGCGCGAGCGCAGTTTGCGCGCCTGGGCCGACATTGCCGAGGGCAAGCCAAACCCGCTCACGATCGCCTTGCCTGATGACGCGGCCCTGCAGCGCTTTCTGTCGCGGGCGGAGATCGCGCGCCGGATGGATGCCGCCGACTATGTCGGCGACGCCCCCGCGCGCGCCCGCGCGCTGGTCGCGCACTGTCGGGGCCGGCTGAGCGGCCCGGCAGCGCTGCCATAAGTCGACGACATGTCAAACGCACGAACCAAATCCGTCCCGGACATCGTGGTCGGCCGTCTGCCGGTCTACCTGCGCGCGCTCGACACGATGCGGGCGAACGGCCAGGAGGTGACTTCTTCGCACGCGCTGGCCGAATGGCTTGGCATCAGCCCGGCCCAGTTGCGCAAGGACCTCTCCCATTTTGGCGGATTTGGCAAACAGGGCACTGGCTATCACATCGCCTCGCTGCAGGGCCAGTTGCGGGCCATCCTGAATCTCAACCACGAGTGGCCCTTGTTGGTAATCGGAGCCGGCCATATCGGCAGCGCCATCGCCAGCTACACCGGCTTCTCGGAGCGTGGATTCCGGGTGGTCGCCATCTTCGACGCGGATCCGGCCAAGATCGGCTTGATCGTCGGTGGATTTGCCGTGCGGGCGATCACCGAGCTTCCTGAGGTCGCCCGGCGTCTTGAGATCCGCCATGCGATGCTGGCGGTTCCGGCCGACCACGCGCAGGCCGTCGCCGATCTGGTCGTCGCCGCGGGCGTCACCGCAATTCTGAACTATGCCCCCATCCACCTCGCCGTCCCCAGCCAGGTGCGGGTGCAATACATCGACCCGGTTTTGCATTTGCAGCAGATGACCTATTACCTGTAGAATGTAGTCACCTATCTTGGTCAGGTGACTACAATGGCAAAACAAAAACCGCCGACTCGCCCCAGACGCGTCCAAGAACAACGCTCAGGCACTCCCGGTGTCGTTGGCATCCGTGAGTTGAAGGCGCGCGCCTCGGCCATCGTCGCAGAAGTGCGCGAGGACCGGGTGAGTTACGAGATCACCCGGCGCGGTCAGGTGGAGGCGTTGTTGCTGCCTGTGGGCCCAGGCGGCGCTGATTCTGTTGCGGCTGATGACGCGGCATGGGACGCGTTCCAGTTCCTGGCTGACGAATTGGGCCGCGCCGCCGAGGCTGACACCCCGCGATCCGCCGTCGAGGAATTGCAGCGGATGCGGCGGTAGCATGCGCTTCATCACCATCGATTCCAGCGTCTTTGTCAGCTCGGCCCGCCCGATGGAGCCTGGCCACGAACACAGCTCACGTTTTTTTGGCGTGGGTCAAGCAGGCGCGGCCGCGCATCTATCTCCCCACGTTGGTCTTGGTCGAGATAGCGGCCGCGTTGAGCCGAACCGGAAGCGAAGCGAGCCTGGCCCAGCGTTTCGCCGGATCCATCGCCCAGTTGCCGAATGTCGTCATGGTCGGGCTCGACGAAGGATTGGCCCGCCAGGCGGCATTGCTCGGCGCTGAGTACAAGCTGCGCGGCGCGGATGCCGTGTATGTTGCGACCGCCGCGCAATTTGGGGCCGAACTTATCACTTTGGATGAAGAGCAATCGCAGCGCGGCGCGAAAGTTGTCGCTGCCTGCAACCCCGATATTTGAGTATTCGCCCTGAACGCTATCCTGGAGACACAGGCGAGATCACAATCCCCGCGCGAAGCGCGGGGATTGTGATCTCGCCGCGTGTCTTCAGGAGGACCTTTAGCGTTCAACGAATTCGACGGTCTCGTAGCCGGCGGCCTTGAGCACCCGCTCGATGACGCCTTTTGCGTTGCGATCGGCGTCGGTCAGCACCCCGGCCTGCAATGCGGTTTCGCGCATCGCCTTGAGGGCTTGTTCGCGGGCCTGGCCCTCGAGGTCCTTGGAACTGGGCAGCAGGATGAGGTTGGTCCGGTCGTAGACCCGGGTATAGCACGGCTGGGTGCTGTCGTCGATGAGATACGTGTCCAGCAGTTCGGCCTTTGGCAGCACGATCGTCACTTTGCGCCCATCCGGGCTGACCCGCACGTCCTGTTCTCGCAACTTCGACAAATCGATGCCCGCCTTGACCCGCCCGCACGCAAGGAGGACCAGGCGCTCGTAAAGGATGTTCCCGATCCGGGCCTGCTGCGCTTCTGCGATTGTTGAAAGGGTGGTCGATGCGGTTGTCAGGTCCGACAACGCGCGAACCTGAATGATGGCGGGCGGTCGGACCAGCACCGTCGCCGTGGCGGGCGCGAAGGCCGTGCCGGCGATTTTCCCTGGATTGGCGCTGTCGATGGCGCTGCCCACATTGAACAGCGCGCTGCTGACGATGAGCCCCGCCGCGACGATGCCCACTGCCACGATGCCCGCCGCGACCAGACAACCGGACTGGTTGGAAGACGTCGTCCTGGTCAATCTGTCGCGCCAATTGGTCATGTGCGATGTTCCGGGGGTGTTCTACGGCGCCGCAGGGGATTCGGGCGGGGATGTGTGCGGTCGAATTACGGGAAGGGGCGCTGCAACTGCTTCTGTTACAAGGCCGAGCTTGCGGATGTGCTCCTCGAGCCGGGCCGTGGAGGGTTCAGCGAGGCGTGACCCATCGGCAAATACGATCGTCGGAATGCTGCGAAAGCCGTTGTTGAGCGACTTGACGAGCTCGGCGGCCGCCTCGTCCTTCTCGACATCGACCCACTCGTAAGGAATCTGGTGTTTGTCAAACCAGTTTCGCGCGCGCCGTGTATCACCGCACCACATGGCACCGTAGAAGCGAATCGTGTTTTCCATGACAAAAGGATTATAGCCTGCGCTATAATCCGCAAGCTAAGTCGGTGGTCGTCGGGGTGTGGCGCAGCCTGGTAGCGCACTTGCATGGGGTGCAAGGGGTCCCCGGTTCAAATCCGGGCACCCCGACTTGAGTAAAAAAGGGGCGACATGGTCGCTCCTTTGTTGTTTTGACAACCCACAGCCGTGATCCGCATCCTCAAAATCGCCCTCGGTCAGATCTCCCCGAAACTGGGGGATGTCGCCGCCAATCTCGCGAAACATCTCGAGTGGATTGACAAGGCCCGGGCGGAAGGCGCGCAGCTCATTGTCTTCCCGGAGTTGTCCCTGACCGGCTACTACCTGATGGATCTGGTCCACGATGTGGCGATCGAAGCGCGGGCCGGCGATCCGATTTTCGACCGATTGCTGGCGGCCTCCGCCGACATAGATGTGGTTTTTGGCTTCATTGAGCGGGATGCCCGTCAACGCCTGTTCTACGCCTCGGCTTATTTGTCGCGCGGGGCCGTATTGCATATTCATCGCAAGCTGTATCCGGTCACCTACGGGATGTTTGATGACGGCCGATTTGTCGGGGCTGGCTCCGTCGCGCGTGCCTTTGACGCGCCGGCCGCGCGGGCCGGGATCATGATCTGCGAGGACGGCTGGCATATGTCTGTCCCGTACTTGCTGTGGCAGGATGGCGCTGATCTTTTGCTGTGGACAAACGCTTCGCCCGGGCGCGGACTGGGCGAGCCTGGCCGGCTGAGCGCCGCGCGGGTGGTGGAGAACACCGCCTGCGCCTATGCCAGCCTGCTCACGACGCCGGTCGTCTTTGTCAATCGGGTGGGCTACGAGGACGGCAACAACTTCTGGGGCGGGAGCATGGTCTTTGACGCTGATGGCGATGTCGTCGCCCGCGCGCCCGACTTCGAAGAGGCGCTGACTTACGCCGAGCTGGACCTAAACGAAACCCGCCGCGCCCGGGCCCGCCTGCCTCTGCTGCGCGATGAACGGCGCGATCTCACGCTGCGCGAGCTGACCCGTATCAGCGCCGAGCGCCCTGCCTAGGCCCATGCGCAAGAGCCGTGCCCAGCTCCATCAGACGGAGACGCTCAAGACCGAGATCCTCCATACCCCCGTCAACCGCCTCGGGTTGAAGATCAAGGGAACCACCTTCGAACAAGCCATTCCCACGGTGATGGCCGAACTGCGGGCCCATGGTGTCGCCAAACTCGAGCCGGTCTTCTATTTGTCCAATGGATATGGGTGCATTGCCGGATCGCCCATCATCGCGCTTGGGTTCTACGATTGCAACCAGCTCCTCAAGGATGTCAACCGCGAATTGCGCGGCTGGTACTACACCGAGGCTGATGTCTACAACCTGCTCCGGCACGAAGCGGGGCACGCATTCTGCTACGCCTACAAGCTGTATCGCCAGCCTGAGTTCCGCGAGTTGTTCGAGGTCGAGGGTAATTTCTTCAATACCTATCCCGACGGCGACACCTACGACTTCAATCCGTGGAGCAAGAGTTACGTGAATCCAAGCGGAGATCATTACGCCCAGAAACACCCGGATGAGGACTTTGCCGAGACCTTTCAGGTCTGGTTGATGCCCCGCTCGAATTGGAAACGCAAGTACCGCTTCAAGCCGACGGCCAAGCGCAAGATCGAGTATGTCGCCCACATCGTCGCCGAGCTCGGCAATCAGACTCCGCTGGCGGTGACGAACCTGAACTGGATGTATGACAAGGTCGAAGACATGAAGATGACGGTGGCCGATTTCATGGCCTCCGACCCCGATCACTTTCGCGGCGCGGCAACGGGCTTTGTCGACCCCGACCTGCAGGCCTTGTTCCGGCCGGAGCCGCGCGGCATTTCACGCCGGGATCTGCGCAGGGGGTTTGTGCGGGCCGAGGCGTTTTTGCGGTCCCAGAAGATGCCGATGATCAACCGCATCTCGTACTGGACAGGGGTTGATGCGATCGTCGTGCGTGACCTGCTGGAGAAGCTCATTCAGCGCTCGCGGGCTCTGGAGCTGTGGACGGAGCGAGAAGGCGGCGAGCGCAAGTTGATTGAGGTCACCTCGTATGTGACGACCTTGTGCGCCAACTACAAGGCCTCCGGCGTCTATCTCTTGAACTAATGTACTCTGGCCAAACCCATTTCTCCAGGAGGGCCATCCCTCGGCTTCGCCGAGGGATAGCCCTCCTGGGGAAATATTCCGTATGAACTGACGTCGGACTGTTCAGTCCGGCAGGAGCGCTCGAAATGTCGACCCTGCGCCAGGTGCTTGAAATCATCGAACTGCTCGATTCCGCGCGCGTGACGGGCGAGGACGTGGCTGCCCTGCTGCGCGCGCGGGGTATCGCTGATATGCGCGTCACGCGGGTGGCCTCCGAACTGGGCGCGACCGACTTTGTCGCGGGCAGCATTCCCGGAGAAGGGAGCGGGCCTACCCTGGGCATCATTGGCCGGCTGGGCGGGATCGGGGCGCGGCCGAATCAGATCGGTCTGGTGTCGGACGGCGATGGCGCAGTGGTGACCCTGGCGGCGGCGCTCAAACTCGCCGATGCCGCGGCCCGCGGGGATGTCCTGCCCGGGCCGGTGCGCTTCGCGACCCATATTTGTCCAACGGCGCCGGTCATTCCGCACGACCCGGTTCCGTTCATGGATGCCCCGGTGCCGATGAACGTCATGAACGCGCATGAGGTTCACCCGGAAATGCAGGCAATTCTTGCGGTTGATACCACTCGCGGCAATCGGGTCATCAACCACCGCGGCTTCGCCATTTCCCCCGACCGTCAAGGACGGCTACGTTTTGCGGGTGAGCGAGGATCTGCTCGACCTGATGACCTGGACGACCGGCGCGCCGCCGGCGGTGCTGCCCATCACCACTCAGGACATCACTCCATATGGCAATGGCGTTTACCACGTCAACAGTATCCTGCAGCCGGCGACTGCCACGTCGGCGCCGGTGGTGGGCGTGGCGCTCACCTCTGAGGCAGTGGTGCCTGGCTCGGCCAGCGGCGCCACTCAGATCAACGACTGCGAGCAGGCCGCCCGGTTCTGCGTCGAAGTGGCCAAGGCCTTCTCCCGCGGGCAGTGCCGTTTCTACGACCCCGACGAATACGCCCGGCTCCTGGCCCGCTACGGGTCAATGTCGCATCTGAGCGGGATGGGCGCGTAACATCAGTCAGGCGCCGGGGTTTTCGCTGAGATCGATATCCAGCACCGCGTCGAATCCGCCCTGCAGCAACGCCTCTTCCAGCTCGGGGCGGCGCGCTGAGCGGATACGCGTGAGCGCGGCGATCGCGCGCGCGCCATTGGGGATGCCCTTTCTTCCGCCGTCATCGGCAGTCAGAAGACGGGCGACCGTGGTCTCGTTGATCGCGTCGCCCATGGGCAGTCCCGTCAGCGCCGAAATCCCTTCCGGGCGGTGGGCGATGCTCGCATCCAGCGTTTGTCCGATGGCGTCGATGCAGACCACGCAAAATACGACGTCGGCGCGGGCCGGAATCGCGGGCTCGTGCGCGCCCGGCGCCTTGATCCATCGGCCCTGGGCGCCGTCGGCCTCGACCACCAGCCGGGCGTCAAGGCTAAGGAATGAGGCTATATCGGTGGGCGCGAATCCGCGCGCTTTGAGCGGTTGCGTGGGCATCCAGCCGGCGCGCTCGCCCGCAAACGGCCCCACGATGGATGCGGCGGCAAAGGCGCCCCGCCAGGTCATTTGACCTAGCCGGACGAGGGCGTCTTCGGCGCGCGGCTCGACGACGTTCACGTCGAAGGCGCCCGCGGCCGGCAGAAGGCAATGGGTTGTCGTCGTGAACAGCACGCGCTCGTCTCGCGCGAGAAGCTGCCGAGTGATGCGCCAGGCCAACGACGTCTTCCCGCCCGCGCCGACCAGGGCGATTACGCGCCCGTCCAGCCAGGGCGCGTCATGGATGGCAGGCATGCGCTGATTGTCTCGTATTTTTCGTCCGCAGATTACGCAGATTCCCGCTGATCAATACGAGAAAAGAATCTGCGCGAATCGGCGTAATCTGCGGATAAATCCCTTTCCGATGCGAATGCGCCGCGGGGGACGCCGGCGCCGGCCCTTCGACAAGCTCAGGGACCGGCGCATATTGTGCGCGGGTCAGTTTAGGTGGAGATCCTCGGCGATGAGCCGGGCCGTCATCTTGGCCGACATCATCACCGACGGCGTGCCGCCGCCCGGCTGCGCGCCGGCGCCAACCGCATACAACCGCTCGATGTCCTCGCTGCGGTTATGCGGCCGGAAGAAGGCCGACTGGGTGAGCACCGGCTCCGGGCCGAAGGCATTCCCCAGATAACTATTCAGGGTTGTGTCAAAGTAGTCGGGCGTGACGAAGCTCTTGTGGACAAGGCGCTGGCGCAGACCCGGGATGTAGCCGCGTTCGTCGAGCATGGCCAGGACGCGATCGACCAGCGCGTCGCCTTCCTTTGTCCAGTCGATGCCGCTGGCGTTGTTGGGGACCGGAATCAGGGTATAAGCCGCATGGTGCCCAGTCGGGGCCATGCTGGGATCGGTAAGGCTGGGCAGGTGCAGATACTGTGAAAAGTCGGGCGACAGGATCTTGCGGTTGAAAATATCTCCAAGCAGATCCTCGTAGCGCGGACCGAGGATGATGTTGTGGTGGCGCAGATCAAGCGCCAGACCATCTGCGCGAAAGCCAAAATAGATCACCACCACGGACATGGACTGGCGCATCAGCTTCACCCGAGTGTCGGACTGGATCAATCGCACGCCGGGATCGATCAGATCGAGATGGGTTTTCGCATAGTCGCCGTTCGAAACGACGAGGTCGGCCTCCAGCGTTGTGCCATCGGCCAGGCTGACCCCGCGGGCGACTCTGCGGCCCAATCGCCCCGCGGGTCGCCCGTCCGGCGCCGTCACGTTGATCTTCCGAACCTCGCTGTTGTAACGAATTGTCCCGCCCAGCTCCTGATACTTGCGCACCATCGCCTGCATCAGCGCGCCTGTCCCGCCCATCGCAAAGTGAATGCCCCAGGTCTTTTCGACGAAGTGGATCATTGCGTAAATGGCCGGGACGCTGGTCGGGTTTCCGCCGACCAGCAGGGGTTCGAAACTGAACACCTGGCGCAGCTTGTCGCTCTGGAAGTACTTGCTTGTGAAGGAAAAGAGCGAGCGCACGGCATCGAGCCGAAGCAGTTCCGGCACGACCCGCAGCATGCTGCCCACGTCGCCAAAGTGGGTGTAGCCGAGTTGCAGAAATCCGCGATCGAAGATCGCCTTAGCGTCTCGGTGGAACCGCTCGTAGCCCTCGAGATCCTGGGGCGCAAGGCGCGAAATCTGCTCGCGGGTGCGGGCGGGATCGCCGTCGTAGTCGAAATACGCGCCGTCGTCGAAGTAGATCCGGTAAAAGGGCAGGATCGGCACGATCTTGACGTAGCGGGATGTCGCGGGCCCGCCGCTCACGCCTGACGTGATTCGCGCATCCGGACGAAGTGTTTCGGCCGGAAAGTCTGGTTCAGACAGGCGAGGCAGCCGCGCTCGAGCGCAAACAACTCCTCGATGAAATGAGGGACCGTGATGACGGTCGGACCCATGTCAAAGGTAAAGCCATCCACGACCTTTGTATAGGCTCGCCCCCCGGGCCCATCCAGCTTTTCCAGAATCGTGCTGTCGATCCCCAGGCTTTGCAGCCGGATGCCGAGCGACAAACCGCCAAAGCCAGAGCCGATGATGATGGCGCGGGGCGCAGGTCTGAGATTGGTCATGGTCGGCGTGCGGCGTTTCGGGGAGTGAATGAGCAATTTGACAAGAGGTCCTGACTGTATACAATGGCCATTAACACATGCTGAGCCTGGAGGCGTTGAGGATACCCCTGCTGGCCTTGATCGTGATGATCCAACCTCAGTTGGAACAGGAGCACGCGCGCTGAACGCCGCGTGCTTTTATGTTGGTTTGCGCGTACGTGCGCATGACACAGACGCTTCCGGCGGGGCATATCCCCTCCGGAAACAAATATCGTTATGAGGTGGAGGTGGTCGCCGCAACTCGGCGACGACTCTCACATAAGGAGTAATTCAGATGATTGATTCAAGCTACATCGGCAAGGTCGAAAAGGCGCACCGCTATTCCGAGGAAAAGGAGCGCTTCATGTTTCTCAACCTACAGGTCATGGTGCGTGGGGACAATGGCGAGTACGTTGTGACGTTTGACCACGGCCAGTGGCATTGCAATTCTGAGTATTTCAAGAATCACGGATACGACAGCCATACCATGGCGGTCGAGAAGCTTTTGGGCGACATGCTCTTCAAGGGCGAAAAGCCCGCCGCCGGCTAACTGCCAGGCGCCGGATCCCAGGGGCGATGCATATTTGCCCTGACTTCAGGCACTCCTTGCCAACTTCTCACCGGGGTCTGCTACCATCACCCCGGTGATTATTGGCAGGGGTTCAAGACGGCGCCGCAATCGCAACTCCGGGGCGGGGTGGTTGCTGTTGCTTGTGCTGGGCGCGCTGATCGCAGGCGGTTATCTTCTTGTGCAGTCGCGGCTGGGCAATGGCCTGGCGTTCCTGCCCGCCGCCGCGACGCCGGCCCCCCTGCCGACCCCTACCCGGAGCGTCGACAGCTTTGTGAGCGAAGCCGAGGCGATCCGCAACAGCGGCGACTTTCGCAAGGCCATCACCATCTACGAACAGGCGTTGCGTCGCCGGCCAAACGATGCCGGTCTGCAATTCCAAATTGTCCGGTTGATGGTGTTTACCGGTCAGGCCGTCAAGGCCGAACCGCGGGCCGCGCGCGCGGCGCAGACCGAACCTGGCAGCGCGCTCCTGAAGGCGGGTTTGTGCCTGGCCCAGGACTGGCTTGACAAGGTCAAGGAGGCGGTCGTCACCTGCCGTGAGGCCGTTGCCCTGGATCCGAACAACTCCTTCGTCCAGGCCTATTACGCCGAAGCGCTCGCGGACGCTGGCAACTATCGGGATGCGCTGGCGGCCGCGCGGCTGGCGATTGATCTCGATCCCCTGAATGCGGACGCGCATCGCAACCTGGGCTATGCCTACGAGCTCGCCACCAATTACAGCCAGGCGATCGTCTACTACCAGCGCGCCCTCGACATCAATCCGAATCTGCCGCATGTGCTCCTCGGGATGGGCCGCACGTATGCCGCCCTGGGCCAGGGTTCCAAGGCAATTTTCTACTTCGACCAGACCACCCTGATGGATCCGCTGTATGCCGAAGCCTGGGAGCGCAAAGGCGCGACCCATATTGCGCTGCTCGAGTCTGAAAAGGCGGTCGAAGCGCTCAACAAGTCAATCGAAATAGACCCCACGCGCTACACGGCGTTCGCCCGCCGGGGTGAGGCAAACTTCTACATTCGGCTGTACGAGCGCGCAATCGCCGACTACACCCGCGCGCTGACTACGGCCCAGACGATCAGCCAGACCATTACGCCAAACGACTACATCTTCCTGGGCTTCTCATATTTCAACGTGAGCGCCGAGCAGTGTCCGCAGGCAATTGAGGCCTGGCGCAAGGCGCTTTCGATGGCGCCCGAAAGCGAGTATGTCGTGGAGTACGTGGATTCCGGCTTGCGCAAATGCAAGGTGAAGAAGTGACTCTGGTTGGTCTGCGGTCTTCCGTAGCGCCGCTTCTTTCGGCCCGGCCCGGCGACGCGCTTGCCGCATACTATGCGCTTGAACATGACCCCAGGCGGGTGCGCCTGTTTGTCGAACCGGCTTCCGGCGCACCGCGCGCTTTTGCGGCGGTATGCCAGACCGGTCTTGATTTGTTCAGACCCCTGGTCGTGATGCGAGGCGACGGCGAGCCGTTGCGGCGGGTTCTGGCCCAGGCGTTGGCGCCTGGCAGGCCATATCTGTTCAGCGCGCCGATGGCAGCTCGCGACGCCATCCTGTCTATGGCGGTCGTCAGCGCCGCCCAGGCGAATGTGGTCTTTGTTCTGGACGCCGGCGCGCTCACGCCCGTCATGAACGTGCTGACAATCATCAGCCGGACGCCGGATGGCCAGATCCGGGCGGCGATTCGCGGGCGCGACGGTGATCCAGTCGCGGAGGCCGGGACGTCCTGGCTGGGGAAGGGCTATGCCGAGGTGTATGTGCGGGTGCGCGAGGGCGCCCGTGGGCGGGGCCTGGCAAAATCGGTCGTCTCGGCTGTGTGTGTTGAAGTGCAGGCTTTGGGGCGCGTGCCCATCTTCGTGACGGCGCAGGATAATGCGCCGGCGCGAGGTGTGGCCCTTCGCCTGGGCTTTCGAGATTCCGGGGTCAGCGAATGGAGTGGGGCGCTGTCCCGCGCAGCCGCGTAGTGCAACGAGTCGCCAGCTGGCGGCTCGAATACCAAACCGAACACAATTCAAGAGGAGAGATACCGTGTCGAAGAGAAGAGAACTTGAGCTGCAGCGCCAGGCGGCGCAACGCCGGCAGAACATCATGATCCTGGGGATCGTGCTTGCGGTGACCGTGGTGCTGGTTGGCGGCGCGCTGGTGCTCAATCAGGCCAATCCGCCCGCCAATACGCCGGCCGCCGCGGCATCGTTGCCGTCCGCCAGCTCGGGGCTGGCAGCCAAACCCAGCCCGCCGAATGCCGAGAAGGGTGGCCGCGCCTGGGGGCCGGTCGATGCGCCAATCAAGATCGTCGAGTTCATCGACTATCAGTGCCCGGCCTGCGGACAGTATGCCAAGACCTATGACAAACCCATCATCGATGCCTTCGCCTCGACCGGGAAGGTGCGCTGGGAATACGCCACGCTGAATTTCATCGATTCGTTCCAGCCCGGTTCGCAAGAATCGCGCGACGCCGCCGCCGCAAGCTGGTGCGCGACGGATCAGGACAAGTTCTGGCAGATGCACTACGCCATCTTCGACAAGCAAAGCGGTGAGAACCGGGGCGCGTTTTCCCGCCCGCGGCTGAAGGAAATGGCCCGCGCGATCGGCCTGAATGGGGAAGTCTTTGACGCCTGTATTGACGGCAACAAATACGCCACAAAAGTCGATGAAAGCACCGCCGTCGCCCGCGAGAAGAACATCTCGTCGACGCCGTCCTTTGTGGTCAATGGCAAGGCCTATGCGGGCTTCCAGAGCGTCACCGATTTCCGGCGGATCTTCTCCGAAATCGCGCCGGGGATTGTGCCCTAGTTGTCATCTTGAACAAAAAGGGCGAGATTTCAATCCCCGCGCGAAGCGCGGGGATTGGAATCTCGCCCTTTTTGTTTTGGCGGAGACCACAAAGGAAGCGACCCCGCTTTGGCTTGCGCCGAGGCGAAGTCGCTTCCCTCGTTGGGGGGACGGACTGCAAGGGGTTTGCAGACGTCGTTACAGCACCCGGTCTGGGGGGAAACCAGATACTGCCTCGGTGCGGGCTCGGATCTTCTCCGAGATGCTTCGATGGGGTTGACGTGTTTCGTTGAAGCGGCGATGTTCAGCAGCGTGCGTTCTTGCCTGCACCTGAGAACATAGTCGCAGCCCGCCGGAATCTCTGCGCACGCGGTCCTAACATTCCCGCCAAACGCTGTCTTTTCCCCGCCCAAGCCGCCAATCGCGCGGTCGCGTCAGGCGGGCGCAGGGCAAACGTTTGGCAGCGGCGTGCAACTCGGCCTAGCATCGTCAATTGATGAACACTCCCCAACCGGCGTCCCCGAGCGTCCCCCAGCAGCCGCACAGTCGTCTCGTCACCCATCTCCTGGCCGGCGCGCTGGCGCTGGGTGTGCTGGGTTCATGGCTGCTCCAGGCCCGGGGCTGGGGCATTGGCTTCAGCCTGTTCATGGGCCTTGCCTGCGCCGCCGTTGTCGTGGTGTGGCGGGTCAACCGGGTCAACCTGACCGGTGGCGGGCGCTGGCTGATTTTGCCGCTGGCCTTCTTCGCGGTGGCCTATGTCTTCCGCGATTCGGATACGCTGCGGGCGCTGAACCTGCTTGCCGCGGCCATTCTGTTGGCCCTGATCGTCTACCGCGCCCGGGCCGGTCAGATCCGCGTGGCCGGTGTCAGTGACTATGCGGCAGCCGGGCTGGCCGCCTCGCTTGGCGCGAGCTACGGTGCGATCATCCCCCTCGCCACCGGTGTTTCATGGTCCGGCGCGCGTCTCAAGCGCGCGCCGCTGCTGGTCCTGCGGGCGGGCCTGGGTGCGCTCATCGCCCTGCCGATGCTGCTCATCTTTGGCGCGCTTTTCGCCGCGGCCGACCCTGACTTTGGGGCCCTGCTCTCCAGGCTGTTCAAATGGGATCTGTCCGGCTTCCTCCGTGATGCAATCTGGTTCGCCATCATTGCCTGGATGGCGTTTGGCCTGCTCAAGCAGCTCTTCGGCCGGCCGTGGCCGGGCAGCCGCCAGGAGGACCGGTCCAATCTCAATCTCAAGCCCATCTTCCAGGTTGGCGCCATCGAAGCCGTCGTCGCGCTTGGCCTGTTCAACCTGATGTTCGCGACCTTTGTCGCCTTTCAGTTGCGTTACCTCTTCAGCCTGGCGCCGATCGGGCAGACGCCCGGGCTCGATGCGTATGCCGACTACGCCCGGCGCGGCTTCTTTGAGCTAGTCGCCGTGGCAGCCCTGACCCTGCCCACGCTATTGGCCGCGGACTGGCTGACCCGCCCGGAGCGGACGCGCTGGTTGCGCGCGCTCAGCCTGCTGCTCATCGGGCTGCTCTTCGTCATCATGGCATCGGCGTTGCAGCGGATGAACCTCTACACCCAGGTCTATGGATTGACCGAGTTGCGGATCTACACCACGGCTTTCATGTTATGGCTGGCCGCGGTCTTTGTTTGGTATGCCGTCACCGTTGTGCGCGGCCGCCGGCCTGAGTTTGCCTTTGGCGCCCTGGCGGCAGGGCTGGCCGCCATCGTTGTTTTGACCCTTTTGAATCCCGATGCGCTGATCGTGCAGGTCAATGCCTCGCGCTCGCTCCTGGCCGCGCCAAAGGCCATCCCGGCCCCCACGGCCGTAACACCTGTGGCGCGCAATCCGGAGCGCCCCTTTGACGCCTTCTATGCGGTGCGCCTGAGCGCCGATGCCGCGCCAGCCTTGATCAATGCCATGGCCACCCTGCCGGCCCAGGATGCGTGCTATATCCGGGATGCGCTGGTCGCGTCGGCGCGGGGTTGGGTGACAACGGACTGGCGTTCCTTCCACTTCAGCCGCTGGCAGGCCGTGCATGCTGTCGGATCCATGCCCGCGCTCGAATGTCCGCCAAAGTAGCGCGGTCCGGCCCGTACAATCGCGGCATGGCTTCATCGATCCCGCCAAAACGCCCGCGCCGGGCGCCGCGCGTTCTGCTCGTCGCGCTCGTTGGACTGGGCGCTCTCTACGCTGTTCTTGCCCTCACCGCCCGGCCGGCCGCGCCACACCCCTGGTTTGCCAGCCGCCCGGGGGATCGGCGTATTCTGGTGATTTCCCACCAGGGCGGCGAGGGCGTCTGGCCAAGCAACACGATGCTGGGATTCGAGCGCTCGGCGGCGCTGGGCGCAGAAGTTCTTGACGCCGACATGCACCTCACCCGGGATGGCGCGCTGGTGCTGATGCATGACCAAACGGTTGATCGCACGACCAATGGCACGGGCGTGATCCGGGATATGACCCTGGCGGAGCTGCAACGCCTCGACGCGGCGCATCGCTTCAGCCTGGATGAGGGCAAGACCTTCCCCTTCCGCGGCCAGGGTCTCGTCGCGCCGACGCTCGAGTCGCTCTTCCAGCGCTGGCCCGACACGCGTTTTGGAATTGAGATCAAACAGACCCCGGTTGAGATCGCCGGCCCTTTCTGCGCCCTCATCCGTAAATACGGGATGCAGGACAAGGTATTGGTGAGCAGTTTCCGTCAGGAGAACATGAATGCCTTCCGAGCCGCCTGCCCGGAGGTTGCGACCAGCGCCACCCAGGATGAAGTCACCCTGTTCTTTGCCCTGAACACGATCGGCCTGACTTACATCTACACCCCAAATTACCAATCGTTGCAGGTGCCTGAGACCTTCAGCGGGCTGACCGTGCTGACGCCCCAGTTCATGGCCGGGGCGCGCAACCGCGGGCTTGCTGTACAACCCTGGACGATCAACGAACCCGGGCAGATGGCCCGGATCATCGGCCTGGGTGTCGATGGGATCAACACCGACTATCCGCAACGACTGGTCGACCTGTTGCAGCGTTCTCCACAAAACCCGTAGTTGGCGTTGAGATGCCCGGCGCCGCCGGGCATCTCAACGCCGGGGGTTTTCCACGGAAAAATCATGCTTGACCTCGATCTTCCCGAAACCTATGAGACAGGCGACCCGACCCGCATCCGCGACAGCATTGCCGATGTGCCGCGCCAGATGCGAGAGGCCTATGCGGCCGCCCGGGCGCTGATGCTGGACGCTCGGCCGATTCGCAGCCTGACCATTGCCGGCATGGGCGATTCGGCGATCGGCGCCGAAATCGCTCTGGGCGCGTTTGACGGCGCGATTCGCGCGCCGACAAACGTCATCCGCGGCTACGACCTGCCGGCCTGGGCGCGGGGCGCGGAAGACGTGGTCATCGTGGTGTCGCACTCGGGCAACAGCGAGGAGGTTGTTGCGTGTTTCGAGGAGGCGCTGCTGCGCGGCTGCCGGGTTGTGGCGCTGTCCAACGGCGGATACATTGCCGGAAAAGCGGCCGAGCTTGGTCTGCCCCTGGCGTCCTGCGGGCCGGGCGGGCGGTACTCTGCCACGACGGGTTTGGCCGGGCTGGCCGTTGTGGGCGCGCTCACGGCGCTCGGCATACTTCCCGATACGGCCGCGGAGGCCGAGGAAGCTTGCGCCATCGTCGAGGAGTCCAACCGCATGCTTGGGCCGAACGTGCCGGTGATGCGCAGCAGTTGCAAGCGATTGGCCGGGCAATTCATGACCCGTGTGCCGATCCTGCTTGCAGGCGGGCATCTTGCGCCGGTCGCGCGCTGGTGGAAGATTCAGATCAACAGCACGGCCAAGATGCTGGCCGTGTGGGAGGAGCTGCCTGAGTTCAACCACGGCGGGATGATGATTTTGGACACACTGGGCGCCAAGTGGCAAAACGTCATGGCCGTGAGCCTGCGCGCGGTCGACGAGCACCCGCGCATCGCCCTGCGCCACGCGGCGACGGCGACCTTGATGCTTGAGGCGGGGATGAACATCGACAGTGTGCGCGCGCGGGGCCAGTCGAAGTTGGCCCAGGCGTTCTCGCTGGTCGCGTATGGCGACTGGTGCGCCTACTACACCGCCCTCATCGCCGGGATCGATCCGGCGATCTATGGGACGGTGCCGGCCATGGATCGGCTGAAAGATTTCCTTGCCCAAGCAACATGAACGAATAACACCTCCCCCGGCTCTGCCGGGGGAGGTGTTATTCGTTCATGCTGCCTAGACTTGGCGGAATTCGCCTTCGACCACGCCGTCGTCCTTTGGCTCGGGCGGCAATTCAGGTTCGGCCTTGTAGACCGCCGCGCTGGCGCTCTGCAGAGTTTCCGTGCCTTTCTGAATGCGGGCTAGATCGTCGGTCTTGATCGCCTCGCGCAAATCATTGATCTGTGCTTCGATTGCGCCGCGGTCCGCGCCGCTGACCTTCTCGCCGAGCTCCTTGAGCGACTTCTCGGCTGTGTAGATCGTGTTGTCGGCCGTGTTGCGCGCGTCGGCGACTTCCTTGCGGCGCGCATCCTGGGTGGCGTTGCGGGTCGCTTCCTGCACCATCCGCTCCACGTCCTGTTTGTTCAGGTTGGTGCTGGCCGTGATGCTGATCCGCTGCTCCTTGCCGGTGGCCTTGTCTTTGGCCGTGACGCTGAGAATGCCGTTCGCGTCGATGTCGAAGGTGACCTCGACCTGGGGCAGGCCGCGCGGGGCCGGCGGGATGCCTTCGAGTCGGAACTGCCCGAGCAGCATGTTGTCAGCCGACATGGGCCGCTCGCCCTGGAAGACCTTGATGTCGACGGCGGTCTGGGTGTCCTCGGCCGTGCTGAAGACTTCGCTCTTGCGGACGGGCACGGTCGTGTTGCGCTCGATCAGGCGGGTCATGACACCGCCCATGGTTTCGACGCCCAGGCTAAGCGGCGTGACGTCGAGGAGGACCACGTCCTTGACCTCGCCGCCGAGCACGCCGGCCTGGATGGCGGCCCCGATCGCGACGACTTCGTCGGGATTGACGCTCTTGTTGGGTTCCTTGCCCCCGGTCAACTCGCGCACGGTCTGCTGAGCCATCGGCATGCGGGTGGCGCCGCCGACCAGCACGACCTCGTGCAGATCGCTGACTTTGAGCCCGGCGTCCTTCAACGCTTGTTCGACGGGCCCGCGCAGGCGCTTCAGCAAGCTATCGCTCATTTGTTCAAAGCGGGCTCGCGAGAGCTTGAGCAGCAGATGCCGCGGTCCGCTCGCGTCGGCGGTCACGTAGGGCAGGTTGATCTCGGTCTCGAGCAGGGATGAGAGCTCGATCTTTGCCTTCTCCGACGCCTCCCGGAGGCGTTGCAGCGCCTGCCGATCCTGGCTCAGATCGATCCCCTGTTCCTTCTTGAACTCCGCCACGAGCCAGTCCATGATGACGGCATCCCAATCGTCGCCGCCGAGGTGGGTGTCGCCGCTGGTCGACTTGACCTCCACCACGCCGTCGCCGACTTCGAGCACCGACACGTCAAAGGTGCCGCCGCCCAGGTCGAAGACCAGAATGGTCTCGTTCTTCTTCTTGTCCAGCCCGTACGCCAGGGCCGCGGCGGTGGGCTCATTGATGATGCGCAGCACTTCGAGACCGGCGATCTGGCCGGCGTCCTTGGTGGCCTGGCGCTGCGAGTCGTTGAAGTAGGCGGGCACGGTGATGACCGCCTGGGTGACCGGTTCGCCCAGATACGCTTCGGCATCGGTCTTCAGCTTGGCCAGGATCATGGCGCTGATCTCCTGGGGGGTGAAGACTTTGTTGTTTGCGTTGGGCAAGCGCACGCGCGCATCCCCGGCCTGGCCGGCGATGATCGCAAAGGGCATCCGCTTGCGCTCGGCCTCCACCTCGTCCAGCTTGCGTCCCATGAATCGCTTGATCGAGAAAACCGTGTTCTCGGCGTTGACGACGCCCTGGCGTTTGGCGGGTTGGCCGACGATGCGCTCGCCGTTCTTGTTGAAGGCGACCACGGACGGCAGCAAATTGCTACCCTCGGCGGTGGCGATGACGGTCGGGCTTCCACCTTCGAGTACCGCGACCACGCTGTTGGTCGTGCCCAGGTCGATTCCAATGATCTTGCTCATGAATGTCCTCCATCCTTCACGCGGCCCAATCCGGCGCCGCATCTATTCCTAAACTGGGTGTCAGTCTGGGTGTGGACTGTATGAGGAGTACTGGCGCAAGCGTAGCGTTGTATTTGAGGGTACCCAAGGCCGAACATCCCCGGCTCTGCCGGGGATGTTCGGCCTTGGAAGGGGAGTTAGCGCAGGGACGGCGCGGACGTCGTTGACAGGCGAAGCTGGCTGGCGGCGGTGACGCTATAGCCGCAGCCATACAACGCCGCCCCCGCGGCCGCAGACCAGGCCCCGGAGGTGGCGAGGTAGGCCGAGATGCCAAGCAGGGAAACCCCGGCCACGAGTTCAATCAGGGTGGTCCAGTCGGCCCGCAGGGCATAGCGTCCGCGGGTCGCAGCGTGGCTGCGCGCGCCGGCCTTGGGGGTGCGGGCGAACTCGCCGGCGTGGGTGCCCAGCAGCCCGGCAATGAGGGCGAAGCTGTTGGAAAGGCTCAATCCGATCCCGATCATGACCACAGCCGGCAGGTCGCGCAGGAAAGCGAACGCCGAGCGGCCCTGAGCCTGATGGGCGACAAACATCGACAGGAGCGGGAGCAGACCGATGAGGCTTGCGGCGCTGATCGGCGCGGCTCCGGCTCCGGCGCTCAACAGCCCGAGCAAGGGGCTTGTGACGGCGAGCACGAGGATCATCGGCTGGATGAAGTAGCCGCTGATGTGGATCGTGCCGAGGAGTTTGCGGCGGAGGGTGATGGGCGCGGCCCAGATCAGGGGGACCAGCTTGCGCACACAGCGCGCGCTGCCCCGCGCCCAGCGGGCCTGTTGCAGTTTGAAGGCCAGCGTGTCGCGCGGAATTTCGCTGGGCGAGGGTTGATCGGCAAAATAGACGCCCGTCCAGCCGCGCAGTTCGGCTCGGTAGGACAGGTCGAGGTCCTCGCTCAGGGTGTCCGACTGCCAGCCACCCGCGTCATCGATGGCGCTGCGGCGCCAGACGCCGCCCGAGCCATTGAAGTTCATCAACAGGCCGGCATCCGAACGGGCCGGTTGCTCGATGACAAAGTGCATATCGAGCATGATGGCCTGGGCCCGGGTCACCGGCCGCTCGTCGCGATTGAGGTAGGTCCAGCGGGTCTGGACAAAGCCGACCCGCGGGTCGGCAAAGGCGCTGGCGGGGCCACTCAGCAGGCGGGTCAGAAAGTCGCGCTCGGGGATGAAATCGGCGTCGAAGATGGCGATGAAGTCCCCAGAGGCTGTGGTTAAACCGTTGGCCAGGGCTCCCGCCTTGTAGCCTTTGCGATTTTCGCGGCGGATCAGGCAGATATTGTGGCCGCGGGCCCGGGCGGCGTCGACGGCCCGCTGGGCGATGCCGGCGGTCTCATCGCTCGAATCGTCGAGGACCTGAATCTGCAGCAGGTCGCGCGGGTAGTCCAGGGCGCAGGCTGACGCGATGATGCGCTCGGCCACGTAACGCTCGTTATAGAGCGGGAGCTGGACGGTCACCGTGCGCGATGGCGCCTCCGCAG
The DNA here is from genome assembly GCA_016714465.1 of Candidatus Brachythrix odensensis. GTDB lineage: Bacteria > Chloroflexota > Anaerolineae > J036 > Brachytrichaceae > Brachythrix > Brachythrix odensensis. The sequence goes on along the minus strand of JADKDT010000006.1, from coordinate 131,672 downwards.
GAGGTTCGGGCACAGGGCCGGCTGACCGGGCGGCCAGACGGCGGCGACGCAAGCGCTGGCGCGCATACAGGGCGAGGAGCAAGCCCTCGTGCAACGCGTACACGCCGAGCACGAGCGCGGCCAGGACATTCAGCGCGATCAGAATTGGCACGGAAAAGGAGCGGCGCGCCGCCGCGAGGCGGGCGCGCCGGCTAGCATACCGATCATGCGCTCACTTACTCATTCTTGTCGAGATCGTCGAGATTGAGCTCGCCGAGGAAGTCCTTGAACGCGCCGAGGTCCTCGTCTTTAACGGACTCGTCTTCGTCGTCGGGGATGACCCCGGCCTTGTCCATCACCTCATTCTCGACAAAGATCGGGCAGTCGGCGCGAACCGCCAGGGCGACGGCGTCGCTCGGGCGCGCGTCGACGACGATCTCTCTATCGCCGACCTTGAGAATGACGCTGGCATAGAACACGTCGTTCTTGAGTTCGCTGACAATGATCCGGTCGACCTTGCCCCCAAGCTCATCGACGATCTTCAGGGCGAGATCGTGGGTGAGGGGGCGGGGCGACTGCTGTTCCTGCAGGTGAATGGTGATGGCATCGGCGACATACGGGTCGATCCAGATCGGGAGGTAACGATTGCTCTCGAGCTCCTTCAGGATGACGACGCGATGCTGCGACATCAGGCTCACTCGGATGCTCTCGATTTTTACTTCAACCATTGCCTCGTCCCTCCAACGCTCGCTTGGGGTGTGTTTTGCGGGATTATAGCTGGGGAGTTGTGGAAAGCGACTGGGGCGTGGCCGGAGGCCACGCCCCAGTCGCTTTCCACTAGTTTAGTTTTTTGCGGAACTCGGCGGCCAGGGCCGGGACGATCTGGAAGATATCGCCAACGAGGCCGAAGCGGGCGTATTTGAAGATCGGCGCCTCGGGATCCTTGTTGATGGCGACGATGGTCTTGGAAGTCTTCATCCCGGCCAGATGCTGGATGGCGCCCGAGATGCCGCAGGCGATATACAGATCAGGCTGGACGGTCTTGCCGGTCTGACCGACTTGATGGGCGTACGGAATCCAACCGGCGTCCACGGCGGCTCGGCTGGCCCCGAGCGCGCCGCCGACGGCTTCGGCCAGATCGCGGATGGGTTTGAAGCCATCCGGCCCGCCCACGGCCCGCCCGCCCGACACGACGACCCGCGCGTCACCGAGCGCGATCTGGGCGGCGGCGGGCTCAAAACTGACGATTTTGGTGCCGATGGCGTCCTCGGCCAGCGCGGCGGGTACTGACACGATGTCACCGCTGGACGCGGTTTCGGCCGCGGCGGGGAAGAGCCGTTTGCGCACGCTGATCACGCGGGTGCCGGGGCCGGGCAGGGTGACCTTGGACACGACGTTACCCGCGAGCGTTGGGCGCAGAGCGATGATGGCGCCCTTGGCGACGCTGAGGTCGGTGACATCCGCGGCCAGGGGCGCGCCGCAGCGGGCGGCCACCCAGGCGCTGAGCTCGAGCCCGCGCAGGCTGGCCCCGGCCACAAAGGCGGCCGGGGTGTGGGCGGTGATCAGGCCGGCGACGAGGGCGCCGGCGGCCTCGAGCCGGAAGCCGGCCAGGCTGGCGTCGTCGGCGGCGAAGACGCTGGCGGCCCCGCGGCGCAGGGCGGCCTCGGCCAGGGCGCGGGTGTTGGCCCCGGCCACGATGGCTCGGACCGCGCCGCCCGTGCCGGCAGCGAGGCCGTCGGCGGCGGTCATGGCCTCCCAGGCGATCGAGTCGGCCTGGTTTTCGCTATGTTCAATCCAGACGAAGATGTCGTTGCTCATGGTATGTTCCGCAGTACTTGTTCAGCTACGTTTTTCATTTTCAACAGAAGAAGGGAAGAAAGGGAGGGAAAGGAAGAAGTTTTGATCGTTGGCGCCTTCTTCCGCAACTTCCTTTTCTTCCTTTCTTCTGTTAAGAAACGTAGATTTGTTCGCTAGAGTATTTTCTGCTCAAGGAGCTTTGTCACCAGCGCGGCGGGCCTGCTCGGCCGGGGTGCCGGGGATGAATTCGCACTGGACCTCGCGCAGCTCGGGCAGGGAGGCTTCCCAGCTCATCTGGGGCACTAGGCTGGCCGGATCGATGCCGAGGTCCTTGAGCGACCAGGTCGTCACAGGCGCCTTGGCGGCTTTGCGGATGCCCATGAAGCTGGGGTAGCGCGGCTCGGCGATCTCCTTGACGACAGTGATGACGACCGGGAGGCGGGCGGTGACGGTCTCGCGCCCGCTCTCGAGAGCACGGGCGAGGGTCATGCTACGGCCTGCGGCGTCGACGGTCTTGAGCGCGGCGACGTAGGAGACGAGGGGCAGGCCGAGCAAGGCGGCGACCTGGGCGGGGACGGCGGCGTTGTTGCCGTCGATGGCCGAGCGCCCGGCCACGATGATGTCAACCGCCCCGATCTTCTTGATCGCGGCGGCCAGGGCCCGGGCGGTGCCGAGCGTGTCGGTCCCGGCCAGGCCGGGGTCAGAAACCAGAATGGCCTCATCGGCGCCCATGGCCAGGCCGGTGCGCAAGGCGTCGACGGCCTCGGGCCGGCCCAGGCTGAGGGCGGTCACCTTTTTGCCGCCGTGCTTCTCCTTGAGCTGCAGGGCGATCTCGAGGGCGTACTCGTCCCACGGATTGACGATGCGGGGCTGGCCGTCGGCCATCAACTGCAACCCGTTCAGGGTGCGCGACAGCTTGGCCGTGTCGGGGGTCTGCTTGACCAGGGCGATGATGTTCATGACGGGGTCTATTGTAGGACGGGGAGGGTCGGGTTTGATCAGGTTTGGTCAGGTGGGTAAGGTGTGATCAGGTGGGTCGGGTGGGTCAGGTTTGGTCATGTGGGTAAGGTTTGATCAGGTTTCTCGACGCCATGCATGTGCGCGCCCGCACCCCGGAGGGGTGCAGGCAGATAGCCGGTGGTTGAGCGAAGCGATACCGCCGGAAACGGGGGCGGGTTGATAACGTTGATAACGTTGATAACGTTTGATCAGGTGTGATCAGGTGGGTAAGGTCTGGTCAGGTGGGCAAGGTTTGGGCAAGTATGAGCGGAAGGCGTTGGAGCTTAGGCTTTAGCCGGCACGGGTACTTATCGTGTTGGCGCGTCTGAGAAGCGCGGATGCTCGATGCCGAGTCTGCTCCATCGGCGATGTCGATCTGGTACGCGCGGACTCGCAGCGTGGAGGGCTGCTCGAAGGCAGCGTGCGGTTGAGCGAAGCGATACCGCCGGAAACGGGGGCGGGTTGGTAACGTTGATAACGTTCGTCAGGTTTTATCACGTGGGTAAGGTTCGGCAACGTGTGGTCAGGTGAGTAAGGTTGGTCAGGGTTTCCGATCGACGCGCCTGCGCGCGAGCTGAGCGGAAGACGTGATTGCGGAGCATCTTGCCGCCACGGTTTGGCTTTCGAGTGACCGCGGTCCTGATGTGGTGGGCTGATAATGGCGATCGTGAGGTCGGATCAGGAAAGAGACGCCACGCCAGATGTCGCCATGAATACGGGAATTCCAAAGCGATTCAGTGCCTATCGATGCTCCGACTATTTTGCCTCGGAGAGGTTCACGCACGGTGTGTGGAGTGAGTTGGAACAAATGTGGCTAATCGTCTCTGCCGATGAGGTTATTGAAGAGCCGGAGCGGGAGTTCTTGGTCGTTGGCAGAGCGGGAGTTGACGGCATAACGTTTGGCTACCGGCGCGGTCATGACGGCCTGTGGGCGCACTACTCGATTGAGCACGATTTCCAATTCGTCGCACCGACCGTCAGCGCGCTGGTCGAGGGCTGGTTCGGTGGCACCATTACCGTCTAGATCCATGCGCAAGACATCGACGCCCAACCCTGCGCCGTGACCAAAGGCGGCGGTCCGTCGCTGAGCCTGGGTTGCCAGCAACACTGGGGGTGGTGGCAGCGCGTTGGGTCTGGCCCACTGCAAGACGACCATCGACTTTCCGGCCGGCAGCTATCTGGGCTTGCTCAGCTGGGTCCAACTCGCGATGGGACTCGCCGCCGCTGATTGGGAGGCGCGCCTGCCGTATCTCCGGGCCAGCTATCCCGACTGGCAATTCGCATCCCAGGCTGTAGCGAATGACGGAAGGGCTATACTTCCAACGTCTGGCTGAGTAACCCTCGAATAACCGCCGCTGAGCTTTGTTATTGGTCGGCTTCTGGCAGGAGGTGGCTGCATCCTGCAGCCGATACAAACCCTCAGGCCATTACTCAGAATGACCAGATCACTTGCGTAAGGGGAGACAAAGAAATGACGTCCAAGAGTATTGCCGCAAACGCTTCGGAAAGCGCCATGGAGCGGAAGTTCACCGGCTTGCGCCGTTTCAACGCCATCATGGGATTCCTGCATCTCATCCAGGGCATCTTCATGATCGTGGTCAGCCGGGCGACGACTTATCCCATCTTCACCAACTATCTGAGTTTTGACGTTGCGACCCGTTCGCTGAAACCGAACACGCAGCTCTTCTACGAACTCCCTTTCGGACCGGCGGTGGCCTGCTTCCTGCTGATCTCAGCCGTGGCGCACTTTTACCTGGCGACCCTTGGCTATGGGCGTTATGTGGAGAATCTGAAGAAGGGCATGAACCCGGTCCGCTTCTATGAATATGCCTTGAGCTCCTCGCTGATGATCGTGCTGATCGGCATGCTGATTGGGTTGTGGGATCTGGGCGCGATCATCCTGATCTTCACGCTCAATGCCACCATGAACCTTTTTGGCATCATGATGGAGTTGCATAACCAGCGGACACCGAAGACGGACTGGACGGCGTTCATCTACGGTTGCGTTGCCGGGTTCGTCCCGTGGGTGGTCATCGTGCTGTATTTCGTGGGCGCGGTCAACTCCGGCGATGCCAAGCCGCCGGCCTTCGTATACGCGATTGTTCCCATCCTGTTTGTCTTCTTCAACATTTTCGCCATCAACATGGTGTTGCAGTACAAGAAGGTGGGACCCTGGAAGGACTATCTCTTCGGCGAGCGCGTCTACATCATTCTGAGTCTGCTGGCCAAGAGTGTTCTGTGCTGGCTGATCTGGACCGGCACGCTGGCCCCGGTATAGAGCGCGGAATGCCCAACGGCGCCCCATCCGGCCATCGGCCGATTTCCGGGGATATCTCCCCGGAAATTCGGGCTAACTACGCCGACCAAGGAGAAGGAAAGGTGAAAAGACAAAGCGCGCTTATCGAAGCCAGCGAGCTGCTGGCCAGGCCGGCGGCCAGCGACCTGCGTATTTACGATGCGTCGATGATCTTCTTCAGCAGGAGTGCCGATGCGCCCTCTGCACAACAGCAGTATCTCCAGGGCCACATCCCCGGCGCCGCCTTCTTTGACCACCAGCGGTTTGCTGACAAGGGCAGCCCCTATGAATACATGCTCGTGCCCCCGGCCGAGATCGAGGCGCAGCTCGGGCAACTTGGCATATCGCGGGATACCGAAGTCATTCTGTATGCGGTTGGGGTGCTCCCCGCCGCAACCCGCGCCTGGTGGATCCTCCGTTATGCAGGCCACACCAATGTTCGGGTGCTGAATGGGGGGCTCGCCGCCTGGACGAAGGCTGGCGGGACAGTGGAGCAGGGCGCACGGCAGTATGAGGCAACGGAGTTTGCGGGTGAGTTCAGTCCCGAGATGATCGCCAGCAAGGAGGAAGTGCTGCGCGCGATGGGCGATGCCCGCATCCGCACGGAGTACGCCATCCCTTTGGAGATGTATGGCGGCGCGCATATCCCGGGCTCATCGGTTGTCTCGGCGATGGACCTGATGCAGGGGATGGATACCCTGGTGTCTGACGATGCTCTTGCCGCTCGGCTGGATGCGGGCGCGGGCTTTGAGCGCATCATCACCTATTGTGGGGGTGGGATCGCTGCCACCCTGAACGCCATGGCGCACTTGATTGCCGGACACAAAAACGTGTCCGTGTATGACGGCTCACTGATGGAATGGATGGGCGAAGGCCTGCCCACCGCGGACGGAAAGAGCGTCTGAAGCCAGCCGAAGAACCGGTGTGATCATCCCTTCCCGCGCTTCGCTCGGAGGCGGTTGACCTCTCCGAATATGCGCACGAGGGCCTGCGCCAACGGGAGTAACGACCATGACCCAGCACCGTATCTACCGCATGAAGTTTGCGCGCGTGTACCCGGAGTATGTCAATAAGGCTGAACGCAAGAACCGCACGAAGGCGGAAGTCGACCAGATTATCTGCTGGCTGACGGGCTACAGCCAATCGGAGCTGCAGGGCCAGTTGGACCGAGAATGCGATCTGGAGACTTTCTTTGCCGAGGCGCCGGTATTGAATCCAAACGTGTCGCTCATCAAGGGCGTCGTCTGCGGCGTGCGCGTGGAAGACATCGAAGACCCGCTCATGCGCAAGGTTCGTTACCTGGACAAGCTCGTCGATGAACTCGCCAAGGGAAAGGCGCTCGACAAGATTCTACGGAAGTAGTCCGTCGGGACCTTCAGGAGTTCGAAAGAGGAATTCATGCTCACAACCATCGCCGCCTTCGCCTTTGCGCTCGCAACGGCGCTCGCCGTGTCGTTTCAGATCGCACTGGCCTTGGGCGCGCCCTGGGGGCATTTGGCGATGGGCGGGCGCTATCCCGGGAAGTTCCCTCAGCCCATGCGCGTGGCAGCGGTGATACAGGCGATCTCGCTCACGCTGCTGGCCGCCATCGTCATCGCCCGGGCCCGCCTGGGTCTTGTGGATTTCTACGCGGCGGCGGAAATCGCGATCTGGGTCGTCGTTGGGATTAGTGTTCTCTCTCTGATCATGAATCTGGCCACCCCCAGCAAACCCGAGCGCACTCTTTGGGCGCCGGTCGCGCTGGTCATGGTAGCGAGCAGCCTGATCGTGGCGCTTTCGTGATCCTACCCCAAGACCGCGATCCGCGCTTCATCACCCTTCGCCGGGGTGGGACGCTCACGGATGTGGAACATCGGTTGCTCGCCGTGTGGTCGGCCGCGCTTGCTCGATCCAGCACGCCGGAGGGGTGCCAGCCGGTAGCCGGCGGTTGAGCGCAGCGATACCGCCGGGAACGAGAGCACGGCGATTGTTGAGCGGGAGGTTGGACGCGCAGCGGCATGCGGTGCAAACCGCCCGGCGGCAGTATGATTTGATCGCGAAGCGACGCAGGATGCGATAGCAGAGTCATGAACATGAGGCTACCGGACTACTGGATGACACGCCCAGGGGTCGACGCCGACGAGAACGCTCGGGCGGCATTTGATGCGTTGCTCAGGACGACGCTCGGCAGTGGCGGAGGCGCGCCGATTGACTACACGCTGCCCTGGCCCAAGTGGCAGTTTCTGTGCCATGCCGCCGATCATCACGGCATCGCCATGCACGGTTCGGGCGATCCGAATATCGCGCTGTTCGAGCCTCGCCAGCCCATTGATCTGACGGACTTTGGCAATCAGAAAGCCATCTATGCCGCCTCAGATGGCCTGTGGGCGATGTTCTTTGCCGTCGTGGATCGCGACCGGGTGGGGTCGATCACCAATGCCTGCATCCGCGTGGCCGCGGAAGCGGGCGCCCTGGACGGCCCGTACTATGTGTTTTCGGTCAGCCAGTCGGCGCTTGCCGGCCGGCCCTGGCGAACGGGCACGGTCTACCTTCTGCCCCGGGACGCATTCACTTCCCAACCGCCCGTGGCCTTTCGGGTCCAGCCAAATCCACATCGCGCAACTGGCTGGTTTTGCGCCGGTTCAGCCGCTGGCCAAGCTCACGGTCGTGCCGGCGGATTTTCCGTTCCTCGACCAAATCCGCGGGCATGATGACGCGCGGCTTCATGAGTATGCCGCGGCACTTCAAGCGGGCGCGGCCTGGCCCGGTGACTCATGACGGGTGATCCCATGCCAGCTGCGGGGAAATGCGGTTTGCGATCAACAGAAGAAGAGAAGAACGGAAGGGGACGATTATTCCTTCCTTCCTTTCTTCCCTTCTTCTGTTGAGACACTTGCCCGGCGAGGCATTCGGCGTTGGCGCTGACGGGCCGGAGTGGACTTGGCAGAAACCATGGCCCTTCCGCAGTCTGCTTGCGCTGCGCAATCAGGCGTGATAGTGGTCGGTCATGGCAACGATCTACATGCGCGAAATCCCTAGTTCGCTCTATCGACGGGCGCAATCGATTGCGATTGCCGAGGCCCGTTTCCGCCGCTCAACCGTCCACCTGCAGCCTACGCAACAAAAGAGATCGAACGGCCTCACTGGGCGCCGCGGCGCACGCCAGCTCCATATATGTCTGCGCCTGGCGCGTGTCACCGCAGCGCCGGTGCAAATCGGCCAGGACCGCATGCCACATATAGGACCCCGCCAGCCATGTCGGAATCTCGAAATCCTGCAACACGGCAAGCCCCGCCGCGGGCCCCTTCCACTGCGCCACCGCAACTGCGCGGTTCAGCCGGTGAATCGGAGACTTCGATTGGCGTTCAATCTGCTCGTAGTAACTGACTATGCGTTCCCAGTTGGTCGCCTCAATCGACGGCGCAAGACAGTGTTCTGCCGCGATGCCGGCCTCGGCATGATAGCGAGAAAAAACACATCGCCCTCGGCGGACTTTGCCAGCCATGTCAAGCCTGTCTCGATCATCTGCCAATCCCACAGACTGCGGTCCTGCTCCTGCAGCAGAAGCAAATCACCCGCCGCGGTCTGGCGCGAAGCCAGGCGCGCAGCATGCAAGTGCATTAGCGCCAGCAAGGCAAATGTTTCAGGATCCTGCCCAGCCACATGATTGGCCAGCATCGTGGCCAGGCGCATAGCCTCGGTACATAGCTCCTGTCGAATGGCTAGCTCAGCATGCGACGACAGGTAGCCCTCGGTGAAATGTAAACATTTTCCTCGCTGATGAACAGGCGCTGGGCGATTTCACGCGTGTCAAAGCCACACAGCGTCTTCAAGGCCATGATCAGCTGCGACTGGGCGGGCAGCACGTCATCACAACATACGAACAACATGCGCAGCATCGCGTCGTTGACTTCCCACGATTGCAGCGATTCCGGGTTGCGCTCCGAAGCCACGTGCTCAAGGTCGGCTTCCTTCATCAAGATGCGCTCGTGTCGCGCCTGTTTGCGCAGCGCGTCGATGACCGCGTTATAGGCCACGCGATACATCCAGGCGGTCGGCTGGTCAGGCACACCCGCCACCTTCCACCGTTCCAGCGCGAGCATCATTGTCGACTGCACCGCGTCTTCGACCAGCGCAATGTTCGCCATGCCCACCCGCCGGGCAAGCATGGCGACCACGCGCGAATACTCGTGCCTGAAAAAGCTTTCGACGAGCTGGGGAGCACTCAAGGACGATGGATCTCGATGATTTCGCAGCCGGAGCCGGGCCCGACCAGACCGGGGCATTCATTCGCGACCACCGCTGCTTCGTCCAGGCTGTTGGCGGCGATGATCATGTAGCCGCCCACAAGGTCCTTCACCTCAACAAAGGGGCCATCAAGCGCTTGGTCCTTCCCGACCACTTTCCCGGTGCCCAGTTTGCCGCCCATATCCGTTATGTTGGACTTGAATTTCTCCTGCCACTCCCCGAATTTGGCATACATTTCCTGCATTTGGGTGGGTGAAGGTTGGCGCTGTTCGCCGCCTGGCAGATTACGTTGCAGACACAGATAGCTTTTCATGATGTTTACTCCTTGATTCTTACCCAGTCATTCTTGGCTGTTATCTATATGACGTGCGATCCTTCCACAATTGGACACAATTGTCAGGGTTTTGCCCATTGTCCGGTCGCGCGCCGACTTTCGCCTGGAGCGCGAAGTCTGGGTCCCGTCCTCCGCCACCCGAACCATACCAGTCTGACGCACCAGAGCGGGCCATTACCTTTCGCTGGGGTGATTGAAATGAGCGCGGCTCAGTTTCGCAACGTGACAGCTTCTTCCGTGTCACAATATCGATATTGGCGAAATGAACCCCCTCTTTCGGGAGTGATGTCCCCGGGCTCCGCCCGGGACACCGTTTCCGAAGAACGGTTCTGTAAGGGGTTCTCCACCCCAAAGGAGCACGATGACAACCGACAATGGCAAATGCCCGATCCCCGGGCACGCCGGCAGCACCGCCGGCGGCAGAGGCACTGGAAACCGCAACTGGTGGCCCAATCAACTCAACCTGGGCATCCTGCGCCAGCACGCGCCGGCTGCCAACCCGATGGGTCCCGGCTTCAACTACGCCGAGGCCTTCAAGAAGCTGGATCTGGCCGCCTTGAAGAACGACCTGCGGGCGCTGATGACCGACTCGCAGGACTGGTGGCCGGCCGACTGGGGCCATTACGGCGGCCTGTTCATCCGGATGGCGTGGCACAGCGCCGGCACGTATCGCACCGGTGACGGCCGGGGCGGCGGCGGCACGGGTAATCAAAGATTCGCGCCGCTCAACAGCTGGCCTGACAACGGCAACCTCGACAAGGCCCGCCGCCTGCTGTGGCCAATCAAGCAGAAGTACGGCAATGCAATCTCCTGGGCCGACCTGATGATACTCGCCGGCAACGTCGCGCTTGAGTCGATGGGCTTCAAGACCTTCGGCTTTGGTGGCGGGCGCGAGGACATCTGGGAGCCGCAAGAGGACGTCTACTGGGGCAGCGAGTCTGAATGGCTGGGCGACAAGCGTTACACGGGCGAGCGCGAACTGGAAAACCCGCTCGCCGCCGTGCAGATGGGCCTGATCTACGTCAACCCGGAAGGCCCTGACGGCAATCCCGACCCCGTGGCCTCGGGCCGCGATGTGCGCGAAACCTTTGCCCGGATGGCGATGAACGACGAGGAGACCGTCGCCCTCGTCGCGGGCGGGCACACCTTTGGCAAGGCCCACGGCGCGGGCGACCCGAAGCTGGTCGGCCCCGAGCCCGAAGCTGCTCCCCTCGAGCAAATGGGCCTGGGCTGGATGAATCGCTTTGGCAGCGGCAAAGGCGTGCATACCACCACCAGCGGGATCGAGGGTGCCTGGAAACCCAATCCCACCACCTGGGACATGGGCTACTTCGAGATGCTCTTCAGCTATGAGTGGGAGCTGACCAAGAGCCCGGCCGGGGCCAATATCTGGCTGGCCAAGGACGTCAAGGCCGAGCACATGATTCCGGACGCCCATGACCCCGCCACGAAGCATCGGCCAATGATGACGACGGCCGACCTGTCGCTGCGTTTCGACCCGATCTACGAGCCCATCTCGCGCCGCTTCTGGAAGGACCCGCAGGCCTTCGCCGACGCGTTTGCCCGGGCCTGGTTCAAGCTCACCCACCGCGACATGGGGCCCAAGGCGCGCTACCTTGGCCCGGAGGTCCCGGCCGAAGACCTGATCTGGCAGGACCCGATTCCTGCGCCAGACCATCCCCTGATCGACGCGAAGGACATCGCCGACCTCAAGGCCAGAGTGCTGGCCGCGGGCCTGTCGACGGCCGAGCTGATCTCCACTGCCTGGGCATCGGCTTCGACTTTCCGCGGCTCGGACAAGCGTGGCGGAGCCAACGGCGCGCGGATTCGCCTGGCGCCGCAGAAGGACTGGGCAGCCAACCAGCCGGCCCAATTGGCCAAGGTGCTGACCGCCTTGGAAGGCGTGCAACGGACCTTCAACGCCGCCCAGAAGGGCGGCAAGCAGGTCTCGATGGCCGACCTGATCGTGCTGGCTGGGTGCGCGGCGGTTGAAGCCGCGGCCCGGGCGGCCGGCCACGCGTTGGAGGTGCCGTTTACCCCGGGCCGGGGCGATGCCACCCAGGCGCAGACCGACGTGGCGTCGTTTGCGGCGCTCGAACCCCAGGCCGATGGCTTCCGCAACTATCAGAGGACGGCCTTCAGCGTCTCGGCCGAGGAGATGCTGATCGACAAGGCCGAACTGCTGACCCTGAGCGCGCCGGAGATGACGGTGCTCATCGGCGGCTTGCGGGCGCTGGGCGTCGACGCGGGCGGGTCACGGCACGGCGTGTTCACCCGGCGGGCCGGCGCGCTGACCAACGACTTCTTCGTCAACCTGCTGGACATGGGCACAACCTGGGCGCCCGCGGCCCATGCCGGGGACACGTTCGAGGGGCGCGACCGCAAAACGGGCGAGCTCAAGTGGACGGGCACCCGGGTGGACCTGGTGTTCGGCTCAAACTCGGAGCTGCGCGCCCTGGCCGAGGTCTACGCCCAGAACGATGCCAAGGACAAGTTCGCCCGTGACTTCGTCGCGGCCTGGAACAAGGTGATGAACCTTGATCGTTTCGATTTGGCCTAATCTGCGTCAATCTGCGTCAATCTGCGGATCGATCCAGGTCCAAACCCGCTCGACCCGTCACGGGTGCGGCAGGTTTTGTCCGCGGATTAACGCAGATTGGCGCAGATTGGGTAGGCAGGTATCTCTGGCCCGGTAAGTGTTTCTGTGGCGCCGCGGCCTAGCGCTGAAGGCGATCCTGCCGAAGGGCAACGATGATGAGGCTCACAACAACACTCGGTCCACGGACCGCCGCTGAGCTCGGTCTGATCCTCCCTCACGAACACATCTTCGTGGACTTCAGGCCGCCCGAGCATCCCCAGCATGGCGAGGCGGAGGCGGCCGAGGTCGTCGCGCTTATGGCGTCGCAGATCGAGCTGGCGCAGGCACAGGGTGTCACCGCGCTGGTCGATTGCACCCCGGTCGGGGTGGGCCGGCGGGCGGACATTCTGAAGGCGGTCTCGATCGCCACGGGGATGCCGCTGCTCGTGCCGACCGGGATCTACCGCGAACCCAAGATTCCGGCCTGGGCCCATGCCGCAAGCGAAGCCGAATTGGCGGATTGGATGATTGGCGAATTGCAGGGAGAGATTGAGCGCAGCGGCGTTCGAGCGGCCTGGATCAAACTCAGCGCCGGGGATGACGGGATCACCGAGTGTGAAGCCAAGATCCTGCGGGCGGCCGCCCGAGCGGGTAAGGAAACGAATGCCGTGATCGGGAGCCATACGGCGCGCGGCCGGGTCGCGCAGGATCAGCTCGATATTCTCGATAAGGCGGGCTACACCGCCCAACGTTTCATCTGGATACACACCCAGAAAGAGGCCGACTTCGCCTGGCATCTGGAGATCGCCCGGCGCGGGGCGTGGTTGGAATACGACGCGATCGGCGACAGTGACGCGGTGTGCCTTGACTTCGTCCAGCGGAGTTTGGACGCCGGCCTGGGCGGTCAGGTGTTACTGAGCCACGATCGGGGCTGGTATGACCCGGCCAAGCCGGGCGGGGGCGACCCAAAGCCGTTCACCCATCTCGTCGCGCATTTCCTGCCCAAGATGCGGGCGGCCGGGGTGGATGAGGAAACGATCCGCACCTTGACGCACACCAATCCTTTTCGGGCCTTTGCGCGCTAAATGAATCCAATTGAGGTCTAGCTGATGGACACCATGATCTATCCGCAGATTCCGCAGATTTCCGCCGATTCTTTTTCCGAGTTGCTCGGCGCGTATCAAATTCCGTTTAACGATCAGCCAAATCTAGATAACGGACAATCGGCGGAGATCTGCGAAATCTGTGGACGAAACCTGCTGTTCCCGTGACGGGCCGTGCGGGCTTTGACCTGCATCGATCCGCAGATTGACGCAGATTAGCGCAGATTGAAGCGTGTCATGAGCAGTTACCATCGGGCATCATGAAAATCCAGTATCTCGAGATCGTAACGAAGGACGTTGACGCGGTGTGCGCGGCCTATGCCGCTGCGCAGAATGCGCATTTCGGCGAACCGGTCGCCGAACTCGGCTTCGCGCGAACAGCACCCCTGGCGGGCGGCGGGCCTGTGGGCGTGCGCGCTCCTCTGCGTGAGACAGAGGATCCGGTGGTGCGGCCGTATTGGCTGGTGGACGACATCGAGGCGGCCCTTGCCGCGGCCGTTCAAGCCGGCGGCGAGCTTGCCCTCCCGCCGATGGCGATCCCCGGTTACGGCACCTGTGCCATCTACCTCCAAGGCGGGAATGATCACGGCCTCTGGCAGTTGTAGCAGAATGTCCGCATGGCTGGATTCCCCAAACTAGTGGTCGCGCTAAACCTCGCGGCATTCGCGGCCTGTGCGCCCGCGCCAACGGTTGTGCCGCCGACCGCTGTGTACTCGGAGCCCCCAACGCTTCCAGCCACGGCGCCACCGACACCCGCTGCGCCGCCTGCCACGCTGCTGCCAGCGCCCACCGCGCCGCCTGCCACGCCCACACGCCCGCCGCCAGCCGGCGAGACACCGACTGCAACGCTCCCCACGAGGACTGCGGATATGAAGATAGGGCTGAGACTCCAAGAAAGGGTTATCACGGCTACCTTGATCGACAGCAAAGCCACCCGGGATTTCATCTCTGCTGCCGCTTACGTTGACCTTGGAAGACTATGCGGGGACCGAAAAAATCAGTGATCTGCCCAAAAAACTGTCTGTCGAAGGCGCGCCGGCTGGGAGTGATCCTTCAGTCGGAGATATCGCCTATTACGCTCCGTGGGGAAACCTGGCGATTTATTACAGGGATTTTGGGTACTCAAGCGGCCTTATCATCCTGGGAAAGCTGGATAGTGGCATCGAAGCGCTGGCCGGGCGCGGCAAGATAACGGTGACGATTGACCTGGCCAGCAAACCGTGACAACGAAGCCCGAGGCGGAACTCTATGTAATTGTCCGCGAAAATGAGGGCGTTGGGGGTGAGTACACTGCCCACTTGCCTATAGGCCATATGGAGGCGCACGATCATGCAGACAACAATTCATGAAGTGACCCCGGAAGTATTGCAGGCCTTCGCAGATGCGTGGAACCGGCACGACGTTGATGCGCTCATGGCGTTCGTTCATGACCGACGACTGCGTCTTCGAAGCCTCTGCCGGCGCCGACATCTGCGGCAGCCGATTCGCGGGCCGCGAAGCCGTGCGCGCCAGCTTCGCAGAGGTCTGGGAGGTCTTTCCCGATGCCCACTGGGGTGGTGCGCGCCACTTTGTCCACGGCGATCGGGGCGTATCCGAGTGGACCTTCACCGGAACGCGGGCGGACGGATCCCGGGTCGAAGTGCATGGCTGTGATCTGTTCACGTTTCGCGACGGAAAGATTCTCCTGAAGAACTCCTACCGCAAGAACCGACCGCTCATTCCAAAGGCAATATGACACATTCAACGTCTGAGGCCGCGCCTGCCGATTTTGATTTCATGATCGGAGATTGGCAGGTCCGTCATCGCCGCCTCAACGCCAGACTTACCGGCTGCGCCGACTGGACTGAATTCTCCGGAACGTCGTCGACCTGGAAGATTCTTGGCGGGTTCGGCAATGTCGAGGACAACGTCCTGCACTTTCCTGATGGCGAGGTGAGGGCCGCGGCGTTCCGCTCGTTTGACATGCGATCACAGGCGTGGGCGATCTGGTGGCTTGATGCTCGTGCGCCTCACGCCCTTGACGTGCCGGTCGTGGGCAAGTTTGCAGGCCCGATTGGGCGCTTTTTTGCCAATGACACTTTGGACGGCAAACCGATCACAGTCCGCTTCACGTGGGACGCAAATCCTGGCGGAAACCCACGCTGGGAACAAGCATTCTCAGGCGATGGCGGCAAGACATGGGAAACGAACTGGATCATGGTGTTTGCGCGTTTGTAAGGTTTGAATGCTTGGTCGCAGTATGGAATTAGCCTTTGAGCATCAAGGTCATCCGGGACGCGTCATCGCGACGCTGGAAGGAGCGCTTTCGCCAGAAGCACATGGGGTGGGGAATGCCGCGCTTGCGTTCGCCAACTGCAGGGCCACGATTGAGTTCTCTGGCTGGGGTTATCTGGGGTTGCTTGGTTGGGTTCAACTCGTGCGCTCCACCGACAATGCAAGTCATGGTCGCCGATTCGAAATGGATCCGTTTGATCCGTTCGGGCTGTATGAACGCGCGCCGTTGCCGTACTGCTGGTATGGCATCGCGCCAACGCTCTTCGACGCGCCATACCGGAAGGAGCGGGTTCGTCTCGATTGGGTCGCCCATAGTTTTCTGGCCGCATCGCCTTTTGGCGGGAATACAAAAATCGTGACGCCAATTCTTGGCTTTGCCTGGGGCTTTCAGGTTGCTGAAGACAAAAGCATTGCACTGACACCGATTACGTCCCTTGCCGCTGCTGATTGGGTATCCCATATGCCCTACCTGCGTGACTGTTATCCAGATTGGGAATTCAGGGAGATGGAGCGGGAGTGGGAAAAATGACACGCTCGGCAATCGCGGAGCAACTGCGGCGCCGGCCTATGCCGGGTGTGCGCACGCCTGGAGAAATCGCCGAGCACATCGTCTTTGGGCGAGCGCTGCATCTGCAGCGCGCTCTGGGCGAGAGGATGGCGGACTGCGGCCGCTGCTCCACTGGGACGATACCGGCGATCCGCCGCATACGGCCGCTGAGATCGTTCATGGGCTGAAACTGACCTGGCGGGTGAGCGCCGATTGTCTGATGCGCCGATCGCCCAGCGAGTCTGTCTCCTGCAGCCGCCCTCCTGCTAAACTCGCGCCCATGAGCCGGGAGACCGAGGAGAGCAACCGCCGATTGCTGCACGCGCGCGATGCAATAGACCGGGCCTACGATCAGCCGCTAAACGGGACGGGGCTGGCCAGGATCGTGCACGCTGGAGTTCTATCGGGCCTTCGGCGGCGCGGCGGCCCCGTTCACGATCTTCACCTTCAAATGGGCTGCAGATAGTGCCGGCGCGACGCCAGCGAGTGGCGGTTGTTGCCGATGGTCACGGATAAACGCTGCGACGCGGACGCAGCGATTTCAGGAGTTTCCAAGGGAAAATTGCGTTATGGAAGAGTTTCCCCAATTGAGCAACCGTGAACGGGAAGTCGTGCAGTGTCTGCTGGAAGGAAAAAGCAATAAGCAAATTGCTTCAGCCCTAAGTATTTCTGACCGCACGGTTGAGTTCCACCTCAAGAACATTTATGTCAAGTTTGAAGTGCGCTCCAGAGTGGAGTTGGTTTTGAAGCTAGGGAACCCCCGAGATGGGCTCGAAACCGAAAAACTGGGGTTTTCCACAGTTGCGGGTAAGAGCGAAGCTGATGAAGATGGTGACGGCATGGATCCATGGAAATGGGCTGCGCCCTTGAGAGAAGCCGTTTATCGAGTCAGCGAGGAGCTAAAAATGAAATTAGGCGCGAATGCAAGTGCCCGCAACGAAGGAAACCCGAAGACGTTCTTTGAGTCGATTGTGATCAGTTTCGCCAAGTACGCGGAATTCAACGGACGAGCGTCGCGGCCGGAGTTTTGGTGGTTTGCGCTGTTCGTCATACTCGTTGCATCAGCGTTGGTGTACCTCAGCGAGGCGATCGCCAGCGTATTCCTGATATTGATGCTCCTACCCCTATTGGCCGCGGGAACACGCCGACTTCGAGATAGTGGCCAGAGCGGATGGTGGCAGTTGTTACTGCTTGCTCCGGTCGGTGGCATCATTGTGCTGGGGTTTTTGTGGGCAATGCCGCCGAGAAACGAACTACCGGACGCGACGCCTCCGGCGTGACCGCCCAACAATCGCGCACCGGCGCTGTTGCTCCGCTCGCGCTGCCCGGCGCAAAGGAGAACAGGTTCCCGCGCGCGCTGTGACCCAGACCGGGGGGCCGGCTTCCTTCATCACCGAGCCCAGCCCGGCCTTGCCATCCTGCTAAACTCGCCGGCCATGAGCCGCGAGGTTGAGGAGACCAACCGCCGATTGCTGCGCGCGCGCGATGCGATGGATCGCGCCTATGATCAGCCGCTCGACACTGCCGCGCTGGCCCGAATTGCCTGCGTCTCAGAGGCCCACTTCATCCGGACCTTCCGCGCAACGTTCGGCGAGACGCCCCATCGCTACCTCCAACGCCGGCGGGTTGAGCGCTCGATGTTCCTGCTGCGCGAAAGCGAGCGCAGCATTACCGATATTTGCCTGGACGTCGGCTTCACCAGCCTCGGCACGTTCAGCCGCACGTTTCGGGAGATCGTTGGCCAGTCGCCGAGCGCTTACCGGCTTGGGACCGCGCCGGTGGGGGGCGCCGTCCCAACCTGCTTCGCAATGGCGTGGCTGCGACCGAGCAGTTTCGGAGAAGCCAAAGAGCGATCGGACGGATAGAGTCTGCGGCATGAAGAATTTCGATCAAATCACCTCCGCGCACATTTGGGTCCTCGATCACCAGGAAGCGCTCGACTTCTATGTCGGGAAGCTCGGGCTCGAGGTCAAGACCGATATCTCGCAGGGCGGCTTTCGCTGGCTGACCGTCGGCGTCGCCGGCGAGGCGGTCCCCGAGATCGTGCTCGATGTTCCGGGGCCGCCCGTGATGGACGAGAAAACCGCCGGCCAGATTCGGGAACTCGTCACGAAGGGCGCCACCGGGGTCGTCATGGTTCTGCGCACCGAAGACTGCTTCGGCCTGTATGAGCGGCTGCGGGCCAAGGGTGTCGAGTTCACCCAGGCGGCAACCGACCACGGCTACGGGATCGACTGCGGCCTGCGCGATCCGTTTGGCAACCAGATCCGGATCCTGCAGCCAAAGGTCTGGAAGGGCTAAGCAATCAACAGGAGAACGGGAGAACGGGAGGATGCAATGACCCTCCCGTTCTCTCGTTCTCCTGTAAAAAGGAGACGCTGATGAAAGACACCAAGAGCACCCCCACAAGAGCAACGAAAAAGTCTGCCGAAAGCGCCGGTAAGGCGACCTCGGGTTTCTCAACAGAGGAACGGGCCGCAATGAAGGCGCGCGCCCTGGAACTGAAGGCGGAGGCGCGGGCGGACAAGGACAAGGCGGCCGGAGAGAACGATGTGCTAAAGGTGATCGGCGCGATGCAGGAACCCGATCGGGCTATGGCCACCCGGCTGCATGCGCTCATCAAGGCCAGCGCGCCGGCGCTGTCGCCGAAGACCTGGTATGGCATGCCCGCGTATGCCAAGGATGGCAAGGTCGTGTGCTTCTTCCAAAGCGGGAAGAAGTTCAGCACGCGCTACTCGACGTTCGGCTTCAGCGACGCCGCGAGTCTTGATGACGGCGCGCTGTGGCCGACCGCCTTTGCGCTGACCGAGCTAACGGCCGCCGCCGAAGCCAGGATTGCGGCGCTGGTCAAGAAAGCAGTGGGCTGAGGGCAGCACGTTGATTCCGCCGCCGTTTCTAGACCCCCTCGTCATTCGATCCTGCTGCGCGGATGCCGGCCTGGCTGCAAACTACGCGCAGGCGTTTGTGGACTTTGCCGCGGGCGTCCGCGCCGATCCGGAACTTGCCCGGCAAGCGACGGCCGCGCGCGATCATCTGTTTGACGCAACCGGCACCGAAGATGAGACGGTCGCTCGGGCCGAAGCGGCTTTTGGCGATGACGCGCATTTGCTGCGCGGGCTGATGCTGCTGGAGAGCATTCGCCTCGTGCGCGAACGGCAAAACGCGCGGGGTGTGCCCGCCGACATCACCCACGCGACGCTCGACCACCATCCGTACTCCACGTTGCGGGACTACTATGCCCAGCACGGGCGCGCGGGGGCAGACCGGTGGATCTGGTCGTGGTATCGCACCGTCGGGAGCGGGGACCTGTATCGACTGGGCCGGCTGGAGTTCATTCCGGAGAAATGGGTACTCCCCTTTCGGTTTTTCGTGCATACGCAAACGGGCGAGACCCTTGCCATCCTGGATGCGGGCGAGCGCTTCGATGATGAAGGCTATAACACGGGCGCGACGACCTGGGCGACCACCCTCACGGAGACCGATGAGGCGATTGTGGGTTGCCCGATTTCGCCGCGGGGCTTTGCGCTACAGGCGCCGGTTCGCTTGCCGCGACGCGAATGGCGACTAGCGCTTGGGCCCGGGGACACGGTGCTGGATATGCACATCCCCGGCGACGAGCCGCTGGCAATCGAGCCGGTTCGGAGCGCGCTCCTGAGCGCCGAGCCATTTTTCGATCACTTCTATCCGGAACAGCGGTTTGTGGCATATGTGTGCGATTCGTGGGTGTTCAGCACCCAACTGGAGGCCATGCTGCCGCCGGAGTCGAACATCCTTCGCATGCAATGTGAAGGCTACCTGTTTCCAGTCGGAGATGGGCAGGCGCCTTTTCTGAACTTCACCTTTGGCGCGACATCGATCGACCTGGCCACCGCGCCGCGGGACACGCGCTTGCGGCGCGCGGTCATCGCGCACATGGAAAAGGGCGGGACGCTGCGCTGTGGCGGCTTTCTGTTGCTGCGCCGCGATCTGGCGCGCTTTGGCGAGAAGCCGTATCGCAATTACAGTCACTACTCAGGCCTGGCCCCCAATCTGCGCTAATCGCCGTGAATCTGCGGATGAATCCAAGTCCAAGCCCACTCGACCCGTCACTGCCTGAGCAAGTTTTCCGCAGATTAACGCAGATTGGCGCAGATTGGGTAGCTGCCTATGGTTGTCGGCACGTTGGGCGGCGCGTGGCCTGCGAAGTTACCAAATACAGATAAACTCGAAAACGATGACAACCGGAAAACCAAATCCCAAGGTCGATTGGTTCTTCACCAAGGCCAAGCAGTGGCAGGAAGAATACAAGAGACTGCGCACGATCCTGCTCGGCTGCGGGCTGAGCGAGGAATTGAAGTGGGGCTGTCCCTGTTACCAGTCCGAGGGCAGCAACATCATCTTGATCCATGGCTTCAAGGAGTACTGCGCCGTGCTGTTCTTCAAGGGCGCGCTGCTCAAGGACCCCGAGGGCATCCTGATCTCGCAGACCGAGAACACCCAGTCGACGCGCCAGGTTCGGTTCACGAGTGCTCAGGAAATCGCAAAGTTGGAACCCGTGCTGAAGGCCTATGTCAAGCAGGCCGTCGCCGTGGAGAAAGCCGGTCTGAAGGTGCCGATGAAGAAGACGGCCGAGTTCGCCCTGCCCGAAGAATTCCAGAGCAAGCTGGATGAGAATCCCGATCTCGAGACGGCCTTCTACGCGTTGACGCCTGGACGGCAACGGGGCTACCTGTTGTATTTCGCCGCAGCCAAACAATCGAAGACCCGCGCCGCGCGGGTGGACAAATGCGCGCCGCAGATCCTTCAGGGTAAGGGACTGGAGGATTAGCGGCCCGCTTCCGCGAGCAAGTCGAAGGGCCCGCACAAATATGTACTGACCGACACACCCGCCGCCCTTGTCATCCTGAGTTCCTTACCGCTTCTGGGGAAAGGGCTGTCAGAAACGGTGTGTGCGCGGTAGCGCGCACAGCAAGCGCAGGCATCCTGAGCGGAGCGCATCGGCGCGCAAGCGTCGATGCGCACAGTCGAAGGACGCCTGCGCTCCATTCGTCAGCGGAAGCGCCCTTCGACTGCGGGCGGCTGGTACGGCCGGGGCAAGCTCGTCGCGGCCGCCGCCCTCCGCTCAGGATGCTTCCGCAGATTGATGATGAACCTTGTTTCTGAGCAAAGCGGCCCAACAAACTGATGCAATAGTGGGCGTAACAGGCCGCGCGAAGGACCCCTGTGACGTTGCGCGAATGCGCCGGAAATCGGTAACAACACGCGTATGCCGATCCACCCATGCCCGGGATCACGTATTAGGGGTCCTTCGCTCGCCGCCATCGGTTGTCAGGGCCGGGACCCCGTGGGCGAGCTCAGGATGACAAGATATAGAAATGTCACCCGGAGTTACGGACCGCTTTCAGCGGAATCAGCAGACCGAAACTGCGCGCTGGCGACTTGGCGCATCTGGAAGCGAGGCCAGACGCCTTTGTCTTTTCAGCCGGCACGTTCTACGTGCCGGCGCTGATCACGCGGCGCAGCATCCGTATCGCAACTGGCCGTGAATGAGATACTCACCCCCAAAAACACGAGAAGCTGAATCCATGCCTCAATTCATCCATATCACCGATGAGCGGCTCCTGAAGCAGATATTGCGGTCTGGCATCCGCGCGGCGCATTGGCGCGGACAGGGTCGTTGCGTCTATGCCACTCCCGTCTTGAGGGACTATGTGGTGTCGCATCAATGGCTGCGCGAGCTGAGGAGAAGAGGCATCAAGACCATGGGGGCGGTGCAATTCGAGATTCCGGACACAGAACCGGTATTTGTCGGGCCATACAACCAGCCGCATATCAAAGTCACCGCGGCGCAGGCAGTGAAGATTTATATGGAGCATTCCACTGGCCTCGGGCTTGAGACGCTCATCCCCCGCCGAATTGAGCCGAAGGAAATCAGACGCACCTACGTGCCGCCCCAGCTCGTTGGTTGGCGCTACATGCCGGATGCCCATGGAAAGCCTCCCTGCGCATGCGATTACTGTCAGAAGGGGGAAATCAATGGCCGAAAACTTCGCGACAAATACAAAGCGCGGTTGCGGCTCGAAACATCCGAGAAGTCAGCCTGAAAATTATCGGCGAGATCACCATTACCTGGAGGATGACATGGCTAAGAAGGCCGAACTGAAGACGCAGGCCACCGATGCAAGCGTCGAGGGTTTTCTCAACGCGGTGGCGGATGAAAAACGGCGCGCAGAATGCTTCGAAATTCTCGCCCTGATGCGGCAGATTACAAAGGAAGAGCCAAAGATGTGGGGGCCGAGCATCGTTGGCTTTGGCAGCTTTCGCTACAAGGGCGCCAGCGGGCGCGAGGGTGACTGGATGCTCACGGGCTTCTCCCCGCGTAAGCAGAACCTGACCCTGTACATCGTGGGCGGTTTTGAAGCGCACCAGGACCTGCTCAAGAAACTCGGCAAACACAAGACCAGCATGGGATGTCTCTATATCAATAAGCTGGCCGATGTGGACAAAAAATCGCTGAAGGAATTGCTCACGCGGTCCGTGAAAATGCTGAAGAGTGGGGAGATCAGTTGGGCCGCGAAGTAGCGCATTCGGCGCCCGGATCAATCATTGCCTGGCTGCTCGATCCCGCCTGCGCCGAGGCGATCCATGCCATAGGCCGGGTCCGCGAGCGCGTGACGTTGCGGGGCCGGGCCATCGCGGCATGAGTCGCGCCCCTCTGTGGCGCGACAAGGCTTCAGCCGGAGAAGGGCGAGCTTTGATAAGGGCAGGCAGCCGCGTGGTCCTTGCACGGATGGGCAATTTGAGCTACAACTGCGGTTTCGTTTCCAGTTCATGACGTGGGGGATTTGATGAGTCAAACCAATAAGATCAAGCGAAATGTTGTGATCTATGTCGCCGGTGTGCTGAGCCTGTCCGCGATTGGCGGTGTGGCACTTTCCGTTGATCTTCTCCACCACCTATACCGAAATCGGATACCCGATTTTCCTGCCAATCTTCGTGGTCGGGGTGATTGTGGCGGCAATCGTGTATGGGCAGCTTCGACGCGCCAGCGGTACGGTGTGGACGGCCGTCGTGATGCACGGCATCGGCAACGCGTTTGCGTGGGCGATCCTGCAGAGTAAACTCATCACCGTGAATAACGCGCTGGTGGCCAATATTGCGCCCGAGGGGCTTCTGATGATGGCGCTGTGGATGGCCTTGGGCTGGCGAATGTTGCGCTCCAGGCCAGCGTCCGCAGGTTCGACACCGTGAGCGATATGGCAAAACTGATCTACCTCATGTTCACGTCGCTGGATGGCTACGTCGAAGACGCGCAAGGCGACTTCAGTTGGAGCATGCCGGACGAAATCGTCCATGCCTTCGTCAACGAGATCGCCGCGTCCATGGGCACCTGCCTGTATGGACGCCGGATGTACGAGACCATGCTCTTCTGGGAGACCGCCAACAACGAACCCGATCAACCGCCCGTCATCCTGGACTTTGCGCGGCAGTGGCAGGCGGCCGAGAAGATTGTCTTCTCGAGGACCCTGACCGAGCCGCGCAGCGCGCGCACGCGCATCGTGCGGGATTTTGACCCGGAGTTGGTTCGGCGGCTCAAGGCTGAGGCCAGGATGGACATGAGCATCGACGGTCCCGAAATCGCCGGCCAGGCGATCAAGGCTGGCCTTGTCGACGAGATCATGATGATCGTCTGCCCGGTGGTGGTTGGCGGCGGGAAGCGATTTCTGCCCGACGGCGCGCGCGTGGATCTGGATTTGCTCGAAGAGCGCCGATTCGACAACTGTATGGTGTTCCTGCGGTATGCCGTTCGGAACTGAGACAAATGCCGGCGCATCAACCCGTTATGGCCGACCCGAAGCCGATCAGCGCCGTCATCGCTTGGCTGCTTGATTCCGACCCTGCGATTCGCTGGCAGGTGAGGGAGGACCTGACCGATGCGCCCGCGGCGAAGGTTGCGGCCGGGCGATCGCTCCGACATCGGCTGAGGCGGACTGCTGCCGTGTGGCCGCCGCCTACAATGGCGGCATCGTCAGGGGAATCAGATTGATGTCGGAAATTCTCTCCTCCACGTTCGTCCTCGCCGTCGCCGATCTTGCGGCGTCGCGGCAATACTACGAGCAGAAACTCGGCTTTGTCGAATACCTGCGGGTCGACGGCTGGTCCTTTCTCAGCCGCGGGGCGTGCAGACTGCGCCTAGGAGACTGTCCCGGGATCAAGCCGATGGCGGACGCGCCTGATCATTCCTGGTTTGCGTATCTCAACGTTAGCGACGCGCGGCAGCTCTACGCGGAGTTTGTTCGCAACGGGGTGGAGATCTGGCACCCGCTGGCTGACAAGCCCTGGGGCGTGCGCGAGTTCGCGATTGTGACCCCTGACGGGCATCGCATCGTCTTTGGCGAAAGCATGGCGGGCCGGGTTTAGGCTGAAGTCCTGGTGGCGCCACCGGTATTCGCCGAGCGTCCGTTCGGTGGCTGATCAGCAAGGACAATGGAAACCATGACAAACAAATCGTGGACATTGGTCGGCGCCTGGGAATTGGTGTCCGGTTCGTATCTTGGCGACGACGGGGTGCTTATCGACTACGGCGCGGCCGAGATCAAGTCACTCAAAGTCCTCTCCGCGCGCAAGTTCAGCTTTGTGACCACCGCCAAGGGGGCGTTCTACGCGGCCGGCGGTGGCGACTACACCGCTGAGAACGGGAAGTACGCCGAGATGCCCCGCCTGGCGTCGCACGAGAGCATGCTCGGCCAACGCTTTGAGTTTGACTTTGTGCTCGACGGGGATATTTGGACGAACACCCGCTGGCGTGGCGACGTGCAGGTCGAGCACGAGGTCTGGAAGCGGGTTGGCTGATTTACCATCGCATCTACTTCTCATGCCCAATCTCCCTAACGCCTGGATTCTGGAAACCCGCCACACGGCGTATGTCCTTGGTCTGGATGCGGATGGGAGTTTCGCATCCACGTCGGTCACGCCATCATCCGACAAAGTGACGCGTCTCCACCTAATCGGGAGACACCAGGAGAAATGAATGCAACCACAAACCCAATCGACGCTCGACGTGATCTACGAGAACTGGCGTGGCTACAACGACAAGCTGCGCAACTGCATCGCGCCGCTGACGGAGGCCCAGCTCGCGCTGCAGCCTGCTCCGCAGATGTGGCCGCTGGGCCAGCTTGCCCAGCACGTTATTTCGGTCCGGGCGGGCTGGTTCAGCGGCACCCTGCAGGATGCCGACGACGCAATGCAGGCCTACATGGACTGGGGCCAGCGCGATTCACCAGACCGCAGCGCGGCGGAACTGGTCCGCAGCCTCAATGACACGTGGAGTTCATCGAAGCGCGCCTGCGGCGCTGGACGCCCAACGACTGCGCCATGACCTTTCCAGATGAATGGGACGGCAAGGTATGGCAGGTGTCGCGGAGTTGGGTGATCTACCACGTGATGGAACACGACTTGCATCATGGGGGTGAGATTTCGTTGATCCTTGGGATGAATGGGCTGCGGGGGCCTGATCTCTAGAAGTCATCCGCAATCAAGTATGGCGAGACCACCCTCGCCGCGCAAAGCGCGGCGAAGGTGGTCTCGCCGGATGGTTTTTGAACAGCTTCCAGTGCCGCCATAGAATAGCCCCATGACTTTCGAGTTCAGCGGCGAGATCTGGTACTGGCGCGGCCCGGCCCCGCACCACTTCGTGACCGTGCCGGAAGAACAATGTCACCCGCTGAAAGCCCTTTCGCGGTCGGTGACCTACGGCTGGGGGATGATTCCGGTCTGCGCCAGAATCGGCAAGACCGAATGGAAGACGTCGTTGTTCCCGAAGGACGGCCGCTACATCGTGCCGATCAAGGCGAGCGTGCAGAAAGCCGAAACGATCGGGGCAGGCGATACCGTGACCGTGCGGCTCGAGGTGGGATAGACAAGCATCGCCAGGAGGCCCTAACAAGGTCTCTCTCGGGAGCGGCATCCCCCGGCTTCGCCGGGCGATGCCGCTCCAAAACCAAGTTAATGTTGGGCGTTCAAGCGATCGAAACAAAGTGGGAGGACACGCGCATGGCAAAGCAACCTGAGTTCAACAAGTACCTGCCGCTCGAAGCATGGTTTCGCGCGCGGCCGGCCCGCGAAAAGAAGCTCGAGCTGACCTTCGATCAGGTCGAAGCGATTCTGGGCGCGCCCTTGCCCGCGTCTGCGATCAAGCTCAAGACCTGGTGGACGAATGTTCTTCCCAAAATTCAAAGCCATCGGACGGCCTGGCTCAACAATGGCTGGAAGGTGACGGAATTTGACCAGCAAGCCAGGTGGGTAAGGTTTGTGCGGGCGAAGCCCTTGTGACACCCACCTTGCTGATCACCGGCGGCAGCCGCGGCATTGGGGCCGCCACGGCCCGGCTCGCCGCGCAACGGGGTTATGCAGTCTGTATCTCCTACTTGCGCAATAAGTCGGCGGCGGAGGCTGTCGTGGACGATATTCTCGCTTTGGGCGGGCGCGCGATGGCGATTGCGGCGGATGTGGGAATAGAAACAGAAGTCATTCGGCTCTTTGGAGCGGTCAATGCCCAATTCGGGTCGATCTCGGCCCTGGTCAACAATGCCGGCATTCTGGAGCAGCAGATGCGGGTGGATCAGATGGACGCGGCCCGCTTGCTAAGGATCTTCACGACCAACGTCGTCGGATCCTTTTTATGCGCGCGCGAGGCGGTGCGACGAATGTCATCTCGCTACGGCGGGAGCGGCGGCGCGATCGTAAATCTGTCGTCCGGGGCGGCTCGGTTGGGCGCCCCCGGCGAGTATGTGGACTACGCCGCCTCCAAGGGCGCGATCGACACGTTCACGATTGGCCTGGCCAGGGAAGTTGCGGATGAAGGCATTCGGGTGAATGCGGTGCGGCCGGGCGTGATTTATACCGAGATTCATGCCGACGGCGGCGAACCTCAGCGCGTGGACCGGCTTAAGGCGACCGTGCCCATGCAACGCGGCGGCCAGGCTGAAGAAGTGGCCAACGCGATCCTCTGGCTGCTGTCGGATGAGGCCTCCTACGTCACTGGCGCAATCCTGGATGTGACCGGCGGACGATGAGCATTGCTCGGGAGAACAAGTGTCGTCAGAGGCCCTGATTACCTAAGCCGACCGGGGCCTTGAAGGCCCCGTCTGAATGGACAAAGGCCTCCGGCAACGCTGGCCGGCCGAAAAAAACACGCCCGGAACAGGCCGGAGGCCTTCGTACTTTCAGCCGGCCCGTTCTACGTGCCGGCGTGGTCCGTGCAGCGGGCGTCGATTCGCGACGAGACGACTTTGCGGCAGTCAAGGAGCACGCATCATGGCTAGTGCAAAGTCCCTTGACAGTTTCTGATTCCCCAATTGCCCAAGCATCCTGAGCGTAGCGCGGCCCGGAACGAATCACCCCCATGGGCACCCCGCGCGTAGTCGAAGGACGCTTGCGCTTGGAAAACGGGCCTGATGGCGCGCCCTTCGACTTCGCTCAGGGGACTCTTCGACTGCGGGCGGCGAGGCTTGTCCAGGTCGGGGTCTTCCGGTTCGCCGCCCTCCGCTCAGGATGCTTGTTCGGAAATGGGACTTTGCAGGAGCCGTGGGCGCGCATTGGCCGCTGGCGGAGTTTAGGGGTCAATGCTAAACTCACGCCAGTCTTTTCGTCAGGGTGTTCGACTGGAACCGTTGTTCTAGAAACGATCCCGTGACGAAAATGTGACGGGCGATTTGGAGCATGCAACGGGCGCGAAATCGCCCGTTTGTTGTTTTGAGTGCCCACAGGGTCATATCGGTCGGGAGGGGAATTCGCATGGGTCTGAATCGTCGCCGCAGTATTGGGATCGGGGTTGCGTTTGGGATTGGCGCGCTGTTGCTGGCCGCGGTGGGCACGCAACGGCTGGCCGCCCAGGAAGTCGGGCCGGCCACATTGCAGGATGCCTGGGCACGCACCGAAAAAGCGGGGCGATATCAGTTTGAAACGCGCCTGGCCCAGACCAACTTGCCGGCCGCGCGGATCACCGCCATCGGCCAGAAGGCGCGCACCCAGACGATCTTTGCCAAGGGCGTGAGCGACCGGGCCAAGGGCCAGCTCGAGCTGATGATGTGGGATAACCCCGCCGTCGTGAACCGGCCAGAGAACGCGATCGAGGTTCGGATCGAGGGCTTGCAGGCCTACGGGCGGACGTCGAAGGCAGGCGATTGGAAGCCGCTCGGCGAGATGAGCACCGCCTTTGCCCCCAGCGGCGACGCGGCCGCCTTTTTGTCCGCGGCTGAAAATGTCGTCTTTCTCGGCCGCGACCGGCGCGAGCTGCCGACCGCCAACGGCGGCACGGCCAGCATCACCTACGACCGGTATCGCTTTACCCTGAACGGGGATCAGTACGCCGATACGCTGCGCCGGCAGATGCAGGAGCAGCTCCAGCGCAGCGGCGATCTGCCGGCCGGAATGAAGCTCAACGCCAATGATCAGTTCCGGCGCATGGTCAGCGTGGGCGAGGCCTGGATCGACAGCACAGGGCTGCCGGTGCGCCTGACCCTCGACATGGAGTATCCGCTGCAGGCGAATGGCGAGCGGGTGAAGACCAATGTCACCACGACCTTTCTGGGCTATGAAGATCCGCCCAAGTCTGGGTGGGGGGGCGAGCTCAGCCAACTGGGCGATCGTCTGTCGGGCGCCGTCACGGCGATCGATTGGCGGCGGATTGCCTTCGACGCTGGCCTGCCCCTGCTCGTGATGCTGATCGGGCTCAGCATGATTGTGTGGCGGCCAAAGCGGGCGGCCAAACCGATCGCCGCATTTCTGGCGCTGCAGATGGCGATCGTGCCGCTCGGCTCGGACTTCACCTTGCGCCAGATGCAGCGCCTGTACGAAAAATTCCCGCAGTTGACGGGGGCGTCCCAGGCCGACAAGACCGGGCAGGACGAAAACCCCGCGCCGCAGGCCGACCCAACGCCGGCCTTCGACACGAGCCGCCCGCCGCTGGCGCAGGCCTTGCGGTCGGCAACCGATGAGAAAACACCGGCGGCCGTTCCCACTCGTCCGCCCCTGCCGGACGCGAACGACAAACCGGCTGAGCCCACCCGCGGCGCGCCAGGGCCGCTTGCCCCGCTCGCCGATGGCCCGGACGCCGATGAGGACGGCCTGGAGGACAGCCTCGAAGCCACTTGGGACACGTCTGCGACCGCCCCCGATTCGGACAGTGATGGCCTTTCGGATGGCAGGGAAGTCGAGTTGTGCCCCGCCCGCAGCGCCTACAGCGCAGGGACCAACCTGAACGATCCCGTCTGCTCCGATCCGTATTTTTCTGATACAGATCTTGACGACCTGACCGACGGCGAAGAGGTGTTGTATCTGGGAACGCTTCCCCAGCAGAAGGACAGCGACCTCGACGGGATCACCGACGGGGCCGAGGTCAAGGGTTTCCTGATGCCCGACAACGTCACCCGGCGCTGGTCCGACCCGCGCAATCCGGACAGCGATGGAGACGGCATCCTTGACGGGGTCGAGTGCCCGGCCCTGCGCCGCACCACGACAACCCCCGACTATCGAGGCAGCGCCAGCGGGAACGGTGCATGGACGAATGTGATCAAGTGCAACGACACCGACGCCGACGGCACGCCCGACATTTTCGACCTCGACAGCGACAACGATAACGTGCCCGATGGGATCGACAATGCGCCTACCCGGGCCTTTGGCTTGGGCGCGCCTTTCAACCGCACCCAGCCGCTCAACCTGCGCCTGGAAGATCTGTCGGCGAACCGCCCGGTGATGGTCGATTTCCAAATCCGGCCGGTCGTCCCCGAGCATCTGTCGTATGCGCTGAATGTGCTGGACTGGCCCAGCGGCGACTTTGAAGGGCAGATTCAGCGCGACCGCGCCACCACCTTTGGCGACGCAACAGGCGGCGACGATCGCAGTTTCCGGGGCGACATGCGCCTGACCCCGATGCTGGAGATTACCCTGCCGGGCGACACCCTCGACCTGCCTCGCACAACACCGTCGGCGACGATTCCGCTGCGCACCGGCGGAAAGATCATGGGCACGGTAGCGCTGCAGCCCAACGACACGGCCCTCACCCTCACCCTTGGCAGC
Organism: Candidatus Brachythrix odensensis; assembly: GCA_016714465.1. Classification (GTDB taxonomy): domain Bacteria; phylum Chloroflexota; class Anaerolineae; order J036; family Brachytrichaceae; genus Brachythrix; species Brachythrix odensensis. The sequence continues at coordinate 101,480 of JADKDT010000006.1, read as the reverse complement.
ATTGCCGGCATCCTGGGCGCGGTCTCCATCACCAAAGGCACCTGTTCATACAGCACCCCCGTCTGGGCGATCGTTGGAACGGCCGGGCAGTCTTTTGTCCAGAACGCAAAGCTGGCCGATTACGCCAACGGCGGGCACGTGATGTCGCTTGTCTTGGACAGCCAGACCTACTGCACCCCGATTCCCAAGCTGGTGAAAGGCACGGCAAAGCTGACCATCCTGTTCCAGGAGCCGGTGCAGGCGTTTGGCACTTTGCAGATGACGCAATCGGGCAGCCCGACCTTCAAGTTCGACTTCAGCGCGGCGGGCGCGTATTCAGCCACGGTCTCTTCCGGGTCCTGCGATGACTCGGGCGCGGTATCATTCACGCTGCCCAGCGTCACGCCGGCAACACCGATCGTCATCCCGACCAGCCTGGTCAGCGTCGTGGATGGCGCGCACATCGTGCGGCTGAAGCGCGCGGGCGAGACGATCCTATGCGAGCCGCTGGGCAACATCGTCAACGGCAGCAATCCCACGCTGATGATCGACGCGACCAAGCTGGCGAGTTTCCAGATCAACGTGAGCGAGAACGCTGATGGCACGCTGGCGGCCTTTGTGCCGCTGGGGATGGCGGTGGATGCCCAATCGGGCAAGACCGAGGCCTTCCATGGCCGGATGTTCTATCAGCACAACACGTCGGCGCCGATCAGCCACACGGTCAACCTGGTCTGGCTGGTCACGGTGCTGTCCGATTACTGTCCCGAGGCCAACTGCAGCAACCCGGGATCTGTCCTCGATCAACCCCGGGTGGTGCATCAGTTCCGCGACGAGTCGTGGGTGGTGACCGGGCTCGGGGTGACCGAGGAATTGGGGGTCGACGTGGCCCTGGTCTACCAGGATCCGGCAACCGCGACGGACAGCGCCGCCGAGCGCGACGCGCATTTGATCGAGTGGAACGACAACCTGTGGCACCTCGCCAATGGGCTGCAACGCATCTTCATCCAGGGGGTCGACTGCGATGCGGGCAACACCGCGACCTGCGCTGGGACGCCCAACGGACAGCGCGACCTGAAGGTCTTTGATATCAAGACACGTTGGGATATCGGGGCCGGGGCGACCATCACCCAGCGCTGGGGGATCCCGGCGGATGCGCTGAATGTGGTGACGAGCACCTTCGCCCACCCGGGCGACATGGGCGTCCTGGCCGAAACGACGATTCCGGCGATTCTCAATCAACAGTTTATGACCGGGGTCTACCCGTTCACGTCCATGCTCGGCGCCGCCAATACGGTGATCTTTCCCACGATCCTGGTCGCCAGCGAGACGCGCTCGCGCGCGGCGGGTGCTGCCTTGACTGAGAACGTTACATTTGCCGGGCGCATGCTCAAGGTCGACTTCGACCCCGGACAGATCGGCGCCAGGATTGAACCGGTGACGTCGACGGCGATGAGCTGGAAGCCCTTCCGGCACGGAGCAAGCAAGTGGGAGCCGATGCCGCTCGCCGACTACTGGGACTACCTGGACAAGATGCTGCCCCTGGCCGGCAGCTTTTCCAAGAAGGGCGATCGTGAGAGCGAATACGCGGCGGCCGCCGATATCCGCATGACCCAGGTCGCCTACGTCAATCTCTATGCGGGCATCGGCAAGGTTGTCGAAGCGCTGAATCAGGGCGGCACCTATCTCCTGTCCTCGGTTGAGGAAGGCGAGGCCACGACCGATTCGGAACTCGCCTACACCAGCGACGTTATCAAGGCCAGCGGCGAGACGACCGGTGGGTTCACCAAGGCCTTCCTCGAGCCGTTTTATGAGGTGTGGGACTTCGAGCATTCCCTCATAAAGCGCTTGCAGAAGGCCGGAAACCAGCGCATGATCGCCCGGCTTGACTATACGGTCAAGGGCTCGATCGGGCGGGGGGTGCGCAACGCCATTGGCTCGTTTACCGGTTTCGACCGCCTGTTCGATAGCGCGAAGAACGCGACCTTGAAGGGCCGGGTGGGCGGTGTCGGCAGCGCGCTCACCTCGAGCGCCGCCCAACTCATGGTCGGGTTGGCCAAGTCGTTGGCCAGTATCGACAGCAAGAACAACAATACCCAGCAAGTGGTCGTGCATGTGCTTCAGGGGATCGCCACGGCCCAGGCGATCGGCGACGGGGTCAAGATGCTGCACGCCTTCTCCAAGCTCAAGGCCGTGGTGGGGGAGACGAATCTTGGGGCGCTCAGCAAGCTGGGTGACAGCCTCGCCACATCGTCCAAGGCGGCCAAGGTGACGGCCGTGGTCGGACTGGTATTCGAGCTCAGCGTGTCCTTTGCCATCTTCGTCTACCAGGTGAACGCAGCCGGGCTGACCGCGTTCAGCCTGGCGATGAATCAGCGCTGTCGCAATGGGCGGCTGGCGCGATTGTGGCCGTGATGATGGCCGCCCTGGCCTCCACGGGCGTGGGGGCGATCATCGTCGCCATCATCGGCCTGATCGACAGTGTGATCTCTCTGTTCTGCGGGATCTACCATCCCGATGAGGACGAAGACGTCGCTGCCAACTGGGCGTGCAAGGGACTGTCGGGTATTTTGACCGAAGGGGTCGCCTACGTCATCTACGACACAACCGACATCATCGACCTCAACAACCCGAATCGGCTGAAGTTCAAGAACTTCAATCCGTATCTTGCCGACCCCAAGGGCGGATTCGCGGCGGGCGCGCCGCTGCAAATGGATCTGCAGGTCGAGAACACGATCAAGACCCAGTCCTTCGACAGCCCGTTGAGCTTCCTGTACGGATGGCAGTTCAACGAAAAGAACACGCGAAGCGCAACGTTCGCCTACGACCTCGTGGCAGCGGACGAAAAGGACGAGTCCAAGCAGCTTCACAACGGGGTGGAGCTGGGCGGCGATCCCACAGGCTGGATCGCGCTGGGCGGTGACCAATACCGTCGGACCGTGAACCTGACGACTCCTCCCAGTCGGCTGACGCTGCCCGCGGCTGGCATCAACGCGCAGGTGGCAGCGTATCTTGCCGAAGGCTACGCCTCGCCGACGCAGGAATGCTTCATGGTGCCAAACATCATCCCCCCCTGGTTTCCGCCCGTGATTCCGATCTGCCACGAGCGCTCGCGGAATGCCAGCAACTATCTGGATCTGAATCTCGTCTACGATGTTTTCCCGTCGACGCTGAGCGCCTTCTACAGCTTGACGCCCCACTATGTGGGCTACGGGCTGGCCTGGGGGCAGGCCGGGAAGGTCAAGTTTCGCACGCTTCAGGATGCTGATGGAGACGGCCTGGATATCACCGTCGATCCCAACGACAGCCTGTTTGACACCGACGGAGACACGGTCACCGATCTTAAGGAAGTTCAGATCGGCACAGATCCCACCCGGGCCGATACCGACAGCGACGGTCTTAACGATCGAGAGGAACTGCGCTTTGGCTCGAATCCGCTGACCAATGACACCGACGGCGATGGCCTGACCGACGATCTGGAACGGGTGGGCTGGAGCATTGGCTACAACTACATCAACGGCGTGGCGGGTGTGTCTTGGACTTATCCAGACCCGGAGCTGGCCGACGCCGACGATGACAACATTTTTGACCTGCGCGAGCGAGCGCTGGGCAGCAGTCCGTTCGCCTCCAGCGATGGCGCCATCGTCCGCTACGAGGCGAACCTGCGTGAAACGGACTCGGCGCTGCTGTTGATGCGCTTTGACGAGGGCTCCAACGCCGAAACCTTTGCCGAAAGCAGCGGGTCGACTCGCACGGAGCGGGGGAGCTGCTCCGAGCCGGCCTGCCCCGTGACGGGGGTGAATGGCCTGGCGGTCAATGCCGCGTACTTCGATGGCAACGATGTGGTCGTTTTGCCGTATATGGCGCGGATCAACGGATTGAAGACGGGATTCTCGATTTCCGCCTGGGTCAAGGCCGACAATCTTACTGGACGGCATCGCATCCTCAGCATCGCCCGCACGCAGTCGGTGAATGGCTTCAGTTTTGGCATCGACAACGGGAATCTGCTGTTCACCGCGTACGGGCTGGCTGATTTCAATGGCACGGCCCTGAGCGCCATCCCGCTGGGGGTGTGGACGCATGTGGGTGTGGCGGTCGCGCAGAACGGATCCAACACCGAAGCCCGGTTCTTCGTCGACACTGCGCTGAAGGAAACGATCACCCGCGCAATACCGGGGGTCAACGTATCGCCGAACGACAAGGTCCTGCTCGGCGCCGGAACTGTCGTGCAGACCGAGAACCTTGACGAGCCGTGGGTCGGCCACTTGGATGAGGTGGCTGTGTATGGACAGGTCCTTGACTCGAACGGGATGTTCCGCGCCTACTACAGTCTGGTCAATCTGGATGACGCCACCCTGACCGCCCAGGCGCCGGTGTTGTATGAGACAGAACTGGAGAGCAAGTTGCTTGTCCGCAACATCGAAGGTGTGCTGCAGACCAACGTGCCCGGCTTCCTGAGCGGGGCATCGACCGCCCGCAACATCATGGTCTCCCCGCGCCAGGTGTTGCCGACAAACGTTCAAACCTTGACCTTCAACACGGCTCCGGCGTCGGGTGCCTACACGATCACCCAGTCGCTCGGCGCCATCGTCGACGTGCCCTACAAGCCCGAAACGGGCCAGGACGTGGCGCTGGTCTATCGCAACAGCGCGCCGCTTGGTTTTGAGGGCAAAGTCAGCGATCGGCGCGAAGTCGCCGACAACGTCAACTACAACCTCAGCAGCACCGACTTCACCTTGTCCTTCTGGCTGCAGCCGGATCCGTTCGCCATCTCCTACGTCCGCGGCGTGATGGGCCACCGCAGCGGAGAGATCGATGCCTATCCCTCGATCCAGCAGATTGGCACGACCCTGCGCTTCGGCTATGGGACGGGGAGCGCCTGGGTGGTTCGGGACCTGGCGAACGCGATTCCAAATGACGGCAACTGGCATCACTACGTGGTCAGCTTTGTCCGGAACAACGGGGGCAATGCGATTGCGACCGTGTATGTCGACAACGTTCTCGAGGGCACGCTGAACTTCTTCACCGACAGGCCGGGCAGCGCCCTTCAGCGCTTCGATATCGGGCGTTCGTCGCAGACCGCCCGCTTCCGGGTGGACAAGTTCGACCTGTTCTGCGAAGCCGATGGCATTGGCAACGGAGAGTACAACTTCAACTACTGGAATCCCAAGAACAGCACCAACTCGCTCTACTGGGCCGGCACGGGCACAGACGGGGCGTCTTTCAGCATTCCAACCGGCTGGCGCGAGTTTGAGGACAACATCTATCTCAGCGTGTGCGAAAACGATGCGGACGACAGCGACCAGACTACCTGCGACGGCGATGATGAACTCATGATCGGCACCGACCTTGCGCCCTGGAAGTTCATGTCGACGGCTGAACAGTCTTATGCGGATGCGAAGCGAACTGTCTCCACCCTGCCCACCAGCCCCGGCACGTGCGGCTTCTGGACCGGCTACAACGACACCGGCACCTTCACCTATACCTTTGAAAACAACTCGGTGCCCTACATCGGCGACCTCAAGGACTTCCGGCTGTATCGGCGGGCGCTGTCCCAATCCGATGTCACGAACGTCTATCAGAGTAATACCGTCATCGCCCGCTTCAAGATGGATGAGCGCCCGGCCGCCCGGCAGTTCGCCGATGATCTGGCCCGGGTGACGGCCGTGTGCAGCGGCACGAGCTGCCCGGTCACGGGTCTGCCCGGCCGCGACAACGTGGGCATCCGCTTCGACGGGGTGAACGACTACCTGACCGCGGACGCCGTCAGCGGGCTCGCCTATAGCGCGGCGATTTCGACCAACTTCTTTGCGTTTGGCGGCTGGATAAAGCCTGACATGGATTTTGGTGGCCCCGGCACCGAGCAGTACATCTTCAGCTTCAATGGCGCCAACTACGACAACCGGCTGCTCCTGGGGATTGTGGCCGACCCGGGCGACCCGAGCGACCAATACCGGATCCGGTTCTACGATGGTAACCAGACCACGTCGTCCCTCAGCTATCCGCGGGATCAATGGCTGCACCTGTGGCTCGACGTCAACCGCAACTTTGTGGGCGAGGATAAGCTCTTCGTCAATGGGTCGGTCATCAAGGTGTTCACCACCACGGCGCTGCCCGACCCCAACGGCCGCTTCTCGATCGGCCAGGAGTGGGACTCACTCGGCGTGCCGAGCAACTTCTTCAAGGGCATGGTCGACGAAGTCGCCATCCTGCCAAGCAACGGGGGCGCGCCCAGCGGAGGGGCGTACGAATACGCCCGGGCGCCCGAGCACCTTCGGCACATGGACAGCCTGGCCGAGGCGCCTGGCGCGCGCACCAACTTCGACCCGGTGGAAGATGTCGGGCAGGTCTACGGCGGATATGCCTTTAACGGGCAGAACCAATATCTGAACTCCAGCGCCGGGGGTGAACGGCTTGTGACGCTAGATCCAGGCTTCACGGTCATGGGCTGGGTCAAACCGCGCAATACAACCGGCAACGGCAGCCCGACGTATCGGCCGATTTTCGGCACGATTCTGACCGGGACGATCTGGATGGGCCTGGTGGATGGCAAACCCACCCTGTACAACACGGCCGGCCAATTCATCGCCGCGCCACAGGCCCTGCCTTCGAATCAGTGGTCGCATGTCGCCTTCCAGCGCGATGCGAGCGCGCTGCGTATCTATGTCAACGGTACGTTGGCGGCCTCCGCCATTCCGGCGGGACTGCCGCTGAATTACCTGGACGACTACGGCAAGGCTCGTAATCCCGGCTCGGCCACCCTCAGCTACTTTGACGGCACTCTGGACGAATTCAACTTCACTCGGCGACCCGTCAGCGCGGATCAAGTTCGCGCGCTTTACAACTATCAGGCGACCTGGGTGGATGAGGCGCGCCGCACGCCCTTCATCGTGGACGTGACCGCGCCCAGGGTCCAGGTTGCCACGGGCGAGCAGTGGTTGCCCATGATCACGACGACGTTGCTGATCACGGCGGCGGACGACCATTCACCGGTGGTGTCGGCGCTGTACTTCTATCGAGACTCGCGCTCGCTCGATCTGGGATCCAGGTTCCCGCCCAAGTGCAGCGATGGGAGCGGCGGGACCACGTTCTGCGGGTTGTTTGAACCGCAGGCCGAGGGCCGCTACATCATCGATGCCTACGCGATGGACGCCGCCGGCAACCTGGGTTGGGCGGGGAGCCAATACCGATACGTGTATGTTGACGCGACCGGGCCGACGGCGACCCTCAATCCGCGCGCCCCGACCCCGTTCCGGGCGACATCAGTCGCAGATGCGCCTGCGCGTTGGACGATCCCCTTCAGCGGCACGGTCGCCGACCCGCTTCTGGCCGACGGCTATCCGTCCTCAGGGGTGGCGGGTGTGCGGGTGAGGCTGATCGACGCGAACGGGCGCGAGGTGGGGCTGCCCGCCGAACAGGTCGCGACGGTCAGCGGCGGGGCGTGGTCGATCGACTATGTCGTGGCGGCGGACGACCCCAGCGGGGTCTACTCGGGCACGCTGATTGCCGAAGACACGGTCAAAAACAAGACCTATGGCGCCATCCCGCCGTTCACGGTCGACAACACCGACCCGTCCAGCGTGGTCACGGGCTACAACGCGCCGCCGGCGGCGCTTGTTGCGATGCGCGGTCCGTCCGCAGCCGAGGCCGTGCAGGTGGCGCAGTATCTGAACGCGAGCAGCTCGCTGGCGGGCAGCGTCAACGAACGGCCGGATACCGCCCCAACCTTGAGCAGCGTGGCCGGTGTGAGTGCGGTAGAAGTGGCCTTCGAGCCGATTCTGGGCACGGCATATGTCAACCGGTCGATGCCGTTTGGCACCGTCCTTTACCTGCCCTTCGATGAAAACAATGCCGTCCAGGGTGTCACCGATACCACCTTCCTGGACGTCGCGGGCGGCTACACCGTTACGTGCGCGCCCAATACGTGCCCGGTCGCCGCGATCGCCACGCGCAACGGGCAGGGCGTCTCCTTCAACGGGGTCAATTCCCGGCTCAGCCGGGGGGTCACCCCCGGGGTCACGAACCTGACCTCGTTTGGAGCAGGGGCCTGGATCAAGCTGAACACGGTGACCGGCACGCAGTACATCGTTGGGACCGATCGCGCGGCCAGCCCAAACAATGGTTGGGCCTTTGGCGTCTCCGACGGCAAGCTCCGGGTGGAGATGTTTGGCGTGGCCAACTACGAGAGCCCCGTCCTGGTGAAACCAGACGTGTGGTACCACGTGGCGGTCGACTTGACGCCCAATGACGTCTACTTTTACGTGAATGGCGATTACCTCGCGTCGGCGTCGCGGGCCGGCCAGCCGGGCGTCGCCAACACCGATGATCCCCTCGTCATCGGCGGCGCGCTGACGGCCACGCCGCGCCCGCTGTCGGGGATCATCGACGAGTTGTATGTCTCCAATGGCTACATTGGCACGGACGCCGTTCGGGCGATGATGGGTGAAGGGCCAACCCTGCATGTGACCTTTGACAAGGCGCCGATCAGCATCAAGGACAACTTCAAGGAAGTCGGCGGCATGGATGTCGAGGCCTACACCCTGTTTGGCGGCGGCGCATCCGACTTCAGCACCCCCGGCATCGCCGGCGCCTTCGGTGTGCAGTTCGGCCCGAGCCAGGCGCTTGAGGTCAGCGCACGGGTCGGCCAGGGCGTGCTCCCCTCCGACGATGGCCCGTGGACGGCAGCCTTCTGGCTGCGCGGGGCGGGAACGAGCATCTTCTACATCGCGCCGAACGAGACAATCTGGCCACCTCCGTACTATGCCCAGTTCTCGGCCGTCAACCGCACCCTCACCCATGGCTTTGGCGGAAACACCTATGTTGCGCCGCTGGCGTCGACGGAAGGCTGGAATCACTACGCGATCGTCTGGAGCGGCGGGCAGTTGCGCACCTACCAGAATGGCGTGTTGCGTCACACCGCTGTGCCGCCCGCGCCGATCATCAATCAGGCCCACAACTGGCTGGGCGTGTATGAGCCAACGCCGTCGGCCCTGACTGCCGTGGATGATCTTCGGATCTACCGGCGGGCGCTTTCGGGAGAGGAATTGAGCGGAATGGCGCGGACGGGTTGGGTCGCGGCATCGATCAACGCGGCGGGGGCCGGAATCTCGGCCACGACCTGGCTCGCCGGGATTCCGCCCAAGCTGGAGGGCTTCTACGCGGTCAAGAGCCGCGGCCGCGACGCGGCGGGCAACCTGAACGAGGAGCCCCTCGCCGCCTGGAGCGGCATGGTCGACACGTTGCCGCCGCGCTCACCCTGGAGACGATACCCGGTGGGATTACCACCTACATTCTGCGGGCCGCGGACTTTTCGGTGGACGTGGACGCGGTGACCCTGCCGGCGGCCTGCGGTGGCAACACGACGAGCACGCCCACCTACTATGGCTCACCCTGGTATCTGGGCTTGCAGCCGCAGGATTCCCGTCTGGCCGAACCCCGCCTGGTCGGCCTGGAGCTGACCTGCGAAATCAGCGGGCAGTTGCCGGCAAATGCGACATTCACGGTGTGCGATCGCCTGGGGAACTGCGCGACGGTGGATATCAACGGGAACCCGCCGCCAATCACGCCCCGGGGTTGGTTGCCGCGCATCGTCAGGTAGGTGTAGGCGCAGGCTTCAGCCACCGGCTGAGTCACGCGAAGTAACGCTCGGCGGGATGTGAGCGGGCTGGCCTGCGGCTTCAGCCTGCGCTGAAGGCCCGCTGCAACCCGCGGCGCCTGGAGGAGGGGGGCGCGGGCTGGAAGCCCGCGCCTACAACGCCGCGCGGGCTCGGGCTGGCGGTTGCACCTGTGTTATCGCTGGGGTGAAAACGCCCTGTGGAGGGTCTCGCAGGGCTTGGCGCGCTAACCCGGAATGTCCGGAGATCGTTGTGCGCGTGCGCAGGCTTTTTGTCGCCGGAGCGCCGCTTGCCATGCTACGCTGGCGCGGGGCCGTCCAGGCTTCGCCCTTGCTCCGCGCGCCCGCGCCCCCGCCCGCGGCTGGCCCCGCGCTTGGGCGCGGGTGGCCCGCGGTCGCGGCGGTGGGTGTTCCTCGCCGGCGCGCCTCTCCGGCGGGCTCCGGCTGACGTGCCGTCGCGCGTGGTGTGGGCCCCGGGCCTGTCTCCGCTTGTCCTGGCGCCGGCAGGATTTCCGTCATGCTACGCCGAATACACCGGCGACAATGCGACCGATTTCAACAGCCCTGATGCGCAGGCGCTGCGGGATGCCCTGACCGCGGTCCCGCCCGGCGGTACGGTCAAAGTGTCTGGCTACTGCGTCGGCGTGGTCACCCAGGACGGCACTGAACAGGTTGCCGTCATCACCAAACCGGTCACGCTGATCGGCGGATTCAGCCCGTCGAATTGGATGGCCAGCTATCCCATCACCCAGGAGACGACGCTTGATGCCGCCAGCGCCGGGCGGGTGCTGCTGGTGGGGGCGGTCCCTGCCACGATGGCCAACCTGACCATCGCCCGCGGCTACACCGCGACCGGCGACGGCGGCGGGATCTTCGCCGGTGATGCGCTGACCCTCACCCAGACCCGGCTTGTCACCAATGTCGCCGGCATATCCGGCGGCGGGGCCGCTGTGCTCGGCGTTCTGACCCTGGAGGGAGGCCGGTTCGAGAACAACGTCGCCGTGGGCGCCGTCGGCGGCGGCCTGTCCGCGGGCAGCCTGCGGGCGATCCCAATACAGGGTTCATCTCCAATCGGCCAACAGCTTTGGCGGCGGCGCCTTTGCTGAGCGGCTCGGCGACTTTGGACGGGGCCTACTTCTCAAAGAACCGCACGTTGGTATATGACGGCGGCGGGCTCTATGCCATCGGCACGCTTGTGGTGACGGACACGGCCTTCTGGCAGAACAGCGCTGGCGATTGGGGCGGCGGCGCCCTGGCCGGCGGTCCTGCCATCGTCACGAGAGGTGACTTCCTTAACAACACCGCGGTCACGCGGGGTGGCGGGCTGTATGCCGGTAGTGCGCTGACGATGACCAATTCCTATCTCAGGTCCAATGAGGCCGGGGCTCAGGGCGGTGGCGCATACGCCATCGGACCTGCCTTCGACTCAAATGGGCTTATTGATGCCAACCAGTCGCAAAACGAAGGGGGCGGCTTGTATGCCGTCAGCACGCTCGTGCTGAGCGGGACGGTGCTCAGCGCGAATATTGCTCAGAACAGCGGTGGCGGCGTTTTCGCAACCGCGGCGCTCAGTGCGACCGGGGCAGTCTTCGGAGGCAACACCGCGGTCGCGGCTGTGGGCGGCGGCCTATATGCTGCCAATAGGCTGGCGCTGTCGGACACCCAGTTCCTCAGCAACACGGCCGGCGCGCTGGGCGGCGGCGCGCGTGTGATCTATGGCGTGGAGGGGGTCCGCGGCTTGTTTCAAGGCAATCGGGCGGGCTCGGGTGGCGGCCTGTCCGCCAACGACCAAACGGTGCTCACCGCGACGTTCTTCCTCGACAACGCGGCCAGCACGGGCGGCGGCGGGTTCCACCACGACTTTGGCGGGGTGAGGATTCGGATCGTCAACAGCCTGTTTGCCCGCAACACGGCCCCAGAGGGCGCGGCGCTCGACCTTACCCAGGCCGCCTTCGCCGAGGTCATGCATGCCACCATTGCCAGCCGGACGGTGGCCGGCGGCTCGGCGATCCTCGTCCGAGCCGGCGCGCTCACCCTGACCAATACCATCATTGCCAGCCACACGATCGGGATCAGCGCCACGGGCGGGACGGTGATTGAGAACTACACCCTCTTCTTTCGAAACGGCCTTGATCGCGGGGCCGGGATCGCAACCGGACCAAACAGTCGGACGGGCGATCCGCGCTTTGTCAGCGCAGTGACGGGTGACTTTCACATCAATTCGACCAGCCTGGCCAAAAACGTCGGCGTGGATGCAGGCGTCACGACCGACTTCGAGGGCGATGCGCGCCCGCAGGACGCATTCTTTGATATCGGCTTCGACGAATATGTCGCGCCGGCGTGTTTCGCCACGCCCAACAATGGGGTCAAGGTCTTTAGCTCGGTCGATGCCCAGGCGCTGCGCGACGCGCTTGGGGCGGTGGCCCCTGGCGGCACCGTAAAGGTTGCTGGAACCTGCGCGGGCGCGGTGCTGGAATGGCCCGAAATCCAGGTCGCGCTCATCACCCAGTCGGTATCCCTCATCGGCGGATTCCGCAACGGCTTTTGGACCAACAGCTATCCGATCACCCAACCCACCACGTTGAATGCGTTAGGCGGCGGGCGCGTGCTCCGGGTGGACGCGCCGGCCACGATCGCAAATTTGACGGTCCAGAGCGGTACGGCCAGCGGCGAGGGTGGCGCGATCTACGCCTATGGCGCGCTGACCTTGACGGCGGTCCGAGTGCTTTCGAGCACCTCGGGTTGGCTTGGCGGCGGGGCATCCATCGCGGGTCCCGCAAAGGTGGAGGGCGGTCTGTTTCAGAACAATCGGTCACCCAAATCGGGCGGTGGGTTGTCTGCGCTGGCACCGCTGACCCTGAGCGGCACGCACTTCATCGGCAACACGGCCGCTGAATATGGCGGCGGCGTGTACGCCAGCAACGCAAGCCTGAGCGGCGGCCTGTTGAGTAACAACACGGCTGCCGATGGCGGCGGGCTATTTGCCGACCGCGTCACGCTCTCTGGCACAGTCTTGTTGAGCAATACCGCGCAGAGCGAGTTTGGCCGTGGCGGCGGGATGTATGCCAATGCCGCGGCGCTGCTCACCGCCACCCTGTTCGAGGGCAATGCAGCCTCCAGCGGCGGCGGGGTGTACGCCTATGGCGCGGTCACGGCTACCGGCGGACTGCTTCAGGCCAATCGGGCGATCACCGAAGGCGGGGGCGGCCTCTACAGCAACGCGAGCGTCTCGCTAAGCGGCGTTCAGTTCCTCAGCAACACGGCGAATGACGAAGGCGGTGGCGCATATGCGTCTCGCGCGCTCAGCGTGGCCGGCGGGTCATTCCAGGGCAACCTCTCGGTTTACAACGGAGGCGGCGCGCGGGCGTTTGGGCCGATCACCGTGACCGGCGCCATTTTTCAGGGCAATCAGGCGGTAGACGGCGCCGGGGGAGGGCTCTACAGCAGCGCGGGCATGACGCTAAGTGGCACCCAGTTCCTCAACAATGCGGCGTTGAGTGGTGGCGCAGCGAGCTCCATCGGCTCAATGCGAGTGATCGATGTTCTCCTGCAGAGCAACAAGGCGATCAGCTATGAGGGAGGGGGGCTGGCGACCGCTTTCGGAGTCCCGATGACGGTGACCGGAACACGTTTCATCGGCAATGTGGCGGAGGGTAGCGGCGGCGGGGCTTTTTCGGGTGGCGTAACGGCGATTACTGGGACGCAATTTGTCAGCAATACGTCGGGGCTGTACGGGGGTGGAGCCTACGCCCAGAACGCCATGACGGCAACTGACGTTCAATTCCTCGGCAATGTGGCGCGCTATTCAGGCGGGGGCGCCCACGCTGAAGGCGCTGTCATCCTGACCGGTGGTCAGTTTCAGGGAAACCGTTCGACAGAAGGTGATGGCGGTGGACTGAGGGGTGGGGAGACCGCGCTGAGGCTAGTTTCCTTCTTCAGCAACACGGCCCAGTACTTCGGCGGCGGCGTTCGTGCCATTGGCCCGATGTCGGTGACCGACAGCCTTGTCCAGAGTAACCGGACGATCAGCGGGTCCGGAGGCGGGCTGAGCGGCTTTGCGACGGTCACGCTGAGCGGCACCCGCCTCATCGAGAACGCGGCTGGCGCGGAGGGTGGTGGCGTGTACGCCGGGAGCGGCCTGACGGTCACGAGTTCTCGATTCAGCGCAAATATGTCCGATTACGCGGGAGGAGGGTTGTATCAGTACAACGGCAGCGCCCGCATCGTCAATACGCTGTTTGACCGGAATATGGCCGGCGGTGCCGCGTTGTGGTTCCAGGCGACCAGCCTGGTCAGCATCCTCCACACGACAATCGCCAGCCCGACCCGGGCCGCATCAGCAGCGTTCGTTGTGCAAGCCGGCGCGTTGCAGGTCACCAACACCATCATCGCTAGCCACACGGTCGGCATTCAACGCAATGGCGGGACCGTCCTGGAGAACTTCAACCTGTTCTTTGGAAATGGCACAGACCGATCCGCCGGTGTGCCGGTCGGCCCGAATAGTCTCAGTGGCAATCCGCGCTTTGCCAACGTCTGGGCGGGTGACCATCACCTCACTGAGGCCAGCCCTGCCCGCAACACCGGCACGAATGCGGGGATAACGACGGACTTCGAGGGCCATCCGCGCCCGATTGGGGGGGCCTACGATATGGGTTACGACGAGTGGTCGCCGCCGCGTATGTAAGCGCTTTATCGCCCCGTGAGCGCAGTTGTAGGCGCGGCCTTCAGGCCGCGCCAAAGATTGCTGAAGTCCGCGCCGAAGAATTCGCAGCCTTCAGGCCGCGCCAAAGATTGCTGAAGTCCGCGCCGAAGAATTCGCAGCCTTCAGGCTGCGCCAAAGTGTGCGCGGCCTGGAAGGCCGCGCCTACAACGCGCGTTTGCCGATAACACGGAATAGCGAAGATGATCATCCTCACAACCAACCGTCTCGTGCTTCGGCATCTTGAACTGGGCGATCTCGATGCGCTATACGCCCTGCACCGCGACCCCGAGATGCGTCGTTACTTCGGACGGCATCCGCACCTTCGATGAGACGCGGGAGGAACTCGAGTGGCACCAACATGGACATCCACGCCATCCGGAGCTCGGCCTGTGGGCGACCGTGGAGCGGGAGACCGGGAAATTCCTCGGCCGGTGCGGTTTGCTGCCCTGGACCATCGATGGTTCGCTCGAGGTGGAACTCGCCTACATGATCGCGAAAGACCACTGGGGCCTGGGCCTCGCAACCGAGGCTGCCCAAGGTATCGTTCGGTATGCGCGGGAACAACTGGGCCGCACGAGATTGATCTGTTTGATCACACATGGCAATGTCGCATCGACGCGGGTCGCCGAGAAAGTCGGCATGAGCTATGAGCGCGACTATACCGACGAGTTTGGTCCGTGCATGATCTACTCCGTTGCCTTCGGATCCACTGCGTAGAATCTCTGGCGCAATGCCGCACGGTTCCATCACCGAATCCATCCCCGCGCCGAGCGCGGCCGTATTTGCGCTGCTGCACGACTACGACCGCCGGCTGGCGTGGGACACGTTGCTGCAAGGCGCCCGCCTTGAGGAAGGCTGGACAAAGGCACAACTTCATGCGACGTCCGTGTGCACGGGCCGCTGGTATCTGGGTGGGCTTGCCGTGCGGACCGAATACGTGGCCTTCGATCCGCCGCGGGTCGCCGCCGTCAAGATGCTCAATCGGCCGGCCTTTTTTGGGGCCTTTGCCGCCACGATCCGGCACCGCGACCTCGGCGACGGCATGTCGACGGTCACCTACACCTATCAGTTCACCGCCCGCCCGGCCTGGTTGCGCTGGCTGCTGCATCCGGTGATGGCGGCCATCTTCGGCTGGGAAACCCGCAAGCGGCTTCGGGCGCTGCGGGAATTCTGTGCCAGGGCGTAACTCCAGACCACGCAGGCGCGCGCCGAGCTGATGGCCGGATACAGCCATCCAATCTGCGCCAATCTGCGTAAATCTGCGGACAAAACCTGCCGCGCCCGTGACGGGCAGAGCGGGTTGGGACTTGGATTGATCCGCAGATTAGCGCAGATTGGGCAGCCGTTTCGGGCGGTCAATGCCGCCCTACACGGATCGTGTCACCTTGAGGTTGAGCTTCGAGACCGTCATCGTGCCGGCGTTGTCGACGGTTGCCTTGTGCACGGCCGTGGTGAACTTGAAATCGCCGGCAAAGCCTACAACCCGATAGAACCACGGGATGTTCCACACGAACTTGCCGCCGCCCGCCCACTTCGATACCGCCGTTGTCACCGTGTCTGCGCCCAATGACTTGTTTCCCGCCCCGATCTTGACCCAGGCGCCCATGACCGGGTGAATGTAGGCATACGAGTCCTTCAGTTTCGCGATGAGCCCGCTTTCTTGGCGCATTCTTCAGCCCAGCTTCTTGAAGTAGCCGTTGCCCTCAAAAGGCGCGGCGCCCTCGCGCATCTCGACGCCCTTGAACGACACGTCCGTGGGCAGCAAACGAATCTGGCCGACGAAGCCAGCGCTGGCGGCGCCCGCGACATGGTAGTCGTCACTGATCTTGATGAACTCGGCGCCTTCTGGCGCCACGACTTCGAATCGTTTGCTGGCGAGCACAGTTTTTGCGCCGGTCTTGAGGCGCAACTCCAGCACTGCCGCGCCCCCCTTCGGACCGCATTGGGCAGTCGCGGTGCCTTTGGCGTCCTTGTTGTGGACGTTGACGTTGCCGGCCTTGACCACCCATTCCATTTCGACCGGCGGGGTCGTCGTGGGCTCCACTTTGACGCTGAGGTCCAGCCGTTCTCCGGCGCCAAATCGAACCTTGCTTCGCCCGGCAAAGTTGTCAAAGGGCGTGATCGTCGCGGTATATTTTGGTGCCATTTTGTCCCCCTACTACCCTGGGCCGGCGTGTCCGGCCGGCTGAACAAACTCCTGCGCGGATTGCAGAAGCGACAGTCTGTGTTATACGGAGTCTTCTGACGATGTCAAGCCTCTCTTGCGCGCGCCATCGCCACCGCGCTTGCTATCCTCAGAGAGTCGTAGCCGCATCTTCGATTACCATCATGCCCAACACAACAAAGCCTGACGACACATTTATCCATCCCGAGCTGCGCCAGGCGGTCCGCTATATGCCGCGGCCCGCGCCGGCGGCCGGGCCCGACCGGCGATCGGTCAGGCTCACCCGCCTGTTGGTGCGCCTCGGGGCGGCGGGGGCGCGGCCGCTCCCCGGCGTCAGCACTAAGGACGCTCACTTCTCAGGCCCGCCCGGCGCGCCCGCGGTCCGGGTCAGGCTGTATCGCCCGCCGGGCCTGCGGCCGGATGCGCCGGCGCTGCTGTGGCTGCATGGCGGTGGATACACCATGGGAACGTTGGGCATGGACGATCGGCGCTGCTCCGAACTCGCCCTGGAGGCGGGCATGCTGGTCGTGTCGGTCGATTACCGCCTCGCGCCCGAGCACCCCTTTCCGGCCGCGCTCGAAGACGGCTACGCTGCCCTGATCGGCTTGACCGCGCAGGCCGGCCTATTGGGCATAGATCCCATGCGGATCGCGATTGGCGGGGCCAGCGCGGGCGGCGGACTGGCCGCCGCACTCTGTCAGTTGGCGCACGATCGGCAGGCGGCGCGGCTCGCGTTTCAATTGCTGATCTACCCCATGCTCGACGATCGTACTGGCGTTGCCGCCGACCCCGACGAGGAACGCCGCCGGGTGTGGGGGGCATCCGACAATCGATTCAGCTGGGCGGCGTATCTCGGGCAGGATGCGGACCGGGCCAATCCGCCGGCCTACGCCTCCGCGGCGCGCCGGGCCGATCTCTCGGGCCTGCCACCGGCCTGGATCGGGGTCGGCGCCCTCGATCTGTTTCACGACGAGGATGTTGCCTACGCGGCGCGCCTGCGGGCCTGCGGCGTCGGTTGCGAGACCGTCGTCGTGCCAGGGGCCTATCACGGCTTCGATGTCGTTGCGCCAAAGGCAGATGTCGTGTTAACCTTCAAGCGTGACGCGTTCGCAGCATTGCGGCACGCGTTTGCTTAAGAGGCATTCTGCGCTACGCCATACAACATTTCATGAACAAGCTTCACGGAAAGCGCGCCCTGGTTACGGCCGGGGCGCAGGGAATCGGGCTCGCAATCAGCCGGCAGTTGCTTGCGGCGGGCTGCGACGTTTTTGTCCACTACCGTAGCAGCGTTGACGCGGCCCGCGACCTGGAAGGCGAAGCGATGGCGTTGGGCCGAAGATATGCCCATTTTGCAGCCGACCTCACGGTAGCAGCCGAATGCGACCGGCTGGTGAACGAGGCCGTGGCCTTTCTAGGCGGGCTGGATGTGCTCATCAACAATGCCGGTTCGCTGGTCGCGCGCAAATCGCTGGCCGAAGGCGATGACACATTCTGGGCCGAGGTTATGGCCCTCAACTTCGACAGCATGCGCCATGTTACGCGGGCCGCCGCGCCGCATCTCATCGCGGCGGCAAAGACCGGCGGAGGCGCCAGCATCGTCAATTTGTCCTCGATCGCCGGCCGCAGAGGTGGCGCGGCAGGTGCGCTGGCATACTCCACCGCGAAGGGTGCCATCCTCACGTTTACGCGCGGGCTTGCCAGCGAACTCAGTTCACATGGGGTGCGGGTGAATGCGCTTGCGCCGGGGCTGATTCTTGGCACCTACTTTCACAACACCCATACCAAACCCGAAGCGGCCGCCGGCCTTGTGGCGGGCATCCCGCTGGGCCGCGCCGGCAATGCGGATGACGTCGCGCGAGCGGCCGTCTTTTTTGCCAGCGAATACGACGGGTTCATCACAGGCGCCACCCTCGACATCAATGGCGGCGTCTACGTGGCATGATCGGCCGTGTTGGGCCGCCCCGAGCTTGAGGCTGCGCAGCTGAGCGATCAAGAACATCTGGTGAACCCTTTAGAATATCTTGTATGCCGCCCTACGAAATCTCGATCGATCGGTCCCGCCTGGATGTGAAGGCCATCCATGCCTTCCTGACCCAAAGCTACTGGTCTCCAGGAATTCCGCTTGCCACGGTCTCACGCGCCGTCGACAACTCCGTTTGCGTCGGCGCGTATCTGGGCGCCGAGCAAGTCGGTTTTGCGCGGGTGGTGACGGATAAGGCGACTTTCGCCTACCTGGCGGATGTGTATGTCCTCGAGCCTCACCGTGGAAATGGGCTGTCGCGCCTGATGATGGAAGCCGTCACCCAGCATCCTGAACTGCAGGGCCTGCGGCGCTGGTTGCTCATCACTCGGGACGCGCAGGGTCTGTATGCGAAGTTCGGGTTCACTCCTCTGTCCGCGCCGGAACGCTTCATGGAGCTTCGCAAGCAAAACGCATATGTTTTACAACCGGCGAATCCGGCGTGATTTCTCTCCATGCTTCGAATGACAAGGTGCTGACATGACGCAATCGATAATTGCTCAGCCCCCTTCCTTCGAATCGGCGCAAATCTGCCTAGTCTGTGGACAAATACCCTTGAAAGCCCGTGCGGTTCCAGGCATGACAACCGCTTCATTCCAGGATCCATCCACAGATTACGCAGAGTTGCGCCGATGTCCTTTACTAAGATCGGCCTGAGCACTTGCCGCAATCGCCAACATATGGAGATCCAATTGACGCATCCCCAACCCGATGGCTACCTCGCTCTCCCGCCAACCGGCCAGGGCAAACCCGTCCTCGTCCTGCACGCCTGGTGGGGGCTGAATGCCACCATCAAGGCCATCTGCGACCGGCTGGCCGCGGCAGGCTTCGTCGCCTTTGCCGCGGACCTGTATCACGGCGAGGTCGCTGCCACGATCCCCGACGCCGAACGCCTGGGTCACGGGGTCGACAGCAACTTCCTCGGCACTCGAGCCGATGTCGCCGCCGCAGCGAAGTTCCTCAGCGAACGCGCCGGGCACCCCGACCCCGGCTTGGCAGTGATCGGCTTCTCGCTGGGCGCCTCGTACGCCCTGGACCTCGCCGTCACCGAGCCCGAGCGGGTCCATTCTGTCGTCGTCTTCTACGGGAGCTGGGGCGAGCACTTCGAGCGCTCGAAGGCCTCCTACCTCGGCCACTTCGCCGAGCACGATCCGTATGAGCCGGCTGCCAGCGTCGATGCGCTGGAGGCCGCCCTCAAGGCAGCCGGCCGCCCGGCGACGATCCATCGCTACCCGGGCGCGGGGCACTGGTTCTTTGAGCCGGATCGCACGGCGGAATACAACGCGGAAGCCGCCAGCCTGGCTTGGGAAAGGACGGTGGCGTTCTTGAGTCGTTGATAACGTTGACAACGTTAGATCCATCCCAAAAAGTTGGCGAGCCCGCACTCCGCGCGAAGCGCGGAGTGCGGGCTCGTAATCTGGATGACTTCTAGTCAGGTTTGATCAAGCGAGAAAGGACATTCGCCGGCGGCAGGCCGGGCTGTAGGCATGGTCTTCGACAATCCCGTCCTCCCCGGCTTCTACCCTGACCCGAGCGTCTGCCGGGTTGGCGAGGACTACTACCTGGTCACCAGCACCATGGAGTACAGGCCCGGCGTGCCGGTCTTCCATAGCCGCGATCTCATCCATTGGCGGCAAATTGGGCACTGCCTGACCCGCCCCAGCCAGTTGGCCCCGGAACGCTTCCCCAGCTCGCAGGGCATTTACGCGCCGACCATTCGCCACCACGACGGGGTGTTCCACATGATCAGCACCAACGTCTCGGCCGGCGGGAACTTCTATGTGACGGCGCGCGATCCGGCTGGGCCCTGGTCCGAGCCGGTCTGGCTGGAGGCCGATGGTATAGATCCATCGTTGTTCTTCGATGATGACGGCACGGTCTACTTCACCTGCCAGAGCCCGGCCGGCGCCCAGCAAAGCACGCTGGATCTCGAGACGGGCAAGCTGCTGGCGCCGCTGCGCCTGATCTGGCCTGGCACGGGCGGTTCGCATCCCGAGGCGCCCCATCTCTACAGGATCAACGGCTGGTACTACTTGATGCTGGCCGAGGGTGGGACCGAGTATGGCCACATGGAGACCATCGCCCGCAGCGCCAGCCCGTGGGGGCCGTTTGAGGGCTGCCCGCGCAATCCCGTCCTGACCCATCGCAGCACCGGCGTGCTGCCCATCCAATCGGTGGGCCATGCGGACCTGGTCCAGGCGCCGAACGGGCGTTGGTGGGCGGTGTGTCTGGGCGTGCGCCCGAATGGCTATCCGAAGTGCCATCATCTCGGGCGTGAGACGTTTTTGTCGCCTGTCTCCTGGGACGCCGCCGGGTGGCCGGTGTTTGGGCGGGCAGGTCGGATTGAGCCAACGATTGATGGTGGCGACTGGCCGACGCAGCCGTGGCCGCCCGAGCCGGCCCGGGATGACTACGATGGGCCGGAGTTGCGCCTGTGCTGGAACTTCCTGCGCCATCCTCGCGCTGATGAGTTGTCGCTCGACGAACGGCCTGGCTTTTTGCGTTTGCACGGTTCGGCGGTGACGCTCGATGACCCGGGCGCGCCCGTCTGGCTGGGGCGACGGCAGCAGCACTATGACTGCGAGGCATGGACGGCGCTGGAGTTCTCCCCGCAGCGCCAGGGCGATGAAGCCGGCCTGACCGTGCGGATGAACGAACGACACCATTACGAGATCGCTGTCACGCGTGGGGCCGAGGGGGCGCGCATCATCGTGCGCCGTCGGCTGGGCAGTCTGCGTGCCGTGACGGCGAGCGCGCCCTTGCACGCCTCGCGCGTGCTCCTGGGCGTTCGGGCGGACAAGGACAACTACACCTTCGGCTATCGACTGAATGCCGAGGATGTGCCGCATTGGTTGGACAGCGCCGAAACGCGCTATCTGTCGACCGAGGTCGCGGGCGGTTTCACGGGCGTCTACATCAGTCTGTATGCCACCGGGAATGGGCAGCCGTGCGCGCCGCCGGCTGACTTCGACTGGTTTGAATACCGCTGGGAAGGGATACCCCCGGCGTAGCCGGGGGTATCCCTTCCCTACTCCGCCAGAATCCGCACGACGCCATTCGAGCCGTCCACTTCGACGAGCTGACCATCCTTAAGCCGGCTTGTCGCGTCATCGACCCCGGAGACGCACGGAATGCCGTACTCTCGCGCCACGACCGCGCCGTGTTGCAGCGCGCCGCCGATCTCGAGGATGATGCCCCGGGCATCGATGAACAAGGGCGTCCAGCCAGGGTCAGTCGCTCGGGCGACCAGGATTTCGCCGGGGAGCAGCGTCTTGTCGCTGGCGTGCTGAAACACTTTGACCCGGCCCTGGACAACACCGGGGGAGATGGGCACGCCGATCAGCTCACCCGCGGCGCCGGCCTTTCGAGGCGGGAAGAAGATCTTCCCGCGCGAATCGATGATGCGAATGACTTGTTTGTTGCGCCTGACTTTGTTGGTGAGCGCGCTTCGCTCGCGGGCCAGCGCCCGGAGATCGTGGGCTGCATCGGCCGTCGCCCGGTCAATGTCGGCGATGGTCAGGTCGAAGATCTGCTCGGGGGCATCCAGCCGCCCAGCGGACACGAATGCGCGGGCGATCGCCAGGGCCCGGCCGCGAAACAGGTCGATGACTGTGATGACATAGTGCTTGGGCGTTTCGCGATTGCCGCCCAGCAGCGTCCATGTCTTGTAGTACGCCTTCAGCGCGCGGGCGGCAAGGCTGCCCCTCTTCTGCGCCATTGCCAAAAGGGCCCGATAGGACGCCTCACGCCGGGCGCGAGCAACCTCGAAAAACGGCTGCGCGGAATCCCGGCCGCGGGCGGCCTGAGCCATGTTCTTGAGCTGCTCAAACAGGAGGCTTGGTTGCTCCCTGGGCCGCGGCGTGGCGGGGTCGATTTCCGTTGGGCAGCGCATCCCGAACTCGCGCATGAAGTTCGCCCAGGCCGCACTGAACTCGGGCGACAGCCGGCCCGCATCCAGATCGGCCAGAAAGTGCTCTGCGCTGGCATACCGGCTGATTTCGGACGACGATGCCAGGCCGTACAGGGCCTCGCCCATTTCGGCCGTTTTGTTGCCCGGCAGCGCAATCCCCAGGTTGATAAGGTGATCCTGCGCCTGGGCGGCATCTTGTTTGAACAATCCCCGGATGCGCCGCTCGGCAAATTGCCCGGCCAGGATCATCGGAATACCATGGTCGGCGTAGAAGAAGCGCAGCAGTTCGGTCAGCGCGCGCGCCTGCGCGCGCAGGGACAGACCGTCGCCCGTCATCGCTTCAAGCCGGCGGATTTCGTCGGGCAGGGCGGCTTCGTATTTGGCGAGGATGCGTTCCGGCCGGAGATAGGCGCCCAGGGCCGAGGCGAGCATCGGCAGCAGGCTGAACATCATCTTGCCCCGCAGCGCCTTCAGTTTGGCCGGGAGTTCGCCGCCCAGGTACTGCTTCATGTCGATGTTGTCCAGGATCTCGAGCACGCGCGGGTCGCCGAAGCTCCCCGGCGCAAGGCCGGCGTTGCGCATGCCCAGCATCGTCGCAAAGGAGAGGTTCATGAAGTAGCCGCCGCCAGCGGTGAAGGTGATGCCGTCGATGCCGATCGCGCCCTCAGCCACGGGCCCGCCCACCTTGTCCAGCACATAGCCCAGGAAATCGGTCCCCAGCACCGAAAGGGGATCCTGCAAGCCCTGCTCGATCAGGGTGGAGTTGGCATACAGGCGCTTGGGCTGCCCCGGCGCCGTGAGCATTTCGTCGGGCAGGGGCCGGTAGGTGGTGATGGGGCGGGCCTGCAGCAGGAACAGCCGCCCATCCGAAATCGCCCACTCAATGTCCACCGGCTTCTTGTAGTACGCCTCGACTTTCTCCAACAGGCGGGTCAGTTCCAGCGCCTGGGCGGGTGTGATGGCGGCTTCCGCCTGATTGGGGCGGGTGGATCGGAGGGTGCCGCCCGCGGAATCCAGGCGAATCACGGACTGTTTGGCGCCAATGCGCGTCTCGAGGATCTCGCCCCGAAGCTTGTCCACCACGAACACATCCGGATCGGCGTCTCCGGAAACAACGGATTCTCCCAAGCCATGATTGGCGTTGATGACGGCCTCGTCAAAGCAGTTGTTCAGCGGGTTCAGCGAAAAAGCCACCCCGGCGCTATCGGCGTCGACCTGCTGCTGCACGATCACGGCAATCCGGGGCTGGTCGAGGGGAAAGCCATGCTCGCGCTTGTAGAGGAACACGCGCGCGTCGAAGCTGGAGGTGAACGCGCGCCGGATGGCGGCTTCGATTCCCTCGACGGTGACACCCAGCATCGTCTCATATCCACCGGCAAACGATGCGCCTTCCAAGTCCTCCTCGGGCGACGAGGAGCGCACGGCAAACAGGTGACCGTGATATTCCGCGCGGAACGCGTTCAGCGCGCGGTCGAGTTCGTCCTTCTGTCCCTCGGTCAAGCGCAGCGTCTGGCAGGCTGCCTGTAGGGCGCGCGCCGTTGCTCCGATTCCGGCCGCATCGGCGTTGGCCATCGCCGCCCATGCCGGGGTGCTGCGCAGCACGGCCGTCCAAGGCGCGAAGAAGGCGACCGTCAACACGAATCCGGGCGGGACAGGCATTCCCGCAGCAGTCATCTGGATGAGCGCCAGCGCTTTGCCGCCCGCCTGATCGACCGAGGGCAGGTCGTGGACGGTAAACGCTACGATCGTGTGGCGGGTGTTGATGAGAGGTTCAGGCATTGGGAGGTGGGCTGCCGAGCGCTGGAGACGACATTGGTCAAGATTCTATAATTCTGGAATAGAATGATATAGTAATTCCAGTTATGGATTATAGCCGCGTTTGTGGCGCTGTGAAGCGCGCGACGAAGGGGCTGGTTACCGAGACGATATTCCCCGTCCCGGCTACGCCGGGACGGGGAATATCGTCTCGGTAACCTCCTTACGAAACGGAGACAAAACAATGGATGGATTCGCGCGACGCAAAGAAAAAAGCAAGGAAAACATCCGCACGGCCGCCGCGGAACTTTTCGCCCAGTTTGGGGTCGACAAGGTCAGCATCGCCAGCATCGCCCGCAAAGCCGGGGTCTCGCAGGCAACGATCTACAACAACTTTGGCAGCAAGGATGCGCTGGCGCGCGCGTTCGTCGCTGCCGCCGTGGATGACCTGGTTCTTCGGGTCCAGGCCGTGCTGACTCCCGAGAAGCCGTACAACGACAAGATCGCTGCCTTTGTCCAATTCCTCTCGGCAACGACGTCAAGCGCGCGTCCTGCGGGAGCCGCAGACCCCGTATTTGACGGCAGTCGGGATCTGATGGATGACCCCGAGATCAAGAAGGTCCGCAGCGCTGCGCAGGAGCGCATGACGGCGTTGATGCTGGGGCTGATCCGGGAGGGAAGGCAGCAGGGCCAAGTCAATCCGCGCCTGTCGGAGGAGGCCTTGAGCGTCTACTTCGGCGTGTTCATGGAGGTATTCATCAGCCCTGAGCTCCGCCTCAAATCTGCGCAGCGCCCGGACCTGGCCCGAGAACTGGGCGCGCTGATGTTGTATGGGCTGAGCGGCCCCCAGCCGCCGAAGCGGTAGCCGGCGCGGGCCACACGGCATGGCGAAAGCGGCGAATCTGTATTGGCGTATAGCGTTGCGCCCACCGCGCGCCCTCGACGCGTGTGTATGCGAGCGCTCGAAGGGGCGCGCCGCTCAGAAACCATGCCCTTCATCACACTGCGGAAGCATCCTGAGCGGAGCCGAAGGATGCCTGCGCCTTTTGTGTGCGCGGTAGCGCACACGCCGTTTCTGGCCGCCCTTTCCCCCGACGGCGGTCCGGAACTCAGGATTACAAGCGTGAGCGGCGCGCAAAGAATGGCATCGCCTTTGGCCAAGACAACGCTGCGACTGACGCGCAGTGGCGGACTCTGTGAGGGCGCTGCGGAGCACGGCTCGCCATTTGATCTCCGCGCGTCTTCCCGCTAGAATCGCCTTGCGATGAAGAAAACCGAACAACCCAAAGGCGCTACCGCCGCCGCGGCCATCACATTCCGCACGAAAGTCTGGCAGATGGGCAACAACACGGCCATCCAGATTTCCCCCGAGATCATCGAGAAGCTCGGTTCCGGCCGGCGGCCGCTGGTGCGCATGACGCTCAAGCACTACACGTATCGAAGCGCAGTGGCGGTGATGGACGGAATGTTCCTGGTTTCGCTGAGTGCGGAGAATCGCCAGGCGGCCGGCGTGACGGGCGGCGAGGAAGTGGACGTCACGATCACGCTCGATCTGGAGCCGCGCACCGTCGCCGCGCCGCCGGATTTGCAGGCGGCCCTGGTCAAGGCAGGCGCGCTCGATGCTTTCAATGCCTCCGCGCCTTCGATGCAAAAGGAATACGTCCGGCAGGTTGAAGAGGCCAAGGCCCAGGAGACGCGCGAACGGCGCATCGCCAAAATCGTCGAGAAATTGAGCGCTGTCTGAAGGACTGGGATGGCAATCAGGCCAGCCCATAAAGAATCGGAGAAACACCTTGGAGCAAAACGCACAAACAAGCGTTGCAGTCCGGGCCTGGCCCGGGGCGCTATTCGCCATCACTCTTTTCGTCGAGGATCTGGAAGCTGCGAAGCTGTTCTACACAACGGCATTCGGCCTGCCCGTGGCCTATGCGGATGCGGCCTCGGCCGTGTTCAACTTCGAACGGACCATGATCAACCTGCTCAAGATCGAGTCGGCTGCCGAGCTGATTGCCCCGGCCACGGTGGCCACCCGCGCGGCCGGATCGCGCATGGTGTTTACCCTCCAAGTCGATGATGTCGACGCCAGGTGCGCGGAGCTCACGGCGCGGGGCGTGCATTTGTTGAACGGCCCAATGGATCGCCCATGGGGCATCCGTACGGCCAGTTTTGCCGATCCGGCTGGCCATATCTGGGAGATCGCGAAGTAGTCAACGCTGTAATTGGCGGCGATGGGCCCGGCATGCGCCGGGCCCATCGCCGCCGAAGAAACCTGTGACCTACACAATTCGGCCATATGTGATGGACGATGCCGCGCAGCTCTTCGAGGCGGCGACGGAGTCTATCGACACCGTCTATCGCTGGCTCCCGTGGTGCCGCCCGGGCTACACCCTCGATGAGGCGCGCGCCTGGGTGGCCGAACAAACCGCCGCGTTTGAAGAGGGCAAAGAATACGAGTTCGTCATCGTCTCGCCGTCAGGCCGCTTCGCGGGTGGCTGCGGAATCGACTTGATCGATCGGACCAACCGCCGGGCGAACCTGGGCTACTGGGTGCGCTCCTCTGAAACGGGGCGCGGGGCAGCCACCGCCGCGGCTCGTCTGGCTGCAGGTTGGGCGTTCGAAAACACCGACTTGATCAGGATTGAGATTCTGGCCGCTGTCGGCAACGTGCAGAGCCAACGCGTGGCGGAGAAGGCCGGCGCGATCCGCGAAGGAACTCTGCGCCAACGGCTGCTTCTGCACGGTGTGGCGCATGACGCGGCGATATTCTCGATTGTGCGGACGCTGCCGGTGTAAGTCCAATGGCCTGAAGTTCAGCGGTGTCCGCCGCGAGGCAACGCATTTCAGCCGCAGGCAGAACGTCCAATCCGTGCTGGCCCCATGACCTTCTCCCAGCGGGAGAAGGTGACGCTGCAACACCCACGCTTCGCGCGGGCGTTGCAGCGGCGGTTGAGGGGCGCGATCACACGCGCAATCGTTGGCCAACAGGGCCAGGTTTTCTGCGCTTAGCTTCATGTCAGCGCGCGTGATCCCGACGATCGGGTAGAGTTGGCAGGGACGTAACGCACATGTCACGCATTCAACAATTCTTTCAACGCATTTTTCCCAGAGCATGGGCCGCAAGCATGGAGGCCCATTCGCGCGCCTGGATGGTGCGCTGTTCATGCGGTTTCGAGCGATCGGTCTGGGAGATGGGCGGGATTCGCTGGAACGCCGGCCGGGGCCGACCGCGCTGGTTTGCCGAGTGTCCGCAGTGTGGTCGACGAAGCTGGCACACCGTTGTGCGCAGCGGCCCGAACCCGAAATCGCCGTCCAATCAAACTGGTCAGGAGTAAGCCCGTGAATCATCTGTCCCAATTTAGCAATCAACCCTTCCTCAGCCTTGAAACCCGACGTAAAGACGGAACGGCCGTGCCGACCCCGGTGTGGTTTGTCAAGGATGGCGACGCCTTGTTTGTGCGCACCCTCGACGGCAGCGGCAAAGTCAAGCGCGCCCGGAATTTTCCGGAGGTGCGGGTGATGCCCTGCGATGCGCAAGGAGGATCGCTCGGCACGTGGCAGGACGGCACTTCCAGCGTCGATGGGGCGGAAGCCTATGGCCGGATCAAGGACTTGCTGATCACCAAATACGGCCCCGACGTCCAGCAATTCGAGGAGCGCACCCACGCGGCCGGCGGCAAGTACACCGTGATCACGATCGTGCTGGCGTAGCGCCGAGCCTGGAAGTTCTAGGCGAGATGGCACCTCCCGCGCGAAGCGCGGGAGGTGCCATCTCGCCTAGGACTTCCAGGGCACATCACGTCTGGAGAATCGGACTACACTTACTCGTGAAGACTACATCGTTCCGAAGTTACGACCATCCTCGTACGTGTTCGAGGCTCTCGGCAGCCGAGTGACAGAAGCTCACACAGCCGTGCGCAATCGTGCGCGACTCGCCTCTCCAGACCCGCGGCCGAAAGCCCATGGAGATGCGCTATGTCGTCACCGATCGCCTCCTCGCCAAACGCAAGCCACCGATTGGGCTGGATCCCGGCGCTGGCTTCTATCCTGGTTTTGGCGCTGGGCACGGGCGCCATCCCGCCACCGCCGGCCGGGCCTGACGGAACGCAACTGGTGTGGACGACCGCCGACGGCGGCGCGGGTTCGCTCCGTCAGGCCATCGCCGATGCCGCATCGGGCGACACGATCTACTTCGGCGGCAACCTGTCCGGGCAGACCATCACCCTGAGCAGCACACTCGCCATCACGAAAAACCTGACGATACAAGGGGTCGGTCTGGCGATGCCGATCATGATCAGCGGCAACAACGCGGTCCGCGTATTGCTGGTCAGCAATAACGCCCGGGTGACGCTGGCCAACTTGACTCTCGCGCGCGGGAAGGACAGCGGCACGAGCTGCGCCAGCGCGGCCAGTTGCGGTGGCGGGCTCAAGGGTGGATGCCGGGGCCGTCGTGACACTTACGGACAGCACGGTCTTGAGCAACACCGGCTATTCCGGCGGCGGCATTTACAACACGGGCGTGCTGACGGTGCTGAACAGCACCCTGCTTGGCAACCTCGCCACCTCAGCCGGCGGCGGCATCGCCAACAGCACCCCCGGTGCGCTGTTTGTGTTGAACAGCACACTCTCGGGCAACACAGGCCCGAATGGCGGCGGCATCTTCAACGAGGACGCGTTGACGCTGCTCAACAGCACGCTCTCAGGCAACATCGGCACAGGCTCGGCCGGCGGCGGCCTGCGTGACACCAGCAGCGAACTGGTGATGCGGAATACGCTCATCGCCAACAGCGCTGGCGGAGACTGCGTGAAACCCAGCGGCATCATCCTCGCCAACGTGCGCAACCTGGTGGAGGATGGCGGATGCAGCGCGGCGCTCTCGGGCGACCCCGCGCTTGTCCCGCTGGCCGGAAATGGCGGGGGAACGCTCACCCATGCGCTCCTGCCCGCCAGTATTGCCATTGACGCGGGCGATCCAGCCACCTGCCTCGCCACCGACCAGCGCGGCCTGGCCCGTCCGCAGAATGAAACCTGCGACATTGGCGCGTATGAGGCGCCGGCCATGGCGCTCCTCCGCCTCTCCAAGAACGTCACGCCGACTGTTGGCGTGCCCTATCACGGCATCGTCATCTACACGGTTGTGCTGTCCAACTCCGGCGCAAACACAGCCGCCGCAGTCCGTCTGACCGATACGCTGCCGTCGCAGGTGGACTTTGGAGCTTGGATTACCAACACCGGCGCGGGTGTGGCCGGCGACGTGATCACCTGGGCCGGCGCGTTGGCCAGCCGGCAGGCCATTACCCTGACCTGGACGGCCACTCACACCGGCCTCTACAACGACAGTGTCGTCAACACCGCCCTGGCCGGCGATGGGGCGATGGAGCGCAGCGCAGCCGCGACATTCACCGTCATCTGCGCGATCAGCGCCACCGTGCAAAACACCCAGGACAATGGCCCGGGCAGCTTGCGACAGAGCGTGGCGGATGTGTGCGCGGGCGGTCCGGTCGACTTCGCGCCCGGCCTGGACGGCCAGACCATCGTCTTGACCAGCGTCCTGTCGATCAACAAGAACGTCAGCGTGGATGGCCGGGCTCTGGCGACGCCGGTCATCATCGATGGCAACAACGCGGTCCGAATCCTGCGGGTGACGACCAATGTCAGCGCGACCCTGGCCGGGCTGACCCTGGCGCGCGGCAGGGCGCAACCCGGCGGGGCGCTGCTTGTGGAAACCGGCGCAGTTGTGACCCTGACCAACGCCACAGTCCTCAGCAGCACCAGTACGAGCGATGGCGGGGGTATCTACAACTACGGCACGATGCTCGTGCTGAGCAGCACCTTCGCCGGGAACAGTTCCAGCATCGACGGCGGCAGTTTTTACAACGTGGGCAGGCTGACCCTGCAGGGCAGCACCTTCACGGGCAACACCTCCAACGATGATGGCGGCGGCCTCTACAACCGCGGCACACTGAACGCGCAGGGCAACACCTTCACCCGGAACCGCTCCAACGACGATGGCGGCGGCCTTTATGTCGATGGGAGCGGTCCGGCGATGCTGACCAACACAACGTTCTCCGCTAACACATCGGGATATTGGGGCGGCGCGATCTGCACCAACAGCAGCGGCGTCATTACCCTGACCAACAGCACCCTCACCGGCAACGGGGCGTCCGTCGCCGGTGGCGGCGTGCGCAACCTCGGCAAACTGTCCATCCGCAATACGATCATCGCCAACAGCGGTCCTGGCGCCGATTGCGTGAATGTGGGCACGCTCACCAGCAATATCAACAACCTGGTAAAGGACGGCACCTGCGGCGCGGCCCTTTCAGGCGACCCGGTCCTCGGCCCGTTGGCTGACAACGGCGGGGCAACGCTCACCCACGCGCTGTGGCCGGCCAGCCCCGCGATCGACGCCGGCAGCGACGCCGTGGGCATCTGTCCGGCGGCCGACCAGCGCGGCGTGTTGCGGCCGCAGAATCTGCACTGCGATATCGGCGCGGTCGAGGCCCCGACCCGGCTGCCCCTGCTCACAAAATTCGTGGCGCCCACCAGCGACGTTCCTCTTCACGGCGTCGTCACCTACACCCTGCTGCTCAGCAACCGCGGCAGCGAGAACGACCCCGACGTGTGGGTGACTGACACGCTTCCGGCGCAGGTGTCTTTCGGCGGCTGGGTGCAGAATCCCGGCGCGAGCCAGGCCGGCAACACGCTCTCCTGGCATGGCGCGGTGGGCACCTCCTCGGCGTTTGTGTTTGTCTTCACCGCCACCCACACCGGCGACCAGTTCAATGAGACCATTGTCAATACGGCCCAGGTGAGCGGCACCGCCCTGGCAAGCGCCACGTCCGCGGTGTTAAGCATCGCCTGCGCGTCAGGCGACACGGTGCAGAACACCGCGGACGACGGCTTTGGAAGCCTGCGCCAGGCGTTGCGCGGTGTGTGCGCCGGCGGCACGATCGACTTCAGCCCCGGCCTGGCCGGGCAGACGATTGTGCTGAGCAGCAGCCTGGTCGTGACGAAGAACGTGACGGTCGATGGGATGGGATTGGCAGTCCCGGTCACGCTCAGCGGCAATGGCGCGGTCCGCATCCTCAAGGTCGGCGGCAACGCGCGGGTGTCCCTGGCGGGCCTGGTGCTCGCCCGCGGGAACGACGCGGGCGCGGAGTGCAGCGATGGCTCCTTCAGCCGATCCTGCGGCGGCGCGCTCAAGATCGATGCCGGCGCGGCGGTGACGCTGACGGGCAGCACCGTGCAAAGCAGCACCGCCTATTTCGGTGGCGGCATCAGCAACTTCGGGTCGCTGCTGGTCGAGGCCAGCACAGTGGCCGGTAATGTGGGCATCTGGGACGGCGGCGGGCTCTACAGCAAAGGCGCCACCACGATTCGGAACAGCACCGTTTCCGGCAATACAGGCAACTATGGCGGCGGGGTGTGCGGCGTGGACGGCATCACGACGTTGCAGAACAGCACCCTGTCCGGGAACACCGCCAATGGCGGCGGGGGCGGCGGTCTGCGCCAGTACGGCGGGACGTTGCACTACAGCAATACGCTCATGGCCGGCAACTTCACCGGCGGCGATTGCCACGTGAGCGCCGCCAGCGTCATCTCGACCAATGTCAATAATCTCGTCCAGAACGGCGCGATCTGCAGCCCGGCATTCACGGGCGATCCCGTCCTCGCCCCGCTGGCCGACAACGGCGGGCGGACCTGGACGCACGCGCTGCTGGCCGGCTCGGCGGCCATCGATGCGGGCGGGGACATTTGCCCGGCCACCGACCAGCGCGGGGTGGGCCGTCCCATCGGCGCACACTGCGATATCGGCGCGCTCGAGGCCCCGCTTCAGCTCCCCGATCTGAGCAAGACCGTCGCGCCGACCAGCAGCGCGCCGTACCACGGTGTGGTCACCTACACCTTGCAGCTTGGCAATGGCGGCCTGCAGGCCGATCCCGGGGTGTGGCTCACCGACACGCTGCCCGCGCAGGTTGATTTCGGAGGTTGGATCACCAGCTCCGGCGCAAGCGTGGCCGGCGACACGATCACCTGGCACGGGGCGGTGAACACGTCCACCCACTATGTCTTTGTCTTCACCGCGACGCAGAGCGCCGGCTATATCGAAACCGTGGTCAACACGGCCCAGGTGAGCGGCAACGCCCAATCGAGAAGCGCCTCGGCCTCATTCACCGTGCAATGCGCGCCGCGTCTCATGATCCAGAACACCCAGGACAGCGGCGCGGGCAGCCTGCGCCAGGCCCTGTATGAAGTCTGCGCCGGCGGGACGGTCACCTTTGCGCCAGGTCTTGCAGGCCAGACGATTGGACTGGATACCAGCCTGGTCGTCAGCAAAGAGGTCAGCATCGACGGCCGCGCGCTGACGACGCCGGTCATCCTCAGCGGCAGGGACGCGATTCGCATCCTGCAGGTGACGAATAGCGCCAGGGTAAGCCTGGCCGGGCTCGCGCTCACGCGGGGCAGGGCGCCCGGGACGGAGAACGGCGGCGCGCTCAAGGTGGATGCCGGCGCAAGCCTGACCCTGACAAACAGCACACTCTTCAGCAACACCGGCTACTACGGCGGCGGGCTCTTTACGTCCGGCGTGGTCACTGTGCTGAACAGCACACTCTTCAGCAATACCGCGGGCTGGGCCGGTGGCGGACTGTCGGTGCAGGGTGCCGGAGTGTTGTTCGTGCAGAACAGCACTCTGTCCGGCAATGCGGCGCCGTATGGCGGCGCGATCGTGAACGAAGCGACGCTGACCGTTCTGAACAGCACGTTACTCAACAACACGTCCAATGCCGGCAATGGCGGGGGTCTGCGCAGCGCGGGCAATCTCTCCCTGCGCAACACAATCATCGCCAGCAGCGGCGCCAGCGTCGATTGTGTGAAGGTCGGCGGGACGATCGTGACGAACACCAACAGCCTGATCGGAGATGGCTCGGCCACCTGCAGTGTCGGCGGCCTGGGCCTCCTGACCGGCGATCCGCTGCTGGGACCGCTGGCTGACAATGGCGGGGGCACGCGTACGCATGCGCCGCTGGCAGGATCGCCCGTGCTCAACTCGGTCTGGGACGCCAGTTGCCCGGCGAGCGATCAACGCGGCGTGGCGCGGCCGTATGGCGCGCGCTGCGACATTGGCGCGGTCGAGGGCAGGCCTGAGGCGGATGTGTCGAAGTCCGTCGCGCCGACCGGCCCGATCACGTATCACGGCGTCGTCACCTATACGATTCTGGCCCGAAACACCGGGGCGCTGACCGATACGGCGGTCAGCGTTTCGGATACGCTGCCGGCGAAGGTGATCTTCGGGCAGTGGGTGGAGAAACCCTCCGCCGCCACGCTGGTTGGCGGGAACCGGGTGTCTTGGAGCGGGGTTCTGACCGCTGGCAACGTCCTGACGATTTCATGGACGGCCTTGCACATCGGCGATTACGGCGACATCATCACCAACACCGCCGTCATCAGCGGCACGACCCGGACCGACACGGAAGCGGCGACTTTTGCGGTGATCGTCCCGGAGGGTGGATTGACCGATCGGGCGTATCTGCCGATGGCGCTGCGCTAGGATCCCTTACACAATGATTTCGGGAGCGACATCCCCCCGGCTCCGCCGGGGGGATGTCGCTCCCGAGTCCATTGTGTGATTAACGGATGGCGATCAGCTCGACGTCAAAGGTCAGCCGGGCGTTGGGCGGGATGACCCCGCCGGCCCCGCGCCGGCCATAGCCCAGCTCGGCTGGAATGAGCAGTTTACGTTTGCCGCCGATGCGCATCGAGGCCACGCCCTCGTCCCAGCCCTTGATGACCTGGCCCACGCCGAGGGTGAACTCAAACGGGCTCTTCCGATCGACCGAGCTGTCGAACTTCGTGCCGTCATCCAGATAGCCGCTGTAGTGCACCACCACGGTGTCGCCGCGTTTGGGTTGCGCGCCTGCCCCGACGATTTCGTCGGTGTATTCGAGTCCTGATTCCGTTTTCATAGGCGCGCATTCTCGCATGGCGGGGGCGGTCACCCGGAAAACCCTGTTCGCGCCTAAAATCCGCTCGTGTCAGCACTTGGTCGGAGGCGATATGCCCGGCGGAGCCGGGCATATCGCCTCCGGGAGCGGCATGTACTGCGGCAAGAGGAAGCAATGTCACACAAAGCGCTCGTTGTCTCGTGTTTCGTTGCGCTGTCTGTCCTGTTCAGCGCGGCGATCGTCAGCGCTCAGGAACCCCAGCCCGGGGATTCGGATGCGCCGGCACAACCGGCCGCGGTGATCACCGTGAATACGTTGTCGGATGCGGCCGCAAATGATGGGGTGTGCAGTCTGCGAGAGGCGATTCAGTCGGCCAACGCGGGCATGCCCATTGGCGGTTGCGCGTCAGGCGTGGTGGGCAAGGACAGCATCGTCATCACCGCCACGGGGACGATCGTGCTGGGCTCGGCCCTGTCCGACATCACCCAGGACGTCGATATCAGCGGTCCAGGCGCGGGACTGTTGTCCATCAGCGGAAATCAGGCCGTGCGCGTGCTGAAGGTGAATTCCTCGGCGCGGGTCGACCTGTCAGGTGTGACGATCGCAAATGGCCTCGCGACTGCCAGCGGCGGCGGCGGGATCCTGAACTCCGGGATCATGACACTGACGGATATCATCATCGTCAATAACCTTGCGTCCGGCGTCGACGGGGGCGGGATCTACAGCGACGGGGTCATGACGATTCTCCACAGCCGGGTCTACAGCAGCAGTTCGACGACATCAGGCGGGGGTATCTACAACTCCGGGAGTGGCGCGCTCGTGGGCGCGCTGACGCTGGTCGACAGCGAGGTGACCACCAACACAGCCGGAAACATCGGCGGCGCCGGGATTCTCAGCTTCTATGGCACGATGACGATCTCCAACAGCGTGGTCAGCGGCAACACCACTCCTGGTTATGGCGGGGGGCTCTATGTTCATCTGAGCGCGCTGATGTTAACCAGCAGCTCGGTAGACCGCAATGCAGCCGTCCGGGGTGGTGGTCTGCGCAGCAACTACACCAGCACGATGGCCATCGATCGCAGCACGTTCTACAACAATCGGGCGACCCTGTTCAATGGCGGAGCGATTGACATCGCGGACTCTGGCAAGCAGACCGTTGCCATCACCAACAGCACCTTGGTCAGCAACACTTCGGTCACCAGCGGCGGTGGGATCTTTGTTTCGGTTGGAAGCACGGTGCTGACGATCAACAACAGCACGCTTGCGGCGAACAAGGGTTCGTCCGGCGGCGGCATCTATGTCAACCAGGGCACGGCCACCCTCAGGAACACGATGGTTGTCAACAGCCCGGGGATTGACAACTGCAGTGGGAATATCACCGACGGCGGGAACAACCTGCAATATGGCGGGACGGTCGCCAACTCATGTGGCGCGACGATCGCCACCGCGGATCCGAAACTCTCGCAGCTCGGCGCGCACGGGGGCGGGACCGATACGATGGCGCTCATTGTCGGCAGCGCGGCGATCGACGCCGGAAATCCGGCGACCTGCGCCGCCACCGATCAACGCGGCGTCGCGCGCCCCCTCGGGCTTGCCTGCGACATCGGCGCGTATGAAGGGGCGTTAGGGCCCGGCTATCTGCCAGTCGTGGCCCGGTAGCAACGAATACAAGCAATTCCAAACACGTTCGGCGAGATCACCCTCCCCGCGCTTCCCGCGGGAGGGTGATCTCGCGAAACTCGTAGCGCCGTAGGGAGGACAATCGACTGATGGCACGTCAACTCCGAGATACATCCGAACTCCTCAGTGCGATCGAGCGCGAGTGGCAGTTGCTTGTTCAAGTTGCCCAGACCTTGAGTGATGAACAGATGCGGACCCCTGACGCCGGAGGTTGGACGCCGCAGGACAATCTCTCGCACGTCGCCGAATGGATGAAGATCCTGTTGGGCTACCACTTGAGCGGGCGCCCGGCCCACAAGGTGATTGGGGTCTCCGAGGAGGTCGCCCGCGGGTGGGACATGGAGGTCATCAACCCGATCCTCCTCGAGCGCAACCGGCGCCGCACCCGCCGTGAGGCGATGACCGACCTGCGCCGGACGTATCGGCGCCTGGTCTCCCGGTTGACAGCAATGCCGTTCGAGGATCTGCTGGCGCCCCGGAAGGGCGCAGGACCGGGCGGTCGGCCGGTGTTGCGCGCGGTGCTGGACGACACGGTCGACCACTTCAGAGAGCATCGCCTGACAATCAAGCGGGCCGTGGGCCGATCTTCGAACCATCGGGTGGTCGGGTGATCACTTTGCGCCGCGGCGTGGTCACAGAGCCCTGCGGTCAAGCCTTGCCAACTGCGCCAACGAGCACTATCCGCCAATGAACAAAGGCGATCGTCTGGCAGTCACCGTTGTGGGGTATATCGCTATTGGGATTATTGCGTTGCCCATCTCGCTCGTTGCGAGTTTCTTCACGTGGGGGAGTGTGCTCAATCGCTCTACTCCATCGCCGGGTGATGGTATCGGTTTCTTGCTGGTGCTAACGCTTAGTGTCCCGGCCTCAATTGCGGCCGCAGTGCTCGCGCCACTCTTGGCGCAAAAAGCTTTTGCCAAGCCCTCGGCATGGCCATTACGCGTAGGTGTCATTTTCCTGGCTCCGATTGTGACTGCAATAGTCGTATCCGCTCTCGTAACGATGCTAACCGAGTTGTCTTTTAGGCTCAATGTGAGCAAGTTGTTTTTCTAGGTTTTCCGTTTGATGGCAAAGCTAATGCTCCTTGGTGTGCCTGCGTATGGGCACGTGAATCCGACCCTGCCCGTCGTCGCGGAGTTGGCCCGGCGCGGGCATCAGATTCTGTACTGCAACGCGCCTTCTTTTGACCAGGTGATCTCGCGTTCCGGCGCGGCCCTTGTCGCCTATCCCGACGCCAGCGCGTCCGAAGCCGAGTTTGCCAAACGCGCCATTAACCTGGCCGGCGTTTCGGTCTACCTGTTGCAGGAGACGCTGCGCCTGCTTCCGTTTACGTTGGACCTGATCCGGCGGGAGCAGCCGGATTTAGTGCTTTTTGATTCCCTGGCGTTGTGGGGGATGCAGGCGACCCGCCTGCATCCCGTTGCGTCGGTTGCCTCGATCACAACGCTCGTGCAGGAGGGGGTCCCGGGAATCGTGCACTGGCCCGACTATCCGCACCTGATTCGGCAGGCGCTTCCGCATCTGCCGGCCCTGCAGCGTCTCCGGAAGCAATTGGTCAAGGCGTATGGCGCCCGCATCTTCCCCCGCCAGGCGATCTTTCCGTGCACCGGCGACACGAACCTGGTGTATACCTCGCGCGAGTTTCAGCCGGCCACGCCCTTTATCGACGACACGTTTCACTTCGTTGGGCCTTCGATTCTGGAAGCCAGCCGCGCAGAGACGGAGTTTCCCTGGGAGGCCCTTACGCCGGGGCGCAAGAAGATCTATATCTCGCTGGGCACCGTGTATACCGGCAACACGAGATTCTACCGGTCGGTCATCGACGGATTGGCCGGCCATCCCGCCCAGGTGATCCTCTCGATTGGCCATCAGACGGCGCTTCAGGATCTTGGGAATGTGCCCGATAACGTCATCGTTCGACCGCATGTGCCGCAACTGAAGCTGCTGCAGCACGTCGACGTGTTCGTCACCCATGGCGGGATGAACAGCGTGAACGAGGGCCTGAATTACGGGGTGCCGCTGATTGTGGTCCCGCAGCAGCTTGAGCAGGCCCTCAACGGACGGCAAGTTGCCCGCCAGGGCGCGGGCATTGTGCTGGCCGACACGCCTCCGTATGGTCAAATCGATGCCGGTGCGCTGCGCCGGACGGTTGACCGGGTGTTGGCGGACTCAGGCTACAGGATTAATGCCGAGCGACTCAGTCGCTCGTTTCACGACGCCGGTGGGTATCAACGGGCCGCCGATGTGATCACCTCACGTCTGGGTTTGGATCAGGAGTATCACGATGAATCAGAGGCATGTGTCAGACGCCTGGGAGCGGGGTAACCCGTACGAGCAGTATGTTGGCCGGTGGAGCCGCCAGGTCGCGCCCTTGTTCTTAAGGTGGTTGGGCGTTCCGGCGGGTCGCAGGTGGCTGGATGTGGGCTGTGGCACAGGCGCGCTCTGCGCCGCCATCCTGGATGAATCCGCGCCGTTGTCGGTGACTGGCGTCGACCCTTCCGAGGGGTTTCTTGACGCCGCGCGGCGCCAACTGGCGGATCGCGCGACGCTTCATCGCGGCAGCGCCGCCGCCATTCCCATGGAGAATGCCTCCGTCGATGTGGCCGTCTCCGGGTTGGCCCTCAACTTTTTTCCAGATCAACACGCTGCCCTTGCCGAGATGATGCGGGTCGTGGTCGCTGGGGGTCTCATCGGGGCGTATGTCTGGGACTATGCCGGCCGAATGGAGCTCATGCGCCATTTCTGGGACGCCGCCGTCACGCTGGACGCGAAAGCCGCGTCACTGGATGAAGGTGTGCGCTTCCCCTTGTGTCGCCCCGAGGCGCTCACCGAGCTCTTCACCCGGGCCGGGTTTGGTGAGATTGAGGTGACGGCGATCGACATACCAACGCCGTTTCCGAGTTTTGAACACTACTGGATGCCCTTCCTGGGCGGTCAGGGACCTGCACCGGCCTACGCCATGTCCCTTGACGAACCGGCCCGGGCGCGTCTGCGCGAGGGCATCCAGGCGAAAATCCCGACGCGTCCGGATGGATCGATCTCGATGATCGCCCGGGCCTGGGCGGTCCGCGGTCGCGTCGTCGAAATCGGAAAAACTCAAGGCAGCCACTTTCGATGATTTCGCCAGTAGTCTCGCAACACGCGCTGACGCAACAGCTCTTTACGTTGGGCGTGACACCTGGATCGGTCCTGCTTGCGCACTGCGCGTTCTCGCGGGTGGGTCCGCTTGAGGGCGGCCCGGTCGGCCTGATACGGACGCTCCAATCTGCGCTCGGCCCGGCGGGCACGCTGGTGATGCCCAGCATGTCGGATGACGACGACCGTGTCTTTGACCCCACAAGCACCACCTGTGCCGGTATGGGCGTCGTGGCGGATACCTTCTGGCGCCTGTCAGGCGTCATGCGCAGCGACAGCCCGCATGCCTTTGCCGCGTCCGGCCCGCAGGCTGGCCGGATCACAGCGCCGCATCCGGTTGAATTTCCCCATGGACTGGACAGCCCGGTGGGACGGGTATTCGAGTTGGATGGCCAGGTGCTGTTGCTCGGTGTCGGCCATGGCGCAAACACGACGATTCATCTGGCCGAGGCCTTGGCCGGGGTGCGCTATCGCCGCCCGAAGCATGCGACCGTCATGGCGCACGGCTCGGTCACGCGCGTCGCATACGCTGAGATCGATCACTGCTGTGAGAAATTCAATCGTGTCGATGGCTGGCTGGATGCCGAAGGGCTGCAGCACCGCGGGCGAGTTGGCGGCGCGGAAGCGCGGCTGGCGCGCTCGCGTGACATTGTCGAAGTGGTTGCCGCTCGCCTGCGGGCCGATGAGACTGCCTTTCTGCATCCGTATGGCGTCGATGCCGAGTGCGATGAGGCGCGGGCGAGCCTGCCGGCGTGACGGGCTGATTTCGGGCGATGGCGTATTCGGCATGACCTCGGTAGAATGCGGTTGAGATTGCTCATATGAACGCGATTCCGACCGCCCCCCGCTACAGTAACGCCGAGGAGATCGCCAACGGCATCACCCACGGTCTGGGTGTTGTCTTCTCGATCGCCGGGCTGGCGATTCTTACCGCATTCGCCAGCGTCTTTGGCACGGTCTGGCACATCGTGGCGTGCAGCATCTACGGGGTCACCCAGATCCTGATGTACACCGCCTCGACGCTGTATCACAGCATCCCGGTCCCGGGCGCGAAAAAGTTCTTGCGACTGCTCGATCACTCGGCCATCTACCTGCTGATTGCCGGCACCTACACGCCCTTTGCCCTGGTGAATCTGCGCGGGCCGTGGGGCTGGTCGATTCTGATCGCGATCTGGGGGTTGGCAATCGCCGGCATCGCGCTGCAGTCCAAGCTTATCCGGCTCAGCAAGCTGGTGACGGCCCTGCCGTATGTGGCGATGGGCTGGGTGGCCGTCATCGCCGTCAAGCCGCTGTTGGATGCGGTCGCGCCGGGCGGGCTGTGGCTGCTGGTCCTGGGCGGTCTGGCTTACACGGCCGGCACTATTTTCTATGTCTGGAAGCGGCTGCCCTTTCACCATGCCATCTGGCACGGTTTTGTGTTGCTGGGCAGCGTTTTACATTTTTTCTCCGTCCTGTTCTACGTCATTCCGCTGGCGGGTTCATAGCGCGTGGAGCGGTGTTCCCCGGTTCCGCCGGGGAACACCGCTCCACGCAACAATCAAGCAAACATCAATGAATAAAGAAGATCGACAGTCGCTCGTGATATTCCCCGTCTTGATCGTCGTTGGCGTCCTGGTGGCCCTGGCCGGGAGCCAGGGTGGCCGTTCGGCCTTTGGCATTCCTCTGTTTGCCCTCTGTGTGGGGCTGGCCTTCGTCATCCAGTGGGTGGTTTTCATCCCCTCGTTCGCGCGGCAGACGGAGAAGTTCTTCGACCTCACTGGCAGCCTGACTTACGTCACGGTGATCCTGATCCCGGTGCTGCTCAGCCCGGTTCTAGATGCCCGCTCGTTGCTGGTCGCGGCGTTGGTCCTGGTCTGGGCGATTCGGCTGGGCAGCTTTCTGTATCGGCGCATCCACAAGGCGGGCAAGGACGATCGCTTTGACGAGCTCAAGCCCTCGTTCTGGCGCTTTCTGGTTGTCTGGACAATTCAGGCGCTGTGGGTGACCTTCACCGCCGCGGCCGCGCTGGTCGTCCTCACGACGAGCGTGCGCAAAGAGCTGGACATCTTCGCGGTGCTGGGCTTTCTGCTCTGGGCGGCCGGCTTTGCGCTCGAGGTCGTCGCCGATTCGCAGAAGGGCAAGTTCAGCGCCGACCCAGCCAACAAGGGCAAATTCATCCGGACCGGGCTGTGGGCGCGCTCGCGCCACCCCAACTACTTCGGCGAGATTGTGCTGTGGGTGGGCGTGGCGGTGATCGCGCTGCCGGTGCTGCAGGGCTGGACCTGGGTGGCCCTGATCTCGCCCGTCTTTGTCACGCTGCTGCTCACCCGGGTCAGCGGGGTGCCGCTGCTCGAGAAGAAGGCCGACAAGAAGTGGGGTGGGCAGGCCGATTACGAGGCCTACAAGAAGAACACGCCGGTGCTAATTCCGAAGCTGTGATCGCGTATGCGGTTTTTTGAAGCTTCAAATCGCTTCAAATAAGAGAGGATTCATGATGAGCCAGAGACACGTGGCGGACGCCTGGGAACGTGGTGATGCCTACGAGCGATATGTGGGCCGGTGGAGCCGCCGGGTCGCGCCGCTTTTTCTGGGCTGGCTGGATGCTCCGGCGGGTCGCAGGTGGCTGGATGTCGGGTGCGGGACAGGCGCGCTTTGCGCGGCAATTCTGGATGCGTGCGCTCCGACGACGCTGGATGGCGTCGAGCCTTCGGAGGGGTTTCTGGAGATCGCGCGCCAGCAGCTGAGCGATCGCGTAACGCTCCATCAAGGCAGCGCCGCAGCCATACCTCTGGGGACCGCGACCGTGGATGTGACCGTCTCCGGGCTCGTGCTCAACTTTGTTCCAGAGCCATCCGCCGCGCTCGCCGAGATGGTGAGGGTCACGCGCAGGGACGGATTCATCGGGGCGTATGTCTGGGACTACGCCGGAAAGATGGAGTTCATGCGCTTCTTCTGGGATGTGGCCACCCAACTTGACGCCCAGGTTGCACAGATGGATCAGGGTGTTCGCTTTCCGTTGTGCCGGCCGGACGCGCTTACCGAGCTCTTCGCGGCCGCCACGCTGGAGAATGTCGAGGTGACGGCAATCGACATCCCGACGTCCTTCGCGGATTTCGACGACTATTGGCTGCCCTTCCTGGGCGGCACGGGCTCCGCTCCAACGTATGTCAAGTCGCTCGACGAAGCCGCGCGGGCGCGCCTGCGCGAAAGCATCCGCGAGCGACTCCCTTCGCGCCCGGATGGATCGATCCTGATGACGGCCCGGGCGTGGGCGGTCCGGGGGCGCGTTGCGGCGTAGGTGAGCATAGAAGTCATCCTAACAATGAGCGGCGAGATCACAATCCCCGCGCGAAGCGCGGGGATTGTGATCTCGCCAGATCCATTTTTTCGGATAGCTTCTAGTACAACGTCGTGCGCGCTGCCGGCCGGGGAGATCGCGGTCGTACTTTTCGCCGTCAAACGCCGAATCCGTGAGGGCCTGGAGTATGGCGCCCGGGGTCGGGACGTCCGGTCTGGTCTCGCTCGCGGCGCGCTCCCACAGCCGCGATCGGTGGATGGCCCGCGCGCACTGGTAGAAGACTGTCTCCACGTGAATGACGACCACGCATTTGGGCAGCTTGCCCTCCATCGAGAAGCGGGCCAGCAGCGCTGGGTCAATGCTGATGGACGCTTTGCCGTTCACCCTCAGCGTCTCGGTGACGCCCGGGACGAAGAAGAGCAGAGCCACCCGCGGGTCGGCGAGGATATTGCGCAGGCTGTCGGTCCGATTGTTGCCCCGCCGATCGGGCAGGAGCAGGGTGTGTTCATCGAGAACCTGGACAAAACCGGGCAGGTCGCCGCGCGGCGAGGCGTCCAGCCCATCCGGTCCGGAGGTGGCCAGCACCGCGAAGGGCGAGGCCTCGATGATGGCCCGATACAGCGGGTGGACGAAGGAGACTTCCTTCTTGATCGATGCCTCGGCGATCGGGCCGTTGAGGGCCAGGAGTTGGTCGAGGGTGGTGATGCTCTGGGGATCGGAGGTTTGGTCCATGTTGCCGCTTTGGGCGATTGCTTCCGTCGGTACTGCCTATGATTTCGGGCCGGGGACGGGTGGCGCGAACGACAGGCCCCTGGCCTGCAGCGCATCGCGAAGCACGCGGATCGCCTTGGGTCCAACGCCGTGCAGTTTGACGAGCTCGGATTCCTTGACCTTGGCGAGCTGATCCAATCGCGAATATCCTGCCGCTGCGAGGGCGCGCAGGGCCGGCTTGCCGATCCCGGCGGGCAAGTCTGGGTTGAGTACGTTGTTCTCTAGTGACGACATTGGTATACCTTTGGCGACATGATGATCTCGATCATAAGGCCATCAAGCCCGGCTTGTCAAATCCGCCGAATAGGGGATGGTGCTACCATGACCCATTCCTGAGGCGCGAGATTTGAGTAACGACAATGACTCGACGCCAAGGATTGTCGGGTCATTCGCTTGCGGATGCTCGGAGGAGACTGATTGATGTTATCGATACCCCTGAACGACAACGTGATCTTTCATGACAAGGATCCATATGCCGAGCCATTGCTCGTCGACAAGACGGGCCGCATTCTTCGTTTTGCATTGAAGGCCGGTCAGACCGTCCGAGAGCATACTGCCCCGCACTCGCCCGTGTATGTCGTGGTGCTCAAGGGGAGCGGATTATTCTCTGGCGCCGGCGACCTCGAGCAGCGCTGTGGACCGGGCACATTGCTGGTATTCGAAGCTGGCGAGCCGCATGCGATTCGCGCCGACACCGAGGACTTGACGTTTGTGGCCTTCCTGCAGGTCGCTCCTGGCGCCCAGCAGGCGACTTGGACAATCCGGGTCATGGCGCAAGCATCGACGCCGATCCCGTGCAGAAGCGCTTCGTCGCCGGTCTCTGCCACCGCGGCGAACGCCGTGTCCCGGCCGGTAGATCTACTTAGTGTTTTCTGAATCAATATGCCCTGGCGAAGCCAGGGCATATTGATTCAGAATAATCGTGGTTGGGAGGTGGTCATGCCCGCGCCATTTACGCCCGAACACGCCATGCTGCGCCAGGTGGCCCGCGACTTCGTCGAGACTGAGATCAATCCGAACACCGAGGCCTGGGAAAGTGCCGGCATTTTCCCCGCCCATGCGCTGCTCAAGAAGATGGGCGCGCTCGGCCTGCTGGGACTGTCCTATCCCGAGGCTTATGGCGGGGGCGGGGCCGACTACTGGTTCAACACTGTGCTGCTCGAGGAACTGGGCCGGGCCGAGCCGATGGGGGTGAGCCTGGGCTTGTGCGTGCACACCGATATGGCCACTCCAGCCCTGGCCCGGCATGGCTCCGAGGCCCTCAAACAGCGCTTCCTCGTCTCTGCGATTCGGGGCGAGATGGTCTCGGCCATCGCGGTCAGCGAGCCCGACGCCGGCTCGGATGTGGCCGCCATCCGGACCCGGGCCGAGATCGACGGCGAAGACTTCGTCATCAACGGGGCCAAGATGTGGATCACCAACGGCACCCAGGCCGATTTCCTGACTCTGCTGGCCCGGACCGGTGGTGAGCGTGGCTCCGGCGGCATGTCGCTCATCGTCGTGCCGACCGCCACGCCCGGCTTCAGCGTCAGCCGCAAGCTCGACAAGCTCGGGCACCGCAGCAGCGATACGGCCATCCTGTCATTCGAAAACGCGCGGGTGCCGCGCGCGAATTGCATCGGCCACGAAGGGCAGGGCTTCAAGATCCAAATGGAGCAGTTCCAGCGCGAGCGCCTGGCCATGACCCTGATGAGCATCACCAGCATGGAGCGCGTGCTGGGCCTGACCAAGACCTACCTGCGCGAACGCAAAGCGTTTGGCAAGCCGCTGCTGCACAACCAACATCTGTATTTCGAGCTGGCTGAGCTGTATGCCGAGCTCGAGGCGTTGCGTCATCTGGCCTATCACTGCGTGGCCCAGTACGTGGCCGGGGTGGACATGACCCGAGAGGCGTCAATGGCCAAGCTCAAGGCGGGGATGCTCAGCCGGCGGGTGGCCGACACTTGTCTGCAGTTTCACGGCGGGATGGGCTATGTCGAGGAGTACCCCATCGCCCGTTACTTCCGGGACATCCGGCTGTATGCCATCGGGGGCGGGGCCGACGAG
The DNA here is from genome assembly GCA_016714465.1 of Candidatus Brachythrix odensensis. Lineage (GTDB taxonomy): Bacteria > Chloroflexota > Anaerolineae > J036 > Brachytrichaceae > Brachythrix > Brachythrix odensensis. Next base: position 56,490 of record JADKDT010000006.1, on the reverse strand, counting down.
GTCATGCTCGAGGTCATCGCCAAATACGCGGGGATGGGGCCGAAGGCGTAAAGAATGGCGAAACGGTATGCCCGGCCCCGCCGGGCATACCGTTTCGCAACAGTACAATTGATTCATGGCACCCAAAGCTGAATTCCACTGGGATGATCCGTTTCTATTTGAAGACCAGCTCGATGGCGAAGAGCGGATGGTCCGGGACGCGGCCCGGGCTTACTGCCAGGACAAACTCATGCCCCGCATTCTCGAGGCGAACCGGCACGAGACCTTCGACCGGGACGTCATCACCGAGATGGGACAACTGGGCTTCCTCGGTTGTACGATCGATGGGTATGGCTGCGCCGGGCTGAACCACGTCATGTATGGCCTGATCGCGCGCGAGGTCGAGCGGGTCGATAGCGCCTATCGCAGCACGATGAGCGTGCAATCCTCGCTGGTCATGCACCCGATCCACGCCTATGGGACCGAGGAGCAGCGCCAGAAGTATCTGCCCCGCCTGGCCGCCGGCGAGATCGTGGGCTGTTTCGGGCTGACGGAGCCCAATCACGGCAGCGACCCGGGCTCGATGGAGACCCGCGCCCGCAAGGTCAGCGGCGGCTATGTGCTGCATGGCAACAAGGCCTGGATCACCAACTCGCCGATCGCCGACGTGTTTGTGGTGTGGGGGAAGGACGACGCCGGCGTCATCCGGGGCTTTATCCTCGAGAAGGGGATGAAGGGTCTGAGCGCGCCGAAATACGAGGGCAAATTCAGCCTGCGCGCCTCCAGCACGGGCGAAATCGTGATGGACGAAGTCCATGTTCCCGAAGAGGCGTTGCTGCCCAACGTCGCCGGCCTGAAGGGCCCCTTTGGCTGCCTGAACAAAGCCCGCTATGGGATCTCCTGGGGCGCCCTCGGTGCGGCTGAGTACTGCTGGCACGCCGCGCGCGAATACACCCTCAACCGAAAGCAGTTCGGCCGCCCGTTGGCGGCCAACCAGCTCATCCAGCTCAAGCTCGCCAATATGATGACCGAGATCACCCTGGCCCTGCAGGGCGCGCTGCGGGTGGGCCGGCTGATCGACGAAGGCAAGGCCACCCCCGAGATGGTCTCGCTGGTCAAACGCAACTCGTGCGGCAAGGCTCTCGACATCGCCCGGATGGCCCGCGACATGCACGGCGGGAATGGCATCTCGGATGAGTTCCACGTTATTCGGCATGTGATGAACCTCGAGGCCGTGAACACCTATGAAGGCACCCACGATGTGCACGGCCTGATCCTGGGCCGGGCCCAGACCGGGATCCAGGCGTTCTCCTAGAAGCGATCCTGAAGATATCCGGCGAGATCACCCTCCCCGCGCGAAGCGCGGGGAGGGTGATCTCGCCCACATATCTCTCCTGTGTTACCCTTGCCCACAGTTTGACAAACCCCAATTACCCGCCCGAATCCGCGTCGCCCGAATTGCGCAACTGGCTGATGGCGGCCAGCTTCAGCGAGGACTTCATGGGCAGCAGCGCGGAGGCAGCGGGCCGCCTGCCGGATGAACTCGAGCTCCCGGTCATCACCCTGCGCGACTCGGTCCTGTATCCGCGGGCGGTGACGCCGCTGTATGTCAATCGCGAACGCGCCATGCGCTCGATCGAGGCCGCCAGCGAGCTGGGCTTTGCCCTCGTGATCGCTCAGAAGACCGACCGGACCGAGGAGCCCAAACCCAGCGAATTGTTCTCGGTTGGGACCATCGCCATGCTCGGGCGCAACCTGCGCCTGCCCAGCGCCGCGAGTGGCGTGTTGGCCAAGGGCGTTATTCGGGCGAAGGTCGTCGAGTGGCTCCACGCCACGCCCTATCTCTCGGCCAAAGTGCAGCTCATTCGCGAGCCCGAAAAGCGCACCCCGCGGGTCGAGGCCCTGATGCGGGCCGACATCGCGCTCTTTGAGGAAGTGGTCGGGCTCGACCGCCGGCTGCCCGAGGACGCCCACGTCTATGCGATGAACATTGACGACCCGGGCTGGCTGGCCGATCTCATTGCCCAGACCATCGTCCTGCCCGTCGCTGAGCGCCAGGCCCTGCTCGAAATTCCCGAGCCGGGAACCCGCCTGCAGCGCCTGAGCAAGACCCTGGCCCTGCAGCTCGACCTGCTGGAGCTCGAGGACGAAGTCTACGAGAAGGCCGAGAAGGAGCTCGACAAGGGCCAGCGCGAGGTCTTCCTGCGCGAGCAAATCAAGGCGCTCCAGACCGAGCTGGGTGAGATCACCACGGAAACCAATGACGCCGATCAACTCCTCGCCCGCCTCAAGACAAAAGAGCTGCCGGATGTGCCCCGCCAGCGGGTCGAGCAGGAGATTGCGCGCCTGTCCCGGATGAACAGCATGATGGGCCCCGAGATCGGGATGACCCGCAACTATGTCGAGTGGCTGCTCGACCTGCCCTGGACCGAGCGCACAACGGACAATCTCGACGTAGCGAACGCCGAGAAGATCCTCAACGAGCGCCACTACGGGCTGAAGAAAGCCAAAGAGCGCATCCTCGAATACATCTCGGTCCGCAAGCTGACCAGCGGGCGGATGCGCAGCCCGATCATCTGTTTCGTTGGCCCGCCCGGGACGGGCAAGACCAGCCTGGCCCGCAGCATCGCCGAGGCGCTGGGACGCAAATTTGCCCGGATGAGCGTGGGCGGCATCCACGACGAGGCCGAGATCCGCGGCCACCGCCGGACCTACGTGGGCGCGCTGCCCGGCCGGATTCTCCAGACCCTGAAGCGGGCCGGCACGGTCAACCCGTTGTTTGTCCTGGACGAGATCGACAAGATGGGCGACTATCGGGGCGATCCGGCCGCCGCGCTGCTCGAAGCGCTTGACCCCGAGCAAAACGCAGAGTTCGAGGACCATTACCTCGATATTGCCTACGACCTGTCGCAGGTGTTGTGGGTGACGACGGCCAACAGCGTGCATACGCTGCCCTCGGCCCTGCTTGATCGCATGGAGATCATCGAGTTCCCCGGCTATGTCGAGGAAGAGAAGCTCGAGATCGCCCGGCGCTACATAATTCCGCGCACAATCGAGGAGAACGGCCTGAAGGACACCCCGCCCGTCCTGAGCGACGATGTGGTCAAGACCATTGTGCGCGAATACACGTACGAAGCGGGTGTGCGCGGGCTCGAGCGCGAGATCAGCATGGTGCTGCGCAAGCTTGCCCGGCGCAAGGCCGAGGGCAAGGCCCTGCCGCGCCGCATTCAGGCCACCGGCCTGAGCGAGTTTCTTGGACCGCCCCAGTTTGACTTTGGACGCGTCGACGCGGAGGATCAGGTTGGGGTGGCGAACGGGGTCAGTTGGAGCGAGGGCGGCGGCGATCTGATGCAGATCGAGGTGACCGAACTCGAGGGCAAGGGCAGCCTGCAATTGACCGGCCAATTGGGCAATGTCATGCAGGAGAGCGCGCAGGCGGCCATGAGCTACGCGCGCGGTTTCGCCGCTCAGCTTGGGATTGCGGCGCGCGTCTTTGAAAAGAGCGACTTTCATGTGCACGTGGCCGAAGGAGCGATTCCCAAGGATGGGCCGTCGGCGGGTATTGCGATCGCAACGGCCCTCGTGTCGACCCTCACCCGCACCCCAATTCGGCGGGATGTGGCAATGACGGGCGAAATCACCTTGCGCGGGCGGGTGCTGCCCATCGGCGGGCTCAAGGAAAAAATACTGGCCGCCCACCGGGCCGGGATTCATACCTTCATCCTGCCGAAGAAGAACGCCAAGGATCTGGACGAGGTACCCCGCAAGGCGCAGCGCGATATGACGCTTGTCCAGGTCACCCGCATGGACGAGGTGCTGAAGGTGGCCCTCACCCGGGCGCCGGTTGCGCCGCCGGAAAAACCGGAGGCTGAGCAGGTTCCTGCGGCGCTTCGCCCGCGCCGGAAACCGGCGCCGGCCCGCCCGCGTCCGCGTGTGCGCGCGACGACACGCTAACCGCTGTGCGTGACGTTTTCCGGAAGCAAAACACCCTGACCCGCCGTTCGGCGAGTCAGGGTGTTTTGCTTCCGGAAACCTGTTTCGATCTCAACGCCCATCCCAATTCCGGCGTTCTGCGCTAAAGTCGGCCCATGGCGATTGACAAGGTCGGGAAGTATCAGATTCGAGGTGAACTGGGGCGGGGCGGTATGGCGACCGTCTTCGAAGCGTGGGATCCAACATTTGATCGAAAGGTCGCGCTCAAGGTGCTGCCAGATGAATTGCTCCACGATGGCACGTTTCGCCAGCGGTTTGAGCGCGAAGCCAAGACCATTGCCGCACTCGAGCATCCGGCCATCGTCCCAGTCTACGACTACGGCGAGGCTGACACCAAAGTCTTCCTGGCGATGCGCTACATGGGCGGCGGGTCGCTGGCCGACAAGTTGCGCGCGGGCCGTTTGACGGCCCCGGCCATCGCCAGAATCTACGAGCGGGTGGCGCCGGCGCTCGATCTCGCCCACGGCAAGGGCGTCACCCACCGCGATCTGAAGCCGGGCAATATCCTGTTTGACGACAACGGCGAGCCCTATGTGAGCGACTTTGGCATCGCCAAACTGGCGATCTCGTCAAACACAGAGCTCACCCATGGGGGCGTGATCGGAACACCGTCGTATATGAGCCCGGAGCAGGCCCGCGGCGAGCGTCTCGACGGACGCTCTGATATTTATGCGATGGGGGTGATGCTCTTCGAAATGCTGGCCGGGAGCCTGCCCTATCGGTCCGAGACGCCAACCGGGTTGATGATGAAGCACATTCTCGATCCGATCCCGCGCCTGAATTCGGTCGCGCCTGGCCTGCCGGGCGCGTGGCAGGCCGTGATCGATCGGGCGATGGCGAAGCGACCCGAGGATCGGTATGCCAACATGGCCAGCCTTGCCAATGACTTGCGCGCGATCGCGGATGGGCGCTCGATGACGTCAACGCCGCCCATGGAATCGCCCAATCCTGTTCTCCTGGCGGGTGCGCCGGTGACCCAGGTTTACGGGTCGCCGGCCTATGGCCAAACTCCCGTAGACGCGACATCGGTCATGGGTGCGCCCACGGTCGCACGAGGGACGCCGCCGCGCCCGATGCTGGCCCAAGGCACCCTGGGGATGGCGATGCCTGCGAGCCAGGCGCCACCGGCGGCTGCCGCGGGCGAACGCCGCCGCACGTCGCCGTTGTTGATCGTGCTGGGCGTCGTTGGTGCGCTCATGCTGTGTGGCGGTGGTTCGGCTGCGTTGGTCGCTTCCGGGGCGCTGGGCGGCGCGGCCGCAACTGCGACAGTCCCGCCCGCTGCGCTGCCGACAGCGGCGCCGCTTGTTCTTCCGACGACGATACAGGTCGTGCTGCCGACGCTGGCGCAAGTCGCGCTCCCGACGACGGTTGCGGTTGTGCTGCCAACATCGACGCCCATCCCTGCCGCGACGGCGACGGCCGGGCTGCCCACGCCGACGACGGCCCCAACCCTTACGCCGGCGCCGACCGCGACCCGCTCTCCCACCGCGACGGCAGTTGCCACAAGCGGTCCGTCATGCACCACGGGGACTGCGGCAATCACGTCACCCGCGAACGGGCAGACGCTGAAGGGCAAAGTCGTCGTCACGGGCAGCGCAAGCTGTGTTGATTTCGAATACTACAAATTCGAGTTCGTTGATTCGCGCTGCGGCGCCACCGGACTGTGTTTTGTGGCTGGCAAGTTTCTGAAGCCGGTCAGCAACGGCGCGCTGATGACGTGGGACACGACCCGCACTTATGACGGCGCGAAGCTGCCCAATGGCACGTATGTGCTGCGCCTGACGGTTGTGGGGGTTGGCCGGCCCGGCTACGCGAATCTCCTCCCGAATAAGCCCCAGATTACCGTCGTCATCAATAACTAGCGCTGTTCCGCGACTACCCAACAAGGAGCGCGGGCGTCTCGCCCGCGCGATCCGGGGGAACACCGAGTAACGCGGCGATGAGCCGGGAGCGCGCGGGCAAGATGCCCGCGCTCCCGGAATCCGCTGCCGCGCCAGGCGCATGCGCGTCTGTTTCGCGGTAGAGTCGGCCCATGGCGATGGACAAGATCGGAAAGTACCCAAATCCGGCGCGAGTTGGGCCGGGGCGGAATGGCGACGGTGTTCGAGGCATGGGATCCGACCTTTGATCGGACGATCGCGCTCAAGGTGTTGCCTGATGAGCTGCTCCACGACGGCACGTTTCGGGCCCGATTTGAGCGCGAAGCCAAGACGATCGCCGCGCTCGAACATCCGGCAATTGTGCCCGTTTACGACTACGGCGAGGCGGATCACAAAGTCTTTTTGGCGATGCGCTATATGGGCGGCGGGTCTCTCGCCGACAAACTGCGCGTTGGCCGGCTGCCGGTCGCGGCGATCTCGAGAATCTATGAACGCGTGGCGCCGGCCCTCGACCTGGCCCATGGCAAGGGCGTGGTTCATCGCGACCTGAAGCCTGGCAACGTCTTGTTTGACGACAACGGCGAACCGTATGTGAGCGACTTCGGCATCGCCAAACTCGCCATCACCTCGAATACCGAGTTGACCCAGGGCGGCGCCATAGGCACGCCCTCGTACATGAGCCCCGAGCAGGCCCGCGGCGAGCGGCTCGACGGGCGCTCGGACATCTACGCGATGGGGGTAATGCTGTTCGAGATGCTTGCGGGCAGATTGCCCTATACGTCCGAGACTCCGACCGGGATGATGATGAAGCACATCCTCGACCCGATCCCGCGTCTTGATACTGTCGCGCCGGGTTTGCCCGGGGCATGGCAGGCCGTGATCGATCGGGCTCTGGCCAAACGGCCGGACGACCGCTATGCCAACATGGCCAGCCTGGCTAATGATTTGCGCGCCATCGCCGAAGGGCGCTCGATGTCGGCCACGCCACCGATGGAGTCGCCCAATCCCATTGTGCAGCCCGGCGCGCCGGTGACCCAGGTCTATGGCTCGCCAAGCTATGGTCAAGTCCCTGTTGCGGCTCCCCTGGCGACCGGCCCTCAGGCTCCCAGACCTGGCACGCCGCCGCGGCCCATAACCGCCGTGCCGACGCCATCCATCCCTGGCGCCCCGGCTGTCTTGCCAGCCCAAGGCCGGCGCATATCGCCTCTGCTCATCGTGCTCGGCGTTGCAGGCGCCTGCGTGCTCATCGGCAGTGGTCTGGCTGTGGTTTCAACCCTGGGCGCGCTGGGTGGGGCGTTCCCGGCGGCTCCAGCCGCAACAGCCGCGGCGACGCTCGCGCCGCCGACCGTCAGGCCACCCACGGCGATTCAGGTGACGCTGCCTGCTGCGACGGCGATTCCCGCGACGGCCCGGCCCGCCGCCTCGCCAACGATACCTCCGACAGCCACCCCTCGCGCGTCTACGCTGGACGCAAATTCAATGGGGTCATTGCGCGAACTCCGGGTGATGGCCGACTCAACGGATACAGTTGTCCGTAGCGTGGGGTTCGGGCCGGACGGTGTCACGATCTTTGGGTCGTTGGGGAACACGCCCAATCAGGCGATTGCGCAGAACCGCTTTCAAGTCTGGCGGCGCGCCGACGGCAGCACGCAGGCGCGCTTTACGATGGGCTCCATACCGTGGACGTCCGACGTGTCGCCCGATGGCAAGTCGGTCGTCATCGCAGTTGGCAAGCAGGCGGCGCTCTACAAGGTCGCGGATGGCCAGATCATCCGCCAACTCGCGACAGTGGCGCTCGAGATGGGCACTGCGCAGTTCTCGCCGGATGGGCGGCTGGTTGCAGCCGGCGGCGTGGATGCGATCGGCAAGACGCCTATCCAGATCTTTGCCAGTGACACCGGAGCACGCGTGTTCCAGGTCGACAACGGTTACAACATGGGCAGCCTGCGGTTTTCAGCCGATGGCGGTTTGCTCGCGGCCTCCACCAGCCTGGGGCAGGTCACTGTCTGGCGCGTCAACGATGGCCGGCGGGTCATGTCGTACAAATTCGACACGAATGGCGCGAGCGTCCCGGCGGCCTTCTCGCCGGATGGCCGCTACTTTGCGGCTGCGGCGTGCGCCAAGACCTGCAGCACGGGCGATCAGACCAGTGATGCGCGGGTGTGGAAAACCGCCGACTGGACCGTGGCTGCGTCATTCAAGGAAGACGGCAACGCGCTCGAGTCGCTGGGATTCCCGCCCAGTGGTGATTTGCTCTTCGTCGGCGGCCGCACCCGAAGCAAGTTCTATCGCCTGGCCGATCTGATTAAGGACCCGTCTACGGCGGCGTTCAGGCTGATCACACTGGCTGGGGTCACCAGTGTGGACTTTTCAGCGGATGGCCGGTTGGCGGTGTTTGGGACCTCCAGCAGCGGCGTTCGGCTGTGGGGGATGCCTTAGGACCACGACGAAAACCGAACCCCGAGGCGATGTCCCCGGCTTCGGCCGGAAGATCGGCTCGAGAAACAGGCTCCGTCAGGAGTTCTTACCGGTTTACGAACGCACGATTCATTTTTCGCGGTAAAGTGGTTAGTAACATGATGCCAGAAAAGATCGGCAAGTACATCATCAAGCGCGAGATTGCCCGCGGGGGCATGGCCACCGTCTACGAGGCCTTTGACCCGGTTTTCGAGCGGAACGTGGCGCTCAAAGTGCTCCCTCCGGAGTTCCTCCACGACGAGACCTTTCGGGCGCGCTTTGACCGCGAGGCAAAAACGGTGGCCTCGATCGAAAGCGTTGTCATTGTGCCGGTTTACGACTACGGCGAGGCGGACGGCCGGTTGTATCTGGCCATGCGCTACATGAGCGCGGGCTCGCTGGCCGAGCGTCTGAATGGCACACCGATGGCGACCAGCGAGATCGTCCGGCTGTTCAATCGCCTGGCCCCTGGCCTCGATCGGGCCCATGCGCGCGGGATCGTGCACCGAGATCTGAAGCCGGCCAACGTCTTGTTTGACGATGCCGGCGAGCCCTTCTTGAGCGACTTTGGCATTGCGAAGACAGCCATGTCGCGCTCGGACTTGACCCGCAGCCAGGTCATCGGCACGCCGGCCTACATGAGCCCGGAGCAGGCCCGCGGAGAACCGCTCGACGGGCGTTCTGATCTGTATGCGTTGGGCGCGATGTTGTATGAGATGCTGACCGGCAAGCTTCCCTTCAACGCCGAGAATCCCACCGGGATCATGCTCAAGCACGTCATGGATCCCATTCCGCGGATCCTGGCCTCCCAACTCGGGCTGTCGCCGGACTGGCAGCGCATCATCGACCGGTCGATGGCCAAGCGTCCCGATGACCGCTATTCTGTCGCGGCCACGCTCGCGGCGGATATTCAAGCCGCCTACGAAGGCCGTCCGCTGAGCATGGACACGCCCGTGTCCGCCCCGCCGCCGATGCCATCGTCGACGGCCTTTGATCGAACCGTTGAGTTCCGCCCCCCGACCGCGTCTGCTCAGCCCGTCTATCAACCGCCGCCCATTGGCGGGGCGACGATGGTTCAGCCGCCCGCGCCGCAGGTCCAGCCTTCATATCCGATGGCGGCCGGGGCAACCATGGTGCAACCGCCGGCGCCCATGCCGGGGTTTTCGCAAGAAGCCCTGAACATGCCGATCCCGATGCCGATCCCGGTGAGCGCCGGCGGCCTGGGCGCGGCGCCTCCGGGCACGGGCAGCCGCAGGCCCATCGGCCAGCCGCCCGAGGCGAAAAAGAAGAGCTCGGCGTTGGGCATCATCGCCATGATCGCCGCAATCGTTGTGGTGCTGGCCTGTCTGGCGACCATCGTGTCCGTTGTCCTGAACCCGGCGATGCGGGCCACGTTGCCCTTCCTGCCGCAGGATGCCACCCCGACCAGTATCGCTGGGCAGACCGTCGTCGTGCCGACGGTGGATCTTTCGGTGTTGACCGCGAAGCCTCCGACAGTCAGCGTGCCCGGGATCGGGACGCCGACGCCGTCGGCACCCAGGACGCCTCAGGGCGGCAAGGTCTACCTGCCGATAATCTTCCGCACCGCGAAACCCTAGAAGCCGTCCTAAAAATGACCAGCGAGATCGCAGTCCCCGCGCGAAGCGCGGGGATTGCGATCTCGCCAATCAATTAAGGATGACTTCCAGGTTCCACGCGAAAATTCCTCGTAGCGTCGAAATCCCTCGCCCAGCGCGCGCTGAGCGAGGGATTTCGACGGAGTGTCGCCAGCGCCGGCGGGCAACTTACGCCCGTCAGGCGCGAGGCGTTCAGATGACAGGTGGGCAGACATGATTGATCTTGTGCCAATGAGCCCGGCTGAATACGATCCCTATTTTGAAAGACTCGTCGTGGAATTTGCCGCCGAAAAGGTCCAATCGGGCAACTGGACAAGCGAAGAGTCGGTCCGGCGTTCACGCGAGGATTGCCAGGCTTTGTTGCCGAAGGGACTGGACACGCCGGGGCAGCACTTGTACCGTATTCTTGATACGCACACGGGCGAGCGCGTGGGTGTCGTCTGGTTGGCCGAGGATGGGCGAAAGTCGCCGCCGGTCGGCTTTATCTACGATTTGGAAGTGGAAGCGCCCTATCGCCGGCGCGGCTATGCCACCCGGGCGATGCTGGCCCTGGAAGGCAAGGCGCGCGAGTTGGGCCTGTCCACCGTCAGCTTGCACGTGTTTGGCTTCAATCATGGCGCTCGTGCGTTGTACGAAAAGCTGGGCTACGAGATCACCAACATCAATATGTCCAAGTCGTTCAAGAAGGCGGGGGATCGACAGCCCGATGCGTGAATGGACATGGATGGACAGGATTTACAGGATGGCTTTCCCGTGACGGACCGTTGGCGAGGGTGCATTCCGGTTCAATCCTGTCCATCCTGTCTATCCATGTTCGATTGACTGATTGGTCGCGCGGCCAGTCTCCGGTTTTGCAGGTCTGCTGCCAGCTTTGCGCGGGCCAGCAGGGCCACCCACCCATCGGATGACCGGCGCTCGACCACGCCAAAGCCCGCGATGGCAAGCGCCTTGGCGATGGCGGCTTCGCGCTCAGCCCGAATGCCGGACAGGATGAGCGCGCCCCCGGGAGCGACCGTGCCGGCCAGCCCGTTCCCGAGCAGCGCCACGAGCACGTCGGCGAGGATATTGGCCGTGACAAGCTCGAAATGGGCGCCGTCGGCTGTCTCGACTGAACCAAGCCGAAAGGAGAGTTGATCCACCACGCCATTTTTGTCGGCGTTCTCACGGGTCATGCGCTCGGCCTCGGGATCGATGTCGGCGCCGAGCGCGGAAGTGGCTCCCAACTTGAGCGCTGCGATCGCCAGAATGCCCGAGCCGCATCCCAGATCGAAGACCCGATCCCCGGGACGGACGGTCTCTTCGAGCAACGCGACGCACATTCGCGTGGTCGGGTGCGAGCCGCTGCCAAAGGCGGCCCCCGGATCAAGCCGAAGCGGGAGAAGGCCCGGCTCAAGATCCGCCGCGGCATCTCCGGGCAGAATGACAAAACGCGACCCGATTGGCATTGGCCCCAGATGGGCGCGCCACTCACGGCTGCGCTGGAGGAAGGCGACGGACATGAGCACGTTCGAGAGCGCTCGCGCGACAACAAACGATACCGCGAAGAAGGCCAGATTGATGAGGTGGGCGGCGACGAGATTGGGCAGGGCGGGCGCCCAACGCTGGATGAGGACCGCATGGGCGACGGCGGAGAGCGCCACGACGGGCAGGATGAAGCGTCCGCCCGCGACAAGCGCGGCCGCCAGGATGGGAATCGCGAACACCAACGGAAACGTGACACCCAAGCCGATCAATCCGTCATCGAGCAGGGCCGCCACGATAAGCAGGGCGACCAGGATGACGGCCTGCCGGGCGCGGCGTCGCATGGCGCGGGCGGTCCTGTCCGCGGGCAAGGCCCCGGGCGCGAGCTCGGAGGGCGGCTGGGCCGGGTCAGTGTGTGTGTTCACGCTGGGCCGAGCCTACACCCGATCGCGCCGAGGCGGGTGCCTCTGGTAGATTGCCCAGGGATGGTCACTCGCACCTGGCATGTTTACTGCGCCATCGTCGACAACTTCGGCGATATCGGCGTGTGCTGGCGGCTGGCCCGGCAGCTTGCTCACGAGCACGGCCAGACGGTTACGCTATGGGTTGACCAGTGGGGGCCGACTCGGACGATCATTCCGGGGCTTCCCGAGGCGCCTGGTCGCGCCGTTATCGACAGCATCGTGGTGCGGCCGTGGTCGGAGGCTGGCGCGGGCGGCGACGTGACAGGCGACGTGTTGATCGAGGGCTTTGGCTGCGCGCTTCCGGCGCCGACCCTGGCCCAGCTGGCGGTCCGCGCAAGAAAGCCGATTTGGATCAACCTGGAGTACTTCAGCGCTGAGGCGTGGGTGCCCGGCTTTCATCTGGGTTTGGGCTATGACCCGGCGGCGCGCGCCCGGCGTTGGTTCTTCTTCCCGGGAGCCGGCCCCGATACCGGCGGCATCCTGCGCGAACGCAACTTGATCGCCGAGCGTGACGATTGGCTGGCGCGCGGGCAGGGCGACGCGTTGTTGGCGCGCCTGGGGGCGCCCATGTCGCGCGGGGCATTGAACGCGCTTTGCTTTGCCTACGCCGGCGCGCCCTATCTCGCCTGGCTTGGCGCGCTCGAACGTGAGCGTTTTGCGCTTGTCTCGGTCTGGCTGTGCGGCCGGGCCAGCCAGACGGCGGTGACGCCGGCGGCGCGCGAGAATCGGCCAGGGTTCCACCCGCCGACCTGCCCTTTGTCTCTCAGCCCGACTTCGACCGGCTGCTGTGGACGGCGGATCTGGCAATTGTGCGGGGCGAGGACTCCTGGCCCGGGCGCTCTGGTCGGGCCGGCCGTTTATCTGGAACATCTATCCGCAGGCGCAGGCCGCCCATCACCCCAAGCTGGAGGCGTGGCTGGGCGTCTATGCCGCCGGCTTTCCGCCCGCGCTGCGAGATGCCTACATCGCCGCGCATCTGGCCTGGAACGGCATCACGCCGGCTGAGGACCTCGGGCCCGCCTGGGCGAGTCTGATGCGCCTGTGGCCGGATTGGCAAGCCCACAGCCGGTCGCGAAGCGCGGCCTTCGCCGAATCGGTCGATTTGGTGAGCCGTCTCATGCGCTTTCTGGAGGCCGCCCCAATCCGCGTAAAATAGGGCCCTAATGAAAACAGCGCAAGAACTTCGTGTTGGGAATGTCTTTTTAGTCGATGGCCAACCCATGGTGGTGGTCAGGTCGGAATTCAACAAGTCCGGCCGCGGGGCGAGTGTCGTCAAGCTCAAGTACAAGAGTCTGTTGACCGGTGCCATGAAGGAAGAGGTCTACAAGGCCGACGTCAAGTTCGAGGTCGCGGTGCTCGATCGCAAACCTTGCACGTACGGCTACTTCTCGGACCCGATGTATGTGTTCATGGATGCCGAGTTCAACCAGTATGAGGTCGGCAAGGACACCATGGGCACGGCTCTTTATTACTTGGAAGAGGGGATGCCGGTTGAGGTTGTCTTCTACGAGAACAACCCCATCTCGGTCGACATGGAAGCGACGGTCGTGTGCGAGATCAAGTACACCGAGCCAGCCGTCCGTGGCGACACCTCGGGCAAAGTCACCAAGATCGCGGTGTTGAAGGGCACCGACCACGAGATCCAGGTGCCGGCGTTCTGCTCCACTGGCGACAAGATCGAGATCGATACGCGCACCGACGAATACCGGCGGCGTCTCTAGTCCGACCGCGTCATCACCGCGAACCGAATCACAATCGTATTCCCAACCGGCCGCCCCACATTCGGGGCGGCCGTCATTTTGGCAGGAGGCCCGACATGCAGCCCGAAATGATCGCCCAGCACCACACCGACGTTGGCGAGAACCCGTTGTGGCATCCGATCGAGAAGCGCCTGTACTGGACCGACATCACGGGCGGAAAGTTGTTTTGGTACGACCCGGCCACGGGCCATCATCAGCAGTGTTACAGCGGCCCGCAGGTGGGCGGGTTTACCTTCCAGCCGGATGGCGCGCTGCTGCTGTTCATGGACCGCGGTCAGATTGCGTTCTGGCGTGATGGCGTGCTCGAATCCCTGATCGACGCGATCCCCGAAGAGCGCGAGAGCCGCTTCAACGATGTCATTGCGGATCCGGTTGGTCGGGTATTCTGCGGCACGATGGCGACGCCATCGCGGCCCGGACGCCTGTATCGGCTGGATCAGGATGGCACGATTCGGATGGTGTTGGAAGGCATCGCCTGTTCAAATGGCATGGGTTTTACGCTGGACCGGCGCCAGATGTACTACACGGACTCGGTCAAGGGCGAAATCTACCTGTTCGACTACGACATCGAAACGGGCGGGCTGACAAACCAGCGGCTCTGGTTGAAGGTGCCCGAAGCTCAGGGTTTGCCGGACGGTATGACCGTTGACGCGGAAGGGCATGTGTGGTCCGCGCGCTGGGGCGATTCGGCCTTGTATCGCTATTCACCTGAGGGTGTCGTCGAACAGCGGATCACGTTCCCGGCCCTGAAAGTGTCCAGCGTCGTGTTTGGCGACGACGACTACCAGACGATGTATGTGACCACGGCCTTGTCGGGCGGGTCGCAAGAGGCCGAAGGCCCCGGCGCAGGCGGGTTGTTCAGACTGCGAAGCGGCGTGTCGGGGCTGCCTGAGTTTTATTCGCGCATTCGGCGCCCCAACTTGTAGGCGCAGGCGTCAGCCTGCGCGATCTGCCGCGGCCCGGCTGCCAACGCGCAGCCTGAAGGCTGCGCCTACATATGCCCAACGATGTAGGCGCAGGCTTCAGCCTGCGCGATCTGTCGCGGCCCGGCTGCCAACGCGCAGCCTGAAGGCTGCGCCTACATATGCCCAACGATGTAGGCGCAGGCTTCAGCCTGCGCGATCTGTCGCGGCCCGGCTGCCAACGCGCAGCCTAAAGGCTGCGCCTACATATGCCCAACGATGTAGGCGCAGGCTTCAACCTGCGCGATCTGTCGCGGCCCGGCTGCCAACGCGCAGCCTAAAGGCTGCGCCTACATATGCCCAACGATGTAGGCGCAGCCTTTAGGCTGCGCTTTCCGTTGGGCGGATTGACGGATGTCCTACGCATGCGACTCGCGGCTCACCGTTGAACCGGACTTCCCGACCAGGAAGTCGAAGTCGGCGCCGAGATTGGCCTGTTGCACGTGTCGGAGAAAGAGGTCGACATAGCCGCGCGCGGCCGGTTGCGCTGGCGCCTTCCAGGACGCCCGCCGGCGCGCCAGTTCTTCATCGCTGACTTCCAGTCGCAACGAGCGCGCCTCAACATCGAGACTGATCCAATCACCCTCCTGAACAAGCGCCAGCGGCCCGCCGATTGCCGACTCAGGGGCAACGTGCAGGATGACCGTGCCAAACGCAGTCCCGCTCATGCGCGCGTCGGAGATGCGCACCACGTCGCGGATGCCCTGGTCTAGAAGCTTCTGGGGCAAGCTGAAGTTTCCGACTTCGGGCATGCCCGGGTAGCCGACCGGTCCGACCATCTTCAGCACCATGACCGAGTTTGCGTCGACCGGAAGAGCGGGGTCGTCAACCCGGGCGTGGTAGTCGTCGATGTTCTCAAATACCACGGCCTGGCCGCGGTGTTTGAGCAAATGCGGCGAAGCGGCCGACGGCTTGATGACGGCGCCGTCGGGCGCCAGGTTTCCACGCAGAACCGCAGTCCCCGCCGCCGCTTTGACCGGCTCGCCAAAGGGCGCGATCACCTTGCGGTCGTAGCAAGGCGCGCCGGCGATATTGTCGCCGAGGGCCTTGCCCGTCACCGTGAGCGCGCCCAGGTGGAGCAGGCCCGCGAGTTCGCGCATAACGGCCGGCACGCCGCCGGCGTAGTAGAAGTCCTCCATCAGAAACTCGCCGGAGGGCATCAGGTTGACCAGCAGCGGCAGGCGGCTGCCCAACTGATCAAAGTCATCCATCGAGAGCGGCACCCCCAGCCGGCCGGCGATGGCGAGCATGTGGATGATGAAGTTGGTCGAGCCGCCGACGGCGGCGTTGACCAGGATGGCGTTCTCGAACGCCTCGCGGGTGAGGACTTTCGAAATCCGGAGATCCTCTTTCACCATGCCGACGATGCGGTTTCCGGCCAGATGGGCGAGCCGCTTGCGGCGCGCATCCGGAGCCGGGATGGCGGCCCCGCCGGGAAGGGTCAGGCCGAGCGATTCGACCATGCAGGCCATGGTGGAAGCTGTGCCCATCGTCATGCAGTTGCCATCCGAGCGCGACATGCAGGCCTCGGCCTCGACGTATTCGTCCTGGCTCATCGCCCCGGTGCGCAGGTCGTCATGAAAGCGCCACACATCGGTCCCCGAGCCGATGTCGCGGCCGCGGAACTTGCCGTTGAGCATCGCGCCGCCAGAGACCACGATGGTCGGAAGGTCCACGCTGCAGGCCCCCATGATGGTGGAGGGCGTGGTCTTGTCGCAGCCGGTCAGCAGCACGACCCCATCAAGCGGGTTGGCCCGGAGGGTCTCTTCGACCTCCATGGCGGCCAGGTTCCGAAAGAGCATGGTGGTCGGGCGCATGAGCGCCTCGCCCAGCGACATCACAGGAAACTCGAGCGGGAAGCCGCCCGCCTCATACACCCCGCGCTTGACCATCTCCGCCAACACCCGGAAGTGGGCGTTGCAGGGGGTGAGCTCGGACCACGTGTTGCAGATGCCGATGACGGGTCGGCCGTCATACAAATGGTTTGGATAGCCCTGGTTCTTGGTCCAGCTCCGAGCGACAAAGCCGCTCGGGCTCTCGCTGGTGAACCAACTCTGACTGCGCAAGGGGGGACAGGTTGATCGCTCATAAATATGCCTTGCCCGCGACTTTAGCACGGGCTACGACAACGCAGCGAACATTGTCAGGAATCGGTATCCCACGGCGAAGCCGTGGGATACCGATTCCAAAATACGTTTCGCGGCGCCGGGTGGACAATACACGTGCGCTCCGATTTGGACGCAATCGAGGAAACCATGACATCCATTGATACAAATCTGGCCGGATTTTCATCCGAACGCCTGACCCGCGTCAGCCGGCTGCTCCAGGGCTACGTCGACCGCGGCGATATCGCCGGGATCATCGCGCGGGTAGGGCGGCGGGGGCAGGTCGCCTATCACGAGCGCTTTGGCTGGATGGATCGCGAGGCGCACAAGCCCATGCGCGACGATGCCATTTTCATGATCGCGTCGATGACCAAGCCGGTGACGGCGGTGGCGGCGATGATGCTCTACGAGGAGGGGCGCTTCGACCTTAACACCCCGATCAAGAAGTTCATCCCGGCGTTTGCCGACACCAAGGTCTTTGCGGGTGAGAACGACAGCGGCATGATTCTGGCCGCTCTCGACCGGGACATCACGTTCCGCCATCTGTTCACCCACTCGGCCGGCCTGAGCTACGGCTGGAATCCGGATAGCCCGGTGGATCGCGCGTATCGCGCCGTGGAGAAAAGCATGGCCGACGCAGGCATACCGCGCACAAACGCGCGCGTCGCCGAGGAACTCGCCAAGCTTCCCCTGGCCTTTCAGCCGGGCACGCGCTGGGGCTACAGCATGAGTATTGATCTGCTGGGCGGGCTGGTGGAAATCCTCTCGGGTCAAACCCTGGACGTTTTTTGCGAGGCGCGCATCTTCAAGCCGCTCGGGATGCCCGATACGGGCTTCTTTCTGCCCCCGGAAAAGGCCGAGCGGCGGGCGATCGTTTATGGCGAGATGACGGCGGTGCGGGGCCGGCGGCGCCTGGATGAGATGACGCCCCCGGCGGCGCGTCCGAGCTACATCAGCGGCGGAGGCGGGCTGGTTTCCACGGTTGAGGATTACAGCCGTTTTGCGGGGATGCTGACAGACGGAGGACAGGTCGACGGCGTCCGTCTCCTGGCCCCATCGACGATGGCCTTGTTCAGCCTGAACCAGCTTGCGCCCGGGGTGAAATTGATCGGGATGGATCCGCGCGATCCGCGCCACGCCGGTTACGGCTACAGCCTTGGCACGCGGGTCCTGGTCGATGTCGCTGAGTCCGGCTGCGCGGGCAATGCCGGCGAATTCGGATGGGATGGCGCCTTCAACACCTATTTCTGGATCGACCCGGCCGAAGACCTGTATGGCCTGCTGCTGATGCAGCACCATCCATTTGGCGAGTACCCAATTCACCGCGAATTCAAGCAAACGGTGTATCAGGCGCTGGTGGGCTAGACACTCTCCATGAATCATCCGGCGAAATCAGCATCCCCGCGCGAAGCGCGGGGATGCCGATCTCGCCCTCAATACCGGAGCACTGTAAGGCGCCGAGTATAATCGCCTTACATGCGACAGGAGGCCAAATGCCCGAGATTCTGATGATGGTGACAAGCAAGGGACAGGTGACGATCCCGGCCGCCGTGCGGCGGCATCTCAAAATTGAGCGCAGCGAGAAGATCGCTTTGGTGCTCGAGGCCGATGGCACCGTGCGGCTGAAGCGCCCGGGCTTCAAGAAGGTGGCTGACATCCGCGGCGCGGCCGGCGAGCTGGGCCGAAACCTGACCTGGAACCAGATGCGGACCCTCGCTCGGGAAGACCGCGGAACGGCGCCGCGACCCGCCGCGGGTTGACATGTCCGCTGACGCTTTTGTCGATGCCGACGTGATCGTTCGCCTGCTGACCGGCGACGACCCCCGCAAGCAGGCCCGCGCCGCGGCGCTATTCGAACAGGTGGAAGCGGGCCAGGTGCGGTTGCGCTTACTGGCGTCGACACTGGCCGACGTGGTGTATGTTTTAACCTCTCCGCGCCTATATGCAACGCCGCGGGCGAAGGCAGCCGATCTACTTGCGGTGCTGGTCCGGTTACCGGCGGTTGTCATGGATGACCGGGAGACCGCTCTGGGGGCGCTGGACCTGTTCGCCCGATCGAACCTTGACTTCGGCGACGCGCTGACCGCGGCCGCGATGGCGCAAGAGGGCGTGGACGCGCTGTATTCGTACGATCGCGACTTCGATCGGTTGGCCGGGCTGCGGCGCATCGAACCGTAGACGGCTGCCAGGATTCGTTAGGTGTCCTAACCGAGCGCGACGGCGATGGCCTCGGCGATTGACAACCCGGCCCCAGCCCGCCAGGCGCGCTCGCGCGCGCCGGCGTCCGGCCAGGACGCTGTAAGATCGGCCACTGCGCGCGCATAGACACCGGATTCCGATGGCGGGAGCGGGGCCTGGAGTCTGGCACGCGCGGCTTCGGCCGCGCCGAACAGCGTCGCCGCGCGGTCGAGCTGCCCGGCCGCGACCGCGACCATGGCCAGCCCTTCGAGGCAGAAGCACGCCCGCCGCCAGTTCCCAAGGCTGGCGCTCAGGCGCAGGCACTCTTCAAACTCGGACCGGGCAACGTCGTGTCTGCCAAGCAGGTAGGAGAGCGCGGCCTGGCTGTCGAGCGCGGCGCAATATGCGTCGAGATTGCCCAGCCGCCTGGCCAGGGCCATGCTTTCTCGAAATGCGGTCTCCGCCTCCGCATAACGGCCGCCATTTCGTTCCACCGTGCCGAGCGCCTCGAGGGCGACGGTTTGATTGACCAGATCCCCCGACTCGCGCTGCCGGTCAAGCGCCTCGGCCAGCAGGGCGCGGGCGCGGGGGTAGTCCGCCTGCTGGTAAGCGGACGAGCCCAGGAACGTGAGGACTTGAGCCTCGCCCCGCCAGTCGCCGAGCGCGCGCCGAGTTTGCAGAACCGATTCCAGAACCTGGTCGGCGGCTTTGAATTCGTTCCGGGCCAGGCGCAACTCGCCTAGAATCGTGCGGGCGGTCGCGGCATCCGCGGTCAGCCCCAGCGACTCAGCCATGCCGACGGCGCGCTCCGCGCATGAGATCCCCTCTGCATAACGCTGCTGCTTTAGCGCCATGTTTGCCGCATAACGCAGCGAATCCGCAAGAGCATGGAGATTACCCGCCGCTTCGGCCAACGCGCGCGCCTCGCCGTTGTAGCGCAGCGCGGCTGCCGCGTCGTCAAGCCGGTCGCAGATGAAGCTCGCCTTGGCCAGGGCATGCGCGCGCAGCGCCGGATCGGCATCGGCCGGCGCGCGCTCAAGGGCCGACACCAGCCAGCGCCGGTTGTCGGACCAGGCGCCCGTCTGATACTGGTAGCTGCCCGTCGACGTCGCCAGCCGCAGGGCGGTGATGGGCTCGTGGACGATCGCCCAGTCGAATGCGGCGTAGAGGTTGTCGTGGTCGCGGGCGAGACCGGCCACATAGCGCCGCTGCCCTTCCCCGTCCCGATCGGCGGCGCTGCGCAAGCGCTGCGCGAAGCCTGCGTAGTAGCGGGCATGCGCGGACAAGGCCGCCTCCAGACATCCCCGGGCGGCCAGTTGTTCGCGGCCGAACTGGCGCATCACCGCAAAGGTGGCGCTCCGCCCGCTGTCCGGGTCGGCGATGATCAAGTTCTTTTCCGCCAGCGTTGCGAGGCTCTCCTCGATGCCGTCGGCCAGGCCGCGAAACCCGGTAAGCTCGGTATCGGCGCACAGGGCGGTCAGCGCTTCGACAGTCGCGCCTCCGGCGAAGACGCTCATCAGATCAAACACGCGGCGCTCGTCGGGGGACAGCAGCGCCACGCTCCAGTCAAGCATGGCCCGCAGCGAGCGCTGCCGATCGGGGACGTCACGGTGGCCGGTCGCGAAGGCGATGAGTTGATCGCCGAGCCGGGCATCCAGTTGCTCGAGCGACATCCGCCGCATCTGGGCGGCGGCCATCTCAATGGCCAGCGGGATGCCATCCAGGCGCGCGCAGATCCGCTCTACCAGCCGGCTGTTGTCATCACCAATCCGGAAGCCCGGCAGCACGGCGCGCGCCCGGTCAGCAAACAATGTCCGCGCCTCCGTTCCGAGCTCGGATCGCAACGGCTGCACGGGAAAGGCATGCTCGCCATACACGTTGAGGAGCTCTCGGCTGGTGACCAGGGCTTTCACGTGTTCGGCCTCGGCCAGCAGGCGGGTGATCCGGGGCGCGGCCTGGAGGACGTGCTCGAAGTTGTCGATGACGAGCAACAGCCGGCGCCCGCGAACCGCCGCCGACAGGGCGGCCAGCACGGTCTGGCTCGGCTGGGCGCGCGCCCCAAGCGCGCGCAAGATCGCGCCCGGCACGTGGGTGGCGTCGCTGAGGTCGTCGAGCGGGACAAAGCACACACCGTCCGGGAATGCATCGATCGAGGCGTGTCCGGCGGCAAGCGCAAGCCGGGTCTTGCCGACACCCGGTGGTCCGATCAGGGTGACGAGCCGCGTGTCGGCGGCCGCCAGGAGATCCCTGACCGCGGCGACGTCCCTCTCCCGGCCGACAAGGCGCGTGAGCGGGCGGGGCAGGTTGCCCGCCTCGCGCTCTGGCGTGGCCGCCGCTGGGGGGCTCACGGTCGCCAGATAGACAGCCTCATCGCCGGTCCGGGCGAAGCGCACGAACGCCTCCTGGCGTTCGTGCGGGATGCTGAGCGCGCGCGCGAGCAGAGCGGCCAGCTCCTGAGAGGGCTTGAGATCGCCGGTTTCGATGCGTTTGATGGCGCTGGGGGAGCACAGCGCGCGGGTGGCCAGGGCCTCCCGCGTCAGGTCGAGGTTTTTGCGCTGCGATTGCAGCCATCGTCCAAAAGCGCCTTCGAAATCCATGGGGAACTTCGATTATACGAAGCGAAGCGCACGTGGCGGGTGTCCCTTTTGGTGTCCATTGCGGACACTGACACAGGAGCGTGGAAGGCGTTCAATGCCTGGCATGAAGAAAACCCAAATCCTTACCGCCCTGATGGCCGCCCTGTTCGGCGGCGCGCTGATGGTCGCAACCCCCGCCCGCGCCGACACGATCACGGTCACGGTCACGGCCGATGGAATTGACAGCGCACCTGGCAACGGCGCCTGCGCCGGTCCGAATGGCTGCACCCTGCGGGCCGCCATCATGGAAGCCAACGCCTGGCCTGGCGCCGACGCGATCGTGCTGGGCGCCGGGACTTACGGCCTCACCCGGGCCGGCAACGACGACACGGCTGTCAACGGCGATCTTGACATCACCGATACCTTGACCCTGAAAGGCGCTGGGTATGCGGTGACGATCGTGGATGGCGGCTCGTTTCTCTCGCCCGATCGAATCTTTCAGGTTCTGACCGAGACGCAGGTGACGATGTCGGGGTTTGAGATCAAGCGCGGCAAGGCGGCGGCGAGCGGCGGAGGCATCCACAACGCCGGGGTCCTGACCCTGACCCAGATGCGGCTGTTCACCAACACGGCTTCGAGCGGCGGCGCGCTGTATAACGCCACGACCGGGCAGATCATCCTCGATCAAACCGAGGTCGTCACCAACAGCGCGACGAGCGTCGGCGGTGGCGTGCTCGCCAATGGTCCGATGACGCTGACCCAGAGCCGCCTGGCGGGGAACGTGGCGGGAACCAACGGCGCGGCTATCTACATTGACGCCAGCCTGTCGGTCGCGGACAGCGTCTTCGACAGCAACCGGGCGGTGATCGATGGCGGCGGAATCTACATTCCGTCCGGGCCTGCTGCCAGCGTCGCATACGGGATCGCCAACACCCAGTTCCGCTCCAATCGGGCGCAGGCCAGCAACGGTTACGGCGGCGCGATCCTTGCGGGTGGTGGCACCCTGACGGTGACTGGGAGCGTCTTTGACCGCAACTATGCCGGTTATCTGGGAGGCGCGCTGGCCTTGCTTCCGACCCCCTCCAACGTGCTGCTCGACGGCAATGACTTCAGCAACAATGACACAACCAAGTTCGGCGGCGCGGTCTTTGCCTCTGGCGGCGGGCTCACCCGCATCGTCGGGGGCAGTCTGCTGGTCAATGAGGCTGGCCCCGGTGAGGGCGGCGGCATTTACAAGGACGGGCCTGGCATGCTGAGCATTTCCGGCACGCTGATGGCCGCCAACAGCGCGAACAAGAACGGGGGCGCGCTGGCTGCCATCGGGGGTGATGTCTTCATCACAAATGCATCGCTGCAACTCAACACGACCTCGAGCGGCTCGGGTGGGGCGATTTCCACTTCGACCGGCAGCGCGCTGTATCTGTTCGACACCACCGTCAGCCAGAACACAGCCTATTTGGCTGGCGGTGGCGTGGCCGGCGGTCAGTCGCCTACCATCGTGCGGGGCGGCCTGTTCGAGAACAATCAGGCCTCCGGCGCGTCGTCGTCCGGCGGCGCGATTGCGGTCATCTTTGGGCGGCTCGAAACGCGCGGGGCGACGTTTCGGTTGAACCGGTCTGCTGTTTCGGGCGGGGCAATTGGCCATGAGGACGATTTCGCCAACGGGCTATTGATTGAGGACTGCGTTCTCGAGCAGAACGCCGCGGGCCGGGGTGGCGGCGTGTCGGGCGGTTTGATGGATATTCGGCGCAGCCTCTTTATCAGCAACACCGCCAAGACCGGCTCCGGCGGCGCGGCCGCCAACGGGATTGGCAGCATGATCGTCAGTGACAGCCGCTTTGTCTCGAATACGGCCGTTAGCGGGGGCGCCCTGGCCGCGTCGGATGGCAATGAAACTGTGCTGAGGAGCGTCTTCGATTCAAACACCGCGTTGATGGTAGGCGGCGCCATAGACATCGGGCCGTTCGGGCTTGTGCTGAAGGACTCGCTCTTCATCCGCAATCAGTCCGCCAGCCAGGGCGGGGCGATCTGGGGCAGCGATGGCTCGCCGATCGATGTCAATGACAGCGCCTTCATCAGCAACACCGCCGCCGCCGATGCCGGCGCGATTCAGGCTTCGACCAAGGACGTGTATCTGGTCAACACCACCCTGAGCGGAAACCGGGCGAACCGGGATGGCGGTGCCGTCTTCGCGTCCGGCGCCAATACCGTGGTCCTGGCCAACGCGACGATCGTCAACAACGTCGCCGACGCCGATGCGAATGGCACGGGCAACGGCGGCGGGCTGAACACCGACCCGGCCAATACCACGGTCAACCTTCGCAACAGCATCCTGAACGGAAACACCGATCTGTCGCCCGTCGAGAAGTACAACGAGTGCGTCGGGCTGATCATCTCGGGTGACTACAATCTTGTCGGGGCGGCCCCGGGTTGCGTGCTGGCGGGGACGACCACTCACAATTCGGCCGCCGCGCCGATGCTGGGGGCGCTGGCGGGCAACGGCAGCGCCACAACGCTCTCGTTCAAGCCAATGGCGGGCAGCCCGGCCATCGACGGCGGAAACCCGGCCGGCTGCAAGGATCAGAACGGGGCAAACCTGACCCGCGACCAGCGCAAGCTGCAGCGGCCGCTCGACGGCAACAGCGATGGCGCCGCGGTCTGCGACATTGGCGCGGTCGAGGCAGGCTCCTTCACGGCGATGCTGCCCCGCATCGCCCGGTAGATTCACATGAACCAGCGCATCAATCCGCGGACTGTGGCGATCGCCCAACGCTCATTTGAGCGCCTCAGGCCCGATGTCGAGGCTTTCTCGCGCTCTTTCTACACGCGGCTGTTCCAGATTGATCCCGCGCTCGAGGTTCTGTTCCCGACGGACCTGGACAGCCAGCGCAGCAAGCTCGTCGCCATGCTCGATCAGATGGTCGGCCATCTGTCCGACTGGGACGCGCTTCTGAGCGAGTCCCAGGCGCTGGGCGTGCGCCACGCCGGCTATGGCGCGCGACCGCATCACTACGTCGGGGTCGGCTCGGCCTTGATCTGGGCGCTCGAGCGGCATCTCGGCCCGCACTTCACGCCCGAAGTGCGCGATTCGTGGCGGGAAGTCTACGAGGTCTTCTTCCGTGCGATGACCGACAATAGGGGCCAGTAGCTGCGCTGTCGTGGCGCCGCCGATCATTCACTTGCGAGGTTATCGATGATTTATCAACTGCGCGTTTACTGGTCCCCGCCCGGCAAGGCCGAGG
Source organism: Candidatus Brachythrix odensensis (assembly GCA_016714465.1). Classification (GTDB taxonomy): domain Bacteria; phylum Chloroflexota; class Anaerolineae; order J036; family Brachytrichaceae; genus Brachythrix; species Brachythrix odensensis. Next base: position 31,817 of record JADKDT010000006.1, on the reverse strand, counting down.
CGATGCACGCCCGCTTTCGGAGCGTCACCCTGCCGATCTTTGCCCGGCATGGGATGAAGGTCGTCGGCTTCTGGACGCCCACGCCGCGGACCGAGGAGAGCGGCGATCTGGTCTACATCCTGGCCTTTCCAAATGCTGCCGCCGTCGACGCGGCCTGGACGGCCTTTCGGGCCGACCCCGAATGGGTGGCGGGAAAGGCCGCCAGCGAGGTCGATGGCCCGATCGTGTCGCGCCTGACCAACACCCTGATGGATCCGACCGACTATTCGCCGATGAAGTAGAGACGGCCGACCGGGCCGTCTGTTCGCCGATGACCCGAACGAGACGGCCCACCGCGGGGGGGGGGCGGGCGGGGGGGGGGGGGGGGGGGCGGGGGCCCCCCGCCGCCCCCCCCCCCCCCCCGCGGCCCCCCCCCCGGCGGCCCCCCCGGCCCCCCCCCCCCCGCCCCCGCCCCCGCCCCCCCCCCCCCCCCGCGCGCCCCCCCCCCCCCCCCCGGCGCCCCCCGGCGCCGGCCCCGCCCGGGCCCGCCCCCCCCCCCCCCCGCCCGCCCCCCCCCCCCCCCCCCCCCCCCCCCCCCGGGGGCCCCCCCCCGGCCCGCCCCGCCCCCCGCCGCCCCCCCCCCCCCGGGGCCCCCCCCGGCCCCCCCGCCCGCGCCCCCCCCCCCCGCCGCCCCGGCCCCCCCCCCCCCCCCGGGCGCCCCGCCGCCCCCCCCCCCCCGCCCCCCGGCCCCCCCCCCCCGCCCCCCGGGGGGCCGCGGCCCCCGGGCCCCCGCCGCCCCCCCCCCCCCCCCGCCCGCGCGCCCCGCCGGCGGCCGCCCCCCCCCCCCCCCGGCGGGCCCCCCCGGGCCGTCTCTACGGGGCATACAATCGGGGCATGTCCTGGCAAACTTATTTCTCCGAAAACCGCGATCGTTTTATCTCCGAACATCTCGAATTTGACCGCATCCCGAGCATCTCCGCTCTGCCGCAGCACAAGGCCGATGTGCGTGCGGCGGCGGAATGGACGGTGGCGCGCATGACCCGGGCTGGGCTGGCCAATGCCGCCATCCTCGAGACCGCCGGCCACCCTGCCACCTACGCCGACTGGCTCGGCGCGCCGGGCAAGCCAACCTTGCTCTTCTACGGCCACTTCGACGTGCAGCCGGTCGATCCTCTGTCGCTTGTGGACGACCCGCCGTTTGAACCCGAAATCCGCGACGGCCGCATTTATGCCCGCGGCGCTTCGGATGACAAGTCGGGGGTGCTCTCGCTCATCCAGGCCATCGAGGGTGTGCTGAAGGGCGAGGGTAGCCTGCCGGTCAACATCAAGCTGCTCTTCGAAGGCGAAGAGGAGATCGGGAGCGCCAACTTGAAGGCGGTGCTTGCCGAGCGCAAGGCCCAGCTCGCCTGTGACCACATCATCAGCGTCGATGGCGGCCAGTGGTCGGAGACCGATGGCGGCATCCTCGTCAGCCTGAAGGGGATGTGCGGCGGCCAGATCGACGTTTACGGCGCCGCCACCGATCTGCACTCCGGCATTTTTGGCGGGGCCGCGGCCAACCCGCTGGCCGCCCTCACCCACATCCTGGCCGCCATGCGCGACCCGGACGGCAAGGTGCTGGTCGATGGCTTCTACGACGACGTAACGCCGCTCACCGTCGCTGAGCGCGAGGCGATGGCGGTGGTGCCCTTTGATGGCGAGGCGCTGCGGGCGCGCCTGAACGTGCCCGAGCTGGCCGGCGAGCGCGACTTCACCCCGATCGAGCGGATGTGGGCGCGTCCAACGCTCCGACATCAACGGCATGTAGGGGCGGCTTCCAGGGCGCGGGCGGCAAGACTGTCCTGCCGGCCGAGGCCCACGCCAAGATCACCTGCCGTTTGGTCGCCAACCAGGACCCGCGCAAGATTCTCGAGTGTCTGGCCGCCCACATCCGCAAGGTCACCCCACCCGGCGTGCGGGTGGAGTTCCATCCCTCGGCTGGGACCGCGTTCCCGTATTCCATGCCGCTCGATCACCCGGTCAACAACGCCATCAAGCGGGTTCTTACCGAGGTGTACGGCAAGCCGCCCTACTACATCCGGATGGGCGGCAGCGTGCCGGTCACCGGCATGTTCGAGCGCGAGCTGGGGGCCAAAGTCGCCACGCTTTCCTTCGCCCTGGAAGATGAGGGGATGCACGCGCCCAACGAGTTCTGGCGCATCGCCAGCCTGGATAAGTCCCTCAAGGCTTACGCCTTGTTCTTTCACGAAACCTTCTAACTCATTGCCGGGAGCGATGCCCGCCGCGAAGCGGCGGGCATCGCTCCCGGCGACACCACTGAGGATCCATGCGACCCGTCACCCTCTTCACCGGCCAATGGGCCGATCTTCCACTCGAAGTCCTGGCCCCCAAGGCGAAAGCCTTTGGCTACGACGGCCTCGAACTCGCCTGCTGGGGCGATCACCTCGACGTCGAGAGGGCCGCCTCCAGCGACGCCTACGTCCGCGGGCGGCACGAGCTCCTCGCCAAGCACGGGCTCAAGCTCTTCGCCATCAGCAACCATTTGGTCGGCCAGGCCGTGTGCGATGAGATCGACGAACGCCACAGGAGCATCGTCCCAAAGCGGGTATGGGGGCGCGGCCCGAAGGGCGTGCAAGAGCGGGCGGCCGAGGAGATCAAGACCACCGCCCGGGCCGCGAAAGCCCTGGGGGTCAAGGTTGTCAACGGCTTCACGGGCTCGAGCATCTGGAAATACCAGATACGCTTCCAACGGTCACGCCCGCGATGATCGATGCGGGCTATAGGGACTTCGCTGACCGCTGGAACCCGATCCTGGATGTCTTTGACCAGGCGGGCGTGCGCTTCGGGCTCGAAGTGCATCCGACCGAGATCGCCTTCGACATCGTGTCTGCTGAACGCGCGATCCTGGCGCTTGGCGCGCGCAGAGCGTTCGGCTTCAATTACGATCCGTCCCATCTTGGCTATCAAGGGGTCGACTATGTGGCCTTTATTCGGACGTTTAAGGATCGGATCTACCATGCCCACATGAAGGATGTGTATTGGAGCCCGACCCCGACTCAGGTCGGTGTGTTTGGCGGGCACATTCCGTTTGGCGATTCGCGCCGTTTCTGGGATTTTCGCTCGCTCGGGCGCGGATCGATCAACTTCGAGGCCGTGATCCGGGCTTTGAACGAAGTCGGCTATGCGGGCCCGCTCTCGGTGGAGTGGGAGGACAGCGGGATGGATCGCGAGCACGGCGCGACCGAGGCGGCCGCCTTTGTCAAACGCCTGGACTTTCCGCCCAGCGCGATCGCTTTTGACGCGGCGTTTGTGAAGAAGTGACTTTCATTTGTCCCTTGCGCCTGGGACGCTGGGACAGGTAGGGTGATTTCCACAAGCCGGATGCGATATCCCCCCGCGAAGCGGGGGGATATCGCATCCGTAGACCAGCTGGTCAAGGAGATCACCCATGAACACACGCAACAGTACCCTCGGAATGCTGGCCGCGCTGGCCCTGGCGCTTGCAGCTTGCGCCCAGGCCCCAGGCGCGGGGTCGACGATGTCGATCGTCTCGCCGGCGGCCGGCGCGAAAGTCAAAGGCCCCAAGGTCACGGTCACCGTCGACGTGAGGAGCTTCAGGCTCGTCCCGGCCAACCAGCTGCCGGTGGCGGGCGAAGGGCACGTCCACTTTTTCGTCGATACGCCTGCTTCCACCGTCCCGGTCGGCAAAGTCGTGCCGCTTGACCAGGCCAACGTCTATGTCCATGCCGGCAAGGAGCCCTTCACCTCGCGCGAGCTCGAACTGACCCCGGGCCGGCACACCATCACGGTGGTCATGGCGGATGCCGCCCATATCGTGGTGAGCCAGCCGCAGCCGGCCTCGGTCACCATTGACGTGGAGTAGGGTAATGGAAACACCTCTCGCGATCCCGGCCCCCGCGGCGCCGCGCGCGGCTTCGCTCATCCGTCTTGCCCTGCCGGGGCTGATTCTGCCGGCCAGTTTCCTGGGTGTCGCGGTCATGGCGGTTGCGCTCCAGCCGCTTCTGGCGCTGCTGCCCAGCGATACCTCGCAAGCCGCGCAGTTTCCGATGATAGGCCTGGCCTTGTTCATCTTTGGCGGGCTGTGGGCGCGCGCCCTGGCGCGTCACGCCAACCCCGGTATGCGCCGCCGGATGATGTGGTCCGGGGCGATCAGTCATGTTGTCCTCGTCTTTCTGGCAGGCCTGGTGCTTGGCCGGCTGGAGGAAGTGTTCGTCAGTGAAGGTCACTCGCCTTTGCCGCTTCATCAGCTCTTCACCGCGCTTTTCGTTCCCGCGACCGCGCTTGTCTGCGCCGGGATGAGCGCGGCGATCGGGTTGGCTGCGGGCGGCGGGCGACTGGCGGGCCGTCTCGCGTGGCGCGGCGCGCTGGCCGGGGCGGCCGCTTTCCTCATCGCCAACGTGATCCAGGACCTGCTTGGCCGGCGGGTGGGCGGCCCCAATGCAGCCGAGACGGCCACGATGATCACGGTGATGTTCATCTCGAACACGACGGCAGCGCTGGCCATGACGGCAGCGATCGCCCGCAGATTGCGCGCAGCGCGGACGGCGTAGGCGATGAAGGAGCTGCCCTTCTCCATCGGTGTGATCTCGTTTGTGGCCGGGTTGGTGCTGCTGATTGCGGCGATCGCCGGTCAGAAGATCGAGATCGCGGCGGTCAAGCTGCCCGAGATCGTCGATGCGAAGCGCCGCTTTGTGGTCGGGGTGCTCGGGGCCGTGTTGATCGGCTTCGGGATGTGGGACGGCACACCGCCGGCCTTTCTGCGGCCCGGCGGCGGCGGGCGCCGCCGCTTCCGGCGCTCGCCGTCGGCAACGGGCGTCCGGGCGGGTCGCGACACCTGCCAGGCCGTTTGCTGGCCTGTCTTGCGGATGTGCCCGCTGATGACGTCCAGATCGTGCCGGTTGAGATCGATCTGAGGACGGATCGAAAGTTTGGCAGCAAGCAACCGAAGGACGGCCTCCTCGCCATCCAGTTCACCGGCGCGGGCAAGCCGCTCGGGGCGGTCCGGCTCCAGACTCAATCGTCGGGGCTCGGTTTTCGGATCCTGAACGTTGTCGACGCCAACTGTGGCGTGGTGACAAGCTACGCCAATATCACCGATCCGGGCGCGCCGCGGAATGCCGTGGTGAATCTCTACACGGTCGAGCCACGCTTCCCGTCTGCCACGGTCCGGATGGACACCGGCTATTGCGAGGGCCGCGACTGCATCAGCCTGCGGGCCCAGCGAATGGGGCCATGAATTCGCCAGAACTGACTACACTCGACCCGAAACAGCCATGATCTCCACCGCCCTTGACTCCCCGGCCCGCTCCCCCCGCCTGCGGGCGATCCCCGCCCGCGCCGCATGGGTGCTTGGGATGCTGGCGCTGGCCATCGGGCTGATCCTGCTCATCCGATCTTATGCGATCGGCCAGCGCTTCGACGACGGCGCGGAAATGCGGCTCTGGCGGGTCCTGCTCGCGCTCATGGTTCTGCTTCCGGCCCCGGCCTTCCTCAGCATCGGCGCCCTGATCGCAATCCGCCGGCGCGGTAATGCAATTGGAACGTTGTGCTCGTTCCTGGGCCTCGCCCTGGCGCTGTCCTTCTGTCTGGATAACGCGTTCTGGATCGATCCGGGCAGCGCGTCCAGCCTTGGGGCGGTCCTCATCTCCCGGATCGGCATGCAAACCGCTTTAGCGCTTATTCCAGCTCTGATCACGGTCTTCCCGACCGGACGTCCGCCTGGCCGGGGCTGGTGGGCGGTGGGGGTCATTTCGGGGCTTGCGGCACTCTGGGGTTTGGTTTTTGGGCTTCTGCAGACGACGTTCTGGATTGATGGCTATGGCTCGGCCATGAGCCCGCTCGCCGACGCAATCTATCGCCTTAACGTGTCGCCCCACGATGATTGGGCACTCCAGATGGCCGAGCCGGCCAGCGTTGTGATCCTGCTGATGGTCGTGGCGTCGCTCGGCACGCTGATCGCGCGTTGGCGATCAGCGGATCACATCCAGCGCCAACAGATCAAGTGGCTGGCGGCGGCAGTCATCCTGGGTTTGACCGTCATGATCTCGGCCGGCCTGGTGTTTGGCTGGGAAGGACTGATGCTGGGCCTGTTCATCCTGGTGCTGGGCGTGCCGACTTCGATCGCGATCGCGATCCTGCGCCACGGGCTTTTCGACATCGACGTTGTCTTCAGCCGCTCGCTGGTCTACGCCGCGATGAGCCTGTTTGTGGTCGGCGCGTATGTCCTGGTGGTGGGCGGCGCCAGCGCGCTGCTGGGCGCCGGCACATCGGGCGATCTGGCCGTCTCGATCCTGGCCACGGGCCTGATCGCGGCTGGGTTTCAACCGTTGCGCCAGGCCGTGCAGCGGGCGGTCAATCGGCGGCTTTACGGCAGCCGGGATGAGCCGATGGCCGTCGTCGCCGCGCTGGGGGACAAGCTCGAGGCCGGCGACTCCGATGCCGCGCTGCTGGCCAGCATCGCCGAGACGGTGACCGGCGCGCTGCGCCTGCCGTATGCTGAAATTGACGCAGGCGGCCGCAAGGCGACCAGCGGCAAGCTGTTCGCCGGGGCCAAGCTTGAGGTCTTTCCGTTGCGCTATCAAGGCGAAGCGCTGGGTGAACTGCGGGTCGCCCCGGCCGCCGGCGAACGGCTCTCGACCGCGGAACGCGCGCTTCTAACGACCTTGGCCCGCCAGGCCAGCCTGGCCGCCCATGCCGCGCAGACGCGGGCGGCGCTGCAGCAATCGCGCGAGAGCATCGTCGGCGCGCGCGAGGAAGAGCGCCGCCGGCTCAGGCGTGACCTGCACGACGGCCTGGGCCCGACCCTGGCCAGCCTGGCCCAGCGCCTCGATGCCGCAGGCGCGCTTACCCAGACCGACCCGGCGGCGGCCAGCCGGATGCTGGCCGATGCCCGGACGAAGATGGCCGGCGCCATCGCCGATCTGCGCCGGGCGGCCTCCTCTCTCCGCCCGCCCTCGCTCGACGAGCTCGGCCTGGTTTCGGCCGTGCGCGAGGCTGCCCAGACCCTGATCCCGCCCGGCAGCTTGCGCTGCGAAGTGCGGGCCGAGCGGGCGCTGCCGTCGCTCCCGGCTGCTGCCGAGGCGGCCGCATATCGGATCGCGATGGAGGCTGTCACCAACGTCATCAGGCATGCCCAGGCCAGCCGCTGCGATGTGTCGTTCGCGGTCAGAACCGGGGCGCTGTGGGTCGAGATTGTGGATGATGGGCGCGGCGTCCTCGAGGGCGCGCCATTGGGCGTCGGCACCCTCTCGATGCGCGAGCGCGCGGAGGAACTGGGCGGCCGGATCGAGATTACCCGGCGCAATCCGCGCGGCACACGGGTGCGCGCGATTCTGCCAATGTCGCCAGGCGAGGGGCCATGACCGAACGCATTCGGGTTCTGATCGCCGATGACCACCTCTTCTATCGCGAGGGATTGAAGGCCATGCTCGAGGCCCGTCCGGAGATCGAGGTGGTCGGCGAGGCGGTCGACGGCGCGTCCGCGGTCGCCCTGGCCGAAACCTGCGAGCCGGACGTCATCCTGATGGACGTCCGCATGCCCGGGCAGAACGGCATTGATGCGACTCGCCGGATCTGCGCCAGGCATCCGCGGGTCGCTGTGCTGGCCCTGACCATGTTCGACGACGACACGGTCTTTGGCGCGCTGCGGGCTGGCGCGCGCGGATACCTGCTCAAGGATGCCAGCCTCGACGATCTGCTCCGGGCCATCACCGCCGCCCAACGCGGGGAGGCTATCTTCAGCTCGTCCATCGCCCAGCGCCTTTCGCGCTATTTCGCCCGGCAAACCCCCTCGCGCGACCCGGATTTGTTCCCTGAGCTCACCGATCGTGAGCGCGACGTCCTGGCCTTGCTGGCTGAAGCAAAGGACAACGCCGAAATCGCAATGGCGCTGGGCCTGACGCCCAAGACCGTCCGCAATTACGTGTCGAGCGTCATCGACAAGCTGCACGTCAACGACCGGGGCGAGGCCATCCTGCGCGCCCGCCAGGCGGGGATGGGGGCGGATGCTCGCTGACGGATTCTTTCACCACAAAGGCACAAAGACACAAAGGATTCCTGTTTTCTTTGTGCCTTTGTGTCTTTGTGGTGAAACGAACCTTGCCGGCGTCGCTAGAAGGCCCTCATGTACTGTGGTGGCGTGAAGGGTTTGGGGTCATGGCCAAGCGCGCGGGCGGCGTGCAGCGGCCAGTACGGGTCGCGCAGCATCTCGCGGGCTAGATAGACCAGGTCGGCCCGTCCATTCCGGACGATTTCGTCGGCCTGCATGGGCTGGGTGATCAACCCAACCGCGGCGGTCGGGATGCCGACTTCGCGCCGGATCGCCTCGGCGAAAGGCGTTTGGTAGCCCGCCCCGATCGGGATCTTGCCGCCCGGCGCCACGCTGCCCGAGCTGCAATCGATCAGGTCGATCCCCTCGTCCTTCAGCCGCCGCGACAGGGCGATGCTGTCCTCGAGCGTCCAGCCGCCCTGGATCCAGTCCACGCACGACAAGCGGGTGGTCACCGGTAGTCGCTCGGGGACGACCGCCCGGACCTTGCGGGCGGTCTCGACCGTCATCCGGATCCGATTGTCGAAACTGCCGCCGTAGGCGTCGTTGCGGTGATTCGTCACAGGCGAATAGAAGCTGTGCAGCAGATAGCCATGCGCGGCATGAATCTCGATCCACTCGAAGCCAGCCTCGACCGCGCGCTGCGCGCCCTGGGCGAAGGCTGCTTGAACCTCAGCGATGTCCTCCAGGCTCATGGCCCGCGGCTGGCGGTATGCCTCGGTGAACTTGTCCGCTCCCGGCCCGATGGGCTCCCAGCCGCCGTTCGCGTCCGCAACGCCGCCACCGCCTTGCCATGGCGGCGCGGTGGACGCCTTGCGCCCGGCGTGCGCGATCTGGATGCCCGCGACCGCCCCGTGGGCCTTGAGAAAGGCCGTAATGCGGGCCAGCATCTCCATGTGCTCGGGCCGATAGATGCCCAGGTCGTTGGGGCTGATCCGCCCGCGGGCCTCGACCCCGGTGGCCTCAAGAATGATCAGGCCGGCCCCGCCGACTGCCCGGCTGCCGAGGTGGACGAGATGCCAGTCACTGGCGAAGCCGTCGTCGCACGAGTATTGGCACATCGGCGAGACGCCGATGCGGTTGCGCAGGGTGACCCCGCGCAGGGTGAAGGGATCAAAGAGGTGGCTCATGGCCTTCTGATTATCCTTTGACGGCGTTCCTGAACGGCGCCACACAACCCCGTTCTCCCGTTCTCCTGCAAATACTCGTCAAGCCACGTACAATTCCATCATTCGTTTGACCAGAGGAAACATATGGCTGACACAGTTGGGTTTTTGACGATGGCTGACGCGGTCGCGCATACCGACGCCCCCGAGATCGGGGTGGGCATGCTGGGCTATGCCTTCATGGGCAAGGCCCACGCCAACGCGCTGAAGAAGCTGCCCTACATGATCTATCCGCCTCCGGCCGTGCCGAAGCTGGCCGCCATCGCCGGACGCAGCGAAGCCAAGGTGCGTGAAGCCGCCAGGCGCTATGGCTTTGCAAAGGCCTACACCGATTGGCGGGCGATGCTCGACGATCCGGAGGTGCAGGTCTTCGACAATGCCGGACCCAACGACCTGCATGCCGAGCCCAATATCGCCGCCGCCCAGGCGGGCAAGCATGTCATCAGCGAGAAGCCGCTTGGCCGGAATGCCGAAGAATGCAAGCTGATGTGGGAGGCGGTCAAAAAGGCCCGGGTCAAACATCAGGTCGCTTTCAACTATCGCTTCGTCCCGGCCGTGCGCCTGATCCGTAACCTGATCGACGCCGGCAAGCTCGGGCGGATCTACCATTTCCGGGCGGCCTATCTGCAGGAGTGGATCGCCAGCGAGGACTTCCCGATGGTCTGGCGGCTCGAGTCCAAACACGCCGGCAGCGGCGCGCTGGGCGATCTCGGCTCGCACATAGTGGACCTGGCCCGTTATCTTGTCGGCGAGCCAAAGAGCCTGATGGCCCGGACCGAGACCTTCATCAAGCAGCGCAAGGACGCCCGGGGGAAGATGCAAAAGGTCGACGTCGATGACGCCTTCCAGGCCATCATCGAGTATCGCAATGGCGCGGTGGGCACGCTCGAGGCCAGCCGCTTCTGCCCCGGGCGCAAGAACAGCAATACGTTCGAGATCAACGCCGAAAAGGGCAGCGTCCGTTTCAATCTCGAGGCCATGAACGAACTCGAGGTCTTCTGGAAGGACGGCGAGCGCGATACGCAGGGCTTCACCAAAGTGCTCGTCAGCGAAAGCTATCACCCATTCTGGTCGCACTGGTGGCCGCAAGGTCACATCATCGGCTGGGAGCACACCTTCGTCCACGAGTTCGCCCATTTCTTCGAGGCCATCGTCAACAAGACCAAGGTCGCGCCGCACGCCGCCGATTTTGAGGACGGCTACAAGAACGCCGTCATCTGCGACGCAATCCTGGCCAGCGCGCGCGAGCGCAAACAGGTCGATATCAAATACTAAACATCTATCCGCAGATTACGCAGATTTCCGCGGATTCGGACATGCGCCGCGCGAACAAGGAAAAAGGAACCGGTAGCCCCTATGTCAAATCCCTTCACCACCCTCGTCGACCGCGCCCGTGCCCGCATGCCCGAGTTGGGCGTGCCTGGCGTCGCTATCGCCGTTCTGCGCCAGGGCCAGGTCGAGTCGATCGGCCTCGGCGTTACCAGCGTCGAAAACCCGCTGCCGATGACGGCCGACACGATATTGCAGGTCGGCTCCATCTCCAAAACTTTCCTGGGCACGACCGCGATGCGGCTGGCCGAAGCGGGTGTATTGAATCTGGACGCGCCGGTGCGCACGTATCTCCCCGAGCTCCGGCTGCGCGCCGCCGAGGCGCTGGTGGCCCTCAGCATGCGTCATCTGCTAAGCCACACCGGCGGGTGGGCGGGCGACTACTTCAACGATTTCGGCTGGGGCGACGATGCCATCGTGCGAATGGTGGCGGCCTGCGCCGATCTCGAGCCGTTGACACCGGTGGGAACAGTCTGGCACTACAACAATGCCGGTTTCGCCATCGCCGCCCGGGTGATTGAAGTGGTCAGCGGCAAAGCCTACGAGGACGCGGTCCGGGATCTGGTCTTCACCCCATTGGGGTTAAGCAACACAACGTTCTGGCCGCACGAGGTCATGCTCAAGCGTTTTGCGGTCGGGCATATGGCCGGTTTTGGCAATCCGCCCGAGCCCAAAGTCGCCTCGCCCTGGCCGATTGGGCGCGCGACGCACGGGGCGGGCGGGATCAACAGCACGGTAAACGACTTGATCCGTTATGCGCGGCTGCACCTGCTGCAGCTCGAGAGCGGCCAGGCCATGGCGCTCTCAGCCGAGCGCGTGCGCGAGATGCAGCAGCCCGTCACGGTCGCGGGCGGTGTGGCCGATGCCTGGGGGCTGAGCTGGTCCATCCGCTACGTCCAGGGCCGGGCGGTGATTGGTCACGGCGGGGCCACCAACGGTTTCATCGCCGACCTGACCATGCTGCCGGACGAGGGCTTCGCCCTCGCGATCCTGACCAACTGCAATCGCGGGCGCGAGATCACGGGGGATCTGTCGAGCCTGGCCCTGAAGTCGTATTTCGGCCTCGAGAAGCCAGCCGCGCCGAAGATCGATTTGGGCGCCGGCCAGCTTGCCGCCTACGTCAATCATTACGACGCCCAGTTGCAGTTCATTGAGCTCAAGGTGGCTGACGGGCGCCTTGTTTTCCAGGCGATTCCGAAAGGGCGCTTCCCGTTTCCGGATTCTCCGCCAGCTCCGGCCCCGCCGCCGACCTGGTTGTCCTTCATCAGCCCGGATCGGGCCGAGATTGCGGATGGCCCGGGCAAAGGCGGCATCGTCGAGTTTCTGCGCAACCCGGATGGCACGATCGCCTGGCTGCGCACCGGCGGGCGCCTGCATAGGCCTGTCGGATGAGCACGTTTCGCGATCGAGATCGTCCGGCTTTGCCGGACGATCTCGATCGCGAAGGCTCTTCCCTCAGGCCCCGGGGGGCCGCCCGTCATCCACAATCTCGCCATCCACCACGTGGATGGCCCGCGTGACGCGCCGGGCCAAATCGGCGTCGTGGGTGACCATCAGAATCGTCTTGCCATCCACGGTCACCAGGCGGGTGAACAGATCGAAGATGGCGTTGGCGGTCCGCGAATCGAGATTGCCGGTCGGCTCGTCGGCGACCAGAATGGGCGGGTCGTTGGCCATCGCCCGGGCAATGGCCGCCCGCTGCTGCTGGCCACCCGACACCGCCGAGGGCATCTTGAAAGCCTGATCGGCCAGATCGACCTCGTCGAGCAGCGCCATTGCGCGAGGGAGGCGCTCGTTCGGCGCGCCGAAGTCGCAGAAGTCCATCGGCAGCATGACGTTCTCGACCAGGGTCAGGGTCGGCAGGAGCTGGAAGAACTGAAAGATCACCCCGATGTGGCGTCCGCGCCATTCGGCCATCTTGCCCTCGCTGAGCCGATGCACCGGGGTGCGGGCGATGACGACCTCGCCCGAGGTTGGCCGGTCGATGCCGGTGATCATATTGACCAGCGTTGATTTGCCGCTCCCGCTCTTGCCGATGATGGCGACAAACTCATGGGTGTTGACGTTCAGGTTCACCCCCTTGAGGGCGGTGAACGTTCCCGCGCCGGTGGGATAGGTCTTGACCACTTCGCGCAGCTCGATGAGATGCCCGGCTACGGCCGTGGGTTCCGGGCGCTTGCTGAATATCGACCGCATGAGTAGACTAAGGACTCCCAACAAAACACCGTATCGGAGGCGATATCCCCGCCGGCGTGCGCCGGGGCGGGGGATATCGCCTCCGGCAAATGTTTCGTAAGTGGCCCTAATCTACATCATGGATGAACTCACCCTTACGCTTGGCCTGCAGGGCCTGTCGGCGCTCACCCCGATCATGCGTGGACTCTCGTTTCTGGGCCAACAGGAATTCTTTCTGGTTCTCATCCCGATCATCTTCACGCTTGTCAGTCCCCGGCCGGGACGCGCCTGGCGTTTGTTCTGCTGATCGGCTACGCCGTGAATTCGACGGCAAAACTGGCGTTTCATCTTCCCCGCCCGTATTGGGTGGACACCCGCGTTGCCGCACTGGCCACCGAGGCCAACTATGGGTTGCCCTCAGGTCACGCCCAGACCATTGCCGTATGGCTGACCCTGGGCAGCCTCATCCGCCGGCCCTGGGCCTGGTTGGCGCTGATCACAATCGCGATTCTGGTCGGCGTTTCACGGATCTACCTGGGTGTGCACTTCGCCGGTGACGTGTTGGGCGGCTGGGTTCTTGGCCTCGGCTTGCTTGTCCTTCTGGCCCGGCTCGAAGCGCCCGTTGCCGCCTGGGTCGGGCGGCAGGGGTTCGTCCAGCGGCTTGTGCTTTCGGCTGCCGCCGCCGCCGCCATCATCGCAGCGGGGGTCATCACCCTGCTGGCGGTCTCGGGATCGCCTGATCCGGCCGTGTGGGCGCGCTTCAGCACTGAGGCCCGCTCGCTGGCCGATTTCGTCTCGGCGTCGGGCGCGATTTTCGGCCTGTGCGCGGGTCTGGCGCTGACCGCCCGGGCGGGGATCGTCCTCGAAGGCGCGTCGCGCAGGAAGCGCGCGCTTCGATTTGGTCTTGCCCTTGCGGGCGCTCTGGTATTCTGGGTCGGGTTGAAGTTGGTGTTTCCGACGGAGCCGGAGGCGCTGGGTCAGATGTTGCGCTGGGTGCGTTATGCGCTCACCACGTTTTGGCTGGCTTTTGGCGCGATGTGGTTGGCTGATCGACGGGTTGGCGCGGTCTGACGATTGCGCCGGTGGGGGGACAAGTGCAGGCATACGAAATTGGCGCGTTGCTCGAGCAACGCGGTCAGAGCGGGCGGCTATATCTCGAGTTCCTTCGGCATCCGGCGATGAGCCTTGGGGTCTACTCGCTCAAGGCGGGCGGGGTGGATTTGCAGCAGCCGCATCGCGAGGACGAGGTCTACTATGTTCTCTCGGGCCGCGGGCAGATTCGAGTGGGAGATGAGGAACGCCCGGTGCGCACTGGCAGCATCATCTTCGTTGGGAAGGGCGTGCCGCATCGGTTTCATACGATCACCGAGGATATGGATATCCTGGTCTTCTTCGCGCCCGCGGAAGGGTAGGCTATTTCTCCTTGGAAGCAACACACTTCGGCGAAGCCGAGGTGTGTTGCTTCAGGAATCATCCCCTAGCGCGCCCGCGCCAGCAGCCGCGGACCGATGATGGCCGCAACCGTCATCAGCGCGCACAACCCGACCAGCACTGCGACGATGATGGCGCCGCCCATCGTCCAGCGCCCGCCCCAGCGCCGCCCTACGAACGGGCGAAACCGCGCCGGTCGAACGAAACGAATGCGTCTGCGAAACATGTTCATCCCTCCAAAAGCGATGGCCTGATTCTGGGGCGAGATTGTAATGACGGTGTGACGCATTCGAAAACCTTCCGCCAGAAACCTCGCGGGTAGGCGCCATCGACCTGTCGCGGGCGCGGATCCATGGCGCCTACCCGCGAGGTTTTCGGTGGAGGCCTACGAGCTCGCGCTGCTGTAGCTGCGAATCGCGTAGCGCCACAGGGCCGCGCTGGCGGCAAACAGCCCCAGCCCGAAGCCGAGCGAGCCCAGCACAAGACCCGCGTCCAATCGCCCCAGCACGGCCTGGGCCGGGACCGTCGTCATGAAGGCGATTGGGGCGACGAAGGTCAGGGCGATCCGCAGCCCGCCCCGAAACGCCGAGACCGGGAAGCGGGCTGTGTCATAGACTGCCCGGAAGGCCTCGGTGAAGTTGTCGACTTTGACAAACCAGAAGGCTGTCGTCGCCATTGCCAGCTGAATCGAATAGATGATGAGGCAGGCCATCCCAAAGGTCAGTCCGAACCCAAACAGGTCGGCCAGGTTGGGGCGGTAGCCGATGCGACCGACGGCGGTGATGATGACGACCGCCCCGACCGCCATGTCGGTGAGCCCGTGCAGGCGCGCATAACGCAGGGTTGACAGGAACTGGCTGTTGATCGGCTTGAGCAGGGTGAAGTCGAAGGCGCCGTTCCGGATGTTCTCGACCAGGCGCTTGATGTTCGGCAGCACGATGCACTCCATCAGGCCGTCGAAGATCGTGAACAGACCGACGATGATCAGAGCCTCGTCCAGGGTCCATCCGCCCAGCCGGTTTGACTGCGAAAAGAACAACAGGATGCTGGCGATGCTTACCCCGGCGTACAGCACGCCGAGAAAGCCCTGGGCAAGGAAGTTGACCCGGTACTCGAGCTCGACCAGCAGGCTCGACTTGAGGAACAGGCCCATCAGGCGCAGATAGCGCATACCGGATCAGGCCCCCACCGCTGAGTAACTGCGGATGGCCAGTCGCCACACGATCGCCACGGCGAACACGAAAGCAGCCACCCACGCCCATTGGATCAACAGCCCGCTCAAGATCTGCTCCGGGCTGAGCTTGTTCAAGGCAATCTCGAGCGGGAACGAGAGCATGTAGCGAAACGGCAGCGCGGTCAGGGCGGCTTGAAATTCCGCCGGGAAGAGCTGCATGGGCGCGGCGGTCCCCGACAAGACGATCCGCAGGCCGTAAAAGCCCATGATGAAAGCCGAAGTCTGAGTCGTCCAGAACGCCGTCAGCCCGATCAGGTAATCGACAAAAAAGGCCACCGCCCACGCCCCGAGCAAGGCCGCGGCCACGGCCGCCAGCGCGCCCAGGCTGAGGTCGATCTTCGCCCCCGGCGTGAGGGCGATGACGAAGGCGGCGATGGGCACGGTCACCGCCAGGCGAATAATCTTCTCCACCCAGTTGGCGGCGATGTGATTGTGTATGGGGTTGATCGGGCGCAGGAGCTGGGGCGAAAGCGTCCCCTCGCGGATCTGGGTGTCGAGTTCCCAGGATGCCCACACCGCGGTCATGTTGCGCACGACCAGGCCGAGCATGTAGTACAGGGTGAAATCGACCGCCGAGAATCCGCCGACGGTAGCCTGGTCGGCGGCGATCCCCAGCCAGACCATCAGCATGACGATCATCAGCAGGCTGCCCGTCATCCACAGCAGAATCTGGGCCCGATACTCCAGCATGTTCGACCAGGCGGCCTTGCCAAAGGCAACGTACTTTCGGGCGAGGCTGATCATGGCGTTTTCTCTGTGGGGATAAGTCCGCCGGCGAACACGTCCCGGATGATGTCCTCGACCGGCGGATCCTCAAACGTGACATCGTCGACCTCGATCTCGGACAGGATGCGGGCCGCGGTCTCGGTCGCCCGGGCGCGCGGAATACGCAGGACCGCGTTGAGGCCCTCGCTGGATTGCACCTCGCCAAAGGCGGCCAGGCGCCCTTCCGGCAAGGGATGCGGGAGCTGCAGTTTGATGATCTTGTAGGGCGCCATCCGTTCAATCAGGGCCTTGAAATCGCCGTCGTAGAGCAGGCGGCCCTTGTCGATGACGATCAGCCGGCTGCACAACGCGGTCACGTCCGCCATGTAGTGGCTGGTCAGGATGACGGTTGCGCCGTAACGCGCGTTGTATTCGGCCACGAAATCGCGAATCCGGACCTGCATCGTGACGTCGAGGCCGATGGTGGGTTCATCGAGAAACAGCACCTGCGGCCGATGGAGCAGGGCGGCGGCCAACTCGCACTTCATCCGCTCGCCGAGCGAGAGCTTGCGCACCTGTTTGCGCAACAGCGGCCCGAGCTCGAGCAGCTGGTCGAGCTCCTTGAGGGTGGCCTCGAAGTCGGCCTTCGAGATCTCGTAGATGGCCTGATTGATCAGGAACGTCTCGATCGCCGGCAGGTCCCACAGCAATTGCTGTTTCTGGCCCATGACGAGGGTAAAGCGGCGCAGATAGGCCGCCTCGCGTTTGTGCGGGGTGAACCCCATGACCCGGGTGGCGCCGCTGGTGGGGTAAAGCAGGCCGGACAGGACCTTGAGGGTGGTCGTCTTGCCGGCTCCGTTTGGGCCCAGAAAGCCCACCCGCTCGCCGCTGTCGATGTTGAAGGTCACCCGGTCGACGGCCTTGACGGTTTTGTATTTGCGGGCGAAAAATGCCCGCAGACTACCGGCCAGGCCCGGGTCCTTCTCGTGCACCTGATAGTGTTTGGACAGGTCTTCGACGCTGATCTGTGGCGCCATACGGCTCCCCCATCGGCCGGCGCGATCCGGCCCGAAAAACAGCACAGCCGCCCGGTGGGGCGGCTGTGGGCATGTCCCAAGAGAGACTCGAACTCCCGACCTATTGCTCCGCAAGCAAGCGCTCTATCCAACTGAGCTATTGGGACGCGGCAGACATTATACCATTTGGGATGGTTTGATCAGGTGGGTAAGGTTTGATCAGGTGGGTCAGGTTTGGTCAGGTGGATCAGGTTTGGTCAGGTGGACAAGGTTTGGTCAGGTTCATCGGGCGCGGGGGTATTCGTCCACAGATTACGCCGATTTGGCGCAGATTGATTGTCCACGAAACAACCCCAATACCGAATCCCAATCCGCGCGAATCTGCGTAATCTGTGGACAGATGATTCCATGCCCGTTGGAACCCCAGCCGGGGTACCGGGCTCGTCCGGGTGCCACCTGACCACACTTTATCCACCTGACCAAACCTGGTCAAACCTGTATGATTCAGATGCCAGTGAGCCTGCGCGTGCTGTTTGTCGGCGCGATGGAGACCGAGATCGCTGGGCTGCTCGCGCATTACGCGTGCGTGCCGGCCCAACCCATCCATGGCGCATCTCCCTTCTGGACCGCCATCGGGGACGGGCTGGAGGTGGGCGTTGTACAGACCCATGTCGGCGAGACCAACGCCGCCATCGCCACGCCCGAGGCCATTCGCCGTTTTACGCCCGACGTTGTGCTCAAGATCGGCTGCGTGGGCGGGCAGGCCGAGGGCGTCCACCAGGGAGACATCGTCGTGCCGCTCGGCTTCTTTCACAGCGGGGCCTGGATCACCCGGGCCGAAGCGGACAACGCGCCGACATCGGATGCGGCCCAATGGCAATCGGTCTTCGGCGAACGGCCTTATCAGGTCAATCGGGCCAATCTCGGCGGGCGCCCGCATGTCCTCGCGCCCGATCCCGCCTTGACCACGCGCTACGCGAAGCATCTGGAAGCCCAGGGGTTGCCGTTCGCGAGGGCCTATGTCGGCGGCAGCAACATTTGGTTCTTTGAGCATGCCTTCATGCGCCGGGTGCTGGCCGCCCAGGTGCCGGACGCGACAACCGACGCCTGGGTGGCCGATATGGAGTCGTACGCGGTCGCCCAGGCCTGCGCGGTCATGGGCACGCCCTTCACCGGGTTGTATCGGGTCTCCAACAGCGAGTACTACGGCGAGGCCTACGACCCGGCCGCGGTGGCCGGGATGTTCGAGGGCGCGTTCGTTGAGACGGTGGCCGCGTTTGTCCGCGGGCTGGGCCTCGGACCGATGTAGAGAGATGCGGGTATAAGCGATGTGACCGAACACCCTAAGGGTTGGCCCGCACAGGCTCGCGGCGGGGTAGAGCGTACGGGGGCCAACCCTTAGGGTGTTCGCCTCGGAGGCTCCGCTGAACCGTCCAGCTCCGGGCGAGAATGCCTATGCCGCGTAGAGGTAGTATGCGCGAGATTCTCACGCTGAACCGGGACGGCGGCCGCTTCCGGCCGCTGCTCTCTTGTCTCAAACGCACGCCATGACAAAGCGTAACTGGACTATCACCCTCGACGGCGAACTTCATCATATCGACATCGACCACGCGCTTTGGTTCGGGCCGTGCAGGATCCGGGTGGACGGCAAGATCGTTGCCGGTGGCACTGGGCAGCGGGCCACGGATCTTGGCTATGGATTTGCAATTGGCTCGCACCGTTGTGTCGCCCACGCGGCTTCCACTGGCTGGGCGTGGACCTACATTCTGGCCGTCGATGGCAACTTGTTCCCAGCCGATGGCGAACACACCGGCCGCCGCGTCTTTGCTGCGCAGATGAAGATCGTCAGCGATTGGCATGCGTTGGCCCGATTGTTGGGGCTCAAATACCACGCCGTTTCGACGCTACGGCCATCTGGGCAGCATCGGTTGGTCGGCGCAATCGCGGGTTATCCCGTGTCTATCAGCCTGGGAGCCGTTGAGCGAGGAATACTTGAGAGCATCGAAATCACCATTCGCACCGCGCCCGTCCCAGATGGCCGGCATTTCTATGAACAACTCGCAGGCACGCCGAACTACACGGTGCTTATTGGCGGAAAGTCTTTTCGGATGATCGGTGCTGCAGAAACCATAATTACGGTCAATTCGCAATTGCATCTTCTCGGAGAGAATCCGATCGTAGTTGCGGACTCAATCAGGGCCTATTTGACCTGGATCGGCGCGAGGGTTCGACCACCGCATCAAGGTGTCTGTCAACAAGATTTGGGCGCGGGCACGCATGCCGCGCCAGCGCGACTGATTCTGATGAACGACTGGCTGCGGGTCTTGTGCGATAACTGTATCCACGACGAACCCGCGCGGCGCAAGGGAACCTGAACGGACGTGCGCTGTCGCCGGCATGTGGTTCGCGGGACGCGCGGACTGTTCGCGTTC
Organism: Candidatus Brachythrix odensensis; assembly: GCA_016714465.1. Taxonomy (GTDB): domain Bacteria; phylum Chloroflexota; class Anaerolineae; order J036; family Brachytrichaceae; genus Brachythrix; species Brachythrix odensensis. Next base: position 12,282 of record JADKDT010000006.1, on the reverse strand, counting down.
GCTTGCTCGCTCATGTTCACCCTCAGTAACGTCAGTTTGGGCTCGTTCGCGTTGCTTTTTGTGATGATCATGATGATGCCGGTGATAACACGGGGTGTTCACTTGAGTCCATCGCTTAACGATGACGTCGCGGCTGCGATACTTGGCGCCTTCGTCGTGGTTGTGGCAATTCCTGGCTCAGGCGCCTGGGCTGCTGCGCGTGGCGTGGCGTTTTTTTCGCTTGAAGCGGTTGGCCAGATTGCCGCGAAGGTCTGGGCAGGGTTGGGTCCTCGGGCCGCGTCGATGGGGATTTACCTCGCTGTCGTCGGCTTGGTGATCCTGGCCCTGACGACATACCGCCTCCTGCAGACGCGACTCGAGCGTCGCGACGTGCTGAATCCGACCGTTGAGGAAGTCGGCCCGTGGCCGTGGCCGAGCGATCCCAAGCGCCCTCCTCCTCTGCGGTAAAATTGCGTGTTTGTCCATCCGGGCAAACCCAGCATGAGATCAGTTCGCACCCTGCAGGCGGCGCGTAAGCCCCGCCTGTGAATATCAGCACGAAACATCATCCAACATCGGGAGAACCATGGCTTCGACAAATGGACATGCAGCAACCTTCGGGCAAGTGACCGCCGTCCGCGGCGGCGTCGTCGACGTAAAGTTCGGCACGGGCGAATTGCCCGAGATCTATGAGGCCCTCGAGATTGACCGGCCCGGCCTGGGCCGGCTCGTCCTCGAGGTGCAGCAGCACCTGGGCCACGACCAGATCCGGAGCGTGGCCATGGACACCACCGACGGCCTGCGCCGGGGCGTGCATGTGCGCAAGACCGGCGGCCCGATCAGCGTCCCGGTCGGCCCCGAGACGCTTGGCCGCATCTTCAACGTGCTGGGTGACGCCATCGACGGGCGCGAGACGCCCAAGACCGGCATCAAATACCCGATTCATCGCCCGGCCCCGTCCTTCGAAGATCAGAAGGGCTCGATCGAAATCCTCGAAACGGGGATCAAGGTCATCGACCTGATCGCCCCCTTCACGAAGGGCGGCAAGACCGGCATTTTCGGCGGCGCCGGGGTGGGCAAGACGGTCACCATTCAGGAGCTCATTAACTCCATCGCCAAGTTCCACAACGGCTATTCGGTGTTCGCCGGGGTCGGCGAGCGCACCCGCGAAGGCACCCAGCTCTACCGCGAAATGAGCGAGGCCGGCGTGCTGAACTCGCTGGTGATGATCTTCGGCCAGATGAACGAGCCGGCCGGCGTGCGCCTGCGCACCGCCCTCACCGGCGTGACGATGGCCGAGTACTTCCGCGACGAGGGCCGGGATGTGCTGCTCTTCATCGACAACATCTTCCGCTTCGTCATGAGCGGTTCTGAAGTGTCTGCGTTGCTCGGGCGCATGCCCAGCGCGGTCGGCTACCAGCCCACCCTCGGGACCGAGATGGGCGCCCTGCAGGAGCGCATCACCTCGACCAAGAAGGGCTCGATCACCTCGGTGCAGGCCGTCTACGTGCCCGCCGACGACTACTCCGACCCGGCTCCGGTGGCGACCTTCGCCCACCTCGATGCCACGGTCAACCTCGAGCGCAGCATCGCCGAAAAGGGCATCTTCCCGGCCGTCGATCCGCTGGCCAGCTCCAGCCGCATTCTCGACCCGCTGGTCGTGGGCGCCGAGCACTACCGGGTCGCCCGCGAAGTGCAGCGAATCCTCCAGCGCTACAAGGACCTGCAGGACATCATCGCCATTCTGGGCGTCGATGAACTCAGCGAAGACGACAAGCTGGTCGTCACCCGGGCCCGCAAGATGGAGCGCTTCCTCGGCCAGCCCATGTTCGTCGCCAAGCCCTTCACCGGGCTGGAAGGCCGCTACGTCAAGATCAAGGACACTGTGCGCAGCTTCGACGCGATTCTCAAGGGCGATTGCGACGAGGTCCCGGAGAGCTACTTCTTCATGAAGGGCACCATCGACGAGGTCTTCGAGGCCTACGAGAAGGATCGGGCCAAGTAAACTAGGGCCATGCAATTGCATCTCGAGATCGTCACCAGTGAAGCCACCGTCTACAGCGGTGACGTGGATATGGTCACCGTGCCGGGCGCGGCCGGGGTGATGGGCATTCTGCCCCGCCACGCGCCGGTGCTGTCTACGCTGCGGGCCGGCGAGTTGCGGGTCAAGGTCGGCGGTGACGATCTCGAGTTTGCGATCGGCGGCGGTTTCGTCGACGTCAACAACAACCGGGTCATCATCCTGGCCGACAGCGCGGAACGCTCCGACGCCATCGACCTGGCCCGCGCCGAGGCTGCTCGCCAGAAGGCCGAAGATCTGCTCAAGAATCCCCCGCCCAACAAGGAAGAACTCTTCAAGTTGGAGTCGGCGCTCAAGCGCAACCAGGCCCGCGTTCTGGTGGCCTCGCGTAAACGACGGACGGGCTGAACGCCCTCCTGACGACTGATGAGTTTATTTCGAGCCGAACTCGGCATCGACCTCGGGACCGTCAATATCCTCGTCTACGAGCGAGGCCGGGGCATCGTGATTCAGGAGCCGTCGGTCGTCACGCTTCTCCCCAACGCCGATCAGGTGACGGTGGTCGATTATGGCGAGGCCGCCCGGCAGATGTATGGCCGCACGCCCGACATGCTCGAGGTGACCCGGCCGGTGCGCGATGGCGTGATCGCCGACTATCAGATCACCCAGATGCTGTTGCGCTATTTCGTCAACAAGGTCAAGGGGCCATGGCGCTTTCTGCCGCCCCGAATCGTGATTGGCGTGCCGTATGGCGTGACCAGCGTTGAGCGGCGGGCCGTGCGCGAGGCCGCGGTTGAGTCCGGCGCCGGCGAGGTCTATCTCATCCGCGAGCCGCTGGCCGCCGCCCTGGGCGCGGGCCTGCCGGTCGACACCGCCACCGGCAATCTGGTCCTCAACGTGGGCGGCGGGACGGCCGAGGCCGCCGTTGTCTCAATGAACGGCATCGTCGCCGCGAACTCGGTCCGCATCGGCGGGATCAAGCTGGATGAGGCGATTCAGGCTTTTATCCGCCGCAAGTACAACCTGGCGATCGGCGAGCCAACCGCCGAAGACATCAAGATCCGGATTGGCAGCGCGACCCCCCTCGATCACGAGCTCACGATGCAGGTGCAGGGCCGTGACCAGGTCACCGGTCTGCCGCGGATGATCGAGATTTCCTCCGGCGAGATCACCGAGTCGCTTCAGGAGCCCTTGCTCAGCATTTCGGCCTGCGTCCGGAGCGTGCTCGAGCGCACCCCGCCGGAACTGGCCTCCGACATCATTGACCGGGGCATGGCGATGACGGGCGGCACGGTGCTGCTGCGCAATATGGGCGAGTTCCTGACCCATGAAGTGGGCGTGCCCGCCTATCTCGCCGACGCCCCGATGGCGTGCGTGGCTCTGGGCTGCGGGCGCGCGCTCGAGGACATCGGCACGCTCGCCCGGACCGAGTTCGCCCGGGCATGAGCCGGCTGGTCCTGGCCTCGGCGTCGCCCCGCCGGCGCGAATTGCTGGGCGCCCTGGGCGTGGACTTCGAGGTCCTGCCCTCGCACATCGACGAGACCCCCCTGGCGGGCGAGACGCCCTTTCAGACCCAGCGCCGGGTCACCCACGACAAAGCCGCGACGGTGGCCGCCTCACTGGCGGACCCAACCCGCGACGTCATCGCCTGCGACACGACCGTGCTGCTCGACGGCGAGATGCTGAACAAGCCGGCCGACGCGGCCGAGGCCCGCCACATGCTCACCCGTCTGCGCGGGCGCCTGCACGAAGTCCGCTCGTGCGTGGTGGTCGCCCGGGACGGCGTGGCGCATGCGTCCGAAGTGTCCTCGCGGGTGCTGATGCGCGCGTTCTCAGATGACGAGATGGAAGCCTACATCGCGACCGGCGATCCGTTTGACAAGGCCGGCTCATATGCCGTCCAGCATCCGGAATTCAAGCCGGTGATGGAGATCCGCGGATGCCCGCTGAATGTGATCGGGCTGCCCTTGTGCCGGCTGCGCGGGATGCTGCCCAGAGCTGCCCGAGTGCGGGGATGTGTGTGCCCGCTATTCAGGCCGGGATTGCCGGGTCAATCTGACGGCGCCGGTGCGGCGGCATGGCTGATTGCTGGCGCGAAAACATAGTACGGGAGCGAGGACGCGCGGCGCCGTCGCGCATCATCGCCCCGGAGAAAGTCCGTTAGGACTTCTTCGGCTTCGCCGCCGGCGCGGGTTCTTCCGCGTCGGCGCCATCTTCCCAACCGATGATCCATACGCACAGCCCGGCGACGCCGACCGTGGCGGCGACCAGGAAGACCAGATTGCCGACCTGAAGTCCGGCCCCGTTCGAGGCGATCAGAAGGATGATGACCATCCCGATTGACAAACCGATCCAGGCAGCCAGACGGGGGTGGGCGTTGGCCCAGGCGCGTGCTTTGGCGAACATATTCGGAAAGTATATCAGCGCCAACTCAGGCAATCTCTCAAAAAGATCGGCTCGGTCTGGCGCCTGCGAAGTCGCCGGATGGATTCCCCCAAGGATGCCAACACGTGGCGCCGGGCCAGGCTTCGCAACCCATAGAAGAAGGGTATCTGCTCAGGCCGTGGGCGGCGCGTGGCCGCCTTTCATCCTGAGTTGCGGACCGCTTTCAGCGAAAAGGGCGGCTGCCCTTGACCTGCCAGCGGAAGCGCCCTTCGACTGCGGGCGGCCGGTACGGCCGGTGATGGGCTCATTCCGGCCGCCGCCCTCCGCTCAGGATGCTTCCGCAAGTAATGAGAAGCCTTGCTTCTGAGCAGCAATTGCGAATAAGGGAAGGGGGCGATTGTTCCTTTCCTTCTTCCGTTCTTCTGTTAATGCACTTGCACGGCAACAAACTTGGCGTAGTCGTTATCTCGGCGCCGAGCCTGTCACGTTGGTCTCAAAAAGGCCGGGCCGTGAACAACGTCAGAAGCAATGCCGTTGTGGCCAGGAACGCCACGTTTCGCCGGTGATCGAGGGGCGTCACATCATCCAGGGGTGTTGCCTGGCTGGCCCCGCTGAGCAGGGCAAAAGCGATCCAGATGACCCAGATCGATGAGCGCGTCACCACCGCGATGCCGCACAGCCCGATCAGGACCGCCCAGCCCAGCCAGTACGCCCGGCGCCGGCCGAGCGCGGCGTAGGCGATCAGGCCGCCATCGAGCTGACCCAGCGGCAGCAGATTCATCGCGGTCAGGACGAGCCCGATCCGGGCCGCGAAGAGCAGGGGCGTCACCTCGATCCCCAATAGGCTTGCCTCAGGCCTGAAGAGCCCGATCAGGCCTTCGGCCAGAAGCGAACGCGTGTTGGGCAGCGGTTGCCCGCTCAGGGCAGGCTCCAGGATGGCGCCGATGAACATTGGGATGGCGACCAGCAACCCGGCAATCGGCCCGCCGACAGCCACATCGAACAGCGCGCGCTTGTTTTCAACCGCCCCGCGCATCCGCACGAAGGCCCCCAGGGTCCCGAGCCCAAACGGCATTGGGATGAAAAAAGGCAGACTGGCCGGCAGCCCGTGCCGGCGCGCCTGCAGGTAGTGGCCGAATTCATGCGCGCCCAGGATCAGCATCAGCCCGATCGCAAAGGGGATGCCGTTGGCCAGGACGTTCTGCCACGTTGGCGCGTCATCGCCGCGCATCATCGACAGGGTCGACCCGCCTCCAAGCGTTACGGTGAACAGGGTCACGCCGAACAGCAACGCGTTGACCCACGCGCGGCCGGCCGCTGATTGGGTCAAGCTGCCCCGCACGGCGACGATGATGCTCTCGCCCGCGCTCGGGCCGTCGCGCAACAACGGAAAGAAGCCGACCTCGCCGAACATCCGTTTGAGGCGCGAGAAGGCGTCCCCAGATGCGACCCGCAGGCGGCCGGAGAACTGGATCGTTTCACCCTGCGCGTCGCTTTCGGAACCGGCGATGTCCAGCACGTCCGCGGCGCGGGCGCGCAACTGCAGAAGTTCCTGGGCCGCGTCTGGGGGGGATGAAAGCGTTGATGCGGTATCCATGCCAAAGCGATTCTTGGGCCGGCCGGTGAAGGGCGGATGAGTGGGCGATGATGCCGGGACGACGGCGTGATAATATCGCACTTCATGAACAAGGCACGGCCGGTTCGGCCATCCCGGATTCGCCTGATGGCGATGCGCATGCCCGGCGCGGTGACGCGCGCGGGCTAGGCTGTCATGAAACGGGCGCCCCTCGCGGGCGCAGGATCAGAATGGCAGGCCGCCCAATGAATTGAGGGCGGCTTTTATTTTGGAGAGGGACTCATGAAACAGGAAAACATCCTCGTGTGCGTCGCGTGGCCCTACGCCAACGGCGACCTGCACGTCGGGCACGTGGCCGGGGCCTATCTGCCGCCCGACATCTTCGCCCGTTACCACCGGCTGAAGGGCAACCGGGTGGTCATGGTCAGCGGCAGCGACGCGCATGGCACGCCCATCGTGGTCCGGGCGGACAAGGAGGGGGTGACCCCGCGCGAGGTGTTCGAGCGCTTTCACCAGCGCTTCATCCTCACTCAGCAGAAGCTCGGCATCAGCTACGACCTGTACACCCATACCGATACCGAGAATCACCACGCCATTTCCCAGCAGATGTTCCGCAAGCTGCTGGACAACGGGTACTTGTTCAAAGCCCGCCAGAAGCAGCTTTATGCCGAGACCCAGCAGCGCTTCCTGCCCGATCGGCTGGTCGAGGGGACCTGCCCGATCTGCGGCTACGACAAAGCCCGCGGCGATCAATGCGACAACTGCGGCAACCTGCTGGATGGCACCCAGCTCATCAATCCGCGCAGCCGCATCGACGGCGCCGCGCCGGTGGTTCGCGAAAGCGAGCAATACATGTGGGACCTGCCCGCGTTGAGCGGGCGCATCTCAGCGTATCTCGCCGACAAGGATGCCTACTGGCGCCGTGGGGTGCTCGAGTTTGCCCGCAACTTCGCAACAGATGTCCAACCGCGCGCCTTCACCCGCGACCTGACTTGGGGCATTCCAATCCCCGTGCCGGACGCCGAAGGGAAGTGCATCTACGTGTGGTGGGAGGCGGTCCTGGGCTATTTGTCCGCCACGGTCGAATGGGCCAAGGTCATCGGCCAGCCTGATGCGTGGAAGGACTTCTGGTACGGCGATGCATCGGACGGGTCAACCCGGATCTACAACTTCATCGGCAAGGACAACATCCTGTTTCACACCGTGCTGTGGCAGGGGATTTTGCTCGGCATGGGCAATCTCGGGCAGCCGTGGGACGGCGACACCGCCAACCCCGTCTTCAACCTGCCCTATGACGTGCCGGCGAACCAGTATCTGAACCTGGGCGGGCAGAAATTCAGCAAGAGCCAGGGCGTGTCACTGGATGTCATCGACTTGACCGAAAAGTATGGCCCGGATGCGGTGCGGTTCTACCTGAGTTCGATCATGCCCGAGACCCGCGACGCGGACTGGGCCTGGGCCGACTTCGCCCAGCGCAACAACACCGAACTGCTCGGCAAGTGGGGAAATCTCATTCAGCGCACCCTGTCACAAATCTGGAAGAACTTCGAAGGCCGCATTCCTGAACCGGGGCCGCTGACAGAGGTCGATACCGCGCTGATCGCCCAGAGTGAGGCCGCCTTTGATGTCATCGGCGACATGCTCGGCAAGGTCCGGCTGCGGGATGCGTTGGGTGAAGCGATGGCGTTGGCCACCGCGACGAATCAGTATCTGGACGGGCAGGCGCCCTGGAAGATGATCAAGGTCGATCGGGCCCGGGCCGCCACCCAGCTCTACGTTGCGGCGCGGGTGATCGATTCGCTCACGGTTTTGTTCTCGCCCTTCATCCCGAATCTGTGCGAGGCCGCCCGCAGGCAGCTCGGCTATACCGAGCCGTTGTTTGGGACGCAATTCGTCGAGACCTTGCGCGAGGCCACCCGCGACCACGATGCGCTTCGCTACGATGCGAGCCTCGCCACTGGAAACTGGGCGCCCAGCGCGCTCAAGCCGGGCCAGGCACTGGGCGGCGAGCCCAAGGGCCTGGTCGCGCGGATCGAGCTGGCTGCCTAAAGACACTCTTCTGAAAGGAGATGCCCGGCGTAGCCGGGCGCAGGCATCTCATTCTCGGAATTCCCAGTTATCGCGCCACGATCGGCAGCGCCTGTATCCACGGCGTGACGATCCGGAAGGGATTGCCGTAGTCCAGGGCGGTGGCGACATTGCCCGAGGCGTCGACGGCCTGGGCGAAGTATTCGATGACGCCATTGGCCGGGATGCTGCCAAACCACACATCGTTGTTGACGTTATAGCCCGGCTCCAGCAGCGTCCAGCCTGGCGCGCCCAGTCGTCGGTACAACACGAGCACCCGCGTGATCTCACCCGGTGTCAGCGGCTCAGCCGAGCGGGTGTCATCGGCCTTGACCGCGAAGATGATCTGGCCGGAGGACGTGAAGGCGGTGGTGACCCGGATGCTGGGCGGGATGAAGTCAGTGTCCTCAAACGGGGCGTGATAAATCGCGTAGTCGAGGCGGCGATAGGCGCGCTCCACCCCAATCGTCGGTGTGACGGTTGTGGTTGCGATGAACTGGGCCGGCACAACGTTCAATTGCTGATCGACTGCGCCGCTGGTCTGAAGCAGCCGGACGATATTGCCCAATACGGCCGGGAAGAGCGACGCAGTCGCGAAACCGGGCTCTGACGGAAGATAGAGCTGCTCGGTCACGATCCTGGACACATTTGGGTCGAAATTAGGGATGTCGTTGAACATGCCGCCCAAAAGCAACGCGCCATGCGCGACCATCCCGGCCGGGCTGGTGATGACCCGGCTGGCCCGCGGCTGGGTGGCTCGCCCGGCTAGAACCAGATCGCCGCTGTTGGGATCGCCCACCAGGCGCAGCAGGCTGCCCTGGGGGGTCGTGACGGTGACGAAGGCGAAATCCAGCCCCAGGGTTGTGGTTGCCATGCCGCCGACCTGCGCTTTCGCCGGCTGCCGCGGGAAAGCTTCCGACAGGAAGGGGCCGAACATGGCCGCAGCCGGCGGCAGTGTAATGCGCTGCATGGGCAGCCCGTACAGCGTCGAGATCGCCATCGTCTTCTCGTCGTAGTTGCTCATCCCGCCGATCGTCTTCTCGAGCAGGTACTCCGTCTTGGCCCGTTGGAGCGCAAGACCGACCGGCATATCGGGCTGGTCTCCCAGATGGCGGGTGAACAGTTCCATCAAGCGCTCGGAGTAGGCGATGAGATCGGAGTCGCCGTAGCCGTAGCCGGTGTTGCCCACCCACAGCGCGTTTTCGCTGACAAAGGCCTGCGGCCAGTCCGTGCGCAGCGTCGCGGACACGATGCTGTCCGGCACATTCAGTCCGGAATGGCAGCCCACCGAATAGGCGAGCGTGCCGCTGTAGCTGGTGGCGGCCTGGACAAAGGTGCGGGCGGTGATGTCGGGCAGGTTGAACGGGAAGAAGCGGTAGTGCTCGAAGTGGCCATTGAAGGACATGAGCCCGGGCGCGACGGTCTTGCTGAAGATGTCCGCTCCAAAATCGGCCGCCGTCCAGGTGTTGTTGATCCGCCCGGTCACGGTCAGGCCGCGCCCGCGCAGGGTGGCGCTGATCACGGTGGCTTCATCGATGAGAAAGTCATAGCCGGTGACATAGGCGTCCTTTGGCGCGAGTTTGGGCCGGTCGAGGAAAGCGCTCAGGGCCGACGCCATCTGGTCCGGCCGCTCGACCAGGCGCCCGATGGCGAGCGTCGGTCGATACAGCTCGCGGCCCAGGAAGGGCAGCGGAATCAGGCTGGCATAGTAGTCATCGCTCAAGTAGTAACGGGCGGCCAGCGATGTCGACAGGCGCTGCGACGCCGCGATTACGGCATAGTTACGTTCGTTGGCCACCAGCGCATCGTCGCGCAGGCGGGCATGCGGCACGACCCGGTCATCGCCGATGACGACCAGGTACTTCAGGGCCGGATAGCTGGGCGCGGTCGTGAAGAGCAGGCTCTTGATCTTGTTCGCCACGACATTGGCCGCGAGCGGGCTGGCGGGTTGGGCATCCCACTGGGCATAGGCGTCACGCAGGGTCTGCGACCCATCCAGGTCCAGGAGGAGGCCGTTGACGAGCGGATGCGCGGCGAGCTGGGCCAGGGTCGACATGATCTGGGTGCTGGTGATGCTGGGGGTGGTCGGATAGAGCGTGTTCAGCCGCTGCGGACTGACCAGGATCAGGGTCTCAACCGCGGCGTTGTAGGGCGGGGCGATGAAGTCTTCGGCAATCGTCGTTGTCAGCGGGCCATAGGGCAAGGAGAACTGCGTCTGGGTGACGGTCAGGGTGAATGGGTTTCCGATGCCGCCGCCGTTGAAGTCTGAGACCATGAGCAGGAAGGTCCCAAACAACTCGTGGGTGTCGTAGGCGATGGCTTCGGTTTGCGTTGCCGGCCGCATCGAGGCGGCCACCAACGGCCCGACCGGGCCGAGGTCGCCCAGGGTATTGAGCTGGCCAATGGTGGTGACCTGGCCAAGCGTATTGAGCTGGCCGAGGGTATTCAGTTGACCGAGGGTATTGAGCTGCCCCAGGGTGTTGAGCTGGCCGAGGTCCTGAATCTCTCCCAGTTCACCCAACTGACCCAGGGTGTTGAGCTGGCCGAGCGTGTTGAGCTGGCCCAGAGTGTTGAGCTGCCCCAGGGTATTGAGCTGGCCGAGCGTATTGAGCTGGCCCAGGTCGCGCAACTGGCCGGTCTCGCCATCGAGGGACGGGGCGAAAAGGAGCATGTCGTAGGCGCCGGCGCCGGGCGTCAACGTAATGGTCAGCAATGTGTCGGGGGCCGGCACATGGATGCGATACCAGAATGACTGACCGGGTGTGATCGAGGCGGCGGTGATGGGGGTCGAATTCGTGATGGGCTGCGCGTTCTGGCGCGAGCCGTTCCCATACTCGTAGGCGCCGATGTCGCAGGAACCGCCCTGGCGGCGCAGCGCGCCGCGCAGGTCGATGAACGGATCATTGCCGGGACAGTCGCCGGCATTGATCGCCGGACTTCCGGCATTGAGCGCGTAATCGTTTGCCAGGAAGGAGGTATCGACAAAGAGGGGGTTGGCGCTCAGGCTGTTTGTGCCCGTCGGAACGTTCGTCCGTTCATCCGTGTTGAAGGCAAAGAGGTTGTAATCCTCGGTAACGGTCCCCGAACTGTTCAGGATCCCCACGCCGTGGCTGGTGATGATGGTATTCGTGATGCCGACCACGCCGCCCTCGATGGAGATTGCCTCACCGCCAATCATGTACGAACTCGAAATCGTGCTGTTCTCAATCGTGAATCGTCCGGCATCCAGGGAGATGTTGGGCGGCGTGGAATCGCCGGCATTTCGGACGAACAGGGATGTGGCGATCCGGCCGCTGCAATTTGATGCGCAGTAGATCGCGCCAACCGATCCTGAACTGTAGTTGTTGATGAAGACGCTTGCTGTGACGGTCAAGGTCTGTTCGGCATAGAGCCCGCCCGCAAATCCAGAGGCGGTGTTGCCGAGGAATTGGGTGGCCGTGACGATCGCGCCGAGACCGCACCAGCATCCGCCACCGACACCGGGTGCTGCAATATTGGTGGCCAGTATGGAGTTCGACAGGCGCAGCAGGCTGTTGCTGGCGATGCCACCGCCGTTTTCGGCCGAATGGATTCCAGCGTGACGCCCTCCACCAGCGCGCCATCGACGCCGAAGATCATCATGGCGCCCCCCGAACCATTGGCGCCATTTTGTCGATACGTGCCCCCCAGGATCGAGACGGCGCCAAAGGCCACGTACAGCGCGCCGCCATCGGCGGCCGCAAAATTGGTGTAGAAGTTGGTCCGTGTGACGTAAACGGAGCCCGCGGCGGCAATTGCGCCCCCGGTCAGAACCGTGGACGTGTTCAATGTGAATTCGCTATCTGCGAGATTGAGACCGGCATACGAAGAAATGGCGCCGCCGACTGCTGCGGTGTTTGAGGCGAAGTTGAGGCGCCGCAAGGCGGGCTGAGCGTCCGCTTGCAGGCGCATCGCGCCGCCAGCCAGGCCGCTGCCGGGGTTTCCACCCCGAAAGGTCAGGTTGGCGATCACGGTGGAGGCCGTCATCGGCGATGTGACGGTCAGGATGCGATCATTTGGCGCGGCGACCCAGATGGCGCTTGACGCGCCGGCTCCAATCAGGCTGACCGCCTTATCGAGCGTGGCGCTCTCGGTATACGTCCCGGCCGGGATAAAGACCGTATCGCCCGGGCTCGCCGCCCCAATGCAGGCCGCAATCGTGCCGCAACCCGGACTGACGGTGACCGTTATCGTGTCGGCGGCTGCGGGCAGCGGCGTGCTGAATCCAGCCAGCACA
>JADKDT010000005.1 GCA_016714465.1 Candidatus Brachythrix odensensis | reverse complement strand
ATTGCCGGCGGGATCGATACCCGCCACCCGCAGCGAGCCGCCGCTGGGCGCGCGCAGGCCCTCCAGGCATTCCAGGGTGCTGGTCTTGCCGGCGCCATTCGGGCCGAGCAGCCCGAAGATCTCGCCCCGCGCCACCTCAAAGCTGATGCCATCCACGGCGACTTGTCGACCGTAGGTTTTCCGGAAGTCCCGGACTGCGATGACGGCGTTGCTGTCCATCGTTCAACTCCATCCAGCGCGATGCGTCGCCGACACTCATCAGGATTGGATTCCCAAATGCCAAACAATTTGATGATAGGCCCGCGTGCCACAGCCGTCAAATGACAGAAATCAGGCCAGAAGCGGCATCCCCCGACTTCGCCGGGGGATGCCGCTTCTGGAAATACGGCGTTCGCGCGCGGCGCGGGTCGGTCAGGAACGCTTGGCGGGCAGTTTGAGCCACCCGCGGGTGCCTCGATTGATAAACAAGTAGTAGATCGCCAGCAATCCGCTGTAGATGACGACTACCGTATAGATGATCAGACCTGCCCGATGCTCGGGGGAAACCGTGGGAAGCCGGTTGAGGAAGGGCACGATCAGGATCGCGTCATAGGCCAGAAACCCCGCCAGTTGGCCTGCCGAATTGTTCCATGATGGCCGAAACAGCGCATACCCAAAATACGCCGCCGCTCCGAAAAACATCCACCCAATGACAACCGACAGATCCGGGGTGATCGTCCAGGGGATCACATTCGGCACCTTCACGATCATCTGCCCGCTGACCATCAACAGGGCAATGATGAAAACAACAAACGACCAGCGCACCAGTCTGGGCATTTGGGGTGTCTTGTCAATCGGAATGCGGATGGTCCAGGCCATCAGGCCCACGCCAAACAGCACTCCGAACACGCAGGCGATGCCATATGCGGTCATTTGAGGGTTGCCGCCGTTCGCGCCAAGTTGGAACGAAAGGATCGCGATGGGCGTCAGAATCAGCGCATAGTCAAGTCCGATCCCGGCCAGCACGCCGTATCTTCCGGTGAGGGTGGCCCACAGGGTGGAGACGGCTGCTGCCGCAAAGATGGATGCTATGAAGATGAATGTCAGCGGGGTTGTGCCCTGAAAGGGCCACAGGTCAACCGCAAATGGCAACTGAAAAAGGTAGCCCAATGCGATAACGAGCTGCGCAATACCAATGAGAATCAGTGCGTAGCGAGCGGGCTTCGGCATTGTGTGTCCTCCTGCTGGGCGCGCAGTGCCGCCACAACGACAAGATTTTTCGCCTCTCGGGTCGTGGGCGGACCGCGACAAAGGCATCTGGCGCAGAATTGTGGCACGCATTGCGAGGCTGTCAATCACTGCCTGCCGTTTGGGGCAGATGAGCCGATTGACGGGCGCAGCGCGTGCGAATATACTCACCGCGTTCGAGCCGATGGCAACGACCCAAACCGTTATTGAAGGGGGAACACAAGATGGCATTCACACTGAAACGCGACTCGTGGAAAACGTTCAAGACCCAGAACAACCTCTCAAAGTCAAGCTGGTTCTCGAAGGCCGACGTGGGCCCGACTATCGACAAGTTCTGGGCCGCCAAGGATCTCTGGGACAAAGCCTGGGGGATGACGAGCCTGCGTAAATTCTTCACCGCGGCGACGAATCTTCAGGCCGCCTTTGACAAGTTCATCAAGCTCAAGGTCGCAAAGGGCGAGATGAGCGAAACGGTCCGGTCCCAGATCGCCACTTGGAAGCAGGAAATCGACGTGGTGGTCCGGATGCTAGCCGATGCCAACCAGAAATCCCAGAAGGAATTGCTCGAAGCCGACGCGATCCGGCTCAGGGCCAACCTGAAGAAAGAAGGGCTCATGTGAGCCAGAGCGTCGCTGCATAACGATTGGTGGCGAGATCGCATTCCCCGCGCTTCGCGCGGGGAATGCGATCTCGCCGCTCACTTACAGGCTCAGGGCAATCCGCGTGCCATTCCCGGGCGCGCTGTCGATGACGAGCTGGCCGCCGAGTTTCTCGACCCGCTCGCGCATCGAACGCAGGCCGAGGTGTCCAGGGTAGTCACGATTGGGATCGAAACCCGCACCGTTGTCGGCAATCTCGAGGCGCACGCGCGGCGCCACATTGAGTTGGACCGTTACCAGGCATGACTGGGCGTGCTTGGTGATGTTCCGCAAGGCCTCCTGCGCGACACGATACAGCGCCTCCTTGGCCTGCAGCGGGATATCCGGCTCGCCCTCGAACTCGGTCCGCACCGCCAGGTGATGCCGGGCGCGCAGCGAATCGGTTAGTTTGGTCAGGGCGGCGACCAGTCCCTCGGACTGGAGCGACTCGGGGCGGAGCTCGAAAATCAGGGCCCGCATATCGGTCAAGCCGGCCTCGGCAAGCGAGAGGACATAGTCCAGCGGCTCGGCCACCTGGGTGATGTCGCGATCGAGTTGGGCCCGGGCGGTCCTCGCGCCCAGGGCGATCCCATACAGGGCCTGTGACACCGAGTCGTGCAGCTCGCGGGCCAGCCTCTGGCGCTCCTCGAGCGCCGCAAGCTGCTGGGCCTGTTTGTATAGCCGGGCATTCTCGAGCGCTACCGCCGTCTGGTTGGCGAAGGATTGCAGCATCGCCACATCGGTCGCGCAAAAAGCGTTTGGCCGCTCGCTCTCCACATCCAGCACGCCAATCACCCGGCCCTTGATCTGCAATGGCAAGGCCAGCTCGGAGCCGGTCTGGCCCGGAGACAACAACACGAGGCGCTCGTCGCGGGTCACATCCTGCACGAGGATGGGTTGACCGCTGCCGGCGACGCGGCCGCAAATGCCGTCCACCCCGACCCGCAGGGGATGCGACGCGCACCCCGCGCATGAGCCTTCGTCGCGCAACAGCCCCGCGCGCGGCGAGAAGGTCACCAGGCCGCCTTCGATCAACCCGATGTGGATGTGATAGTAGCCGAAGGTCTGCCGAATGAGCCGGACGGTCTGGGCGAGCAATTCCTCCACATCCAGAATCGAGATGATGCAGGTGCTGAACTCGCTGAGGACCTGGAATTGCTCGGCCAGACGCTGCTCGGCGGCGAGCAGGCGGGCGTTTTCCTGCACCAACTCCCGCTCTCGCGCGTCCGCGGGCAGGGCGGTCATCATCTCGGCGGCAACGTGGTCTTCATCCAGCATCGGGCTCCTTCACGCTCCGGCGTCTACCATGCCGATCCGCACCGCGAAGAGGGCGGCCTGGGTCCGGCTGGGCACATTCAGTTTGGCGAGGATGTTGCTCACGTGGGTCTTGACGGTCTTCTCGCCGATGATGAGGGCCTGGGCGATCTCCTTGTTGGAGCGGCCCTTTGCCAGCAGGCGCAGCACGTCCGCCTCCCGATCGGTGAGCGTTTCGGGGTTATCGGGCGCTTTGACTTCGCGCAACAGCCGGGCGGCGGCTTGCGGTGAGAGCTGGACCTGCCCGGCGGCGGCGGCCTTGATGGCCCGGCACAGATCCTCGGCGTGGGTGTCCTTGAGCAGATAGCCCATGGCCCCGGCCCGAACCGCCCCGATGACCTTCTCGTCCTCCAGGACGCTGGTCAGGGCGATGACCTCGGTGTCGGGCATTTCCCGGCGCAGCGCCGCGATGGCGGTGATGCCATCCATCACCGGCATGATCAGGTCCATCAGCACGACATCCGGCCGCAACTGGCGGGCGCGCTCGAGGGCTTCCTGCCCGTTCGACGCTTCGCCCACGACGTCGAGCTCGGCATCCAGCCCGAGGAACATGCGCAGCCCCTGGCGCACCACGCTGTGATCGTCGACCACCAGGACTCGAATCGTCATTCTGCTCTCCTCATGTCTCGTTCTGTGCCGAGCTTAGCAGAGACAGGCGATTTTGCCTCCGCCCAAAGTCGGAGGACCGCCCCGTCGGAGGGCCGATGCGCGCGGCGCGCATCCGGCGCATGCTGATGGCCAGACAGTGTTGGCGCATCCGGCTCGGATGCAAGGAGATCACCCATGAAACGCACTTTTTATGCCCTCGCGGCCTTTCTTGCCGCAAGCCTCTTCCTCGGCGCATGCAGCGCGCCGGTCGCGGTCGCCGATGCGGCCCCATCGTCCGGTCGTTTGGCGACGGGATCTCTGCGAAGCCCGACCGTGATCGCGCCCGATCCGGTCCGCTATACCGCGCGCTATCCCGAACCCAGCCAGGCCGTGAGCGATCTGATCCGGGCGCTACGGACCTGGGGGGGCACGGTCGAACTCACCAACGACACGGTGGCGCCGCTCATGCTGACCCGACCCGGCACGGTTCTCCTCGTCAACGGCGAGCGCCTCGCAGTACTCGAGTATCGATCGCTTTCCGAGACGCGCCAGGCGGCGCGGTCAATCGCCGGCGTGGATCAAAGCGGCAATAACGCTGGGCGCTACTACCGGATGGGCCTTCTGCTCACTCGCTATGCCGGTGGCGATCCCGCGGTCCTGGGCCTGCTTGGCCGGGTGATGGATGAGTCGATTCAGTAGAAGCTGTCCTGCGAGATCACAATTCCCGCGCTTCGCGCGGGAATTGTGATCTCGCAGGACAGCAACTTTCGCAACCGGGCGCGATGTTCTACGGCGAAGTCGGGGACATCGCGCCCTTCGCAATCGCCAGCCGCTCGAGCAGGCGAACGGCGTGGCCGGGACCGGGCAGGGCGGCAATCTCATCCCGGAAGTGCTCGGCGGTCTGCCGATAGCGCGGATCGGCCAGCAGCATCGACGCGGCCTCGCCAATTGAGGCGGGCGAGGCCGCGATCGGATCGAGCATGCGTCCAACGCCCACTTGCTCGCAGCGGGCCGCGTTGAGCGGTTGATCCGCCCCCATCGGAAGCAACACCATGGGCAGACCGTGGGCGAGCGCGCCCAGCACGCCGCCCGACCCGCCGTGCGAGACGACCAGGCTGCACTCGGGCAGGATCGACTCCTGTGGAATGTAGCGTTCGATCCGGACGTTGGCCGGCTGCGGGCCAAACTCGGCCGGGTCGATGCCCTCGCCCACCGTCGCCACAACCTTCACCGGCAAATCACGCAGGCCGGCCAGCGCCCGGCTGAACAGGTCGCCCGACTCGAGGTTGAAGACCGTGCCCAGGGTGAGATAGAGGAGCGGCGGGCCAGGCGACCGGGCTGAGACGGCGGGGGACTCTGTGGCCCGAAAGGCATGCGCGCTGGCGGGCAGGGGAAAGGCCGGATCGCGGAATCCCGGCGGAAAAAGCGATAACGCAAGGTGCCGATACAGCATCTCCAGCCCAAGGTCGGGCGGCAGCCCATGCGCGGCCCGCAGTCCATTGAGCGCCTCTCCGATGACCTCCGCCCGCACAAACGATCCGGCGGCCATGACCAGGACCGTCGCGTGCGGCAACCCCAGCCGCTCGGCGGCGAGCATGCTGCCGAAGTCGGCCTCGTCGCAAACCACGGCGTCCGGCCGCCAGGATTCGCACAACGCAAGCATCTGGGGCACGCGCCTGGCGGCGGCGCCTCGGACAAAGCGCTCCCGGAACTCCTCATCCTCGCGGGCGGCATCGAGCGGGCGGAGCGGGAGCCGGGCCGGCGCGACAGCGGCGCCCGTGCCAAGAGGAAACACTTGAAAACCAACAGCCGCGACCGTCGCCCGCATCGATGGCCCGCATCCGAAGGCAACCGTATGCCCGGCGGCAGCGGCTGCCCGCGCCACGGGCACGAGCGGGAGAAAGTGCCCGCTCCCGCCGATGAAGCTGAACAGGATCCGCATCGCGAACATTCTAGATGGGCCCAGCAAATCTCCGCGCCGATGAATTGCGGGATCTATCCGCAGATTACGCAGATTTCCGCCGATTCTTCTTCCTTGTTAGCGCGGCGCATGTCCATATCAGCGAGAATCTGCTAAATCGGCGGATAGAGGTTAGGCGCCGGCATCACCCTGGCTCCAGGCCACATAGCGCGCGGCAGAGCGCTGCACCGCCACCTGGGCGTCCTCGCGCACATGGGCATCCCAAAATCCGGCGTAGATCCGATCGAAGCGCAGCCCGGCCAGGACGCCCGCAATGCGGGCCACCTCGGTCGCCGGCAGCGGGATCAGATTCGGATAGCTGCGCATAAAGCTGACGTAGCGCCGATCGGCGACGACTTGCGGCATATCCCCGCTCAGCAGCGCGCCGCGCCCGTCCGCGCCGGCGTCCCAGGTGAGGACAGTGCTCCCCGCAAAATGGCCGCCCAGCCGGGTCAGACGGAGGCCGGGGAGCAGATCGTGGGTCTCGCCCTCCCAGAACCGAATCGCCGGATCCGTCCGCATCACCCATGCCCGATTGGCGGCATGCAGATGCACCGGGACGTTGAAGACCCGCGCCCACTCGAGCATCGTCGTGTAGAAGTGCGGATGCGAAATCGCAATCGCCTGCAGGCCGCCCAGGGCGGTGATGATGTCGATGGTCGCGTCATCCAGCAGGCTGATGCAATCCCACAGCACGTTGCCGTGCGGGGTTCGGATCAGCAGGGCGCGCTGGCCGATCGCAAATTGGGGCGCGCTGCCGATCCCATACAGATCCGGTTCCAGGCGCTGAAACATGTTCCGGTGCGTCCGCCTAAGCTTGTCGAGCGTCGTCCAGGTCTGCCCGGCCGCGCCCACGTATTGCCGCTCGTCGTCGCAGATCGGGCAGGCGGCGGGCGGGTGGTGAGGGCGGGAACTGGGTGCCGCAGGTCGCGCAGATATAGGCGAGGTCAGGCGTGGCATTTGGCATGGGTCCGTATTCTCCTATCAAGTCAATGCAAACCGGTTAACTGGTTTGCTATTTCGACGGAACCAGCGCGCCGCCCTCAGGTGAACACCTGCGACTTCGACCGTGCGGGCGGCGACGCGCCTCTTCCGGTTTGGGCGGGGGGGGGGGGACCGTCACCGTGCCGTTCTGAATCGCGAGTGACTGACGGGATGCGGCGTCCGGCCGCAACCAGCGGCGAGACCCTGGGCAGACCTTTGTCATTGATCACGAGCGCAAGCGAGGTGAATGTGCCGCTGCCGCCCGTGTTGACGATCAGCGTTATAGCCGCATCTTCCGCGCCCCCCCCCCCGCGTCCCCCCGGGCCTGCGTTTTCCCGCGCTCGCCCCGGCCCTTGCCCGCCGCTCCGGGCGCGGCAGGTCCTCGCAGGCCGTCCTTGGGGTGCGGCGTGCCTGCCCGCTGCCCCGACCGCCAATTCAACGTTGGCAAGCAATCCGCGGATCGAGGCGGCCGGCTGCGGCGCCCAGTCGGCGAGGTGACCGCCCGGGGTGCCCGCCGGCGAGGCTGGCGGCCAGCGCGCCATCCGCGGTCCGGATCTCGAGCTTGTCTGCGTCGATGCGGTAAGTTGGGCCGCCTGGAGCGCCTTCAGGAACTGGGTCTGGTGCTCCATTCCCCGGCCGGTTCGGCGCCGGCGGGGGGGGGGGGGCGGCCCGGCCCGGCGTGGGTTTCTGGCCGGCCCCTTCGATGGCAGTGTAGCTGTTGCAGCCTGGGCCGAGCGCGCCGAGCCGGGCACCCCGCCAAAATCGGCCCCGGCCGGGCCCCCCCCGGCCCCCCCCCGCCCGCCCCCGCCGGGGGCCCCCGGCCCCCCCCGCGCCGCCGGCGGGCCGCCCCCCCGCCCGGCCGGGGGCCGGCCCCCGGGCCCCGCGCGGGCCCCGCGCCCCGCCGGGGGGCGCGGCCCGGCCCGCCCCGCCCGCGCGCCCCCGTGGCCCCCCCCGGGCCGCGGCCCCCCCCCCGGGCCGGGGGGGCCGGGGCCGGCTCCGAGGCCTGGGGCGCCCTCTCGACACCCAGGACCCGCCGTTCGGACCCGCCGCGAAGGGATTGGGGCCGCGGCGGGGCGACCCCGCAACTCGATAAGGCCAGCCCGGCGATGAGCGGCAAAGCCGCGAAGATATTCCGTGTATTCATTCAACCCCCGTGGCGGGTAGACCCCGATGCCGACTACCCGCCACTAAAAACCAAACCCCGCCCGCCCGCGCAGCGACTGATAGCTCTGAAACGCCAGATAGCCGAACAAGAGCGCCAGATACGTGCTTTGCAGGAAGATCAGTCCCGCCACAGCCACAACGGCCCCAGCGATGATCGACACCCACAGCGACTTGCGCGGGCCATCGGCCGGATCGAATTGGGTGAACAGCGTGCGTGAGACTTGCCCGCCGTCGAGCGGGAAGACGGGCATGAGATTGACCAGCCCCCAGAACAGGTTCACCCACAGAAACGACGACACGATCGCGTTCACCAGGCCGCCATAAGGCAACGCCGCGGATGGCCAGGGGATGAAGCCCAGCAGCGGGGTCAGCGTGACCGACCCGCCCGCGACGACAACCAGGACCAGCACGAGCGCCGCGAGGACAAACCCGGCCCCCGGCCCGGCCAGCGAGACCAGAAGTTGCTGGCGCGGCTGCAGTGTCACGCCCGCCCAACGATTTCCCCACAGCACGGGCTCGGAGGTGGCCACCCCGCCCGCGCCATGCAACACGATCCGCGGGGATTGGCCATACGCGCGCATCAGCAGGGCATGGCCCAGCTCGTGTACGACGATCGAGATAAAGATGACGGCGACCCAGATCAGCAGATACAGCAGCCCGCCCCCGGACAGGCCGAACAGCACGGCCACGATCCAGAAGAGCGGGTGCACCCGGATGGGGATGCCGGCCAGGCTGAAGCGCAGATCGAAGCGGGTCTCGGGCGGTGGATCGAAAAGCATGATTTCGTCGTGTGTCCTATGGGGGTTACCAGATGTTCTTGATCGTCGAGCATCGGAGTCTCGCGCTTGGGGCGCTCCAAATCGTACCTTCCTGCACCTCGGAGGTGGGCGCACACAGGTCGCGCCTGCCAGAAGCCCTGTGCGCCCACCTCCGAGGTTCAGGAACACTCGCGCCGCTCGGCGCGTTGGGTGCCAAGCGGTTCTGGTAGCCCACTTAGGCAACATCCGGCGCGGCGGGCGCCTGTGTCCAGAAACCGGCGTGCACGGCGTGGGCTTCGACGTCCAACACGGCACAGGGGCCAAGGACCTCCATCGGGCGCTGGCTGCGGGCAAAAACCTCCCGGCAGGGGAGCAGCAGATGCTCGGGCGAAGGCCCGACAATGTCATACAGGGCGCGCTCGCTCAGGGCGAAGACGACCCGCCCGATCCCGCTCCAATGAATCGCCCCGGCGCACATCGCGCAGGGCTCAGTGCTCGAGTGGAGCGTGCAGCGGGCGAGCTGTTCGGGCGAGTAGCGCTGCGAGGCCAGGCGGACGAGGTTGGTCTCGGCGTGGCCGGTGCAGTCGCGGGCGGTGTTCACCGTGTTCTCGGCCCGCATCAAGATCTGGTTATTCTCGTCGACGAGCAGGGCGCCAAACGGATGGTTGCCATGTTCGCGGGCGCGCCAGGCCACTTGAATGGCGGTTCGGAGGTGATTGAGGTCGGAGTCGTTCATGAGTGTATGACATTATCGCGTCCCGCGGTATGGATCCCGGCTTCCGCCGGGATGACGGGCCCATTACGCGCTCGCGTTCTCGATCCGCGCGTAGAAGAACTTCTTGGCGATCTCAGTGACCAGCACATACAGCCCGGTCAGCCCAAGCACGGTCAGCATGAGCGGCGCGGGCAACGGGATGAAGCCGAAGATGCCGGCGAAGGGCAGATACGGCAGGAGGATGGTGATGGCGATGACGATCACGGTGCTGACCCAGAGCAGGGTGCCCGGCCGGCTGCGGAAGAACACCCGGCGGGTGCGGACGACCATGGCGATGACCAGCTCAGTCATCAGCGACTCGATAAACCATCCCGTGCGGAACTCCTCCGGTGAGGCGCGGAAGATGAACAGCAACACCCCGAAAGTCGCGAAATCAAAGATCGAACTGACCAGGCCGAACAGCACCATGTAGTTGCGGATGAACTTCGTATTCCAGCGGCGCGGCTTGGCCACCCACTCCGGATCCACATTGTCGCCGGCGATCGCCGTGCCCGGGATGTCGGACAGGAAGTTGTTGAGCAGAATCTGGGGCGCGAGCAGGGGCAGGAAGGGCAGAAAGAGCGAGGCCCCGGCCATGCTGAACATGTTGCCGAAGTTGGCGCTGATCGTGGTCAGGATGTATTTGAGCGTATTGGCGAAGGTCCGTCGGCCCTCGTCAATCCCTTCGCGCAGGATGTCGAGGTCCTGGCGGAGCAGCACGAAGTCGGCGGCGTCCTTGGCCACATCGACAGCTGTGTCCACCGAAATCCCAACATCCGAGGCGTGCAGAGCCGGCGCGTCGTTGATCCCGTCGCCCATGTAGCCAACCACATGCCCGGTCTTGCGCAGGGCGAGGATGATGCGCTCCTTCTGGTTGGGGTCGACTTCGGCGAAGATCGTTGTGCGCTCGGCGGCATGCCAGAGCGCCTCGTCGTTGAGGTCGTTCAGCGCGCTGCCGGTCAGCACACCGTCGATCTGGAGCTTGACCGCTTCCGCGACATGCCGTGCGACCTTGGTTGTCGCCGGTGATGACTTGAGCCGCACTCCCCGTTTCGCCAGGCAGAATGGTCTGTGCACGTCGGCCTTGGGGGGCAAGAAGAGCAGAAGCCGGCAAAGGCGAGCGCGCCCGGGTCGCGCGCCCGCTTTGGGCAACGCCCAGCACCCGAAAGCCCTTGTCGCTCCAGTCGCTATAGCGCTTGTCAATCCCGGCTCGTTGCGCCTCGTCCAGCGGAACTAGATCATCTCCCACCAGCACGCGATCGCAGACGCTCAGGACGTTGTCCAGCGCCCCTTGGACAGGGTGCGCGCGCCTGTGTCGTTGGCCGTGACCACGCTCAGACGCTTGCGCACAAAGTCGTAGGGGATCTCGTCAATCTTCTTCTCGGCGCCAGCCTTCAATCCGGCCTTCTGGGCGTAGCCCTGGATGGCGTCATCGAGCGAGTTGGTCAGCCCGGTCTGGAACTGGGCGTTGAGATAGGCCAGGCTCAACACTGCCGTGGAGGGCTGGCCCGCGGGATCACATGCGCCATCAAGCCGGACCACGCCTTCGGTCAAAGTGCCAGTCTTGTCGGTGCACAACACATCCATGCTGCCAAAGTTCTCGATGGCATTCAGACGGCGCACGATGACGCCGCGCTTGGCCATCGCCTGCGCGCCGTGGGCGAGGGTGATGCTGATGATGGCCGGCAACAGTTCGGGGGCCAGCCCGACCGCGAGCGCGAGGGCAAAGAGCAGCGAATCGATGGGCGGCTTGGACAGAAAGATGTTGACGGCCAGGACGACAATGATCATTACCAGCATGACCTGGGTGAGCAGATAGCCAAAGCGCTGGATGCCGCGCTCGAACTCGGTCTCGGGCGGGCGCAGGCTCAACCGCTGGGCGATCTGGCCGAACACAGTGCCTTTGCCGGTTTGGGCGATCAGGACCCGGGCCGTGCCGCTGCTGACGCTGGTGCCGCGAAACACGCAGTTCGCCCGCTCGGCCAGGCTGGCCTTGGCCGCGACTTGCCCGGCCCTCTTCTCAACCGGAAAAGTTTCGCCGGTCAGGACGGCCTGGTTGACAAAGAAGTCATTGGCGTCGAGCACCACCCCATCCGCCGACGGCCGGCAGAGAGCAGCGCGATGTCACCCGGCACCACCTGGTCCGCGTCAATACTGCGCGATTCGCCGTCCCGTAGTACTTTGGCCTTGAGGGTGACCTGCGAGCGGAGTTTCTCAACCGCGTTGCCGGCCCGGTATTCCTGGGCGAAACCAAGCATCGTGCTGCCGATCACAACCGCCAGGACGATGAGGGCATCGGTGTACTCGCCAACGAAGATGGAGATCGTGGCAGCGAAGATCAGGATGAGCACCAGCGGGCTCTTGAACTGGCTCAGCAGCAGGACCAGCGCCCGGTCTGCGTGCTCGGGCGCATTGGCCCGTATGTCTCAGCCGCGCCGTCCCCGCCGCGGCCCTCCCGGCGCGAGGCTCCAATGCTGACAGGGCCGGCTCCGCGCAAAGATGTAGAAGGCTTCATCGGATTCCCTCACTCCCCGCCCCACCTCCGGCGAGTTAGCGCCAGAGCGCGGGCAAGTACCTAGTATTCGACCAGGGCGCAAGGGTCACGTTCAGACGCGTGGCGGGATCGCCCAGGAGGTTGAACGTGTCAACCAGGTCCAACGCGCTGGAGCCACTCGCCATCAGTTTCAGCTTGCCGGAAAGCGTCCCCGCGCCGAGCGTGCCCTCGTGGCGCGCGTACAGCGAGGCCAGGAAGCCCTCCGCCAGTTGCTGATGGCCGGCCGCGACCCCGAGGCCAGACGCGCCCCAGACCGCGACCGCGCCACCCTCCGCCGCGCGGACCAGCGTTTCGTCCAGGGTCGTGTTATTCGGCTCATGAAAGAAGCCCGTAAAACAGGTCATCTCGAGCACAACGGGCAACCTGCGCCCGTTGCGCAGCGCGGCCACGTCATCGCGATGGAATAAACGCTCGGCCGCCCATTGGCGCACCGATGAGTGGCCGGCGTAGAGGATCATCCCCGCGCCGGCGTTCCAGCGGGCCAGGATTGCCTGCTGCGTGTCGACCACGGTCGTGTTCGGGGGCGCGTAGTAGATCGTGCGGGTGATGAACGGCGATGGAACGTGTCCTGCCGCAAGCTGGCCAGAATCAGCGGCGAAGTGCCCGCCCTCATCGGCATCATCGGCGACGAAGGCGACATCCCCGTTCCATCCACCGGGCTCGGGCGCATTCTCATAACGGACGATCTTGTCCACCAGGCGCGCGTCTCCGTGATCGTGTTGACCGGCAGGCGGCCGATCAGAACATCCGGCAGGACGTCCGGGCCGCCGTCGAGCAGCGCATAACGGTTGTCGGCGGCCGTCTCTCCCATCCACGGATCCACATCGGCCAGATACGGCGGGAGCAGCGTTTCCTTCGAGTTGGCCCGATACCGTTTGGGATCATAGTTGCCATCGCCCATCAGCAAGACGTAGGTCGGGCGCGGATTCCAGGTGTCGTAGGCGGATTTCAGATAGGCCCGGATCGCCTCGGGGGTGGGCCGGCCATCAAACGCATCGTAGACGGCCTGCAGGTCTTCAACCACCACGGTCAGACCCTGGCTCTGTCGCAGCGCGATCAGCTCGGCCAGCGCGGGCGTGAACGCCGCAGGGGCGACGACGACATAGTCGGCCCCGCTCGCCGGCTGCAGTTCGGCCGCCATCCGCAGGCGGGCCGGGACCTGGATCGCGGCGGCCGAGGTCAGCGCGTAGCTGCGCCCGCCGCCGCTGATGGGATCGGACAGCAGGATAGGCGCGGCATTCAGCCCGGACAGGCTGATGGGAACGTCCGGGTTGCTCACGTCATAGCCGCGCAGACCGGCCGTTGCGGTCAGTCCCACGGTGTAGGCGCGCGGCGCGGCATCCCCCGCGAAAGCGAGCGAGGACCCGGCCGCGACGGCGCTGCGCGCGTAGCGCAGCGTAAACGCGTCGAGCCACATGCCCTCCACGACGCTCCCCACTCCGGGCAGGGTCAGGCTGAGGGCGTTGTTGGCGGCGATCAACACCCCGGGGGTGATGGCGAAAGTGGCGGTGATGGCCTGCCGGCCATCCCACTCGATCCGCCCAAGGCCGCGCCCGTTGAGGGCGACGTCGACCCGATGATCGGGGGCGATTCCCAGGAGCTCTGTGTAGCTGATCAGCCACACGGTCAGGGTCGCGGCCTGGCTTGTATCGAGCGCGGGCAAGCCGCCGATCGCATACGCGGGGCGAGCCCGATCGGGCTGGCGCACATCGTCCCAGGTCCAGCGATCCCCGTCACGCCCGAGCGGCAGCCGCCCGCAGAAACAGACCGGCGTGTAGAGAGAGTTGACTTCGTAGGTTTGAGTTACCCAGGCGGTCCCGGGCGGTTGCGGCGCCGGATTGGCCGGGCGGCTCACCATGCGCAGGCCGGGCAGGTCGCCGACGGAAAGGGCGTAGACATCCTCGCGCGTCCAGCGGCTGAAGCGGGGGGCGGCGTAGAACAGCAGGCGTTCACTGGGCTCAAAGCCTGCGTTTGCATTCCCGTCCCATTCCAGCGCGATCTCAGCGCCGGCCCGGGTGAGGCGCAGCTGATGCGGATCGACCCCGGCGAGGGGAAACCCGATCGCGGCCAGGCTGTCATAAGTCAATTCGGTCAGGCCGGGTTGGCTCACAAAGACGAGGGCGCGTGGGGGCGCGGTTTGGGGCCGGGACATAGCGACCGCAGGCAGGGGCGCGGGTCTCACCTGCTCCGGATTGATCACCGAGCGCTTGAGGACTGCGAGAAGTGGATCGGCCGGGGCGGACTCCGAAGCAATTGGGGCCGCAGTCGCGCCGCCCGCGACATTGAATCGCACAAAGACGCGGAGATAGGTGGTGACCCGCAACATGCCGGCCAACGGCCGAACGGGCGCAAAGGTAAGCCGGGCGAGCGACACGCCGCGCACCAGTCCGAGCGGAGTGAGCGTCAGCGGCGAATCAAATGGGTTGGGGCAACCCTCCACCTCGGAACAGGCCGTCTCCCCGTCGTCGGCATAGGCCCCGCCGATGATGTCGCCGTCCGCGGTGCGCAACACCCCCGCCGGACGGGGCGAGCGGCGCAGGGCGCCGGTCAGGGGCAGGTCGCTTTCTTCGATCTGGACGACTTCCAGGGTGGGGTGCGCGCCAGCCGGCAGGACCACCAACGTCGTCGTGATCGGCAATTGCGGCAGGCCGGGCGCGTCGCTTTGGGCATAACCAGGGATATGCGCATTCAGCGCGCCGTCCGCCTGGCGGGTCAGCTCGGGGAGCGTCGCGCGCCATTCCAGGTTCATGCCCTCCGCAGCCGCATCCCCCGAAGGGTGGGTTTTCGGGGGATGGGAAGACGGCGACGCTGCATTTGCCAGGTCAACGCCTCTTCCTGACGCCAGGATGATGCCCAGCACGATCGCGAAACACCTGCCTTTCAACAAGACAGCCTATTTCCGCGGGGTGGGGTTCGCGTGTGGATCCGATCCGATCGCCAGCGCGGCCAGACCGCCAAGGATCAACGCAAACACCTCGGGCACCCAACGCAAGGGGTCACCTGGTTCGGCCGGGCCACCCGCGACTGGCAGCACAAGGACGCGCGTCGCGGTTGGTGTGCTTGCCGGCGTCAGGGTGGGCGTGGGCGTCGCCGGGACCGGGGTATTTCCCGGCGCCTGCGTCGGCATCGGCGTGTTCGTCGGCGCGTTCGTCGGCGTTTGCGTCGGCGCGTTTGTCGGCGTTTGCGTCGGCATCGGCGTGTTCGTTGGCGCGACTGTCGACGTTTCCGTTGCCACGGGCGTTTCGGTAATGCCAACGGGCGCATTTGGGGCGCCAGACGCGGAGAGCGGCAGCGAGCCGATGACGAACAGAGCCAGCAACAGGCTGAAGGAGAGGGAAGCGAACGTTTTGCGATTCATGAAATCCTCATGCCCTCCCGATCAGTGGCAGATAGATCGGGAAGAACATCGGCATGACGATGGCGGCCGATTGCGCGTAGCGCGTTTCCGCGCCATGGGTGTCGAGGTCGACCAGCCAATACCGCCATGCGCCCGGCCCTGGGGGTGTGTCAACGTAGTGATAGGTTGCGCCGGAGCCGGTGCCGCCCGCGATGGAAGACGGTTCAAAGTGGATCAAGACCGCCTGCCCGAAGTCGTCAACCGATGCGCGATACAGGTTGAAACCGTAGTTGTCCACTTCCTGGGCGGTTTCCCAGTCCAGCGCCACGCTATGTCCGAATTGGGTTCCCGTGAAGGACAACAACTCAACTGCCGTTGGCGTGTTGCAGACGAGCGAAATGGCGTTGGAGTCGAGCGTAACCTCGCCCGTTTGGGCCATGGCCCGCCCATTCAGTGTCGCGCCGGTCTTCAGCGAGATCGACGTGAGCGCAAGGACACTCCCCACGATCGACGAGTTGGCGCCAAAATCCGCGGAACTGGTGACGCGCCACCACACATTGCAGGGGTCGCCACCCGTGATGGATGAACCCGGTGCCGCAATAAGGGTCGAGGCGGACTTGAAAATCCACACGCCCTCTCCCGTGAGGACAAGTGGCCCGCTCAGCGCAAAGGAGCCAGCCGCGCAGTAGACCCCAGGCACCAAGGGCGAAACCAGGGTCAGGTCCTGCACAGCAGGATAGGAGACATCGCAGGCTTGATCGAGCTCGCCGAACATGGCGGTGCTATCTGCCTGCGCGTCCGCCGCGGGCCATCGGTGATATGGATCGTGCCGCGGTGACCACGCCGGTGGAAATCCGGTGACGATGGGCGGCTCGCCAATACCTGGACTGACGCCCAGATCTCCCGCAATCGTGGTCGGGCCGGTATTGGTCACGATCGCGCCGGACAACACCAAGTAGCTCGCCGCGGCGCCCGGCACGGGCGAGGTGGCTGCGCGCGAAGATGCCGACACTCCGGGCAGCCCGCTGTTTGTCGCGGACGCGAGGGCCGCCGAAATCAAAAACACTAATACAAAACGCGTGGACTTGAACATTGCTGTTCCTCCCCACCCCCGCGGTGAAGAACATTCTGGACCGATAGGGCGATATGCGTAACTCTCCGATAATTTCATGGGATGTGGACCGGAGGCGGCCCGGACCTCCTGGTCCAAGCCCCTCCAGACACGGCATCCCGCATCACGTCAGGCGGCAGCCTTCGCGTCGGCGACCGCATTGTTCATGCGCGCCTTCTGCTCGGCAAGCAGCTGCTCGCCGCCAGTCTTGATCTCGCGGGCCTTCGTCCGGAAATCAGAGGTGATTTTGCGCGCGGTGTCGCGGGTCTGGGAGACCACGTCTTCCACGGCCTCGGACGCCTGGTCGCGCAGCTCTTCACCTTTGAGCTGGATCTGCGCGCGTGTCTTTTTGCCGGACTGTTCGGCCATCAGGAGCATCGCGCCCGCGCCCGCCAATCCGCCAAAAATCGCGCCCGCCAGGAAGCTGCCCGGGCGATTGATATGGGTCTTGTGTTCGTTCATTACGTCTTTCATTCAGTTTTCTCCGTCGGGGGTATATCCCCCGGTTGCGCCGGGGGATTTGCCCCGGCATAGGTCTTGTTAGTGGCGCCTAGCGCCCGAGCAGGATGAACACGCCGGCGACGATGGCGACAATCGCCAGCACGACAGCCAAGCCGGCGATGGCCGGGACGAAGTGCGCCAGGCCGGTCAGAATGAGCCATATGGCCAGCAGCAGGCTGCCGATGCTCTTGTTAAAGCTCAGTCTCATGTCAGTCCTTGGTGATGGTGCGCGTGGTGCGCTCGTTGCCCTGCCCGCCCGGAGTCTGCTCGCGGGTCGTGCGGGTAACGGTGCGCGCGCTCGGCCGATCGGTAATGATCGGGATGATCCGCACAATGCCCCACACGATGAGGGCAAAGACGATCATCGCAATGATCGTGGTCACTTCAAAAATCGTGCCGCCGGATGCCGGCGTCGCGATCAGGCCATTGAACGGGGCGACGAAGACGCCAGACAGTCCGTAGATGGCGGCCGCAAAGCCGCTGCCCGGATTGGCCCCGATCAGTTTCAACACGAAGCGGGCGGCCAGGAGAATCTCCAGCCCACCCAGCAGGGTGTACAGGATGCGGTTGATCTGGAACAGGGTTTGGCGCTTCTCGGACGCGACGTCGCGGGTGACCTGCTCGGTCGCCGCGTAGCCAGGCTGCTGAGTAATCACTGTTTCCTGGCGGCGATCCACAGCCGTATCTTCTGCGTTTGGATAGTTGGACATTGAGCCTCCTTAAGGCCAGTAACCGGAATCGATATCCCCGGCGAACCGGGGAATATCGATTCCGGGATGTGCTTTACTTCGAGGCGTTATGCGCGGCGAGTTCCGCCGCGGCTGAACAGTCTGACAACCGCCAGCAGAATGACCGCCCCGAGCAGCGACACGAGCAGCGAGGGCAGGCTGAAATTGCCGTCGTTGATCGTGCCGACGCCGAGCAGCGGGCTCAACACCAGGCCGCCGACAAAGGCGCCAACAATCCCGACCACGATATCGATGAGGGTGCCCTGGCTTCCGTTGGTATGCATAATCATGCTGGCCAGCCAGCCGATGATCCCGCCAACGATAATCCAAATGATGAAGTTCAACATGTTTAGTTCTCCTGTAGGTTTCCGAAGCGCCATCCCGGCGGAGCCGGGATGGCGCTTCGGATAAACCAGTGTTAACGTTTACTTGACTGGCGCGGCGTGCTTCTTCTGGTTGGCCTCGAACTCGGCCACCCGCTTGTTGACTTCGGTCTCAGCCGCTTCGCGGGTATAGCCGTACTTTTCCTGCACAACGCCCAGGAACTCCTCGTACTTGCCGCCGACGCGCTCAATATCGTCATCGGTCAGCTTGCCCCACCACTGTCGGGCCTGTCCACGAATCTGCTTCCACTTGCCTTCGAATTCATCCTTGTTCATGTTTTGATCCTCCTGGATCGTTCCACTTGGCTGCCTCTGTTGTTGTTTCGGCGGCGCTCCAGGCAGAGAGGAGTGCCGTTCTTGATGCTCAGCCGTGGGGCCGCTACTTCAGCGGCACGCTTGCGGCGATGCCGCGCAGTCGTTCGGCCACCCGCTCGGGCAACTCGCCCTTGCTGATGAAAACGTCCGCGCCGGCTGACAGCGCGGCCTGCTTGCGGGCGTCCATGTGGCTGATCAGAATGACAATGATGGCTCCTGGGCAGGCCGCGCGCAACAGATCCAGGGCTGTTCCGGACTCGTCCGGGAGCAGACCCCAATCCACCATCAGAATATCGAGCCGCGTCGCTGGCGCCTTCGCCAGTGTCGTCTCCCAATCGGCTGCTTCACCCACGACCACCATGTCAAGACGCCGCAACACCAGACGAAGGGCTGAACGTTCTTCTGCCAGGCCATCGGCTATGTAGATGCGGACCATGTCAACATCCTAGGCCGGAAACGCCCTGGGCGCATCCCTCGCCCGGGGTGTTCTCGTCTCCACCATTTGGGGGAGATAAGAAAAGCGACAGGCCCCGGACCGGCGTACGCCGGTCCGGGGCCTGTCGCTTTCGGGTTCTTCTTTGGGCTTAAGAGATGAGGTGATGGCGCAGCGCCAGCGCAGCCGCTTCGGTCCGGCTCTCGACGCCAAATTTGGAAAGGATGGCGCTGACGTGGGTTTTGACCGTGGACGAACTGACCCCCAGCCGATGCGCGATCTGGGTGTTGTTCAATCCCTCGACCAGCAAAGCCAGGACCGCCCACTCGCGTTTGGTCAAGTCATGACCCGGCGGGGGCGGTTTGTTGGCGGCCTCGACCAGAATTTGGGTGGCCTCGGGCGATAGGGTGGCCCGGCCCATGTGGGCTGACCGGATGGCCGAGACAAGCTTGTCGGCCGAAACGTCCTTGAGCAAATAGCCAATCGCCCCGGCCTGCAGAGCTTTCTCCACCAGCCCTTCTTGCTTAAAGCTGGTCAGGGCGATCACCTGCGCGCTCGGGAATTGCTGGCGGATGGCCCGGGTCGCCGTCACACCATCCATGATGGGCATGACCATGTCCATCAGGACCACATCCGGCAAGACCTCTTTGCACAATTGAAGCGCGGCCGCGCCGTCGTCGGCTTCGCCAACCAGCTCGAGGTCATCATAGACTTTTAGGAACGTCGACAGACCCAGGCGGACCATGGGATGGTCATCCACAATCATTATCCGAATGGATGAAGCAGACATCACGCCACCTCCTGTTTGGGAGCCGGGGCCCACCGCATGGCAAGGTCAGCGCCCTGGCCCGGCCGGCTTTCGATCGACAATACCGCGCCCACGGCATCTGCCCGTTCGCGCATGATGCTCAGGCCGTAGTGGCCGGATCGAATACTCGCAGGATCAAAGCCGCGGCCGTCGTCATGGATGCGCAACTCAACCGCGCCGTCGGCCGGGCCATACTGAAGTTTGATGTCAACCCGTTTTGCCTTGGAATGCTTAGCAACATTGTTCAGCCCTTCCTGGCACAAACGATAGAACGCCACCTGCGCCTCGGCCGGCAGGGCGCCCTTGCCGGTGACGCTCACCGTCACCGGGATCTTCGCCCGGCCTGTCAGCGCGCTGGCCAGCAGGCGCAACAGGTCGGCCAGGTCGCTGTCGGTCAAGGCCGTGGGGCGCAACTCCACCAGCAGGATCCTCATTTCAGCCAACGCGCCACGGATCAGACGGCGCAGATCATCGAGCGATTCCCGCCCCTGCGCATTGTCGCGATCCCACAGGCGGGGCAGGACCTCGGCGATCAAACCCGCGGAGAAGAGTGACTGATTGACGGCGTCGTGCAGGTCCTGGGCCAGGCGCTGGCGCTCGCGGAGCACGGCCAGCGCCTGGGCGTGCTCGTACAAGTCGGCGTTGACCATGGTGATGGCCGCCTGGTTGGCCACGATCAGGGCCAGGTTGGCGTGATGGTCGGTGAAATAGTCCAATTCGTTGTGGGCAACGCCGATGGCGCCGATCACCTCGCTCTTCACGGCGACAGGCACCCACATCCAGGCCCGCATCCCGGCCAACAGCATGGCGGCCTGGTTCTCGAGAAAGGACCGGAGATACTGCGCCGCCGAATCCGCGCCCGACACATCGGCGATTCGAATGGGCGCGTTGTCCGGAAACAGCGCGGTAAGGGTCTCCGGACCATTCATTCGAATACGGAACGGGACCGCTTGTTCCAATGGCAGCGGCCCGCGCACGGCCAGGGGGACCAGGTCGGATCCCTCGAGCGCAAAGAGCCCGGCCTGGCTGTAATCCAGGATCGCCCGAAGTTGGTCGAGAATCAGCCCCGGCTTGAGTTGCAGGGCCGAGGCCAGCGTTTGGGAGACTTCCAACAGGGTGGCCTGCTCGCGGGTCCGGGTCTCCACCTCTTCCAGAAGATATTGTTCGGACTCAACCCGCTGGCTGATATCCCGCACAACGCTCATCAGGCAGGCCCGGTCCCCATGCGTCAGCGCCGACCGCCGCTCTTCGGCAAAGAACTGCGTTTTGTCCCGGCGCTGGTGGACGGACAGCGCTTCAAACACATCGCCCGGCCGAATGGCCTGGAGATCGGCGAGGAACTGGCGTTCACCGCTGGGAGTGATGTAGCTTGCCGAGCTTAGGCCGATGAAGTCCTCGCGCGCGTAGCCATGCATGGCGCCGGCCAGGGAATTGGCATCCACCACGCGGCCCGTTTCGACGTCGCTGATGATCAGTCCGTCACCTGCGGCCTCGAAGACCTCCCGATACGCGTCGCGCGAAGGGGTCATAGAGTCAGTGTAGTCCCGAAGGCCCAAGCAGAAAACCGATCACATCAGCGGCGGTGTAGCTGGTCTTTCCAGCCGGCACAAGCTGACCCACCGCCGCCAGATCGTCGCCGGAGGTGACGAGTGGCTGCTCCACCGCGCCATCCTTGCGGTGCTGACCGTAGCCGGCGGTGGCCACCAGGTTGTTGCACAGGCAGGCCCGGCCGGCCGTGTCCTCGATCTTGCCGCCCTTGCGCACATAATCATCGACCGGCTCGGCGGGGCAGCGATAGTTGAGGGTGCCGTCTTCCTTCTTGACGATCACCCGCAAAAAGCCAAGGTCGCAAATACGATTGCGGGCCGCGTATACCTCCGGATCCGACATCGTCCCGGGCACCGATACCACCTTGAACGGGAAGCCCGTGGGCGAGGCGTTGGGGCTGGTGAAAACCTGGGCGGCCTCATCAAACACCTGGCGCAACACCGATTTCTTCAGCGCGGGCGCCATCCCGGACTCGTCGCACAGCGCAAAGGCAGTGCCCACCTGGATACCCGCCGCCCCGGCGGCCCGGATGTTCTTCAATTGCTGGGGAT
Organism: Candidatus Brachythrix odensensis; assembly: GCA_016714465.1. GTDB lineage: Bacteria > Chloroflexota > Anaerolineae > J036 > Brachytrichaceae > Brachythrix > Brachythrix odensensis. The sequence goes on along the minus strand of JADKDT010000005.1, from coordinate 302,924 downwards.
TTCCGAAGCCGCCGGCAAACCAGAAGGGCAAGCCAAACTGCTTCATCTTCTCGGGGTCGACCACATCCTTGTCGCCGTAGATCGGCTCGCCCAATTCATTCAGCTTGAGCGCGCCGCGCGGAGGCGCGTTGTGGCCGCCTGCCGTCGGGCCTTCCACCACGAAACCATCGATCGCGCCTTCGCTGCGCTTGAGCAGGGCCTGGGCCAGGGTGACCGAGGAGATGATGGGCAGAAACTTCGGCCGTTTGAGTTGCCCGAACAGGCTCGTGATGCCCGGGAAAATCCGCTCGGGGTCAAAATGCATCCGCACATCGTCCTCCGGCCCGGCGCCATGCGCATCAAGCCGATAGGAGACGGGCTCATGGCGGGCCAGCTTGTCCAGCACGCCCGCAACCTGGGTCGGGATGCCAGCGCCCATCAATACATAGTCCACCCCGGCCAGCATCGCGCCATACAGCGAGGCAAGGTTGGGCATCTGCACTTTTTCGAGCAGGTTGATCCCGACCAGACCGGCGTGATTCTCCTTGGCCAGAAAGACCTCGACATAGTTGGCCAACGCGGTCAGTTGATCCAGAAAGACGGGCGGATTGACCGAGTAGGCCGGGGGTGTCTTGTAGGGCGCGTCCGGCGCCTTGCCGCCCGCGATGTAGTAGCGCTCGAGGATGGTCTTGACCACCTCGGGCAAGGGGAGGCTGGCCAGGGCGCGCCGCATGTGCCCGCCAAGATCGCCCTCGGCGAGCCGGCTGGCCAGCACCCGGTTAATGCCGGTGCCAGAAACCACGCCCAACTGTCCAAGCTGGGACACAGCCCTGGCCAGGGTCCAGTTCGAGATCGCGACGCCCATGCCGCCCTGAATAACGAGGGGAAAATCCATGGGCCCAGTCTAACCTGCTTCGCTACAATCGCTTCAGGCCCACTGCGCGCCGCGCAATCTGATCAATGAGACCGCTGAAGATCAGGCCATGCAACGGATAAAGGCCATACCAGTAGAGCCACCCAAACAGGCCCTTGGGGGCGAAGAAGGCGGTCTGCGAGAGCAGCGTCTGGCCATCCTCGCGCGGCGTCACCTGGAACTGCAGCCAGGCCTTGCCGGGCACCCGCATCTCGGCCCGCAAGCGAAGCAGCCGCTGGTCCTCGACCGCCTCAACCCGCCAGAAATCCAGGGCTTCGCCCACCCGCAGCGCATCCGGATCGCGCCGGCCCCGCCGCAGGCCCACCCCGCCGATCAGCTTATCGACAAACCCGCGGATCTCCCACGCCCAGGTCATGTAAAACCAGCCGCGCTTGCCGCCGATCCCGGAGAAGACGGCGTGCAGCGCCGCCGGCGTCGCCGGCACAATCCGCTGGCGGCGTTCAAGCACCATCCCCTCCTGCACGGTCAGGGTGAGCGGCGGCACATCGCCCTGGCTTGTGCTCAGCGCATCGCTCCAGGCCGTTTCAACATCCCTGGCCTCGAGCTTGGCCAGCGCGCGCGCCACCGAGACCCGATAGCTCACCGGCGCGACATTTGGGAACAGGTCGCGCGCGACCGGGTCATGCACAACGTTCTCGTTGCGCAAGCCCTCGATGAGCGGGCGGGCAATAACGGCGGGAATCGGGGTGACCAGATTCACCCAGTACGATGACAGGCGCGGGGTCAGGACCGGAACCTGGATCATCCAGCGCTTGAGGCCGCGGACCTCGGCATACTGGGTCATCATTTCGCCATAGGTGACGACTTCCGAGCCGCCGATCTCGATGATCCGCCCGGCGCTTTCGGGCACGCTGAGCGCCGCCGTCAGATACTCCAGCACTTCGCGGATGCCAATGGGTTGGGTGCGGGTGAAGACCCAGCGCGGGCAGATCATCACCGGCACGCGCTCGGCGAGGTAGCGGATCATCTCGAACGACAGGCTGCCCGATCCCACGATGACGCCCGCCCGGAATTCGGTGACCGGCACCCCGGCCTCGCGCAGCGCATCGCCCGATTGCTGGCGCGAGCGCAGGTGCTCAGACAGGCCGGGCGACGCCTCGGCCAGGCCGCCCAGAAAGATCAGGCGCTCGATCCCGGCGGCCCGGGCCGCCGCGCCAAAATTGCGAGCGGCGTTCATGTCCCGTTCGTGAAAGTCGGTCCCCCCGCCAAGGCTGTGGACGAGATAGTAGGCCACCCGCACGCCCGCCATCGCCTGGGCGAGGCTGTCGGGCTGAAGCACGTCGCCGGCCACGATTTCGACCTGGCCCTGCCAGGGCCGGCCCTGCAAGCGGGAAGGATCGCGCACCAGGCAGCGCACGCGATAGCCCATCTCCAGCAGGCGCGGCACAAGCCGCCCGCCGATGTAGCCGGTGGCGCCGGTGACCAAAATGGGGGCGTTGGTTGCCTGGATGTCGGAATTCATAGAGTGCCGTATTTGACTACACCCGGGTGAATGACGGATGAGCGCACCGGCGCCCGCCGGGAGGCTATCCCCGAAAATACGCGAGATCACCCTTCCCGCGCTTCGCGCGGGAAGGGTGATCTCGCGTATTTTCGGGATGACTTCTAGTCCAACCCGCTGCGGGGCAGGGTGCGGTGCAGGTCCAGCCACGCGAGCATGGCTTTGATACTCGCGGTGGCAAGGGCGATGCTCGTGTCCGCCGCGCCGTAGTAGATCCGCAGCGTATCGCCATCCGGCGCGACCGTGTAGCCGCACGGGAAGACGACATTGCCCACATCGCCGAATTGCTCATAGGGCTCCTGCGGCCCAAACATCCACTCGTCGCCGCGGGCCAGACAGCGCTCCGGGACCTGCAGATCAAACAGGGCCAGTCCAAGCCGATAGATCGCGCCGGATGCGGTGTGCCGCACGCCGTGGTAAATCACCAGCCAGCCCTCGGGGGTCTCGATGGGTGGAGGCGACAGGCCGATCTTGTTCGCATCCCACCAGGCGCCGCGCCGGGCAGCCAGCATCAAGCGATGGCTGCCCCAGTGGCGCAGGTCTGGCGAGTACGACAGCCACATGTGCGCGCCCGCGCCGCTGACAGGCCGATGGATCATCGCCCAGTTCCCGCCGATCCGATGCGGGAATAGGGCCGCATCCTTGTCCTCCGGCGGCAAGACCATCCCCAGGCGCTCGAAGGCGCGGAAGTCCTCGGTCATCGCCAGCGCGACCCCCGGGCCGCTGCTGGAAAAGGCAGTGTAGACGATGACGTATTTCTTCAACTCAGGGACATACGTAATGCGCGGGTCTTCGATCCCCCACAGTTCCTCGGGGAAGTTCGCCGGATCCGCGGGCAGGGTCGGCTGGGGATCGATCTGCCAGCCATCCACGCCATTGACCGAGCGGGCGACGCTCAAGTGCGAGTGGCCGCGCCGGTCCTCGGCCCGGCACAGGAGCAGGGTCGTGCCATCGCGCAGCAGGGTCGCGCCGGGGTTGAACACAGTGTGGACCGGATAGGGCCAGTCGGCGGCGGTCAGGATGGGATTCGATGTATGGCGTTGGAAGAGTTGAGGATGCAGGCTTGTCATGCGGTTCGAACTTCCTTGGAGATGAAGGCCGACTCGGCCAGGCGAAGCTCCAGCAGGGACTGGAGAAAAGCCAGGGTCGATTCGGCGCCTTGGTTTTCATTCAGGCGGTCAGGATGCAGGCCGTCGCGACAACCGCCCGTTGTCGGATCGTAGATGGGTAGATTCAGATCGTTGCGCCCAAGGAACCACTCGAAGGCGCGCCGGGCTTCCTTGCGCCAGCGCTGGTCACCCGTCGCGCGGTGGGCCTCGAGGCAGGCTGAGATCATCGCCTGGGCCTCCACCGGCTGTTGATCAAAGCGGGCCCGGTCACCATCCCTTTGATAGAACCCGTTCGAGCCGATCGGCACAAACGGGTGGCCCTCGCCATCCGAGCGCTGCAGCTCAGCCAGCCAGCCCAGCGATTCCAATCCGGCCCCGGTCATCACAGGATTGGACATCATGTGGCCGCACAGAATCATGGCGTGCGGAAGCGCGGCGTTGCAGTAGGTCAGCCGGTCCTCAAACCAGAGCCAGTTCTCCGAGCGGTTGTTCTGGTACAACGTCAAGAGGCGGCCCGCGAGCTCATCGCGGACCTGGCTGGCCAGGCGATCCCCGGCAAAGCGCTGCAAATATTCATCGATGCCCATGAGCGCGAAGGCCCAGGCGCGCGGGCTGGTCGTGCCCAGAATGGCGGGCAGGGCCTGCTCAAACACCTTGCCGGCCATGCTGTGCATGGAGGGCATGTTCGACCGCCCCAAGACCGTGCCCAGGGCCCACAATGTGCGCCCATGGCTGTCATCCGAACCAATCTCTTCCAGCCAGTTGCGCTGGTAATCCATGAAGTTGCGGAAGCGCCCGGTCTCGGCGTTGAAGGCATACCAGATGAAGGCGAGATACCGCGAGCCCAACTCGAGGGCCTCGCTGTTGCCGACGGCCTCCAGAAGCGCGCTCACCATCAGGGCGCGGGCGTTGTCGTCGGACGTGTAGCCCTCGGCATAGTTGGGCACGGTGAAGATCGCGTGCTGCAACATGCCGGTGTGGTCGGTCATGTGTCGCAGATGATCGAGCTTGAGCGGTGGCAGTTCGGCTGGCCGGCGATCAAGCGGTTTGACCGCGAATTCGGACGGGGCGAAGTGCCGCCGTTCGGCCCGCGCGCGGGCAAAAGTCTCCATGTAGCGGCGGGCCACCTGCGGCCAGATCATCGCCCGCCCAAACAGATACGCCCGCTTGCGCATGGCGTGGCGTTTGGATTCGTTGTCCAGCAGGTCGATCACCTGCGCGGCCAGCGCGGCGGGGTCGCGGAAGGGCACCAGCACGCCACGCTCTTCAGCCAGCATCTCCTCGGCATACCAGTACGGTGTTGAGATGACGGCCTTGCCCGCCCCAACGGTATAAGCCAGGGTGCCCGAGGTGATCTGATTCGCGGTGAGGTAGGGGGTGATGTAGATGTCGGCGGCGCTGATGAACTCGATCAGTTCCTCGAGGCTGACAAAACGGTTGTAGAAGATGACCTGACCGTCGACGCCCTTCTCCTGGGCCAGCCATTGCAGCGACAGCCGGTAGGTTTCGCCGTCGTGGCGCAGGACATTGGGATGGGTCGCCCCCACCACGATGTAGACCACATTCGGATGCCTGGCCAGGATCGCCGGCAGGGCGGCGATGACGGTCTCGATACCCTTGTTCGCCGAGAGCAGGCCGAAGCTGAGCAGGACGGTCTTGCCTTCCACCCCGAACAAATCCTTGTGAAAGCTCGAGTCCACAAAGGGCACGTCCGGAATGCCGTGCGGGATGTGATCGATCTTCTCGGGGGAGACGCCATAGATCTCCTGCAGGTAACCGACGCCGCGCTGGCTCATCACCACGACCCGGTCGGACAGAGCGGCGACTTCCTGCAGCACCCGAAGCTGATCGGGATCGGGATCGCGCAGGATGGTGTGAAAAGTGGTCACGATTGGCATGCGCAGATCGCGCAGCAAGGCCAGGATGTGGCTGCCCGCCCGGCCGCCATAGATGCCGTACTCGTGCTGCAGGCAGACCAGATCCACGTTGTTGATGTTCAGAAAGTCCGCGGCCCGCCGATACGAATCGATGTCCTTTTCGGTCAACTCGAAACGAACACGCGACGGATAGTCATAGCCTGCAACGATGTCATTGACGGGCAGGGCGATGCAGGTGGCGCCAGGAAATTCCGTGGCAACGGCCTCGCACAGGTCGGTGGTAAACGTGGCGATGCCGCACTGGCGGGGCAGATAGTTGCCGATAAAGCCGATTCGGCTGATGGGTGAAACGCTTGAGCCTTGCTCCATGACGACCTTCCTTTGTCTGGAAATCGCCCTTTTTGCGTTGCATCCTGGCCCATAAACGCAAAGAGGCGGGTCCCAAAGCGACCGCCTCTGCCATACCCAGTGAAAAATCCGGGTTTCGCGATTTCTATGTGGAAGGTGAGCGGTCAATCATTACATACTTCGGCACTATACCAGCCAGCGGCGAAAACCAAGCCTTTATGAGGAACGCCGCGCACAACGGTATTTAAGAAAGATCGTCGCAGGCGATGTCCCCCTGCGGAGCAGGGGGACATCGCCTGCGGAGCAGGGTTGACGGCGGCCCTAGGTCCGCCAGGCCAGGGTCGTCTTATTGAGCGTCTCGATCTCATCCGGCGTCAGCGCGAACAACAGCGCGCCGGCATTGTCGGCCGCCTGTGCGCCGTTCTTTGCCCCGGGAATCGGGAGGACGCTGTCGTTTTCGATCAGCCAGCGCAACGCAACCTGGGCCGGAGTCTTTGCATAACGCTCACCGATTTCCCGCAGCAACGCCACCACCGGAGCGGTGGCCTGGGGACCCTTTCCGCGAAAGCTCGCCGTGAAGCGCCGCAGCCCCTTGGGTTTGACGCCCCCGGCATATTTGCCGGTGAGCGCGCCACTGGCCAGGGGCTGATAGGCGATCAGGGTGATCCCCAGCTCGCGACAGGCATCGAGCACGCCATTCGTCTCGGGTTGTCGATGCAACAGCGAATACCGACCTGTTGGAAGCCAGGGATGCCGCGCCGGCAGCCCGATCCGCATTGCCGCCGGAGTTGCTCACCCCGATCGCCTTGACTTTGCCCGCCTCGAGCGCGTCCGCCATCAGATTCATCAGCATCGGGATGGAGACCCGATTGGACGGGAAATGATGTTGGTACAAGTCCAGCGATGACCGCCCCAGACGGGCCAGGCTGGCGTCGAGGGCTTTCGGCATATCTTCCGTCTTTGAACCAATGCCGGGCGGGAACTTGGTCGCGATCAGGGCCTGGGTGCCGCGGGCCAACTCGCCCAGGCGCAACTCGGAGGCGCCGCCGCTGTACATGGCCGCGGTGTCGAAGAGCGTGACGCCGGCCGCCAGGCTAGCCTCCAGGGCGCGCATTTCCTCGTCACGCCCGTGCGCGCCGCCGTAGGCGATCTTGGCCGGATGCAGCCGGGCCAGCCCCTTCGCGTCGCCCCAGGTCATCGCGCCGACACCGAGGCGTGGAACATTCAGGCTGCTTCGCCCCAGGGGTTTTTGAGATTCGTTGTGTTCCATCACTTCACGATCTTGACGTTGAAGATCCCCGTCCCGAGGGCGCCCCACATGCGCAACCAGATCGGCAGATACATCTCGGTGCCGCGCGCGGTCGCAATGTCGCCCAGATCCAGGACATGCCTCCAGCCGAACCAGTTGGTCAATACGTCGACGACCTTTGCTTTGGCGTCGGCATCGTTGCCGCTGATGAAGACGTGATGGTCGCCGTCTGCCAATTGGCGCGGGTTCACCATGAGACTCGCCGTGATGGTGTTGAGCGTCTTGACGACTCTGACCCGCGGATAGGCGCGCTGGATCTGCTCGCCGAGGGAATCGGTGTTGGACACGGACAGCGTGGGCGGCATGCCGCGCGAAAAATCCAGCGGGTTGGAGATGTCGATCAGGATCTTGCCATTCAAATTGGCCTCACCTGCGAGGGCGAGGGCCTCGAGCGACCCGCCGCCGTTGGTGGCGTTGAAGAGAATCTCGCCGTGGGCGGCCGTCGCGGCCGGGGACCCGGCCTGACCTTGCCGCGGGTCGCGCCCAGCCAATCCGCGAGCTTGCCCGTATCGCGGGTGCCGACCATTACCTCGTGGCCGAGCTCGGCCACCTTCGCGGCAATCGTCTGTCCCACCGTCCCCGAACCGAATACTCCGACTTTCATGGTGATCTCCTGTTGATTCTTGCGTTTGTCGACCGAGTGTAGTACGATACCGTTCTGTATCGAGTTTCGCCATCATACAATACAGATCTGTATCGTGTCAAGAGGCAATCACCCGTGAAAACCAAAGCCGCTCCCAAAGACAGACTCTTCCAGACCGCCGCGCGCCTGTTTTACCGGCAGGGGTATCGCGCCGTTGGGGTGGACACGCTCGCGGCGGAATCGGGGATCGGCAAGATGACGCTGTATCGCCACTACCCCTCAAAGGAAGCCTTGATCGTGGCGTTTCTGGAGGACAGCAACGAGGTCTTCTGGAACAATTTCGAGGCGCTCACCCGGGCAGAGCCGACGCCGAGAGGCAAATTGCTCGCGTTTTTCGGCGCGTTGCAGGAGTACGCGGTAACGCCGGCCTGCCATGGCTGTCCATTTCTCAATGTCGCCACCGAATACCCTGAAACATCCGATGCTGGCCATCGGGTGGCGCTGGAGCACAAAAAAAGCGTGCGCGCCCGTTTTGAGCAATTGGCCCGGGATGCCGGCGCCGGCCAGCCTGTGGCCCTGGCAGATGCGCTTGTGCTGCTGATGGACGGCGCCTACATGGCCGCGCGCATGTTCGGCAGCTCAAGCGAAAATCCGGCCGCAACCGTGGCGGCAACGGCGCGGCAGTTGATCGATGCGCATTGCCATGACTAGTGACGAGATCACCCTCCCCTCGCTTCGCGAGGGGAGGGTGATCTCGTCGATCTACCAGACCCCGGGCAACAGCCTGTGGTGGACTCGGGCCGCGTACTCGCGATAGCCGTCGAGCTCGGCCTGCAGGAATTGGTCTTCGAGGCCGGTCCGAATGATCAGGACAATCACAATGAGCGTTGCCGGCACGAACGCCCACGTCGAGTCCAGCAGGATCGCTGTCGGCAGATAGGTGATCATCGCCCCGGCGTACCCAGGATGGCGGATCCATCGATATGGGCCGCTCGACACGACGTGATGGCCGCGATCAGTCTGGAGGCGCACCATGCCGGAGAAGAATTGGTTGGCGACAAGGGCATAGCTCGCAAGCACGTAACCGGCCAGAATCAGGGCAAGCGCAAGCCCTTTCAATGCCAGGCTGAACCCCGGCGATGTGTCCAGCCGCGCCTCCACACCGGCAACGAGCGGCAGCAACCCGCCGCCCACGCCCACCAGCGGGGCAAGCACCTTGTCAAAGGGCTGGGCATCGGGCATCCGCAGAAAGCGCGCCCGCTCGGTGAGGAGGCCCGGGTTGCGCCGGGCGGCCAGCCAGCGGCTTACGACGAAACCAACGATGGAAATGCCGGCATAGAGCCAAGCCTCCCACCAGTCCCATCGCGACGTGATCAGGAGCGGTAGAAATGGCAGGCCGAACACGATGAGCAGCATTACGGCCACAGACCCGGGTGAGACTCGCTTCTGTTGGTTGCTCATTGGGATCTACTTGATCTCCCCGATCTCAAGCACGAGCCCGAGACCATTTGGGTTGGCCAACACAAGGTTGGCCCCGCCCAGGGTCAACGTGGCCTTGCTCCCTTGCGCGCTCAGGGTGGGCCTCGTCTTCGCCAGCCAATCCTGAATCTGTTGCGCGGCGGCGGACGGAATTGCCTGACTTGCCACGGTCGTGAAGAAGGCATCCGCCTTTTGCGCGTCGGTTTCGCCCGTCAGCGCGTGGATGGCGTCCGCGATCTCAGGCGCTTGCTTGCGGCTGTAGATCGTCAGGTAGGTGGACTTGCCGCTGGCGCTCACGCCCCTGCACTCCCAGGCGTCGTAGGAGACCGCTTTGCCCCCCGTGAACCGCCGGACCTGACAGGTCATCCCCAGATCGCGCGCCACAGCCGCCTTGATCGCTTCGGTTTTCGCCGGAATCCCGGCCGGGATGCTGCCGGCCGCAGCCTGAGTCGCCGCGAATTGACTCACCCGATACGCGCCCAGCGCAGCCAGGCCGACGGCGGCAACGAGCAGGACGTAACCGCTCCACTGGCGCAGGCGCTGGGCGCCTTCCGACGCGTCCAGGACAAGATAGGCCTGGGCCGGATTCTCCGGATTGTAAGTAGCGGTCACGGCCGCGCCGCGGGGATGCTCGGCGATGATCTGTTCAACCTTCGTCGGGATAAGGCTCATCCATTCGCCGGAACGGGTGATCACATCGTTCCGATAGGCCGAGGATTGATACGACTGGCCGCCCACCTGATAGGCGTAGGTGATGACCGGCTTGTAGCGATGCAGCGATTGCGTGCGCAACGGAATGCCGATGCCGGGCAGCAGCGCCCAGCGCCGCTTTTGCTCCACATGCGCTTCGGAGACGATGGCCGCCGCCTTTGGCCATCCGCGCGCGCGGCGGCGCTCGGCAATCTCCGCCCGCATCCCGCGTTGCAGCCCGTAGCCCACTCCCGCCAACACAACCGTGAAGATCACCGTGAAGATGATGAACTCCGTCATGGGCACACCTCCTGCTGGTGTCTACAGGACAGTATGGACCCAATTCCTCCTGGCAAAACCGGTCACGTGCCGATGGGATCGAACCTCAGGCAGTGAAACTCGGCCTGATAGCCGGCGGCCTTGGGGCTGCAGGCGTAGAGCCCGCATGACACGACAGACGCGGCCGTGCGCTCCATGAGATGCGCCACCCGAATCTGCTGCCAGGCCAGGCCATCCAGTGAACTCATGACGGTGCAGTCTGCGCCCATCACCTGGATCCGAAACCAGACGGTATCGATGTCCTTTGCCAGCGGCTGGGTGGACCAGTCTGAGTATTGGGCGTTAGTCACGACCGCGCCCAGGCGGCTGGGCTCATCCGGCTCGAACTCGACCGAGGTCTTGAGCCAGCAGGCAGGGGACACGCGGACCATCAGGCCGGCCTGGTCATACTGATGGCGGGGATGCGATGTCACCTTTGTCGTCAAGGCGAAGTCGCCGGTCGCGCGGAGATGCAGGAAATGGCCCGAGTCGGCCTCGAAGCCATAGTGGGTGCGTTGCCAGAAGTCGGTGTTGGCGCTGGGCGAGATGCGGAGGACGCCTTTTGCCGGATCGACGGACCAATGATCCGCGCGTCGCAATGCCAGCGTAGTTCGCAGTTCGGGAGAGCGTCGCGCTTCATGGCGAAACGCGTCGGGCAACGGGCTTTCGGTCCCCTCACCTTTTTGCCTGCCTGATTTCCGGCGAACGATCATTGCGCCTGGACGCGCGGCACAAATACCTGGAAGCCAAACGCCACACAGCCCTGCACCATCCGTCGACAACTTCCAGAAGCAGCCGGCGTTCGAGCCTGCGCCGTGCACGCCCCCGGCGCTCGCCATCGCTCATCGGGCGCCCGTCAGCCTCCCACAGGCGGTTCCGCACTCTTTGTCCGCCTGATTTGTGCGCCATGGTTTCCAATGATAGAGCTACGCCGGTGATGTTCGGGGAAGTCAGGTTCTGGAATGAGAATAGCTCATAGGTTCCGGTCAGGTCGGTCTTCCAGCAACCGATGCCGCTGTTGCAGGTGCTGAACGGCGCAGTGGTGCCTGTTCCTGCCCCACGCCGAATCGTCGAACGCGCCGCTATGGGTGACGCCTTAGAAGTCGGTAGACCGTGGTGAAGAGTGTAGCCAACGGGGCAGGTTGGCGGCCGGCCTGCTCCACCCGAGCAGGGCCCGCCGCTTTGTCGTCCAGGAAGAGTCAGGCTCCAGCCCGGCATCCTCGCCGTCAAACCAGGCGACGAGGCCGACTCTGGCTTGACATGGCCAGCTTCTTGAGCCCGGGCGGGCGGCCGCTTCGTCGTCAAGGTGCTGTCCATACGAGCGGCCGATCGCGCCGACATCGGTGAACAAAGCCATCGCCGCCGGCGAGCGGGTGAACGTCCAGCTCGGCCATGATGGCATGACGAGGTTTCCTCCAGATCGGAACCCCCCCCCCCCCCCCCCCCCCCGCCCCCCGGCGCGGCCCGCCCCCCCCGCCCCCGGCCACGGCGGCCCCCCCCCGCGGCGGGCGGGGGCCCCCGGCCCCCCCCGGCCCCCCCCGCCCAGCCCGCCCCCCCCCCCCCCCCCCCCCCCCCCCCCCCCCCCCCCCCCCCCCCCCCCCCCCCCCGCCCCCCCCCCCTCCCGTTCCCCCCCCCCCCCCCCCCCCCCCCCCCCCCCCCCCGGGGCGCCCCCCCCCGCCGCCCCCCCCCCCCCCCCGGGCCCCCCCCCCGGGGCGAGGACGGGGCGAGCGCGGGCCCCCCCGCCGTCCCCGGCCGGCCTGTCCCCGCCCGGGCCCCCCGCCCCCCCCCCCCCGGTCCCCCCCCCCGGCGCCGGGGCAGCCCCCCCCCCCCAAACCCCCGGCCCCCGGCCGCGTCCCCCGCCCCTCCCCCCCCTCTCCCCTCCCCCGGGCCCCCCCCCCCCCCGCCGCCCCGCCCTCCTCCCCCCCCCAACCCCCCCCCCGCTGGGAACCCCCCCCCCGGAAACCCCCCGCCGGCGGACCCCCCCGCGGGGGGGCCCCCCCTCCCCCCCCCCCCCCCCCCCCCTCCCCCCCCCGCCCCCCCGCCCCCCCCCCCGCTCCCCCCCCGCCTTATCGGGCCCCCCCGGGCCCGCTGAGCCCCGGCCGCCCCCCAGCCCCCGGACCCCGCCCAGCCCCGCCCCCCCTTAGCCCCCCCCCCCCCCCGGGTCGCCCCCCCCCCCCGGGTCCCCCCCCCCCGGGGTGTATTCCCCCCCCGGCTCGATCCCCCCCCCCCCCCCCCCCCCCCCCCCGCCGCCCGGCCTTGACGCCCCCGCCCTGCCCCGGCCCTGTGCGGCCCCGCGGCGGGGGCCCCCGGCGCAGGCCCCCCCCGACCCCGCCCCCGACCGCCCCCCCCGGCCGGGCCCCCCCGCCGCACCGGCCCCCCCGCCCCCCGCCCCCGCGCCCCCCGCCCCCCGCCCCCCCCCGGCCGCCCCCCCCCCCGGCCGCCCCCCCCCCGCCCCCCCCCCCCCCCGCCCGCCCCCTCCCCCCCCCGCGCGCCCCCCCCCCCGCGCCCCCCCCCCCCCGTTTTTCCCCCCGCCCCCCCCCCCCGCCCCAAGACTTGCCCTGGTGGGGGTTGCGGGGCGGGGTTGGGCGTTGGCGCGGGGCGCGCCCCGCCCAGGGCAACCCCCGGCCGGGCCCCCCCCCCCCCCCCCACCCCCCCCCCCCCCCCCCGCCCCCCCCCCCCCCCCCCCCCCCCCCCCCCCCCCCCCCCCCCCCCCCCCCCCCCCCCCCCCCCCCCGCCCCCCCCCCCCCCCCCCCCCCCAAACCCGAAAACCCCCCCCCCCCTTCCCCCCCCCCCCCCCCCCCCCTTTCTCCCCCCCCCCCTTCTTTTTTTTCCCCCCCCCCCCCCCCCCCCCCCCCCCCCGACGGGTTTGGGCTCCGATGTTTCGCCTCCAGAGCATTTTGAATCAACGCTGTGTAATGAACCGCTGGATGGCATCAAACCCGGTTTTGTTCCTGGGTGCGGTGTCGTTTGGCCTCAATAAGCAGAAATCCATCAGCCGTCATCCGCCTGCCGGCCAGCTTGATCAGGCGTTCTTTGACTTCCAGATGTAGCGAGGGGGAATTGCGGACATCAAAACGGAGAAGAACCGAAGACGCTACTTTATTGACGTTCTGACCACCCGGGCCTGACGCGCGGACGAAATCGAGCCGGATCTCGCTTTCATCGATTCTTACAGCGGAAGTGATCTCAATGATAGGCGAAGTCGCTTCAGGCGCATATCAACTGAATGAAGGCCGAACCGCTCTTGTGGCGCGTGGCGACGGTTCGCGATTGTTAGCGCCGGGTAAACAGGGTGACGCCGCGTTCTGCGGGGCCAGAGTTGAACGTCGCGCCCGATCGTGCGGCAGATACCCCGAGCAACTCCCGGCCAACTCCTCATGAGTGGCGGCCGCGCTGCAGAGGTTGGCTTCCAGCGCAATGCGCTGCAGGCGATGCTGGCGCAGGGTTGCCTTGTCATGCTCGCGGGCGATCTCGGGGTCCAGCAACCCGTCATCGACGGTGCAGATGACGCGGATGCGGTCTGACGCGCCCACGGGCCGGGTGGCCGGCGCGTCCCAGCCCGCGGGAACGCGCTGCGTCTGCGGCCCGGCAAAACGAGTCCCCTCCACGCTCGGCAATTTCGCGCCCCATCTGCGCGGTTGAGCACCGCGTCGCGGCGATACTCGCGGCGCTGGATGCGGTATCCCATCCGAAAGAGCGTGTCGCGGGCTCTGGCCAGCGCAAGCGGCTGGCGGGTCAGCACCCAATCCACCCCAGTGGTAATACACCACGTCGGTGGCGGTCCGGCTCAGGTCCACCTGCGGGCGGGCCAACTCAAAAACCTCACGCGCTTCGGCGGACAACCCGGCGTCCATTGCCGCCCGCGCGAACATCAACTGGGGCATATAGGTCAGGGTGCCCTTGGCCCGATCCAGAGCGAGCACGCGGCGCAGGCAGTCCAGCCCCTCCGCATACCGTCCACGCGCCTGATGCAGCCTCGCCAGGCTGGTCCAGCCGGAAAACGCCTGCATTCCGATGCGGGGTTCCTGGGACAGCCAGTCGCGCACCGCCTCCAGCACTTCCTCGGCCCCGTCGACGTCGTCGGCCTCGAGCAACGCATTCGCCAGCCCACAGCGAAACATCGTGATCCGCGCGTCATTCCGCTCGAGGGCGATTCGGACAAGATCAGAATTAAACAGGGCCGCGTCGCCCATCTGCCCCACCACCAGGGCCACCTGCCCGGCGTTCTGCAGGGCGACGATCTGCTGCGGCCCGTCGCCGCGCAGGGCGGCCTGCTTCGCCCGTTCACGATGGCATTCGAGCGAGCGCTCATAATCCTCGGCCGCCTGGGTGGCCACACCGTGCGCGCCCAGATAGGCCAGGTCGTTCATCGGCAGGTCCGGGTGCTGCGCGCGGATCGTATCGATTTCGGCCAAAGCCGCGCCTGCTTTCCGCACCTCGGCGATCTTGAAATAGATCGCCACCCGTGAAAGCAGCACGTCGGCTCTCAATGCGGCAATCGCCGCCCCGCCGTCCTCGAGGGCCAGGGCGCGTTGCTCGGCTTCGGCGGCCAGGGTCAGGGCATGGGCGGTGTCCATCTGATAGTTGCTGACCAGTTGGGCGAGATCGTTCAACGCCTCGACCGCAGCACGGCCGTCGCCTGCCCGATCGGCGACGCCCACGGCCTCAGCGCCCAATGCGCGAAGTTCGTCAAATCGGGCGGACAAGGCCAGCACTCGAAACTGGGCCCGCATCGCCCAGATGGCAGTCGTCCAGTCGCCCAAGGCAAGCGCATCCCGGGTGAGCGCCACCGCCTCGGCCTGGGCATCGTCTGACCAGGCCCGCGCCTGAACAAGGCGCAGGCGCAGGTGCCGAGCGTGCAATTTCTCGCGCTCGCCCAGATTGCCCCGCGCGATGGCCCGCTCCACCCGCTCGGTCAGCGCGGCGGCATTGGCGACGGCCGACAGGCGCAGCGCTTCGTCGGCCGCTGCGCGCAGGTGGGCGCAGGCCTGGGCCCAGCGCCCGGCCTGTTCGCAGTGGGCGGCAATCTCGGCCGGCGGCGCGCGCCGGTCGATGAGCGCCTCGGCGATTCGCGCGTGGGCGGTTTCACGCTCGGCTGGACTGAGGGATTCGACAATGTGGGCGCGAAGAAGATCGTGCTGCAACGCATACCCGGCATCGGTCTGGACCAGCAGGCTGCTGGCAAGCAGTTCCGGAAGCGGCGCTGGCCCGTCGCAGGCTGCCGCCCATTCGTCCAGGCGCACCTCGCGGGAGAAGAGCGCCGCGCGCTCCAGGCTCTGGCGCGCATCCGTGGACAAGCGGGCCAATTGGTTGAAATACACATCGGCAAGCCCGGTCAGTGCGCCATGGATGCCCGAGCGGGCCAGGAGCAACGCCCGCACGACCAGCGGGTTTCCGCCGCTTTGATGATGGATGTCCAAAGCCTCATCCCGCGGCATCCCTGGGGCCAGCGCTTCAGCCAGTTGCAAACTGTTTTGTTCGGTCAGCGGGCCGAGCCGGACCCGTTGCAAATTTCCGCCCGTATCCAGGCGCTTCAGGGCCTCCCACAGCGGCCCATTGTGGCTGGCCTCGGCCAGGCGCGCGCTCAGAACGATTCGCAACGGCACGCCCTGCATCAAGCCGGGCAGCTCGGCCAGCAGCGCGCAGCAGTCCGGATCCGCCCACTGCGCGTCATCCAAGAGGACGATGGTTGGCTGCAAGCTGGCCAGCTCCTGCAGCAGCGCGCGAAATACCACTGGCAGCGAGGCGGGGCGCGGCATGCGTGACCCCGTGGACGGCGGCGCGAGCTGGGGCAGGGTGTCGACGATGACCTGCCAGGCGGACTTGCCCAGCGCCCGGATCAGCCGGTCCTGCATGGCCGGCGTCAGCGCGCCGATCAGGGCCTCGGTCATGGGCGCGCCGGCGGGGGCGCCGCCCAACGCCCCCGCCCGCGCCCGGGCAACGGCCATCCCGCGCCAGCGCGCGGCATCGGCGAGATCGTCCAACAGAGTTGTCTTGCCCATCCCGGCATCGCCAAGCAAGAGCATCACGGCCGGCCGGGCCAGGTCATCCAGCCCGCGCAGCAGGGCGGCCCGCTCGGACGCGCGGCCCACCCGGGTGTTTGCGCGTTCGCCCTGGGCCAGAGCTTCGTTCTCACGCGCGATGGCCTGGGCGAGCTGGCGCAGACCACTGTCCGGTTCAACCTTGAGCTCCCGGCGCAGGGCGCGCGAAAATGTGTCGTAGCAACGCAGCGCTTCGGCCTGCCGTTTGGCGCGCCAAAGCAGGCGCATGTGGGCCGCGCAGGCGGCGTCATCCAGCGGCTCGAGGGCCTGCCAACGGGTGGTCCAGGCGAGCGCCCGATCGGAATCGCCAGCTTGTTCAAGCCCCTGAACCAGGCGCGGCAACGCGGCCAGACAGGCCGCGCGCCAGCGCGCCCGGGGGGCGTTCAGCCATTCGCCCGAGAGCGATTCGAGCAGATCGCCCTGATACGGGTCGAGAATCTCGATCAGCCGGAGCGGGCCAGCCTGCGCCAGCTCGGTTTCATAGGCGCTCGCATCGACCGCAACGTCGCGCAAGAGCACGCGGGTGGGAGTCGCGCGCAGGATCGTCGCATTTGGGCCAAGCGCCTTGCGCAGCCGAAACAGGGCGATGGCGAGTTGGCGCCGGGCAGCCAGCTGGTCAATGTCGGGAAAAAGCAGGCCGGCCAGCCGGTCACGATCGCCATCGCCGCCCTGGGCGTGCTCCACCGCCAGCAGGCCCATCAGCTCGGCGGCCTGGCCGCGCAGGTCGATTGGCGCGCGCCCGGCGCGGACGCGCAGGCTGCCAAACACCGCGATGTGAACCGTGTCGGTCATACAGCGGCGAAGTATGCCATCTTCAGTTTTGTCGGCTTCTGGTCCGACAGCCGCCGTGGTGTGACGCGGCGATGACGGCGATTCTGTAAGGTCGTTCCAAACCTACGGAGGATCACACATGCATCAATCAACCCTGTCCCGCATCGTCGCTGTTCTCGGCCTGGCCTTCACCCTGTTCGGAACGCCCAAACCGCCCAGGCCGGGACGACGCCACCGGTACATCGAACCTTGATTCTGACGCCCTGCCTAAACGCTTACACCTACGGGCCATCCGGCTGCTCTTCCGCGCTGCCATCGCGACCCGTCTGGTTGCTTGGGACAAAACCAAAGGGAACCGCCCTGGACTATCCCAACACGCCGCTGCAGGTCAGCGGGACATTTTCGTTCACCCTCGATCGGAGCCTGTTGGTTGTCCGCTTCAACAATCCCTCGCCCCGCACCTGGAGCGCGGTCTACACCGGCACGACCTATGCCGGCGGCGGTTTCTACTGCTACCGCGGGGCGATGCTCAACGACAACCTGGGGCCGG
Source organism: Candidatus Brachythrix odensensis (assembly GCA_016714465.1). Classification (GTDB taxonomy): domain Bacteria; phylum Chloroflexota; class Anaerolineae; order J036; family Brachytrichaceae; genus Brachythrix; species Brachythrix odensensis. The sequence goes on along the minus strand of JADKDT010000005.1, from coordinate 285,435 downwards.
ATGAAAGCGGTGTCTGGGTGGGTTGTTTCCTGCCCTAGCGCCGCCCGCAAGAACCATCCATGAGGTTTCACCGATGACAACAAAGCACTTCGTCCGACTCGCCTTGACCTTGTTCGTTGCGCTCTCGCCGGTCTACGTCCGGGCGAGCGCGCCGACGGGTCTTGACCCCGCGCCGTTTGATCACGCGTCCGCCCTGGCCTTGCGGCGCCGCCCGGCAACGTTCGGCGCCGTGGCGGTCGTGCGGACCGTCACCAACACCAACGACAGCGGAATGGGCTCACTTCGGGCGGCCCTGATCGCATCGGCAGACGGCGACACGATCCAATTCAGCGGGTTGGCGCCCAACGCTGTGATCACCTTGACGACGGGAGAGTTGACCGTGACCAAGGCGATCACCATCACCGGGTCCGCCGCGACCAATCTCGCCGTCGACGGCAATGGCGCGTCGCGCGTCTTCCTGGTCTCGGTCCCACTCACAGTGATCTCGTTGACGATTCGGAATGGGAACGTGACCGGCAGCGGTGGCGGTGTGTACGCCAACAGCGACCTTACGCTGATTGACGTTCACTTCAGGTCAAATCGCGCTTCGGGTTCCGCGGGCGGCATTTATGCGTTTGGGGCCGTGTCCATGCAGGGCGGAAGCGCGATCAGCAACACCGCGGGGTCTTCGGGCGGCGGGGCATTCATCTCCGGAACCGCCAATGTGACGCGGAGCGTCTTCATCAGCAACACCGCCAATGGCAATGGCGGCGGGCTCTACATCAACGAAAGCGCGGATGTGGCCGCCAGCACCTTCACCAACAATTCCGGGGCCAAAGGCGGCGGGATGATGATTGGCGGAAGCGCCAACGTGACCAGCAGCATGTTCACCAGAAACGCGTCCTCCAACCATGGCGGCGGCGCCTATTTTTTCGCGCTCGCCAGCGTAACCAACAGCACGTTCACCAGCAATACCGCGTCCTCCACCAGCGGCGGCGGGGCGTTCTTCAACGGAGCCGCCCACGTGTCTGGCAGCGCGTTCGCCAGCAACAACGCCATTGATTATGGCGGCGGGGCGCGGTTCGGCGTCGCCGCCAACGTCACCAGCAGCACGTTTGCGAGTAATACCGCCGAATTCGGGGGTGGCGCGGCTTTTGCCGCTGCCGTCAACGTGACCGGCAGCACGTTCTCCAGAAATGCCGCCACCTACGGCGGCGGCGCACAGTTCGCCTCGTCAGCCAATGTGACCGGCAGCACGTTCGCCAGCAATACCGCCGACGCTGGCGGCGGAGCGTACTTCAACGGAGTCACGAGCGTGGCTGGCAGCGCATTCGCCAGCAACACCGCGTATGAGGCCGGCGGGGCGTATTTCGGGACTGCCGCCAACCTGAATGGCAGCGCGTTCACCCGAAATACTGCGTCTACGACCAACGGCGGCGGGGCGGCGTTTCACGGAGCCACCAGCGTGGCTGGCAGCACATTCGCCAGAAACAACGCGTCCAATGATGGCGGCGGGGCGTATTTCTACGGGACCGCCAACGTGACCGGCAGCACGTTCGCCAGCAATACCACGTCTCTTTTTAACGGCGGCGGGGCGTATTTCTTCGGAACGACCAACGTAACCGGAAGCGCATTCCACAGCAATACCGCGTTGCTTTCGGGCGGCGGGGCATATTTCTTCGGAACCGCAAACGTGATCGACTGCGCATTCGACCGCAATAACACGTTACTCTCGGGCGGCGGGGCGCGATTCGACGGAACGGCCAAAGTGACCGGCAGCACGTTTTCTGCAAACACCGCCAACCGCGGCGGTGGCGCGGCTTTGGAAGCTGCAGGCAGTGTTACAAGGAGCGTGTTCATCAGTAATTCCGCAACCGCGGGTGGCTTTGCCGGCGGGATGTATCTCGCAGGCGCCGCGCCGAAGCGGTTGGTCAACACGCTGTTTGCGCGAAACTCCGCCGTGGATCCCCGAGGGACGGCCATTTACGTGTCAAACGCAGGACCGCTCAGCCTCATCCACGCCACGATTGCGGCGCCGATCGCATCGAGCGCCGGGGCAATCTTCGTCCTGACGGGCACCCTGCGGACGACGAACACGCTGATCAGCGGCCACGCGGTGGGCATTGAACGAAGCGGAGGTTCGGTGAGCGAAGACTATGTACTCTTCAACGCTGTCACAACGCCCTACAGTGGCACAATCACCAGCGGCGGGCATTCGATCACGGGCACGGCCGGGTTTGTGAACGCGGCGGTGAACAACTTTCATCTTGGGCCAGGCAGCCGGGCCATCGATGCCGGGGGGAATGCCGGGATCGCGATCGACTTCGAGGGCGCGCCGCGGCCGCAAGGCAATGGGCCGGATATCGGCTATGACGAGAGCCCGCACTACCCGTGCCTTGTCACGCCAGACAATGGCACAACGGTCTACGGCAGCGGCGATGCGGCGGCAGTGCGCGAGGCGCTGGGGGCGGCCAATCTGGGGGCGACCGTCAAGGTAGCCGGATATTGCGCGGGCGTTGCCTTGCAGGGTGGCGGTTTTCAGGTGGCCCTGATCACCCGGACCCTGACCCTGGCGGGTGGCTACACCCCGACGAACTGGACGAGCGCCTTTCCGATCACCCAACCGGCCACGCTTGACGCGCTCAGCGGTGGGCGCGTAATCTCGGCCGGCGCGGCCTCCACCCTGGTGGGTCTGCTGCTTGCGAACGGGGCGATCACGGGCACAGGCGGCGGGGTGTATGCCGCCCAGCCACTGACGGTATCCGGGGTGACGGTGGCCAATGGTCGCGCTTCGGGAACGGGGGCCGCCGGAAATGGCGGTGGCGCGTATTTCGCCTCATCCGCCAGCGTGACAGGCAGCATGTTCGTCAGCAGCACCGCGTCTCAAAGTGGCGGAGGCGTGTATGCCCAGGGCACCGCCAACGTGACGGCCAGCACGTTTGCCAGCAATACAGCGGCTTCCTTCGGCGGCGGCGCGTTTTTCAGCGGAATCGCCAATGTGACCCATTCTGCTTTCAGCAACAATTTCGCGTTGCTCTCGGGGGGTGGCGCGCTATTCGCCGGGTCCGCCAACGTGACCGGCGGCACGTTCGCGGAAAACACTGGGGCCACGGGCAGTGGCGGCGGCGCGTACTTCAATGGAACGACAAACATGACCGGCAGCCTGTTCACTCGAAACACCGCCAGTCGCGGCGGTGGCGCTGCGATGGAGGCTACAGCCAACGTCACCGGGAGCCAGTTCATGAGCAACTCCGCGACCACGGGGGGCTTTGCCGGCGGGATGTACTTTCAGGGCAACTCTCCAAAGAACGTGGTTAACACGCTGTTTGCCCGAAACACCGCGGTTGACCCTCGAGGGACGGCCATCTACGTGGCAAACGGCGGACCGCTCAATCTCATCCACAACACGATCGTGGCGCCCATCGCCTCAAATGCGGGGGCCATCCACGTCGTTACAGGCACGCTGCGGATGACAAACACGCTGCTCAGCGGCCACGCCGTGGGGATTGCGCGAGACGGCGGTTCGGTGAGCGAAGACTACACCCTCTTCGACGCCGTCACGACGCCCTACAGCGGGACGATTGCCCATGCCGGGCACTCGATCACGGGCACGGCCGGTTTTATGAGCCCGGCGGTGGACGACTATCGTCTCGGGCCAGGCAGCGCGGCCATCAATGCTGGAATTGACGCCGGAGTCTCAACCGACTTCGAAGGCACTCCACGGCCGCTGGGAGGCGCAGTCGATATCGGGTATGACGAAGGGCTCCCGCCCCGGGTCTATGTGCCGCTGCTGAGTCGATGAACCTGTTTTCCGAGACGATATCCCCCGGGTCGCCATGGGGATATCGTCTCGGGCGGTGGTTTTGTGAGTGGTTCTTAGGCTGTGCCGCGCCGGGTGAAGAGGGTGGCCCCCCGCGCGCTCAAGGCCTGAACGTCGCGCTCAATCGTGCGCGGCGTCACCCCGAGCAACTCGGCCAACTCCTCATATGTGGCGGCCGCGCTGCAGAGGTTGGCTTCCAACGCAATGCGCTGCAGGCGATGCTGGCGCAGGGTCGTCTTGCCGCCGGTCCGGGCAATCTCGGCATCCAGCGCGCCATCATCGACGGTGCACACAACCCGCACCCGCTCAGCCTCGCGGGCCGGACGGGTGGCGGGCACGTCCCAACCGGCGAACGCGCGCGTCTCCCGGCCCGGCAATGCAAGCCCATCCCAGGCCGCGGCAATTTCACGCCCAATGTGCCGGTTGAGCACCGCATCGCGCCGATACTCACGCCGCTTTAACCGATACCCCATTCGAAAGAGCGTGTCGCGGGCCCTGGCCAGCGCCATAGGCTGGCGGGTCAGCACCCAATCCACCCAATGGAAATACACCACGTCGGTGGCGGTGTGGCTCAAATCCACCTGCGGGCGGGCCTGCTCAAAGACAACCCGCGCCTCGTCGGACAACCCGGCCTCAATCGCCACCCGGGCGAACATCAACTGGGGCATGTAGGTCAGGCTGCCTTTGGCCCGATCCAGGGCCAGCACGCGGCCCAAAAAGGCCAGGCTTTCGGCATACTGCCCCTGGGCGCTGTATAACGTTGACAGGCTGACGAGACTCACAAAGGCCTGCACGCCGGTCCGTGGCTCCTGGTCCAGCCATGCCCGGACTGGATTCAGGGCCTCGGCGGCGCCCTCCACGTCATCGGCCTCGAGCAGCGCATCGGCCAGGCCACAACGGAAGATCATCGCCCGGGCATCATTCCGTTCGAACGCCAGCCGGACCAGTTCGGAATAGAACATGGCGGCGTCGCCCATCTGCCCGACTACGAGCGCCACGTTCCCGGCATTCTGCAAGGCGACGATCTGCTGCGGCCCATCGCCGCGCAGGGCGGCCTGGGCCGCGCGCTGACGATGGCAGGCCAGCGAAAGCTCGAAGTCCTCCTCGGCCTGGGCGGCATACCCGCGCGCGCCAAGATAGGCCAGGTCGTTCATCGGCAAGCCGGGATACTGCTCGCGCAGCGTGTCGATCTCGCGCAAAGTGGCGACCGCCTTTACCGGCTCGGCGATCTTGAAGTACATCGCCACCCGCGACAACAGCACATCGGCCCGCAGCGCGGCGCTGGCCGCGCCGCCACCCTGGAGCGCCCGGGCGCGCCGCTCAGCTTCGACTGTCAATGCCAGCGCGTGGGCGGTGTCCAACTGATAATTGCTCACCAGTTGGGCGACCTCATTCAATGCCGCAACCGCGGCGCGCCCATCGCCGCTCATATCGGCAACCCGGACCGCCTCATCGCCCAGCGCCCGCAATTCGTCGAACCTGCCCACCAGCCCCAACACCCGGAACTGGGCCCGCATCGCCCAGATCGCCGTTTCCCAATCCTGCAGACCGAGCGCGTCGCGGGTGAGCGATACGGCTTCGGCCTGGGCGTCGTCCGACCAGGCCCGCGACTGGGCCAGGCGCAGGCGCAGATGGCGGGCGTGCAACTTCTCCCGTTCGCCAAGTTTGCCGCGGGTGATGGCCTGTTCCACCCGCATGGCAAAGGCGGTCGCATTGGCGACCGCCGACAGCCGAATCGCCTCATCAGCAGCGGCGCGCAGTTGAGCACAGGCTTGGGCCCACAGGCCGGCTTGCTCGCAGTGGGCGGCGATCTCGGCCGGCGGCGCATGGCGTTCCGTCAAAGCGCGAGCGATCCGGTTGTGGACGGCCGCGCGCTGCTCCAGGCGCTCGGCCAGCGGCACGCCGGCCGGGGCGTCCCAGGCGGCCGTCCACTCGTCCAGCGTAATCTCGCGCGAGAAGAGCGCCGCGCGCTCGAGCGCCTGGCGGGCGTCGGCGGACAGGTTGGCGAGGCGGCTGACATACACATCGGCAAGCCCTGCCAGGGCGGCCCGATTGCCCAGGCGGGCCGCGAACAGCGCCCGCGCCACCAGCGGGTTGCCGCCGCTTTGTTGATGAATGGCCAGCGCCTCTTCGCGGGGCAGGCCGGGGACAAGCGCCTCCGCCAACTGGCGTGTGTTCTGCTCGGTCAGCGGGCCGAGCCTGATCCGCTTGAGATGCCCGCCCGCGTCCAACTTTTTCAGGGCCTCCCACAGCGGCATGTTGCGGGCCGACTCGGCCTGGCGCGCGCTTAGCACGATCCGCAACGGCAACTCCTGCATCAGCTCATTCGCCTGGGCAAGTAGCTCGCAGCAGGCCGGATCCGCCCAGTGCGCGTCGTCGAGCAGCACAACGGTCGGCTGCGTCTTGGCAAGCTCAAGCAGGAGCGTCCGGAAGACCATTGGCAGGGAGGCGGGGCGCGCCATCCGCCCTGCCGTTGAGGGCGGGGCGAGCTGCGGCATGCTGTCGAGGATGACCTGCCAGGCCGCCTTGCCCACGCTGCGGCTCAGCCGCTCCCGCACGGCTGGCGTGAGGGCATGAACCAGCGCATCGCTCAATGGCGCGCCGGCCGCCGCGCCGCCCACCTCGCTCGCCTGCGCCCGGGCGACCGCCATCCCGCGCCAGCGCGCGGCGTCGGCGATTTCATCGAGCAGGCTGGTCTTGCCCATTCCCGGGTCGCCGACCAGCAGGACCACTGAGGGCGGGGCGCCGTCATCGAGCCCGCGCAGCAAGTCGGCCCGCTCCGCGGCCCGGCCGACCAGGACGCCCGCGCTGTCAGAGCGACTCGCGGCCTCGTTCTCGCGGGCGATGGCGCGGGCGAGCTGGCGCAGCTCGGCATCCGGCTCGGCGTTGAGATCCTGGCGCAAGGCGCGCGCAAACGTATCAAAGCAGCGCCCGGCCTCACCATCCCGTTTGGCGCGCCAGAGCAGGCGCATCTGGGCCGCGCAAGCCGCGTCATCCATAGGCTCGAGGGCCTGCCAGCGCCGAGCCCATGCAAGTGCCTGATCGGCATCGCCCGCGGTCTCAAGCTGAGAAACCAGGCGGGGCAGCGCCGCGAGGCAGGCTGCCCGCCATCGCGCGCGGGGGGCATTCAGCCATTCAGCCGAGAAGGACTCGAGCAAATCGCCCTGATACGTTTCAAGGATCGCGTCCAAGCGCAGATCGGCACCAGCCACTTCAGCCTCAAACGCCTCGGCATCGAGCGTGACATCGCGCAGGGTCGCTGTATCCGGGCTGATCTGCAGAATGAACTCTAGCGGGCCCAGCGCTTTGCGCAGGCGGAAGAGCGCCACCGCCAGCCGGCGGCGCGCCTCGGTCTGGCCGATATCGGGCCAGAGCAGGCCAGCCAACCGATCGCGATTGCCATTCCCGCCCTGGGCCCGCTCAACGGCGAGCAGACCCAGGAGTTCCGCGGCCTGGCCGCGCAGATCCGGAGCGGACTGCCGGCCGCGAACGCGCAAACTGCCCAGGACCGCGATGTGAACCGTGTCGGTCATACGGGCGCGAAGTATGCCATCCCAGGAATGTCGGCATGATTTGGGCGGGGCGAAAATGAAACAGACCGGAAATCGGCGTCTGGCATTGTTCCTTCTATCACATTCCTGGAGGAACACAAACACACATGAAAACCATGCTCTTTCGTATCATCGCCGGCTTGGCGATGGCCATTGCCGCGTTTAGCGCGCCGCAGACGGCCAGCGCCGCGCCGCCCGTTCAGCGCACCATCAACGTGACGTACTGCTGGACACTCACAACCTTTGGGCCGAATGGCTGCAACGCCGACTGGTACGCCGAACCGCTGGTGATGACGGGCAGCGGCAACCAGGGCCCGGTCTACTACGGCTTCGGCACGACCGGCGCCATGACCGGCACCTACCGCTTCACCAATAACCGCAGCAGGCTGGTGCTTACCTTCAACGCGCCCGAACCCGGGCTGGTCAGTGTGGTGTATACCGGCGCGCGCTACGCGGGTGGCGGCCAGAACTGCTATCGCGGGCCGATGCTGGCGGATCGGGTCACGGATCCAGATCTGTCCGGGGTGTGGTTCGGCTGCATCTTGCCTTAGACAGACGCGCCGGAGCCGCGTTTGAAACGCGAGGCCGGGCGGCGTGGGTGGCCCGCAACACCGCGGTCCGCCTACAGCTGCGCGGCCGCCCAGCGGACCGCTTCGGCCAGGGCCGGCCCACCCGGTATTCGATCCCGGCTTCCCTCAATTCGGCTTCGGTCTGACCCACCCGGGCGAGCTCAGGATCCGTGAAGGTCACCCAGGGGATGACCCGGTCGTCGAACGCGGTTGGCTCGCTCGAAAACGCGTTGCGCGCCGCCAGCGCGCCCTGATCCGACGCGACATGGGTGAAGGGATAGCGGCTGGTGATGTCGCCGGCGGCCCAGATATGGGCCACGTTTGTGCGCAGGGCCGGGTCGGTCGGGATGCCTTTTTCGTTGTGGCGCACGCCAGCCGCCTCGAGGCGGAGCGTGTCCAACGCTGGTTTACGACCCACCGCCACGAGAAGCTGATCGGCCACCAGATCCTCCTCACGGCCGTCCCGGGCATGGATGTGAATGCGCTTGCCGCGCGCGTCCGCCTCGCCGCAGCGCATCTCAGCGCCGAGTTCAATCCGGATGCCCTCGGCGGCAAGCTGCGCGCAGAGCGCCAGCGCCAGTGTGTTGTCCTCGCGCGGCAGGGGGTGCGGGCCGCGGTCGAGCACCACGACCTTCGTGCCGAAGCGGCTGAACATCTGGGCAAACTCCAGACCGATCGGGCCGGCCCCAATCACCACCAGGCGCTTTGGCAGCTCGGGCAGGGCAACGGCCTCCACATTGGTGATGTAGCCCGTCTCGGCCAGCCCTTCGATGTCGGGAATGAGGGCAGTCGTGCCGGTCGCGATGACAAATCGCTCGCCGCGCAACGTGTCGCCGTTCACCCGAACCTCATGGGGGGACACGAACACCGCCTCGCCTAAATGCAGATCGACACCCTGGGCGGCGATCCCCGCCCGAGCCTGTTCAAGCGTGCCGCCCCGAATGGTCTCCTGCACGCTCCGGACATGGGCTTGCACGGCCGGCCAATCGGCCTCCGCCAGCGGGAAGCGCAAGCCCAGATTGGAGGCCTGACGGGCATGGAAGAAAAGGTGCGCGGTATTCAAGAGGGTTTTCGTCGGGTCGCAGCCGTAGTTGAGACAGGTGCCGCCCAGCTTGTCGCGCTCGATCAGCGCGACGCGCTTGCCCATCCCGGCCGCGGTCGTGGCCGCCGTGCTGCCGGCGCCGCCTGAGCCGATGACGATCAAGTCATGTGTATCGTGGATCATGGACTCCGTGCGTTGTATAACTCAATTTGCCACCGCCATTCGCTTCCGTCGGCCGCGTTCCACCATTGGGTCAGGACGCCAACCTCGCCCCCAGGCAGAATCACCAGCTCACCCAAGTCCGCCCCGGTCGGCCAGCAATCCTGGCGGGTCACCGTGGCGCCCCCGGCGGATCAGGCGGGCCATCGGCCGATCGGCGGTCTGCGCCAGGTCCTGGGCATAGGCCAATCGCCGGCCCCCGTCACTTCGGATTTCGACGGTGAGCGAGGGCGGCGGAGCGTGGACGAAAAGTATCGTCGTGGCTGCCAACCGGCCGCGCGCAAAGGACACTCCCGTTGATCCCGCCTGGGGGTACCACAAGTCCCAAAGTTGAAGAGCCACGGCTATCCCCCAAGCGTAATGTCCTGCTTTGAATACCACTTCAGCGCCGCGGCGAGCTGCGCGGATGAATCCGTGTTTCCAACAACCAGCAAATCCGCGTCTTCCTTGGAGAGAATCCGCACGGCCTGGACACACGCGTCAACAAAGGCATTGCGTTGTATCAACGGCCTTTTGACATTCTCCATGGTATAGCCGTAATACGTGACCTCTTCAATTCCCGCTTTCTGGACCAGCTTGAAGAGATCGTAGCCCGGATCTATCCCCTTGTCGTATCCCCTGGCCTTGGGCATTCCTTTTGAAACCGCCCACCTCCGGTTTCCATCCGGAATAATGCCGATATGTCGTGGTAGTCGCATGTCAGCACCTCCGTTGAATCACTTCTCGGTCGTCTTCCCATCAAAGTGCTCGGTATCCTTCTCCGCGTCGGCGCGGGTGCGGTGGACGACGCCGTCCTGATGATTCGGCGGCGAATAGAGAGTATAGAGCTTAAGGGCAGCGCTGCCCGTGTTGACAATGTTGTGCTCCGTCCCCGCTGGAACGAGCACGGCGAAGCCCGCTTTAATGGGCGTGTGGTCGCCATCCAGAACCGCCTCGCCTGTTCCTTCCTCCACCCGAAAGAACTGATCGAGCTTGTGTTTTTCCATCCCGATTTCTTCCCCGGGCTTCAATGACATGACGACGAGCTGCGTGTGGTTCGCGGTATACAACACCTCGCGAAAGTTTTTGTTCTTGACCGAGATGTCTTCGATGTTCTTTACGAAACCTTTCATGTTTGTATCTCCAGTTAGTTGGGGAGGGATGTCCCCTGGATCCGCCCGAGGGATTGCCCTCCGATCACCGCAGTTTGATAACCGCCCTTATGTCCCGAGGAATGCCAGCAGGTCAGCGTTGAGCTGATCTTTGTGGGTGTAGGCAAGGCCGTGGGGGGCGCCGGCATAGACTTTCAGGGTTGCGTTCTTGACCAGCTTGGCCGTCCGGCGAGACGTGGACTCGATTGGCACAATCTGGTCATCATCGCCATGAATGATCAAGGTCGGCACGTCGATCTTCTTGAGGTCTTCGGTGAAATCGGTCTCTGAGAAGGCCTTGATGCAGTCATAGGTATTCTTGGCGCCAGCCTGCATCCCTTGCAGCCAGAACGAATCGATCGTGCCTTGACTGACCTTGGCGCCGGGCCGATTGGCTCCAAAGAATGGGCCGCTGGCGATGTCCTTGTAGAACTGCGACCGGTCAGCCGTCGATCCGGCTCGGCTCTTGTCAAATTTCTCAATCGGCTCGCCTTCGGGATTGGACGCCGTTTTCAGTCTGAACGGCGGGACGGCGCCAATCAGGGCGATCCTGGCCAGCCGCTTTGTGCCATGCCGGCCGACATAGCGGGCCACCTCGCCGCCGCCTGCCGAAAAGCCGATCAGGAACACGCCTTTCAAATCGAGCTTTTCGATGAGCTCAGAGAGGTCGTCGGCATAGGTGTCCATGTCATTGCCGTTCCAAGGCTGGCCGGACCGGCCATGGCCGCGACGATCGTGAGCAACACAGCGATAGCCGTTGGCGGCCAGGAACATCATCTGAGATTCCCAGCTGTCGGAATTGAGGGGCCAGCCGTGGCAAAACACCACCGGTTGTCCCGCGCCCCAGTCTTTGTAGTAAATCTGCGTACCGTCTTTCGTCGTTAATATGCCCATAGTTGACCCTCTTCCTGTCGCGCGCAGCAAGGACGAGAAGCACGAACAAGACAACAGTTGCAAGGCTCACACTACTCTCGGCGCGACGCTTCCGCATCCATCGCCCGGGGAAACTCCGTCTCGGCCACTTGGGGGAGTGTGGCGGTCTTTGCGGTCATCCAGAAAACATTCGGCGAGATCACACTCTCCGCGCTTCGCGCGGAGAGTGTGATCTCGCCGAATGTTTTCTGGATAGCCTCTAGTGAAAAATCATCCGACGCAGGCGATCCAGGTCGCCGGCCGCTTCGAGACCGGCATTCCGCCCTTCATCCTCAAAGATGCAGCGCCCGTTGGGACCCGTCTCGCTCAGGCGAACCGCGACCCTGGCATCCAGCGTCTCCGCAATGCGGCGATCCATCCCCGTGGGGGTGGGCGCCACCAGCAGGGCGCCCTGCGCCCGGGCGGCGAGCATCTCCAGCGTGTGCTGCCGATTGGCCACCACCCAGCGCACGTGGTCGGGGCTGATGTCGAGCACGCGGGTGCGCGCGCCGGTGTAGGTGGCAAAGCGATACAGCCGATCGTTATGCCGCAGTCCAACGATAAAACCCGGAAAGGCGGTTCCGCGCCAGGGAATGATGGCGATCGAAGCGCTCAGGCAGGTTTCGGCGCGGGCGAAATGATTGGTCTGGGCCCAAATCCAGGCCGCCGGAAAAGAGCGGCCCCAATCCTTCTCGATGTATCCGCGCCCGCCGCTGAAGTCGCGCCGTTGCTCGCCAAGGGTGAGTTCCCCGTCCAGCCCGTGGTTGAAACTGAGCACCCCGTGATAGCACTCCATAAAGGGCGCCCAGGCATACCAGCCCATGATGCCGGGCGATGCCAGCGTTACCGGCCAGGGCACGGGCAGCGGGTCGCGAAAGCGCAGCGCGCCACACAACGTTTGTTGCCCATCAGCAATGTCGAGTGTCAAGCCTGTCTGGCTGAAGCGATTCGGGCCAATCTGAATTTCGAATCCGGACTCGGCGGCCTGGAATGCCTCGACCGGATAGCGATGGTAGGTCGCCTGGCCGGTCGCGCCATCCAGGACCTGAACAAAGGCGTGGGATTCCGCGGGGTCCTGGCCATGAAAAACCCCGGGGATGACCGCCAGGCGGGTGGCTTCACGGGCGTCGACCAGTTTGAAATACCAGCCCTCGAAGAATGGCAGCGCCGGGCGATAGCGCCCGCGCGGGCCGTGATAGCCGGCCGGGTTCAGGGTGGCGCGAACAAATCCGAACATGCTGGCGGGCGAGTATACGGGCTCTTCAGGAACATGATTTCAGCAGCGCCCAGCGCGGACAAGGAAAAGGAATCGGCGGAAATCCGCATAATCTGTGGACGAATCGCGCATTTCATGCGCGCGAATATGCGTTGGGTGGGTCTAGACCGGCGGCCGGCGCGCGTGCCAGGCCGTCGCCTGCTGATACGCATGCCCGGCCCGCAGGATCAACGCCTCATCGAGGTGACGCCCAACGATCTGGAAGCCGAGGGGCAGGCCCTCCGCCGTCACGCCGCCGGGCAGGGTGAGGGAGGGGCTGCCGGTGAAGTCGAAGGGGGCGGTGAAGCGGATCCGGGCGTGCCGGAGATCGGGATTGCCCGCCGCGGCCGCCATCCAGGCCAGGCTTGGCGCGGACACATTCATCGCGGGGAGGAGCAGCAGGTCAATCTCCCGGAACAAGGCGGCCAGCGCGCCACCAAATACCGTTCTGCGTTGGACAATCGCGGCAATGGCCAGCCCGTCAGCCTTGCGCCCGATTTCGATGTGGCCGGCCAGGACCGGGCCATATTCGGCGGCCCGGGCGGGATACGTCTCAGCATGGGCGAGGGCCGTCTCGGCCGCGCACAACAGCACCGCGTCGCGGGTCGCCTGATCAAGCGATGGCACGACGATGTCCCGCAGCTCAGCCCCAAGCCCGGCAAACACCGCGGCGGACTCCATGGTGACGCGGGCCATGTCGGCGTCGGCGCAGGCCGCGACTAAAGCACGGTCGATCCCGATCCGCAGACCGCGCGCGCCGCCATCGATGCCCGCCAGGTAGTCGGGCGGCGCATCCTGCAGCGCGGTCGGGTCGTCCGGATCGGGCCCGGCGATGGCGCCGAGCACGGCCGCGGCATCGGCGGCGCTGCGGGCCATCGGGCCGATATGGTCCAGCGTGTCGGCCAGGGCAAATACCCCCGCCCGGCTCACCCGGCCCCAGGTCGGCTTGAGGCCGGTGAGGCCATTCATCGTCGACGGAAAGCGGATCGAGCCGAGGGTGTCGGACCCGAGCGAGGCGTAGCACAGCCCGGCCGCGGTGGCGACGCCCGAGCCGCTGGACGACACGCCGGTCCAATGCGCGGCGCTCCACGGATTGAGCGGGGCCTTGATGGCCGGGTGGTGAGCCGAGAGCGCGCCCTCGGTCATCTGGAGCTTGCCGAGCAGGACGGAGCCGGCGGCCTCGAGCCGGGCAACAACGGTCGCGTCCCGCTGAGGGATGAAGTCCTTGTAGATCGTCATCCCGGCCGCCGTGCGGATGCCTTTGGTGTGGCACAAGTCCTAGTGCAGGTCGGAGGGGGTCATGGGTCAATTATGCGGGCGCCTGGCCCACCCAATTCAGGTCGATGCCGGCCCGCGACCCGAGCCGCTCCATCAACTCGCCGGTGTGCTGCTGGATATGGCGGATGGTGTAGAACTGCAGCTCGAGCTTGCCAAACGGAAGCCACTCAAAACCGGATGGGCCGTCCAGATCGAGCTGGCTCGTGCGCGCGTCCGCCTGCTGCCGGCATACGTCGAGGTATTCGAGCACCTCATCCTGGGTGTAAGGCGCGCCGATCTGGGGGATCTGATCCGGCGCCCAGGGCGGCGGACCCATCAGCTCATAGTCCTTGCGGTGTTTGGCCCAGGCGACGAAATCCTTCTCGGTGGGCTGCAGGTAGAGATGGGTGAAGAAGAGGGCGTGATAGGCGATCCGCCAGAAAGCGACCTTGTCGGCCGGGTCATCCCACAGCGCGTCGGGGCATGTGGCGATGGCCTGCCTGAGCATCTCGAGCGCGGCCTGGTATTGGGAGCGGATGACATCGCGATGGTCCATTAATTGCTGTCTCCAACGGCATGTTCGTAGAGCCGCGCCGTGGCGCGGCTCCCGCCGTGTGCCCGATCCGACGCGCAACGACGCCCATTCGGCGCAAAAAGATCTTCGCCGTTCTGATTATCCATCCGGGCTATTTGTGTAAATCACGGATGAAGAGGATCACACGGATGTCACGGATAAGGCGTATGCATCCATGAGAGTCGGGGCGCGCTCGATGACAAGTCCGCTGTTGCGCAGCGGGAATGGATTAGGAAGTCCGCCAGGTTTCGCGTCGGTGGCGCGCTTCCGATAGTGGGCAACGGTCATTACCACGACCGCCTCAATGCCGTGGCGGGTGATGATCTGCGGGCCATCCGCCAGCGCCTGATCGATCAATTGGGAAAGGTTCTTCTTCGCTTCTTGGAGTTGCCACTTCGCCATGATCCACCTCCGCTCTGTCAGGGATGTCCAGATCTTAGTGCAGTCGCAGATTGCGCCTCTCCCCCTCGCGTGTCACCCTGAGTTGCCGACCGCTTTTAGCGGAAAGGGCGGACAGAAACGGCGCGGCATGCGCGAACATAAAGCCCAGGCACCGGAGCGCATCGGCGCGCAGCGTCGAAGCGCGCAGTCAAGGGCGCCTGCGCGCGATTTGTCAGCGGAAGCACGCCTCCTCGACTGCGGGCGGCTGTTACGGCCGGGGCCAAGCTCAACTCCGGCCGCCGCCCTCCGGTCAGGGCTGCTGCAGGTAGAAGGCTCTCGCTCGAGTCTGTATGCCCGCGACTTAGCGCATTGCGCCGCCAGGCCGGACTCAAACCAAGCGCGCTCACGCCAAGACCTCGCGGGTCTTGAAGACCCGCGAGGTCTCAGTTAAAACCGTTAGACCGCCTCGATCTTCCCCGCATTCACCGCCGACGACTTGGCCCCGCGGGCGAGGCCCTTGTTGACCGCCGCCAGATACGCCCGGCCGGTCGCCACCAGCGTGTCCGTGTCGGCGCTGCGCCCGCTGAAGACATACTTCTTCTTGTCGTCGGCCGTCATCTCAACCCGGATCGTGACGTTGGCGATGGCGTCGATGCCCTCCGTCACCGCATGCACGTGGAACTCGAGCAGCTTGGCGTCCGCACCGGTGATCCGGTTGATGCAGTTGCAGACCGCGTTGATCGGCCCGTTCCCGAGCGCGGCGTCCTCGCGCAACTCGCCGCCTTCGTCGATCAGCCGCACGCTGGCCACGGGTGTGTTGCCCGTCCCCGTTGTCACGTTGATGTGGTCGAGCTTGAAGACCTCATTGAGCTGCTCGAGCTGGTCGGCAAGAAGCGCCTCCAGGTCGGCGTCCATCACGACCTTCTTCTTGTCGCACAACGCCTTGAAACGCTGGAAGGCCTTGTCCAGCTCCTCGCGCGGCAGCTCGTATCCCATCTGCTTGAGCCTGTCGGCCAGAGCTGCCCGCCCGCTGTGCTTGCCCAGCACAAGATTCGTGCTCGTCCAGCCCACGCTTTCCGGGCGCATGATCTCGTAGGTCAGCGCGTTCTTGAGCATCCCGTCCTGGTGAATCCCCGCCTCGTGGGCGAAGGCGTTCACCCCGACGATGGCCTTATTCGGTTGGACCGGGATCGACGTCATCGCGCTGACCATCTTGCTCGTCCGCACAATCTGGGTGGCGTCGATGCGGGTGTCCAGACCCTTGAAAAACTGCGGGCGGGTCTTGAGCGCCATCACCACTTCTTCCAGGCTGGTGTTGCCGGCCCGCTCGCCGATGCCGTTGATGGTGACCTCGGCCTGCCGCGCGCCGGCCATGATCCCGGCCAGGGTGTTGGCCGTCGCCAGCCCGAGATCATCATGGCAGTGCACCGAAATGATCACACCCTTAGCGGTGATGCTCGGCACGTTCTTGAGAATCCCGGCGATCAATGCGCCGTATTCGTCGGGGGCGCAATACCCGACCGTGTCGGGGATGTTCAGTGTCGTCGCGCCGGCGGCGACGGCGACATCCAGCACCTGATACAGAAACTCCGGATCGCTCCGCCCGGCGTCCTCGGGCGAGAACTCGACATCGGCGCACAGCCCGCGGGCATACGCAACCAGATCGCCGACCTGCTCGATGCAGTCGTTGCGGCTGAGCTTGAGCTTGTGCTGCAAATGAATATCGCTGGTGGCCAGGAAGGTGTGAATGCGCGGCTTGCGGGCCGCCTGCACCGCCCCCCAGGCCCGGTCGATGTCGGTCTTGTTGCAGCGGGCGAGGCTGGTGATGATCGGCCCGTTCTCATGCTGGCCCACGTCCTGGGCGATCCGGCTTACCGCCTCAAAATCGCCGGGCGAAGCAATGGCAAACCCGGCCTCGATGATGTCCACCCCGAGCCGGGCAAGCTGCCGGGCGATCTCGAGCTTCTCCGGCAGGTTCAACGTCGCGCCCGGGGATTGCTCCCCATCGCGCAGGGTGGTATCGAAGATCAACACTTTGTTTTCCATGTTTGTTGCCTCTATATGTTTGATCAGGTGGGTAAGGTTTGATCAGGTTTGGTCAGGTGGGTACGGTGTGGTCAAGTTTGGTCAGGTGGATCAGGTTTGATCAGGTGCGCTCATGCCCACTTGATCAAACCTTATCCACCTGATCACACCTTACCTACCTGATCAAACCTTACCTACCTGATCAAACCTGATCAAACCCTCTTCACTGCCACAAACCTCAGCCTGCGATAGTCCGCCACCCATCGCCCATTTGCATACAGCGTGTCACGCAGGCGGCGCTCGGCCAGGCGGATGGCCTCGGGAATCACGCCCTCGGGGACGCCCGGAAACAACCCGCCGCCGAACATCTTGAACCAGTTGAGCATGCCCTCTTCGCCTTCAAGGGGCGTGGGCCGGTCGAAGTGCCAGGCCATCCGCACCTCGAAGCCGTGCCGCTCGAGCAACGGGGCGTACTCGCCGATAGACGGGAAGTACCACTGATGGGTCACGTCCACATGCAGCAGCTCGTGGATCGCCTCGCGCGCGGCCGTGGCGATACTATTGATATTGCCCTTGCCGCCCATCTCGGCCACAAAGCGCCCGCCCGGGCGCAGGGCTGCGGCCACCCGTTCGATGACCCGCTCGGGTTGCGTCATCCAGTGCAGCGCGGCATTCGAGAACACCGCGTCAACGGGAGCCTCGACCGTGAACGCGGCCCCGTCGGCGACTCGAAAATCCAGGTCGGGATACGCCTGCCGCGCGGCCGCGATCATATCGGCGGCGCCGTCGATGCCGGCCGCATGCGCGCCGCGATCGGCCAATTGCCGGACGTGGTGGCCGGTCCCGCAGCCGAGGTCGAGGATGCGCTCGCCGGGCTGCGGATCGAGCAGGTCGATCAGGGCCTGCCCGGCCACGGTCACAAAGTTGTGGCGCGCGTCGTAGAGCGCGGCGTCCCAGGTGTTTTCAATCATGCGCTGACTCGATGTTCCTGGCGCGCAACGCGCCCGCCGCGCAACCACAGCCGGTGGGTGATGCACGGCAAAGCGTGTCGGCCTCGTGATGGCTGATCAGAATGAGCCCGGCCCCGTCCGCGGCGACGCCCTCGAGCAGGGCCGTCATCTCGGCCCGGGCATGCCCGTCCAACCCGTCAAAGGGCTCGTCCAACGCCAAGAGCTCAGGCTTGGTCACCAGGGCCCGGGCGATGAGCGCGCGGCGAGCCTGGCCAAACGACATGCGCTGCAGACTGCGCCCGGCCAGCGGGCGCAACCCGCACCGATCGATGACGTCCTCGACGATCGCGGCCTGGGCGGGCGTCACGGCGTCGGTCCAGCCGATGCTCGAGGTGAAACCCGAGGCGATCACCCGCCGGGCTGTCCAGTCTGCGCTGTAGCGCACCTGCAGCTCGTGGGCCACCCAGCCGATGCGACGCTTGACCTCCCACACATTCGACGGGCGTTCCGCGCCAAAGCGGTGGATGGCCCCGCCCTCGGCCGGCCACAGCTCGCCCAGGATGAGCTTGAGCAGGCTGCTCTTGCCCGACCCGTTCGGGCCCAGGATCATCCAGTGCTCGCCCCGGTTCACCCGCCAGGTCACGTCGCGCAGGGCGATGGCATGCCGCGCCCCGCCCGGCTCGCCGCGGGCCACCGTCGCGCCGGTCAGCCGGACGAGATACGGGGCCGTCTCGCGATTGCCGTTCGGATGAAAGCGGGCAAAAGCGGCCGCATGCGCGGCCCGCGTCCGTCCAGACCGAACGCGGGTGATGCCCGAGTCGACCACCCGCCCCTCGCGCAGGGTGAGGGTCCGGTTGATCGCCCGGGGCATGTCCTCGACCCGATGGGTGGTCATGACCAGATGCGTGCCGCCCGCGGCGGCCCGCTCGAGCAGGGCCAGCATGTCGCGCCGCGCGGCAGCGTCCAGCCCGACGGTGACTTCATCCAGCAGCAGCACGTCCGGCTTTCGGATCAGCGCTCTGGCAATGAGCGTTTTGCGCAGCTCGCCCTGGGACAGGCTGCGGAAGTCGCGCGCGGCCAGATCGGCGATCCCGAGCGCGGCCAGTGTCTTTGCCACCTGCTTCTCTTGGGCCGGCGTCGGCCGGGCGAGCGCCAGGCTGTTATCAAACAACCCGCTCAGCACGACCGCGGCGACATCGAGGCGCCAGTCCTCGTTACGGGCATAGCGCAGATGCTGCTCGCCCGAGACCAGGGCCATGCGCTTGCGCGCGCCGATGACGCTGGCTGTCAGAGCGCCGCCAAAGCCATAGCGGCGTTCGCCGCCATCCTCGGCCGCCGGCCACAGCTCGCCCAGAATCAGCCGCAGCAACGTGCTCTTGCCCGCCCCGTTCCCGCCCAGGATCGCCCAGTGCTCGCCGCGGCGCAACTCCCAGCTCACCTCGCGCAGGACGCGGGTGGTGTGGAAGTCGACACTGGCGCGGGTGAGCTGGATGAGAATCATTCAGTAACTGAACTTTTCTCGGAGACGGTATCCCCGGCTTTGCCGGGGATACCGTCTCCGAGAAAAGGGGGTGTTGCTGGTTCTACGCGCCGCCCGATCCGGGCTTGACCTCGCGCGGATTCAGCCAGGGCATCATCCGGCGCAGTTTGAGGCCGACCTTCTCGATCGGGTGATTGATGTCGCGCGTGCGCATGGCGTTGAAGCGCGGCCGACCGGTCTGGTTTTCCTTGATCCATTCCTTGGCGAATTTGCCGTTCTGGATCTCGGTCAGGATCTTCTTCATCTCGGCCTTGGTCTTGTCGGTGACGATGCGCGGGCCGCTCACGTAGTCGCCCCACTCGGCAGTGTCGCTGACGCTGTAGCGCATGTAGTTCAGGCCGCCCTGATAGAACAGATCGACGATGAGCTTGAGCTCGTGCATGCACTCGAAGTAGGCGGCCTCGGGCTGATAGCCGGCCTCGGTCAGGGTCTCAAAGGCGGCCTTGACCAGGTGGCTGACACCGCCGCACAGGACGACCTGCTCGCCGAACAGATCGGTTTCGGTCTCCTCGGTGAAGGTGGTCTTGATCACGCCAGCGCGGGTGCCGCCGATGCCCTTGGCGTAGGCCAGGGCGTTCTTGAGCGCGCGCGCGCCGCCCTGGTGCACGGCGACCAGGCAGGGCGTGCCGCCGCCATCCGCGTATGTCCCACGCACACGATGGCCAGGCGCCTTGGGGGCGACCATGCTCACATCGACGCCGGGCGGCGGGACGATCTGCTCGTAGCGGATATTGAAGCCGTGAGCGAACATCAGGGTCTTGCCCTTGCTCAGATGCGGGGCGACCTGGTCGCGATAGATGGCCGCGCAGGGCACATCCGGCACCAGCATCATGATGAAGTCGGCGGCGGCCGCGGCCTCGGGGATGCTCTTGACCGTCAGGCCATAGTCCTTCGCCTTTTGCACGCTCTTGCTGGTCTCGGGCAGGCCCACGATAACGTTCACCCCGCTATCGCGCAGGTTGAGCGCATGCGCGTGGCCCTGGCTGCCAAAGCCAATAATCGCCACTGTCTTGTCCTTGAGCAAGTCAAGGTTCGCGTCGTTGTCGTAATAGATTTTTGCCACGGTTTTTAGTTTTCCTTTGGTTGTAAAGTTCGACACCCCGGCTCCGCCGGGGTGTCGAATTTGACAATCACGGTTTAGCCCCGCGTCATCGCGATCCGGCCGGTCCGCACGACTTCGAGAATGCCATAGTCGCGGAGCACCTGCAGGATCGAATCGACCTTGGTTTCCTCGCCGACAACCTCGACGATGAGCGCGTCGCGGGCGACATCGACGACCCGGCTCTGGAACATGTCGGCCACCTGTTTGATCTCGCCGCGCTTGATCGTGTCGCTGACCCGGACCTTGATCAGGGCCAGCTCGCGGGCGATCGAAGGCACGCCGGTGAGGTCCTGGACGTCAATAACATTGACGACCTTGAAAAGATTGCGCTCGACGAGCGCGGCGCTGGTCTTGCTGGTGTCCACCACGATCGTCATCCGCGACACGGCGGGATCGTCGGTGGTGCCCACGGCCAGGCTGTCGATGTTGAAATTTCGGCGCCGGAACAGCGACGCGACGCGATTCAGGACCCCGGGCTTGTTCTCGACGAGCACGACCAGGGTGTGTTTGGTTGGGTTCAGCCGCGCGGCGGCATGGTCTATGAGCATTTTGTCTCTTTGTCGTTTCGAGAGCTACCCCCCGCCTCCGGCGGGGGGTAGCTCGAAAAACTACTTCACTTCGTCCATTCCCCCGCCCAGGGCGGCGGGCTGGCGGCGGGTCATTTCATCCAGGCTCTTGCCCGGCTGAATCATCGGAAAGACGTTGGTCTCCGACTCGACCCGGAATTCCATCAGCACCGGGCCGTCGTGCTCGCGGGCGCGGGCGATGATCTCGTGGGCCTCGGCCTGGTTCGTTGCGCGCATCCCGCAGATGCCATACGCCTGGGCCAGCTTCACGAAGTCGGGGCTCCACATCTGGGTCGACGAGTAGCGCTTTTCGTGCATCAGCTCCTGCCACTGGCGGACCATGCCGAGGAAGCTGTTGTTGATCACGGCGATTTTGATGTTCAGCCCCTCCTGCACAACGGTCGCAAGCTCTGGGATGCTCATCTGGAAGCCGCCGTCGCCGGCGATCGCCCATACCTCATCGGTGGGGCGGCCGAACTTGGCCCCGATCGCGGCCGGCAGGGCGAAGCCCATCGTGCCCAATCCGCCGCTCGTGATGAGCTGGTTGCGGCGGGTGTGCTGGAAGTACTGGGTCTCCCACATCTGGTGCTGCCCGACATCGGTGCAGATCGTGACATTGCCGCCGGTCGCCTCCCAGATCGCCCGGATGACGTGCGGCGCCAGAAGCATGCCATCGGGCAGCTTGCTGCCCAGCACGTCGCGCTCCTTGGTGTCCTTGCGCCACAGGTTGATCTGCTTGAACCACTCGGGATACGAGCGCTTCTCGATCAGCTCGGTGAGCGGCGGGAGCAGGTCCTTGACGCTGCCGACCACGCCCACATCGGCGGGCACGTTCTTGTCGATCTCGGCCGGGTCGATGTCGAAGTGGATGACCTTGGCGTTCTTGGCGTATGTCTTGAGATTTCCCGTCACGCGGTCATCAAAGCGCATGCCCAGGGCGATTAGCAGGTCGGCCCCGGCGATAGCCTGGTTGACGTAGGCCTCGCCGTGCATGCCCATCATGCGCAGGTTCTGGGGGTGATCCTCGTCAAGCACGCCGATGCCCAGCAGGGTGGTCGTGACCGGGATGCCGCTCTTGTCGACGAAAGCCCGAAATTCCTCATGGGCGTTGCCGTGCTTGATGCCTTGCCCGGCCAGGATGACCGGCCGCTGGGCCTGGGAAATGAGTTGGGCGGCCTGGGCGAGCATGCGGGGCGCGTCCTGGCGGGCCTGGGGCTTGATGGCCATGTAGCCGCGGAGCTGCACGCTCGTCACCGGGACGTACTCGCACATCTTCTGCTGGGCGTCCTTGCAAATGTCGACCAGCACCGGGCCCGGCCGGCCGCTGCGGGCGACAAAGAAGGCCTCGGCGATGGTCTGGGCGATGTCCTCAACCTCGGTGACCAGGTAGTTGTGCTTGGTGACCGGCAGCGTCACCCCGGTCACGTCGGTCTCCTGGAAGGCATCCGAGCCGACCAGGGCCGAGGACACCTGGCCGGTGATGGCGACAAGGGCCGACGAATCCATCATCGCGTTGGCCAGGCCGGTGACCAGGTTTGTGGCGCCCGGGCCGCTGGTGGCCATGCACACCCCGACCTTGCCGGTGGCCCGGTAGTACGAGTCGGCGGCGAGGGCGGCGTTCTCCTCATGCCGCACCAGGACGTGCTTGATCCGGTCGCGATAGTCCCACAAGGCGTCATAGGTGGGCAGGATCGCGCCGCCAGGATAGCCGAAGATCAGCGTCGCGTCCTGCTGGATCAGGCTTTCCAGGATGATTTGGGCTCCCGTAAGTTTCATCTGTTCTCCTCTTCGGCGGCGCGGCAAAGCGCGCCCTCCTATTGCAACAAAAAAGCCCTCCGTTCAGGAGGGCTCTTTTTCGATTCCGCGTTGCGCTTCTATGATCTCGCGCGTTCGCCGGCCGTCCTAAACGAAACTTGATCCACGCCCGCAAGGACGAGGACCAGGCTAATAAGGACAACCAGAAGCAACGATGTCATGTTGGCGCTACGTAGGGGTGAGTTATACCCGATGTGGGGGAGGTCTGTCAACCCTGAGTTTCCGGGCCGTAGACGACGGCGCTGTGGTCCGACTCAGGTGGAGCCCACCTTCGAGGTGGGCTCCACCTTGCCGGATGCCTTTTGAGCCCACGAGGACCTACCCCAATACAATCAGCCCCCATGCGAGTTGTCCTACAACGGGTTCTGCGCGCCGCGGTCCGGGTCGATGGCGCGGTCGTGGGCGAGATCGGCCCGGGCGTTCTGCTCCTGGTCGGGGTCACCCACGCCGACACCGACGCGCAGGCCGATTGGCTGGCCAAGAAGATCGCCACCCTCCGGATTTTCCCGGCCGTGGACGGCCCATCAGGTTTCGACCGCTCGCTGCCGGACATCGGCGGGGGCGCGCTGGTGGTCTCGCAGTTCACCCTGTATGGCGCGGCGCGCAAGGGTCGCCGGCCGGATTTCATTGATGCCGCCCGGCCCGAGCAGGCTGCGCCGCTGGTCGCCCGCCTGGCAGCGGCGCTGGAGGCCGAGGGCGTGAAACCCGTCGCGGGCGGCAAGTTCGGGGCCGATATGCACGTCGAGCTGGTCAATGACGGTCCCGTGACGCTCATCCTCGACGCGCCATAGGTTATTCCCGGAGTGATATTGCCCGGCTTCGCCGGGCAATATCACTCCGGGAATAACCTATACACCGCTATCCGTGCCAGGGCCGCCTCGAAATCGCCCTCCGGCCAGGCCAGGGCCCGGGCCAGAAAACGCCGGCCGCGCTCGTTCGCCGGCATCGTGTTCATCGCCCACCGCCGGACCGGTCCCGCCGCCGCTTCCGCCAGCACTCGCTCGACCATCAAACCCAGCCATAACATCACCGCCAGGAGCTCATACAGCGCCACCCGCCGGGCCAGGCTCGGATCGCGCCGGCCAAGCGCGCCAAGATACAAGCCGGAGAACGCCTGCCAGGCTTCCGGGCTGATCAGGTCCTCCTGATTGGGCCCAATCCGCAGATCAGCCACAAACTGAGCCGGGTCGCCGGCGCCGCAATCCTCCCAGTCGACCATGCCCAGGCGCCCATCTGGGCGGGCAATGACGTTGGAGAAGCGCGCGTCCGCGCGGCAATACAGCTCGCGAACCGGCAGCCGGCGCAGCTCGGCCGCAGCCGCCTCCGCCCGCGCGCCGGCAATGGCCAAAGCCTCGGCCGTTGGGCGGCAGGCGGGGGCGCTCTCGCGGGCCCAATCCGCATAACGCTGCAAGATATGCGGCAGCCGGTCGAGCAGCCGGCCGGCCCCGTCGGCCACGCCGCGCGCCCGGGGCGCGCCTGCAACCGGCACATCATGGACCACCAGCCACAACCGGGCCAGCGCCTGCATGTCGGCAGGCGTGGGCGCGCGGCGGTCCCACATCTCGCCCTCCAGGCGCTGGTAGACGACGATCGGCCACTGTCCGGGTCCAAGCTGGCCGGCCCGCACATAGGCCACCGGCCGGGGCGCGATCTCCCGCGGCGCAAGGGCCTCCATCGCAAAATACTCGCGGGCCGGCGCGTCATACAGCTCATCCGGCTTGCGGAATTCCTTGACCATGTGGACCACGCCACCGGCCCGGGCCTCATACAGGTGGTTGCTCTGGTGCTCGAGCGGCGCGAGCGGGCGAAGGCGAATGTCGCTGGTCGGCAGCTTCAGGGCATGGGACACAACGGCGGCGATCTCGCTCATCCTTCCTGTTGTATGCCGCGCAGGCGCCTCCGCGCGCGCCGCCCGGCCACCGACTGGCCTACGCAGGGCGCGCCCAGCGCCGGCGGAAACGCCGGGCGGCGTCGCGGGTGATCGCGCTGCGCGCCGCGGCAAAAAAGGTCAATTTCTGCGCCCGTAACGGCTCTCGTCTCATGCGCATGCCCACGTTCCGTTTCCGGCGTCAGCGCTTCGCTCTGCCGCCGGCCACCTTCCTATGCGCCGCAAGCAGGCTCGCAGCACGTATCGATGAAAATATCAAGGAAACGAGTCGTAAACCAGTTTCGTTATGCGCTCCTGGCCAGATGACTGGCCACCTGGCCAGGGACACGCGGCGGGGTTGGTGATAGGCTCCAGACGTTTAGGGTGACTGGCTCAGAGTGGAGGGCAACGATGCAGTCTCGATTTGGGCGTCTGGTATTGGGTATTTGCCTTGCGGTGCAAGGAGTTATGTTTCGGGGGGGGGGGGGGGGAAGCGCAGCGTCAGCGCCGGCTGAGCACCTCCCGCTGTCGCAGATCGCGGCGCTCGCGCCGCTGGTGATCACGAGCGCTGACGAAACCATCCTCCCCCTCAGCGCCGTGCCGCTTGACAGCAAGCTTGCCGCGCAACTGCCTGAGTCGGCGCCAGCGCTCAAACCAATCGCCGAAAACCCCGCTGCTGGCAAGCCTGGCAAGACCGGGCTGAGCCTTTACTTCAACGATCGCCGCGCGCCGCAGGGCCGTGTGCTGACGGGCACCCTGTCGGTCACTCCTCCCGCGGACGGCGACGCGGGCAAAGTCCTTTGATGTCGCAATCGACCTGCCGCCCGGGCTGGACTTCGTCGCGTCCGGCGACAAGGGCGTTTCCTACGACCCGGCTCAACGGACGGTGATGATGACCGGCCTGGACACGAGCCGAGCCAGCCAGCGCGGGCGGACGTTCACGGTGGTTGTGGGTGTTGTCGCTCCCCTGACGACCCTCACTTCCCAGGTGCGGGTGCTCACCCGCGCGGACGGACAAGCCTTCCGCATCAAGACCGCCACGCTGCTGGTCCCGGGGCGGGGAGAAGACCCGCCTCGATGCCAAAGGCGGCTCAGTATCGGTCGCGGGTGGGGCCGCCCGCCTGGATTTCGGCCCGGGCGCCCTGCGCGCGCCCCAGATGGTCGAGGCGAGCCTGACCGTCTCCGCCTTGCCGAGTGTGTCCACGAAACGGACGGACTTGGCGGCATCCGATGAAGAGGACAACAGCGCCGAGGCTCAACAACCGATCTGGTCAATCACGCTCTCACCCGACCTGGCCTTTGACACCCCGGTGACGCTGACGACCAACATCAGCGGCCTGGTGCCGCTGGAGGTCTTCGCGGCTCGCGACGCCGTGCTCGAGATGCGTTACGTCTACACCGCGTGGGTGACCCGGACGACGGATACCGGCGAGGTGTTCTCGCGGATCGAGTATCAAACCGAGCAGATGCCGGTCACGCTGGATGAGGCAACCGGTGAGGTGACGGCCCGGCTGTGGCATTTCTCGACCTACGACCTGGCGCTCGCCCAGCCGGCCGCGCCCAAGCCGTGGACGCCCAGCGCGAACGCGCCGAATGTGGCCCTGTTCCGAGGCGCGGCGACGTATCAGCAGCCCCTCCCGGCCCTGCCCAGCTTCGGGCTGGAGCCCAAACTGGCGGCCTCGTATTCCAGCGCGAGCGCGGAGTCGAACTTCCTGCAGACCAGCGAGCCCGCCATGAAATACCAGCTCGGGCGGGGCTGGAGCATGGAGCTCCCCCACATCGCCCAGCTCGTCAAGCGCGACTTCTTTCTCGGCAATCCGCCCGAGGAGGGCTGGCGAAAGGGGTTCGAGACCGAGGCGCGGGGCAACTTCACCCTGGTGATGAATGGGATGAGCGTGGGCTTGAAGCCGACCAGCGTGAACGGCGAGTACGTGACCGACGATTCGCAGGCGCTCAGGATTGTGCGTTGCGCCAAGGCCAGCCCCTGCGCGGGCGCCGACCAATTGCCGGGGATCTCCCACAGCGGGACGGATTGGGACAGCGGCGAGCTCGAGTACTGGCAGGTCTGGACGCCGGATGGCACGCGCCACGTGTTCGGAAGCGAGACCAGCGCGCGGGCGGCCGTCCAGGACTGGGACTACAACTGGTGCTGGAACGGGACGACCGCGCCCGGCTGCGGCTCAACGTGGAACGGCAAGATGATCGGGATGGTCTGGATGCTGCGGCGGGTCTACGCGCCGGATCGGGATCTGCTCAGCGCGAGTGTAGACCGCTGGGGAGCGGAGTATCAATACACCAAGACGATCGAGACCGGCTCGCGCTGCGCGATGGCCAACTGGAACACCCAGATCTGCGGGAATCAGGACGATCCGCGGATCCGGCCGTATCGCATCGTGTATGGCAACTCGCTGCTTGGAGCGAGCGAGCGCTACACAGTGACGTTTGAGTATGGGAGCAGCCGGACATGCTGACCAGCGTGACCGCCTTCGGGCCGGGCAACCGGCCGGCGGCGCGGGCGAGGCTGACCTACGATTGGGTGTGCTTCTACAGCGTGTGCGATGAACTGAGCGCGCTGGCCAGCGAGAACTACACCGGGACGGCCTGGGTCGGTCTGCCAGCGACGACGTTTGCGGCGAGTCAGGTGAGCAACATCTACAACGGGAATGGCTATGGCCCGGACCCAAAGCGGCTGCTCAGCCGGGTCGAGAACGGGCTGGGGGCGCGATGGAACTTTACCTACCAGCCGGACACCAGCGGCTACCACGCCAGTTTCCGGGTCGCGGGTCGCAGCATCGTGCCGGCGGGGGCGGGTCCGGCCACGATCGAGAGCTACACCTACAGCGGCGGCTGTTACAACTGGCCGGATCAGCCGTGCAGCGACCCGAGCCGGAGTTGGGCGAGTGGCTACACCAACTGGGCGATGGGCTACGGGCAGGTGACCCGGACGGTGATGGATGAGGCGGGCGTGCCACTGGCCATCGTGGCGCATCGGTTCTACACCGATGTGCGGCGTTTGGGGCGCGAGTATGAGACCCGGTATCGGGACGGGTCGGGCACGGTGCTTAGCGCGAAGCAGAGCGACATCGTGACGGTGACCTTGAGCGGCTACCCGACTACGACCTGGCAGGTCCGGACCACCGAGACGCGCGAGTATCCGCATGGCGATATTGGCAGCGCGCCGGTGAAGCGGTCTCGGACGGATGCGTTTACGGCGCTCGGGTCGCCCAGAACAATCCAGGAGTACGGCTTTGAGGCGGCGGGCGACGAGCGGACGACCTTCATCGGCTACGTCAAAGGCCCGGTCGCCGGCGAAGTCCCGGTGTGGGAGGCGGTCTACAGCGGGATCCAGACGGCCGAGAGCGAGACGCCCGAGCGGCTCTCCTCGACCCGTTTGTATTACGACTACGCCGAGGCGGGCCGGGCCAACACCGCCCTGAGCGGCTTCAATGTGTTCAGCCAGACGCCCACGCGCGGGCGTCTGACGGCAGTGGAGCATGGGCTTAGTGGATTGGGTGGGCAGCCCTCTGTCTGGGCGATGAGCACATACGGCTACGATGCACTGCGGAACTTGGCCGTCCTGACCGACGCCGGGCTGAACGTCTCCTCGGTGAGCTACGACGGCTCGGGACAGTTCGTGCTCGAGTCGCGAAACGCGCTGGGGCAGGTGACGAGCTACGCTTACTACGGCGTGAACGGCGAGAGCGCAACAAACGCGCTCGGCGCATCCCAACCCTACGGCGCGCTCAAGTCAACGACCGACCCGAACGGGGCGGTGGTCATGTATGCGTATGACGGGCTGGGCCGCCTGCGCAAGATCGCCCAGCCGGGCGACAGCCTGGCCAATCCAAGCGAAGAGTGGCGCTACTACGACGGGATCGAGACGGCCTGGACGACCACCGCGGCCGGGTTCGGCACGGGGCCGTATTTGAGCGACCATCTGGTCCGGGGCGTATCAGGCGAGGGCTGGACCTCCGCCACACTGGCGACATTCGACCGGACGATCTATGACGGGCTGGGACGGGTGATCCAGACCCAGACCCCGGCGGGCCAGGGCTGGGCGGGGTCGAGTTGCAGCGTCCCCCAACCGCTGGGGGCGGAGGTCATCCAAAGCACGCTCTACGACGCGCTGGGCCGGGCGGCCATCCAGACCGTGCCGTATACCCAGACCCAATACCAGTACTGCACCACCGCGGGCCGGGTGAACACGCCGTATGTGGCCGTGCCGCAGACGCAAACGGTGCCCAACGGGACGGGTTTGGCCGCGGCGTATTACAACGGCACGAATTTCGATACGCTGATCCTAGAAAGAACTGACGCAACGATCAATTTCAACTGGTATGGGGGGTCGCCTAACCCGGGAATCGTCAACGACAACCAATTCTCGGCCCGTTGGACAGGTTTCGTGCGGGCAAGTACGAGCGAGACCTATACGGTATACGCGACGGGTGACGACGGGATTAGGTTGTGGATTAACGGCCAGCTCGTGGTCGACCAGTGGCACCTCCAGGGCGCGACCGAGTATTCGGCGACGATGACATTTCAGGCTGGCGCCTTCTACGAACTCCGGTTTGACTACTTTGAGAACAATGATGGGGCCGAGGTCTATTTGAAGTGGGCGAGCCCGACCGTATCGAAGCGGATCATCCCGACGGCGAACCTGTATCGCGTTCGGCCGTACGTGACGGCGCTGGCCCCGCAGCCGATGCCCAGCGGGACGGGTCTGACCGGGGCGTACTTCAACGGCAAGAGTTTCGAAACCCAGGTGCTGGAACGCACGGACGCGACGATCAATTTCAACTGGTACGGAGGGTCGCCCGCCCAGAACGTCGTCCACGACAACGAGTTCTCGGCCCATTGGACGGGCTACGTGCGGGCGGATACGAGCGAGACGTATACGATCTACGTGGCCGCCGATGATGGGATTCGGTTGTGGGTCAATGGCCAGCTCCGGGTCGACCAATGGCACAACCAGGGCCTGACCGAGTATTCGACGACAGTGACATTTCAGGCGGGCGGATTCTACCCAATCCAGTTCGATTACTTTGAGAACACCGATGGGGCCGAGGCGTATCTGAAGTGGGCGAGCCCGACCGTATCGAAGCGGATCATCCCGGCGGCGAACCTGTATCGGGTTCAGCCGTATATCCCGGCAACGCTGACCGTGCCGTATGCGCGGACGGACTACGACGGGCTGGGGCGGCCTATCACGGTGACTGCCCCGGATGGCACGCTCAGCGTCGCCCGCTACGGGGTGGACGCGAACGGGCCGGGCTACGCGGGCACGAATCTGGCGTTGAAGACGATGTTCGACCCGAATGGGCACCAGACCCAGCAGGTGAGTGACGGGCTGGCGCGGATGGTCCGTGTGCGCGAGTTCACGGGGACTGGCGGCAGCCTGACGCTGTATGGCGAGACGCGCTACGCCTACGACGCGGGCGACCGGCTGACCACGGTGACGGACACACTAGGGAATGTGACGACGATCACCTACGATGGCCTGGGCCGCAAGATCGGGATGATCGATCCGGACATGGGCGCGTGGACCTACGGATACAACGCACAGGGGCAGTTGATAAGCCAGACCGACGCCAAGGGCCAGACGATGGCCTTCGGCTACGACGCGCTGGGCCGAATGACGTCGAAGACCGCGCGAGACGCCGAGCCGATGGTCCTCGAGGCGGAGGGGAAGTACGTTGCCTCCAACGCAGGCTGCGGCACGATTGTGACGTCGACAACGGCGGTCGCGCGGGTCGGTTCGTGTGGGGGCGCGATCGCCTATGCGCCGTATCTCGCCCCGCGCTACACCGGACCCGGCCAGACGGCCATCTTCCGGCTGGCGATGACGTCCACCCAGAACGTCAATGATGCAACCTTCATTGCGACCCTCGACGTCAACGACGCGACGGCGAATCAGGTCTTTGCCTCCCGCGACCTCAAACGCAGCGAGTTTGGGGGCGGGATCGACACGTATCGCGACTTCGAACTTGGTTTTGACACGAGCGGGCGCGATGACCATCAACTCGAATATCGGGTTTGGCTGAAGAACAACGAGACGATCGCCCACGATCGCACGACATCCTGTGGCAGCAGCCGCTTGGGCAATATCTTTACGATCAGGGAACGAACGGGATTGGCCGGCGCAGCCGGATGACGGACACGACGGGACTGGCCTGGTGGGGCTATGACGGTCGGGGACGAGTGGCCTCTGAAAGCAGAATCGTCCGGCCGGCGAACTACACCTACACGACGAGCTTTGGCTACGACGCGGCGAACCGGTT
This sequence comes from Candidatus Brachythrix odensensis, assembly GCA_016714465.1. GTDB lineage: Bacteria > Chloroflexota > Anaerolineae > J036 > Brachytrichaceae > Brachythrix > Brachythrix odensensis. The sequence goes on along the minus strand of JADKDT010000005.1, from coordinate 254,603 downwards.
GATCACGACAACCCTCCCCGGCAACGAAGTCGTGACGACTACGTATGATGCGGCGGGGCAGCCGTTCAGCCTGTACGCGGCGGGCAGCCCGATTGTGTACAGCGCGACCTACAACGCGCTGGGGCAGCCAAGAACGGTCAACTTCAGCAACGGGCTGAGCCAGCGCCGCTACTACGGCGGGCTGGACACGACCCTCTATGTGCAGTGGGGGAAGATGCGCCAGTTGTGCGTTGCGCAGACGAGCCTGGGCGAGTGCGCCGATGACGCTGCGCCGGGGCGGGGTGGAACGTGGACGACCCTGTTCAACGCCGTGTATGGCTATGACGCGGTTGGCAACATCACCACGATCGACGAGCGCACGCCAAACCTGGGCGAGATCAACTGGTATCAGTATGACGCGCTCGACCGCCTAACCGAATGGCAGAAGGTGATCAATTGGTCGCCACTTGTGACGGCAACCCAGGAGTCGTATCGTTACAACGCCATCGGCAACCTGACCGGGCGCTACGGCGTGAGCGCGACGGCCCAGATCACGTATCCGGCGGCGGGGAGCGCGCGCCCGCACGCGGCAATCGCGACGGCGAGTGGAAACAGTTACACCTACGACGCAAACGGCAACATGACCGTTCGGCGCGAGGCGTCGATATCGGGAACGTTCATCTACACCCAGACTTGGACGGTCGACAACCGCCTGGGTTCTGTTGTCAAGGCCAGCCTCACTGGCACGGTGCTGGCCGTATCCCAATATGCCTACGACGGAGACGGGGTCCGCATCCGCAAGACTGATCCGGATGGGACGACGCTGTATCTGGGCGCGACCGAGGTGACGCTGGCCTATGCTCCGCCCATCTTGACCGGAAACGCCGGGGTGAGCGCCGACGGCTTTGATCTGCGCAAGGCAGCGACGACCTATGTGTGGGACGCGGGCGCCTTTGACGGCGCGCATGCGATCACCCAGACGGGCTTCGTCCAGACCCGGGTGGACACGCGCAACAGCGGCCATCGGATGTTCGGCCTGTCGAACGTCGACGGGGACGTGTCATTCTGCTCGCTGCGGCACGCCTGGTTCCTGGCAAAGGGGGGCGGGCTGTGGGTGTATGAGAACTGCGCGGCGGTCTACACGCCCACCATCACGTATGGGGTCAACGACCAGATCAGGATCGAGGTGGAGGGCGGCTACGTGCGCTACAAGATCCAGCCGGGCGGCGGCGGGTGGCAGACGCTATACACGAGCACGCTGCCGGTGACCGCGCCGCTGTATCTCGACACGGCGTTCCTGACTCTTGGGTCGACGCTGAAGGACATCCGGTTCGTGACCGGTTCAACGGGCGCGGTCAGCGTAAACCGGACCTACTACACGTTTGGCGGGGCGCGGGTGGCGATGCGCGACGGGGCGGGCGCGGCGCTGGTGTATCTGCACGGGGACCAACTGGGAAGCGCCACACTCGCGACGACCATGACTGGCGCGGTCGTATCGCAACAGCGCTACAAGCCCTACGGCGAAGTGCGCTGGAGCAGCGGCAGCATGCCGACCGACTTCACGTTCACATCGCAGCGGGCGGGGCCGGCGAATTACGTCGGCTCGCTGATAGACTATGTCGCTAGAGGTTATTCCCCTGCGTTGGGCAGATTCATCAGCGCGGACACGATTGTGCCAGGGGCGGGGAATCCGCAGGCGTTCAACAGATACATGTATGTCCTTGGAAATCCGCTTGGGCTGCGCGACCCAAGCGGTCACGCGGGGTGCCAGGGATGCGTATATCTCGACTTCTTGCAGGCCATTGCTTCGTTCTTCGATGGTTTCGGTCATCGTCTATCAGACAACTCGTCACTTGGCGCAGTAACGGCGCTCGAGGTGGCGCGTGACGCCTATCCCTCGCCTGCGGATTCTGACGCATATCGAAACGGCGAAAGCGTAGCCGATATCATCAGCATCGTCCAGGGAGCGGCCGAAATCGGAGGAGGGTTGGGCGGCGCAGCCGGGGCTATCGCAGGCGGGGTTGCGTGTGTGGGCCTCACCGCGGGTGGCTGCGTGGTCGTCGTCGCGCCCGGCGTCCCGGCGGCTGTGGCGGCCGGGGGAGCGGCCGCGATGCATGGCACTGCAATGCTGGCCAAAATCGGAAATGGCCCCCAGCATGCGAAGAACGGCAGCAATACCAGCTTCACGCGACACCGTTCTACCCTTCGGGATCGCATGGAGAGAGCAGGAGCAAAGCCTGCCGACATGAAGCGTCCGGAAGCGCATCATGATCTTCCGTGGGAGTTCAAACCCTGGTTCAATGAACGCGGCCTCGACCCAAACGATCCGCAGTTCGGTCGCTGGGTCGAAGGTTCGCCTGACGGTCCGCATCAGGTATGGACGCCGAAATACAGCGATGCTTGGAGAGCATTCATCGAACGCAAACCTACGGCGTCGGTGGACGATATACTTCATTATCTGGACCAGCTTCGCAGCAGTGGGGAGTTTCCCTCGCGCTGATTGATTGACTGATGGAAGATTTCTACCGTCTGAGCAACAATACAAGCCACTTTCCCAGGTATGCATTGGGCGGGAACCGTAATACGCGAGGGCTGGGAGAATGAGCCAAGTTGTGATATCTGTGGTCAAGGACCGGAAGAGGTGCCCCGAAGCCTCGACGTGGTCATCACAAAGGGCAGCAAGTACCCAGACATTATTGGCTGTGGGGCCTTTCCATACCTGATCGTGTCAGGGCGAACGGTTCTCACCTGGAGGGCTCACGGGATAGGGGGATTCGACATCTACCCCGTGACGATCGTGGAGGTCCGGCCTAAACGTCTGCAATCCGAGAAACCACCCGAATACTTCAGAGTCGAACTGAGAGGATCGTGCCGTGTCGATGTGGAAGCCAGTGGTTTCGTTGCTGAAGCCGTGTGTGATCGCCATCATTGCGTACGCGTTAAGCAAGTCGTGTTGTGGCCGGCAATGCAACTTGTTCCCGGATCGTGGGATGGATCCGAACTGTTCAGAGACCCGATTCACTTTCCCAGAGTGACTTTCTGCACCCGGCGCCTGGCGGACATCTGTCTTGCCTCTGGGCTCAAGAACTTCCGTTTTGATCGTCTCGGAAAGGAGATTGACCACGGCGGGAAGGGAGACCTCTACTCAGGCTGAACGCATGGACCTGCCCGCGGGATCACGACACTGCGCAGCGGCGGATCGGCAAAGCCGCCGTTTGCGCCATTCTGGCACTTGCCCGTCAACTACCGTTTGGCGAGCGTGACGGAGTCGGACCTGAGGGGTACGGCGTTGGCCGTGACGGCGATCTCATTTGACGCCGATGGTGTGCGTGTGCGCAAAGACGACTCCGACGGGACGACGCTGTATGCCGGGCCCGTGGAGCAGACGATCGGCCCGGGCGGGACGGCGACGGCCGAATACTTCGACGACGCCAGCGGCACGACCCTGGCCAGCTTCTACACCGCGCGCGCCGAGGTCGTGGAGGCCGGGCTCACCCGGTCCTTCACCGACACGCCGCTGGCGGGGATGGGCGGCACGCCCCTTCGACTGCGCTCAGGGCAGGCCTGGGCAGTGCGATGGCAACTCTGGCTGTCCGTGCCGGTGACCGATACCTACACGTTTGCCGTGTTCGCCGACGACGGTTTCTCGTTCAATGGCAATGGCCTGTCGCTGAGCAGTGGAACGACACGGGCCCCGATTACGACCGAAACGTCATCGGGTGTTGTGATGACGCCGGGAAACGTCTACAATTTCTCGCTGGCGTATATGAACTACACAACGGCAACTCGGCATTGGGCGCTGGATCGGTAATCGTAGCGGGTGGCGCGGCTGGTCAGGCCTCACGCGCGACTGAGAACGTCCTCAAGAAAAGGAGTTGATCATGCGAGAGATGGATTTTGGGATCCCGCAGACATGGTGAGAGATGCGGTGCTTGCTCCGATTATGTTCAAAGCGACCGGGGGCGCATTTCGAGAGATTGCTCCAGTAAGCCTGTATTCGGCAGGACCGTATGCAACAAAAGGAATACCCGCAACTGGCATCAAGTCCACCGCAGCTCAGCGCGCAGCTTTGAACGACAGTGCCCGAAGGTGTCATCAATGCGGACGGTCGCTCGAGGCCGGACTAGGAATTGCCGATCATATTCCACCCTCATCGATCTCCAACGGTGCGCCTCAGTTGCTACTTCGACAATGTAAGGGTTGCATGGCACAGCAGTCCGAGAGTCTACGGTGGCCCCAGGTTGTCAGTGAGTATTGCAAGTATCCCGGCGACTCTGTGAGACCCAGGAGATATTACTATGACTTGCGGGATCGTGAGTAGGAGTTTCGGAGCGTTTTTCTCCAGGTTACGTGCCCGACTATGGTTTGGTGGGGTTCACGCAGCGTCGTTTGTTCAAGCACGATTAGCGCAATCGGACATCAGTATGTCCGTGCTGGTGCCCGCGGACTTTGGTTTTGCAGGCGCAAAGCTCTCAGTCTATCGATCCCCAACACAGTGGCTAATCGCCATTCAGCGTATTGGATACAACAGTGAATCCGGTGAATGCGAAAACTGGGTTGAGGCCACAGCGGGTTTCGGACCGATAAACCAGACGGTGATTGTTCCAATTGCCATCGCGGAGACGGATAGGACTCCGGCCCTCACTGAGCAGCCAGATGGCACGACTATTTGCCGACTTGTTGGCGCGCCGCTGTGGGTTAATTCCGTGCAATTGGCGCTACCATCGACCGAATTGGTGTATCTTGAGCACCACATACGTGGTCCGGATACACCGGAGAATGAGATATCGCGACCCGTCGCACTATTAAGGTACTTGGCAATGGCGCATCGCGAAGACCTATTCATGCGTGACAAGACGCTCTTACATTTGCTCTCGGTCGATCCTAAACTGGAACTGCTTTATGAAACGTACGAATGGCGGCATCCCGTCGTGGCGCAAGGCGAGAGAGCCTCCCAGAGTCCGTTCTTTATGGCGATTGGTCGAGCGATTGAAGCAAATTCGACTGTAGAGCTAGATGCCCTGAAGCGAGGCGCGAATACAAGCTGGAGAAACTGGCCAGAGTGGCCCGAATAATGCGCGATTGCCTTCTGACTCCAGCGTGCGAAACAGGCAGTAGATGGGTGTCAGCATTACCCCAGACTGACCCAGGCGGATGGGTGCCCGATCCGGGCGCGTATCCGCAGACCTATATGCCGCCCGCCCAGCGCCGGCGGAAGCGCCCGGCCGCATCGCGCGTAATCGCCCGCCCGTGCCCGAAACACACCGCCTCAAAATCGAGCGTCGCGAGGCGGGCCAGGCTGCCCATCCCCGCGGCCGCATCCTCATACATGATCGACGGGCCCAGCCCAAACATGTTCGCGCAGGTGTCGCCGGCAAACAGCACGCCCTGCCGCTCGGCGAACAGGGCAATGTGGCCGGCGCTGTGCCCAGGCGTATGGATCACCCGCAGCCCGCCCGCGATCGGCAGCACGTCGCCGTCGCTGGCCTCGCCCTCAACAATGCCGGGCTCATACGGCGCCGAGCCCGAGGCGCCAAACAGGCGGACCAACACCCGGCTGAAGGCGCTTGGGCCGGGTTTGAGCGTTGGTCGGACCGCCGTTCCGCGCCGGATCAGGTCGGCGTCCAGCGGGTGGGCGGTCGCGTCAGCCGGGGTGCGCAGGCGGAGGGCAGCCAGGCTCCCGGCGTGGTCGGCATGGTGATGGGTGAGGACGACATGGCGCAGTTGCTCGGGCGGGAAACCCAGAATCCCCGCGGCATTCAGGATCTCACCGGCGCTGTTGGGCGACCCGGTGTCGATCAACACCCAGCCGTCGCCATCCCGGATCAGCCAGACGTTGACGATGCCAAGCGAGAGCTCATGGATGTCCGGGGTAATCGTTTTCATGCGTCATCCGTCGCGTCGTGCCGGGTGCGATCCTTTTCAACAGAAGAAAGGAAGAAGGAAGAGAACATGGTTTCCTTCTTTCTTCCCTTCTTCTGTTAAGAATACGACCTGTGGCGCGCTACGATCCATGCGCCTCACGCTCCATCTCCATGACCACCCGGGCGACTTCCTCGAAGGCGGCTCGCTGCTTGCGATACAGGTCGCTCTCGCTCATGACCAGCTTGCGGGCCACATCCCGAACGCGCTGGCTCTGGACGATCTTCATGTCCAGAATGTTGTAGAGCAGCCACTCGGCGGCGGTCATGCTGCGCTGGCCGTCGGGTTTCAGGCGCTCGATGGCCACTTCGAGCACCGAGCGCAGGGCCTTGGTGGCGTTGCCGTTGTTGGCCGCCATGGCGTCGCTGACGATCTTGAGATTCGTGAGCGGCGAGTTGGCCAGCTTCGGGCCGCCCCAAAACTGGCTGAGCGCGTCGCGGACGAGCTGGGTGAAGTCGTCATAACCCTTGGGCGTCATCTCGAAGTCGGCCAGGGTCGGCGCGGCCGGGTTGCGGGTCGCCGAGAAGCGGCGCTGCATGTCCTCGGCTTCGGGGATGATCCGGGTGAGGGCGTCGAAAGCGCGCTGCTGTTTGGCCGCGTCCTCGAGCGCGCGGGCGGCCTGAGTGACCAGCACGCCCATGCCGGTCCGCTCCTCGCGGGTGAGCTCGAGGGCCGAGGCGCGGGCGACCAGGCCGATCACGCCGAGCAGGGTGTCGGGGTTCTCCCGCGCGCGCAACGGAATCAGCCAATAACCCTTCCACTGGGTGAATTCGCCCTCGAGGCTGGGCGGCGGCGCCTCGCCCGAGTCGGGGACGATGATGGCGCCCTCGGACGTGAGCCCGCCAGTGCCATTCGCCGCGCCCGCCACCTTGCGGATGGCTTCGGTTGTCACCGGCAGATCCGCCGGATCGACATTCCCGACAGTGACCACGACCGGGGCCTTGAGCGCGCCCAGGCGCTCCTCGCCCGTTATCGACCACATGGCGACGAACGCGGTGCGCGCCCGCAGCAGATCGCACAACGCAGCGAGAATATTCTCGAGATACTGGTTGAGGTCCGAGGTCGTCATCAGCCGCTCGCCAAACTGCTGCAGGCGGGCAACTTCGGCGCTGTCCTCGCCGGCGATGAAACGGTCAAGCGCCGGTTGCAGGGTGACGATGAAGAGCTGGGTGAGCAGCACGATCGAGGCCGCGGTGGTCAACCCGATAAAGGCGCCCGGCAGCCCGAGCCAGCGCTCGAAGCGGCTGCTGATGACGATGGCGGCGATGACCAGGGCGGCCAGGAGCGGCCCGCGGATCAGATACTTGACCAACCGCCGCTTGATAACCCGATCGGGCGCCCCCGCGCCAAAGTAGGCGACCGTGTAGCCCATGAACGTCATCGACGCGCCAACCCCCATGTTCACAAACAGCACGGCCAGCCAGGGCACGATCAGCGGGAAGGCATCCGGCCAGCCAATCGGGAGCAGATACGGGAACATCGACAGCATCGGCGCGGCAAAGGCGATCGCGAAGTAGGTCATCCGGCGCTTGCTGGTGCTGGTGAGCGAGCGCCGGCGGGCCTCGATGACGTTGAAGGTCGCCCAGGCCGCGCAGGCAAAGTACAGCAGGGTGAAGGGGAAGAAGAACGGGCCGGGAGTCAGGTGGGGTAGCCGGTCGACGCTCACCCCGGGCTCGGCGATGAGATCGGTCAGCAGGACCAGTAGAAAGACCAGACAGCCGCCCACATAGCCCAGCTTGGCCCCGATCCGGCGGGTCGGCGAGATATCGCCCGTGGCGCGCAACAGCGTGTCCGACAGATCGAGCGACGCCGCCGGGACCAGGGCGATCCCGATCCACTGCAGACGCTGCCAGGCGAAGGTCACATCTCCAACCGAAAGCTGGGAAAACAGCTCCATCAGAAACGTGCCGATGATGCAGCCGAGCAGGATGGCGAACGAGCGCGCGATCCGGCTGCGCCGGTTGTACAACCCGATGTAGATGATCAGCGCAAACGCGGTGATCAGGATGCCCGTGACGACAATGCGATTCAGCAGGCCAACCGCGCCAAGCGCCAGTGCGCCAAACTCATTCATGCCGAAAAGGGACGTTACCACAGGTGAAATTGCTGCAGAACAATCTTCCGGAATCACTAGCCCCCGCCCCGGCGTACGCCGGGGCGGGGGCTAGTGATTCGGAGATTGTTCATGCGGATTGCGGTCGGCGGTCCCGAACCGCGATTGCCCATAACAGTGCCGCCCCGACGGCATACGCGCCCATGGCGATCAGGAAAATCGGGGTGAGCCCGACCCGGTCCTGCAGCCATCCGCTGAGGGGCGGGGCGAGCGCGCCGACGTTGATGGCCGTGGTCAGAATCAGATTCACCACCGCGTACTCGACCGGCGGGGTGCGGTCGATGATGTGGGCCCGATACAGTGGCAGAGCCAGGTTGAAGATCGCGGCCCGGGCAATCAGGGCTGCCACCACCCAGGCCAGGGCCGGGCTGAAGCCCACGACACCGTAAGCGATCACCGAGAGCGCCGCGCCGGTAACCAGCGATTCGACCCGCCCCAGGCGCTGGGCAAACCACGGCCCGGCAAAGGTCGCCACGCCCATGCTCAGATTCATCGCCGCCAGCAGCATGCTGAGGAACTGGTCCGACACGCCAAAGCGATCGCGCAGGATCAGGGTGAGAAAGCGGGCCACCATGCTCCCGCCGAAGAAGATGATGGCCAGGGGGAGCGCATAACGGAAGACCGGCGTGCGAAGTTTGAGCAGCACCCGCGGGTCGAAATAGCGCAGGGCGGCCATCCGGCGGACCGGCGCGAGCGCGCCATCCGGGCCGGCCTCATGCGGCAGCTCGGGCGGATGCAGGCGCGCAAGCGGGATCAGGGCCATCACGCGGATCCCCAGCGAAACCAGGATGGCGGCCCGATAAGCCTCGGCCGAGTCGGCCCGGGCGGCCAATCCAAGCGCCAGGGCGGCCGGCAGCACGCCGGCGAGCAGGTTGCCAACAACAGCCGCGATTGTGCTTACCCCCTCACTCACGCTGAACAGACGGGTGCGGTTGGCTGGCGTGCTCAGCATCGCCGCGAGCGGCACAACGGTCAGGGCATACATCACCAGCCCAAACCCGCTGATCGCATACAGGACGAGCATGGCTTCGAGCTGGGGAATCAGGAGCGTGCCCGCCCAGGCCGCAATCCCGATCGCGGCCCCGGTCAGGATGGCCCGGCGCTGGCCGAGCCGGTCCATCAGCCAGGCGGCCAGGGGCGCCATCAGCGCGCCGCCCAGGTTGTGGGCCAGCGTCATCCATCCGATCGAGGTCCGGTTGAGGCCGAGCGCGGCCAGGTAGAGCTCAAACAGCACGGACGGGACGCCGGTCCCGATGAACCAGATGCCCAGACCGATAACCAGCAGCCAGCCCTGGCGCGAGATCGCGGCCGCTCGGGGTTTTTCGTCAGGCACGCCCCAATCCTATCTCCCGCCCATAGCCCGGCTCGACGGTCACCCGCCCATCCACATACGCTTCCCGTCCGCGCAGGACCACCCGCTCGACCCGGCCCTTCATCGGCCAGCCCTCGAAAGGCGTCCAACCCGCGCGGGTCTGCATCTGCGCGCCGCGGGCGGTCCAGACCGCGTCGAGGTCGACTTCGATCCAGGTCTCGGGCTGCTCGGGCAGGGCGAAGATGCGGCGCGGGTTGGCGCTCATCCGGGCAATCACGCCCTCCAGGCTGAGCAGGCCTTCATCGACCAGACGCAGATACAGCGGCAACGCCGTCTCGAGCCCGGGGTAGCCGGGGGGCGCAGCCGGGCTGTCCTTTTCGGCGAGCAGATGCGGGGCGTGGTCGGTGGCGAACATGTCGATCAGATCGAGGTTGGCCCGCAGGGCCAGCATATCGGCCCGGGTCGCCAGCATGGGTCGGACCTCGGCCCGGCCCGGGCCAAGGCGGGGGATGTCCTCATCGCACAGCCACAGGTGGTGCGGGCACACTTCGCAAGTCACCGCAATCCCGGCCGCTCTGGCCCGCCGGATGAGCTCGAGCTCGTCGATCCGGCTGACGTGGCAGATGTGGATCGAGCGGCCGGCCAGGTGGGCGGCCATGATCGCGGCCGCGGCGGTGCGCTGCTCGGCGTGGCACAGCAGCGGGCGATCGGCCGGCCAGGCCCGGGCGTGGGCGAGCAGCGCGCCCAGGCTGTCCATCTTGAGCGTGCCAAACGTATTATCCAAATACATCTTCAGCCCGGCGCAATCGTTCGCCAGGTCCGCTGCGCTCGCGACGTTGTCGACCGTCGCCCCGAGGTAGAGGCCGAAGTCGCAGCGGGCCTTGGCCCGGGCCGCCGCGCGGGCGAGGGCAAGGCTGGCGGCGTCGGTGACCGACGGGCTGGTGTTGGGCATGGCGGCGACGTAGGTAAAGCCGCCAGCCAGCGCCGCGCGGGTGCCGCTGTCAAAGTCTTCCTTGTGGATGGCGCCGGGTTCGCGCAGATGGACGTGGGTGTCAACCAGGCCGGGCAGTTTGATCGTGGTCATGTGGGCTCCGTAAGCATCTCCTGTTTGAGAATGCCCGCCGGGATCGCGGCAAAGTGGGCATCCCGATGGATAAGCACAGCATTTCGCGCCGCCGCAGTCGCCGCGATCAACGCATCGATATAGGGCAGGCGCGCTGGAGTTGCCTGGCGCAGGGCGCAAGAGGCCAGCACGATGTCGGTCGAGACTGGGATGACATCATCAATCAACTCCCGCAGACTCGCCCAGGCGTCATCGAAATCCGTCGGGATGCTTCGCGCGCGCAACCGGCCCCAGAACTCACCAACGGATAATGCCGATATGCTCACGCGAACACCGGGATCGCCAAACATCGCGGCGACTCGGGCGCCGCCTGACTCCCCAAAATAGAGCGCCAGGAGCGCCGATGTATCAAGCAGCGTATTCATGGCCGAGCCGGATCTGCTTCGGCATCCTCGGCCTCGCGTGCAGCAATCAGTTCCGCAACCGGATCATCGCCCGGTTTGAGCAGTCGCCGCCCGCTGCCCAGAAACGCGACGGCCAATCGCGCGCGCGACGGGCGTGGTTGGGCGACGATGCTGCCATCGGGTCCAATGCGCCACTCCAGCCTCGTGCCGGGGGTGAGCGCCAGCGCTTTGACGATCTCAGCCGGCAGCGTCACCTGGTTCTTCCCCGTTATGGTCGTAATCATGGGAAGATTGTATATCAAGGGCCGTAGCGCGTCAAGGAAAGAAAGACGCCAAGGGCATGGCTCATGCAAAGCCGGCCGCTGCGGGTTCACTGCTTCGCCGAGTGACTCGTCGGGCAAGGCTTTCAACAGAAGAACGGAAGAAAGAAGGAATATTCGCACCCTCCCGTTCTTCCTTTCTTCTGTTGTTTGCCGAGAGCGGCGCGGCGACGCGAGTTGGCGTTTTGTCGGGTTTCCGTCAAGGGACATCGATCATCCTGTCCATCCTGTTCATCGATGTTCGATATCCCTGAACGCCTCGGCCACCGACACCTGCCGCCACTTCCCAAGGGCAAGGTCGCCCAGCCTGACCCCGCCAATGGCCACCCGCAGCAGGCGCAGGGTCGGCAGACCAACGGCGGCGGTCATATGCCGGACCTGGCGCTTCTTGCCCTCGCGCAGCACAATCTCGAGCCAGGCCGTTGGTCCCTTTGGGGTGACGGGCTTGCTCCGCTCGGGAACCGCCGGCGGCTCGGGCAGCGCGCGCGCCTCGCATGGCTGGGTGACATAGTCTTGAATCTTCAGTCCGCGCCGCAGCGCGGCCAGGGCCGGTTCAGTCGGCACGCCTTCGATCTGAGCCCAGTAGATCTTGGGCAGCTTGTGGCGCGGATCGGTCAGGCGATGGATCAGCGCGCCCTCATCCGAGAGCAGGAGCAGGCCCTCACTGTCGTAGTCGAGGCGGCCCGCGGCATAGACGCCTGCTGGCAGGCCAAACTCGCTCAGGGTGCGCTTGCCGGCGTCGCTGGCCGACTGCGACTCGTGGGTGAACGACGACAGCACGCCGTACGGCTTGTTCAGGGCGATCAGCATGACGGCCGGTCCCTACAGCATCGAGAACGCGCCAATGACGGTCCCAAAGCCAGGCTTGGGCGGGAGAACGAAGCGATCGGTCATGGCGTAGAAGCGGGCGACGTCCAGAATCGTCTGACGCACGGAGCCAAGCTCCATCAGGCGCCCGATAAAGACGACCTTGTCGAGCCCTTCGGCCCGGGCGGCGTTGATGGCGATGACGGCGATGGTCTGTCCGATCATGCGGGCCAGGCCGGCGGCGATGTCTTCCCGGCGCGGAAGCGTGCCCATGCGCTCGATCTTGCCAAAGTTGACCGCGTTGGCGTCAGCGGGGAGTTTGCCGATCTGCCCGCCCACGGCCTCGATCAGGGTCGTGTCGACGGCGTTGGCGTCGCCGGCCCTGGCCAGCACGTCAATGGCCTGCGGATCGGCAACCCCGAGCAGAAGCTTGGCCAGGCCGACAAATGTGCCGCCACCGACCGCGCTGCCGGTCGCGTGAGCGAAGGCGCCGCGGCGCGCGGCGACACAGGCGGTGCCCGAGCCGGCGCTGACAACCAGGGCCTCGTCCAGGTTGGAGAGCGCCAGACCGCCCTTCCCGATCGCCTCGACCTCATTGACCTTGATCACGTCGGCCACGCCGATGGCGTCGGGCAGGCGGCGATGTTGCCCGCCGGTGATGGCGACCCGGGTGAAGTCGGCCGGCGAATGGCCGGTCGCGCGCAGGGCGTGGGCGAAGGCGTGCCCGTCGACCTTGTGCTCGCTGGTGATAAAGATCGTGCGTGGTGCTTCGCCCGCGGCGGGGGCGTATGCGATATCGGTGTTGGTCAGGCCAAAGTCAATTGCGGCGATCATGCTTGCCGCTGATTATGGCACGAGGTTGTTTTCGAGAATCGATGCCCCGTGCGGAGCACGGGGCATCGATTCTCGAAACCTAAAAGTAACTCCCAATCACTTCCAGCAGCCGCTTGATGGTGTTCGCGTCGCCTGCCTGGACCTTGGTGTCGCTGGCCCGGGCGATCGCGTTGAGGGCGTTGATGTCGGCATCCTTGCCATACGCGACCGGGATCACCAAAATCGGGGCCTTGCCATTCCGGGCGACCTGGATGGCCCGCACGACATCGTTGACGGTGGCCTTGCTCGAGGTGTCCTGCCCATCCGACAGCAGCACGATGGCCTGGATGCGATTGCTGTCTGAGTTCTTCTGCAACTGCTCGATCGAGGCCAATAGCGCGTCGTAGAGGGCGGTGTTGCCGCTGGCGCGCAGCCCGTCGATGCGGGTGTTCAGATCGCCCCGGTTCTGTTCGAGGCTCGCCATGGGCACCAGCGTCCGGACCGTGGTGTTGAACTCGACCAGCGAAATATTGTTCTTGCCGCCCTGATCATCCAAAAAGACCTTGGCCGCCCCGCGGGCCTGGCCGATCTTGTCGCTCTCGCCCATCGACCCGGAGGTGTCGACCAGCAGCACCACGCTGGCCTGCTTCTTGACCAGTTGCCAGGAATTCTGGACCGTCGCGAGGACGGCCGGATCGGGCACCGGCAAGAGCGTCTTGGGCTGACTGGGATCGACCCCGTTCTCGGCCGTGATCGGATAGCCGATCGGCACCTGCGGATTGGCCGGGCGGAAGCCATTCTCGAGGACCTTGAGCTGGACGTCCCTGGTCAGGTTGAATTCGGTAAAGACCTTCGCCGCCGCGCGCTGCTCGTCGGTCACCCAGTTTGCGTTGGGCACCGCGAAGGGGTGGTCGTGGACGAAGGTCCCTTCCTTGGGATACAGGGCCACGAGCTTCTCGGTCGGCTTGGCCTGGGTCTTGCCCTGGTTGATGAAGATCAGATCGTTCTCTTCGAGCGCCACGAAGTCCAGATACTCGGGGCCCTGGGCGATGTATTCCTTGAACTCGGTCGTGCGGGCCGAGTAGTGCTTGATCAGCCGCTCGAACTGGCGCACGCCCTCGAGCACCTTGGGATCGTTGGCCTGATCAAGGGTGAGCTTGCTCGCGCTGACATTTCCGGCGTTGTAGCGCGCGCTGGCGTAGAACTCGGCCATCAAGGTCGACAGCGCGGTCGAGGACACAAACGGATCGGTGTGCCCGTAGTAGACCGCCTGGCGCCCGCTCAAGCCATAGTCGCGCCAGCCATTGGGCGAGTTGATGACCTGAAAGAGCTCCTGCCAGCCGATCTCCTTGCCCGGGTTGCGGGCCTTGATCGCTTCGAGGCGCGACTCCCAGATCGCCATGACGACCGGGGCGACGGCGGTGGCCGGCGCGCCGTTGACATCGAAGACGGATTGGCCGGTCTGATAGTTGACCAGGGCCAGCCAGTGCCGGACCGAGGGCGCGAACAGGGTTGGCCGTTCGACGTTGGCGTTGTTGGGCGCGATGACGGCGTTGATGATGCCCTGGGCGACGGTCCCCGATGAGGCCGGCCCGCCGCTCACCCAGATTGGCTTCTCGCCGCGGGCCAGTTCTTTGCCCGTGACGGGGTTGCGGCCCTGGGCATAGCTGCGGTTGAAGTCGGTGATGACATCCCGCATATATAGATCGAGCTCGGGGGCGTAGACGACGCTGATCTCGACCGCGTTCTGGGGCTTGCTGAAGTTGGCGTTGCCGCCATCCAGCAGGCCGCCGACGGCGCGCAGACCGACCACCACGACCACGATCAGCACAGCGACGCCGACCAGCAGACCGAAAATCGCGCGGGAGCCTTTGGAATTCATGGCCGCAATCATATGCGCCATTCGCGCGGGCTGACTGTCAACCCGCCGTCAGCCTGCCGTCAGGCAAAGTCGGCGTCCGGGGAGTAGGATGACGGACTGAATCATTGCAAAAAAGAGGAGATATGAACACACACAAGAGATTTGCCGCGGCATTGCCGCTCATGCTTGGGCTTCTGACCGCCGGATGCGGCGTCGCCCCGGGTGCCGGTCCCGCCGTTCCGCCAGTTCCGCTGACCGGCACGCGCTGGTCGCTCACCCAACTGCCTGGTCAGACCGACACCGGCCCCGCCATCACCCTGAACCTCGAAGACGCCCGGCTGGGCGGTAGCGATGGCTGCAACAGCTATGGCGGCGCGTATACGCTCAACGCCGGAAAGATCACCGTCGACAAGAACCTGGTCTCGACGATGATGGCCTGCCCCGAACCGATCATGCGGCGGGCGACGGCCTACACCTCGGCCCTCGTCAAGGCGGCCGGTTACAGCAGCGATGGCAAGACGCTGACACTTCTCGATGCCGCCGGCGGGCTGTTGGCTGTATTCACCAGGCAGAGTGACACACTGGGCGGCACGGCCTGGCTCGCCACGGGAATCAACAACGGCAACCAGGCGGTCGTGAGTGTCGGCTTTGGCGCCGCGCTGAGCGCCAACTTCGGCGCCGACGCGCGTCTGACCGGCTCGGCTGGCTGCAACAATTACATGGCTGGGTTTGAGGCGGCCGCCGGCAAGATCAACATCAACGCGCCCGCCGGCACCAAGAAGGCCTGCCCCGAGCCAACCGGATTGATGGCTCAGGAAGCGCAGTATCTGAAGGCGCTCGAGTCCGCCGCGACGTATCGCATCGACGGCGATCGGCTCGAGCTTCGGACCGCCGACGGCGCGCTGGCGGTTAGCTTTGTGCGGGCCGCCCCGGGCGCGCCCGCGGAAACGCCGGCTCCCGTCCCAACGGCGGTCGCGGCTCTGTGGGCGGGGCTGCCCAACGCTGAGTATCCAGTCGAAGGCCTGTCAGCGCCCGCGGCGCGCCTCAAGGACGGCGTATTCGAGGAGCCGGCCGCGCCGGGTTC
Source organism: Candidatus Brachythrix odensensis (assembly GCA_016714465.1). Lineage (GTDB taxonomy): Bacteria > Chloroflexota > Anaerolineae > J036 > Brachytrichaceae > Brachythrix > Brachythrix odensensis. Next base: position 238,925 of record JADKDT010000005.1, on the reverse strand, counting down.
CGCCTCGAAGAACCGGGTTGAGCTGAGCCAGGAGCGCGCCTTTGGCGATCTCGACGGCGACGGCGATGAGGATGCGGTCGTCGTCCTGGTCGTCAGCCGAGGCGGGAGCGGAACCTTTGTCTATCTCGCCTCGGTCATCAACGAGAAGGGCGTGCCAAAGGCAAGCGCGGCGATGCTGCTCGGCGACCGGGTCACGGTCACCTCCCTGGCGATCCAGTCCGGCACCCTGAGCGTTGGCATGCTCGTCCGCAAGCCAGGCGAGCCGACGAGCGCGGTTCCGACGATCCCCATGACGCGCACGTTCAAGCACAACGGCGGATTGGTCGAGATTCTGCGTTAGGCCGCCGGCCCGGGCAAATACACGCGAATCCCGTCGCGCTCGTCGACGATCCGGGCGGTCGGCGCATAACGCAACACGATCGTGCTGATCCACACATCGCCGATCGCGCCGGCCGCGTTGAAGGCGCCGCACACGGCCAGGACCGCCACCCAGAGCGTGCCCTGCATCAGCCACATCCCCAGCACAACCAGGGCGCTGAGGACGACCAGAGGCGCCAGGCTGATGACGATGTAGCTGTTTCGGCGATACGAAAACCCGGGCGAGGTGGCATACAACATCGCGCTCTTCCACAGGATGCCGTATTGCGGCCGCGCCCCGAGCGCGCGCATAACCAGGCCGTGGGTGGCCTCATGCAGGACAAAGGTCAACAGGATGGCAACGAGCATCAGGCCGATTTCAAGCGGGCCAATGTTGCCCTGCGTCGGCATTCGGCCCAGGCTGCCGGCGATGCTGAAGAAGATCACTCCAAAAACGAGCAGCAGGAGCACACCCACGGCCTGCAGCACGATGACGCGCACGGGCTTGTCTGTCACCCGCCAATAGAGGACTTCGTGATAGCCGTCGGGGAGCGCGCCGGATGGATGAGATTGTTTCGTTGTGTCTTGCATGGGGCGAGGTCAGCCAGTCTACATGAAACCATGACATATCGGCGCCCATGAAATACGGGATCTATCCGCAGATTGCGCAGATTTCCGCGGATTTGGACTTGCGCCGCACGGACAAGGAAAAAAATGGGCGCAAATCTGCGTAATCTGCGGATAGATGCAGGTTTCATTTCATCCGCCCGCCAACGACCGCTCGAACGCCTCCAACGTCTCAAACTCGCCCAGATCGACGTTCTGCGCGCGCAGCCACGCGCGCAGGCGCGCATCGAGCAGACGGGTCTGTTCAGCCAACCCGGATAACTCCCCCGCCGTGGCCTGGATGAGGTCGGGGAATCCGAGCTGCCGGTAAAGCGGCGCAATCTCGCTGTAGAGGTTGAAATCCCAACCATTCGCTCCGCTCCGCAGGCTGTTGAGCATCAGGCTCAAATCGAACTGGGCAAACCAGGCGGTGGCGCTGGCGGCGACCGCGCGCTCTCCAGCGCAGGCCGCGAGCACCTTGCCGAGCCCGTCGTGGATCTCCGGATACGCGCCGCCAAACACATCCTGGGCGCTCCGCTCCGCCCCGAGCGATTGCTGCAGGTCACGCAGCACCTGGCGGGTGCCCAACGCGAGTTCCTCAGCTGCACCGGCGATCCGGGCCGGATCGCCCGAGGTGCTGATGGTCGTGATCAGCGCTTCGAGGTTGTCCGGCCTGGTCCGCAGGCGGGGAATCTGCTCGAGCAGCTTGCCCCAGCCCTGATCGCAGAACGCCTGATTCGCCAGGGCCAGGCATTCCCAGGCCGCGAGGATGACCTTCCAACCGGCATGCCGGACATCGGCAGGGTCGCCGCCCGCAACCGCCAGGCGCAGGTTGCCGAGATGGGCCAGGACAGCGCTGAACGCATCCAGGGCCCGCTGGATCATCCCGGGCCGGGCTTCGGGCGCCTGCAGATCGAGCACCTTGTGCTTGAGCGCATCGAGCCGGGCGCGCTGCACGTCGCTGCGGGCATAGAGTGGTTTGGCATGGTGGACGATGGCCGGGGCAAACGACCAGCCCCGGATCCGGCCGGTGGCGAAACCCTCCAGCGTCTCCCAGCGAATCGCCCAGAAGTCGAAGAGCAGGCCCTCGATGAGGACCGTGCGGCCGACCGGAGGATCCTTGCCCTCGGCCGGGACGTAGAAGATGTCCAGATCCGAGCCTGCCCGGGCCACCCCCTGGGCGTGCGAGCCGTAGTAGGCGATCAGGTCGATCTCATCGCCATGGGTGGCGATCGACCGTGAGACCAGCAGGTCGGCGACTTTGAAGACATCCGGGCCGCTTGCCGAAGCTCCATCATCCCGAACGCGCTCCGATGCGTCATGCATGTTCGCCTCCATCACGCGGTTTGCCGTGCCGCGTCTATATTTCGACTCCCTGGCGCTGGCCCTCTCCCAGAGAATCGGCGAGCAGGACAAAGCTCATCGTCATCAGCAGGATCCCGACCGATGGTCCGATGACCATCAGCGGGTTGAAACTCAACGATGACCGGCCCGAGAAGATCAGGCCGCCCCAGCTCACGATCCCGAATTCATCGCCGTCGACGGCCCGGGTCACCCCGATGCCGACATACCCGAGCAGCGCCTCCAGCAGGATCACAGCGGGGATGGTGTTGATGACCCAGACCACGATCACGTGCGACACGTTGGGGAGAAGGTGCCTGCTGAGAATATGCCACGGCGATCCACCCAGTGAAACCGCCGCCTCGACAAACGGGCGGACCTTGATCTGCTGCGTGCTCACCCGGACAAGGCGTGCAAGGCTCACCCAACCCACCGCGGCGAACCCGACCACGAGGGTGAGCACGCCGTTGACCCAGGTGGGGGCCAGGCCGTCGCGAAAGATCAGGACGATCATGACCATGAACATGATGCCCGGTAGGGACTGGAGGGTGTCGAAGAGAAAGGTCAGCCACGTGTCGGCCGCGCCGCCCATGTAGCCGGCAACCAGCCCCATCAGCGCGCCGATCAGTGCCGCCAGAGACACGGCCGTCAGCGCCAGCACAACCGCCGTGCGGGTGCCATGGATCAGCCGGCTCAGGATATCCCGGCCAGCGCGGTCGGTGCCAAGAGGAAACTCGGCCATTCCGGGCTCGGGACCTCCCTGAACCCACGCCGGCGGCAGGCGCGACTGAGTGAAACTGGACGCGTAGGGGTCATGCGGTGAGATCCAGGGGGTCAGAGCCGCCACCAGGAAGAGGACGAGTATGACCGCCAGACCAAACCAAACCCGCCCGGATCGCGCCGCCCGCCGCCACGGAAAGAGGCTCATTGCTGCGCCCTTTGAGGTCGCCCGGCCCGGAGGCGGGGATCTATAAGTTCACACGCGACTTCGACCAGCAGATTGATGATCAGGATTCCACTCGCATACACCACGGTCAAGCCCAGGATCATCGGATAGTCCAGTTCCAGGACGGCGGTGAAGAATGACCGCCCGAAACCGGGGAAGCCATACAGGCCCTCGACGATGAGCGAACCCGCCAGCATCTCCATCGAGAGCGGGCCCAGAAAGGTGATGATCGGCGCGAGCGCGGGCCGGAAGACGTGCCGCATCATCACCTTGTCCCGCGACAAGCCCTTGGCGCGCGCGGTCCGGACGTAGTCTTCGCTCAGGATGTTGACCAGCGCGGCATGGGTCACCCGGGCGATGCTGGCCATGGGCACGGCCGCCAGAACGATCACCGGGGCTATCCAGTTGCCGGGTTTTCCCCAGTCAGGAACAACGGTTGTGACTCTCAACCACACCCCGAGGACCAGAATCGCGATCAGGCCGAGGATGAAGTTCGGGACCGAGACCAGCCCGGCCAGTCCAACGGAAATGACGCGACTGAGGGCGGATCGCGGACGCGTGGCGCTCAGGGCGCCAAGCGGCACACCCAGCCCGATGGCAAACAACGCCCCAAACAAGACCATCCGCAGGGTATACCCAAAGCGGCTCTCCAGGACCGTCCGGTCTTCGGGAGCCTCGAAGAGGATCTGCTGCACACTCGGTCCGCGGCGCTGGATCGACGGCCCAAGGTTCCCGCACACGGCACCGCAGAAAAGGACGCCGTTATCGTCCACATCGCCAAAAACATAGCGGGTGAACTGCCTCCAGGCGGGCAAGTCCAGCCCGTAACGGCGAACCAGTTCGCGCTGAAAGCCCGTGTCCGATGCCACGCCGAGGGTGAACCTCGGCGTGGTGGCGTAGTTGGCCCACGGGTTGCCCGGGATGGCGCGCATCAGCAGGAACACGATCAGCGTCACGCCAAGCAGGCTCGCCGCCATGCGCAGGAGTTTGCGGACAAGCAGGCGAAGCATCACCGTTCATTGTATGGGCGACAAAACCTCCCGGCGCTTGCGCCATGCCTCCTGCAAAGTCGGCTGCTCCCCGGCCAAAACGCCTCCCCCAGATTCGGGCCTGCAATTAGCAGGAGAAAGGGAGAACGGGAGACGACATTTGATCTCCCGTACTCCCTTTCTCCTGCAAACGGTCCTAGACAGCGCGCACTTGGCGCGTGTGGTGCAGTTCAGGGCTCCAAGAGCAAGTGGGTCCGCGCCGCTATCCGCCCGCGTGCGCGTCGCGCAGGGCCTGGATGTCGATCTTGACCATCTTCAGAATGGCCTGCATCACCCGCTGGGACCTGGCCGGGTCGGGGTCGCCCATGAGCTCGCCCAGCGCGGTCGGGACGATCTGCCAGGACAGGCCGAACTTGTCCTTGAGCCAGCCGCACTGCTGGAGCTCGCCCCCGGCCGAGAGCGAATCCCACAGGTGGTCCACCTCGTCCTGAGTCTCGACACTCACAAACATCGAGAGGGCCTCGGTGAACTTGTACATCGGCCCGCCGTTGAGGCCCATGAGCGTTTGGCCATTCAAGCGGAAGGTCGCCATGAAGAGCGGGCCGTCGGGGCCGGCGCCGGTTGACGTTCAAGATCTCCGAGTCCTTGAAGATCGATGTGTAGAAGGCCAGGGCCTCTTCGAGGTTGTTGTCGAACCACAGAAACGGGGTGATGGTTTGCATGTTCTTCTCCGAAAATATTCTGAAACGATATCCCCGGCTCCGCCGGGGATATCGTTTCAGAAAGAATCTAGTGATTGGCCTGGCGAATGAGTGACTTGATGATGTTCGCAAGCGGCTTCTTCGCGGCGGTGACCTCCGCCAGGGTGTGAAACCGGGCGAGCCGGCGCCCATCGGCGTAGTCGCCCGAGAGCAGTCCGGTGGGATCGGCTGCGCCGGCGCCATGTGGAAAAACGAGCAGCACGCCGCCATCCTTGCTATGCAGGTTGAAGATGATGAGGTAGCGCTTGTATTCCTTCGGATTGAAGGGCTGCATCTCGCCGGTGTAGAAGAAGGCCGGATGATTCCACTTGATGTGCTCGCCGACGGTCGTGTCGGCCCGCAGGATGAGAGTTCGCAAGGCCTGGGCGACGGGCTTCAGAGGATGGTCGAGGGCATCCATCCACGCATCGACTTTGTCGGGCTCGCTGGGCAGGGTCAGGCTGGTTTTCAGGGTCGGCATGGTCAAGGATTACGCGAGTGACGCCAGGTATTCGGCGAGCTGGTCGAAGCTCGCGCCCATGCCCTCGGCCATGCCCGTGCGCAGGGCCGCATCGCGGGCCTGGGTGGACGCATAGGCGATGGTCGTGGTCACGGTGGTCTTGCCGCCCTGCTCGACCAGGACCAGCGTTCCGACCGTCTCGCCGCCGGTCCAGTCCTCGTCGAACAATTGGGCATCGACGATCCGCTCGGGCGGCACGATCTCGCGGTATACGCCGCGCATGCCCATGCTCGCCCCGCCGGGGTCCTGCCACACGTAGCGATATGACCCGCCGACCCGCAGATCGATTTCGCAGACCAGGAACGACCAACCGGGCGGGCCGAGCAGCCAGCGCCGGACCAACTCGGGCTTGGTGTAGCAGTCAAACACCCGGCTGCGGGGCGCGTCGAATACGCGGGTCAGGGTGACCGTGCGGTCGGTGGGGGTTGTGATCGTCAAGGCATTTGTCATATCGTGTTCTCCCTGCGCGTTTCGGCGCGGACAGCTTCTAGGACGATTTCAATTCGTCGAGCAAGGCATCCAGGCGGCGGTAGTTGCCCTCCCACAAACGCCGGTAGCGCTCGAGCCAGGTGTCGGCCTCCGCCAGCGCCCGGGCGTCGATGCGGCACGGCCGGCGCTGCGCGTCGCGCCCGCGCGAGATCAGGCCCGCCCGCTCCAACACCTTGATGTGTTTGGAGATCGCGGGTTGGCTGATGGCGAACGGCTCGGCCAGTTCCATCACCGACGCCTCGCCCAGGGCGAGCCTGGACAGGATCGCCCGCCGGGTGGGGTCGGCCAGCGCGGCGAAAGTCGCGTCGAGCTGAGCTGATTCGATTGGAACCGGACTGCTGGATTTCATAACCAAGTGGTTATATAACACGCCGGGCGGTGTTTGTCAAGTCCTCGATTTCGGCTTCACAGCGAACACCCTAAAGGTGGGCCCGCGTCGGCGTGTGACAGGGTGAAGCTTAAGCGGGCCCACCTTTAGGGTGTTCGCCGGGGAAAATCCCCGCGCGACCCGGCCTTGCGCGATACTCAGTGGGACGCCCGATGACCCCGGCGCCAGGGAGCGCGCAAGATGCCCATCCACACCCGCCCGTTCGACCCCGCCCGCGACGACTTCGAGAAGATGGGTCGCTTTCTGCAGGAAGACTACGCCGCAAAGCGGGATGACTTTATCTGGCTCTTCAGCCGCCTGGGCGACTGGAAATACGGTCTGTGGCACGAGCAGAAATACTTCCCTTCCTTCTTTCGCAAACACGCCCAACTCTGGTTCGATGATGGCGGGCGGCTGCTCGGCTTTGTGCTGTCCGAAGATGGCGGGAGCGACATCGCGATTCTTGTCCGTGAGGGCCATGAAGACCTGTATGCCGTCATCCTGGACTGGACGATCGCGCACTGGGGGCCGCGCCATGGAACGCTCAAGATCGAGGTCCATGCCCGCCCGGCCGCGGCCCTGCAGGCGCTGGAGCGGGCGGGGTTCATTTCCCGCGGCGAGGTCGCCGTCACGCGGGTTTATGACCTGACGGCGCAGGCGACCCGGCCCGTGGGTCTACGCCCGGGATATCGCATCGTCGACATGCTCGAGAACAGCGATTGGCGCAGCAAGGGGCTGCTGTATCGGAGCGGATTTCATGACGAGGATCAGGTCAGCGCCCTCGACCTGCTCAGGTTCGAGTACAACCGTGAGAGCCCAGCCTACAACCCGGCCTTCGATCTATCCGTCATCGCCACGGACGGCGCGCACGTGTCCACCTGCGTGGGCTTCGCCGACCCGGAAGCGCAGATGGCCGAGGTCGAGAAGGTCTGCACCCACGCCCGTTACCGCCGCCTGGGGCTGGCCGAGTCGGTGATCCGGGAGTGCTTCCACCGTTTGCGCCGAAGCGGGATCGAGCGGGCCTACATCACCGGTTACGGTGATCGAGCCAATGCGCTGTACGAGAAGCTCGGGCCATGCGCGCGGAAGCACTGGTTTCTGTATGAGTTGGCGCTCAAACCGGTCAGCACGTAGGCGCTCGGCCGCGATCGCGACATTTGGGAGCGCGGGCGTCTCGCCCGCGCGGTCCAGGGGGAACACCGACGAACGCCACGCTCAGCCGCGATCGCGCGGGCAAGACGCCCGCGCTCCGCCGGTGCGCTATGCCTGGGCGAGACCCGCGCGGGGGGACACTGAGTAACGCCCCCCGGCCCCGAAGGCAAGAGCCCAGGCGAAGCCAGGGAACCGACACCCACCCGCCCCCGAGGGCGCTGCGCGGGCTTGCCGCCGGTTCGCCCGCCACGCTATTGCGCCCTTTCAGGGCTCATCCTGCGTTTGGTGCCGCAACCCAGGGCTTCGCCCTGGGCTATCTCATTCGGCCCTATCAGGGCCGGCCCATTGTCGTATCAGCCACGACGCTGTATGTGTCGTCAGCGCTCCATTCGCGCTTATACTTCATCGTTGTTCGATACGCATGCGCGAATGAGGTCTTGTCGAAGTGAAGGTCTACACCTATCCGCCCCAACAAATCGCAAAGATGCGTCGGCGCCTGATCACCGTGTACGTGTCTGGTGGGGTTGTTCCCGGTGTGTCGCCCTGAAGCCTGGCGACGGTCCATTTTTTGCCGGAACGGGTCCCGGGGCTACGGGTGGAGGCTTCCGGCGCTGGGGAGGGGGGGGACTATGTCGCGCGTTTGCGGCGACGCCAGCGCATAGCCGGTGTTCGCTCCCCAACAACGTGGCAGACCGCGTCCCCGCCGGTTTGTGCTGACTAAGGCACCGGTGATGGGCGCGAATCGCGGTAATTGTCGTCGCGTGGTGATCAGTGTGTCGTGATCTCGACCTCGGCCGGCTGGGCGCGGGGCCCCCCCCCCCCCCCCCCCCGCCCCCCCCCCCACCCACCCCCCCCACCTGCCCCCCCCCCATTGGGAACCGCTGGGGGAGGCCGGCGTTGCGGCTGGAATTCGGCCACCGATAGGGGCCCCCCCTGGCCGGCCCCAAAAGGGGCGACGGGCCGGGGACCAGTCTCCTTCAGGGCGTCCCGCATGAAGCGCGTGGGCATTACAATCTCTTTGATGTGGACTGACTATCTTGCCCCGGCCTCCCTGGACGAGGCCTTGGAAGCGCTGGCTGCGCGCGCGCCCAACGCGCGCCTGATCGCCGGCGGGACCGACCTGCTGATCGAGCTCGATCTGGGTGTGCGCGCGCCCTGCGCGCTGATCGATATCTCGCGCCTGCCCGGGCTGGATGGCATTTCAATCGACGCCGGCATCGTCCACCTCGGCCCGCTGGTCACCCACGCCCAGGTCGTCGCCGACCCGCGCCTGCGCACCGCCGCGGCGCCGCTTGCTTTGGCCTGCCGCGAGATCGGCGCGCCGCAGATCCGCAACCGCGGCACGGTCGCCGGCAATCTGATCACCGCCTCGCCCGCCAACGACAGCATCACCGCCCTGATGGCCCTCGACGCCGAGGTCACCCTGCGCTCGGTACAAGGCCAGCGCGTCGTCGCGCTACGCGACTTCTACACCGGCGTGCGCAAGACCGTGATGCGGCCCGACGAGATGTTGACTGATATCGCCTTTGCCGCGTTGGCCGAGGATGAGCGCGGGGCCTGGATCAAGCTCGGCCTGCGCCGGGCCCAGGCCATCTCGCTCGTCAACACCGCCGTGACCATCGCCCGCGACAGCGCCGGGCGCATCACCCGGGCCCGAATCGCGCTGGGGGCGGTCACCCCGACCATCGTCCGGGTGCCCGAGGCCGAGGCCGCCCTGGTCGGCGGCCGGCTCGGGGACGCCGCCATCGCGGCTGCGGCCAAGCTGGCCAGGGCCGCCGCGCACCCCATCAGCGATGTGCGGGCCAGCGCCGAATACCGGCTCGACATGGTCGGCGTGCTCGTTGCCCGCGCCCTGCGGGCGATCCTCGCGGACGCGCCCGAGCCGGCTGAAACGCCGGCCCTGTTGTGGATGGGCGAGACGCCCGGCCAGTTGGCTGGGGATTTCGCGGTCGTCAACGGCGTGGCCGTCGACTGGTCGACCGTCCACGAGAAAAGCCTGCTGCGCGCCCTGCGCGAGGACGCCGGGCTGACCGGCACGAAGGAAGGCTGCGCCGAGGGCGAATGCGGCTCTTGCACGGTTTTGTTGGACGGCAAGGCAGTGATGAGCTGTCTCGTCCCGGCCGAGCGCGCGCTCGGGGCCGACGTGGTCACGATCGAGGGCGTAGCCGCCCTCGGGCCGGACGACGGCGACGGCCTGCACCCGCTGCAGAAGGCCTTCATCGCGGCCGGCGCGGTCCAGTGCGGGTATTGCACACCCGGGCTGATCCTGTCCGGGGCGACCCTGCTGGCCGAGCACGCAGCGCCCACGCGCGAGCAGGTCAAGGAAGCGATCAGCGGCAATCTGTGCCGCTGCACCGGCTACTACAAGATTCTCGAAGCATTCGATCTGGCCGCGGGAGCGGGCCAACCCGCATGACAAACGAAATTCCCCATCGCTCCGGCTATGTCGCCGTCGTGGGCCGGCCCAACGTGGGGAAAAGCACCCTGGTCAACGCCCTGGTCGGGCGCAAGGTCGCCATCGTCTCGCCCAAACCCCAGACCACCCGCCGGCGCATCCTGGGGGTGCTGTCGCGCCCCGACGCCCAGATTCTGTTTCTGGACACGCCCGGCATCCACCAGCCGCGCGAGGCGCTCAACCGCTTCATGATGCGCGAGGCCGAGGCCGCCCTGGGCGACTGCGACGCGATTCTGTTTGTGGTCGATGTGAGCGAGGCGCTCGGGCCAGCCGACAAGCACGTGATGGCCCGCATCGCCGAGTCGCGTCAGCCCAAGTTTCTGGCCCTCAACAAAGCCGACCGGCTCGACCCGCGCTTTGTCGTCGAGCATGTCCGCCAGTATCAGGAGCTCTTTGGCAGCGAAGCGGCGACGATGCTGACCAGCGGCACGCGCGGGGACAACCTGGACAAGCTGCTCGAGATGATGGTGGCGGTGCTGCCCGAGGGCCCGGAGTATTACCCGTCCGATCAGCACACCGATCAGACCCAACACATCATGGCCGCCGAGTATATTCGTGAGCAGGCCCTGATCCATTTGAACGAGGAAGTCCCGCACGCGGTCGCGTGCGTGGTCGACGAATGGGAGGCGCGCAAGGGCGGGGCCCTGCACGTCGTCGCCACGATCTACGTCGAGCGCGACTCGCAGAAGGGGATCCTGATCGGCAAGGGCGGAGCAATGCTGAAGAAGATCGGGGCCGGCGCGCGCAAGTCGATCGAAGAGGACACCGGCGCGCGGGTGTTTCTCGAGCTGTGGGTCAAGGTCCGCGACTCGTGGCGCCACGACGAGACCTGGGTGGATCGGTTGGTGGGGTTGGATTCGTGAGGGGGGCCCCCCCCCCCCCCCCCCCCCGCCCGCCGCCGCGCCCCGCCCCCCCCGGCGCCCCCCCCCCCCCCCCCGGCCCCCGCCGCGCGCCCCCCCGCCCCCCCCCCCCCCCCACCCCCGAAAACCCCCCCGCCCCCCCCCCCCCCCCCCCCCCCCCCCGCCGGTTCCCCCCCCCCCGCGGCGCCCCCCCGCCGGCGGGGTTCGCGATAGGTGATGCGGACCGCATCACCTATCGCGCAATCCCTGTCACCCAATCCGGATCCCCCACACCGCCGCATACCGATCCACCATCACATCGGCATCCAACTCCTGCGCCGCGCGCAGGGACGCCGCGGCCCCATACCGCGCGCGCAGCTCGGGATCGCCCAGCAGGCGGTTGAGCGCGCCGGCCAGCGCCCCGGCATCCATCGGCGGGACCACGATCCCGGTCTGGCCGTCCTGGTTCACCCAGCTCGTGCCCGTGCCCAGCTCGGTCGAGACCACCGGTTTGCCGCAGGCCAGGGCCTCGACCTGGACCGCCCCCCACGACTCGCTGCGATGGATCGAGGGCAGGCAGAACACGTCGCAGGCGTGATACAGCGCCCTGAGTTCGGCATCACTCACCCGGCCCAGAAACTTGACCCGCTCGCCGAGCCCCAGCCGGGCCGCCAGCGCCTGCCATTCCGCGCCCATCGGGCCGGCCCCGGCGATGAGCAGCTTCGCCCCCGGCACCCGGGCCATCGCCTCGATCAAATACTGGGCGCCCTTGTAATACCGCAGCAACCCCGCGAAGAAGACGATCGGCGCGCCGGCTTCGGCCCGGATCGCCGCCGCCCGGGCCATGATCTCGGGCGTTGGCGCGAACTGGCCCAGATCCGCCCCATGCGGGATCACCCGGCACTTGGCGGCGTGCGGGCGCAGATAGTCCGAGGTCTGGATGTAGTTCGGGTTCGAGACGCAGATCACCTTCGCCCGTTGGAGCACCACCCGCCAGAACGGCTTGTAGAAGCGCATCAGCACCTTCTGGCGCACGATGTCGCTGTGATAGGTCATCACCATCGGCCGCCCGCGCCCGGCCGCCAGGTAAGCCAGCTCGCCGATCGGGTAAGGAAAATGCAGATGGATGACGTCGGCCTCGAGCCGGCGCATCCAGGTGAACAGCGCCAGGCTGATCGGGGCCGAGGACACATTCGCCAGCCGCCCGGCCTTGATCACCCGCACCCCGTCGATGCGCTCCTCGACGGTCTGACGGCCGGGGTTGGTCACCAGCACGGTCGGCTCGATGTCGGGATGGCGGGCCAACAGCCCGCGGCAGATCAGGCGGATGTGGTTCTCCATCCCGCCCACCACCGGCCAGTAATCCTTGTAGACCTGTAGGACTTTCATGAAGGCTGAGCATACGGCATATCGACCGCGGAGTGCTCAGCGCGCCCCGTCAAGATTGTCATCCTGAGTGCGGCTCAGCGAGCTGATGCATAAATGCGAGTAACAGGCCGCGCGAAGGACCCCTGTGACGTGACGCGAAAGCACAGAAAGTCGGCAACAACTCACGCATGCCGATCCACGCATGCCCGGGGCGACGTCACAGGGGTCCTTCGCTCGCCCACAAAACTCGTCCCAGCCGATGCCACGTGGGGCGAGCTCAGGATGACAACGGTGGGGGAGTGCCCCGGCGGTTCCCAAGCGCGCGATAGACCGCCACCGTGCGCCGGGCGCATTCATCCCAGGTGAAGGTCGCCGCGTGGGCGACGCCGCTGGCGCGCAGCTCGGCCGCAAGGTCGGGCTCACCCAGCACGCGCAGACAGGCCGCCGCAATGGCGCCCGGGTCGCGCGGGTCGAACAACAACGCGGCGTCGCCGACCACCTCCGGCAGCGATGAGGTGTTCGAGCAGGCCACCGGCGCGCCGCAGGCCATCGCCTCGAGCGGGGTCAGCCCAAAGCCCTCGTAGAGCGAGGGATACACAAACAGGTCGCAGGCCCCATACAGCCCCGGCATCGCCGCGCCGGGGACATCCCCGATGAAGCGCACTCGCTCGCCAATGCCCAGCGCTTTTGCCCGGTCCTGGGCCTCGGGGAAGCGCGGGTCCTGATGCCCGGCAATCACCAGGGTCGGCGACGGCGCCGCGGCACCATCGATGACGCGCGTCCAGGCCTCGACCAGGCGGACCAGGTTCTTGTGGGGCTTGTTGCTGGCCAGATACAAGGCGAAGCGCTCGGGCAGGCGGAACTGAGCCCGGGCGGCGGCCGCGCCGGCGGCGGCTGCCTGGGGGTTGAACATCGCATCGGCGGCCAATGGGTCACCGTGATCTTGCCCCGCAGGGGCGGAAACAACCGGGTGAGGGCGTCGGCAGTGGCCTGCGAGATGGCGAAGAAGGCGTCGCTACTTCGGACCGCGACTTCGGTCAGCAACCGGATCATCAGCCGGGTCGCCGCTGAGGGGATGAGCTGCGGGTAGAGAAACGAGATCGCGTCGTAAAGCGTCGTCACGCTCGGCCCGCGGCGGGACCAGGGGCGGACGTAGTACGGGAAGTGGGCGATCGCATCCCGCGGCGCGGGGTTCTTCAGGGCGTTGGACAGCCCAAAGATCGGGGTCGTGGTCTCGACCAGCCGCGCGGCCGGATGCGCCAGAGCCGCGACGTCAAAGCGGGTGTTCTTCGCCCGCGGGTCGTGCAGGATCGTCAGACCGTCCGTTGGCCCCAAATGCTTCGGCAGGGCGGCCAGCAGGTTCCACGCATAACGGCCAATGCCGGGGAAATGGTCCTGGATGACGCGGGCGTCGAAGAAGAGGTTCAACTCGAAAACAAACCCTTCTCCACCGCGTCACACAAAATGTGCCCGATCGCGATGTGGGTCTCCTGGATGCGCTGGGTGCTGTCGGAGGGCACCACGATGGCGATGTCGCAGACCGGCGCGAGCGCGCCGCCGCCTCGCCCGGTCAACCCGATCACCGTCGCGCCCAGAGTCCGCGCGCGCAGGACGGCTTCGCGCACGCTGGCGCTGTTGCCGCTGGTCGAAATCGCGATCAGCACGTCGCCGGGCCGGGTGAAGGCCTCGACCTGGCGCACGAAGACCTGGTCGTAGGCGTAGTCATTGGCAATGGCGCTGATGATCGAGCTATTGGTGCCCAGGGCGATGGCCGGCAGGGCCTTGCGCTCCATCGTCAGTTTGCTGACCAGCTCGCCAACCAGGTGCTGGGCGTCGGCGGCGCTTCCGCCGTTGCCGCACCACAGGGTCTGTCCGCCGGCCCGGTAGCAGGCCACCAAGGCCTGGGCGGCCCGGGCGATGGCCGGCCCGCACGCCTCGATGGTCTTGAGCTTGACCTGCGCGCTCTCCTTGAGTTGATCGGCGATCATGTCGCTGAACTGGAAGGCGGCGTAGCTGTCGGGGGTGCCAATGTCGATCATCGTGCCGTCAAGGATAACGCCTCGCAGCATTCCTCGCGAGGCGAGGCCCGGAAAGACATCCCGCTCGAGCGAGAGCGGGCTGAGATTGGGAAAGTCGTCCAGCACCGCCCGGTCGACGACATACACCCCGGCGTTGATCAGCCCCTCGGCCGCCGAGGACTTCTCGGCGAAGCGGGTGATGGCGCCATCGGCGGCGAGCTCGACCGCGCCGTAGCGCCCGGCGTCGGGGACCCGGATCAGTCCAACGGTGCAACCTTCTCCGGGCGCGCAGCGCTCGGAGAAGGCGGCCAGATCGGCCTCGAGGTAAGTGTCGCCGTTGACAAGCATAAAAGTCGGCTCGAGCAGCGGGGCGGCATGGCGGAGCGCGCCGGCGGTGCCGAGCAATGCGCCTTCAGGCTCGAGCGAGTAGCTCAGGGTCATGCCGATCGCCCCGCCCTCCCCAAAATGGGCCTGGATCATCTCGGCCCTGTAGCCGGCGCAGATCAGGGCCCGGGTGAAGCCCTGGGCGCGAAAGGCGGCCAGCAGGCGCTCGAGGAAGGGCCGGCCGTGGACGAGGGCCATCGGCTTGGGCCGGTCGTCGACGACCCCGCGCAGGCGCGTACCCAGGCCGCCGGCGAGGATGACCAACTGAGGAAGCGTCATTGGGGTGAATTGTCACTCATTCTGTTTTGTCCGCAGATTCACGCAGATTGACGCCGATTCAAATAAGGAAATCGGCGTCAATCTGCGTGAATCTGCGGATAAATCCTTTCTGCATTCCCCCGGCCGGTATAATCTTCTTCCCCTTATGGAAGAGCGTTTAGCCGCCCTCGCGGCAAAATTCCAGCAGTTGACCGAGCAGATGGCCGATCCGGCCCTGGCGAGCGATTACACCCGTTATGCGGGGGTGGCCAAGGAGCGCAGCGATCTCATCCCGGTCGTCGAGACCTGGGCCGAGCTGCAAAAAGCCCGGGCCGAGCTGGCCGACGCCAGCGCCATGGCCTCCGGCAGCGACCCCGAGATGGCCGAAATGGGCCAGGCCGAGATGAAGCCCCTGCAGGACAAGATCGAAGCCCTCACCGCCAAAGCCCGCGAGCTGCTGCTGCCCAAGGACCCCCGGGATGACCGCAACGTCATCGTCGAAATCCGGGCCGGCGCGGGCGGCGACGAGGCAGGCCTGTTCGCGGCCGAGCTCTTCCGGATGTATCAGCGCTACGCCGACGGGCACCGGCTCAAGACCGAGCTGCTCGACGAGAGCGAGACCGGCATCGGCGGGTTCAAGGAAGTGGTCTTTGGCGTGACCGGCAAGGGCGCCTACGCCCGGCTCAAATTCGAGAGCGGGGTGCACCGCGTCCAGCGCATCCCGACCACCGAGTCGAGCGGCCGGATTCATACCAGCACAGTGACCGTGGCGGTGCTGCCCGAGGCCCAGGACGTCGAGGTCAACATCCCCGATGGCGACCTGACCATCGAGACGTATCGCTCGCGCGGCGCGGGCGGCCAGAACGTGCAGAAGAACGAGTCGGCGGTCAGGATCATCCACAAACCCAGCGGGCTGGTGGTGCAGTGCCAGGACGAGCGCAGCCAGACCCAGAACCGGCTGCGGGCGATGAGCATTCTGCGCGCCCGGCTGTATGACATGCAGCAGCAGAAGCAGGCCGACGCGCTCAGCCAGCAAAAACGCGATCAGATCGGGACCGGCGACCGGAGCGAGAAGATCCGGACCTACAACTTCCCCCAGAATCGAGTGACCGACCACCGGATCGAGGTGTCGCTGTATCGGCTCGAGGCGATCTTGAATGGCGACCTCGACGAGTTCATCGATTCGCTCACCTCGGACGAGCAGGCCCGCCGGCTGCGCGACAGCGGGCTTTAGGCCATCGTGTTGCCTTCGTTAGAAGAAAGGGAGAAGGAAGGAAGAAAATATCCCCTCTCCCTTCTTCCTTTCTTCTGCTGCAAAACAAAACGCCCGCATGAGGCTCACGATTCAAGTCGCATTGCGCGCGGCGATTGCGCGGCTGGATGGGGCGGGGGTGGACGCTCCTGCGAACACGGCCCGCCAGCTTCTGAGCGTGGCGACCGGCCGCCCGCGCGAGTGGCTGCTCGCCCACGACGATGAGACCCTGCCTGATGCCCAGGCGCAGACCCTCGAATCGCTCCTCGAACGGGTTGCCGCGCGCGAGCCCCTGGCGTATGTCCTGGGCGAGCGCGGCTTCCACGGCATCACGCTCAAAATCGACCCGCGCGCGCTCATCCCGCGGCCCGAGACCGAGATGCTGGTCGACCTGACCCTTGCGGCTCTGCGGGCTCTGCCCGCAGGAGCCGCCGTGATCGACGTGGGCACCGGCAGCGGAGCCGCGGCCATCGCCATCGCCTTAGGGGCCCCCGGGGCCCACGTCATCGCCTGCGACGTGTCGGCCGACGCGCTCAGCCTGGCCCGCGAGAACGCGGATCGGCTTGGCGCGCGGGTGACGTTCCTCGAGAGCGATCTGCTGACCAACGTGCCAGATCTGGCCCCGATCGTGGTGGCCAATCTGCCCTATGTCACCCGTGAGGAGATCGACATGCTCCCGCCCGAGATCCAGGCCCACGAGCCGCGGGTCGCCCTGGACGGCGGGGCCGACGGGCTCGATCTGGTCCGCCGACTGCTCGCCCAACTCAGCGGCGACGCCGTCCGCCGCGCAGCGCTGCGGCATGTCTGGCTCGAGGTCGGGGCGAGCCAGGGCCCGGCCGCCCGCGATCTCGCCCAGGCCGCTTTTCCCGATGCGCGCGCGCGCATCCTGCAGGACCTTGCCCGGCTCGACCGGGTGATCGCCATCGAGTTCGAATCATGACCCAAAACGACGCCGGGTTGCCCCCGGCCCCCATCAAACTCATCGCCGTCGATCTGGACGGGACCGTGCTCGGCCACGATCAGGTCGCCACGCCGCGGGTGCTGGCCGCCTTGCGCGCGGCCGTTGCGCGCGGCGTGCGAATCACCATCGCCACCGGGCGGAATGTGCCAACCACCCGCCGCTTCGCCGAGATGCTCGGTGTCAACGCGCCGGTGGTATGCGGCCAGGGCGGCGAGCTGTATGACTTCGCAACCGATCAGACCCTGAGCATCCTGCGGCTGGATCGCGAATTGGCCTGTGAGATCGTCCAATTCGCGGCGGCCCATCCGCACTGGCACACCATCCTGTATCACGACAACGAGATCTACATCCAGCGCAAGATCTTCTCGGACCAGTTCTACGGCAAGCTGCTCAGCTCGATGGAGCCGCATCTGGTCGCCGATTTGTGCCATGTGGCCGGCGACACGGACCCGGACAAGCTGATTTTCGCCATGAACGCCGAATACACGGCCGAGGCGGTGACCCTGCTGCGCGAATTCGTCGGCCACCGGGCGATCGTGGTCCAGTCGCATGCGATGTTCGCGGAGGTCAATCCGTTGGGCGCGCACAAGGGCGCCGGGCTGGCCCGCCTGGCCGAAAGCCTGGGCATTCAGCAGGAAGAGGTCATGGCCATCGGCGACCAGGAGAGCGATTTGACGATGCGGGCCTGGGCAGGGCTGGGCGTGGCGATGGGCCAGGCCTCGGATATGGTCAAGCAGTCGGCCCGCTGGATCGCGCCATCGCTCGACGAGGACGGGGCGGCCGTGGCAATTGAGCGGTTTGTGCTAAATGGGTTTGATCAGGTGTGATCAGGTGGATAAGGTTTGATCAAGTATTCCACTTGATCAAACCTTACCCACCTGATCACACCTTGCTCACCTGATCAAACCTGATCACACTGCCTGCGCCGTCTTCCGGCGCAAGCCGAGCCCAAGCAGCGCCACGCCCGCAAGGGCAACCAAACTCACGATGTTGGAGAAATTGACCGGCTGATCGGGCGGGCCGGCCTGCTTCAAGGACGCCACCTCGCGCTCGAGCTGGGTGATGCGCTGATCCTTCTCCTGCACAATCTGATACAGCCCCTGGAGGGCGGCCAGCGAAACGCCGTCCGCGTCGATGGTGGTGATGTGTTTGTCATCCTCGCCCACATTGAACGCCGCCGCGAAATCCTGGGCCATCGGGCCGATGTGGCGGATCGCCTCGTCCTGGGTCTTGTAGTTCCAGGTGCTGATCGGGATGCGGGCCAGCTTCTCCATGACCGCGCGGCCATCGATGGGCGCGAAGTTGGCTTTGCTGTTCTGGTCGCTGAGCGCCGCCCAGGCGTTGCCTCCGATCGGCAACTGAACTCCGGCCGTTGCGGTTCCGGCGCCGTTGATGGCCGAGACGAAATAGACCCCGCCGGTGGCCCGGGCGGTGAATGCATTATTGTTCCCGCACGCGAAGTCAAAATCATTCGAATCGGCCCAGGCAAAGCAGCCATCGTTGTTGGCTTTGGCCCGCCGGCCGGCGGCGAAGCTGGTGTAGCCCTGAGCCAGGTTGCTGATGCCACCGGGAACCATCGCCCCCGGTCCGCTGGCGGTGTTGTTGCTTCCGCCGGCCACTGTCGCGTCGAAGTTGCCCGCGGTGTTGCTGTTGCCGCCGCCCACCGTCCCGCCGCCCAGGGTCACCTTGTTGTTGTAGCCGCCGCCGATCGTGGCGATCTTCAGGTTCGAGCCGGGCGGCGCGGAAATGGCATTCGCCTGCCCGCCGCCGATCACGCCATAGTCACCATCGGGGGAGATGGCGTTTCCGAAACCACCGCCGATGGTCGAGGCGGGTCCGTTGGCCTGGTTGCCGCTGGTGCCGCCGCCGTTCCAGCCCCCGCCGCCGACCGTGGATCCGGGGCCGGCCGCAACGTTGGACTCGCCCCCGCTGACCGTGCCGCTGCGGCCCGAGGCCGCGTTGAACCCGCCCCCGCCCATCGACGCCCACTCGCCGGTGGCCTGGTTGCCGTGCCCGCCCGCGATCGTCGCCGCAAAGCCCGAGTTAGCGTTGAATACGCCACCCCCGATGGTGCCGTTGGCGATCAATTGCCCGCCCGACACAGTATTGCTGTATCCGCCCCCGATCGTGGCGTTCTGGGTGGAGGCCACGTTGAGATCACCCCCGCCGATATAGGAAACATAGCCACTGGCGACGTTATAGAAGCCGCCCCCGATCCCGGACGAACTGCCGGTGGCGTAATTGTGAAGCCCGCCCGCAACCGTGGCGTAATCGCCGACCGCTTTGCTGTCGATACCGCCCGCGATCGTGGACCCGTAGCCGTCGGCCTGGTTGCCCCGTCCGCCGCCCACGCTGCCGAAGGTATTCAGCACCCGATTCTCGTAAAAGAATGAGCCGCCGCCCGCGATCGTCGCGCCATAGATCGTGGGCGTGAAGTAGTTGCCAGAATAGCCGCCAACAAGATTCGGGCTGTTCGCGTTCGGATAGAACCTCAGCGCGCCCGTGCCGTTCACCCCGATGGTCAGGGCGGTGTTGTCGATCGTGCCGACAAACCCATTCCCGCCCGTCCCGCTGTTACCGCCGAGCGCCCAGTTGTTGAGCGCGTAGAGGGCATACGGCGCGGCGGTCAGGCGGGTGCGCGGGCTGAGCGTGGTGTAACCCGCATCGGGCGGGCAGCGGACGGCGGTCTCGATCCAGCGCGCCTCGCCGATGAAGGGGCTCGTCCCGAAGTCGACGTGTACGGTGAACAGGCCGTTGGTGATGGGCTGGGTCGGGATCGTATTGCTGTTGACGAAGCCGCCGCTCGAGGCGGCATCCCACAGCGAAAAGCTCAGATCGCACAGACCGTTGACGGGCTGTCCGTTTTTGACCAGGCGGCCCTGATAGGTGAAGCTGCTGCCGGCCGCGACCTGGGCGCTCTCCGGCCCGTTCTCCTGCGAGGCGGCCGGGCCGACCCGCCCGAGGCTGGCCACGGCGAGGATTGCGCCCATCGTCAAGGCTCGGGCAATCCATGGGTTTCGGTGGGTGGAAATCGACATTTGCTTTTCCTCCGGTATTTTGTTGAGCGTTTGGGTCGGGCGCATTGTTGCGCACCCCAGTTTTCGAGACGATATCCCCCGCCCCGGCGGACGCCGGGGCGGGGGATATCGTCTCGAAAATCGGGTCTGTATCAGCTGCGTGGATGAGAGGACGCTGAGCGCGCCGCGAGGAGGCGAACCCATCGACGATGAGATATTCCTACAATCAGCAATGTTCACGTTCAGCCGATTGAGCGCGACCCTTCTGGCAATCGTGACTGGCGGCGGCGCCTTGGCGGCCGGATTATTGATAGCGGCCAGGGCGGCGCAGGCCGCTCCCCTGGCCGATGTGGCCTATCCCGGCAGCCCGCCGTGCAACACCTCACTCCAGGCCTGCATCGATGGCGCGCCCCTGCATTCGCGGATTGTGGTCGCGCCCGGAGTTTACGTTACAAGCGTGACCGTCAGCCGGGCTGTCAGCGTGGTCGGCGGCGGAAGCGGGGCGCTGAGCGTCACCCTCCGCGCGCTCAGCGGCCAACGGGTGATGACGGTCACCGGGTTTGGCCTCACGCGGACGACCGTGATCAGCGGGTTGTCGCTCACCGGCGGGTCGACGTCCGGCACGGGCGGCGGCATCCTGGTCGCGTCCAGCGCCGAGCCGCTGCTGGCCCGGCTCGTGATTACCAACAATACGGCCACGTTTGGGGGCGGTATTGGGGTTGATGCGGCCAAACTCAACCTGGTCGACAGCCAGGTGCTCAGCAACAGCGCCAGCCTGTATGGCGGTGGGTTATATTCGTTTGGCGCGGGACCCGCTGACATCAGCGGCACCGTGATCGCCACCAACCGATCCGCTCAGGACGGCGGGGGGGCGTATATCGGCGAGCGCGCCCAGATCACCGCCACAGCGATCATGAGCAACAGCGCGGGAGCTTTCGGTTCGTTCTACAGCGGTGGCGGACTCCATGCGCGCGCGAGCGCCGTGCTGCGCGATGTGCGGATGATCAGCAACAGCGTTTATGGCGACGGCGCGGGGGCGCATTTCGCGAATGCCGACAGCGTGAGCGTCGTCACGATTGTCGGCGGGAGCGTCGAGCGCAATACAAATCCGTATGGGGCCGCTTATAACGCCGGCGGGATCTTGCTCGCCGCCAATACCACGATCAGCGGGACCCGTTTCCTAACCAACGCGGCCCAAAATGTGGGCGGCGCGATCTATGCTCTCCGATCTCTGACGCTGACCAATGTCGACGTCATCAGCAATAGCAGTGGTTCCGACGGCGGGGGTGTGTATGTGGATGGATTCGCCGGATCGGTCACAGCCCGGATTCAGGGCTCCCTTGTGGAGCGAAATACGTCCGGGCGCGACGGCGGCGGGGTATGCCTGTGCGATTCAAATTCGATCGACCGGCTGTATATGACCGATACACGGGTGATCGCCAACACCGCGGCCGGGGATGGGGGCGGGGTGTTGGTCAAGAGCGCCGCGCCCGTCTCGCTGCTGCGGGGAGAGATTCGGGCCAACCGCACCGCGGCGACGTTATCGTCGCAAGGCGGCGGGTTGTATGCCGCCGCGGGAGGCAGAGTCGAGGCAACCATCGTCACGAGCAATACGAGCGGCGAACGGGGCGCCGGCGTCTATTCGGGGGCCGCCCTCACCCTGACGAATGCGAGCGTCATCAGCAACACCCTGATGGCGGGCGGCCCGACGGTGGATGGCGCGGGCGTCTTTGTAAATGGCCCGCTATTCGCCCTGTATGGCAGCATCAACGAGAACGTCATCCCCGGGACGAACGCCGGCAACGAGGGCGGCGGGGCGTATGTGCTCGGGTACGCGTCCATCGAGCAAACGGAATTTGGGAGCAATCGGGTGATCAGCGGCGCCGGGGGCGGGCTGTATCTGGCCCAGGGCGGGGTGATCACGAGCAACCTTTTGTTCCGCAACACCGCCCGGGCCGGCGCCGGCCTGTATGCCGTCGGCCCGCTCCGGCTGACCGGCGTGGCTCTGTTCTACAACATCGCCCGCGAGCACGGCGGCGGGGTGTATGCGGCTTCGACCGTTGTGCTGAGCCAGACCGAGTTCTACAGCAACACCGCGGTCGTCGGCGGCGGGCTGTTTGCCGGCGGCATGGTTGTGGGCGATGGGACGGCGTTCACCCTCAACCGCGCGAGCGATGCCGGTGGCTCTGGGGGCGGCCTGATGGCGGGCCAAAACGCGGCTCTGAACAACAGTTGGATCGACCAGAACAGCGCCTACCAGGGTGGCGGCGTGTACGTGGCCGGGACGCTCTGGCTGACCCATGCCGAAGTCCTCAGCAACACCGCGGTCGCGTTTGGGGGCGGCGCGATGTCGTCCCTGGTCGCCACCATCGACGCAAGCGTGTTCGCCGCCAACACGTCCGGCTCGGGCGGCGGGGCGGTGGCCGGCGGGCGGGCGCTGACCGTGACGGCGTCCCAGTTCTACGCCAACCGTTCGGGCCGGGGCGGCGCGCTGATGGGCGCGACGGAGTGGGCCAGCGGCACGCTCTACGCGCTGAACACGGCCTTTGGCGACAATATCGCCACGATCTCGGGCGCCAGCGTGTACGTGAGCGCCACCCGTCCGGCCACAATCCTGCACGCCAGCATCGCCGGAAGCGTCGCCATCACCCGCGAGGCGATCGTGTTTGCCCGGGGCGGGGGACGGGTGGATGCGAGCATCATCGCCAGCCACACCGTCGCCATCAGCAGCGCCGGCGCGCTGGTGGACGCCGGCAATAACCTGTACTGGCGCAACGGCACGCTGGTCCAGGGCAACACGACCGACCCCATTTTCTGGGGCGGGATCGTGGGCGACCCGCGCTTCATCAACCCTGCCCAACGCAACTATCGGCTGGGCTGCGGATCGGCCGGCTTTGATGGCGCGTATCTGATCGATCCCATCCCAGTCGATTTTGAAGGCGATGCCCGGCCGCTGGGCCGGGGCTCGACTACGGATTTGACGAGGCGCCCGCCTGCGTGCCCGCGCTAAACGTGTCAGATGGCGTTGCGCTGGAAGGCAACGCCGGTCTGCGCAATATGGTGTTCACCCTGACCTTGAGTTACGCCAGCGGCATGACGGTCGCGCTGGAGTACCGCACGGCGGGCCAGAGCGCCACCCGGGGCACCGACTACATTGATCCCAACTACTTTGAGTTCTTCGACACGAGCCCGCTCCAGGTGCCGCTTGGCATCGTCACCTGGCCGTTCACCCTGGGGGTGATCGGCGACACGGCGATCGAGGGCAACGAGACCCTCACCCTGGCGGTGTCCTTTGTTAGTCCGGGCGCGGTGATTGGCGATGGCAGCGCCCGCGGCACGATCATCGACGACGATGGCGGCCGGGTGATGCTGCCGCGCGTGCTGCGTTAGAACTGAAAACCATTGGCGAGACCACCCTCCCCGCGCTTCGCGCGGGGAGGGTGGTCTCGCCAATGGTTTTGTCAGGAGTTATTAGCGCGGGCATAATCAAAGCATGCCCACCTACTGCGACTATGTTCGGAATCTGCCGCCCGACAACGTCCACCGCCGCTATCACGATCAGGACTACGGCTTCCCCATCCACGACGACGCCGGTCTGTTCGAGCGCCTGATCCTCGAGATCAACCAGGCCGGGCTGTCCTGGGAGACCATCCTCAAGAAGGCTGACAACTTCCGGCGGGCCTATAGCGGCTTCGACATCGCGACGGTTGCCGCCTACAGCGAGCCCGAGCGCGCCCGCCTGCTGGCCGACGCCGGCATCATCCGCAACCGGCTCAAAGTGAATGCCGCGATTGAAAATGCCCGCCGCATCCAGGCGTTGCAGGCTGAGGCCGGCTCGTTTCAGGCCTGGCTGGATGCCCGGCATGCCGAGCTGGGCAATGATCGAGCGGCCTGGACCAAGCTGTTCAAAAAGACCTTTGTCTTCACCGGCGGGGAGATCGTCAACGAGTTTCTGGTCAGCGCGGGCTATCTGCCCGGCGCGCACGCCGAGGATTGCCCGTGCTTTGCCGCCGCCGCAAAACGCAAGCCGGCCTGGATGCGCGCGCCCCGTCCCGCCCATCCAGCGCCATAATGGCGGCGTGGCAGATGAACTCGTCGTCCTTCAGCGCGGCGCCGAGTGGCGCTACGCCCTCAACACCGATTCGGTCACGCTCGGCCGCGGCGCCCACAATGACGTCATCATTGCGGGCGAGCTCGCTTCGCGCGCGCACGCCCGCCTGACCCGGGCCGACGGGGTCTGGCGGATCGAGGATCTCGGCAGCGCCAACGGAACTCGGGTGAACGGCGCCGAGGTGCGGGCCGCCTCGCTCGGCCCTGAAGACGAGATCGAGATCGGCGGCGCTCGGCTGCGCGTCCAACCCCGCCCGGATGACGAGCGGGGCGAGACCGTCCTGGGCGCCACCCTCATCGACGAGGCCGCCCAGCTCGAGGCCGGCGGCGCCAACGCCATCCCGCGCACGCTGACCGACACAACCGTCGCCCGCCTGACCATCCGTTTCGAGGGTCGGACATGGGAGACGCCCCTGCGCGGCCCCGTCACCACCATCGGCCGCGATCCGGACAACGACATCCAGCTCGACCATCCGCGCGTGTCGCGCCGGCACGCCCGGGTCGAGACGGGACCGGCCGGGGTCGCGCTCGCCGACATGGGCAGCAGCAACGGCACACGGGTTGATGGGGTAAAGATAGACCGGTATGCGTTGACCGGCGGCGAGGGCATCCGGATCGGCCCTGCCCGGCTCGTCTACACGCCGGTCTTTGACCCCGAGCAACTGCTCACGCCGCCCGCCGCGCCCGCCGGAGCCCCGCGCCGCCGGCCGATCGTCTTTATCCCCGGCTTCATGGGTTCGCAGCTCTGGCAGGGGGAGCGCCTGGTCTGGCCCAACCTGCGCCTGCTGATGACCCAGCCGGAGGTCTTCAAACTGCCTGAAACGGAGCCCCTGACCGTCCGCGGGCTGGTCGAAGAAGTCGTCGTCGTCCCGAACCTGTTCGCCCAGGAGCAGTACTCCCAGCTCACCGATTTCCTGCGCGAGAGCCTGGGTTACGAGGCCGGGGCCGACCTGCTCCCGTTCGCCTACGACTGGCGGCGCGACCTGCGCGCGGCGGCCGCCCGGCTGCGGGATGAGCTGGCCGCCTGGCGGGCGGCTCGGGGCGCCCCGGACGAGAAGGTCATCCTCATCGCCCACAGCATGGGCTGCCTGGTCGCCCGCTACTTCATCGATGTCCTCGGCGGCGACCGGATGGTCGCCCGGGCCATCCTGATGGGCGGCCCCCAGCTCGGCACGCCCAAGTCCCTGGTGGCCCTGCTGACGGGCAAGGGATTGCTGCCGTTCGGCCTGCTGGGCGACAAGCTGCGCGACGCGGTGGCCACCTTCCCGGGCGCTTATCAACTTCTGCCGATCTACCCGGCCGTCTTCGACACCCGCAACAACCCGGTCGACCTGTTTGGCGATCCGCGCTGGGCCGACGAGCCCTTCCGCGGCTATGTCGCCGACGCCCGCCGATTCCGGTCCGAGCTCAGCCCAAAAGCTCGGATTCCTACGTTGTGCATCGTCGGCTACGGGAGCCGGACCGTCAGCCGGGCGATCGTCACCCCCGGCCCCGGCGGGCGCTGGAGCGACATCCAGTTTGTCGAGAACCCCGACGGCGACAGCACCATCCCCGTTGACAGCGCGCTGTTGGAGGGGGCAGAGTTCCATCCCGTCCGCCAGACCCACGGCGCGCTGTTCGCCGACCAGGACGTCAAGTTCCGGCTGCGCCTCGAGTTGCTGCGCAGCCAGGGGGCGGGATGACAGAACCGCCCGCCCGCCGGATCGGCCGCTACGAGATCGCCGCTCTGCTTGGGCGGGGCGGCATGGCGGAGGTGTATCGGGCCCGCGACCCGCAGCTCGGGCGGGAGGTGGCCGTCAAGCTCATCCTCCCGGCCCTGGCCGGCGAGGAGGATTTCGGGCGGCGTTTCGCATCCGAGGCGCGGGCGGTCGCCAAACTGGCCCACCCCAACATCGTCCAGATCTACGACATCGGGTCAGCCGAAGCCGGCCCGTATCTGGTGATGGAGTTTGTCCCGGGCGGCACGCTCAAGGAACGCCTCAAGGCGGCCGGCGGGCCGCTTCCTTACGACGAGGTCGCCCGCATCGCCCGGGCGATCGGCCTCGCCCTCGACGAGGCCCATGCCCGCGGCGTCATCCACCGCGACGTCAAGCCGGCCAACATCCTCTTCCGGGCCGACGGCGCGCCCGTGCTGACCGATTTCGGCATCGCCCGCATCGCCAACACCACTCAGATCACGGCCTCGTCGGCGCTGACCGGCACGCCTGCCTACATGGCCCCCGAGCAGGTCACCGGGCATCCGGTTCCGCAGAGCGACCTGTATTCCCTCGGCGTGGCGCTATTCGAGATGCTGACCGGCCGGCTGCCGTTCACGGCGGAGACGGCGACCGAGATGGCGGTAAAACACCTCCAGGCCGAGCCGCCTTCGCCGTTGACGATCCGGCCCAGCCTGCCGCCGGCCATCGACGGCGTGCTTCGGATGGCGCTGGCCAAGGACGCCGCCCGGCGCTACCCGACCGGCGAGACACTGGCGGCCGCGGTCGAGGCCGCGCTGGGAGTGGCGGCGGGCGCTCCGGCTGCGGCTCCCGCCGGCAACCCGCCGACCGTCCGCGGGTTGCCGGCGGCCGTTGCGGTTGTGCTGGCCGCGCTGGCCGGGCGGCGCTTCGAGCCGAGCGCGCGGCCTGGCCGGCTGGGGCGGATCGTGTCCGCCGCCGGGCTGGTCAGTCTTGTGATGGCGGCCGTCCAGACCGTGCTGTCATCCGTAGAGACCCTCAGCAACGCGCTGATCCTGGTCTCGCGCTCGATCGGGCTGATCGCGGCGGGCGGACTCGTGGCCGCCATCGCCATCGCCCTCCGCCTGGCCTGGGTATCGCCCCGTCACCGGGCCGGGGCGCTGGCCGCGGCCAGCCTGCTCGGCGCGCTGGGGATCGGCTGGGCAGGCTGGCAACTGGCGGGCCAGGCCCGCCCGCCGCGCGGTCCGGTCGTCGTCGTCGCCGAGTTCAAGCAGTGCCCGGGCTGCCCCTATGACGCCTCCGACGACGCCATTTACAACGATCTGTTGCGATATGCCGACGCGCGCAGGGTTCCGGTCGAGGTCCGCCGCGCCCGGACCGTCGACCACCCCCAGGTCGCCGACACCCGGGCGGCCCGGGCCCTGGGCGCGGCCGAGCAGGCCGCGGTCGTGATCTGGGGCTTTCACACGGCCGGGGCCGTCTCGCCGCAGTTCGAGGCGATGGCGGGGGCGCCCGCCGACGCGAATGAGCTCCGCTCGTTTGGCTATCGCCTGGAGTCGGCCGACGCCGGCCTCCCCCACGTGGCCCTGTTCGCCCTCGCCCTCACCCGCCACCAGCTCGGCGACGACGCGGGCGCGCTGCCGCTGTTCAACGCCGCGGTCGACAGCCTGCCCGCGAAACAGGCCGGACTGCAGGCCGGGTATCTGTATTTCCTTCGCGCCGCCGCCCGGCAGCGGACCGGGCAGCCGGCCGCCGACGTCGTCGCCGACCTCGAAAAGGCCCGCGCGATGAACCCCGGCGTGGTTGAAATCCGGGAGAGCCTGGCGGCCGCCTACATCGGCGCCTGCAAACCCGACGGCTCGACCGCCCTCGACCTGGCCCTGGCCGAGATCGCGCCGGTCCTGCAGGCCGGGCAGACCGGCCCGCGGCCGTATGAGCTCGACGGCGCCGTCCTGTTCCTGCTGGGCCGCCTGGATGAAGCCGCCGACGTCTACGAGGAGGCCCTTCGGCGCGGCAGCGCCAGCGAGCAGGTCCGGTCTGACCTCGAGGCCGCTTACCGGCGCCTCGGGCGGACCGCCGACGCCGACCGAGTGGCGGCCCTGGCCGTGGCGGCCGCGCCCGTAACGCCGACCCTGCCTGTGTCGGCGACGATCGCCCAGGCCGATCAGGCCTGGTATGCCGGCCGCTACCCCGACGCGGCCCGGCTGTATCGGGCCGCCATCACCCAGGCCGGCGCGCTGAGCGGCACGACCGGGCTGGTCGCCCGGCTGTATCGCGACGCGGGTTGGGCGGAGTTCTCGGGCGGGGCGTGGGCGGCGGCCGTCCCGCTGCTCGAGCAGTCCATCGCCCTCGCCCCGCGCGTCTTTGGCCTGCGCCCGCAGAACCTCGATCTGAACTACACCCTGCTGGCCAACAGCTATCTCAAACTCGGCCAGGCCGACCAGGCCGCGGCGGCCTTCAACCGGGCCCTGGCGGCTCGGCCGTGCGAGAGCTTCGCCCTGAACGGGCTGGCCCGCGTGTACACCGTTCAAAATCGACCCGCAGACGCGTTGCCCATCCTCCAGCGCCTGGCCCGGACCGAGCCGGACACCGGGCTGGCCGAGATCCAGATCGCGGCGACGCTGGCCTCCCTGAACCGCCCCGACGCCGAAATCAACGCCGCGTTGCGGACCGGCTACGACAAGTTGAAGGCCTGGGCCCGGCGCGAGCCCGGAAACGCCGAGGCGCAACAGGCGCTCCGGGCTGTCGAACCGATGTTCAAGTAGAAATCATTCTGAAGCAGAATGGGGGCATTCGAGCGCATACAGGAGAAAGTGATATGGCAATACTTAAGGTCGATTACCCGGCCGTGCTGACGCGAGCCGCGTGGGACAAGAAAAAAGGGCTGGCCGCGAAACTCGCGGTGGGCAAGACCGACGTGGGCGCCTATCTGCTGGCCGTTGAAGTTGCCTTCAAATCCGGGGGCCTGGCCGATGTCAGTGAGTTCGCCGGGCTCGACCCGATCGAATACAAGGCCTATGAAACGGAACTCATCAAGAAGTTGACCAAAGGCGCCAAGGCGGTCGCCACGGCCCTTGGCAACCTCAAGGTCGTCGCGACCGCCGCGCACAGCACTTTCGCCGCCAGCAAGGTGGTTCCCAAGTCGTCGACCGCGTATGTCAAGAGCATCCTCGATCAGATTGAACCCTTCAAGAATCTGGTCGCCCAGTACCCCGCTGGCCTGGTTCCGAGTCTGCTGAAGGCCTACCGGACAAAGCTGCGGGCCAGTTCGGCTTACATTGCATTCAAGGCCACGGCCGTTTCCGCGCCCGGGCTCACCCTCAAGATCGTGAATATGGTCAAAAAGGTCGAGGCGAAGCCCACCACGGCCAATGTGAACGCGGTCTTCGGCGGGGATGGCCCGCATCGCATGCTGACGACCACCTTTCAGACCTGGGATCAACTCGCCAAGGCCAAACTCCCGACACTCGCCGCAAAACATTGGGCCGGCACGGCCATGAAGGACCTGTTCGAACTGCCGCATCTCAAGGAGATTGGCAACGAGGCCAATGGAGATGCCTCCGGGAAGCTCGCGGCGCTGGTGCAGGCTGGCCAGGACGAGAAGCGCGTGGTACGCAAGTTCTGCCTGGAATACAGCGGGTCGGTCTTGAAGACCGACGCCTTCCTCAAGGCCGTCGTGGCGCTCGCGGCGGATTTGGAGAAGGCCTAGGGGCGGGGCGATAATGCCCGTGATACATGACCGAGCCCCAACGCAACACCTTTGACGCCGCCCTGCAGGATGGCGAGGCGTCCCTCCGCAACGGCGAGCCGCGCCTGACGGTGGCGCGCTGCTCCGAGGTTTTGGCGTCGTATCCAGATTCGGTCCGAGCCCTGCGCCTGCGCGGGCGGGCCTTCGACGCGCTGTCCAATTTCCAGCGCGCCGCCGCCGACTACTTGCGCGTGCTCGACATCGCCCCGCTCGACATCGAGAGCATGGTCAGCCTGGCCCTGTGCCAGCAGGACCTGCGCAAAGGCGCCGATGCGTTGACGATGGCGCGCCAGGCGCTCGAGCACGAACCGATGAACGACGACGCGTTGCGGCTGTTGCGCGAGAGCGGCGAGGAGGCCCCGGACCGCGGCCGGCTGGCGATGCTGCGCCAGAAATTCGACGCCGGCGCGATGCGCAAGGTGATCGTCGAAATGCGCCGGCTGGTCGAGGTATTGCCAGACCGGCCGGATGTCCAGACCCTGCTGGCCGAGATGCACTTTCGCAGCGGCGCGCCGATCGCGGCGGCCGAGGCCTGCCAGCGCCTGCTCGACGATCAGCCCGACTGCCTGCCCGCCCACGCCCTGCTCGCGCTGGTCTGGCAGAAGGCGGGCGCCGAGGCGGTGGCGGCCGCGCACCTGCGCGAGGTCGAGCGGCTTGATCCGGATTTCCGCGAGATCGGGCTTTGGCTCAAAGCCGATGCGCCGGCCGCCCCGCGGGATGTGCCGGCCTGGGTGGAGACGCAGGCCGCAGCCGCCCGGGAGCCCGACGAGGCCGAGCACGCCGCCTATGTGGACAGCCTGATCGCGCCTGTTCCGTTGCCGGCCCCGGAGAAACTTATTTTTCAGCGGGCGGAGGATGACGACGCGTCCGAGATCGTCTCGACCGAACCCCTGGCCTGGGAGAACGCCGCCGGCGAAGGGCCCGAAGCACCCGAGGACGCCGATGAGCCGCTGCCCGACTGGCTGCGCGACTTGCGCGAGATGCGGCCCGAGGGCGAAACCGCAGATGCCGAGCCCTTTGATATCGAGCCGCCCCCGTATTCGATCGAGCGCGCGCTGGGCGGCGGGATTGAGGAGATCGGTGAGGGCGACGGCGAGCCCGGGGTCACCCTGGAGGCCTCGACCGATGCCGCGGCGGTTCCGCCCGATCTGCCCGCCCCGCCCAGGCCGCGCAAAGGGCGCAAGCCCAGGGCGGCCGCCCGCACTGCCGCGGACGAGAATGCGATCGAAGTGAGCCCGCCCCAGGCCGTGGCAGACGATGGGGCCCCAGCGTTGGGCGACACGGCGCCGGAAGCGGGCCCGATCGAGCCGACGACGACGCCAGAACCCGTCGTCGCATCCGAGCCGGAACCCGAGCCAACGACGACGCCGGATCCCGCCAGCGCGGTCGAGCCTGAACCCGAGCCTTTTGACGACGACGATGGCGGGCTTAATATCCCCGAGATCGTGACCGCCCCCGCGCATGGCGAGATCGCCCCGCTGGAGTGGGTGCCTGCCGGGGACGCGCCGCCGCCCTCGGCCACGCCAGCCGCCCCGTCAAAGCGCCCAACGGTCAAACGCAGCATGCCGCTCCCGACCCCGCCCAAGGGGAAGCCCGCGCCAGCGCCCGCTCCGGCCGAGCCCGAGCCGATTGCCCCGGCCGAGCCCGAGCCCGAAGCCGTGGCTGCGCCCAAGCGCGCCAAGAAGGACAAGAAGGGGAAGAGCAAAAGCAAGGGCAAGGGCAAAAGGGACGTTGTCGAATTGGATGACGATGGGCTGCTGGAACTTGCCCGCATTTCAGTCGTCGAGCAGGACTTCGACCGGGCCGAGCGCTATTTCGCCGATTTCATCATCCGCGGGCGGCGGGTGGACCGGGCCCTGGCCGATCTCGAGGAGATCACCCAGACCCGCCCGCAGCTCTGGCGCTATTTCGAATTACTGGGCAAGCTGCACACCCGCAAAGGGCGGGTGGCCGAGGCCCTGGCCGCCTACCAGCGCGCGCTCGAGCGCATGCGTTAATGATCATATAAGGTGGCGCGGGATGTAGCCCGCGCAACGGAAAGAATGTAGCCGCGGGCTTCAGCCCGCGCGACGGACACAACGGTGAAAGTATCCCTGCGACCTTGTGTTTTCGCCCGCTATATCCTGCCCGCGGGCTTCAGCCCGCGGCTACATCTTGGCATTCAACGTCTCGAGATGCTCCTGATGATGGTCATACGTCCCGAGGAGAAAGACCACGATGGCGTGTCCATTCAACCAGGCATACCGGTCCGAATTCACCAGGTCGCGCTCGGA
Source organism: Candidatus Brachythrix odensensis (assembly GCA_016714465.1). Classification (GTDB taxonomy): domain Bacteria; phylum Chloroflexota; class Anaerolineae; order J036; family Brachytrichaceae; genus Brachythrix; species Brachythrix odensensis. The sequence continues at coordinate 207,062 of JADKDT010000005.1, read as the reverse complement.
AATCCCTTCGGCGGTTTCCAGCACGCGCCGAAAGCAATCCCGCCAGTTCTGATGGGCCGTTGACCAGGGCAGGTTTCGGTTGGTCTCGTAAATCCAGGTGTTGATCCGCTCGGTGCCCTCCTCCGATTCGTCATTCGGATCGAAGGGCCAGGCCGGGAACTCCGGCGCGCGGTCGAGCCGGGCGGCCTCCAGTCGGGCGAGGGTGCGCTGTTGCCAGGCCCACAGATGGGCGAGCTCGTCCTTGACCGACCAGGCCGATGGCCCGGTTTGGGCGACGATCGCGGCCTCGCCGAGCCGGGCAAGCGTCGCCTCCCACGCCTCAACCTGCTCGCGCAGCGCGGCCAGGATGTGGCTCTTCATGCTCATGGTTGTGCCGCCGGCTGGACGAGGTTGATCAGATTCCCGCAGGTGTCCTCAAACACGACGGCGGTGATCAGGCCCATGTTTTGTGGCTCGCCGCGGAAAACGACCCCACGGGCCTTCAAGCGTTGGACATCCGCGGCGATATCGGTCGTGATCAGGGCGGTGGCCGGGATGCCCGCCTCGAACAGCGCCTTCTGGTAGGCACGCGATGGCGGAAAGCCCAGCGGCTCGAGCACGAGTTCGACTCCGGCGAGGCCATCTGGCGAGGTCACCGTGAGCCAGCGGAACGTGCCCATGGGGAGGTCGGCCATCTTATCGAAGCCGAGCACGTTAGTGTAGAAATCGAGGGCGCGGTCCTGGTCCTCGACCATGATGCGGATGAATTTGAGTTGCATGGATACCTCGTCGGTTTCGGTTCGGACCGGGACAGATGTTCTCGCGAAGTATAGGCTCAGCCGCGAAACCGTTCGAAGCAAACACCCTAAAGGTTGGCCCGCGCAGAGTCGTGATCGATCAAAGCGCTTGGGGCCAACCTTTAGGGTGCTTGCACTACGTTGTTCGCCCACGCGACCAGATTCTTCCGCGCATGGTGGCGAGTGTCCGCGTTCAAAATAGCGTTGGCTGTGGGGAATTCGATCTCACCACGAGCACGGCAGCGAGGTCACCGCCACGTAGAATCCGGAAACGCGCATGCCACCGTCATACACAATCCGCAGCTCCTCGCAGCCACATGATTCGAGCCAACCCCCGCATAACGTGAGACCGTCCATTGGATAGTAGCTGATGGTGAGTTCATCGGGGCCCCGTCTGGTGAAGACCGGACTCCCGAGCAGATCCTCGACCTCCGCGCGACTTCGTCCAACCGCAAGGTGATCTTTCATCATCATTTTCAGCCATGTGGATGCGGACCGCTGATTGGCGATCCTTGGGAGGCCTATCGTGCGCTTTCCATCGAGCGATGGCGTTGGCGGGTCCCCGCGGCCCCAATACGGGCCCCATCCGTTTCATGAACAGATACTCCCATAATCGCCCGTATCAATCGGCTTTGCGCCACCAGCTCAGAATCTCCTGAGCATAGGCATCCCAGGCCTGCCCGGTCGTGTCGATGACCCGGGTCGGCAGGCGGGTGAGGGCCAGCGCGTCGAGCCGGCGCTGCTGCGAACGGGCGATTGCGGCCAGCGCCGCGTCACGTGAGCCGTAGTGGGCGATCATCCCTGCGGTCCAGTCCGTCCCCCGCCGATCCGCCCGCTCGAGCGAGCGCTCCGCCAGCGCCGAGGGATCAAGGGTCAGCAGCACGCTGGCGCAACCCAGGCGCGCGAGCGCGCGCTCGTAGGCCTCGAACAGCGTCCATTCGGGCAGCAAGGCGTAGTACGACAGGTGAAAGCGCTCCAGGACGAAGCGCGCCTCGGGCGCCGCTTTCGACTCGCGCTCGAGGGCGGCCATGACGCGGTCGAGACGCCACACATGCCGGGCCGGCGGGCCGCCAAACTGTGCGATCTCATCCATCACCTCGCCCAGGGTGTCTTCTTCGGAGATGACCCGTCCCGGTCCGAGGCGCGCCGCGAACGCCGGCTGGCGCGCCAGCGCCCGCAGGGTCTCGGATTTCCCAGCCCCGGTCACACCCTCGATGATCAGAATGCGCATGGAACATCGGTCTTCAGTCTTGAAGTCATCCTGAAAATCATTGGCGAGGTCGCAATCCCCGCCGCGAAGCGCGGGGATTGCGACCTCGCCGGATGTTTTCAAGACGGCTTCTATACCTCGACCACCAGCCCGTCGTAGGCGGCCTCATACCCATGCGCCGCCGCCCAGGCGCTCAGCTCGGGATGGGGCGGGTTGCCCTCATGCGCGATGTGGGTGGCGAACACCCGCCCGCCCGGGCGGAGAAGGCCCTCAGCCCGCATCCGCACAACGTATTCAGCCACTTCCTTTGCGCCCAGATGGCCATCGGCGATTTGATCCGGACCATAAGTGTGGTCTAGGACGACCGCATCGAAGGCCAGCCCCAGGCGGTGAAAGGCCTGCCACACGTCTTCTGAGAGCGTCGCCGTGTCGGTGCCGTAAAAGAGCGCCCGGCCGTCGGCTTCGACCGCATACAGCAGCGAGCCCATGGCCGGGTCGTGGTTGGCCGGAAAACCGGTCACGCGGTATCGCCCGGCCGCGAAGGGGACGTAGGGCGCAACCGTGTTGAAGCGCACATTCAAGCGTTGGGCATTTTCCGGGTCGAGGATCGAACCCGGCTCGAAGTCGCGGGCGACCGCCCAGGCCAGGCGCTGCAGGGTCTGGGCCGAAGCATGGAAGCCCATGAGCGGCGTGCCGCGCGTGCCGTACTCGGCGCTGCGCGAGAGCAGGTGGGCGGCGTCGAGGTGGTCGGAATGCGGGTGGGTCTGGATGCAGTCGCGGACATGCGCGAGGCTGAGCCCGAAGGCGTGGCAGGCGGTATGAATATCCGGGCCGAGGTCGATCAGCAGGTCGTCGTCGATGAGGGCGGCGCTGCGCCGGCGCAGGCTGGGCCCGCCCAGGGCTCGGGCGCGGGCGCAGTTGTCGCAACTGCAGAAGGCTTCGGGGAAGGCGTCGGCGGCGGAGGTGCCAAGGAAGGTGAGGCGCATGGGTGAATTATGAAGGCAGAAGGCGGAAAAGGTGTAGGCTACGTCTCAGGAGGGCGCATGAGCCCCAAGACCATCCTCATCCTCGGCGGTTACGGCAGCACCGGCCGCCTGATCGCCGAAAGCCTGTTGCGCGAGACCGACTGCCAGCTCGTCCTGGCCGGCCGCACGCTTGCGCGCGCGCAAGCCGCCGCGGCCGAGCTCGGCCTGCGCGTCTCGGCTCGGCGCGCCGATGCCGCCGAACCCGCCAGCCTCGATGCGGCCATGACCGGGGCCGAGCTGGTCGTCGTCGCCTCCAGCACCGCCCCTTTCGCTGCCACCATCGCCGATGCCGCCCTGCGAGCCGGGGCTGACTACTTCGACCTGCAGTACTCGACCGACAAACTCAAGGTGTTGATGCCGCTGTCCGATCGCATCGCCGCGGCCGGGCGGCTCTTCATCACCGATGGCGGCTTTCATCCCGGCCTGCCCGCGGTCATGGTCCGCCAGGTCGCGCCCTGCTTCGACACACTCGAGCGCGCGGTCGTCGGCAGCGTCATCCAGGAGGATTGGGCGAGTTGGGATGTCGGCATCGGCACGATGGAGGAGCTGCTGAATGAGTTCCGCGACTACCAGGCCCTCGAGTATCGCGATGGCGCCTGGCGCGGGATGAACTGGCTGAGCGCGTGGAAACCGGTCTACATGGACTTCGGCCCGCCCTTTGGCCGGCGGGCCTGCGCGCCGATGTTCCTCGAGGAGCTGCGCGATCTGCCGGCCCTGCTCCCCGGCCTGCGCGAGACGGGCTTTTACGTGGGTGGCTTCAATTGGTTTGTCGACGGGCTGGTCATGCCGCTGGCCCTGGCCGGGATGCGCGTCGCGCCAAATCGCCTGCTGCGCCCGCTGGCCCGCCTGATGGGCTGGGGGCTCAAGCGCTTCACGCGCCCGCCCTTTGGCACGCTGCTCCGAGTGGAGGCGGCCGGCCTTTCCGGCGGACAATCACACACATTGAATATGACCGTTGGGCACGCCGACGGCTATGCCCTGACCGCCCTGGCCGCGGTTGCCTGCCTGCTCCAGTTGTTCGACGGCACGCTCGCCCGGCCAGGTCTGCATTTGCAGGCGCAGGCGGTCGATCCGGATCGCATGCTGCGCGACCTGGCCCGGATGGGCGCCCGCGTGGACATGCATGAGGAGGTTTTACGATGAAGAAGATCGATCTCAAAAAAGACCTGAAAACGTTCTATGCCCCGTCAGCCAAGGCCATCACTGTCGTGAACGTGCCGGCCTTCCAGTTCGCCATGATCGACGGCGATGTCGCCGAGGGCACCCTGCCTGGCGATTCGCCCACGTTCCAGGCGGCCATCGCAGGCGTTGTATGGGATCAGCTACACCCTCAAGTTCAGCTTCAAGAAGCGCGAAGTGGACCCGATCGACTATCCGGTCATGGCCCTCGAGGGTTTGTGGCAGACCGCTTCCGGCAAGTTCGAACCGACCGGCAAGGAGCCCCTGCGCTTCAGCCTGATGATCCTGCAGCCGGACGTGGTCAAGGCCAGCGACTTCTCAGCCGCACTCGCTGCGCTGCGCAAGAAGCGCGGCGACAGCCCGGCTCTGGCCAGGCTGCGCCTCGAGACCTTCCGCGAGGGCCTGTGCATGCAGACGATGCACATCGGCCCGTACGCGACTGAGCCCGAGACGTTGGCCCGGATGACGGCATTTGCGGCGGAGCAGGGCTATCGCCAGCGCGGGCTGCATCATGAGATCTACATGGGCGACCCGCGCAAGTCCGCGCCAGAGAAGCTCAAGACCGTGCTGCGCCTGCCGATTGAGAAGACATAGGATGTTGCCGGAAGCGATACGCCCCGTCCCGGCGTACGCCGGGACGGGGCGTATCGCTTCCGGCACTATCCCCTCCACCACTGTCGAAACACGCCGGCCATGCGCTCGAGCTCGCTGATCTCCACCCACTCCTCAGCCCCATGGGCCTGGTCGATCGAGCCGGGGCCCATGACCAGGATGTTCTTGACCGTGTCGGGGCGATAGGCCGAGGCGTCGCTGCAATACGGCACCGTCACCGGGGCCCGGCCCGCCCAGGCGCTGAACTGGCGGACCATCGCCGAATTTGGATCCTGCAGAAAGGCCGACATCGGGCGGAAGATCTCGGCCTCGGTCGGCAGGCCGGCGCCGGCCTTGCCGAGTTGGGCGAGGCCGGCCATGACAGCCTGCTCATCCTCGTCCGAGGTGACGCGCCGGTTGAAGCCGAGGGTGGCCAGATCCGGGACGATGTTGGGCGCCCGCCCGCCGCCAACCTGGATGGCGGAGAGCTGGCCCCGGCCCACCGGCGTCGCCGCGAGCGTCTGCAGTCGCTCGTGCTCGGCCTGCATGGCCAGCACGATCCGGGCCGCGCCGACAATGGCGTTTTTGCCGAGATGGGGTTGCGAGGTATGGGTGGACACGCCCTGCACCCTGAAATCGATCCGGGCGCTGCCCATGTGCCCGTAGCAGGGCGCGCACAACGTGGGCTCTGCAACCACAAGCTCGTCGAGCCGCATCTTGCGCTGGCGCAGCCAGGCATCGAAGACAAAGGCCCCGCCCAGGGCGACTTCCTCGTCGGCCACCGCGGCCACGATCAGGTTGGCTGCAGGCTGCGCGCCAGCCGCCCGCATGGCCTGCAATACCGACAGCGCCACCGCCAGGGAAGCCTTGTCATCGACTGAGCCGCGACCCCACACCCGGCCATCCCGCGTCTCGCCGCTGAACGGATCGCCCGGCATTTGCTCGACCCCGACCGTGTCGGTGTGGCAGTCCAGGGCGATCCAGCGCTCGCTGGCCGGGTTGCGCCAGATGGCATACACGTTCGGGCGATTGGGGTGAGCGTCCTCGAGGATCACCTCGGCGCCCAGCTCGCCAAACCATTGGGCCAGTTGGGCGGCGATGCGGCCTTCACCCGCTTGCCCGGCCCGCGGGCCGGCGTGCAAAGGCGTGACGCTGGGGATTTGGACGAGCCGGGCGAGCCATTGTTCAGGGGTCATTTTGTCTTTTATGGTAATTGGGCCCGAATCGCGATACCTGGCTCTGCCAGGTATCGCGATTCGGGAAAAACATCACACGATGTAAGTAGAACGGGCCGACAGCCCATCGCCCTGCCAGGCGCCCAGGCGGGCAAAGTCACGGGTATAGGCCGTCCCGTCAAAGCGGGCCCCGGCCGGGATGTCGGCCAGGGCGACAGTCCGGCCCGTCCGGATCGACTCCGCCGCGGCCAGACACACCCGCACGACATGCAGCGATTCGGCGAGCGGGGCCGGGGCCACGCCTTCGCGGAAGAAGCGGGTCAGCGCCTTGAGCGCCGACGCCTTCATCGTCCAGCCGGCCTTGGGCTGCACGACCTCGAGCGTGCGCTCGGTGGTTACGGCGAACACGGTCCCATTGCCGGCCTCGACCCGCCCGCTGGACAACTGCAGCAGGATCGGCGGGCCACCCTGCTGATCGAGCCGGAACAGGTGCGAGCGCCCGCCCCCGATGTGGGTGACGGCTTCCACCCGCGGACCGAAGTAGGCGGTGATCATCTCAACCACGTGCGTGCCGTAGTTGAGCAGGTCGCCCGGCCCCGAGGCAAAAGCCGAGACCGCCCCGCCCAGCCCTTCGACCTTCTCGCGCAACGCCACCAGTTCATCGGCGTAGCGCATGGTCGAGCCGCCCATGATCGGGGCGCGGGTGTTCGCCGCCAGGGCGGTCAACGCGTCCATGTCGCGCAGACTCCCGACCATGGGCTTGTCGATGAAGACGGGTTTGCCCGCCTCGAGGAAGGGCCGGACGCGATCGAGGCGCAGGTCCCAGTTTTGGCTGCAGATCATCGCGCCGTCGACGGCCGAGACAAGTTCATCAAGGCTGGCGCAGATGCGCTCAATGCCGTGCTCGCGGGAAAATTGGGTGACATATTCCGGCGTTTGGACGGCCCCGCCGTCGAAGACCGCCGTGACGCGCAGGTCATCGCCGCCCTTGAGCAGCGCCGCGAAGAAAGCCGGATGGGTGGTGTCGAGATCGACGAGTCCGATGTTGATCATTCAGTGGCTCCATTCGGGGGCCCGCGTCTCGCGAACCAGGCAGACAGGCGAACCATGGCCCGCTCCACGTGCTCGGTAAGCGCGTTTGCCAGCGCATCCGCATCGCGCGCTTCGAGAGCGGTGAATATCGCGGCGTGTTCGACCTCGGTGAAACGCACATAGACTTCCGTGCCGAGATCGATCATCACCCGGGCCAACTGCAGCGGTCCCCCGACCTGGGCGTAGATCTCGTCCATGCGCTTGTTGCGAGCCAGGGCGACGATTCGGCAGTGAAAGTCGAAATCCAGCCCAACGTATTCGGGCAGTTTGGCGTTTGCATCGGCCGAGTGGATCAAGTCGCTCATCCGGGTCAACAAGCGACCCAGCGCGTCGAGATCCGCGCCGGTGATGTTGCGGACAACGGCGGGCGACACGAAGCGCTCCAGCGCCAGGCGCACATCATAGGTCTCGGCCATCCCCAGCGTGTCAAATGTGGCCACAAACGTACCCCGGCGCGGCACGATCGTCACCAGGCCCTCCATCTCCAGCCGCTGCAGGGCCTCCTTCATCGGGGTCTGGCTGATCCCAAAGCGCGATGACAGGTCGCGCAGGTCGAAGCGGAAACCGGGCGGGTATTCGTGGCTGAGGATGCGCCGGCGCAACAGCGCGTAGACCTCATCGCGAATATTGGTGTGGCGGAACATCGGCGCGCGCTCAGGGTCGCGGGTGAGATCGGGGGTGTCGGTCATGGCGACAACCCCTCCATGAGCGCAAGCGCACTCTGCGTGCTCAGCCCGACGCCGGCCGCCGCGGCTGCCGCATAACCATCGGCTGAAAGCGCCGTCTGCGTCTGGGCGATCACGCGCTCCACCTCCGGGCGGAGCAACGGTACGACCGCCTTTCCCTCCCGGTTCAGGATCGCCATCCCCGCCCCGAGCAACCGCGCCCCTGTTGCGGGATGGCCCTGCGCCGCCGCCACCCGGCCCAGCCCGATCAGGTCGTAGGGCCGGATCGCGCTCGCGCCGATCTGGTCGGCCAGGAGCAGACTTTCGATAAACAGAGCCTTCGCGTGCTGGGTGTCGCCGCGCAGACAGGCGACGTGGCCGAGGTTGTGCAGCTCCGAGGCCACCAGGTCGCGGCGCTGCATGCCGCGATAGGCCGCGACGTTCCCGGCATACAAGCGCTCAGCCGCCACGAGATCGCCTTCGATCAGCGACGCATGGGCGAGATGGTGCAAAGCGATGGCGATCCCGGTCTCGTAATCCGATTGGCGGGCGGCCTCGAGCGCCAGCCGGCTGTGCTCGCGCATGCCCGCCGAGTCGCCGCGCGACATCGCCACGCGCGACAAGCCGCCGCGGGCCTCGGCGATCCCCTGCGCGTTCTGGAGCGACTCAAACAGGCGCAGGCTCTCGCGCAGACGCGCCTCCGACCCGGCGAAATCGCCCTGATGAAAACACAGGTTGCCCGCGCCGGCCAGCGCGCGGGCCCGGCCGAGAGCCGGGGCGTCGGCGCCCGGCGCGGCGAGCAGCTGAGACAGCCAGGCCGCGCCCTCGGGCAGATGCCCGCGGTTAAGCCAGTAAGGCCAGACCCCCGCCGCGATATCCAAACCCATCGCAAAACGCTGGTTTTCGACACACCACGCCAAAGCCGCGTCGAGCCGGGCGCGCTCCGCCTCGAGCCGGTCCAGCCAACCCGCCGGATTTCGCCCGCGCAGTTCGGGGTCCGCCTCGCGGGCGAGGGCGGCGACGGCCAGCACAGCGGGTTCGTCCATGGGCTCATTCATGTTTCTGGCTCATTCCTCCAACTGCAAAAACGTCATCCGGCGCGAAAGCGCGAATGAGTGAGGCAGGGCCCTTCGACAAGCTCAGGGCCCTGCACTGGCCGCCAACCGGCCAAGGATGCCGGCGAATGTTCCTGAACCTCGGAGGTGGGCGCCGACAGTTCGCGCCAGCCAAGAATCCTCGGCGCCCACCTCCGAGGTTCAGGAAGGTACGGTCTGGAACACCCCGAGCGCGGGATGACGGGTGTTGTGCTGGACGTTCCATCGTTCCTCAATCCACAATCGCAATGGCCTTGCCCGCCACCGCGCGTTCGCCCAAGGCTGCCAGCATCGGCCCCATCTCCTGCCAGCTCCGCTGCAGATCGATCTGCGGGTCCAGCCGGCGCTCGGCGATCAGCCCGAGCAGGGTGTCCAGTTCGCGGCTGCCTGCACCCTGGCGCTCCATCTCCTGAAACAAGCTCATCGCGTACAGGCTGATCGCCCCCCGGCGCACCAGAGCCAGCACGTCAAACGTCGTCGCTTCATCCGAAGACGCGCCGATCGAGACGAGCGTGCCGCCGGGCGCCATGCGGGCCAGGACCTGGGCGAGCAGCGCGCCCCCGACCGACTCGATCGCCAGATCGAAGGTGGACGCCGCATCTTCGAGACGGGTGACGACCTCCTCCGCGCCGAGCGCCGCCAGGCCCTGGCCGCGCTCCGGCCGGCTGACCTGAGCGGTGACCCGCGCGCCCGCCAGCCAGGCCAGTTGGACGGCGGCCCGACCGACCCCGCCCGCCGCGCCCGTGATCAGAACGCGTTTGCCCAGCAGAATGCCGCCATGGGCGAGCGCAAGCAGGCTGGTCAGCCCGGCCACGGGGATGGCGGCAGCCGCCGCAAACGAGACCGGCTCCGGGATGAGCGCCAGCCGGCGGATGGGGACAGCCACCCGCTCGGCCCAGGCCCCGCTCGGCACGATCCCGGCCACTCGCGCGCCGACGGCCGGGCCACTCCCGTCAGCCGCCATCCGCACAACCTCGCCGGCGACATCGTAGCCCGGGCACCAGCCCTCAGCCTCCCAGGCCAGGCGTCTGAAGTTGCCGCGGTTGAGCGAGACTGCTCGGGCGGCAACCAGGGCTTCATCGCGCGAGGGCTCGGGCTCGGGCACGTCACGGAACTCAATGCGATAAGGTTGGGTTGGGGCGGAAACAATGGCGCGCATGGGACGACCTATGAATCAGGGACTGTTGCGCATATAAGGATCAAGCAGATCGCGCAGGCCATCGCCAAGTTGGTTGAGCGATAACACGGTGATCGCGATCGCCAGGCCGGGAAACACGGTCAGCCACCAGCCCAGGCGCATGTAGTTGCGGGCCTCGCTCAGCATGGCGCCCCATTCGGGTGTTGGCTGTTGCGCGCCCAGCCCAAGAAAGGATAGCGCGGCGCCGGTCAGAATCGCGCCGGCGGTGCCGAGGGTGGCCAGAACGATGAGTGGGGCCAGGATGTTGGGGATGACGTGGCGCGTGATGATGCGCAACGGGGCGCTGCCGAGGGCGCGAGCGGCCTCGATATAGGGCAGGCCGCGGATGCCCAGGACCGACGCCCGCACCAGGCGGGTGTAGGACGGCACTGAGGCGATGCCCACTGCCAGCATGACATTGAAGAGGCTGGGGCCGGCGATGGCGACGATGCCAAGCGCCAGCAGCACCGAGGGAAAGGACAGCATCAGGTCCATCACCCGCATGACGAGCATATCGACCCAGCCGCCAAAGTAGCCGGCGGGCAGGCCGAGCAACAGCCCGCTGCTCACCGCCAGGCTGACCGAGATCAGACCAATCAACAGCGACAGGTGGGCGCCCGCCAGCAGGCGGCTGAAGATGTCGCGCCCATAGTGATCGCTGCCCAGCAGGTGCGCGAGGCCGGGCTCGGCCAGGCGATTTGGGATATCCATCTGGATCGGGTCGTAGGGTGTGGCGCGCGTGCCGACCAGAGCCAGGAGGACGATGAGACCGAACAGAACGCTGCCGGCGAACGCGCTGCGGTTGCGCATGAAGCGGCGCAGCAGGGCCCGGGCGGGATTGGCCGCCAGAGCGGAATCGACGCCTGTGCGCGGCATCGGCAGCGCGGCCGCGCGCTCACGCATAGCGAATCCTCGGGTCGATCAGGGCGTATGACAGATCGACCAGCAGGTTGACGATGACGTAGACCGAGGCCACGAACAGGATCACCCCCTGGACGAGCGGGAAATCGCGCCCGAGGATGGCGGTCACCAACAGCCGGCCAATCCCCTGGCGCGAGAAGACCGTCTCGATCACAACCGCGCCGGCCAGCAGGTTGCCGAACTGCAGGCCGACGATGGTGACCACGGGAATGAGGGCGTTCCGCAAGGCATGCCGGAACACAACCTTGACAAAGGACAGGCCCTTGGCCCGGGCGGTGACGATGTATTGCTGTTGGAGCACTTCGAGCAGCGAGCTGCGGGTGAGGCGGGCGATGATGGCGGCGGCTCCAAAGCCCAGGGTCGCGGCCGGCATGATCAGGCGCTCGAATCCCTCGGTCCCGGTCGCGGGCAGCCAGCCCAGCGCCAGAGAGAAGATCAGGAGCAGCATCAACCCGACCCAGAAGGAGGGGAAGGACACGCCGGCCATGGCGATGCTCATCGTGAGCCCATCGAGCAGCGAGTGGGGGCGGATGGCGGCCAGGATGCCCAGGCCAAGCCCAACGGTCAAAGCAATGACCATCGCCGCCGCCGTCAACTGCAGGGTCGCCGGCAACTGCGCCCGGATCTCATCGATGACGGGCCGCTTGAACTGGAGCGAGCGACCCAGGTCGCCTTGGATCGCCCGCCCTACGAAATTCAGGTATTGAATATGCAACGGATCGTTCAACCCGTACTGTTCGCGCAGCCGATCCGCCTCCTCCTTTCCGATAACGGCATCACCGGTGATGGCGGAAAGCGGATCGCCAGGCACGAGCTTCAGACTGAAGAACACCAGGGCCGAGATGCCAATCAGGATCGGAATCGCGGCCAGCAGGCGCTTCAGGATGTAGGTTCCCACGCCTATTCCAACGACACTTCGTACAGATACGGGTAGCTGCCGATGGGATGGGTGCGGAAGTTCTTGACCTTCGGGCTAACTCCGAACAGGCGGGCGAAGTTGTAGATCGGGAACGACCAGGCGTTTTCCATGATCTTCATCACCGCCTGCTCGAGCAGGGCGGCCCGCTTGGTTGTGTCGGGCTCCTTGGCCTGATCGTCGAGATACTTGTCCAGTTCGGCATCCTTGATCCGCGACCAGTCAAAGCCGCCCAGGTTGCGCGAGTGGTAGACAAGCTGGATGGCGCCCGGATCGCTGTCCAGGAGCGCGGTCGAGAACATGTGGCCCTCGCCCTTGTGCCCCATCGCCACCCGCGTCGCCTGGTCGAGTGCCTTTACATTGACCGTAATGCCAAGCGGCTTGAGCAGGGCCTGGGTCGCCACGACCTTTGGCTCGTAGGTCGTCAGGTCGACGAAGTCGACGACCAGCTTTTCGCCATTCTTGACCCGCACCCCATCCGGGCCGGGCTTCCAGCCGGCGTCCTCAAGATATTTCTTGGCCTTCTCCATGTCGTAGGGATACATTCCGACCGCCTTCTTGCTGTGATACAGGGTGTTGTCGGCGATGGGCGTGTCGGCGGGCGAATAGAGGCCAAAGAAAGCCGCATTAATGAGCTCGGTCCGGTTCAGGCCGTGCATGATCGCCTTACGCACGTTGATGTCGTTGAAGGGGGCCTTCTCGGTGTTCATGAAGATGGTCATCGGCGAGCCCGGGGTGCGGGCGACCACCATCTGGTATTTGCCTGACTTCTTCAGCCGGTCGAAGTCACCCTCGGGGACGGTCTCCATGACCTGGATTTCCCCGCTCTCGAAGGCGGTCAGGCGCGCGCCGTTTTCCGAAATGCCGACAAAGGTGATCTGGTCGAGGTAGGCCGGCCCGGTGTGGTTCCAGAACGGGGGGCCCCAGTTGTAGTCCGGGTTTTTGACGACGACGATGCGATCCTTGGCCACCCATTCCTTGAACATCATCGGGCCGGTGCCGACCGGGTTGCGGCCGTAGTCGTCGCCGAACTTCTTCTGGGCGGTGGGGGAGGCGATGGCCAGCCAGGTCTGGCTGAGCGCGTCGTAGAACGCGGCAAACTGGGTCTTGAGGGTGATCTTGGCCGTGAACTCGTCGACGACAGTCGTCGATTGATAGGCGGCCAGTTTGGATGCGGCCTGGGGTGACTTGGTGGCCGGATCGACGATCCGGTCGAAGTTGGCCTTAACGGCTTCGGCATTGAAAGGCGTGCCGTCATGGAACTTGACACCCTTGCGCAGTTTGAAGGTGTGCGTGAGGCCGTCGGGCGTGCTCTCCCACGACTCGGCCAGGCCTGACTTGTATTTGAGGTCGACCGGATCCTGCCAGATCAGCGTGTCGTAGAGGTTCATCATCACGTTGAAGGCGGAGGCCTGGGCGGTCTTGGCCGGATCGAGCGAATCCGGCTCGTTATTCATGGCATAGCGGATCTGGCCGCCCGGCTTGCCGGCTCCAGAGGCGGCCGGGGCGGTGGTCGGCTTGGGCGCGGCGGGCGCGGCCGTGGGCGCGGCTGGCGCGGCGGGCGCGCAGGCGACGGCCAGCACGGCCACCGCCCCCGTGCCGCCGATCTTGATGAATCGCCGTCGAGTGATCAGGTTCGGGCTCGATCGCTTGGACATGGGTTCCTCCTCTCTCGTTATGTTCGATTCTTGGGACCTATCAGGTCGGTTGCCACACGCCGGGACCCGACGGTCCGCCGTGATATCTGAAACTTCAGATGTTACGAAAGTGTAGGAGGAACCGCGCAGTTGTCAACGGGTGCGTCAGGTGGGCTCCACCTTCGAGGTGGAGCCCACCTGTGATTCAGCCCATCGCCGGCAAAATGACTCGCAACAACGCATACCCGTCGAGGACGAACAAAGCGAGGGCGAGGGCCAGCCAGAACCAGCGTTCGACCCGCGGCCAGCGGCTGAGCGCGTTCTGCCAGCCCAGGGCCATGGCCAGCGCCACCGGGATCAGGGCGGGGAAGAGATAGCGGCCCTGGTGCTGGACATATTTCGTGTTGTACCAAACAAAGCCCAGCCCGGCGATCAGGGCCAGGCCGGCCAGGGCGGTCAACGCCCTGGCCTGGGACGGGCTCAGCCCTTTGCGCTTGCGCCACCACCACGTCAGAAAGAGCCCGCCACTGAGAAGGGTGAACGCGAGCAATGCCGCATACAGCCATCCTGGCAGGCTCACGCTCAGCCATCCGAACATCCCCCACCACGACTGAAAGGTGAAGGTCGCGCCCCGGACAAGATAGCTCTCCGGGTTGCCCAACGCAAACAAGCCGTTCCTGGCGATCCATTCGGCCGTGGTCGTCTGGCCCACCACGACGACATCGTGGCGGGTGAGGCCCATCACATCCAGCCCGCCGTAAACGGCCAGGTTGCGCGCCCACCACGGCAACCCGATCAACAAGGCGAGCAGGCCAAAACGGGCGGCCGGCCACAGCCGCCGCGCCCCGCGCGCGCCGGTGATGGCCAGCACGGCCAGGCCGGCGACCGGGAAGACGTAGTAGGCGGTGGTCTTGGTCAAAAAACACAGCCCGCACAGCACGGCCAACAGCCCGCGCTCGGCGACCGGCTGGGCCTCACCCAGGCGGATCAGCCGCATGGTCTGCCAGACCGCGGCGGCGAGCAGCGCTTCGGCCAGCGCGTCGTTGTTGACCCCGGCCAGCATATGAACATGCTGGGGCAGCAGCGCCACCAGCGCGGCGGCGCTCGCGGCCAGCCCGATCCGGCCGGGGAAAATCTCGAGCGCGGCCAGATAGGCGAAGACGACAATCAAAGCGCCGATCGCCACCGACCACAATCGCAACGCGGCCAGCGACCCGCCGGTCAGGGCGAAGAGGGGCGCGGCCAGCAGATAGTACAACGGCGGCTGGTGATCCTCGTACTGGACGGCCTCGAGCCGGGCCGCGTCTTCCGGGCCCAGCCGCGCGTTGGGCGGGGCGATCCGGCGCATGTTGAACTCGCCGTCGTAGTCCCCGGGCGCGATTACGGGCACCTGGCCCTGCTGGGCGAGCTGCCGGATGTAGTTGTAGTGAGCGGGCTCGTCGGGGATTTGCCAGGCCGGCACAGACAGCGCGAACGCGCCGCCCATCGCCAGATACAATGCCACAATCAACGCCAGCGGCCAATGTTGAGCCTTAGTCATGCTGTCAGTGGCCATCGCCCAGATTCTATGCGATTCGAGACTTCCACCGGCGTCAGCCTGCACGTCGACGTGTTTGGCGACGCCACCGCCCCGCCCCTCCTCCTCATCCACGGCAGCACCCTGACCGGCTGGCGCGACTATGGCCAGCTCTCGAACATGGTCGAGCGTTTCAGCCGCAGCTATCGAGTGATCCTCCCCGATTGCCGCGGCCATGGCCGTTCGCAGGCGACCTGGACACGCGGCAGGCTGGACTACTCCTTCAGCCAGATGGCCGCCGACATGGCCGAGCTCTTGCGCGGGCTGGGCGGCGCGCCGGCATTTGTGGCCGGGCACAGCAACGGTGGCAACGTTGCCTTGTTTATGGCCAAGGAGCAACCGGCGGTCACTCGAGCCGCCGTGCTCCTGGCAGCAAATGCCTACATCGATGAGCATGTCCGATACCGGGTGCCGGTGGGGATGGACCCCGATCGGGTGGCGCGCCAATCGCCCGATTGGATGAATGAGATGATCGAACTGCACGACAGCACGCATGGCAACGGCTACTGGCGGCATCTGCTGCAGGCGACCATCCTCGAGACGATCACGGCACCGGAGTGGACGCGCAAAGATCTGAAGGATCTGAATGTGCCTTGCCTGTGCGTGCAGGGCGAGCTCGACCGGACCAACGCGCCGGGCCGGCACGCCCAGGTCCTGGCCGAGTGGCTGCCGCGGGCCGAATTGTGGGTGCCGGAGGGGATCGGGCATTCGGTCCACCACGAGTTACCCGATGCGTTCGAGCAGCGGGTGACCGCGTTTTTTGAGCGGGTAGCCGACCTCTCCGTGCGGTCCAGCTGACCCAGTCGCGAGCCATCGTGGAGCACCACACGCTTTGCCGTCATTCCCGCGAAAGCGCAATGGCATTCAGTTGAGGTGCGCATGCGCACGACGCCGCACAAACAATCCTCCATTCTTGTCATCCTGAGCGAGCCCTTCAGGGCTTCGGCACGCGCGAAAGAAAATGGGCGAGCGAAGGACCCCTGTTGCGTCGCGCGGTGGGCACGAGAATCGGCGAACGCGATTTGGCGCCGATCGAAGCGTCGTCTCGCATTACGTTATAGGGGTCCTTCGCGCACCCAGATACGAGTATTTATGTCACGGCCAGGTGGGGTGCGCTCAGGATGACAAACGCTAGAAACTCGCGCCCGCGCCGTGACGCCTCAAAACGGGATTGCATAACGCAAGGAGATAAGCTTCTGTGACTGCCCTCGCGCCTGCGAAAGCTCCCCGCTACTTCTCGCTGAAGTTCTTCTACTTCTGCTTCTATGGCGCGCTCGGGGCGTATTTCCCGTTCCTGCAGCTCTACTACCGCGACATCGGGCTGGATGTCGCCCAGATCGGCGTGCTGGCGACCGTGGGCGGGCTGATCGGGTTGCTGGCCGGCCCGCTGTGGACGCTCATCGCCGACGCCTTCCGCCTGCAGCGGGTGATGCTGCCGCTGTGCTTCGCGCTCAACCTGGGGTTGCTGTTTCTGATCGGGCAGACGCCCTCCTTTGGCGGACTGGTTCTGGTCGTTGGGCTGAACGCCTTTCTGTCGGCGCCGGTCGGTCCGCTGGCCGACAGCGGGGTGGTCCTCGCCCTGGGCGAGCGGCGCGAGCTGTATGGCGCGCAGCGGCTGTGGGGGTCGGTGAGCTGGGCGGTCTCCACCGTTGTGGTCGGCGCGCTGGTGACCCAATTCGGGGTGTGGGTGATCTTCCCGATCGTGGTCGGGTTGGGCGTGCCGGCGGTGATCATGTCGGCCCGCCTGCCCCGCGCCAGCCTGATTCAGCCCGATCTGCGCGCGGGCGCGCGCCAGCTTCTGCGCGACCGAGGCTGGCTGCTCTTCATCCTGAGCGCCTTTCTGCTGGGCTGCTGTCTGGTCGCGGCCACGGGCTACGCCACCTCGTTCATCCGCGATATCGGCGGCACGGGCGAGGTGGTCGGGGCGGCTTTCGCGATCGGGGCCCTGGCCGAGATTCCGGTCATGGGCTTGACCGCCCGGATCATTCGGCGTTTTGGGGCCCGGCGCGTGCTCCTGGTGGCGTGTCTGTTGTATGCCTTGTGCGCGATCGTGCAGAGCGTGCTGACCGACCCGTGGGCGGTGGCCGCCTCGCAGGTCCTGCGCGGGGTGAGCTATGGGCTGTTCTGGACGGCGGGCGTGCTCGAAGCCCAGGCCCTGGCCCCGCGCGGGATGAACGCCACGGCCCAGAGCCTGTTTGGGGCGGCGACGACGAGTCTGCCGAACCTGGTCTTCACCACCCCGGCCGGGCTGATCTACCGTGATTTTGGGTTTGCCTGGCTGTTCCGCATCGGGGCCGTGCTGGGCCTGGGCGCTGCAGTCGGGATGGCGGCGGTGCGCGAACGACCGAAGACCGACGACCGGTGACGGAAGCGGGACCGGCCAGGCTGCGCGCGCAGGAGCGACCTGAGATAGGCCGCGCCCCGCCCGGTAGAATGCGGCCCGACAATGCCCAGAAACAAGACCCCGAATGCCTTGCTCAGAATGTTGATTTGTCTCGCCCTATTCTGGGGGGCGACGTCCACGCCAGCGCCGGCGATGGCCGGGCCGGCCCCCCTGATTGAGGCGCCCGCGGCGCCGCTCGCCGGCGCATTTGTCGTCAATTCGCCCCTGGATACGAATGCTCTCGACTCAGTGCTGACCCTGCGCGAGGCCATCCTGGTCGCGAATGGCACGCTGATTGGCGATTTCAGCCCGAGCGAACAGGCCCAACTATCCGGCTGCGTGTTCAACGGGTCTGGGTTCATCATCGGCGGCTGCGGGACCGGCATCACCGACACCATCAGCTTCTCCTCCAGCGTAGTGATCACCCTGACCTCGGCCCTGCCGGCGATCACCGACACGCGCGGCACGATCATCCGTGGCTGCGACGTCGAACCCTGCGCCGTCATCGAGGCGGGCAGCATCGCGGCCAACACCGATGCGCTGACCGTGAACGGGGCGGACAACCAGATATGGGATCTGCAGATCCAGCGCAGCCCGCGCGACGGCATCCGGGTCAATGGAGACGCCAATGCGCTCAATTTCCTCAAGGTCTATTCCAGCGCCGACAACGGCGTGCGAATCAACGGTGACAACAACCGGATCTTTGAAGGCTATTTCGGGTTCAGCCCAGCCGACTCTGGGCAGAACTGCCATCCGAACCGGACCGGCATTTTGATCGCCAATGGTGGAACTGGAAACCAGGTGCGTGCCGCGTTGGTCGGCTGCTCTATCCAGGCGGGCATTCAGATCAGCGGAAGCAACCTCAATACGATCATGGATGACACGTTTGTCGGCTGGAGGTTTCCCGTTGCGCGGCCCAACGGGATTGGCATCCTCATCAACAATGGAAGTTTCCGAAACGAGATCAGTCAGACCCTGGTCGCCTACAACCTGGGCAACGGGATCGAGATCAGAGGGGCCAACGGGACCTCGATCCTCGACAGCGACTTCCTGTACAACGGCCGCAACGGAATCGCCATCTACAACGCCAGCTTCACCAGCGTGGGCGGGCGCTATCTCGACAACAACTCGGTCAATGGCAACGAGATCGGCGGCAACACGCGCAGCGGGATCGTGATCAGCGGCACCGCCAACGCAAACGTTGTGCTGGGCAACCAGATCGGCGCCCGCAGTGGCACAAACAACGGCGACGCGGGCGTTCTGATCACCGACGGGGCCTACCAGAACACGGTGGGCGGCCTGCGGAATGGCCCGCTCGCGCTGGGCCGGGGCGGCAATACGATTGGCGGGAACACCATCGGCGTTCACCTCCGGGCCGGGGCCAACAACAACACGGTGTGGGGCAACGACATCGGCCGCAGCGCAGGCGAGACCAGTCCGGTCCTCAACACAACTGGCATTCTGATCGAGGACGGCGTCTACAACACGTTTCTCGGCAGTTCATCGGCTGCCAACTATCACAACGTCATCGCCGGCAACGGGACGGGCGTGGTCATCTCCGACGCGAACCGGGCCTTCCTGTACGGCAACATTATCGGGATCAGTCCAACGCTCGGAAACTTGGCAACCGGTCTGGTGTTGCATCGCGCCGTCACGAATACCCTGTTCGAAAACGCCTTGTCCTGGAATGGCGGCGATGGGGCCCGGCTGGAGGCTGGCGCCAATTCCAACGACATTGAGGCCAACACCGTCATTGGCAATGACGGGAACGGATTTGCCCTGATCAGCAGCACGCTCAATGTTATCTCGGGCACGGTCATCGCCGCCAATGCCGGCGACGGCATTCGGGTCAACACCGGCGCGGAAGTAAATTTCTGGAACCGGCTGTCGGTTTACAACAATGGCGGGCTGGGCATCGATAAGCAGGCCAACATCGATGGCACGCATATTCCGAATCCACCCACGGCCACGATCAAATCGGTCAACCGCGCGACGGGCGTGGTCACCGGGACGGCGACAGGGTCGGTGCTCTTCATCCTGACCTCGGTCCAGTTGTATCGCCTCGCGCTGGATCCCAGCGGCTACGGCGAAGGCGCGCAGTATGTCGGGTCGGATGTCACCGACAGTGACGGCAACTGGTCGATCACGGATACCAACGCCGTTCTGCGCCAGGTGGGCTGCTACACGGTGCTGGTGGATGTTGCCGTGCTCGTGCCGCTGGGCACCTCGGAGTTTGGGCAGAACAACTGCCGGGGAATTGTGTTCGCGCCGAGGGTGTTGAGGTAGGGGTATCGCCCCGCTACACTAGCCGCCCGTGAACGCGCTTTCGTCCTTCGCCCGGGCCGCCTTTGACCTGCTCTATACCCGCTTCGCCGGGGCGTATGACCTCGTCGCCAGCCTGGTCTCGTTTGGCGAATGGCGCGAGTGGGGGGCGATGGCGCTGTCCTTCATCCCCGACGAGGTTCGGGTGCTCGAGATCGGCCATGGCCCCGGCCACCTGCACGCCCGCATCCGCGCGCGCGACCTCGACGCGGTCGGGATCGATCTCTCGCCTCAGATGGGCCGGCTGGCCTGGCGCAACCTGAGCGCTGGCGGCCGCCCGCCGCGCCTGGCTCAGGCCGATGTCGCCCGCCTGCCCTTTGCCGACGCGAGCTTCGGCTGCGTGGTCGCCACCTTCCCGGCTGCTTTTATCTTTGATCCAACGGTTTTGGCCGAGATTCACCGCGTGCTGCAGCCCGGCGGGCGGGCCGTCATCGTCCCGGGCGTGCGTATGATCAAAGAGGATCCACTCTCCCGCCTCGCCCGCCTGGCCTTCCGCCTCACCAGCGGCCGGTCGGACCCGCGCGCCATCGCCGACGCCGCCCAGGCCCGTTTCGAGGCCGCCGGATTCAGCTTCTGGCAGCGGAATATGGGCACGGAACGCGCCGCGGTTACGATCTGGCTGTTGAGAGTTTGATCAGGTTTGATCAAACCTTACCCACTTGATCAAACCTGATCAAACCACCCCTACCTCAAACACCGGCGCCCCACACACCGTCCCGAGGCACACAAACGCCACGGGCAGCCGCGCATGGGGGAAGGCACGGGCTTCGATGAGGGCCAGGGCGGCGGGGTTGGCGGGATCAAGGGCGCGCAGGATGCGCCAGGGGTGATAGCGTTGGCTGGCGGCGCGCAGGAAGGGGGCGGTCTGCTCGGGCGAACCCAGCACGACATACTCCTCGGGCTCGCGGGAGGCGCGCCAGGCGACCAGGGCGTACGGCCCGGCGTGATCGCGGTAGCGCTTGTAGCCCTCGGCCTGCAAGGCCAGGGCCGCGCGGGCCTCCTCGGCCAGTCCGGCCGCGTCGGGCAGCAGATGCGCCGCGCGCAAGAGGGCCTCGGCCATCGCCGCGTTCTCGAAGATCGGGCGCAGGCGGACCTTGAGCAATCCCAGCGCGCCCGGATCGGCCGGCGCATCGTGGAAGCCGCCGCCCTCGGCCGCCAGGGCACGGCGGGCGAATTCGATCAGCGGCCGGGCCGCTTCGGCGCGACCCGCTTCCAGCATCGCCCGGATCACGGCGGACTGATCGCCCAGCGAACCGCGTAACGTGGCAGGTTGAGGCGCGCCGGCGGCATCAAACGCGATGCTGCGTGTGACGCTGCCATCGGCGTTGACGCACAGCTGCTCGAGCGTCGCCAGCACGCGACGGGCCAGCGTCGCCCAGTCCGGCCGGTCGAGGACGGCGGCGGCCGTAAAGAGCGCCGTCACCATCAGGGCGTTCCACTCGGCATACAGCCGCCAGTCGATGAAGGGCGCTTCGCGGGCGGCCCGCTCATCGCGCGAGAGCAGATAGTAGGCCTCGTCGGCGTCCTGGCTCCCGGCGAACCAGGTAAACCCGGCCTCGTCCCGCAACAGGGTTTCGGTGAGATAGCCCACCGCGCTGGTCACGACCTTGGCCAGCGTCTCGGCTTGGGCGGCTCCATCCGGCTGGGCGCGCAGGAGCTGGATGGCGTGGGCGTAGACGGGCAGCAGCCGGGCGTGGTCCTCGAGCATCTTCTCGAAATGCGGCACACTCCAGTCGGGGGTGGTCGAATAGCGGAACCAGCCCCCGGCGGTGTTGTCATACATCCCGCGCGTCCCCATCGCGATCAGGGTCTGGACGGTCATGTCCAGCCATTTGCGCTCATCGGTCTGGTGGTGGGCGAGCAGGAGCGCCTCCCAGGCCTCAGCCATCGGGAACTTCTGGCTGTCGCCCAGCCCGCCATATTTGGTGTCGAAGCCGCGGGCAATGGCGTTGACGGTGTCGGACAGGATCTGCTCGGCGTCGAGGGCCCCGGCCTGGGCGGGCTCGGACACGTCGAGGTCGGGCGCTTCGGCCATGAGCTTGCCGCCGTTGGCCCGCCAGTACTGCTCAATCTGGGCGAGCAGGCTGCGCATCTGCCCGGGCGAGAAGTACGTCCCGCCATAGATCACCTGGCCGTCAGGGGTGAGAAAGCAGGTGGTCGGCCAGCCGCCCTGGTTGTAGCGCGCGTTGATGTCTGGGCGCAGATCGTTGTCCACCCGGATCGGGATGAAGCGCGCGTTGATGAGCGCGGCGATCTCGGGGTTGTTGTAGACCCCGGTGTGAACCGGGTGGCCGGCCTCGCCCCGGTCCATCACGTGGCACCAGTGGCACCACACCGCGCTGATGCCCATCAGGATGGGCTTGCCCTGCGCCCGCGCATCCAGAAAGGCTGATTCGTCCCATTCGCGCCAATTCACCAGTGTTTTCATGTGTAAGGTTTTCCGGAGGCGATATCCCCGGGCTGCGCCCGGGGATATCGCCTCCGGAGAGATTATTGCCAGGCGTTGCCGGAAAATCCCGCCCAAACGGCGCCCAGCCGGGCAAGTGCCTCGGCGGATAAAGGACCCTTGTCGGCCGCCGCCAGGGCCGTCTCCAACTGCTCAAGGGTTGCGACCCCGATCAGGGCGGTGGAGATGCCGGGCTTGCTCATCGCAAAACGGATGGCGGCCTCCACCAGACTGGCCGCATGGCCCTCATCGACCAGAAAGCCAAAACGCCCGGCCAGGGCCGCGTCTTCGGCCAGCGTCTTGCTCGTGCCGATCGGGTCGACCTGCTGCATCGCATGGGGGTGGCGGGCGGTGCTGCCGCTCAGAGCGCCGCCGGCCAGGATCCGAATGGCGATGACGCCCACGTTGTTCTCCGCTGCCCGGTCAATCAGTTGTCCATAGTCCTGAAACGGAAAACCTCGCGGGGTCGTGAAGCCGGCGGTCGGGTTGAGCAGGTTGTAGGGGCATTGCACGGCCTGGACATTGCCGGTTATCGCCTGGTGCAGGGCGGCGCTCTCTCCCGTTCCGGTGAAACCCCAATGGCGGACCTTGCCCTGGGCCCGGAGTTTGCTGAAGGCGGCCATCGCCGCGTCGAAATCGGCCGGGCCCAGCCATTGCCGCTCCGGGCGGCGGGCGAGGGCAACCGAGGTGTGGAGCTGGATCAGGTCGATCTGGGCGCGGCCGAGGCGTCGCAGGCTGTCGTCCACCGAGGCGACGATGGCCGGTTCGATGACGTCGAGGTCGGAGAAGCGCAGGCGGGTCTTGGTGCCAACGATCACATCGGCGCGGCGCTCGGCCAGGATCCGGCCCAGGTTCTCCTCCGACACGCCATCGCCGTAGCTGGCGGCCGTGTCGAAGTAGTTGACGCCCGATTCGATGGCGCGGGCCACGGCCCGAGTCATTTCGGAGCGCTCGCCCTTGACCAGCAGGCCGCCCACAGCCCCGCAGCCAAAGCCAAGCGCTGAGACACGGAGGTCGGTCTTTCCCAGGGTCCGGTATTCCATTGGCCGCAGATTGTAGTCTTTGCTGCGATATTCTCCGGCTCCGCCGGAGAATATCGCAGCAAAGACTACAATCTGCGGCCAGAAGCTCCCCAATGATCATCGCCCTCGCCACGCCCCGCATCGCCACATCCCTCGATGAGGGCCTGGACACGGTCAAGCGCATGCTGTCCGAGGCCGCCGCCCAGGGCGCCGAGATTGTCTGCTTCCCCGAGGCCTGGCTGCCCGGTCTGCGCGGGCTGGACTTCGCGGTGCTGCCCTTTGACGAAGCCGCGCAGGCGCGCGTGCTCCAGGCCACATCCCAGTGGGCGAAGGCGTATCGGATCGCCACCATCCTGGGGATGGAACGGCTCAGCCCGGCCGGCCGTCAGATCGCCGCCGCCATCTTCGACGCCCAGGGCGAACTTCAGGGCATCCAGACCAAGAACCAGCTCGACCCGAGCGAGGATCCGTTCTACGTGCCTGGCCAGACCCGCCAACTTTTCGAGGTCAACGGGCTCAAGTTCGGCGTGGCGATCTGCCATGAGGGCTGGCGTTACCCCGAGACCGTGCGTTGGGCGGCCGTGCGCGGGGCGAAGATCGTCTTCCACCCCCACCACTCCGGGAGCGACCTGAGCGGTGTCCGCCTGACCCAATGGGGAGCCGCCGACGCGCCCTACTACGAGAAGGCGATGATGATGAGCAGCCGGGAGAACAGCATCTACTTCGCCAGCGTCAACTACGCCCTGCGCTTCCAGGAGTCGGCCACCAGCCTGATTGCCCCGTCCGGCGAGCTCCAGGCCCATTTGCCGTATGCCGAGGAGGGCCTGCTCGTGCAGGAGATCGATCCCGCGCTTGCCACCGGGCTGCTCGCCAAGCGCTACGCGCCGGAGCGCTATCAATAGCTGTTCGGGAAGCGAAGCTTCCCGGATAATTCTGGGGGCATGAACATGCATCCCTGGCATCACTACGTCGCCCTGGGCGACAGCTTCACTGAAGGCGTCGGCGATCCGGTTGAGGGCTTCGAAATGCTGGGCGCGATGGACCGCCTGGCCGCCGCGCTGCGCCAGTCCAACCCGGCGCTGCAGGTCACCAACCTCGCCAAACGCGGACTTGTGCTGGCCGAGATCCGCGACCAGCAGCTCGCGCCGGCCCTGGGCCTCAAGCCCGATTTCGTTTCAGTGGTGGGGGCGCCAATAACATCCTGTCCGGGCGCTTCGACTCGGCCCGGTTTGAGGATGAGTTTGACACGTTGCTGTCGGCCCTGACGGCGAGCGGCGCGCGGGTGTGCACCGGCAATCTGCCCAGATTTCCGATCATCGCCACCCTGCGCGAGCCGCTGCAAGCCCGGCTGAGCAAGAACCTCGCGCGGGCAAACGCCATCATCGCGCGCCTCGCCGCCCGGCATGGGGCGATTCTGGTGGATGCCTGGGGCGCGTCGCTCCGCGCGGACCCGGCCGACTGGAGCGCCGACAACCTGCACCTGAACGCGCGCGGCTATTTCAACTTTGCCGCCGAGATCATCCGGACGATCGAGGCGCAGGCGGGCGTAACCCTTGGTGGGATCGAGGCGCCCTAGCGATGCGCGAGACCCTGGACGAGATCTATCAATCCGAGTCGCGCCGCGTGCTGGCCACCCTGATCCGCCTGCTCGGCGACTTCGACCTGGCCGAGGACGCCCTGCAGGATGCCTTTCGCGCGGCGCTGGAACAATGGCCCCGGGACGGCGTCCCGGCCAACCCGCGGACGTGGCTCGTTTCCGTTGGACGCTTCAAGGCCATTGACGCCCTGCGCCGGCACGCCCGTTTCGAAGCTCCGCTACTCGACCTCGACCAGCAGCCGGACAAGAGCGCCGGCGATCCGATTGGGCAGATCGGCGAAGATATCGAGGACGACCGCCTGAGGCTCATCTTCACCTGCTGTCACCCTGCCCTAACGCAGGAAGCGCGGGTCGCGTTGACGCTCCGTGAGGTGTGCGGGCTGACGACCGAGGCGATCGCGCAAGCCTATCTCACAAATCCAGCCACGCTGGCCCAGCGCCTGGTGCGGGCCAAGAAGAAGATCCGGGATGAGCGCATCCCGTATGAGGTGCCATCCAAGGTTGAACTCTCGGACCGTCTGGCGTCGGTGCTCCAGGTGATCTACCTGGTGTTCAACGAGGGATATTCTGCATCGGCAGGAGAAACGCTGACACGGCCTGATCTTTCCGGGGAGGCGATCCGCCTCGGGCAGCTCTTGACTGAATTGTTGCCCGAACCTGAAGCCATCGGCCTGCGCGCGTTGATGGTGCTGCACGAGTCGCGCCGCGCGGCGCGCGTGTCTCCCCAGGGCGATCTCATTCTGCTGGAGGATCAGGATCGCTCGCTCTGGAGTCGGCGCCTGATAAGTGACCCCTTCCCCGATCGTGCTGCTGAACCGGGCCGTGGCGGTCGGGATGCGCGATGGCCCCGCCGCGGGGCTCGACCTGGTTGACGCCATCCTGGCGAATGGCGATCTGGACGACTATCACCTGGCCCACTCGGCGCGGGCGGAGTTGTGCCGGCGGCTGGGACGGATGCCTGAGGCGCGCGCCAGTTATGAGCGGGCGCTCGCCCTGGCGCTACAGGCGCCCGAGAGGCGGTTTCTGGAGCGCCGGTTGCGCGACCTGCCGGCCTGAACGAAGCGGGAACGAGCGTTTTTGGAATTTGGCAAAACCGATGTCGATTTTCAGATTTCCCGAACGACTATTGCGTGTAACAACCAAACATGGAGCCGGATCGCCTCAGCGGGGGAGCCGGCGCCGCACAAACAGGAGAAAACATCATGCAGTTTCTGGTCTACGATCCCCACTTCAACCCGGAGGCCGCCGCGGCCCCGCCATCGCCCGAGCTCATGGTCGAGATGGGCAAGTTCATCGCCGAGGCGATGCAGGCGAACGCGCTCGTGACGACGGGTGCGCTCGCGCCCAAGGGCACCCGGCTCACCCTCAAGGACGGCAAATTCAGCGTGACCTATGGCGCGTTCATCGAGCTGAAGGAACTCATGGGCGGGTGGGCGGTCATTCGGCCAAGTCGCTGGAAGAAGCGATCGAGTGGTGCAAGCGCTTCCGCAAGATCATCGGGAACGGCGAATCCGAGATCGTGCAGTTGTTCGGGCCCGAGGACTTCGCTTCGGCATAGTCCAGATGATGATCCGGAATAGATCGTGCCCGCCCCGGCGGGCACAATCTATCCCGGACATATCACCGGGCGAAACACATACAATCGCCCGGGATGAAGACCTTCCACATCGCGGTTCTCCCCGGCGACGGAATCGGCGGCGAGGTCGTAGCCGAGGCCGTCAAGGTCCTGCGGGCCGTCGAGGCGCAGATGACCGGCGTCGCGTTCGATCTCACCGAGCACTCGGTCGGCGCGGCCGAATATCTGAAAAACGGCGATCCCCTGCCCGCGTCCGCCTTCGCGGCCTGCCGGGCCGCGGACGCCGTCCTGCTCGGCGCGATGGGCCTGCCCTCGGTGCGCTGGCCGGACGGCAAGGAGCTAACGCCCCAGATCGACCTGCGTGAGCGCCTCGACCTGTATTGCGGCCTGCGCCCGATCCGGCTGTATCACGCCGCCCATTGCCCGCTCAAGAACTACGGCGCGGGCGAGATCGACTTCGTCATCTTCCGCGAGAACTGCGAGGGCCTGTTCTCGTCCCGCCTCGCCCCGCGCGACCCGGCTGCGGATGAGGCCCGCGACACGCTGCGTATCACCCGGCGCGGCGCCGAGCGGATCTGCCAGGCCGCCTTTCGCGAGGCGCGCAGGCGCCACCGCAAGGTCACCCTGGTCGACAAGGCGAATGTGCTGCCCTCGATGGTCTTCTTCCGCGAGGTCTTCGATTCCGTTGCGCGGCATTACCCCGATGTCGAGACCGAACGGGTGTATGTCGACGCGATGGCGCTGTATCTCGTCCAGCGCCCGCATACGTTTGACGTGATCGTCACCGAGAACATGTTTGGCGACATCCTGTCCGACCTGGCGGCCGGGCTGATCGGCGGGATGGGGATGGCGCCCTCGGCCGACATCGGTGAGGGCTGCGCGGTGTTCCAGCCCTCGCATGGCACCGCCCCCGACATCGCCGGCAAGGGCATCGCCAATCCCATTGCGACGATCCTGTCGTTGGCGCTGATGCTGGACTGGCTCGATCATCCCGAGACGAAAGCCGCCGCAAAACGCATCAACGACGCGGTCGAGGCCGTGCTGGCCGACCCGGCCAACCGCACCCGCGACCTTGGCGGCGCGCTGAGCACCACCCAGATGGGCGATCTCGTTGCGGCACGGTGTTAACCGATCAACCTCAAAGGTTGACCGGTTGAACGACAATGCCAGCCATGCAACAGATCATCGACTTCATCCTCGAGATCGACAAGCTCAAGGGCGTAACGCGCAAGACCCGCCCGCTCGGACTTGATCGGTATGAGAATTCGGCCGAGCACAGTTGGCAGATCGCGCTGCTGGCGGCCTCGCTTTCGGGCTATGCCGCGGCGCCCATCGACATCAATCGAGTGATCCTGATGCTGCTCGTGCATGACATCGGCGAGATCGACACCGGCGACACGATCTTCTTCGCCGAAGGGGGCTGGGCGGAGCGCAAGTCCGACGAACTGGCCGCCGTGAAGCGCATCTTCGGATTGTTGCCCAAGACGCAGGCCGCGCTGTATCTGGACTTGTGGCAGGAGTTCGAGGCGGCCGAGACACCCGAGGCCCGTTTTGCCAACGCCGCCGACCGGGCCATGCCGGTGCTGCTCAACCTGGCCGGCAACGGGGGAAGCTGGCGCGAGAACCGAATCAGCTACGCGCGGGTCGTGGGCAAGATTGCCCCGCCTATCCAGGCGGGCTGTCCAGCGTTGTGGGACTACCTGCTACCCCGGCTGGAGGACGCCCGCCGGCGTGGCTTCTTTGGCGAATAGGGGTAACTGCTCAGGTCAAGCGCCGCGCAACGTGCCGATAGCCATAAACAACTACCCAATCTGCGCTAATCTGCGTCAATCTGCGGACAAACCCCGCTTAAGCAGTGACCGGTCGAGCGGGCTTGGACCTGGATTCATCCGCAGATTAACGCAGATTAGCGCAGATTGGGGCCTGGCCTGAGTAGCTACGAATGGGGGCACAATAGGGGAAGGTTTCGCGGGCTGAGATCGACAGGAGGGTGATGCGATGCAGGAACTTGACAGTCACGTTCAGAGCGTCGGCGCCGCGCCAGGCATCGAGCACGACGACATCGGCAGTCTTCCCGGCGGCGCGGGCTCCGCGCGCGTCACCTGCATCGACTACTGCCCAGATCAGGTCTCGGTTCAGGAGATCAATAACCTCGACGACTTCACCAGCCGGCATCGGCCCGCTTGGGCCAGGGTGCGCTGGATCAACGTGGACGGGCTGGCTGACACCCAGGCCATCCAGACGCTGGCCCGAAAATACGATCTGCACCCCCTCTCCATCGAGGACATGCTCCACGAAGGCCAACGGCCAAAAGTTGAACCGTACGGCGGCGAAGAAAGCGAGCACCAGGCCCGCTTGTTCATCGTCACGCAGGCGCTGGATCTCGTGGAAGGGCGCCTGCGCAACGAGCAGGTCTCCATCTTCCTGGGGCACAGCACGGTCCTGACTTTTCAGTCGACCCGAAGCACGGAGTGGGATCCCCTCCGGCAGCGCATCAAACTGAAGGGCTCGCGCCTGCGCAAGAGCGACGCGAGTTTTCTGGCCTACTCATTGCTGGACGCCCTCATCGACCACTGTTTCCCGATCCTGGAGGCGTTCAGCGAGCGCGCGGAGGAACTGGAGGCGCTGATCCTAGAGCGCTCCCAGCCCGAATTGCTCGGCCAGATCCACCAATACAAGCGCGATCTCCTGCTCTTGCGCTGGGTGGTTTGGCCGATGCGCGAGGTTGTCTCTGGGCTCCAGCGCGAACCGCACGAATGCGTCAGCGATACGACCCGGGTTTATCTGCGGGACCTCTACGATCATGTGATTCAGATCATCGATCTCATCGAGACCTATCGCGAGATCGCCAGCGATCTGATCGAAACCTATATGTCCTCGGTCTCGAATCGAATGAACGAGATCATGAAGGTGCTGACCCTGATCGGCACGATCTTCATCCCCCTGACGTTTCTGGCCGGGGTGTATGGGATGAACTTCCACTTTTTCCCCGAACTTGATCAGCCCTGGGCCTATCCGGCCTTCTGGGGGGTGTGCATCACCACCGCAGTCGGCATGTTGTTGATGTTCCGCCGCCGTCGCTGGCTCTGAATACAGTGCGGCGCCCTCCGCGCAAGACTCCGCAGGCCGCGGGGATCTATCCGCAGATTTCGCCGATTCGCGCAGATGCCTTTTTGTATTGGCGCCATCTGTCGCAAACACCCAATCGGCGGAAATCGGCGTAATCTGCGGATAGATCCCGTTCGCCCGCCAGTCATTTCCGCGCCGGCGGATACAATCGCGCCAATGCCCACCTCCCCCGAACCCGTCCGCCCGATCACATTGGACGAAATCCGCGAGGCGCGCGCCCGGATCGCGAAGACGATCATACGCACACCCCTGGTCCGCCTCGAGCTCGGGCCGGACTTCCCGGATATTCGCCTCAAGCTCGAGAATCTCCAGCCGATCAACGCTTACAAGCTGCGCGGCGCGGCCAATGCTGTCGCCATGCTGTCCGAGGCCGAGCGCCAGAAGGGGGTATGGACGATCAGCGCGGGCAATGCCGGGCAGGGCGTCGCCTATGCCGCCCGCCAGGCCCGCGTGCCGTGCACGGTGGTGGCGATCGAGACCGCGCCGACCTCAAAACTCGACCGGATGCGGGCCCTGGGCGCGCGGCTGGTGCTCGTGCCCTACGACGTCGCCTGGAAGGCGCTCGAGGAGCGCGCCTACGCCGGGGTCGAAGGAACCTTTGTGCATCCCTTCGACGATCACAACTTCATCGCCGGGCACGCGACCATGGGCCTCGAGATCTTCGAGGACGCGCCCGACACGGCCGCCGTTATCGCCGGCATTGGCGGAGGCGGGTTGGTGACGGGCGTTGGCACGGCGCTCAAGGCCCTCAACCCGGCCATCAAGGTTTGGGGGGCCGAGCCCGAGACCGCCGCGCCCACGGCGCTGTCGTTGGCGGCCGGCTCCGCCCAGGTGTTCAAAGACTGGAAGCCCAGCTTTGTCGATGGCGCCGGCGGACAGAGCGTTTTCCCGCGCATGTGGGAGCGCATGCGGCCCGTGCTCGATGGCTGCATCGTGGTCAGCCTGGAGCAGGTCAAGCAGGCCATGCGCCTGATGGCCGAGAAGGCCCGCATCATCTCGGAAGGCGCGGGGGCCCTGCCGCTCGCGGCCGCCTTGACCGGCAAGGCCGGCCCGGGCCCAATCGTCGCCATCGTCTCGGGCGGGAACATCGATCTGAAGAAGTTCGCGGAATTAATCGGGCATTAAGCCCGGAACAGTGTCCGGAAGCAAGATGGCCGGCTCCGCCGGCCATCTTGCTTCCGGAAAAACCTCCCATGCTCCGCCTGACCGACGTCAAGCTCCCGCTCGATCACCCTGAGGAGGCGCTCAAGACCGCCATCCTCAAGGCGCTGCGCCTCAATCCCAGCGAGCTGATCGGCTACACCATTTACAAGCGCAGCTACGACGCCCGAAAAAAGAACGCCATTACCCTGGTCTACACCTTGGATGTCGAGACCGCCCACGAGGCGCAGCTTCTCAAACGCTTCAACAAGGACCCGCATGTGCGGGCCGCCCCCGATATGGGCTATCACCCCGTCGCGCGCGCGCCAGCCGGGCTGACCGAGCGCCCGATCATCATCGGGACCGGGCCGTGCGGGCTGTTCGCCGGGCTGGTCCTGGCTCAAATGGGCTTTCGCCCGATCCTGCTCGAGCGCGGCAAAGCCGTGCGCGAGCGGACCGTCGACACCTTCAACTTCTGGCGCAAGGGCGTGCTCGACCCGGAGTCGAATGTCCAATTTGGCGAGGGCGGGGCCGGCACTTTTTCGGACGGCAAGCTGTACACCCGCGTCGGCGACCCGGAGTATTACGGGCGCAAGGTGCTGACCGAGTTCGTCAAGGCCGGCGCGCCGCCCGAGATCCTGTATGTCAGCAAGCCGCATATCGGCACGCTTAGGCTGGTGGCCGTTGTGCAGCGCATGCGGACCGAGATTGAGGCCCTGGGCGGCGAGTTCCGCTTCCAATCGCGGGTCGACGACCTCCTCATCGAGGACGGCCGGGCGCGGGGGGTCGTGCTGGCCGGCGGCGAGCGTCTCGCATCCGGGCACATCGTGCTGGCGGTCGGCCACAGCGCCCGGGACACCTTCCAGATGCTGCTCGAGCGAGGCGTCCACATCGAGCCCAAACCCTTCTCGATCGGGTTTCGGATCGAGCACCCCCAATCGCTGATCGATCGGGCCCGTTTCGGCCCGCAGGTGGGGAACGAGATTCTTGGCGCGGCCGACTACAAACTGGTCCATCACTGCGCCAACGGGCGCTCGGTATACAGCTTCTGCATGTGCCCGGGCGGCACGGTGGTCGCGGCGGCCTCGGAGCCGGGGCGGATTGTGACCAACGGGATGAGCCAATACTCACGCCGGGAGCGGAATGCCAACAGCGCCATCGTGGTCGGCCTGACCGTCGACGACTTCCCGGGCGGGCCGCTGGCCGGGATGGACCTGCAGCGGGAGTTGGAGTCGCGCGCCTTTGCGTTGGGCGGCGGAACGTATGAAGCGCCCGGCCAGCGGGTCGGGGATTTCCTGGCCGGCCGCCCGTCGACCGAGCTGGGCAGCGTGATCCCGTCCTATACGCCCGGGGTGCATCCGGCCGACCTAAGCGCCTGTCTGCCCGACTATGCCATCGCCGCCATCCGCGAGGCGCTGCCCGTCTTTGATCGGCAGATCGCCGGTTTTGCGATGGATGACGCGCTCTTGACCGGGGTCGAGACCCGTACCTCATCGCCGATTCGGATCACCCGGAAGGATGACGGCCAGAGTGTGAACACGGCCGGGCTGTATCCGGGCGGCGAGGGCGCGGGCTACGCCGGGGGCATTCTGTCGGCCGCCATCGACGGGATCAAGATCGCCCAGTTCGTGGCGCTGAGCATGCGGTAGTTGTCGAGAGCGATATCCCCTGGCTTTGCCAGGGGATATCGCTCTCGACAGAATTCCCGGCGCGGAAAAACACCGGAATAGAATAGGTCAACCGACTTACGCAAAGGAGCTTCCTCATGCTGCATGAACCCGCGACCCCCGCGGCGAAGGATCCTGCGGGACCCTACAAGATGCGCCTCGGCATCCTGATGTTCGTCCTCTATTCCCTCTTCTATGCCGCGTTTGTGGCCATCAATCTGCTCAGTCCGCCGACGATGGGCACGATCGTCTTCGCCGGGCTGAACCTGGCGACGGTGTATGGCTTCACCCTGATCATCGTCGCCCTGCTCGAAGCCCTGCTCTACAACGCGATGTGCCTCAAGAAAGAGGCCGAGTACGCCCAGGCCGACAAAGCCGCGGGCGCCGGATCCGCGTCGACAAAGGCGTAACCTCATGGCAATCATTGTCTTTCTCTTGTTTGTCGTCTTTGTCGTCGGCCTGTCGCTCTATCTGGGCAACAAAGCCAAGACCGCCAGCGGCTACTACGCCGCCGGCGGCAAAATCCACTGGGGCGTGAATGGCATCGCCTTTGCCGGCGACTACCTCTCGGCCGCGTCCTTTCTCGGCATCTGCGGCTTGATCGCCACGGCCGGCTACGACGGCTTCCTTTACTCCATCGGCTATCTTGCGGGTTGGATTGTGGCGTTGTTCGTGGTGGCTGAGCCGCTCAAGCGCCTGGGCAAATACACCTTCACCGATGCGGTGGACGCCAACTACAACTCGCGCGGGATCAAGCTGTTCGCCGCGATCAGCACCCTGGTCGTCTCGATCTGCTATCTCATCCCGCAGATGGTCGGCGCGGGGGTGCTGGTTGAGCCCCTGCTCGGCATCCCGCACGCCTGGGGGGTGGTGATGGTCGGCGCGATCGTCATCACCATCGTCGCCACCGCGGGCATGGCCTCGACGACCTATGTCCAGTTCCTCAAGGGCGGCCTGCTGATCATCTTCTCGGCCATCCTGGTGGGCGCGGTCGTGCTGCGCGGGTTCACCACCCAGCCCGATCAGGGCGGCACCGTGCCGTTCTACAAGTACTCGGAGCTGGCGGCGGCAAAATCCGGCGACAGCATCAGCGTCTCCGATCCGGCCTGGCGGGTTGTGGAACAGAAAACGGTCAAGGGCGCCCCGGTCATGGTCAAACTCGCCCGGGATGGCAAGGAAAGCTGGTGGTCGGTGGCCGACAACGCCGGGGTCATCACCCTCAAGGAGAACCAATCGGTTGTCACCCGAAAGGACGGCCCATGGATCAACGGCGCGCCGGCCTCGCCGACCAACCAACTGCGCCAGGTGGGCAACCTGGAGAAGATCAAGGGCCAGAGCGATGTCTCGACCGGCAGCTTGCCCTCGCCGCTCGAATTCCTGTCGGTCATCACCGACAAGGACACCGCGGTGCGCACCTGGAAGACCGCCAATTTCACCGACGGCAACGGCGACAAGGTGACCGCCTACTATCCCGACGTGGTCTCGGGCGACCGGATCATGCGCCCCGGCCTCAAGTTCAAGGTTGAAGGCACGCCGCTGGAGCGCCTGGATTTCCTGTCGCTGATGCTGGCTCTGTTCCTCGGCACAGCCGCATTACCGCATATCCTCATCCGTTACTACACGGTGCCCAACTCGGCCAGCGCGCGCAAGTCCACGATCGTCGCCATCGCCGCGATCGGCGCCTTCTACATCCTCACGCTCTACATGGGTCTGGGCGCCATGACCAGCGGGGTAATCAACCCGGCCGACAGCAATATGTCGGCCCCGCTCCTGGCCCGCTCCTTCGGCGAGCTGCTCTTCGCGGTGATCTCGGCCATCGCCTTTGCGACGATTCTGGGCACGGTCAGCGGGCTGATCGTGGCCGCCTCGGGCGCCATCGCCCACGACCTGTTCGACCGCTTCTTCAAGATCAAGATGGATGATCGCCAGAAGGTTAACGCCGGCAAGATCTCGGCCTTTGTCATCGGCGGGATCGCGATTGTGCTCGGGATCCTGTTCAAGGGCATCAATGTCACCTTCCTGGTCGGGCTGGCCTTTGCGGTGGCGGCCTCGGCCAACCTGCCGGCCATCCTGATGCTGCTGTTTTGGAAGCGGACCACGGCCAAAGGCATCGCCGCCTCGATCATCGTTGGCATCGTCTCGTCGCTCGGGTTGATCGCGTTCTCGCCCGAGCTGTATACGCTCTACGGGTTGAACCCGCTCGACGCGCCGATCCCGCTCAA
This sequence comes from Candidatus Brachythrix odensensis, assembly GCA_016714465.1. Lineage (GTDB taxonomy): Bacteria > Chloroflexota > Anaerolineae > J036 > Brachytrichaceae > Brachythrix > Brachythrix odensensis. Next base: position 172,524 of record JADKDT010000005.1, on the reverse strand, counting down.
CAACCCGGGCATCATCTCGATTCCGTTGAGCTTTGTCACTTTGATCGTGGTCTCGCTGCTGACGCCAAAGCGCGCGCTGGCCATGGCATAGTCCAGCCGCCGAGGGCCGGGCGGCCACAACTTCGCGCCCGGCCCTGTCAAGAAATATGGGTGACGCCGTCCTGGTCAACTTCCACACCCACACCCTCTTCAGTGATGGTGAACAGACCCCCGAGGCGCTGGCGGCGGGTTTGGATGCGGCGGGCGTGCGTTATGCGGCCCTGACCGACCACGACACGATCGAGGGACTAACCCGCTTTCAGGAGGCGCTCCGGAAGCGCGGGATCGCCAGTCTGACCGGGGTCGAGCTGACCACCCAGCACGTTGGCCGCGAGGCGCACCTGCTGGGCTACGGATTCGACCCCGAGCATCCGGAGATGGCCGCCACCTTGCTTTCATTGCGCCAGGCGCGCAACCTCGAGGCGCACAGCATCGCCGGGTCGCTGCGCCGAGCCAGCGGCAGCCGCCAGGCCGACGGTGCCCCGCCCGCGACCAGCGCCGCCCCGGATGGACGGCTCGAGATCGGCGAGGCCATCGCCCTCGTCCACCGCGCGGGCGGGCGCGCCTTCCTGGCCCATCCGCTGCATTTTGAATCCGACCCGGCCCGGCTCGACGGGCTGGTCGCGGACCTGAAAGCGCAGGGGCTGGACGGGATCGAGGCCCTCTACGCCCAGTTTTCGGAGGCTGAACAAACCGGCCTGCGCGAGCTCGCCCGAAAACACGACCTGCTGGTGTGCGCCGGGACCGATTTTCACAGTGGCAATGGCCAGGCAGGCCAGCCGCTTGGCATCGCCATGCCACGCGAAGACTGGAACCGTTTTCGGGCGGTGATGTTTGGCGGACCTGCGTTTGCGGACAGCCCCTCCGCGGGCGCGCCGGCAGCCGCCGGCGGGCCAGGGTCATCTCGCCCAACGGGAGAGCCCCATCGGTTCCGGCGCCGCTCGTATGTTCTGCGGATCGCGCTCCCGACCCTGGTCGCGATGGGTCTGTTCCTGGCGGCCTTCTGGGGGCTGATCCTGCCTTCCTTCGAACGCACCCTGCTCGAACGCAAGCGCGAGCTCATCCGCGAACTGACCAACTCCGCCTGGAGCATCCTGGCTTCATACGAGCGCGACGCTCAAAACGGCACGCTCACCCGCGAACAGGCCCAGGCCGCCGCGACGGCCGTCGTCCAGGCCCTGCGCTACGGTCCTGCGGGCAAGGACTACTTCTGGATACAGGACACCCAGCCGCGCATGCTGATGCACCCGTATCGCACAGACTTGAATGGCCAGGATCTGTCCAGTTTCAGAGACCCGCGCGGGGTCGCGATCTTTGTCGAGTTTGCCGCCCTGGTCCGGCGCGATGGGCAGGGCTACATCGACTACGTTTGGCAGTGGAACGACGACCCGGGGCGCCTCGAGCCGAAAGAATCGTATGTCAAGGGCTTCGCGCCGTGGGGGTGGATCATCGGGACTGGCCTGTATACCGACGACGTGCGCCAGGAGATCGCCCGCATCGAGCAAAGCCTGATCAACGCGTCTCTGGCGAGCTTTGGCGCGATCGTTCTGCTGCTCCTGTTCGTGCTGCAGCAGAGCCTGCGGGTGGAGAAGGAGCGCCAGGAGGTCGTCGACAGCCTGGGCAAGTCGACCGCGCGGTATCAGGCCCTGATCGAAGCGACCACCGAGGGCACCCTGCTTGTGCTGAACGACCGCTGCCGGTATGCCAATCCCACCTTCCTGGGCATGCTGGGCTACACCGCCCCTCAACTCGAATTTCTGGAGCTGGCGGATGTGCTGCCGCGCGAGGCCGGCAACGCCGGGCTATGGGCGGTCCTGGACGGCAGATTGGGTGATTCTTCCGCGTTGGGCGAGTCGATCGAGGGTTGCCTGACCCGGCGGGACGGCGGTCTGGCCGAGTGCATTCTGACCCTCAACCCGATCGCCTTTGACGGACAGCCGGGATTCATTCTGCTGGCCAGGGACATCGCCCGGCGCCCAACCGCGGTCGGCGACGAGGGGCTGGCGCCCGCGGCCGAAGCGGCGCCGGTTGGCATATTCCGGGCCTCGGGCCGCCCGGCGGGGAGTCTTCATCCGTATCAACCCGGCCGGGCGGGCGCTGCTGCCGCCGCCGCTGGACGGCGAAGGCTCCCAGCCCGCTCTGGCCGACTGCTTTGCCGACCCGGGTGACTACGAGCGCGTGTTTCAGGGGCTGCTCGCCGAGGGCGAGCTGCGCGATCACCTCCTGCGGATCGAGGCTCCCGATGGCAACGCCCGCTTCCTCTCGCTCTCAGCCGCCGTGGTCCGCAATGCCCTGCGCCACCCAGCCTATATCGACGGGCTGCTGCAGGATGTCACGTCCGCCCGCCGCCAGGCGGCCGGGCGGGATACGCTGATAGACAAGCTGCAGGCGTCGCTGCTCTTTCTGCACGAGCCCATCACCACGCTTGGGCGGGACGCGCTGGTTGTTGCATTGGACACCTCCGTTGGACAACTCGCCCGGATGATGACTGAGCGCAAGGCGACGGCGGCGCTGGTCGCCAGCGAATCCGGGGCCATGCTCGGGATTGTCACCGACCAGGACCTGCGGGCCCGCGTTCTGTCTGAGAGCAAGGCGTTGGCCACCCCGATTCACGCCGTGATGAGCGCGCCGATCATCCGGATCGCGGAGAACGCCCTGATCTACGAGGCGCTGATGCGGATGGAGGAGCACGGCGTGCGGCATCTGGCGGTGGAGGATCGGGATGGCAGCATCGTCAGCGTCATCGACAGCAACGCCCTGATTCAGTTCCCGCGCTACGGGCCAATGGTGTTGTTGCGCGAGATCGGGCGGGCCGCGACGCCCGACGCGGTGGCCGCCGCCTGCGCGCGCGCCGTCCCGCTGGCGGCGAGCCTGCTGGGCAGCAGCGCCCGCCCGCGGCATGTCACGAGCATGTTGACCTCGGTCTGCGACGCCGCGACCGAGCGCCTGGTCCAGTTGGCCATTGACGATCTCGGGCAGCCGCCGGCCGCCTTTGTCTTCATCGCCATGGGCAGCCAGGGGCGTCAGGAGCAAACCCTGCTGACCGATCAGGACAACGGCATCATCTTTGCCCCGGTGGAGGGCGACGATCCGGCAGCCGCGGCAGCGTATTTCCTGCGCCTGGGCGGGCGGGTGTGCGACGGCCTGCGCCAGGCCGGATACGCGCCCTGCCGCGGCCAGGTCATGGCCAGCAATCCGCGCTGGTGCCGCTCCCTGTCCGAGTGGCGAGCGGGTTTTGACGCCTGGGTGCGCGCGGCCGAGCCGCAGGAGATCGCCGATTTCAGCATCTTCCTGGACTTCCGGGCAGTCGCCGGGGATGCCGAGCTGGCCCAGGCCCTGCGCCGGCACGTTCACGCGGCGCCGCTGGACAATCCGGCCTTCCTGCATCACTTCGCCCAGAACGCCCTGACATTCCGGCCGCCCTTCCGCCTGCTCGGCAACATCTACTTGAGCGGGGGCGCGGCCGAGCATGCCGGGGAGATCGACTTGAAGGACGCGATGATGCCGATCGTCACCTTTGCCCGGCTGTACGCGCTCCGGCATCAGATCAGCCAGACCCACACCCTGGAGCGGATCGCGGCGCTCGCCGAGCGCAGCCTGATCACCGAGGCCAGCCGGGATGAGATCGCCGCCGCTTACGATTTCCTGATGCAGATCCGTTTGCAGCATCAGCTCGCGGCGATCCAGGCGGGGCGTCCGCCCCGGAACAGCCTGCACCCGGGCAAGCTCGGCCACACCCAGCAGGAGCTGCTGAAGCAGGCGTTCGCCCAGATCGCGGCCGTTCAGAAGAAGATTGGCTACGACTATCCGGGGGGCGGGTAGAAACAGGTGGCGATATCACCCTCCCCGCGCTTCGCGCGGGGAGGGTGATATCGCCAATCATTTACACTCAGCCCATGACCCCTGAAAATGTCGTCCAGCGCCAATTCGAGGCCTACAACGCCCGCGACCTCGCCCGCTTTCTGGCCCAGTACAGCGATGACATCCACGCCTATCGCCCGCCCATCGCCGAGCCCGTCATCGTCGGCAAGCAAGCCTTCAGCGAGTTCTACGCCACCCAGCGCTTCAACCACGCCAGCCTGCACGCCATCCTCGTCAACCGGATGGTTCTGGGGAATCGGGTGATCGACCACGAGCGCATCTCGGGGGTGCAGGATAAGCCCTTTGACGTGGCCGTCGTCTACGAGGTCGCCAACGGCCTGATCCAACGCACCTGGACGTTCGCGGGATGAGCCTGCCGCCGTTTCGGATACCATCGGCCGCCATGCGCCTGCTCGGACGTTTCGCCGCAAAGGCAACGCTCACCCTGATCTTAACCGCCTGCGCCACGCCTGCTGTGTCGGCGCCCACTGCGTCTCCCTCGACGCCAATGGCGGCGCCCCCCACCGCCAACCATCGCGCCGCCTGCGCTCGTGCCCACAGCCACAGCGGTTCCTTCGCCTACCTCGACCTCTGCGCCCGCGCCAACAGCAACTGCTATCCCGCCCCCCACGCCCACCCGCGAGCGAACTGCCATGACCCAGAACCTGATCCAGGCCGCCGAGCGCGGCGACGCCGCCCTCGTCCAGCAGCTCCTGCGCGATGGGGCTGACCTCAATGGCCGCGACGGGCGCGGGCGCACCCCGATCATGGCCGCCACCCACGCCAACCGGCCGGCGATCGTGCAGATGCTCGTCCAGGCCGGGGCCGATATCAACCTGCAGGACGAGATCAAGGACAACCCGTTTCTGTACGCCGGGGCGGAGGGGCGGCTCGAGGTCCTCAAGCTGCTCATCGACGCGGGCGCCGACACGCGCATCACCAATCGTTTTGGCGGGACCGCCCTCATCCCGGCCGCCGAGCGCGGCCACGTTGAGGTTGTCCAGGAGCTGCTCTCCCGCACAAACGTCAAGATCGACCACGTCAACAACCTGGGCTGGACGGCCCTGCTCGAGGCCGTCATCCTGGGTGACGGCGGCCCGCGCCGGACCGAGGTCGTGCGCCTGCTCATCGCGGCCGGGGCGAATGTCAATATCCCCGACGGGCGCGGGGTGACGCCGCTCGCCCACGCCCGCCAGCGCGGGTATACCCAGATGATCGGCCTGCTCGAGCGGGCCGGCGCGCGCTAGACCGGGGCCGAATCGCAACCATGAACAAAGACCTCAGGGGTTACCTGGAACAGGTGCTGATCGCGCTGGCCGTCACGGGCGTATTCTTGCTCGTGGCCGGGGTGCTCCTGGCCCTGTTCGGATCGTTTGGCACGCTGGCGGAGCTCGCCCTTGGTTTCGCCGTGCTGTGGGGCTGCGTCCTGGGCGCGGCCGCCATCGCCGCCGCGATCACCCGCCTGTTCCGGCTCAATCCCCACGACACCTTTGTGCGATTTCTAGGCCTGCATTTGCTGAGCACGGTGCCGATCATGCTGGGCTGGTCGGCCTTCGCCGCGGCCTGGGCGCGCGCGGGCGGCGGTGGTGTCGGGTTGTATGCGTTGGGCCTTCTGTCCTGCTATATCGCCCTGCAAATTGTGACCGCCCTGGCCAGCGGGCAGCTCTATCAGTTGACCTGTATTATCGTGGGGCTGGCGGGCTTTATCGTATTCGCGTTGGTCGGGTGATCGGTGACATTTGGCTGAAACGGCATCCCCGGCTTCGCCGGGGATGCCGTTTCAGCCAATCCGAATCAGGCGTGCTGCGCCGAGCCGTTCTCCATCACAATGAAATCCGCCGACTCCAGACGATAGCCCCGCTCAGTCAGCTCAGCCTGGATGTCCGCTGCGGCAGGCGGGAACAGGCAGCTCACCCGGCTCGCCCCACGTGTGACCCCGAGATGCGCGGCGAAGTCGAGGCAGGCCCGCGTATCGCCCGCATACATGCCGATGTGCAGCGCCTGCTCGGGCATGAAGCGCGCGCCGAGGACGACGACGCTACCACTGGCGCGCTCTTCAAACACCCGCCCGGCCCGGGCGAAGTCGGCGCACAGGATCGGAGTGAGGGCGTAGAAGGTCCGGTTCATCACCACAAATCCCGTCCAGCGCGGCGCATGCGGCATGAGCAGGGCGGTCGCCCGCGCAGGATCGGTGACGGGCACGAAGGCCAGGGCCGGGCCAACAGCCGCCTCGAGCGGCAGCCAGGCGCCGCGAAAGGTCCCCGCCAGCCGGAAGCCAAAGCGCTCGGCCAGACCCTTGCTGACCAGGTTGGTCACCCCGGTGTACATCCGCATCGTCGTCACGCCTTCGCGCCGGGCGACCTCGAAGAAGCGCTCATACAGGCGTTTGCCCGCGCCCCGGCCCTGATACGCGGGCAGCACCCGCAGCGTCTCGAGCCAGGCCGAGTGGTCGGGCATCACGGTGAACTTCCCGCACGCGACGACCTGGCCGTCGATCTCGGCCACGCTGAACTCGCCGACCTCGTCCGAGACAAAGTCATCGAAGACCCGCGCGACGTAGCGCAGCCCGGGGGTCGAGCCGGCTTCGACAATGTTGATGGCGTCCAGGTCGTCGCGGCGGGCCTGGCGGACGGTGATTGCATTTGGAGTCATCGTTATTCCTGCGCGCGATCCCGCGCCGTCCTTTCATTTCCGCGTTTGTAGTTTCCGGTGACGCGGGCCATGATCTGCTGGGCCTGAGAAAAGCTGGCCGCCCGGAGTTTCTTCAGACACGCCTCGGCCTTGCCGCCGCGCAGCTCGCTTGCCACTTGACCGTGGCGCCGGATAAAGACCGCGCCACTCTTCACAGCCAGATACGTGAAGCCAAGATCGCCGTCTACCGGGGACGATGCGCGATCGTTCAACACACCGGCCCTCTCGATTGCGCAGTTTGCTTCAGCATCGTCTCAATCAGATCGAAGTCAATCTTCCTGGGATTGGCGGATCGAATGCACCCCTTGCCCATCGCCGACGGGCTGAACCGGTCGCGATGCGGTCTGCCGTCTTCGGTCCAGCTACGCCCTGCAGCTGTACTCGGCCTCAAACCCGAACAGGCGCTTGGCCGTTGCGTTGCTGATCAAGGACGCATTCCCCTCGAGCGGGGCGCGCAGGGTGGCGTCGGGGAAGAAGCGCCGGGCGATCTCGGCCGAGGGCGTGCTCACCATCGAATCCGGGGCCACGACAAAGGAGACGTGATGGGTGGCCGGCGGCAGATTGGCGGTCGCGGCCAGATAGGCGCAGCGCGCGGCGTCGCGCACGTCGGCGTAGGCGTAGAGCGCCCAATGCGGCGCGGTCGCTTCGGGCCACGGCCAGCCGACCATGTCGTCGCGGTGGGTGATCGCCCCAAAGCGCAGGTTGACCACCGACAGGCCATACGTCTTGGCGTACATCTCGCCCATCACCTCGCCGACCTGTTTGGACAGCGCGTAGTCGTTCTGGGGATCGACCTCGTGCGCCTCATCCAGGGGCAGATACCGGTAGCGCGTGTCGTGATGCATGAGCACGGTCCGGCTCACCTGCACGCTCGACGACAAGACCACCCGCTTGATGCCAAGCCGGCGCGCGGCTTCCAGGACGTGATAGGCGGTGGTGACGTTGTCGAGAAACAGCTTCGGCTCCGGGACGAGCCCGTGATCGCGTATCGCGGCCAGGTGGATAACCGCGTCGGCCCCGGACAGGGCCGAGTAAACCTGGCCCAGGTCGGTCATATCCGCAAATCGATAGTTGGCCCGCCAGTCACCGGGATAGACCTGATCGACCCCGATGACTTCGACCCCGGCCTGTGTCTTTGCGTAGTCAACGACGTGCCGGCCGATCAATCCCCTGCTGCCTGTGACGACGAGTCTCATGGTGTCCCCCTCCGTGTGTATTGGTTCTTGTCAGCGCCCAGCCTACCACCCCAGACGGGCGCGAAAGAGGGCAGTGTATCCCGGGTCGAAACAAATGAGGATGGCCCCGCTCGGCCTGCCACGCGCGCCTGACCGATCGTGCAGCCGTCCAGCGTCCGGCACTCGCCCAATGAGTCCCCCCGCTGTGGTTACCGATCGGCAGGATAGAATCGCTTGCAATCATGCGTACATCTTTTCTGACGATTTTGGCGTCATTGGCGCTCGCGGCTTCGGCCGCCACCGTTGCGTTCGCTGCCCCAGGCCCTCGCTATGCGGCCCGCACCGCGACAGACTGGCCAGTGGGTGGGCCTCCTCTATCCATTGCATCGGAAATGGTCGGCATGCCCCAGATTGCTTCCCAGGCGTCGTCGTCGACTGCCGTCACCGCCACAAATCGATTCGTCACCGCCCCGGGGGACCTGCCGCAGATTCATCACCGGCACCGGTCCAACCGCGCCAGGATACATCTTTCTGTCAACCATGGGGGGAGCGGAGCAGTCATATCTCCTGATCGTTGACGATCTGGGTCAACCGATTTACTTCCAACCAACAGATGTGGTCAACCCCGGAGCCGACTTCAAGAAGCAGCCCGATGGGACACTCACCTGGTTTGACATGTCAACCGGGCTGCATCGGGCGATGGACCAGTCATATCAAGTGACAAACACCTGGGCGACGAGCGGATTCCCCACGACCGATATGCATGAATTGCAGGTGATGACGAATGGGACGGCTCTCATGATGTCGTACAACATTGTCCCCGTTGACCTGAGCGCCCATGGCGGAATGACCAACGCGATCGTTTGGGATATCGTCGTGCAGGAACAAGATGAGCTCAAGAATCCGGTTTTCACCTGGAGCGGTCTCGACCATTTGCCAATTACCACGACCTACGAATCCCTGACGGGCAGCATCGCCGACGTCTACCATGGCAACGCCATTGAACGAGACACTGACGGCAACCTGTTGCTGTCCAACCGCCACACCGCCCAGATTGTCAAGATCAATCGCGCCACCGGCAACGTGATGTGGAAGCTGGGCGGCAAGGAAAACGAGTTTACGTTTGTCAATGACACGGGATTCTCGTATCAGCATGACATTCGGCGCCTTGAAAACGGGCACATCACCCTGTTCGACAATGGCAACCCGCATGAGGGGTTTCCCGCCCAACGCTCTATTCGCGCGCAGTGGAGTATGAAATCGATGAAGTCGCCAAGGTCATTACCCGGGTCTGGGAATACCGGAGCGACCCCGATATTTACGGATTCTTCATGGGCAACGTCCAGCGTTTGCCCAACGGAAACACCTTCATTGGCTGGGGCGGCCCGGCCACGATCGGATCAGAGGTGACGCCGGGCGGCGACGTCGCGATCGAGATGAGCATTGACCGGCCGGCCTACGGCTACAACTACCGCTGGTTCCGTTTCCCATGGGTCGGCCTTCCGTCGACACTTCCCACGCTCGTCTCGCGCGGCGGCGTGTTGTATTTCAGTTGGAATGGCGCAACGGAGATCGCCTCGTATCGCGTGGAGGGCTCGGCGACCCTCACCGGCTCTTTCGCGACGATCGACACGCCTATCCGAGCGGGATTTGAGACGTCGAGCACGCTGGGGCTGTCCGCGGCGGGGATGTGCTATTTCCGGGTGATGCCCATCGATCGCGCCGCGGCGGATACGCGCTATTCGGCCACCGTCTATGACCCTGTCGACCCAGCCTGTTCGCCTGCGGTATTGACATTCCTCCCGCGCATCTCCCGCTGAGGGCCAGCAGGCGGCAAATGGCGTTCAAAGCGCGGGGCCCTTCGACAAGCTCAGGGCCCCGCACGCGCCCGCTCCTCACACCAAATAACGCACGTTATCAACTAGTAACACCACCGCCAGCCCGATCACGAAGACGGCAAAGGCGGTCCGCAACGCGGCCGCATTCAGCCGGCGGGCGAGCCGCGCGCCGAGCAATGCGCCGGCGATCCCAGCCGCGGCAAAAACCGCCACGATCCCAAAGTCGGTGGGCGGGCCGCCCAGATGGCCCAGAAAACCGGCCAGGCTGTTCATGGCGATGATGATGAGCGAGGTCCCAACCGCCTGGCGCATCGGCAAGCCCACCAACATGACCAGGGCCGGCACGATCAGAAAGCCGCCGCCCACGCCCAGGAATCCGGTCAGTACGCCGACCCCGACCCCGGTCGCGGCGATCACCGGCCAGCTCCGGGCGACCCCCGCCTGCTCGCCGGCGGACCGGCGCAGGAGCATGACCCCGCCCACGACCAGCATCAGCAGGGCAAAGGCGATCAGCAGCGCCCGGGCCGGGACGAGTTGCGACAATCCGGCCGACAGATAGGCCGCGAGCATGCCCGCCCCGCCAAAGACCAGCGCGACTTTCCAGTTCAGGGTGCCCTGGGCCCGATGGGTGGACGCGCCGGCCAGGCTGTTGATCCCGACGATGGCCAGCGAGGCCGTCACCGCCGCCTGCGGGCTGAGCCCGGCCACGTAGACCAGGGCCGGCACGGTCAGGATCGAACCGCCGCCGCCCAGCAACCCGAGGGTCAGACCGATGATGAAGCCGAGCGCGAGGTCCGCGACAAAAGCGATCATGCCTCGACCGGGAGCGCCTGCGACCACAGCTTCTCGCCGTCGCCGAGCGTCACGGCGTCGAAGCCCTGCGCGCGCAGGTAGCTGGCCGCGATCTGGGAGCGATACCCGCTCGCGCACTGGGTCACCAGCAGGCGGTCGTGGGGCAGTTCGGCCAGCCGGCGCGGCAGCAGGCCGACCGGTATGTGCTTGGCGCCGGCGATATGCACGGTGTCATATTCGCTCTTGCCGCGCACGTCGACGATGAGCAGCCCGTTCGCGGCCTGCCGCTCGGCGAGATGCTTCGCCGTCCAGACCGGCAGCGCGACATTGGACCCGGCGACGACCTCAGGGGCAAAGAAACCGGGCGTGTCATCGATGCCAATGGATCGTAGCGCGCGGGTGATGCGCTCGACATCGCCCAGCGATGGCGCGATGAAGTAGGCCGGCCGGGCATAGTCAACATACCAACCGATGTAGGTGAGGTAGCTGTTGTCCGTTGTCGGGATGGAGATCGCGCCCGGGAGGTGGGCTTTGGCGAAGGCATCCCGGCGGCGCAGGTCAAACACCTGGGCACCGGCGGCGAACAACGCATCAAGCTCAGCCCGATCCATCTGGCGCGGTGGCGCGGCCTCAGCCAGCAGGGCCGCGCCAAGCTTGTTCACCCGCTTCATCTGGGCGAAGTAGCGCGGGGCCTCGGGCTGGCCGGCCAGCAGCCAGGCCACGAATGCGTCCTCCTGCTCAAACTGGAAGGCCGGGTTGAATAGCCGCTCATAACCCAGGGTGGTTGAGGGGATCGCGCCGAGGGCCTTGCCGCAGGCGCTGCCCGCGCCGTGGCCGGGCCATAACTGCAGATAGTCGGGGAGGGATTTCAGCCGGGCGACGCTCTCGAACTGTTTGCGCGCGCCGATCTCCTTGGTGCCGAGCATGCCGGCCGCTTCTTCGAGCAGATCGGGCCGGCCCACGTCGCCGACAAAGACGAAGTCGCCGGTGCAGATCCCGATCGGGCGGTTGGCCCCGGCCGCGTCGGTGATCATGAAGGCGATGTGCTCGGGGGTGTGTCCGGGCGTGCGCAGCACGTCGACCTTGACATTCCCGACCTTCCAGGTGTCGCCGCCGCGGACCGGCACGACGTTGGCCTCGCCGGCGAAGGCATAGGTCCAGTCCGGCCCGCCCTCGTCGCTGACCATCATCAGCGCGCCGGTCCGGGCGGCCAGCTCGCGCAGCCCGCTGACGAAGTCGGCGTGGATGTGCGTCTCGGTGACGTGCGTAATGCGCAAGCCTTCCTTGTCGGCCGCGCGCAGATAGGCCTCGACATCCCGCCTGGGGTCGACGACCATGGCCTCGCCCGTGCGCGGGCAGCCCAGCAGATACGACGCCTGGGCCAGCGTCTCGTCATAGAAATACTTCAGCAGCATCGTTGTTTCCCCTGGGGATTTGCCGGATGCGATATCCGCCCGCGAAGCGGGCGGATATCGCATCCGGCAGCAGTTCTGTCAGAGCGCGCTTGGATCCCCCAGCGCACGCCGGGGGATATCGCTTCCGAAACAATCAGCGAATAGGAAAGCCGGCCTGAGCCCAGGCCCCGATGCCGCCCAGGTCATAGATCTCGGTGTAGCCCGCCCGTTGCAGCATCCCGGCGGCGCTGGCGCTGCGGTTGCCGCTCCGGCAATACAGCACGACCGGCTTGTCCTTGGGCACGTCCTTGAGCCGGGCCGGCAACACCTGCACGTCGATGTTGAGCGCGCCCGGGATGTGGCCGCTCTGGAACTCCATCGGCGTGCGCACGTCGATCAGGGTGTGGGCGCGCTTGGGCGCGCTGAAGTCCTGCTTGTATTGCTGCGGGCTGATCACGGTTCCGGCGCCGCCCATCAGGCTGCGAAGTAGGTTCATCATGGTGTGTGCTTGTCTCCTTAGGATTCCTGGCGCGAGCACAATCCCCGCGCTTCGCGCGGGGATTGTGCTCGCGCCACAGATATGCGCACAGACTACCCGGATCGGGGCAGGAGTGTGAGACCCAACTCCCTATAATGAGCGATAAGCAATCGCTTATCACCATGCTCGATCTACACAAGCTCGAGGTTTTCCTGCAGGTCGCCCAGGCCGGCAGCTTCAGGGCCGCGGCCGAGCGCCTGTTCATCACCCAGCCCGGGGTCAGCCAGCACATCCAGGATCTGGAGCGCAGCCTGGGCCGCCCGCTCTTTCATCGCGGGTCGAAAGGCGTAACGCTCACCCTCGAGGGGCGGACCCTGCGCGACTACGCCGAGCGCATCCTGGCCCTGGTGCTCGAGGCCCAGGCCGCCATCACCACCCTCGATCCGCAGGCCGCGGGCCAGGTTCGGATCGGGGCCACGCCGGGGGTGAGCGGCTATCTGCTCCCGGGCTGGATCCACGCCTTCAGCGAGCGCTTCCCGGCAATGGCAGTCGCCCTGCAGACCGGCACCACCCCCGAGATCGTCGACCGGCTGATTGCGCGCCAGATCGATCTGGGCTTTATAGAAGGCGACTTGGATCCGGCTCTGGCCGGGCAACTCGAGACGGTCCTGGTGAGCGAGGTCACCCAGCGGATCGTGATCGGGCCGAAGCACCCGCTGTGGGCACGCGGATCGATTCACTTTGCCGAGCTGGACGGCGCGGCCTGCATCACCCGCCAGGCGGGCAGCCAATCGCGGATCTGGCTGGAGGGGGTGCTGCGCGAACAGGGCATCCGGCCGCGGATCGTGGCCGAGTTCGACAACCTCGAGGCCATCAAACACTCGGTCCGGGCCGGGGTCGCCTTCAGCGTGCTACCCGATTACGCGGTTCTGGCGGATCTGCACAGCGGTGCCTTGCGCAGCCCGGAGACGGGCGTCGCACTCTGTCGCGCCCTACGCGCGGTCAGCAACGCCGGCGCGCCGCTCCCGCCCATCGCGCGGGCCTTCCTGGCGGCGGCCATGCCGGAGGGGCGTGATCAGGTTTGATCAGGTGTGATCAGGTTTGATCAGGTGGGTAAGGTGTGGTCAGGTGGGTTCCTACCTGATCAAACCTTACCTACTTGATCAAACCTGATCAAACTTGAGTAACCCTTCTCCAGTTCGCGCACGCGTCAATCTTGCCCAACGCATCCAGGTCGTGGACGTACTGCTCGACGCAGCCGCACGCGCGGCAGACATAGGTCTCCAGATACAACATCTTGACGTCATCGCCCAATAGGCCGCTCTTGGCGGTGCGAAGGCGGAGAAGCGGCTGGCCGTCCCCGTGCTAAGTCCGGAGTCGAGGCTGCTCTTGCCGTAGGACGCGAAGATCTCGGTTGAATTGCACTTGGGACATTTGCCTGATTTCATTGGGACTCCAGGGGCGATCTGTTTCGGAAGCGATATTGTCCGGCTTCGCCGGACAATATCGCTTCCGCGCTTGGCGTTGTCTGCGTTCGCAAGCCGCGAGACTATAGCGCAGGCAAATTTCCTGATCACACCTTGGAGGTCATCCTGAAAATCATTGGCGAGATCACCCTCCCCGCGCTTCGCGCGGGGAGGGTGATCTCGCCGGATGTTTTTGAGGCGCCCTCTACCCACCTGATCAAACCTGCCGAACTGCCAGATAATCAGTTCCCCGCATGACCACCCCAACTCCCGCCACCCCGCGCGCAATCCCCTTCATCAAGGGCGCGCCCATCATCGGCAACCTGCTCGTGTTCGGCCGCGACTCGATCGGCACCATTGACCGGGTGTGGAAGGAGCGCGGCGACATCTTCCGCATCCAGCTCGCCGGCAACCGCTCCTTCACCATCGTCTCGCACCCTGACCTCGCCCACGAGGCCCTGGTCGACCGCAAGGCCATCCTGCGCCGCCCCGCCGATATCGAGGGCGGCACGCTCCTCACCCCCATGCTCGGGCTGAGCGTGCTGACCACCGACGGCGAGACCTGGTTCACCCGCCGCCGGATGATGCAGCCGATCTTTCACCGCCAGCGCATCCAGGCCATGGGCGAGACCATGGCCGCCGGCGGCGCGCGCATGCTGGCCCGCTGGGAGAAGCTCCCCGATGGGGCCGAGGTCATGCTCAACGACGAGATGAAACTCGTCACGTTGGACATCATCAACGGCACGATGTTCTCGAGCGACATCCTGCCCGAGGTCGACCGGATCGGAAACGCGGTGGATGTCGGCCTGCACTACACCCAGGCCATCGTGCGCAATCCAATCCGCCTGCCTGCCTCGTGGCCGACGCCCGGCAACCGGCGCTTCTGGGCGGCCAAAGCCCTGCTCGATGACTACCTGTATCGGATGATCCGTGAGCGCCGGGCCAGCGCCGAGAAGAAGGGCGACCTGCTCGACATGCTGCTCGAAGCCCGCGACGAAGACACCGGCAAGGGGATGACCGATCAGGAGGTCCGCAACGAGGTCGCCACGATCTACGGCGCCGGGCACGAGACGACCGCTCTGGCCCTGACCTGGACCTGGTACGCCCTGTCGCAGAACCCCGAGGCGCTGCGCAAGCTGCAGGCCGAGGTCGATACCGTCCTCAAGGGCCGCGCGCCGACCTTCGCCGATCTGCCGTCCCTGCCGCTCACCCTGGCCACGCTCGAGGAGAGCCTGCGCCTGTTCCCGCCGGTGCCCTTCACCGCCCGGATGGCGTATGCGCCGTTGACGTTGGGCGAGTATGCCCTGCCGCAGGGCGCGTTTGTCGGGATCGCCATCAACAACATCCACCGCCATCCCGATTTCTGGGAGGAGCCGGAGGCCTTCAAGCCGGAGCGCTTCCTGCCCGAGAATCGGGCCAGGATCAACCGCAACGCCTATATCCCGTTCCTGACCGGCCCGCACGTCTGCATCGGCAACACCTTCGCCCTGATGGAAGGCCATCTGCTGCTGGCGATGCTCGCCCAGCGCTACGAGATGGCGCTCGTCCCCGGGCAGCGCATCTTCAAGGAGCAGACCATCACCATGCGCCCGAAATATGGCATGCGGATGGAGTTGAAGCGCCGAAAAGAAATGCCGTCACCCTGAGCCGGGCCGTAGAGCCAAAGTGGACACGATCATATCGGCCCGGCGAAGGGTCTCTGCCTCGACCGGTCATGTCCCGCCCGGTCGGGCTCTGATCGGCTAACGTAGAGATGCTTCGCGCGCCCGCGACGCTCGGGCGCGCCACGGCTTAGTGGGCGCGCTCAGCATGACGAGCGGCGATCTTGTCACCCTGAGTTCCGGACCGCCTTCGGCAGAAAGGGCGGGCAGAAACGGCGTGCGCGCTACCGCGCACAAAAAGCGCAGGCATCCTGAGCGGAGCGCATCGGCGCGCAAGCGTCGATGCGCGGAGTCGAAGGACGCCTGCGCTCCACTCGTCAGCGGAAGCGTCCTTCGACTGCGGGCGGCTGGCACGGCCGGAGCCAAACTCATCACGGACGCCGCCCTCCGCTCAGGATGCTTCCGCAGATTGATGAAGGGCCAGTTTCTGAGCAGCCGGGCCGTAGAGCCCCAGTGGACTCGATCGTATCGGCCCGGCGAAGGGTCTCTGCCTCGACCGGTCATGTCCCGCCCGGTTGGGCTCCGATCGGCTAACGTAGAGATGCTTCGCGCGCCCGCGACGCTCGGGCGCGCCACGGCTCAGTGGGCGCGCTCAGCATGACGAGTGACAGGCCCGGCGACGTCCGCCCGCAACGAAAAAACCTCGCGGGAAGGCGCCATATACCCGCGCCGGCCAGAAGCCAGCAGCGCCTACCCGCGAGGTTGTTCCAGCGGAATTTACAGCGTCACGCTGACGCTGAGCTCCTTGAGCTGTTTGTCCGTCGCGGCCGAGGGGATGCCCAGCATCACGTCCGCGGCCTGCTGGTTCTTCGGGAAGGCAATGACCTCGCGGATGTTCGGCTCGCCGGCGAACAGCATGGCCAGCCGGTCGACCCCCGGGGCGATCCCGCCGTGCGGCGGCGCGCCATACTCGAAAGCGTCCAGCATGTGCCCGAACTTCTTGTAGGCCTCTTCGAGCGACAGGCCCAGCAGGCTCATCACCCGCAGCTGCACGTCGCGCCGGTGAATTCGGATGCTCCCGCCGCCGGCCTCGTAGCCGTTGCAGACCAGGTCGTACTGCTTGCCCTTGACCTCGCCCGGGTTGGTCTCGAATTTGTCGAGGTCCTCGTCGCGCGGGGCGGTGAACAGGTGATGATTCGGCACCCAGCGGCTGTCGTCCTTGTCCCAGGTGAACATCGGGAAGTCGACGACCCAGGCGAAGGCCAGCACGTTCGGGTCGGCCAGCTTGAGCCGCGTCCCCATCTCCACCCGCAGCTTGCCCAACGCATTCAAGGCTATACCCTCGGCGTCAGCGACGAGCAGCAGCAGATCGCCGGGCTTGCTCCCGCCAGCGGCGATCAGGGCGGCCTTCTCGGCCTCGCTCAGCTTGGCGCCCGCGCCGCTGCCGCGAATGCCCTCGGGGTCATGGTGCAGCACGACCAAGCCCTTGGCTCCTTCCTTGCGGGCAAACTCGATCAGCTCGTCGGTCTGCTTGCGGGTGTAGGCGGCGCAGCCGGGCGCCACGATCCCGCGCACGCCCGGGGCGCCGGCGAAGACCGCAAACTGCGAGTCGCGGGTCGCCACGGTGACGTCGAAAATCTCCATCCCGAAGCGCAGGTCGGGTTTGTCGTTGCCGTAGCGGCCCATCGCCTCGGCAAAGGTCAGCCGGCGGAAGGGCGTGTAGAGCAGGCGCTTGCCGTGCAGGGCGGCCTGTTCGGTCGTGAACTGGACCAGCATGGTCTCGATCAGCGCCATGACATCGTCGCGGTCGACAAAGCTCATCTCCACGTCGAGCTGGGTGAACTCGGGCTGGCGGTCGGCCCGCTGGTCCTCGTCCCGGAAGCAGCGCGCGATCTGGAAATAACGCTCTATCCCGCCCACCATCAGGAGCTGCTTGAGCTGCTGCGGGCTCTGGGGCAGGGCGTAGAACTCGCCCGGGTGCACCCGGCTGGGGACGAGATACTCGCGCGCGCCTTCGGGCGTGCTCTTGAACAGGATCGGCGTCTCGACCTCGATGAAGCCGTTGCGGTCCATGTAGTCGCGCATGTGCTTGATCAATTTGTGGCGCAGGGTGAGGTTGCGGGCCATTCGCTCGCGGCGCAGATCGAGATAGCGGTACTTCAGGCGCAGGTTTTCGTCCACATCCGTCCCGTCGGTGTCGATCGGGAACGGCGGCACCTTGGCCGCGTTGTGGATGATGACCTTGGTCGCAAACACCTCGACATCGCCGGTGGCCAGCTTCGGGTTGCGCATCTTCTCGGGGCGCAGATGGACCGTGCCCTCGACCTCGATCACATACTCGGCCCGTATGCCTTCGACGGCCTTGAAGACCTCGGCCGGCACGCGCTGCGGATCGAGGGTGATCTGGGTCATCCCGTAGCGGTCGCGCAGATCGACGAAGATCAGCCCGCCGAAATCGCGGCGGCGGTGTACCCAGCCGGCCAGGATGACCGATTTGCCCTCGTCTGTGGCGCGCAGGGCGCCGGCGGTATGTGTTTTGCGCATGGCTGTCTCCGTCCTTGTTTGCTGCATCAAAAAAGGGCCGCCTGTTTTTCAGGCGGCCCTCAGTCTGCGTTTCCAGTTCGCGTTTCGCGAACGACTAAGCGGCGCCTGGCGAGGCCCCGTTATTATCGTTATCGTTCGCGTTGTTGAAGCGCTTCTTCATGTCGAGGCGGTAATCATACACCAGCCATTGGCCCCAAACGCGCAATCGAAAGCGTGGCCAGGGTGAACTCCGCCAGCGGAGATCACCCCGGAGAATCGTTGTGTGCCAGGCGGTTAGCCTCCGAGCGGGTTGTCGCAGCTCTTGGGCAGGGTAACCTCAACGTTGCCGTTGATATTGCCGATGTCCATGCTCACCTTCATTGCGCCATCCAGCTTGAAGTCGTTGTACTTCCCGGCAAGATCCATCGTCATCCGGAGCAGATAGCCGCCATCCGCGGCCACATAGACTTCCCCGCCGGTGATCGACGCGTTCTTGTAGAAATCGTCCTTGCCGGTCTTGACGATCGAGGCCTGCGTCTTTACCGGATCGATGATGTATTTGCGGGCCGGTACGCCGTTGACAGTCTCGTTGCCGGCCAGGGTGCCGTAGATGGGCGTCTTATCGCTGCCCAGTGTGCCTACGATCGCCTCGGGCGACATCGTGCTGCTCGGCTTGGTGGGGTCGATCTTCTGCTTGATGCACAGTTCCTGGGCGCCCGTGATCGTGGTGTACGAAAAGCCGCCCAGCTCATAGACGCCGATGCTGGTGGCCTGGAGGGTGGCGGCTGCGTCGCCCATGATGGCGGCGGCCAGCGAACCGCCAAAGGCCAGGGCGGCCTGTTTCTTCAGCAGATTGTTGCGCGCGCTCATATTCAGCTCGCCATCGGCGATTTTGCCGTTGAAATCCTTGCCCTTGAAGGCCAGCTTGATGGTGGTCTCAATGGAATTCAATGGCTTGACCGTCTCGGTAATGGCCCGGAAGGGGATCACCCCCGCCCCCGCCGGCGCGGCGGTAGGCGGAACGCGGGTCGGCGGGACGGCTGTCGCGGCGGGCGGCAGCGGCGTGGCCGTGGGCGGAATGGGTGTCGCGGTCGGCGGCACTGCCGTCGGCGGGACCGTCGTGGGCGGGACCGCGGTCGGGGCGGCCTGCGCGCCACAAGCAGCCAGCAACACAGCAGCCGCGAGTGAGGATAAAACGATACTCTTCATTTCTTTGCTTCTCCAGTTCGTGCCACAATCCATGATTCTGGGACGCTATCCCCCGTCCCGGCGTACGCCGGGACGGGGGATAGCGTCCCAGAATCGTGATGTGTCTGATCAGATGATTTCGAGCACCCGCGGGCGCACGACAGGCTCGCCGTCGACGACGATGAGCTGGGTATCCCAGCCGTCAATCTGGGTGATGACCTCATGCCCGGCCTCGGTTACGAGCACGGTGTCTTCCGACTTGACCCCCGCGATCGACGGGTTCCAGGCATAGGCCTGATCCACCGCGACGACCGCGTTCGCGCCCGGCCGGCCGAGGATCTCGCGCGGCTCGTAGCCGGTCAGGCCCCCCTGATGGTGAAGCTGCCACTCGTCGGGAAAACCGGCGGCGGCGTAGGCATCGACGCCTTTCTTGAAGGCGTCGGCCACCGTCCGTCCGGGCTTGCTTCCGGCGATGTAGGCGGCGTCGACCCGCATGCAGGCATCGGCCTTGCGCTTGAGTTCGTCGGGCAGCTTGCCGAAATGAACCAGCCGGGTGATCGAGGCGACCAGCCCCGATTTGCGGCCGCACAGCACCAGCATGGCGTATTTCTCCATCTGCTTGTTGGTCGGCAGCGGATGGCGAAATTCGAAGATGCGATTATCGGTGGCGATCAGATTGACGATGGGCTGGACGCCCCGGGCGAAAGTGGCCCGATCGAGCCGCCCAGCAATCTCGAATTCAGTGTCGCCCGGGCGCACACCCCGGATGGCCGAATCCATGGCCTCGCCGCACAGCCGGCCCAATGCCCGGAAGCGCTCGGCCTCCACGGCAGTCAACGACGCCCGCAACAAGGTAATCTCGTTGGCAAGGTTGGCGGTGCCGGGCATCAGCCCGTCCGAACCCACCTCCAAACCGGCGGTCAACTCGGCCGCCAGATCCTTGGTCTCATACCAGCGCGAGGCGTGCAGCTTCCAGCCCTGGGCAGCCAGCCCCTCCTCGCGCTCGAGGCGGGGGGCCTCGATGTTGTTGGTGACGATGTAGCGGTCGGATAGGGTGACGACTGCCGCGGCCACACCCGTCGTCGACGCGGTGTTGATGTAGCTGGGCGCGCCGCAGGTGATCCAGGCAAAGCTGCTGTTGCGTTGCAGGATGACGGCATCCAGTTTCTTCTGGGCCATCAGCTCGCGCAGGCGGGCCAGTTTGATATCGATTTCACTCATGGGGATGGTCTCCTCGCCGGCCTTCACCAGCGTGCGGGATCAGGCTGCGCCGCGGGCCGCTTTGGCCTGGCGGATGATCTCCCGGAGCTGCTCAATGTGCGAGTCGTCGTGGGCCAGACCGCCAATGAAGCGGCCTTTGCAGTTACGCACGCCGGCGCCCGGGTAGGGCTCGACCTGGTTCTCATAGTGGGGTGAATCCGGCCACACGCCCAGCGAGGCCAGGCGCATGCGGCGGCTCTCCTCGAGCCGGGCCCGGCACTGGGCGATGGTCGTGACCGTTTCCCAATTCGTCTCATGGCGCGAACGGCCATGATCGGGCACGCCCCGGGCCAGCTCGGCGGCCAGGAAGGCGGCTTCCTCGGCCGAGGCCGTGGCATGCACGACGACATGGCCGAGTGTCCAACTGACGTTCTTCAGCGCCTCGTTCGCGGCATATGGATCGGATGCGCCCGGATCTTTGGGCTGGAATACGACATCGGCGTCGGTGGCGTCCTCGATGATGCCCAGCAGGGTGTCGACCATTTCATGGGTCAACCGCGCAAGATCGGTCCGGCTGAGCGGGCGGGCCAGCGCGGCGATGGTGGTTCTCTTTTCGCGTACAGGCGTGAAGTCAAGCATACTGGGCATTATCCTTTATGGGGACAGCCGCGTCATGCGTCATCCGTCATGCGTCATTTCTACTCGGGCGCAAGCGCTTTGCAGGAGAACGAGAGAACGGGAGATTCCATTTTCATCCTCCCGTTCTCCTGCAAAGGGCCACGCCCTGCGAAAAATGACGGGTCACGCATGACGCATGACGCATCACCTCGGGAACGCCACCGACCAGATCCAATCGACCAGAGCATGTACCGTCGCGGCGGCCGTGACCGTGCGGGTGCTCAGGAAAGCGCGGGCGTAGAAGATTCCGGCGATCGTCGCGAAGATGAAATACAGGCCGACCAGGGGTGGATTATCGAGATGCGATGCGCCGAAGATGAGCGCCGAAAGCGCGATGACGGCGATCGGCTTCCAGCCCAGGGTGTGGTTCAGATAACGCAGGAGCATGCCCCGAAAGAGAATCTCCTCGGGCAGGGCAATCGCGAGGTAGATCGTCACAAAGCGCAACGCCGCGTCCTGCGGCGTCGGCGCTGTCCAATTGAAGACGACAAAGCCGGTGAGCAAGGCGAGGGGCAGGATGATGACCGCGGCCAGAGCCGTGTTGAGGGCTACCGATCCTGCGCCCTTGAGCGTCGGCCCAAAACGCAGGCCGAGGCCCTCGAACTTTCCCGCCAGTGCCAGGGTGTACAGGAAGATCGGCAGCACCGCCAACTTAAAGTACATCCCGCCATTCGCGGCCTGCATCGGGGGGAGGATGACATCTGGCAGCGCGTCAAACTCAACCGCGTACCACAGCATCAGCGCCGCGCACAACAACAGAAAGTTCAGGCGCTCCTTCTGGGCCCGGTTGGTCAGCGCGAGCAGCAACACCGGCAGCGCGAATGCGCCCAGCCTCAGCGCGGCATCGGTGGGGGTGAGCGCCTGCCCGCGGGCCAGGGCAAGCGTGAGCGGCGCGGCGACAGCGACCAGCCCGACCCCTGCGTCCGAAGCGCGCAGGCGGGGGGTGTTGATGAGCGCCAGCGCCGGCGGCAGAAAGACAAAGATGAAGGCGGCCAGCGCATCGGGAAGGTCCACCGGCGCGGAACTCGCGCGGTTGGCGGCGATGACGGGGACCAACAGCAGCAGCGGCGGGAGGGCCATCAGCAGCGGATGGGACTGGCCGGACACCCGTAGCGCCCGCGCCACGCCGTCGGTGCTGAGCAGAAGATAGCCCGCGCCGATGATGCCAAAGATGAGCAGGACGGGCAGGATCTGCTCGAGCGGCTGACGGCGCAACGGTTCGGCAACCCCAACGAGAAGCGCCCCCCACAGCCCGAATCGAATTGCGGTGTCGAGCAGGCTGGTCACAAGGGGCGTGCGTTCAGGCGGGGCAGTCGGCGCCTCGGGCGATGGGAGTTGCATGAATCCGAACATATTCTCGGAGTCAGGAGGCCCGCCCCGGCGTACGCCGGGGCGGGCCTCCTGACTCCGAAATGTAGCGCGGTTGGCGCTCGTTAGCTAATCTTGCACAGGAAGTAGTTGACCTTCCACGTGTCGCCGTCCTTCTGGGTCTGAACGGTCAGTTCGCCATCGACGATCTTGCCGGTGGCATCGGCCATCTTGCAGGTTCCGGTCAGCGTCCCGATGTTGTTCTCGAGCTTGGTCCCGCTGACAGTCATGCCGCTCAGCTTGCGGTCGATGATGCCCTGCAGGGCCGGAGTCAGCGCGGCGGCCGTGCCAGCATTCGAATGCATCAGCGCGGCGGCGCCCGCGGCGTTGCCCTTGCCCATCTCGGTGATGAACGCGTTGCCGGCCGTGCCGATGTCGACCAGTTCGGAGACGACACCGCATCCCGAAAGTGAAATCATCAGCACCGCCGCGATGCTTGCGATGAACGAAGAGGCGACTTTTTTGCGATTGCGAAACGCGATTTCCATGTGATATCTCCTTTGTGGGACCCGCTACAGCGCGGGCCCTTTAACGACGACCAAGACGATGGCGCCGGGTGGGTGGCGAGTCGACTTGATGAAGGGGGCAGTATACGCACTCGGTGTACCATCATCTGCGCCCATGAACTTAACGGCACTCCTGTCCCGCCTCGTCGCCATCAATTCGATCAACCCGAACCTCGTGCCGGGCGCGCCCGGAGAGCGGGGCATCGCCGATTTCATCTCGGGATGGCTCGTTGCCCGCGGCGTGGCCGTAGACGAGATTTCGTGCGGAGTCGCGGGTGCCGACCGGCCCAGCCTGCTCTGCCGTGTGCCCGGCTCGGGCGGCGGGCGCAGCCTGATGCTCTACGCCCACACCGACACTGTCGGCGTCGCGGGCATGGGCGCGCCCTTCGCGCCCGTAATTCGGGATGGCGCGCTGCATGGCCGGGGCAGCTATGACATGAAGGCCAGTCTGGCGGCCATCCTGCGTATCGCCGCCGAAGTGGCCGCCCGCCCCTGCTCAGGCGACCTGTATCTGATGATCGTCGCCGACGAGGAGAGCGGCAGCCTGGGGACCGAGGCCGTACTCGCCGAGATCGCCCGGCGCGGCCTATCCATCGCCGCCTGTGTCGTAACGGAACCAAGCGATCTGCTGCTGATGCTGGGTCACCGCGGCTTCGCCACCGGGGTGATCACGACCCGCGGGCGGGCCGCCCACACCGCCCGCCGCGATGAGGGCGTGGACGCCATCGCGATGATGGCCCGCGTCATCGTTGGGTTGGAGGAGCTCGATGCGCGCCTGAATAGCGGCCCGGAACACCCGTTGCTCGGCCACAGCGCGGTCGTGGCCTCGCGCGTGCGCGGGGGCAGCGAGCTGTTCACCTATCCAGCCGAATGCCAGGCCGAGTTTGTGTGGCGGATCCTGCCCGGCGAGACCCGGGCAGGGTTGGCCGTCGAAGTCGAGGAGTTCTTTGCGGCGCTGAAAGCCCGCGATCCGCGTTTCGACGCCTCGCTCGCGTGGCGGCTGTGGCGCGAGCCGATGCTGGCCGCCCGCGACGCCCCGATCGTGGCTGCGCTGCGGGCGGCCGCCGGCCAGCCCGCCGAATGCGCCGCTCCGTGGTGGACCGACGCGGCCCTGATCCAGGCGGCCGGCATCTCAACCGCCATCTTCGGCCCGGCCGGGGGCGGCATTCATTCGGTCGATGAGTGGGTGGATCTGGAAAGCCTGGCGCGCTTCGAGACCATCCTGTTGAACGTCACAAGGAGCTTTTGCGGATGAAAATTTCCAGTTTGGCGACTGACGCGGTCTGGGCGGGCGAGGAGGATCTGCTCCTCACCGGCGCGACGACGGTGCCGATCTCGCTGGGTGTCGCCCATGGCTACCCCGACGTCGAGGCCTGGCAGGCGGTGGCTCTGGGCAGGGCGCCGGGCTACATTTACGCCCGCAACACCAACCCGACCGTCGAGGCCTTCGAGCGCAAGATCCAGGCCCTCGAGCGGGCCGGCGATGCGACCAGCTTCTCGACCGGGATGGCCGCCATCAGCAACACCCTGTTCGCCCTGCTCAAACCGGGCGACCGGGTGGTCAGCGCGAAGGACACCTATGGCGGGACAAACCAGATCTTTCTGAGCACGCTCCCGCGCTGGGGAGTCCAGGTCGCCCTGTGCGACACGACGAGCCCCGAAGAGATCGAAGCTGAAATCGGCCGGGGTTGCGCGCTGTTGTATCTCGAGACGCCCACAAATCCAACGCTCAAGGTTCAGCCAGTCGCGCGCCTGGCCGAGGCTGCCCGGCGGGCCGGCGCGCTGGTGGTCGTCGACAACACTTTCGCCACGCCCATCAACCAGCATCCGCTGGCGCTCGGGGCGGATCTGGTCATCCACAGCGCGACCAAATACCTGGGCGGGCACGCCGACGCGATGGGTGGGGCATTGTGCGGGCGGGCCGAGCTGGTTCGGGCGGTCTTTCACCATCGCGAGATCAACGGGGCCAGCCTCGACCCGATGAGCGCGTATTTGCTGCTGCGCGGGATGAAGACCCTCAGCCTGCGCATCGAGCGCCAGAACGCCAGCGCAATGACGGTCGCGCGCTTTCTGGCGCGCCATCCGCGGGTCGCCCAGGTGAACTACCCCGGGCTCGAGTCGCATCCCCAGCACGAGATCGCCGCCGAGCAGATGGATGGCTTTGGCGGGATGCTGAGCTTTGCCCTGAAGGGCGGCTTCGACGAGGTCAAGCACGTGCTGCCGAAGTTCCGCCTGATGCATCGCGCGGCCAACCTCGGCGCGGTCGAGACGGTCGGCGGCCCGCCCGCGACGACCAGCCACGTCGAATGCAGCCCTGAGGAACGGGCGGCCATGGGCATCCCCGAGGGTCTGATCCGCTACTCGGTCGGGATCGAGGCGGTTGACGATCTCGTCGCCGATCTGGCGCAGGCGCTGGAATAGTTGTTTTGGAAGCGACATGCGCCGGCTTCGCCGGCGCATGTCGCTTCCAGCAGCATTACATGAAACTCATTGACATCATTCACCGGCCAGCGAACCCGGCGCCGTATGCCGAGGGCGAGAAGATCCCGTGGAACGAGCCGGCCTTCAGCGCCCGGATGCTCCGCGAGCACCTGTCCCAGGCCCATGACGCGGCCAGCCGGCGTTTCGAGACCATCGACCGGCATGTAGCCTGGATCCATCGGGCGATCCTCGCCGGACGGACGGCAAAGATCCTCGATCTGGGTTGCGGGCCAGGTTTTTACGCCAGCCGGCTCGCCCGGCTCGGGCATACCTGCGTCGGAATCGACTACTCCCCCGCCTCAATCGCCTACGCAACAGAACACGCCCGGGCCGAGGGCCTGCCCATCACCTACCTGGAGCGTGACCTGCGCAGCGCGGCCTTCGGCCAGGGCTACGACCTGGTCATGCTCGTGTATGGCGAGATCAACCCATTCCGGCGAGCCGAAGCCGCAGCCATCCTGACAAAAGCCCGCCAGGCGCTTGTTGCAGGCGGGCGGCTGTTACTCGAGGCGCATACTGACGCGGCCGTCGTCGAGATGGGCGCCCGGGAGCCGTCCTGGTTCTCCGCCGAGACCGGCCTGTTCTCGGACCGCCCGTATCTGTGCCTCACCGATCACGCCTGGGACGCCGGGGAAAGAGTGGCGACAAACCGTTATTTCATCGTCGATGCCGCGACCGGCGAGGTCACCCGACATGCCGAGAGCCTGCAGGCCTATACCGATGACGGGTATCGCTCGCTGCTCGCGACCTGCAGGTTTGACGAGGTGATCTTCCATCCGTCATTGACCGGCAAGCCCGACCCGGCCCAACAGCAGCTGATCGCCATCGTCGCCTCGTAGAGACGGCCCGACGGGCCGTCTCACGCGCAGGTGGTCCGTCTTACGCGCCGGTGACAATGCTTGTCGGCGCCGGGCCCTGAGCCCGTCGAAGGGCCGGCACCGACAAGCATTCCTACCGCATCACCCGCGGCAAATACGCGAACTCCCACCAGAACTCATCCGCGCCCAGGTCATAGCCCTGCCCGCGCGGGCGCGGCCGGCCGTCGATGTCGTCGGCGACGCCCGAGACCACACCCGTGTCGATGGCGGCGGAGTTGACCGTCAGGTGATAGCCATCCGGCCCGAACAACGGGTTGCCGGACAGCGCGTTGTTAACCGTCACGCAGGCATCCCCATCCTTCGAGATCGTGATCGGCGTGTTGTGCCACAGGATGCCATTGACAGTGACCGTGTTGCCCGCGGTGACGCTGATGCCGATGCCCTGCTCCGCCAGGATTGTGTTGGTCAACCCAACGCTGATCGTCCCTTCGCCCGGGGCGACATACACCCCGCTGCCGTCCCCGCCAGTGTTGCGGGCGATGGTCGTATGCCAGAGCACGGCCGGGCCATCGAAATAGATCGCGCTGCCCGAGGCTTCAGCGGCGTTGTCGACGATCACGTTGTTGATCCCGGCGGATCCACTTGCTCCCAATGACAGACCCCCACCCGTCCAGCCTGCGCGGTTGCCCCGAATGAGGTTGCCCAAGAGCGTTCCAGCTCTGGTCCCCCACACCGTCACCCCGCCGCCGCCCTTGAGGGCGGTGTTCGACAGGATGGCGTTGTGGCTCAGCGCGACAGGGCTTTCGAGCGCCAGCACCCCGCCTCCATACCGGGCCGTGTTGCTGTAGACCGTGTTGTTGATGACAAGGCTCGCGCCGTCCCACACGAACAAGCCTCCACCCAACGTAAACTCCCCACCAGCAGTGTTGTTGTGGATCCAGTTGCCGCTGATCGTCGCGGTGGCGCTGATGACATACACGCCGCCGCCCGCGTCCCAGCCCCAGTCGACACCCGCGAGGCCGGCCGCGTCACCGCCGGTGATCCGCAGCCCTTCGATCGTCGGGCTGATCGGGCCGGTCACGTAGAGCACCCGCCCGCCGCCCAGCGCGTCCAACACAGTCGGGTTGGCGGTTGGATCAGGGACCGCCCAGTTTGTGGGCGTGAATCCGCCGCGGAGGGTGAGGCCTTTGTCCAGATACACCTGCTGGCGCAGTCCGGCCCGCTCGATCACACCCAGACAGGTGCCGGCCACTTTGACCAGATCGCCCGCGCCCGCCGCATCCACGGCGGACTGAATCCCGCTGTAGTCGGTCGACCCGGCATTGATCCGGGCATGGCAGTCTTGGGCCACTGTCGCCGCCTGGGCGGCGGCGCTGCGCGTCTCGCTGGATCGGGCCAGGACGGCGTTGAGCATCGCCTGCCGCAACGGCGTCGCGCCCGACACCTCGACGCTGAACGTCATCATCACGCGCGCGCCGGCGCTCAACGCGCCTGGCGCGCACACGATTGACCCACCCCAGCCGGGATTGGCGATCACGCAACTCCCGGTCGCCGCGGTCGCCGTGACCGCCCGCTGCCAGTCGTCTAGCGTATCGGTCAACACGACGCCCGTCGCGGACACCGCCCCGGCTCCGATGTTGGTCACCGTCAGGATATAGGTCATGACCTCGCCCCGGTTCACGTACGGCGCGGACGGCCACTTGCTCACGCCCAGCGCTGGCGCCGGGTATTCGTCGGCGCCGAGGTCCCAGCCCAGGCCCATCGGCCGGACCTGGCCGTCGATGTCTTGCATCACACCGTTGTCGATTCCCGCATCGCGGGCGGCCGAGCCCGCGCTCAGGTGATAGTCGCCGGCGGCCGGATTGACGAAAGCGGGCGCGCCGGCATGCGAGTTCTGAATCGAGACCGTCGCTTCGGGGGACTGGGCGACGATTTGCGGCGTGTTGTTCCACAGCACGCCATTCACGATCGCTGTGCTGGCGTCGGTAACGCGCAGACCGACACTCTGGCTGGCCACGATGGTATTGGTCAGCATCACCGTCGAGGCCCCCGGCGCCTGCGACGGATATCCGCTCTGGGTCACCGCCGCGCCATCTCCACCGGTGTTTCCGGCCAGAGTGGTTTGCAACAAGTAGACGGTCATTCCCGGCGGCACAAACATCCCCGCGCCATCGACGTTGGCCTGATTGCCGGCAATGACGGTGTTGATCAGCGAGGCCGAGGCGTTCCAGGGATTGCTCCACGCATAGAAGGCGAGCCCGCCGCCGCGCTCGGCCGTATTTGACAGGATCACCGTCGCGCTGAGTACCGGCCCCATCTCCAGGGCCAGTCCGCCGCCAAACGAACGGGCGCTGTTGCCGACAAAGCGGTCACCGCTGAAACTCGCGCTGGCGGCCGCGGCCGCCGCAAACCCGCCCCCCTTCTCGGCGCTGTTCGAATCGAAGACGTTGCCCGACAGAATCGCCGCGCCGGCATGGACCGCCAGCCCGCCGCCGTCCCCCAGGGTGCTGTTGCCGGCGAAGGTGTTTCGCGCGAACACATGGTTCTCCGTGAAGCTGGTGCTGATCCCGCCTCCGTCGCTGGCGGCGGTGTTGCTGAGGATGTGGTTGTTCGAGAAGACGAGCCGTTCGCCGCCGCCAAAGACATACACGCCGCCACCGCGGCTCGCCTCCCGTTCAAGCGGACTATGCCCACCGATCTGTCCGTACGCGTTGCCACCCGTCAGGCGCAGGCCGTCGATGAGGGTCGTGTCGGTGACTGGCGGCCGGTAGATGAAGAAAACCCGGCCCAACCCGCGCGCATCGAGGGTGGTCGGATTGGCGGCCGGGTTGGGCGTCGTCCAGTTCGTGAGCGTGTAGCCGCCCTGGATCGCGAGGCTCTTCTGTTCGAGCAGCACCTGCTGGCGCGCGCCCTCCGGGCCATACACCCCCATGCATGTCCCCGCCACCTTGAGCAGCGCGCCGGGCGCGGCCGCGTCAACGGCCGCCTGGACTGAGGGGTACTCCGTGGCGCCGTCTCCGATCCGGGCATGGCAGTCCTGGGCATACACCGTCGCCGACGCGGTGTTGGCCGCCTCATTGGCTCGCGCGGCGACGGTGTTGGTCAGCGCCCGGCCCATCGGCGTCGCGGCCGAGGTCTCAGCGGTGAGCGTCACAGTGATGACATGGCCGACCTGCAGCGTGCCGGGAGCACACGACCGTGCCGCCCCAGCCCACATCAGCCAGCGCGCAGTTTCCGAGCGCAGATTGGACAAGGATCGGGCGCTGCCGGACGTCCAGCGTGTCAGTAAATATAACGTTGTGCGCATCCAGCGATCCGCTGCTGGTCACGATCAGGGTGTAGACCATCCATTGCCCAACATTGACCCCGCTCAACGCGGGCGTTTTGACCAGGCTCAGGGCGGCCTCGAGGTATTCGTCCGCGCCCAGGTCATACCCGAGCCCCATCGGGCGGATCTGGCCGTCGAGGTCGCCAGGTGTCCCGGTGGGGATGCCCGCGTCGCGGGCGGCAGAAGACGCGCCAAGGTGATAGTCGCCGGCGGCCGGGTTCAAGAACTGCGGATCACCGCTGAGCGCATTCTGAATGGATACGCTGGCGCCGGGAACCTGTGAGATCGGCGTGGCAATGTTGTGCCACAACACGCCATTGATATCGAGCGCGCTTGCGTCCGCCACGACTACGCCAACGGTCTGGGTCGCCACGATGGTATCCCGCATATCCAGGGTCGATGGGCCCGATGTTGACCAGGGATTCCAGTTGCCGATGAAGATTCCGCTTCCATCCCCGCCGCCGTTGCGGGCCAGGGTTGTGTGCCCCAGGCGCAGGGGAACGCCGGAGACATAGAGGCCGGTCCCTTCGAGGCTGGCCTGGTTGTCGGCAAGCAGCGTGTTGGACCAGGCGCTTTCCCGCCAATCCTGCCGGCCGAAGACCGCCAGGCCAGCGCCGCGTTGGGCGGTATTGGAGACAACGACGATCGCATTCAGCCGAGCTGTGCTGTTGAAGACAAACACCCCTCCCCCTGCCGTTTGGGCGTGGTTGTCGCGAAAGGTGTTGCCTTGCAGGACGGCGTCACTGTATTCCAGGTCCAGCCCGCCGCCGAAGGACGCGTTGTTGCCTGCAAAGACATTGTCGAGCAGGGTCACCTCAACGTTGTGGACGACCATCCCGCCGCCGGCGCGCACGGCCGTATTGGAGACGATGGTATTCCCGCGGAGCGCAAAGGGGGCGCCTTGGTCGAGATAGACCCCGCCCCCATCCTGGGCCGTGTTGCCGTAAATGGTGTTGTCGGCAATGAGAGAGGCCGGCGGCGCAATTTGAACGTTGATTTCGGCATAGATCCCGCCACCCGCATCGCCTCGCCCCTGATTCGTTGCATTGCCGCCGGTGATGCGCAGACCGGCAATGGTGGGAAACCCCTCCAGGCTGACGTAGAAGACCCGGCCCTGGCCCTGCGCATCGAGAATCGTCAGGTTGACTGCGGGCTCCGGCGTGATCCAGTTGCTGGTCGTGTAGCCACCCTGGATGGTCAACGGCTTGTCGAGGTAGACCATCTGGGTCATGCCTGCCCGGGCACTCACCCCCATGTAAATGCCGGCGGCCACCTTGATCACGTCGTCGTCGCTGGCCGCATCCACGGCGGCCTGGACAGACGCATACGGACATCCGCTCGGACACACATGCAATTCGCTGGCAGGCGCAGCGAAGATTGGCGCGGGATGGATGCTCAGCGCCCACAACAGGGCGATGGAGACGCCGGCGCCAACGGCAGACGAGCCTGCAATGAGCTTGAATCTCATGGCAATGCCTCCTCTGTCATTGTCGTCCCGATCGCCAAAAGGGCATCGCAACGCCAAAATGTGGCGGGGTAACTCCTCGTTACTCCGACTTCAGCGCGCCGCCGTAGAACTGGACATACTCCACGATGTGGCCGTTCCAATAGTCAAAATCATGGGCGCCCGGGAACTCCCACCACTCCACTGGAGCATCCCGCTTCGCCAGTGTTTCGCGAAGCAACCGGGCGCCAGGCAGCCAGATTTCGTCGCCCGAACCAATGTCGATCCAAATCCGCAAGCTGTCGAGTTGGGCCGATTGCCCGGCCAGGAATATCGGGTCACGCGCGTCAAACTCATCGCCTTGACCAAGCAGTGCGATTTCGCCGTCGTCTCCGCGCAAGCTCGGGCTGTGCGCGCCAACAACTCCGAACAAATCAGGGCGGGTGAAGGCCTGGCTGAGGGCCGCAAAGCCGCCCGCCGACAACCCGCCAATACCGCGCGACGCGGGCGATTGCAAGGTGCGATAGTTGGCATCGACATTTCCAACAATGTCGCGGACGAGGTATTCGCCCCAGCGCGGGCCGCCATTGGCGTTGTCCACCCAATAGCCCTTGTCCCCTTGCGGCAGGACCACGATGAACGGAGCAACATTCCCGAAGCGGATCTGCTGATCGATCATCCCGATAAACCCGTAGGTGATCCATTCCTCGCGGTGACCGCCCAGACCATGCAGCATATACAGGACTGGATAGCGCTTGCCGGATTCCTCATAGCCAGGCGGCAGGTAGATGTAATACGGCATGCTGCGGCCCAGCGCCGGGCTGAAGAGCGTGCGCTCGTGAGCGCTGCCGTCCATCACGGGCAGATAGTCGCTCAGGAGGCGATCCGTGCCCGTGAACACAGTGACATAGCTGGATGCCGCCGGCGCCGGGCTCGCCTCGGGCGTGGCAACGACTTCGGCCTGGACCGCTCGCGCACGCGGAACGGGCGTTCCGTAGCGGCGCGGCGCAGGGTCGTCGGCGATCGCGACCGCCATGGCCGCGGCGTGCTCCGGGGGTCTGGCACTGAAGGACATGTGTCCCAGCAGGGTGACGATGGCCAGGCTGGCAATGGCGGGGCTGGCATGCCAGTAGCGGTGGGTGGCCCGGGTGGGCATGAGGATTCGGCGTTTCACCAGCACTAGCACGAGTCCTACGCCGGCAAGCTGAATGGCGGCGCTGAGCCAGAGCGCGCCTGCGCCCGTTGGTCGCGCTTCGGGCAGGACCAGCCCGGCCAGGCCGACAAGCACGATATGGGCGGTGAAGGCGTACAGCGCGTTCTGCCCGAGCGGAATCAGCACCCAGCCCGCGGCGCGCCGGATTCCGGACCAGAACCGCGTCATCAGCAGGAAGAATAAGCCGAACACGATGACCGCGGCGATCAAGCGGCCGGGCCGCAGATCCACCTTGGAGAAGGCATACTCCTCGAGCCACAGGCGCGCGCGCTGCAGTCCGGGGTCGGCCAATCCGGGATCGTGCGGCTGCCCCGCGGCAAGGGTGAGCAGCGCAAACAGAATCACCAGCCCTGCCATGGCGATGCCCGCGGCAAGCAGCGCGGTTCGGGTCGCGGAGTGGCCAAGAGCAGGGAGGCGTGACTGGTGATATCCCAGGGCCAAACCCGCAACGAAGAGCACCTGCCAGGCAGCAACCTCGAACAGATGATTACCCTCGATCGGCCACGGCAGCGCAAACGCGTTCGGCGCGAGCTGATACAGGGCATAGATCAGACCGGAACCGGCCAGCAGCAGCCACGTCTTGCCGCGCTCGAGCAGGATGAAGGCCGCCGGGGCGGCCAGGAACAAGATCGTGTACAGGACCAGCACATCGGTCAGATAGTAGGTTTGATGGAGCGTGAGCACGCTGACGACGAACGCCATCGGATTGCTCAGGTCCACATTCATCGCCCAGGACAGCCCGGCGGCCTCGGAAAACACCGTGAAAAGCAGGGTTGCGGTGACGGTCAGGGCGTACAGCGTCGCCGCGCGCCGGAGCACCTTGAGCAGGCCGGCGGCCAGCCCGGAGCGCTGGATGGCGCGCCGATATACGAGGCCGGCCATCAACCCAGAGATGAGGAGAAAGCCTTCCGCGGCCGAAGTAAAGAAGCGATTCCCGCCGGTCAGCAGATACAGCGGTGAGTCGCCGGGCAGGTGATTGATGACCATCGCGGCAACCAGAAAGCCGCGCAGGAGATCCAGCCGCAGGTCGCGGCCATTCGGGGCAATATAGGCCGGGCGCAGTCCGAGGCCGTTCCGGCCGCCCGGCGGCAGGGTGATCGTCGGTCCGAGATCGCCGCGCGGCGATGCGACTCCGAATTTATCGGATGCGGCGGTTTGCGCCGCGGAGCGAATAGCTGGATCGTCCATTTCGGTAGCGGCAACGCAGCCAACGTGTCGCCATACGCGGAATAGACGTTCGCGCCCGCAAAGCGGGCGCGAATGTCTCCGGCGCATGAAGCACCATTCCCTTGCGGGGCAGGTCGCGCGGCGCTGTCAGGCGCGACTCTATGACGGCATGCCGAGAAAATCCTTAAAACGGTGGGTGAAAAGTGTGTGGAGACGCGCCGCGCTGCTAATGCCGGCTGAAGAAGTCCCAAACTGTGTCGGCGGCGTTGACTGGGGAGTACGGCCATTCGTGACCCGCCTTGTCCAGAGCGCACAGCACAACCTCGGCGCTCGAGCGGCAGTTGCGCCAGGTTTTGCGCTGTTCGCCGGCGACAGGGGATGTCGAATCGGGCACAGCCGAGCAACCATCGCGAGCCGCCCAGGCCGCCGCCCAATCGCGCAGCCGCGGGGTCGCGTGCAACGTGGCCGGGCTGTCGGGCCGGCCCTCGAAGGGCACGATGGCATCCTTGAGTCCATGAATGGCCAGGACGGGGACCGCACGCGCAGGGTCGCAATCCAGATGTCTGTAGAACGCTCCCGAAACGGCCGCCACCGCGGCTACGCGCCGGGCATCGTCGCAGGCCAGCCGATTGGCCATTCCGCCGCCGCGCGAAAGCCCGACCACGTATACCCGGCTCGGGTCATAGTCGCAGATCGCGAGCACGTCGTCCATCACGGCAACGAGGAAAGTCACATCGTTGTTAGGGCCGAGGTTCAGATTCCATGCAGCCGACTCGCCCGCCGCCTGGGGATAGGCGACCAGAAAGCCCTCGCGATCTGCCACGGACGAGAATGTGCTGTATTGCTCCATGCTTTCCGCCGTGCCCTTGTAGCCATGCAGGACGATCACCAGAGGTGTTGATGGCAGCACCCTCGCGGGAACGTGGAGGGTGTACTCACGGGTCTGGTTGCCCGATTCGATCGCGCGCAGCTTGGACCCGCATTTGCCGGCCGGCCGGCGCGTGGCCCCCGCGGCGGCGTCATCAACGCGCCTGTCGGTGGCCGCGCTGACGCTCGGCGAAGCCTGATGGCTTGTCGCGGCGCCGGAGGCGCCAGCGTTCGCCATCAGCGCCGCGCACGCGGCCAGAAGGCAGACCAGGGGCAAAACCCAGGCGATCTTGCGAATCATGGGGCAATCGTACGCGGTCTTTGCGGGCGAGTGGATGCAGGCCAGCGAACATGGATGGACATGCGGTAAGTGCGCGTTTTAGCGCGTTTCGGGATTATACGCAGCGCGGCGGACCACGCCCTTCCCGCGTATCAGACGCGTATCGTGCACAACGCCTGGCGGATCTCGCCCAGGTGATAGGCCGTGTGGGCGATGACGTCGATGGCGCCGGAGATGTGGTCGGCGCTCGGCCAGCCCGGCGCATCCGCGATCAGGCGCTTGATGCCGTCATAGCTTGCCCGCAGCTCGGCCTGGATGGCCTGCCATTCCGCCGGCGTGACCGCGCTGACCGTGCGCCAGATATGGCCCCAATCGGCTTTGGGCGCGCTGGGATCATGCACGGTCACAACTGTGCGGTCGAGATAGAAGGCGATGTGCTTGACCTGGGCGGCCAGGGTTGCGCACTTGCCGCCGACCGGGATCGATGCCTCGGCCGCCGTGATCGTGGCCAGGGTCTCGAACAGCGAATCGCCGCGATCGAGATAGTGGCCGTGAACGTGATCAAAAGTTTCGTCCAACAGCACATACAGGGCCTGGGTAAAGTGTTCGGATTGGATCGTGCTCATAGGGCTGATCCTAACGCAACGCCGCCCGAAAACCTCACCCGAGATGGCGGAGCGGGGAGGCGCCAATCAGCGCTCATACAGCGTTGCGCTCGCCGTGAATGCCGGGCCGGCCGTGTTGGCGCAAGCAGCCCCTGCGACGAACTCGACCCTCAGCGTCGTCGGGCTTGGGAGGGTCATCAGCAGCGCGCCGGCCGCCGGCCGTAGCGGCAAGCCTCCGTGCGATTGGCCCTGGGCAAACTGGTCATAACAATAGATCTTGCCATCCGAGGTAATGTCGCGGAAGTCGCGGTTGATTGACCCTGCGCGTTGGACAGAAAAGGAATACAGGCCCATCGGCAGACCCTTGACCGAGCTTCCGATGGCAATCATCGGCTGGGTAGGATCCACATAGTCGTGGGCGAGGCC
Source organism: Candidatus Brachythrix odensensis (assembly GCA_016714465.1). Classification (GTDB taxonomy): domain Bacteria; phylum Chloroflexota; class Anaerolineae; order J036; family Brachytrichaceae; genus Brachythrix; species Brachythrix odensensis. Next base: position 137,097 of record JADKDT010000005.1, on the reverse strand, counting down.
AAGAAACGGACTGGGGTCGGTGCTCGTGCGAAACGATAGGCCAGGCACGAACCAATTGCCCTGCGCGGCGCCGGGGACGTCCTGGGCGTACGTCCCTCCGATCGGCTCAGACGTCCGCCAGCGCGCGCCGAAGACATGGCCAGTCTTCGCTTCAAGAGCCTTGCGCGGTCCGGGCAGGCGCCGGTCCCGCAGTTTGCGTCTGGGCCGGCGGCGGCGCAAAACGTGCAAAAGCAACCACCAGGCCGAGCGCGGCCAGCAGGCAGACGCCGCCGATGGGCGCCTTGCGGTTCATGCCGCCTTCCAGTAGAAGTGTTCTACCTGGCACACCTGTTCAAAGCCCATCCTGCGATAGACCGGAAAGCCCAGCTCCGAGGACTGCAGCACCCCGATGCGGCAGCCCATTTCCCGCGCCTCGAGCAGCGGAGCCAGCGTGAGCGCCGCGCCCAGGCCCTGCCCCCGCGCCTCGCGCAAGGTGGACACAAACTGGACACCCGCCACGCCTGCGCTCAGAAACAAATCGGATGTCGCGACCGGTTTGTCATCGAGATAGCCCAGATAATGCCGGACCGGGAGATCGAGCCCGAACCCGCTCAACAGGTCAAACAGCGGCGGCTCCCAGTCGGGTGGCACTTCATAGCCGGCGATGAAGGTCATCGTCCATTCCCGCAGCAGCGCCGCATCGGTGACGGGGACGATCCGCAGCCCCGGGCGCGCGAACTCGCCCAGGCTGTTCAGGTCCACCGCCATGCCCGGCGGGCCTTCGGTGTGGCGGAATCCGCCCGCCTGCAGGATCGCCGGCCACGCTGCGCCAGGCGCGTCCGGGGACACGTCAGGCGACAGCCACCAGGTGAACTCCTGGGTCCCGTGCTCGATGAAGTCCGCGGCGATTTCAGCGACCAGACGCGCATCGCCGGAGTGGGCTGGCCGGGCCGCCAGCGCGCCATTGAACCACGAATACGGCACCGGCGTGCGCCAGCGCGCCACGCCATCCGCTTCACGAAAATCCGTCTGTGGCGCGCGGCCAAGATAACGGAAGAAGTCAAACAAGTTCGACTTCACCGCCCGCGCGAGGGCGGCGGGCGAGAAATCATCGGCGATCTGTGTCATTGGATCAGCCCTCCGCTTTGAACAGCCCCTCCGGCTTGCCCTGCAGCATGCAGTACTGACAGTAAGCGTACAGCGCGTCATAGACGATCCACTCCGCCTGGTTCAGGGCCAGGTCGTCCTTGTAGCCCAGATGGCGAAAGCCCTCGGCGATGGCTTCCAGCCCGGCGCCCTCAGGTTGATGCCACAATGCGTTGTCCGTGTCCGCGCCGTTGACGATCTTGCCCAGCAGGACAAGGGCCGGGTTCCGCATCAAGTCGTATTTGCGCAGGATCGCCTCGAAGGAGCATTCCTGGCCGTGGTGGCCTAGTTCGACCCCGGGGACGTCATAGGGCGTCGCCCCGAGCCGCTGCGCCTCTGCCAGCACCTGCTCGCCAGGGACAAACAGGAACTCCGCCTCGGCATCGACGAATTTGCGGATGAGCCAGGGGCAGGCAACGCGATCAACCTTGACCCGCTCACGGGTGATCCACTTCATGCTGATTTCTCCATGTCACGAGTATGGCCGATATGTGCGCTTGCGCAAAGCCCTGCGTATACTCGCCGGCATGAAGTTCCGGGCCAAACTCCAGCTCGAAGGCAAGACCGCGACCGGCATTCATATCCCTAAGGAAGTCGTGGCCGGCCTGGGCGCGGGCCAGCGAGCCAAGGTCAATGTAACGATCAAGGGCTACACCTACCGCAGCAGCGTCGCCCCTTACAACGGCGTCTACATGCTGCCCGTCGCGGCCGAGCACCGCGAGGCCGCGGGCATCAAGGCCGGCGATACCGTCGAGGTCGAGCTCACCCTTGATACCGCCCCGCGCGAGGTCACGGCGCCGGCCGACCTGGCCGCGGCTCTCGCAACGAATACCAAAGCCAAGGCGTATTTCGACGGCCTGTCCTATAGCCACAAGAAGGCCTATGTGCTGTGGATCGAGGAAGCCAAGCGGGCTGAGACGCGCGAGAAGCGCGTGACCGGCGCCGTTGAGATGTTGAACGAGGGCAAGACCCGCGGGTGATTGACGGAAGCGCATGGCCCCGGCTGTGCGGGGCTATGCGCTTTGGAATCACAATTTTGTCGGCGCCGCTCAGAGCGCGCCGTCAAAGAAATCAACCAGCCCAGTCTCGAGCGAGTATTCTGCGCCAACGACCAGGAGCCCGTCTGTTTGGATCAACTGCTCGAGTATCTCCGAACCATGCCGCAGATGGCTGGCCGAGGCCAGGATATTGGCTCGCACGGCGTGTTGCGCCAGCGCGTCGGGATCGTGCCGGAGCTCAGTCGCCAGAAGCGGCTCCACCGCCGGCCGGATGCGATCCACGATCGAGCGCAGATTGCGCGACTGATTCTCGGTCGGCTGTTGAAGCTCATTCAGGGTGGCCGTAATCGCCCCGCACTGGGTGTGGCCGAGCACGATGACAAGGCGCGTGCCGAACTGGGCGGCGGCAAACTCCACGCTTCCGACCTGTGACGGGGCGACGATATTGCCGGCGACGCGGATGACGAACAGATCGCCCAGCCCCTGGTCAAAGACGATCTCGGCCGGCACTCGCGAGTCCGAGCAGCCGAGGATGATGGCGAACGGGGCCTGCCCTGCCGCCAGGGCGTTGCGGCGGGCGTGGCTGGTGAGCGCGTCCAGGCTGCGCACGTTGGCGACGAAACGGCGGTTGCCTTCGCGCAGGCGGTCGAGGGCTTCGTGTGCTGAGATCATGTGTTTCTGTCCGCAGACTTCGCAGATTCGCGCCGATTGTACAAAGGACAGATTCGCCTCACCCCAGCGCCTGGATCGCCTCAATCGCCGCGCGATAGCGCGCGAGACGCTCATGGTCCTTCTGCGTGGGGTGGGCGATCCGGGACAGATCGCTGTTGTCGTGGAGATCGGCCAGCTTCACCCTGCGCCCGATGGGGTTGGCCGCCGCGCGCAGAACAAACGCGGGATAGTCCTCGCCTTCGCGTTTGGTAACCGACTCCAATCCAGCCAGGATGACCTCGGAGAAACCCTCCGCCCGCAAACCCTCGAGGGTGACATCGGTATCCTCGACCACATCGTGCAACACACCGACGATTTGATCATCTGTCGTGTCGAGGGCGAGCATGACCCGCAGCGGGTGCAGGATGTAGGGCCGGCCCGCCTTGTCGAACTGGCCGGCGTGGGCGGCGACGGCAATAGCGATCGCGCGTTCGAGTGTGCTCATCGAGTTCCTCCACTTTCGGTATGATTATGGCCCAGCGCTCCTGACTGAGCCTCGTACAATCGCCGCGTGCTGAGACTTCATTCTCTCCTCGCCGTTTTTGACCAGCGTGACCTGATGCGTAAGAGCGGCGCCGCGGGGGCCGGCATCATTCTGACGGGCAGCCTGGTCGCCGCGCTGTTCTACCGCGGCCGGCTGGGCGAGGCGTACAACCCGCTCAACCATTTTGTTTCCGAGCTGGGCGAGGTGGGTATCTCGGCGGCGGCTTGGGCCTTCAACGGCGGTTTGCTCATCGGCGGGGTGTTGCTGATGGTCTTTCTGGTCGCGCTCGGCCGGCGCATCGGCGGCTGGCTGGGCGCGCTGTTTGGCGCTGTGGGCCTGGCCTGCGGCGTGTGCGGCACGGCCGTCGGCGCAGTGCCAATGAACGACCTACTCCCGCACATCTTCTGGGCCCGCAGCTTCTTCAACCTCGGCCTGGGCACGATGCTGTTCTTCTCGGTCATCGCCCTGCTGGGCCGGCCGGGGCTGCCGCGCCGCCTGGCCATCCCCGGCTTCGTGGCGACGGCCGCCTTTGGCGCCTTCCTGGCCATCCCCCAGCCCACCGCGTCGGCCGAGGGCGATATCCTCGCTGCAGTCACCGCCATGCTGAACGCCCCGCGCCCGGCGGTGTGGACCCCGGCCATATTCGAGTGGCTGGCCGTCCTGTCCGTGCTTGGGTGGGCGTTGTCCGTTGCTCTTGCGTTGGAGCGCAGGCTCTAGCCGGCGCTCCAACGACAATGACTCTCAACCCGGCGCGAACATCGCGTCAATACAATATCAAGCAAGCTGCGAACGCGATTTCCCGGCCGCGCCGTGAAAGGTCGCTTCCGAAAAGGGGTATTTGTGAAAGACCGCCTCATCGCCCGCGCGAAGCCAATACTCGTATTCCTCAGCAAAGTCATGGCCGAATTCAACGGCGACGGCGCCCCGCGGATGGCCGCGGCGATGGCCTACTACACAATCTTCTCGCTCGCGCCCATGCTCGTCATCGTCATCGCCGTGATCGGGCTGATTCTTGGGCAGCAGACCGCCCAGACCCAGCTCGTCGGTCGGCTCGCCGCGCAGGTCGGCCAGGAGAGCGCCGAACTGGTGGCCGCTCTGGTGGCCAAGGCGTTCAACCCCGCGTCGAGCATCATCGCCCTGCTGATCGGCGTGCTGGGTGTGCTTGGCGGCGCGTCAACGGTGGTGCTCGAGCTGCAGGCCGCCCTCAACAACATCTGGGACGTCAAGATGCCGCCACCCAAGGGCATCAAGGGCTTCCTCCTGTCGATCGTCCAGCCTTGGTTCCTGGTTATCCTCGTTGGCGCCGTCATCGTCGCCTCGGTGATTTTGAGCACGATCCTGTCCGGACTGAGCGGCACACTGATGCGGATTGCGCCTTTTCTCAGCATCCTGGGCGGGGTGGCCGACCTGGTCATCTCGCTGCTGGTCACCACGCTCTCCTTTGCCATGGCCCTCAAGATTCTGCCTCTGGTGAAACTCGAATGGCGGGATGTGTGGGTGGGCGCCTTCGTCACCGCCGTTCTTTTCGGCATCGGAAAATACGCGCTCACCTGGTATCTGGGCACGAGCGGAGTAGGCTCGCCCTACGGCGCGGCCGGCTCGCTGGTCCTGCTGCTGGTGTGGGTGTTCTACTCGGCCCAGATCTTTCTGCTCGGCGCGGAGTTCACTCAGGTCTTCGCTCGGACCGTGGGCACCCGCCGCCGCGAGGGCGCCCTGCTCGATGACCCGCACGGCCAGGGCCGGGTCGTCGCGACGGAGAAGCGAAAGATGCGCCTTTAGGAGATTCCTTTCACCACAAAGGCACAAAGACACAAAGGATTCCTTGTTCTCTCTTTGTGTCTTTGTGCCTTTGTGGTTCAGATCGATTCGGCCTGCTCATCAAGAAACGCCACCACCTGGGCGTAGGTCGGTAATCCACCCCGCCCGCCGATGGCCTGGCTGTTGAGCGCGGCCACCGCGCTGGCCAGGGCGGCCGTTTTCTCGAGCGTCAGCCCGCGCAGCAGGCCAAACAGAAACGCGCCGTGATAGCTGTCGCCGCAGCCGGTCGTATCCACCGCGCTGGGGAAGAGATAGGCCGGCTGGTGGAAGAAGCGCCCGTCACGGGCAAGCACCCAGCTCCCCCGCGCGCCGTCGGTGATCGCCACGAGACGCGGGCCCATCCGCAGCAAGGCTCCGGCTGCGGCGCGGATGTCCGTCTCATGCGTGTGTTGCTCCGCGAAATCCCGGGCGACGATACAGATATCGGTCTGGGGGATCAGGTCGTCCAGTTCCGGGCGATACCGGCCGGCCCCGCCGTCGAAGGAGACCTGCACCCCGGCACTCCGCGCGATGCGGATCGCCTCGAGGCCGGCCTCCCAATGCCGGCCATTGAGATGCAGGAATCTCGCGGATGCGATCGCGTCAACGGGCAGCTCAGCCGGCGTGATGTCGGGGGCCGTCCCAGGCGCATACACGATCGAGCGCGCGCCGCTGGCCTGCTCGACCAGGATGCACGACATCGCCGAGGTATGCCCGGGCCGCGTTTTCAGGTGGGCGACGTTGACGCCCTCGCGCGTGAAACCCTCCCGAATCTGCCCGCCCCGCCAATCATCGCCCAGCGCGTCGATCATCGCCGCGCGCGCGCCGAGCCGGGCCAGGGTCACCATCGCCGTGGCGACCGGGCCGCCGCCCTGGGTGGTCATGTCAAGCGCCCGTTGGACGTCATCCGGGGTCGGCAGATGCTCGACCCGCGCCACGATGTCGACGGTTGACACGCCCAGGCCGATGACAGCAAAAGAGAGAGCGTCCACAGATGACGCAGATTGTCGCCGATTTCTTTCCATCCAATCCCCAGAAATCTGCGGAGTGGTTCAGTGCCCCGCCCGCATGGCCCGTCACGGGCGGGGCAGGTTTTGTCCGCAGATTACGCAGATTCGCGCCGATTCATTTTCTAAATGAAATCGGCGGAAATCTGCGTAATCTGCGGACGAAAAAAAAGACGGGACGCCGCACGTCACGCGTCGCGCGGCGCAAGCGGATAGACCGGGCCGTGCCCGGGATAGACCGTCGTCGCGCCGGCTTCGCGCAGGCGCCGCCAACTGGCTGCCACCGTCTCGGCCTCCGGCCCATAGGCCATCGCCTCGAGGGTCAGGTCGCCGGTGAAGGCCGAGCCGTCATCCAGCACCAGCGACACGCTGTCTTCGGAGTGCCCGGGCGTGGGCAGGATCTGCCCGGCCAGGCCGATCGCGGCCAGCAGCGCCCGGCTCCCGGCAAAGGTGATCTCCACGTTGTCGTCCAGGCCGATGTCTGTGAAATGGTCGTGCGGCTTGGTGAACTGCTTCATCCCGGGGATCGCGGCACGCTGGGTCGCGAGGACCAGCAGCGGGATGCCGAGCCGCTTGAGCTCCTCAGCCAGGCCAGCGTGGTCGATGTGATAGTGGGACGCAAGTCCATATCGAATCTCGCCCAACGGAATCCCCATCCGCACGAGATTGGCCCGCATCAAGCCGAGAGTGCCGGGCCAGCCGAGATCGAACAGCAGCCGCGCCTTGCCCGCGCTGATGACCCAGAAGTGGGTCGAGCGGTAGCCGACATCGACAATGGTGACGGGGGCGCGCGCGGGCATTGAGGGAGTTTATCCGCAGATTACGCAGATTTCCGCCGATTCTTTTTCTAATGAAATCGGCGGAAATCTGCGTAATCTGTGGAGAAAAACAGGCGATACACTCAAGCCATGAACACGCGACGGGTCGTCATCACCGGGATCGGGGCCATCACGCCATTGGGTCTGAGCATGGCCGAAACCTGGGCGGGTCTGCTCGCCGGCAAGTCCGGCTGCGGGCCGATCACCCGCTTTGACACCGGTGCCATGCCGGTCAAGGTAGCCTGCGAGGTCAAGGGCTTCACCCCCGAGACCTACATGGACGCGCGATCAGCCCGGCGGAGCGACCTGTTCGAGCAGTACGCCGTCGGGGCGGCCGTCCAGGCCCTGCGCGATGCCGAGCTGGTGATACTTCCCGAGCTCGCGCCGGTGACCGGGGTCGTGGTCGGCTCGGCGGTGGGCGGCTTCGACACCATGCTGCGCCAGGCCGAGTTGCTCCGCGAGCGCGGCCAGCGCGCGCTCAGCCCGTTCTGCATCCCGATGATCATCACCAACGGCGCGACCGCCGCGGTCTCGATCCACGTTGGCGCGCACGGGCCGTCGTTTTCGCCAGTCTCGGCCTGTGCCACTGGCAACGACAGCATCGGCCAGGCCGCCGAGCTCATCCGGCGCGGGGCGGCCACGATCATGCTGGCCGGCGGGGCCGACGCGCCCGTCAGCAGCTTCGGGATCGCCAGCTTCGACCAACTCGGGGCGGTCAGCCACATCGGCCGGCCGCGGCCCTTCGACAAGGCCCGCGACGGGGTCGTGATCGGCGAGGGAGCCTGCGTGCTGGTCCTGGAGGATCTCGAGTTCGCCCTCGCCCGCGGGGCGCGGATCCTGGCCGAGCTGGTGGGCTACGGGCAGACCACCGACGGGTCGCACCCCATCGCCCCGGTGCAGACCGGTGAGCACGCCGCCCGGGCGATGAGCCTGGCCCTCGCCCAGGCCGGCGTTGCGCCGGCCGAGATCGGCTACGTCAACGCCCACGGCACGGCCACCCCGCTCAACGACACATCCGAGACCGCGGCGATCAAGCTTGCGTTGGGCGACGCGGCGCGAAGCGTGCCGATCAGCAGCACCAAGAGCATGACCGGGCACATGATGGGCGCGACCGCGGCGCTCGAAGCCGCGATCTGCGTCATGGCCATCCGGGATGGGATGATCCCGCCGACGATGAATCTGACTGACCCCGATCCGTTGTGCGATTTGGACTACACGCCCAACGCCGCCCGCGCCGCGCGGGTCGATGTGGCGGTCAACAACGCTTTCGGCTTTGGCGGGCACAACAGCGTGACGGTGATTCGGCGGTTCTCAGAGTGAATCCTTTTCCTGAACATGGATGAACAGGATTTACAGGATGGTTTGATTGGATCCGGGGCCTTGCTTTCGCGCAAGAAGTCCAATTCGATTCAACCCGGCTACATCCTGTCCATCCTGCTTATCCATGTTCCGTCGTCATCTGATGACGATGTATGATATCGATATGCGGACAATCATTGACCTCACCGAAGACCAGGTTGAAGCCTTGGATCGGCTGCGCGCCAGCGAGCACGCCTCGCGCGCCGAGCTGATCCGGCGCGCGGTCGACGCATTCCTTCAGGCCCAAAAGGGCGCATCCATTGCCGAAAGACCCGGCTTCGGCGCCTGGAAGAAGAAGCGCGTCGATGGCCTCACTTATCAGCGCAAGATACGGGCGGAGTGGGACCGGTGAAGGCCGTCTTCGACACCAACATCCTCATCGACTATCTCAACGGCCGCATCGAAGCCGAAACCGAGCTGGCGCGCTATCGCGAGAGGCTGATCAGCCGGATCACGTGGATGGAGGTTCTGGTCGGCGCTGAGAGCGACGGCGAACGGGACGCCGCGCTCTCATTCCTCGCGCTTTTTCGCGTGGTCGAGTTGTCGCCCGAAATCGCTGGGGCGGCCGTGATCGTGCGCCAAGAGCGCCATTTGCGCCTGCCGGATGCAATCGTACTCGCGACGGCACAAACCGAAGGCTGTTTGCTCATCACCCGGAACACGCGCGATTTCCGGGCTGACTGGGTCGAAATTCGTGTGCCGTATCGGTTGGGTTAGTTATGAACATGGATGAACAGGATGTACAGGATAGAAAAATCCTGTATATCCTGTTCATCCATGTTTGAAATCTTTGCTCCTCGTGCAGCGCTTGTATTCGAGTTTCGGGTTTCCAAAGTTGATGAGTAGCCCAACCTCGATCCCCGTGGCGTTCAGGTAGTTGATGACCTGCGCCTGGTGCTCAGGGGCAATGGCCTTCACCGCCTTGAGCTCGACGATGACCTTCTGCTCAACAAAGTTGTCGGCGACAAATTCGCCGACGCATACCCCCCGGAACATGACCCTGATCGGATGTTGGGCAACGGCCTCCAGGCCTTTCTGCCGCAATGCCACCAGAAGCGCCCGCTCGTAGACCGATTCCACAAACCCAGCACCGAGTTCATTGATCACTTCAAACGCGCAACCGATCACCGTCCGGGTGATCGCCACGTGCTTCAGGCTCGCGTCCTTCACCCCATCCTCTTCCTTATCCTGTCCATCCTGTCTATCCATGTTCATTCCATCTTCTTCGGCAACACCTTCCGCAACGCCACCGGCAAGACCGCCCGGGCGTCGAGCTTGTCCGCCCCCAGGAAGCGCAGCAGATCGGCCAGCCCGCGGGCGAGGGCCTGCCCGAACTCGGGATCGCGCCCGGTGGCCTTGTCCTCCAGCCAGAAGCCCGGGATCACCAGCGTGTTCGTCGTCCGGTCGAGCTTGAAATCGGCCCGGGCCACCAGCCGGTCGCCCCACAGGATGGGCAGGACGTAGTAGCCATGCCGCCGCAGGTGGACGGGCTTGTAGACCTCCCACACATACTCAAAATCGAACAGCGTCTTCGAGCGCCCCCGCGCGCTGACGATGTCGAGCGGGGCCAGAAACGAGACCTGTTCGCGGGTGCTCGACCCCAGCGGCGCCCAGGCCGCCGGCACCCGCCCGGCCGCGAGCTCAGCCAGCAGCGGGGCGTCCTCGGCCAGGGCCACCGTCGGCCTCTTCCAACTTTCGACCTCAACCCGCGCCAGGCGCCCGGCCGCCAGTTCCGCCTCGCTCCAGCGCTTCGTATCGGGCACGCTCATCAGCCGGCCGACCGAGGCCATCGCTGTCGCCGCAAGCAGCGTATCCAACCCATGAAAGGCGACCAGCTTGCGCATCATGAAGGCCTCGGTTTCAGCATCGCCGGCTTCGTAGAGCAGCGCCGCCGGGGCGACCGCCTCGGCCAGTGCATACACCCGCTCGAAACGCTCGCGATGATGGACCATCGCCTCGCCGGTCCGCCACAGGTAATACAGGGCCAGGGCGCTGTCCTTCCGCCCGCGATAGCTGTCGTGGCGGGTGCGATCCTTCATCTCGAAATCGCGGTTGGCGACCGTCCCGCGCTCGCGTAAGACCTGACGCATCTCGATGATGGCCGGCCCGTGGAGTTTTGCCTGCTGCCGCCAGTGGGGCTCGTCGCGCTGGCGCCGCATCAGGTTGCGCCAATACGGCAACTCGTCCATCGGCCGCACGGCCAGCCAGCCGCCCCAGTCAAAATAGCGCCGCTCCTCGTAGGCCAGGGTCTCCCACAGCCCGGGGGTGTAGTCAGCCACCCGGCTATGCAGGGTCAGGTCGTGGCTGCGGGCGACGACAGTGAGCGGGTCGAGCTGCAGGTGCTCGATCGCCCGCATGGCGGTGTCCGCCCCGGCTTTGCCCTGCCAGCGCCGGCCGGGCCACAACCCCTGCTTGCCCAGGATGAAGCGCCGGGCGACCTCAGGCGAGATGACGATTTTGTCCGCCATGGATCAGAACCCCTGCTTGGTCCGAATCTTTCACCACAAAGGCACAAAGACACAAAAAAATGGTTCTTCTTTGTGTCTTTGTGCCTTTGTGGTGAAGACCTGCGCAAATCAGCGCGCAGCCTTGGCCTTCGCCTCGGCGCGTGCCTTGGCCTTGGCCCGGGCCTTGCCGGCCTTTGTGTTTTCACCGGAGGGCAACGAGGCCGCCAGGGCCGCCGCCTTGGCCTTGCCATTGGTGGTCCGCGCCGGCGCCGCGGCGTATTTGCGCCCCTGCTCCAGCACCGGCCCGAGGTAGTAGCCGGTGTGCGACCCGGCAACCGCCGCGATCTCCTCCGGCGCGCCCTCCGCCACGATCCTCCCGCCCGCATCGCCGCCCTCAGGACCCATATCGACGATCCAGTCGGCGACCTTGATGATGTCGAGGTGGTGCTCGATGACGACGACGGTGTTCCCGTCATCGACGAGCTGGTTGAGCACATGAATGAGCTTGCGCACGTCCTCGTGATGCAGGCCCACCGACGGCTCGTCGAGGACGTAGATCGTCCGCCCGGTCGCGCGCTTGCTCAGTTCGCGGCTCAGTTTGATCCGTTGTGCCTCTCCGCCCGAGAGCGTCGTCGCGGGCTGGCCCAGCCGGACATAGCTCAAGCCGACTTCGGCCAGGGTGTCGAGCTTGCGGGCAAGCGGCGGGATGTCCTTGAAGAAGGCCTGGGCCTCGCTCACCGTCATCTCCAGGATCTCGTGGATGTTCCTGGCCTTGTACTTGATCTGGAGCGTCTCGCGGTTGAAGCGGCTGCCCTTGCACACGTCGCAGGTGACGTAGATGTCGGGCATGAACTGCATCTGGATCTGGATCACGCCCTGGCCCTCGCACGCCTCGCAGCGCCCGCCTTTGACGTTGAAGCTGAAGCGCCCGCTCTTGTAGCCGCGCACCTTGCTGTCAGGCAGCTCGGCGAACAAATCGCGCAGAGGCGACCACAGCCCGGTGTAGGTGGCCGGGTTGCTGCGCGGGGTGCGCCCGATCGGCTGCTGGTCGATGTTGATGATCTTGTCCAGCGCCTCGATGCCCTCAACCCCGTCGAGGGCGCCGGGCTTCTCCATGCTCCCGTTCAGTTTGTTCGACAACGACTTGAACAGGCACTCCACGATCAGCGAGCTCTTGCCGCTCCCGCTCACCCCGGTCACCACCACAAACTTGCCCAACGGGATTTTGACATCCACGTTCTTGAGGTTGTTCTCGCGCGCGCCGCGGATGGTCAGGCTCTTGCCGTTTCCCTCGCGCCGCTCGGCCGGCAGATCGATCCGCCGGCGCCCGCTCAAATACTGGCCGGTGATCGAGGTCGGGTGCTTCATGATGTCCTGCACCGTTCCCGCCGCGATGATATTGCCGCCGTGCTCGCCCGCCCCGGGCCCCATGTCGATGATCCAGTCGGCGGCCTTCATCGTGTCATCGTCGTGCTCGACGACGAGCACGGTATTGCCCAGGTCGCGCATCCGGATCAGGGTGTTGATCAGGCGGGCCTGGTCGCGCTGGTGCAGGCCGATGCTGGGCTCGTCCAGCACATACAGCACGCCCATGAGCTGGCTGCCGACCTGGGTGGCCAGGCGGATGCGCTGGCTCTCGCCGCCGCTCAGGGTCATCGCCGCCCGCGACAGGTTGAGGTAGTCCAGACCCACATCGACCATGAACTGCAAGCGGGCCCGGACCTCTTTCACAATCTGGCGCGCGATCTTGCGGTCGCGCTCGCTCAGGGCCACGACGGCGGCCCCGGCTGGCGCGGCGACAGCGGCGCGCGCGCGCTTGCCGCCGTCATCGATCCCGAGGCTGTTCACCCAGGCCAGGGAGTTCCCGATGCTGAGGTCGCCGACCTCGGCGATGTTCTTGCCGGCCACCCGCACGCACAACACGTCGTCCTTCAGCCGCTTGCCCAGACAGGTCGGGCACACGCGGTGGCTCATGTATTCCTCGAGCTTGTTGCGGACGTAATCGCTGGTGCTGTCGCGATACCGACGGGCGAGGTTTTTGAGCACACCCTCCCACACGATCTCGTAGGTGTGGTGTATCCCAGCCCGGTTGCGATACTCCATCTTCAGCCGCTCCTCGCCGGTGCCGTTCATCAGCACCTCGCGGGCGGCCTTGGAGAGCTGCTTCCAGGGCGCATCGATGGGGATCTTGTAGTGCCGGCAGACGTTGCCCATCAACTGCACGTAGTAGCCGTCCTCATCCGACGACGACATCGGCGCGATCGCGCCGTCCTCGATGCTCATCTCGGTGTTCGGCACAACCAGGGCCGGATCAAACTCCTGCTTGCTGCCGAGCCCCTGGCATTCCGGGCAGGCCCCGTCGGGCGAGTTGAACGAAAACAGGCGCGGCTCGAGGTCGGGGTAGCTCTTGCCCGTGGCCGGATCGACCTTCTTCTCGCTGAACAGCACATCGCGCCAAGCGGAAGGCGCGCCTTCCGCCGCTTTCTCCTGGACCATCGCCACGCAGAAACCGTCGCCGAGCTTGAGCGAGGTCTCGACCGAATCGGTCAGGCGGGTGAGGAAATCCCTGGCCACCGCCGCGTCGCCGCCCGTTTCGGGCACCACCAGGCGGTCGACGACGACTTCGATGTTGTGAATCTTGTAACGGTCGAGCTCGATATCCTCATTCACATCGCGCACATCGCCGTTCACCCGGACCCGGACAAAGCCCTCCTTGCGCACATCCTCGAACACCTGCTGGTGATGGCCCTTCTTGTCCTTGATGAGGGGGGCCAGGATCTGCAGCCGCGCCCCGGGCGGGAGCGCCCCGATCTGGTCGACGATCTGCTCGGCCGACTGCGAGACCAGCGGCTGGCCGGTCACCGGCGAGTACTGGATCCCGATCCGGGCGAACATCAGGCGCAGGTAGTCGTAGATCTCGGTGACCGTGCCCACGGTCGAGCGCGGGTTGTGGCTGGCCCCCTTCTGGTCGATCGAGACGGCCGGCGAAAGGCCTTCGATCTGGTCGACATCCGGCTTCTCCATCTGCCCGAGGAACTGGCGGGCGTAGGCGCTCAGGCTCTCTACGTAACGGCGCTGGCCCTCGGCGAAGATGGTGTCAAAAGCGAGCGAGCTCTTGCCGCTCCCGCTCAGCCCGGTGATGACGACGAGCTTGTCGCGCGGGATCTCGACATTGATGTTCTTGAGGTTGTGCATGCGCGCGCCGCGCACGACGATATTGTCCTGAGGCATGTGATCCGCGCCCTCGCAGCGCCTGAAACGTCCGTTCGCGGCAGGCGGGTTCGCCCGCGGCGAATGAGTTTAGCACAGATGTTCGACTCTCTTCACACCATCTGCAGACTTCCTTCACCGCTTCTGCGCAGTCGCTCGCTACGCTCCGCTTCAGATCATGAAACCGATAGCGCAGAAAATAAACATCAACAAGACCAAGCTCCTCGTCGACGCCGGCGCGTTGGCGGCCTTCCTCGTCGCGACCGCCCCGCGTTTCAGCGGGCTCGCCATCCATGAATGGCTGAGCATCGCCCTGGCCGCCACCCTCATCGTCCATCTGTTGCTGAACTGGGCCTGGATCGTGTCGATCACCCGGCGCCTGTTCAGCAAGGCGCTCGAACACAAAAAACGTGTCAACTACGTTCTAAACGCGCTGCTATTCATCGATTTCGTCGTCATCATGGCCACCGGCATCGTCATCTCCGAGGTTGCGCTGCCGCAACTGGGCATCCCGAGTCCGCGGGCCATGGCCTGGCGCGGCATCCACGGCCTGGCCTCGGACGCCGGCGTCATCATCCTGGGTCTGCACCTTGGCCTGCACTGGCAGTGGCTGGTTGGGACGATCTCGCGCCACGTCATCAAGCCGGTGGTTAACCTGTTTCGCAAGCCGGCTCGCCGTGAGGGGGTTTTGTCATGAAGTCGCTGCTCAAACTGCTCGGGCGCATCGCCTTGATTCTGGCGGCCGCCCTGCTGGTTGTCGGCATCGTGAGCCTGATTAACCCGGGCACCGCCGCATTTGGGGCCGAAGGACTGCGCGCGGTCGGGGGACAGAGCTTCCAACTCCCCGCGGGCCTGCCGCGTTCGCAAGGCGGGCCGGGGATGGGAATGGGGCGCAGTCACGCTGGCGAGAGCGGTGGCGGCCACGCCAGCAGCGGCTTGAATCTCCAAGAAACAAGCGAACTCGGCCGGAGTACCGCGCAGATCGCGCTGCTGATGGTCCCCTTCGCGGCCTGGAGCATCATCTCCCGGCGGCGGCGGGCGAATTCAGAAGTCAGAATGCGGAATGCAGAATCGCGCACCCGGCCGTGAACCCGAACGGCGAACACCCTAAAGGTGGGCCCGCATGAATACGCAATCGATCAAAGCGTATCGGGGCCCACCTTTAGGGTGTTCGCATGACGGGTCCAGAGCCCTGGGCTCTCGCCGCGAAATCGTCTTTCGCGCTACAGTTCGCCCATGAAAACCGGAACCTGTCCCAAGTGCCATTCCAGCGAGGTCTACCGCGGGGTCAAGGCCCCGCTCGAAGCCGGCAGCGGCCTGCTGCACCTCAGCGCCATCCGCAACAACACCGGTCTCATCCTGATGCTCGAGCCGTATGTCTGCCGCGCCTGCGGCTATGTCGAGATGTTTGTCGATGACGCCAGCCGCGAGCGGCTCCAGGCGATTGCACTTGACACAAAGCGTTGGCAGAGGGTTGCCCCTGCCCCTGTCTGAATCACGGATTTCGCGGATGAGCCGGATTCCACGGGACGGCTCGCGCTCATCGACTCGAGCGCCTCCGTGTCATCTGCAGCATCCGTGTCATCCGTGATCGCGCGTCAGTCTGTCAGACCCAATACTCTGTCGCCAAAGGCAATCACATCGTCAAGACGATCAACAATCACACTCACGACGATGGCCAGATCGACCTTGCGGTAGGCATGGATGACAAGATTGCGAAATCCGA
This sequence comes from Candidatus Brachythrix odensensis, assembly GCA_016714465.1. Classification (GTDB taxonomy): domain Bacteria; phylum Chloroflexota; class Anaerolineae; order J036; family Brachytrichaceae; genus Brachythrix; species Brachythrix odensensis. Next base: position 121,415 of record JADKDT010000005.1, on the reverse strand, counting down.
CCATCCTCACCATTCGTCGGAGGGCTCTGGAGCCGGCCTAGCATTTCGAGCGTCGGCGCTCGTTCCGGATCCCACTTGGGACGGTGCCGCAAGTCAACGCATCACACGGCACGCCGGTGTGTCTCCTGAAACTGCCGCAGAATATCGCCCCGCTCTTCGTTTAGTTTGAAATAGCTGGACAGCGTCCGCATCTCGTACTCGAGCCGGGCGTGCTCATCGGCGCAATCAATGACCTGCCCCGTGCGCAGAATCTCCATCTGAAACACGGTCGACACGTCACGCGCGTTGATGAGATCCACATCCCGGCTCAGGGCTCGCGTCAATCGCACCGATACGTCCAACAACGTGAGGCTGTCGATATGCTTCGCGGTGTCGTGGGGCAGCAATAGCGCAAGGTCAATGTCGCTGCCAGGCGCGCCTTCTCCGCGGGCGGTTGACCCGAAATGATAGATGGCCTGGGCGTCGGGGAACGCTTCAAGCAGGACGCACCTGATCGTGTCCAGCATGCTGAAAGATCATAGCATGGCGGTCTCGCGCTTGCCAAATCCCCGTTCCCGGTTACCCTTGGGCCACCATGCAGGTCGACATCGAGCTTTATCGCCGTGACGCGCAGATCAGCCCCGGCCTGCGCCTGAGCGTCATCGACATCGCGCCGGAAGCCCCCGCGCGCACGATGGTCTTCATCCACGGCTTCGGGGGCAAGGCCACTCAGTGGCGCAACCAACTCCTGGCCTTCTCCGACACCGCCCGGGTCATCGCCCCCGATCTGCGCGGGCATGGCCAATCCGACGCCCCGCACAGCGCCTATACCGTCGCCGAGCACGTCGCCGACCTCGACGCCGCCCTGACCCTGCTCGGCGTCACTGGGCGCATCGTCCTGCTCGGCCACTCCTTTGGCGGCGCGATCGTGACCGAATACGCCCTCGCCCACCCCGAGCGGGTCGAAAAGCTCGTCCTGCTCGCCACCGCCGGCGAGTTCAAGCTCACCGGCCCGGCCAAAGCCCTGCTCCGTCTGCCCCTGCCCGTGCTGAGCGCCATCCACCGCGCTTACGCCTACCGGGCCATGTTTGCCCGCCCGCACGCCATTTCCGACATGTATCGCAACGCGGTCTCGGTCTGGCAGGGCTGGAGCGCTTTTCGCAGCCTGCAAACACCGACCCTCGTCATCCGCGGCAACCGCGACAACGTCTTCGAGCCGCGCTACTTCACCGATGTGGCCCGGACCATCCCCGGGGCCGAGGAGGTCGACGTCGGCGCGAGCGGGCATATGGTCATGCTCGAGCGGACCGCCGCCGTCAACCGGGCCATCGAGCGCTTTGTCGCCGAGCGCCCGCGCGGCCGCTCCCCGGCGCCCGCGCCCGAGACCCGGGCCGCGCCGTGGTTGTCCTTCTACGACAAGGACGTCCCGCCCACGATCAGCATCCCGCCGGTCGCGCTCCCCGAGGTCCTGCGCGCCACCGCCCGGCGCTTCCCCCACCGCCACGCCATGATCTTCGGGCGCGGGCCGCTCACCAACAAGATCAGCTATCGTGCGTTGGACAGGGACGCCTCGCGCTTCGCCCATCTGCTGATCGAACTGGGGGTCAAGAAGGGCGACCGGGTCCTGCTGCTCCTGCCCAATCTGCCCCAGGCCGTCGTCGCCTATTACGGCACGCTGCGGGCCGGCGCGGTGGCCGTTTCCACCACCCCCCTGTCCGAGCCCGCCGAGCTCATCCGCCAGGCCAACGACAGCGGGGCGCGGGTGCTGGTCACCCTCGACCGTAACGCCACCGCCGCCCGAATGGCCCTGGACGCCACGAAGATCGAGCGGGTCATCCTCGCCAACGTCGGCGACTACCTCCCGGTCTGGGCCCGCCCCTTCACCCGCCCGCCCGCCATCGAGGGGATGCTCCGCTACCGCGAGGCGCTCGCCCGCCAGCCCGCAACCGAGCCGGGCGTCGCCATCGCCCCCGATGACCTCGCCCTGATCCAGTACACCAGCGGCACAACGGCCGATCCCAAGGGCGTCATGCTTTCCCACCGCAACCTCATCGCCAACACCCTGCAGACCCGGCACTGGATCCCCGATCTGCGCGAGGGCCACGAGGTCTTCCTGTGCGTGCTGCCGTTCTCGCATGTATATGGCATGACCGGGGCGATGAACGTCCCGGTCGCCATGGGCGCGACGATGGTGATCATGCCCGGATTTGTCACCCGGGATGTGCTCGAGGCCATCAAACGCCACAAGCCCACGATCTTCCCCGGCGTGCCGACCATGTTCGTCGCCATCAACAACTTCCCGGGCGCGCGCCGATTTGGCATCCGCAGCATCCGGGCCTGCATCTCGGGCGCTGCCCCGCTCCCCGTCGAGGTCCAGGAGGCCTTTGAGAAGCTGACCAAGGGCCGGCTGGTCGAGGGTTACGGCCTGACGGAGGCCACGACGGTCACCCACGCCAACCCGCTCTACGGCAGGCGCAAGGTCGGCTCAATTGGCATTCCCGTCCCCAGCACCGAGGCGAAGATCCTCGACCTGGCGAGCGGGCGGGAGCTGCCGCCCGGGCAGATCGGCGAGTTGGCCGTGCGCGGCCCGCAGGTCATGCAGGGCTACTGGAACGACCCGACACCGCGCGAGTTCATCACCCGCGACGGCTGGCTGCTGACCGGCGATGTGGCCCGGATGGACGCCGATGGCTATTGCGAAGTCGTGGCCCGCAAGCGCGAGATGATCCTGGCCGGCGACTACCAGGTCTTCCCCCGCGACGTTGAGGAAGTCCTCTATGAGCACCCCAAGGTCCGCGAAGTCGCCGTGGTCGGGGTGCAGCCCGCTCGCTGGCCCTTCCAGCGGGTCAAGGCCTACGTCGTGCTGCGGGCAGGCCAGGACGCCAGCGAGGACGAGCTGATCGCGTTGTGCAAGCGCCGGCTCGAGGAATACGCCGTGCCCTGGCAGATCGAGTTCCGCAAGGAGCTGCCCAAGAACTTCGTGGGCAAGGTCGTCCGGCGGCTGCTGGTCGAGTAAACTCGGGCGCGCCGTGCCTGCCCGACTCACCCGCCTTTTCCTCGGTTTCTTCGACAGCGAGCGCGCCTCGGGCGTCATCTTGATCGCTTGCACGCTCGCCTCGCTGCTGCTGGCCAACGTCCTCATCGGCCCGGCCTGGATCGAGTTCTGGCACGCCAAACTCCCGCTCGACATCGCCGGCGTTATCTCGGTGAATTACACCCTCGAGCACTGGATCAACGACGGGCTGATGACGGTCTTCTTTCTGCTGATCGGGCTGGAGATCGAGCGCGAACTGTATGTCGGCGAGTTGTCCAACCTGCGCAACGCCTCGCTGCCAATCGTGGCCGCCATCGGCGGCATGCTCACCCCGGTGCTCATTCACTTTCTGTTGAATCAGGGCACGCCCACCCAGCCCGGCATCGCGATCCCGATGGCCACCGACATCGCGTTTGCGTTGGGCGCCTTGTCTCTGCTCGGCCGGCGGGTGCCGGTCTCGCTCAAGATATTCCTGACCGCCCTGGCCATCATCGACGACCTGGGCGCGATCGCCGTGATCGGGATCTTCTACTCGAAGGACTTCTCGCTCCCGTTTTTGCTCGCCTCCCTGGCCGTGTTTGCCGGCCTGCTGGTCCTCAACCGGCTGGGTGTGCGCCGCCTGGCGTTCTACCTGATCCCGGGCGTGCTGATGTGGTACCTGATGGGCAAGTCCGGCATTCACGCGACCATCACCGGCGTGCTGCTGGCCTTCGCCATCCCTTTCGCCGGTGGAGCGGAGGGGTCGCCCTCCGCCCGGCTCCAGCACTTTCTCCACCGGCCGGTTGCCTTTCTGATCATGCCGCTCTTCACCCTGGCCAACACCGGGATCGTCCTGACCGGGGACTGGGCCCGCGGGCTGTTCTCGTCCAACGGTCTGGGGATCTACCTTGGCCTGGTCCTGGGCAAGCCGCTCGGGATCGCCCTGTTCAGCCTGGCCGCGGTCAAGGCCCGGCTCTCGCGCCTGCCCGTCGATCTGTCCTGGAAGCACGTCCTGGGCGGCGGCTTCCTGGGCGGGATCGGCTTCACCATGTCGATTTTCATCACCCTGCTCGCCTTCGCCGACCCCGTGATCACCCAGGCGTCCAAGATCGCCATCCTGCTCGCGTCGTTGACGGCCGGTGTTGTCGGAATCGTCATCCTGGCGAGGCAGCCGATGTCAGTGACGGAAGAATGACTGAGCTCTCCATCCGCCTCGCGGCGGAGACCGATGCCGCCGAGCTGGCCCGCCTGAACGGGCTCTTCAACGGCGCGACGCTCACCCCCCGCCGAACAGGCCGAGCATCTGCGCGCCGCGGCGCGCACCGAGCGGCCCTCCTCGCCTGGGTCGATGGGCGCGCAGTCGGCTTCACCTGTCTGCGCTTTGCCCGGTTGATCACAACCGCGCTGCCGTATGCCGAGGTGACTGAGCTCTTCGTCGAGGAGGCTTTTCGTCGGCGCGGGATCGCCCGCGCGCTGCTAACCGAGGCCGAGACCCTGGCCCGCGCGCTCGGCGCGCCGGGGGTCATCCTGTTCACCGGGCTCAAGAACGCGTCCGCCCAGGCCTTCTACCGGGCGGTTGGCTATCACGACTACGCGATCACGATGCGGAAGGTGTTCGGCGAATAGAGGTTTTTCACCACAAAGGCAACTGCTCAGGCCAAGGGCGTATGTGGCACGACGATGGCCTCAGCGACAACATGCGGATTGCTTCCGCGCTGTCTACACGGTTGCTATCCTCCGTTCCTGACCCCTATCAGGGGAGGGGCCGCCAGAAACGGCCCGTTGTCACCCTGAGTTCCGGACCGCTTTCAGCGGAAAGGGCGACCAGAAACGGCGTGTGCGCTACCGCGCACACAAAAAGCGCAGGCATCCTGAGCGGAGCGCATCGGCGCGCAAGCGTCGATGCGCGCAGTCGAAGGCGCCTGCGCTCCATTCGTCAGCGGAAGCGTCCTTCGACTGCGGGCGGCTGGTACGGCCGGGGCCGAGCTCATCTCGGCCGCCGCCCTCCGCTCAGGATGCTTCCGCAGGTAGAAGAAGGGCCTGGTTTCTGAGCAGCCGGGCCACGTAGACTAAGCAGGCGCGCGCAGAATGGCCCGGCGAAGGGTCTCTATCACGGCAGGTCAGAGCCCGCCCAGCCAAGGGAGAGATGCTTCGCGCGCCCGGACGCACGCTGTACCGCGGCTCCATGGGCGCGCTCAGCATGACAAGCCCTACACCCATCTGTTCCCTTCCGTGTTCACTCCCCGGCAGCCGACCAGCTTGAGCCCGGCCTCGACATTGCCGGCGATCCGGTTGTCGTAGACGGTCGAGTCGCGCACGCGCTCGAGCAGGGCCGCGACCCGGTTGTCGCGCAGGGTGTTCCCCGCAACGGTGAAATGATGGCAGCGCGGCCCGGCGGCCGGCCCGCCTTCCTCCCGCCCGGTCCAGATCCGGACCGCGGTGTCGTTGCGCTCAAACGTGTTTCCTGTCACATCCGTGTCGCCGCTTTCGGCGCACTCTGGGTAGTAATCGAGAAAGGCCGGTTGGGCGTTCACCCAGAACTGCGCGCCATCGCGGTTGCGCTCGAACGCATTTCCCCGGATCGTGTTGTGATGCCCGTGCTCGATCGCCACCCCGGCGATGCGGTTGCCCGAGATTGAGTTGCCTTCGACCGTTGTCTCGGACGAGTAGCCCAGCCAAAACCCGTAGTTGCAGTTGTCGGCCCGGTTGTTCCGAAAGACGTTGCGGGCCGAGAAAGTCGCCTCGAAGGCGATGTTCGGGCTCCAGCTCCCGTCGTTGTCCTCAAAGAGGTTGTCGTCGCAGGGCATCCGGATCAGGTCCTTGTGGAAGCCGCCCAGAAAGACGCCATCCCCGCCCCCGCGCAGCCGGTTGTGGGTGACGATGTTGCGCGACGACGACCCCATCAGCACCAGCCCGGCCGCGTCGGCCCCGTTGTGATAGCGCTCGGTCAGGGCGCTCTCCTTGGTAATCTGATGGATCCGGCAGCAGAAGTCGGCGGTGTTGTTGTCGATCGTGTTGTCGGATGAGCCGAATAGGCCGATTCCAAATCCGCTGTTGAACGAGGCGTTGTTGCCCAGCACGTCAATCTTGTTGCAACCGTAGAGCAGGATTCCGTTCTGTTGATGCTGGACATCGTTGTGCTCGAGCACGCTGTCGATGACGCCGTTGAGATAGATCGCCCCGCCGTAGGCGTCCCGCTCGTCACGCCACACATCGAGGAAGACGCTTGTGTCGCTGATCTCGCGGGTGCGGGTGATCCGGTTGGCGGTCAGCCGGATATTGGCGCAGGCCTGGAACCACAACCCGTGCTCGTAGCGCTCGACCTGCAGGTTGCGGATCGTCACCCCGCTGCGCTGGCGGCAGGTTACCCCGCGGCCATAGAAGTCGGCGCCGACCAGGACCGCCCCGTTGCCGTCGAGGGTCACCCCGTCCGCGGCGATCTCGATCCCGCGCGGCAGGTAGTGCACGCCCGGCGCCAGGGTGGCATCGCGCGTAATGCGCATGCCGTCTTCGGGGATGAGGAGCTCGGGCACGCGTTGATTTTAGACTGTGGAAACGATGGGCCCGGCTCGGCCGGGCCCATCGCTTCCACACAACTCCGCCAGCCGCCGCGCAAACTCCGCCCGCGGGATCGGCCTGGCCCCAAACGAGGCCAGGTGCTCGGTCTCCTGTTGGCAGTCGATCATCGGCACGCCGTCCGCCTGCAGGGCCTCAACCAGGTGGACGAGCGCCACCTTCGACGCGTCGGTCACCCGGGCGAACATCGACTCGCCAAAGAACATTCGCCCGATGCGGACCCCATACAGCCCGCCGACCAGCGCGCCGTCCTGCCAGCTCTCGACCGAGTGGGCGTAGCCTTGGGCGTGCAACCCGCAATAGCCATCGAGGATCTCGGGGGTGATCCAGGTTCCGTCCTGGCCCGGGCGCGGTTCCGCGCAGGCCTCCATCACCTGGCGGAAGGCCGTGTCCCTTCGGATCTCAAACTTGCCGGCCTTGACCGCACGCAACAGCGAGCGGCTGGCATGAAATTCGTCGGTGAACAGCACCATCCGCGGATCGGGCGACCACCACAGCAGCGGCTCGCCCGGCCCCGACCAGGGGAAGATCCCTCGCCGGTAGGCCTCGAGCAGGCGCGCCGGGGTGGCCTGCCCGCCCAGCGCCAGCAGCCCGTTGGGGCGGCGCATCGCCCGGGCCAGGGGCGGAAAGGGCGTGGTTGGGCCGAGGACGGTGAGCACGGCGGGGATTTTAGCCGCGCGAACACAGAATGCCGCTCGCGCACGACATACCCCCAATCAAGATCGAGGTGGCGTCCAGGACTGCCCAACGGAAGCCAAGCCTACGTGGACAATACAGCGATGATTGCTGAGCGAATCTCGTTCAGCTTGCTACGCTTTAGTCGGCCTGCGACCGAAATGAAAAGCTGCTGGTTCGCTGTGAACAGCTTGTGTGGGCGAGCGAAGCTCTTCAGTTTTAGCATTCCTGTTTCGAAATCGGTTTGCTCGATGGTTACCGCTTGCGCATCACCATAGGGGTTGCTGGTGATTTGGCACAAAATCCAATCACCCTTGCTGGCTTCCGCAAGAACAACAGCCGGTCTCAGCTTACTGTCTGATAGATCAGAGAACGGGAATGGCAGAACTACGATGTCGCCGAGCGAAGGTATGACCATGCGGCGTCCTCCTCGGGGCGCAACCAATCTTCGGCAAGCGCGTTTTCGCTCAAAAGAGCCGGCTCTGCCGTCTCAATGACCGGTTCGTCGAGAATTGTCACAAGCGCCCTGCGTGAAGTCTGAATGTCGACCGGCTGCAGAATGCGCACGACACCCGACGGGTCGATGACAGCCTCAACCGTCACATGCGTGGTTGTCATAGTAGTGAGATTGTAGCGGAGTCCATTTGGTCGTCAGCGCCGGCTCAACCTCGAGCAGCCGCTCCGGCGTGGCCCGCCCAGCGCCAGCAGCCCGGAAGACCCAAATTTGCGCTGGCCATTGCAAGTCGGCTGCGAACGCGGGTTGGCCTGACATGGCCGAAGCACGATTTTCGTATTGCGCCCTGCGCATGCACTAGGGTTGTGAGCCACTCGCAGATGTAGGACCATCAGATAGTGCCGTACACATCAAAGCAAATGTCGAGGCCCAGCATTGAAAGCCGACCCCTCTGTCTGCTTGTCAAGATTGGGCCGCCATGTCCAAGCGCCGAGAGCCAATAGCACCAGATTCTTGCCGCACAGCCGCGAGCGATTAGCTCTCGTAACAGATGTTCCTTGCCGTCAAGCCTGTTGATCAACCAATCGATATGGTCATTGACGTCAGATGTGTCAACGAGTGACTCCGACTCAAGAAACCACGCTGTGTGTCTTGCTTCTCGCTTTGAATTTCGGCGATTGATCGGGACCTGGCCCTCTATCGTCTGAGATGTCGGCGCAATTGACAAGATGTGGGTAATCTCGTCCAAGCTTGATCCCGGTGCAGGGTTTATTGACAAGGTCACGTGGGTTTCGCTACAACTTCGATCTGTTTGTCTCATTACTCATCTATTCTCTTCGCTCGAGCTCATCCGGTGTTGGTTTCTGGAAGAACGCGATCCATGGCTTCATCATGTCTTCGGGAATGTGGAAGCTTGCCTGCGAAGGTTGCGAATTCCGTGTCGCAAGTCGCCGCATCAGTTCATCTTCCGGCACATCGAGAAAATGCACTTCACTACTCGCCCCAAGCTGCTTCGCCTGCAGCCGGAAATACTCGCGTTCCTCCCGCGCCCAGAAGCCATAATCAAGAATCACATTCGTCCCCAACTCAAGCGCCCGGCTTGCGATGTTCCAAAGCATGGCCTCGATCAAGCTGTGCCTTGCGTCGTGTTCGGGCGCATCTGCATCTTGACCGAAGAGACGCACTTGCCATTCATCCGGTGTCAATCGAAGCGCTGCTCTTTCACGTTCAAGCTTTTGGGCAAGCGTTGTCTTTCCTGAGCACGGAAGACCAACCATCAAATGGAGTGTAGCCATGCTTCTATGTCTGCTCAATCCCGTATTGCATTGCCGCTCTCAGCGCGTCGATGTTGATGTCTTTCAGGGTCTTGAACTTGATGCAATAGCCCGTAACACTCGCCTTGCCGAGTTCTTTCTCATAGGTTGCGGCCAGGTATTTCCTGTCCTCTATTCCGAGGATATAGACAGAGACGCCAGTCGTGTTCGCGCTGATACCGATTTGATAGAACTCCCGGGTCTTTCCATCGGCATATTGTTGGGTCCGGGATCCATATCCGATGTTGGGGTTGGACACCGTTCGCCCTTTCTCGTCTTTCCCATCCAGGAACCACAATTTGCATCCCGGCATCAACTTCAGAATCATGCCGTGCAACGCTTGCATGTCACTGCGTTTTGATTCGGGTTGAGCGGCAATATACGCGTTGATGTGATCGTGCGTGTTCATTCAGAGTCCACTCCGGCCCATTTCCAGCCCCCCCAGGCATCCGACCGTTGTCCAAAGGAGAGGTATTGGGTGATCCTGCCATCGCGAAACGCGAAACCATCCGCAAAGCGTCCGCCAACCCAGTCAGTCGAATCCTTCAGGCGGACTCGGGCGTGGAGATACACGACAACCTTATCTCCATTGACCAGGACCTTCTCGGGCTCGCAACTTCCCTCGGCCCAGGTCCCGCGTCCTTTCGCAACGTGCTCCTGCACCGCCGCGATGCCACGATACGTGCCGGCTGTTGGGAAGCCCTCGGGGTCAACCCTCACAATTTGCGGATCAAAGTCCTTCGTGATGGCCTGCATGTCATTGCGATTGATAGCGGCGAAGAACTGTCTCAGCGCTTCAGTTTGGGTGCTCTTGGATCCCCCTTCCGTCTATTTTCACGCGTCTTTGGGCGTCATATCCTTGTCTTCCATCTCCCAGGCGTGGTCCAGGGTGTGAAAAGCGGTATGCCGAATGAGATACCGAAGCGGCCATTTCGCCCTGTTCCCGGCCCACTTGCCTTGCGCGTGGTAGTCCCGTATTCCGTGACAATACGCATCACGATACGCTTTCAGCCCCTCGCCCGTCAGCATCTCACCCTCGGGCACCTGCACGCCAACCCCTCCCGCCCAGTCCTGCTCAACAGAAAGCGTATGCCGGACGATATGGTCCCGCTCGCGCCCTCCCCCGCGCGGACCCTTTTTCATTTCAGCCGACACCCGCCCGCGCACCGTGTCGAAAAATGCCCAGCACGCCTGCATGAGCGCCAGCTCGCGTTCCAGTTCGTCACCCGACATGCTTTGCGTGTCGATGCTCGAAAACGCGAACGAGATGCCCCAGAAGTCCGTTGAGCCTGTTCCTGGATAGCGCTCGACGACGTCGAACTTCTTCACGGCGGTAAACGCCGCGCCCATTTCGGCCAGCTTTGCGACCTGGGCATAGCGCGGAACATAGGAACGCAGCTTCTCGATGGCATCTTCCGCGGTCTTTCCCCCGCGCTCGAGCCCGGGCCAATCCGGCGCCACCGCCACCACCTTCTTGCCTTTCGGGCCGATTTCCAGCGTCACTCGGTTGTGTTTTGCCATATTGCCTCTGGAAGTCATCCTGAGAATCATGGGCGAGATCACCATCCCCGCGCTGCGCGCGGGGATGGTGATCTCGCCGAATCTTTTTCAGGGTAGCTTCTGGTCACAGTTGTTCCTGCCATTATCACGAATTGCCGCAGCTCAATCGAGAAGAAGAAAGTCAGCGCCTTGCCGAGCTGCGCCGCTTTGTGGCAACGCTACGTCTCTGTCCGCGCTTCAACCGCTTGTGTCCGCTATGTCATGCAAGCCTGAATTTGAAAAGTTGCGCATCACTTTGCCGCCTGCAAACCGCAACATCACGTCATTGCTGACCGAGTCAATCAAGACCACCTCAAGAGGGCTGTCGTTGACGGTGTCCGTCAACCGGCTCGTCGCCTTGCGCCTCGGCTATTCATCGGGCCGCGGCCAGTGCCCCCCCCCCCATGCGCAGACTCCGTTTGTAGAGAAGGCACAACATAATTCATGGCGTGACGCCGGCCTGGCCAACCGTTTCCAATGGCCTTTTGAGACGACCTCGACGTTTCCGTCGACCACCTTGATGGCGGTCTCGTCGTCAATCGCGTAGGTCGGCACAGGCAGCTCGGCGGCCATTCTTTCCACCTTGGCCATGCTGCTTTCCGGGTGGTCCGCGTGATCGACGTGCGGCACCAGCGCAAAGTCAACCAGCCCCAGACCTTTTTCGATGACGAAGGGCCTGTCGGGGTCGTCGTAGGTTTCGCCGAAAACCGGGGCCGTCACCATGCTCCCGGCGCTCACCCCCACATAGACGGTCTCACGCAGCGACGGCAGGAGGGCGGCCAGGCCGGACTCGCGCATCCAGCGGGTGAGATACACGACATCGCCGCCCATCACCAGCAGGGCGTCAACCTCCTGGACAGCCGCGATCCAGTGCTCTTCCTTGATGCTGGGCAGGGCCGTGAGTTCCAGCACGCCCAACGACTTCCATCCCAATCCGCACAAGTGGTTCACGGTTTCGCCATTGATGAACCGGTAGGCCATCGAGGGCCCGCCAGGGAAGGGGTAGATCGCGGTGGGAATGCAGAGGGCGCTGGCCTCCGCAATCGGTTTTCCCAGCAGATCGATCAGGGCCGAGCGAAGGCTGTCGTTCTTGATGCCAGCAGAGGTGAGTAGAAATTTCATTCGGCCGTGTTATCCATCGTGATCGCTGAGTTGACGAGTCCTGACCCATCCAGACGCTTTGATTACTCTGCCGCGGTCCGCTCCGGGGGCGGGGGCTGACGCGGAATGCGGACGGTGAACGTCGTGCCCTGCCGCACGGTCGAGGCGACCGCGATAGTCCCCCCTTTGGCGTTGACAATCTCGCGCACAATGTACAAGCCCAGCCCGATGCTCCCCGGAGCCCGCTGCAACGCCGATTCAACCGTAGCATGACGCACCAGCGGATCGAAGAGCGTCGGCAGCGCCTCGGGCGGGATCGGTGCGCCTTCATTGTGCACGCTCAACACCACGGTCGACCCTTCTGAAGCGGCCGACAGTTCGACCGGCCCCTCTTGCGATCCATGCTGAAACGCGTTGCCCAACAGGTTGGAGACGACCTGTCGGATTCGGGCCGCATCCCAATTGCCGGTCAGGTCGCCGCGCGGGTTGAAATGTAATGTGCGCTGCGGGTGCGACGCGCGGAATCCGTCAACCACTTCACGACAGAGGATTTGCAGATCGACCGGCTCGCAATTCAGCGGCATGGCGCTGCCCAGCCACGTCGATGCGAAGTCGATCATATCCCCGATCAACTTTATCATCGCCTCCGATTCCGTGCCGATCATCGACAGCGCCTCAATAGACTGCGGGTCTGCATTCGTCCGCGAGACAAGCTTCGCGCTCATGCGGATGACGGTCAGCGGATTGCGCAGATCGTGGCCGAGGATCGCCAGGAACAATTGGCGGGACCGATCGAGGCGCTCGGTGTAGCGGTCGACGGCTTCGGCGAGTGACTGATCGATCGACTCGTTAAAGCGGGTGATGTCGTCAATGTCGTCGAGGTCGGGCTGCAGAACGCTCTTGCCCCACAAGCGCATGACGCTGGCGCGCAGGGCGCGATATTCGGAGACAACCTCGATAATGTCGAATCCCGCGCCGACGCGCTCCTCGGCATGCTGTGCCGAGGCGATGTCGAGCTGATCGCTCTCCGGGGTGTCCGCGCCGCCGTTGCCTTTGGACTTGCCCGCCTGCTGCGCGAGGGTCTGGTTGACCTCCATATCCCGCGCGGATGCCAGCAGGATCGCCGCGGCGTGGTCACGCAGGGCGAGCTTTGTCATGTTCGCCCCTGACGGGAGGGTGGCCGCAAACGCTTCCCATTCCGCGAGGATGGGCTCGACGTTCGCGATAATAAACTTTGCCAGTCGCATTGATTGCTCCGTTGGGTTGTATCAGCATCCGGGGCCGAACTGGCGATTCATCCGGGTGTTTGTAACCTGCCAAGCCTATTCTGGGCTGTTTCCCTGGTTTCTGCAATAGATGTCGTTATTACTCAAGCGGCCACGCCAAAGAGGGCTCCAACGCCAGTGGTCAATGCCATTGCCAAAGCGCCCCAAAACGTGACGCGCGCTACAGACGCAATCACGGGTGAGCCGCCTGTGCGTGCCGCTAGAAGGCCCAACAATGCAAGAAAGAGGAGCGAGCTGCCGGCGAGACCCCACATGAGTAGAGAAGCTGGAAGCAAGGGAACCATCAGAATCGGCAGTGCTGCGCCCACCGCAAACGTGCCCGCCGAGGCGAATGCGGCTTGCACGGGTTTCGCGGCCTGCGTGTCCGATATGCCCAGCTCATCTCGCGCATGCGCGCCAATTGCATCGTGCTGCATCAATTGAGTGGCAACGCTCGACGCCAGGGCTTCATCCAGTCCACGCTTAACGTAGATGGCCTTGAGTTCTGCGTGTTCCTGCGTGGGATTCGCGGCCAACTCCTTGCTCTCCCGCGCCAGGTCTGCGCGCTCAGTATCGGCTTGCGAACTGACCGAGACATACTCGCCTGCGGCCATTGACATGGCGCCGGCGACAAGGCCAGCGATGCCTGCAACCAGAATGCCATTGGTATCTGCGCCTGCCGCAGCAACACCCAGGACGAGGCTGGCGGTGGAAACGATGCCGTCATTCGCGCCGAGAACGGCGGCGCGGAGCCAGCCTGTCCGGTGAGTTCTGTGTCTTTCGATGTGTCTCATATTGTCCACCTCGAAGTGGGGAGTTCATTCCGATGCCTAACGACCAAGGTCAGCGACCTATGCCAGAAAATCCCGGTCGATTGCTGCCGTTCCTTCCATATTACCCGATCCGCTTTCTGCAAGGGTTAACGGAGTCTTGCCGGTGAGATGTCCTTTCGAGGGTCAGCAACTACTGCGCCACCCCGCACGGTCGCACCGATGACGAGGCCCGCGTCGAGCCGCGTCGGACAGGCAGCAGATTTGCCTGCGCAAATTTGCTGCCTGTCTGGGGTATTGGCTGCATGCTGACCGCTAGGCGAAACGGCGAAGACGGCTGATGTCCGGCCAACCATAGATAACCTCGCGTGTCGCAAATCCTGCCCAATCGTAGGGCTGCAAGCCAAGCTCCTGAGCCCCAAGCCTTGCGTAGAACGCACGATTCGGATTCAGTTCCAGCACTCGAACCGCTAGCGTTTTCGCCTGGTGCGCAATGAGCCAATCGGCAGAAGCCCCGATAAGGCTGCGACCGACTCCTCGGTGTTGCCAGCCTGGGGCGACATGCAAACTCACGATCTCCCTGGGGTACATGTCCGAAATATCTCGATCGCGAAAAACCTTCGCTGTGTAGCCCCCTGCGAGAACGAACGCGACAACACCATCGGAAGCTGCCTCCGCGACAAGCAGAACTTGCTCGTCCGAATCGAAAGCACCGGAGTCAAAGGCGCGCTTCCAGTTCGCGACACTCGTGGAGACCGGCAACGCCAGCAGGCACTGTTCCGGAACCCGCCCTTCAAATGCAGCGCGATTGGCGCCAACAATGACCTCGCCGAGGTTCTGGCAATCCTCTCGCCTGGCCACACGTATACGCACGGCGACGCCGCCAAATGTGCCATTCAACCTCGTGATGGTAACCGATCACACCGAATCTGCCGCGTCTCTACGGTTCCGACGCCTTCAACGCCCACCTCGCCACCGACCGCCGGGTCGCTTCACCACGACGGCCATGGCACCCACTGGAGGCCCCGTCCGCGCGCTCGGTGGCGGGTCATGTCACCGGCCGACGGCCTATTCCGTCATTCCAGGTTCAAAATAATCCCTTCCACCACCCTCCCGCCCATGTTGGAAAATGCTTTGTCCTCACCGACAATCCTGAATCCACATTTTTCCAATACCCGCAGCGAGCTACGATTGTGTTTCGCCGCACTGGCCCGCAACGGACGCAACGGGACCTGCTCCAGGAATTTTGACAACGCGCGCGTGGCGATGCCCTGCCCCCAGTATTCTTTTCCAATCCAGAAGCCAACTTCGCGCACACCAAAGTAGACAAAGCTGATGACATACCCTGTCACCCGCTGATCAACGAGGATTGTCTTCTTCACCACCGCGTTCTTGGCCAGAAGGTCCGTCCAGTGCAACTGGAAGGCCTCGTAGTCTCGGGGGAGGTGAGCCGCCATCTCAACGGCATCCGCATCTATCTGGTGCTCGTAGAAGACGGGCAGATCCTCTTCGACCACCTCCCGCAGCAGGATTTCGTTCGTCATCTGGTTGCCTCCATCATCTGCGGAGCACGCTGTTCCGCATGATTCTCCCCTCATCGTTACCGCTGATTGCCCAGTTCTGAAACCGGCGGTTGATATGCCGCCCAAAAATTGAGCCAGGGGGGGACAATGGCCGTAAAGTGATCCCATGTCCCGGGTGTCGCCGCCGGATCAGGGTGGAAATCCGTATAGTCTGAGACGTGTTGTATCACAAAGTCCTGCCCAATCAAACCATTGATCAAGGCGCTTAACGTGTGCCGATACTCGCGTGTCCATGGCACCGCTTCACGCGACTCCGCCACCCAGATTGGGTCAGGATAAGAAACGACGGCGCCTTCCTGATACGGATGCTTCAAGGGATAGCCGTCACCCGTCCAATCGGATGCCATTAGGCCACTGACAAAGGGATTGGCGCAACTGAATTGATAACGACCTCCCGGCCGCAAGACCTGCGCCACTTCGCGGAACACTTGGCGGGCTTCGGGAACGAAATTGAGTGAATATGGCTGCCACACCAGGTCGAAGCTGTGCGCGGGAAATCGCGAGAGATCACGCATATCGCCTTGCTGGGTCTGGATGCTGACCTTGTAATGGTTGGCGGCTTGACGATCGCCTTGCAGCTGTTCTTCCGACAGATCCAACACGGTTACGCGCGCGCCCAGCAGCGCGAAGGCGGCTGACTGTTGCCCGCCGCCGCCCGCGAGACAGAGCACAGCCTTCCCAACGATCTCCCCCAGTCGTCCTTCGGGATCTAGCTTCGCCCGGGCTGAAGCCGCATCCAGGGTCCAATCTGGGCGAGTAAAGAGCGCATTCACCCTGACCAGGGCCTTCCAGCGCTGGATGTTGTAGCCCGCAATTTCGTCCATGATGGTTTGTCGCAGACGTACTTGTTGGCATGAAGCGGCCAACGTGTTACTCGCCTGGGCGATTGTAGCCAATCCGCCGTGTTCTGGGCTCTGTGGAGGCGAAATCCCCCGCCCCGGCGGACGCCGGGGCGGGGGATTTCGCCTCCAGAAAACCTCATGTCTTGTTTCCGCGGGGAAGTAGACTAAGTAGTATGAACTACAGACGTCTTGGCTCCGCCGGATTGAAGCTCAGCGAGCTATCGCTGGGATCGTGGGTGACGTTCAAAAACCAGTTGGCTGAAGAGACCGCCTTTGAGTGCATGAAGGCCGCCTACGACGCCGGGGTTAACTTTTTCGACAACGCCGAGGGCTACGCCCAGGGCCAGTCCGAAGTCATCATGGGCAACGTCCTCAAGCGCGCCGCCTGGCGCCGGGCGAGCTACGTGATCTCCACCAAGTTCTACTGGGGGTTGAACTCCGGGCCCAACGAAAAGAACACCCTCAATCGCAAGTATCTGCTCCAGGCGATGGACAACTCGCTCAAGCGCCTGCAGCTCGACTACGTCGACCTCGTCTTCTGCCACCGCCCGGATCCCGACACCCCGGTCGAAGAGACGGTCTGGGCCATGAACGACATCGTCGCCAGCGGCAAGGCCCTCTACTGGGGGACATCGGAGTGGAGCGCAGCCAGCATCGCTGAGGCCTGGCAGATCGCCGAGCGCCACCACCTGCGCAAACCGCAGATGGAGCAGCCCCAGTACAACCTGCTCTGGCGCGACCGGGTCGAAAAAGAGTACGCCCCGCTGTATCGCGACATCGGGCTGGGCACGACCACCTGGAGCCCGCTCGCCTCCGGCCTGCTGAGCGGCAAGTACAACGCCGGCATCCCGGCCGACTCGCGCGCGGCCCTGCCCGACTACACCTGGCTGCGCAACGCCCTGACCGATCCGGCCCGGCTCGCCAAGGCCGCGAACCTCGCCCCCATCGCCGCTGACCTCGGCGCGACGCTGGCCCAGATGTCCCTGGCCTGGTGTTTGAAGAATCCCAACGTCACCTCGGTCATCACCGGCGCCAGCCGGGCCGAGCAGGTCCGCGAGAATATGAAGGCGCTCGATGTCGTTCCCAAACTCACCCCCGATGTCATGGCCGCCATCGAGGCAGCCGTGGCATAACGCGTCACACGTCATGCGTGATCCTTCATTGTTCAGCGGGCCACGGCCCTTGCAGAAACAGGAGAAGGAGAAGCAAGAAGGGGCGTTCTGGCTCCTTCCCCTTTCTCCCTTTCTCCCGTCTCTTGCAAGGATTTTTGGCGCGTTGAACAATGACGGATGACGTATGTCGTATGAGGGAGATCCAAACACAATGAAACTCGCCATCCTGTCCGACATTCACGGCAATTCAATCGCCCTCGACGCGGTGCTCGCCGATATCGAGCACGCGGGCGGGGTGGACGGCTACTGGCTGCTCGGCGACTTCGCCGCGATCGGCCCTGACCCGGTCGGCGTGCTTGAGCAGATCCGGGCGCTGCCCAACGCCCATTTCCTGCGCGGAAACACCGATCGTTATGCGACGACCCAGGGCCTTGTCGAGGGTTGGCTCGCTGAAGCCCGGGCCCATCCCGACAAGATCGAAGGGGTGCTGGATTTCGCCCGCTCGATGGCCTGGACCATGGGCGCCGTCACCGCGGCCGGTTTCCTGGGTTGGATGCGCGAGCTGCCCCTCGACCTGCGCCTGACCCTGCCCGACGGCACGCGCGTGCTGGGCGTCCACGCCGCGCCGGGCACCGACGACGGCAAGGGCCTCTCACCCAAGCTCAGCGAGGCCGAACTGCGGGCCGCCTTGGCCGGCTGCGCCGCCGACCTGGTCTTTGCCGGACACACCCACATCCCGATGGACCTGACCGTCGATGGCGTGCGCGTCTTTAACCTTGGCAGTGTCAGCAATTCGCCGGTTGAGGACCAGCGGGCCAAATACGCCATCTTGCATGCAGATGCGAGCACTCACCGGGTTGAACCCCGCCGGGTCGCCTATGACCAGGCCGCCGTCATCGCCCTGACCGACAAACTCGGCCACCCCGCCGCCGGGCGCATCGCCCAGTTCATGCGCGGCGAAGTCCGGGGCTAATCATCTATCCGCAGATTACGCAGATACTCGCCGATTATTCTTGGTTGTCCGGAGCGCCTCTTACAAAACAAGATCGGCGAGAATCTGCGTAATCTGCGGATAGATTCCCTGCGACAATCAGAAGCCCCCTCAAGGGGCTCCGCTACACTGCGAACATGTCTTCTCTTCCCCCCGCCCCCATCCCGGCCGAATACGCCGACCTGCTGGTCAAGCCCGCCATCGCCCACGTCGCCACCCTGATGCCCGATGGCAGCCCCCAGGTGACACCCGTCTGGATCATGCGCGAAGGCGATCTGCTCGTCATCAACAGCGCCCGCGGCCGGTTGAAGGACAAGAACCTGCGCCGCGACGGGCGCATCGCGCTCGAAATATCGGACCCCGCCAACTCCGGCCGGTATCTCACCATCCGCGGGCGCGTCATCGAGATCACCGAGGCCGATGGGGATGCCATCATCGATGCCCTCTCGATGAAATACACCGGCAACCCATCTTACAAATGGCGCAGCCCCAGCGAGATTCGGGTGACCTACCGCATCCGGCCCGAGCGCATCAGCGGCTCGGAGTGAGGTCCTACCCCCACGCCTCCACCCTCTCCGGCTGTAGCGCGGCCGCCTTCTCCTGCAGCCAGGCAGCGAAGGCCAAACCCGCCCGCCCGGCATCCGACCCCTCCGCATCTGGCGCGGGCAGCCCCGACACAAACTGAAGCGCCGCCTGGGCCGTGATGTGCGCGTCGCGCAGCTCGCCCAGCGCGTCTTGTGTTTCGCGGCAACGGGCCAGAATCGGCTTGATCTGCCCGTCCGGCAGCGCGTCGCGGAGCAGATCAGCCACCGTGCGCAGCTGCCGGACGGCCATGCGATAGCGATGCCAGTCCGCAATCGACGCGTCGCGGGCCAGGGTGTCAAACGCCCGAACCCGAGTCAAATAGCGCTGCAGCACAGCTGGGGCCAGGTGCCGCATCAGCCAGGGTTGCCCCGCCGGCAGGGCGGCGCTGTCATCGTCAGCGAGATCGAGCCCGGCCAGGCCGCTCAGCCAGTCGTCCGCGCCAGACCGGCGCAGCATCTCAAAATACACCCGGCGCGCCTCGCGTCGGGCGATGTCCCACACCGCCCGCATCGGCCCGAGCGCCGCGCGCGCGGCGGGATCGGCATCCGCCAGATACGCGTCGAGCAGCCCGACCATCATCTCGGTCTCGCGGGCCGGGCCGCCGGCCGCCCCGATCTCACGCAGGCGCGCCTCGAGCCCGCGCATCACGCGCGCAGGCGCATAACGTCCGAAAACCCGCGCGCCGATCCGCAGCCGGCGAAAACCGGTCCGCAGCGCCCGGATTGAAACATCAGCCGTTTCGCCGCCCGGGCCGGTTGCCCGCCTCACAAGCGCGTCCAGCCCGCGCCGGTCGACCAGGTAGCGCAGAATCCGCCGGGCGGCCGCGCCCAGCGCTATATCCCCATCCGCGCCCGGCCGGTCCATCCTGGCCTCGATGCGCAGCGGGGGCAGGACGGTGTTCCACACCCCGGCCTTGGAGAGCGCCCGGGCCCTGTTTTCGTGGCAATACGCGCCGCGCACGCGCAACAGCGCGCCTTCCGGGTCGAGGGTCAGGGCTACGATCCGGGTGTCCTGGCGCCCGTGGTAGTCCAGCCCGTCCGCCACCCGCAACGCGGCCGTGATCAGTAGCGTTGACTGCCGCTGCGCGGCAGTCAACGCCTGCATCAATGGCTCGGCATCCGGGTCGACCTTCTTGCGATGGAAGCGCACCGCGCAGGCAAGCATCGCCCGCTCGGTGGCGTCCACCCCTTCGATCTCGCTCGCTGCGACGATGTCGCGCCCGACGGTGTGATGGCGGGCCGGGTCCAGGTTCATCCCGACGTTGTGTAGAAGCGCGGCGATCTCGCCCAGCGCGACCAGGCGGTCCGGATCAGGAAGCCGGGCCCGCGCGGCCTCAAGCAACTGGCGCGTCATCGCGGCGACGTGCCGCGCATGGGCCATATCGACACCATAACGATCGCACAGCGATGCGACAGTGTCCATCAGCGCGCCATCCTTCTTGATGGATCTGTCTTCGGGAGCGATGTTCCCCGGCAAAGCCGGGGAACATCGCTCCCGAAAACCAGAATAGCCTCTGTGGATTCTGGGTGAGCCTGTGGAAATCGCATGTGGATGACGTCGGACGCGGTCTCGACTTGACCCTGCATCTGGCCGCTGCGGAGATTATCCACGTTTGGCCGGAATGTTTTGCGCACAGCGTGTGGCTCGGGCGCGGACCTCGCGATATCCCACCCCACCCATGGCGTTTGGGATATCCATCTCACAAGTTGCGATAAATAATCCCCCACATGGGATATACAGCCCGTCCCAGGCCAAAGCGCGTATCACCAGCACATCTGGCGCTCGCCCGGCGCTTGCCGCCAGCGCTGGGCGAGCCGACGGTTATCCACATCATCCACGCCCCTACTACGAATACGGTTAATCAATAGCACAAGAAGAAGCGCAGCACTGGTTCGGTTCTTGGGAGAAACAACATGCCCCGGCGAAGCCGGGGCATGTTGTCTCCCAAGAAGTCAGGGAGTAGGCACCGCGAGCTTGACCTCAAACACGCCCGTCAGCAGGTTGTCGGTCGGCACATAATCATCGGTGAGCAGGAACTGCGGGCCTGTCCCCAGCCAGGCGTCGAGTTCGGCGTCGTCGATGATCCAGGCGCTGAACTGGCTCTGGTTGTCGTGGCCGTTGAGGGTGGCGAAGGCCGGCGTGTCGAGCGGGCTGTTGGTCGCCAGCACCAGCATGGTGTTCGCCCGAATGTCGCGGTAGGCCTTGTTCGACGGGATGAAGTAGACGTGGGTGAAGGTCGCCTTCAGCGTCCGCAGCAGCGCTCGCGCAAAGGGCAGATCCCGCCCGTCGATGACGTTGCTCAGGTAAATCCCGTTGGGCGTGAGATGGCGCTTGACCAGCTCGTTGAACTCGCGGGTGGTGAGGTGATAGGGCACCGAGAAGTCGTTAAAGGCGTCGCCGTGGATGTAGTTGTATTTCCGGGCGGGATCGAGGGTAACGAGAAACTGGCGGGCATCCTCGTTATAGGACACCGTCCGGGTGTTGCGCGCCAGCCCCAGGCTGTCGTAGGCGGTGGCGGTCACGGCCGGGTCGATCTCGGACACGTCGATGTTGACGTTTGGATAGACCGACTCCAGATAGCGCGGCAAGGTGTAGCCGCCCCCGCCGATCAGGAGCATGTCGATCCGGTTGTCGCGTTTCTGCAGGAACTCGGCCACCTCGGCCCCCACCTGCTCGTAGGCGTAGCGCAGCTCGCGCGGATCCTCCAACGAGTTGTAGCTGTGCACCAGCGCGTCCAGCGAAAGAACCTTGTAGGCCTTGTCGTTCTGGGTTTCATCGCGAACCTTGATGCAGAAGTAATTGGATTCGATCGTGCAGCCTGAATCCATGGAATCGCGCAGACGCGGATTCTGGGTGAAGGCCGCCCCTACGGCGAGGGCGGCGACAACCGCGGCGACGGCGGCCACCGCCCGGTTTCGAAACCACTGCCCGAGCAGGACGCCCATGAAGATGAGCAGCGCGCCCACGCCCAGGCTGATCAACCGGGTGCCAAACGCCGAGATCAGGAAGTAGCCCGTGGCAAAGGTTCCCACGATGCTGCCCAGGGCCGAGGCCGCGTAGATCCGGCCGATCACATTGCCGGTCGCCTTCAGATCCAGCAAGGTGAGCTTGATGACCACCGGCGAGATCAGGCCAAGCATCGTGCTGGGCAGGAAGTAGATGAGGGTGATGAACAGCACCATCCGTCCGATCAGCGGCATCCAGCTCAGCGAGGGCAGCCCGGACGCGCTGAGCGCTTCAACCGAGAACAGCACGCTCAGCGCACCGAGGCCGGCCAGGATGAAGATGATCCCGAGCGTCCGGCGCGAGGCCATCCGGTCGGCGATCTTGCCGCCGATGAAATTGCCCAGGCTGATCCCGGCCAGGATCACCCCGATGATGCTCGTCCACGTGTAGAGCGACACGCCGATGATCGGCGCGACCATGCGCCCGGCCACCAGTTCGATCACCATGATGCAGACGTTGCTGATGAAGACGATCAGCGCGGGGCGCCACAGCCAGTCCTTCTGAGCGGGGGTGGGGGATTGAGATGTCATACGGGCGCGAATGATACCCAGTTCCGGAAATGCCACTTTTCGTACGAGTTGGCCCATGGATCTTCGCGCCCGGGCGGCATAGCGTTATGCGGGAGCCATGGCCGTGGTTCCCGCGTGTCTTCGGGCTCCTCCTGGCGCCGCCCCGGGGTGGCGCCAGGAGACGGCGAGGGCGTGGGAGGCGCGGCCGCAAAGGAGACACACCCCATGAAGACCTCTCAGATCGCCCTGCGCGCACCCGCCGCGCTGCTGCTGGCGCTTCTTGCCGCCTGCAGCGCCCCGATTCCGGCGCCCGTTCAAGCGCCCCAGGTCAAGCCGCCCGCCGCGCCGCCGGCGCTGGCCCTTCCAACCGCCGCGCCGGCCCTTCCAGCTGGCGTGCCCGCCCTGCCGACGCTTGCGCCGGTGCTTCCGACCGCGGTTCCGCCCCTCATCGCCGCCGACCAGCGCCTGTTCGACGGCAAGGTCGACATTGGCGGGCGCTCCATAGCCCTGACCTGCCATGGCGCCGGCGAGCCGGCCGTGTTGTTCGAGGAAGGGTTGCTCGAGTTTGTTGGTGAAACTTGGCCTTCCTTCAACCCCGCGCAGATGAAGGTCACCCGGACCTGCAGCTACCTTCGCGCCAATGCTTACGCCAATGCTTTCGCAACAGTCGATGCAAAGAGCGATCCCGTGTCTGCGCGTCGCACCGCGCTGGATCAGGTCGAGGATGCCCGCCTGATGATGAAAGCCGCCGGCCTCAAGCCGCCCTATATCCTGGTCTCGAACGGATACGGCGCGATGATCGATGTGCTGTACGCCGCCAAATACCCCAGGGAGGTCGCCGGGCTGATCCTGATCGAGCCCGACGGGCCCGGGTTCTACCAGAACATGGACAGGCTGGCGCCGGCCAAGACCGAGGGGGAGAGCCTGCGCGTGACCGCGTTCCGCGCCTTCTGGGAGAACCGCGCCCAGGCGCGCTTCGTCAGTCCCTCTCTCAAGGTTGACGAGATGATCGACGTACCGGCCAGTGAGGCGCTGCTGACCGGGGTGAAGACCCTGGGCGAGCTGCCGGTGTTCATCCTGCACCGAAAGGAAATGAGCTTGCTGATGTTTCCCCGTGATGGGTGGCCGCCCGAGCCGGACTACTTCCCCAAGGATGACGGCGGCCTGGCGCGCCGGGATCGCCTTCTACGAGAAGCTCTCGTCCAAGACGACGGTGGTGGAGCTCGATGGCACCTTCTTCCCCGAGTTCAGGCCGGCGCTGATTGATGCCTTGAAGAAACTGGGGGCCACCCCGCGCTGAACGGGCCAATACAACGAGAAAAGTACGACTTTTCATGTCAGTCAACCGCTTGATTTCGATGCGCGTCGCGCCTAGTCTGAATGTGGTGCCCGGATGCCCGGAGCGCCAGCGAGAACGGCCCGGATGACGGGTCAGACCATGTCTTTGGCTTGCGGCGGCGGGCAGGGCACTTCAGGAGGATTTCCATGAAGACGCACACCCATATCGCCAAGGCAGCGGCCGCTACCGCGATGGTGTTGCTGGCGTCGTGCAGCATGCCGGTTCAGGTGCCGGTCCAGACTCAGCAACAACAGCAGAACACCCAAACGTTCGTTGACCAATTGCGCAAGCTCGTTCAAGGCCCGAGCCAGAACAGCCGGGCCTATCCATGGGAGGAGATCGTTGCGGATCCACGGACCGCCCCTCAGCCGCTTCCTCAGGTGGTCTGGCCGGCCCCAGGCGCCGGCGACTTCCGGCCGGTTGTAATCCCGGACGTGTTGCCGTCGGTGGTCTGGCCGGCGCCAGGGGCCGGTGACTTCGAGACGCGATCACCGATGCCGGTCGTTGCGATCGCCATCAATCCGGCTCGGGAATCGCCGGCCGATCGGGCGCAGCTGCTAATACCCAAGGTTGCGCCGCGGCTGACCCGCCAGGACGTGGCGGAGCGCGCCGCCCAGCGGGCGGTGGACGGGCCCAACTGGACCCCGCCGGAGCGCGAAACAGCGTACGAGTATGTGATCGCCATTAACCCGGCCCGCGAAGCGGCGGCCGAGCGGGCGCTGCGGGTGACCCCGCAGACGGCGCCGCGACTGACCCGCCAGGACGTGGCGGAGCGCGCCGCCCAGCGGGCGGTGGACGGGCCCAACTGGATCCCGCCGGAGCGCGAAACAGCGTACGAGTATGTGATCGCCATTAACCCGGCCCGCGAAGCGGCCGCCGAGCGGGCGCTGCGGGTGACCCCGCAGACGGCGCCACGGCTGACCCGCCAGGATGTGGCGGAGCGCTTGGCCCAGCGGGCGGTGGACGGGCCATGATGACGCAAGCTGGACAAATCGTTTCTCCAGCCACCCGCGAAAGCGGCGAATAATCCCGAAAATGATGCTCCCCGGCTCTGCCGGGGAGCATCATTTTCGGGAAAACTTGCGCTGGACGAAACCCCTGATCGGCATTACGCTCATGACATGTCCGAAGCCAACAATCTGCCCGCCATCGCCGATCGCATCCGAGAAACGCTCAAACTCAAGAACGCCGCCCGTGACGCGGCCGTCAACATCTCGCGCGAGCTCATCCGCTTCTGCTCGCTGGCCATTCGCGCCGCCCACCGCGACGACTGGGACGCCGCCGAGCGCTTGGTCGGCGAGGCCCGCCGCGCCGCCGATGAACTGGGAGGGCACGTCCGCCCGTATCCAGACCTGTACTTCACCGGCTACACCCAGGATGCCTTCAAGGAGCTGGCCGAGGCCCGCATTACCATCGCCATTGCCCAGGGCCAACCCTTCCCGCAGCCAGAGGACATCGGAGTCGAGTTTGCCGCGTATCTGAATGGCCTGGCCGAGTCGGCCGGCGAGCTGCGCCGGCGCACCCTCGACAAAATGAGGGCCGGCCACAGCGCCGAATGCGAACGCCTGCTCGGCGCGATGGACGACATCTACGACGTGCTGGTCGGGATGGACTTCCCTGATGCGCTTACCGGCGGGCTGCGCCGCAACACCGACATGGTCCGGGGCGTGCTCGAGCGCACCCGTGGCGAGCTTACCACCAGCTTCCGCGAGGCCGAGCTCAAGACCGCCATCGATGCGCTGGCTACGAAGCTGAGCCGCGACCCGTAAGGGGGAGCGGTTTTTTCAACAGAAGAAGGGAAGAAAGAAGGTGTTTTGGAGCCTTCTTTCTTCCCTTCTTCTGTTAAGAATCGGACCGCAAGCGCGAATCTAGGCCTCCGCCGTCGCCACCACGAACGCCACCGCATACTCGCGCTCATGGGCGAGCGAGATTGACCAACGGCTCAACCCAAGACGTGCCGCGCGCTCGGCCGCCGAGCCGCTCAGCCGCACGTGCGGCTTGCCCAGCCCATCCCGCTCGACCTCGATCTCGTGCCAGCCCACGCCCTGCCGCGACAGCACCCGCATCCCCACCCCCAGCGCCTTGGCCACGGCCTCTTTGGCCGCAAAGCGGGCGGCCAGTTCCGGCGCGCGGCCGCGGCAATACGCGATCTCGGCCGGGGTGTAGACCCGGGCCAGAAAGCGCTCGCCATGCCGGGCGATGGCTTCGGCCACTCGCGGCACGTGCAGAATGTCGACCCCGGTGCTAAGGGCCACTTACTGAACTCCTTCCGGATTCGATATCCCCGCCCCGGCGTACGCCGGGGCGGGGATATCGAATCCGAGAATGAGGTCTATTGGTAGCTATGGGCATCGGTTGTGTTTCAGCCCGACGACGTCAGCACAAAGTTGTCGGCGTTCAGCCAGCGCTGAGCGGCGCCTTGCAGTTGCGCGGCCGTGATCGAATTGATCCGCTCGGCGTAGTTCAGCAGATAGTCAAACCCAAGGTTGTAGCGGCGCATGTCCAGAATCCGCCCGGCGATCCCCTCATTGGTCTCCATTTGCAGCGGCAGCGAGCCGACGAAATACCGTTTGTTGTCGTCCAGCTCGCGGGCTGTCACCCGCTTGTCCTGAATTCGGCGGACCTCATTGCGCGAGATCTCCACCACCCGGTCCACTGTTGTTGGCTGGGTGCCGGCATGGCACTGCCAGGCGCCCGGCCCGATCCCCCCGCTGAAGCTCGTGCCGATGTAATACACCAGCCCTTCTTCCTTGCGCACCCGCTCGCCCAGCCGCCCATACATCCCGAACTGGCCCAGGATGCTGTTCATCAGCACAGCCGGAATCCAGTCCGGGCTATTTCGGGGCAGGGCTGGGAACCCCCACTGCAGGCTGGTCTGGCTTTTGTTGCGCAACGGAATGTGCCGCCGCGGTTGACCGACAATCGCCGGAGCGGGGATCATCGGCGCGCGCTCGGGCCGGGTCGCCGTCCAGTCGCCAAACGCAGCGACCACCCGGGTCAGGGCCTCCTCGGCTTTCACCGCGCCCACGATGCACAACGTCATTTCCCGGGGCGAAAAGAACGTCCGGTGGTGCTCGAGCACCTGTTCGCGCGTGATCGCCCTCGCCGTCTCCAGCGTGCCGCCGGGGTAGTGATACGGATGCCCTTCCGGGTAGCACAGATCGTAGAAGGCCATCCCGCTCTGGGCCCGGGTGCTGTTCTCCCGCTCGCGCAGCGCGCTGATCCATTCGGCCCGCTCGCGCTCGAGCTCCTCGGCCGGGAACGATGGATGGCGCACGACGTCGCTCAGCAGGTCGAGCATCAGCGGCAGATCTTCGGCCAGGCTCTTGGCATACAGCGAGCTCGTATGCGTCCCGGCCGAGACCCCCATGCTGGCCCCGATCGACTCGGTCACGTCGTAAATTTGGGCATAGCTGCGCCGGGTCGTGCCGCGGGTGAGGCAGTCCGTCACGAATCCGGACAAGCCGGTGCCGAGCGGCGCCTCATCCCGCATCCCCGCCGTGAAATATCCGCTCACGATCACGGCCGGGCTGGCAAAGTTCTCGTAGACCAGCAGGGTGATCCCGTTGTCGAGGCTGAACTGGGCGATGTTGCCGGTGTGCGGCACGCTGGCCGCCGCGGGGCGATGTGTCTTCATGGGTGCGTCCGCCGGCTACTTCTCGTCGGCTACATACACGCCAACGGTGACATTGTCGCGGGTCAGATAGGTCTGCGCGACGCGCTGAACCTCTGCCGGGGTGACCTGGCGCAGGCGATCGAGATAGCCGGTGAACCAGGCCGTGTCGGCGACGATCTGGCTGAAACCGAGCCAGAAGGCCTGGTTGGTGCACGACTCGGTGTTGAAGGCGACCTGGGCCCGGGTCTGCTTGATGGCCTTCTCCAGCTCCTCGGCTGAGATCGGCTCGGTCTTGATCCGCTCGATCTCGCGCCACAGCGCGGCTTCGACATCGGCGGGCGGCACGCCCACCTGGGGCGTGGCCGAGAAAGAGAACAAGAACGGATCGATGGTCGGCACGACGCTGCAGCCGGCGTCGGCCGAGATGCCGGTGTCGACCAGGGCCTTGCTCAGGCGCGAGCTGCGATTGCTCGTGCCACCCCCGAAGAAGGTCAGCCCGCCCGCGCCGCTCAACACCGCCTCCACGACTACCAACGGCATCGCGTCCGGGTGCATGGCGCCGGGCGCGTGAAAGGCCAGCGTGACGTAATCGGTCTTGCCCTCGCCCCTCACCGTCACGCGCCGCTCGCCCTTCTGCTCGGGCTCATCGGCGGCCACTTTCGGCGCCGCCACCCCGCGCTTGAGCGGGCCGAGCTTGCGCGCGATGCGGGCCAGCATGTCAGCCGTGTCGAAATCGCCCGCCACTGACACGATGGCGTTGTTGGGCGCGTAGAAACGGCGGTAGTGCCCAAACAGGTCGTCCCGCGACATCGACTGCAGGTCGGCCATGTGGCCGATCACCTCGTGCCCATACGGATGCACCCGAAACGCCGCCGCCTGGACTTCCTCGCCCAGCCGGAAGCCCGGGCTGTTCTCGCTGCCCTGGCGCTCGTTGATGATGACGGTACGTTCGCTGGCCACATCCCGCGGCCGGAACAGCGAGCCGGTCATTCGATCTGCCTCGAGCGCGATGGCCAGGTCGATCTTGTCCGACGGCATCGTCTCGTAGTAGGCGGTGCAGTCGATCCAGGTGAAGGCATTCCGATGCCCGCCCTCGCGCGAGATCAGGCGGTCCATCTCCGCTTCGTTGTGCTGGGGCGTGCCCTTGAACATCATGTGCTCGACCCAGTGC
Organism: Candidatus Brachythrix odensensis; assembly: GCA_016714465.1. Classification (GTDB taxonomy): domain Bacteria; phylum Chloroflexota; class Anaerolineae; order J036; family Brachytrichaceae; genus Brachythrix; species Brachythrix odensensis. The sequence continues at coordinate 92,976 of JADKDT010000005.1, read as the reverse complement.
GAGGCGCCGGTGATGCCCAGGTGTTCGTTGCGCGACCCCACCCGGTACCACACGCAGAAAGCGGTGATTGGCGCGGCCCGCATTTCGCGGGCGAGGATCGTCAAGCCGTTGGACAGGCTGGCCGTGGTGACGCCGGTGGCGCGGTCATGGCGGACCCGCATGAGGGCAGCCGGGCGCGGAGTGGTTTTTGGCATGCGTTGAAGGATCAGGCGTCGGCGTAGCCGCGCCCGACGCCGCGATAGACGAAGCCGTGCCGGCGCATGACTTCGGGGTCATACATGTTTCGCCCGTCGACCATCACCGGGGTGTTCATGCTGTTCTTGATGCGGCGGAAGTCGAGGTTCTTGAACTCGTTCCACTCGGTGGCCAGGATCAGCGCGTCGCAGCCCGCCGCGGTTTCATAGGCGTCCTCGCACATCTTGACGTCCTTGAGCACCTTGCCGGCCGACTCCATGGCGACCGGATCATAGGCCTTCACCAGGGCCCCGTCGGCCTCGAGCATCTGCGCGATCTCGACTGGCTGCGACTCGCGGGTGTCGTCGGTGTTGGCCTTGAACGCCAGGCCGAGAATGCCGACCGTCTGCCCGGCCAGGGGCTGCGGCTTTCCCGCGTCGCCGATCAGCGCCCGGACCTTGCGCACGATGCTCTTGCGCTGGTCGGAGTTGATCTGCATAACGCTCTCAAGCAATTGTGGATGTCTACCCTGAACGTTGGCCATGTGGGCCAGAGCCTTGACGTCTTTCGGGAAGCAGGAGCCCCCGTACCCGAGCCCCGCGTCCAGAAACGCGCGGCCGATGCGCTTGTCGTAGCCCATCCCGACCGCCACTTCCTTCACGTCGGCGCCCAGCGCCTCGCAGATATTGGCGATCTCATTGATGAACGAGATCTTGGTCGCCAGAAAGGCGTTGCTGGCGTATTTGATCATCTCGGCCGTGCGCAGGTCGGTGACCACGATCGGCGCGCGGAGCGGGAGATACAGCTGGGCAACCTGCTGCGCCGCGCTGGCGTCGAGCGAGCCCAGCACTACCCGGTCCGGGTTGATGAAGTCGGTGACCGCCTGGCCCTCGCGCAGGAACTCGGGGTTGCTCACCACGGCGAAGGGGATCGGCTTCGGCTGCTTCCCGCGCACAATATCGGCCACCCAGTCGCCGGTGCCGACCGGCACGGTGCTCTTGTTGATGATGATGATCGGATGGTCGGCGATCTCGGCGATCGACTCGGCGGCGGCGCGCACATAGCGCAGATCGGCTTCGCCGTCCACCCCCGAGGGCGTGCCCACGCAGATAAAGACCATGTCGGCCGGCGCGGCGGGATCATTCAGCGCGTCTGGATATGAGGTGGTGAAGCGCAGCCGGCCCGCGTGCGCGTTGCGGCGGGTGATCTCCTCCAGCCCGGGCTCGAAGATCGGCATGACCCCGGCTTTCAGGCCCTCGATGCGCGGACCGTTGATGTCGACGCAGGTGACCAGGTTGCCAAAATCGGCAAAACAGGCGGCCATGGGCAACCCCACGTAGCCCACCCCGATGACGACGATGTTTTTCATATTTGTAAGCTCCGATTGTGACAGACTCACTCGTCATTCCCGCGCTCGACGTACGTCATTCCCGCGAACTCCCCGCTTGCGCGGGGATGACAGGGAATCCAGGGCAGGAGCCCGCGGCCAACGACGAACGAGGAAGACACGGAATCGTTTTCTGGATTCTCTCTTGCGCGCAATGGCACTAAGTGAGCGTAAAGCGCGAGCTTGAAGGGCCCTTCGGACCGGAGCAGGCGCGAGTTTCTCGCGTTTGTCATCCTGAGTGCGGCCCACCGAGCCGATGCATAAACGCGAGTAACGGGCCGCGCGAAGGACCCCTGTGACGTTGCGCGTATGCGTAGGATATCGGTGACAACACGCGTATGCCGATCCACCCATGCCCGGGTTGACGTCACAGGGGTCCTTCGCTCGCCCCCACCGCTCGTCCCGCCCGAGACCCTATGGGGCTCACTCAGGATGACAAGAATGGAGGATCGTTCGTGCGGCATCTTGCGCATGCGCACCTTAACTTTATGCCATTGCGCTTTCGCGGGAATGACGGCATGGGTTCTGACGTTCACCACAGCATCCGCAGCAGGGTCTCCGCGTTCAGCAGGCTGCCGCCCGCCGCCCCGCGAATTGTATTGTGGGCCAGGGTCATGTATTTGATGCCGCGCTCGCCGAACAGCTCCTCTCGCCGCATTCGCCCAACGCTCGTACTCATTCCGCCACCGTTCATCCGGTCGCGCCGTGGCTGCGGCCGGTCGAGCGCGTCGTGGACGATGATGGCGTGCTCCGGCGCGCTGGGCAAGCCGGCCACGTCGGCGCAGGCGTAATCCCGCATCGCCTGGGCGGCCTGCTCGGGCGTCGCAGCGGTCTCGAGCTCCACGCTCATCGTCACCATGTGCCCGTCGATGACCTGCACCCGGTTGCAGTGCGCGCTCACCGCGATATCGGCATCCTGAATCCGATCCTCACCCAGCGCGCCCAGCAGCTTGCGGGTCTCGGCCCCGACCTTCTCTTCCTCGCCCTTGATGAAGGGCAGGACGTTGTCGGTGATGTCGAGCGAGGGCACGCCCGGATAGCCCGCGCCGCTGATCGCCTGCATCGACACGCAGAACACCCGCTTCACCCCAAACCGGTCGTGCAGCGGGCGCAAGGACATCGCCGGCCCAGAAACGGTGCAGTTGGTGTTGCACACAATCCCGCCCGTCCAGCCTCGCGCCGCGCGCTGATGACGGAGCAGGGCCAGGTGCCCGGCGTTGACCTCGGGGATGACCAGCGGCACGTCAGAGGCCATCCGATAGACCGACGCGTTTGAGAAGACCGTCATCCCGGCCCGGGCAAAGGCGGGTTCGGCCTCCTGGGCGCTCTCGTTGGGTAGCGCGCTGAAGACGAAACGGGTTTCGGGCGCGGCCCGCTGAACCGCCCCGGCGTCTGTGGCCAGCAGCATCCGGTCGCGCAGCTCGGCGGGTATGTCGCCGTCGGTCACCCAGCGCGCGGCCTCGGCATAGCGCTTGCCCTCGCTCCGGTCAGAGGCGGTCAGGGCCACGATCTCGAACAGGGGATGGTTCTGAAGCAGTTGAACAAAGCGCTGTCCCACGGCGCCGGTGGCGCCCAGAACCGCGACGGGAATGCGTGTCGTCATGGCGACGGACGATGATACCTGACGACCCAGCAGTGATCGCCCACGCATGGCATAGAAAGCCGTTCGCCACAAAGGCACAAAGACACTCACAAGGAAACAAGAACAACGGCGATGTGTCTTTGGTGCCTTTGTGGTGAAAACCACCAGGACCTCTGCTGTCGGTGATAAACTCGCTCCGTGCGAGTGGTCGATCTTTTCTGCGGTTGCGGCGGCATGTCGCTCGGGGCGCGCCAGGCGGGCTTCGAGGTCGTCGCCGGGCTCGACACTGACCCGATCGCCATCCAGACCTACCAGCGCAATTTCGGGGCCGAGCGCGGGCGTCTGGCCGACCTCGCGTCCCTCGAACCGCGCGCCTTCGCCCGCTCCGTCGGCCTGCGCCGGGGCGAGCTCGACCTGCTGATCGGCGGGCCGCCCTGCCAGGGCTTCAGCAAAAACGTGCCGCGCGCCCAGCGCACCCATGAAGATCCGCGCAACCTGCTCGTTCAGCGCTTCCTCGCCTTTGTCGAGTTTCTCCGCCCGCGAGCCATCATCATGGAGAACGTGGCCGAAATGAAGAATGGCTTTGGGGGCGCCTTTAGCAGCGAGATCGCCGAGCGCCTGGGCGCGGCCGGGTATGCCGTCGAGGCCCGCGTGCTGCGCGCCTCCGAACACGGCGTGCCCCAACAGCGCCGGCGGGCTTTCTTCATTGGCCGGCGCGACAGCACCCGGCCGTTTCCCGCTCTTCCCGCGCAGATGCCCGTCACGGTCCGCGATGCGATCGGCGATCTGCCGCCGCTCGCGCACGGCGAAGGCCTCGGACGAGACTGAGTACGCCGATCCGCCGGCCACCCCGTATCAGATCGGCATGCGAGCTGGGTCGCCCCTGCTGCGCGATCACGTCGCCCGGCCACTCCGGCCCACCCAGGCCGCCCGCCTGGCCTCCATCGGCCCGGGCCAGGGCTTGCGCGATCTGCCCGACGCGCTGCGCCCGCGCTCGGGCTACAGCGGCGCGTATGGGCGCCTCACGTGGGAGGCGCCCGCGCCCACGATCACCCGCTGGGTGTTTCATCCCGGGAGCGGGCGGTATGGCCACCCGCGCGACCCGCGGGTGATCACCATTCGCGAGGCCGCCCGCCTGCAATCTTTCCCCGACAGCTTTACCTTCTGCGGCACCTACATCCAGAAGGCCCATCAGGTCGGCAATGCGGTTCCGCCCCTGCTTATGCGCGCGCTGGCGGTGGAGATGGCGAGATTGTTGACCGGCGATCGTGGCCCCGGGCGCGGGTGAGGGGTTCGTGGCCGGCGCGATACGAGGCGTGGACCTGAGGGTGCCCGGCCTCCCCCTCACCCGGCGATGCTGCGGCCGTTTACAATCACTCTCCCCGGCGCCGCATCGCGCCGCGAAAAGAAGCCCATGAACCTTGACCTATTTTGGGAGCGCATCTTCAGCGAGGAGGCGCCCGATGTCCGGGCCGCCTGGGAGGCGCTCGAGCCCGAGGAGCAGGAGTCCGTCCGCCAACTCCTGCGCGAGATCGCCGCAGACGAGGGCCGGGTCATCGAGCAGCGCCGAGCCGCCGGCTTTGCCCTCGAGATCGTCGGGGCCGCGCCCGGCACCGACGGCCTGCCTCCTGGCGCGCTCGCCTTCGCCCGTGAGTTGGCCCGTGACGCGGGGATCCGCCTGCGTAAGGTCGAAGGGCTGCTGGTCGCCACCTTGAAGAAGGATGGCACACTGGTCACCGAGTTCGACCTCGAAGCCGATCGCAACATCTCGAACGCCATCCGCGAGCGCTATCCGGACCACGGGGTGCTGTCGGAGGAGCAGGCCCAGGTCTTCGGCGGCGAGGAGTGGGTGTGGGTGATCGACCCCATCGACGGCACCTCGAATTTCACCTGGGGCTTTCCGACCTGGGGGGTGCTCATCGGCCTTCTTCATCACGGCACGCCGGTCATGGGCGTGGCGGATTTTCCGATGATCGGGCATCAGTACTACGGGATCGAAGGGGCCGGGGCCTGGCTCAACGACGAGCCGATCAAAGCTGCGCAGGCCGACAGCCTGCAGCCCACCCAGCTCTTCTCGGCCTGCTCGCGCACGCTCAAGTTCGGCAAGCCCAACCTGCCGATGAAAGCCCGCATCTCGGGTTCGACCGGTTTCGATCTGGCCATGCTCGCTCGCGGGTCGGTTGTGGGCGTTATTCAGCAGTCCGTCCACGTCTGGGATGTGGCCGCCATGTGGCCGATCGTGCGGGCGGCCGGCGCGCAGGTCGCTTCGAATTTGTCCGAGGGCCTCTTCCCCCTGATCAAGGACCTCGACTACGGCGACATCGGCTTTGCGATTCTGGGCGCCTGCAACGAGACCCTCGAGGCCTCCGTCCGCGAGCGCCTGTCTGATCGTTTCAAGCCCATCCACGCCCTGGATCACGGATGACACGGACGCAGTCGATGACACCGATTTGCGCCTGGGCGTCGGGAAAATCTCGCGGGTAGGCGCCAACAGCTCTATCCAACCCCAACTCGAGGGCGTCTACCCGCGAGGTTCATTCGTCAGCGGATCCACGTAATCCGCAGTCTCCGTGTGCTCGGTGATTCAGCCCGCGCCCGCATTCATCGGTTCGGCGTTATAGTCTCTCGGTATCAGCTGTCTCCCGGGGGGAGAAATAGCACGCGCAACGTTGTACAAACGCGGTGGCCGGCCCTGACCCGCGGGCCATCTGGGAGATAGACATGTCCCCAACGCTCGCCGTTCGGTATGTTTTCGCGCTTGCTGTCGCGCTCTTCAGCGCGGCCCCGGTATCTGCGTGGGAGGGCGCGGTCTTCGCGCCCTTGGTATGGGCCCCGACCCCGCCCGATGGCCTGGTTTTCCCGCAGAACTGCTTAACCGAGTACACCGGCGACAACGTCACCGACTTTGCCAGCGCAGACTCTCAAGCTGTTCGTGATGCCGTGGCGGCGGCCGCTGCAGGCGGCACGATCAAAGTCGCCGGTTACTGCGCCGGGATCAGCGCCGGGCATCTGGTCGACATCAGCGGCAAGGCACTCACCCTGCGCGGCGGGTATACCGACACAAACTGGAGCAGCGCTTATCCCATCACCCAACCCGCCACCCTGGATGGGGTCAACGCCGGGCGCGTCATCCGCACCAATCGGGCCCTGACGGTGGAAAACCTCAACATCCTGAATGGCCTCTCCTCGGCCTCTCCCGGCGGCGGCATCTGGAACAGTAGTTCCTCGGCGGGGGTGAGCATCTACTCCTCGACCCTGCGCAACAACAACGGCGGATTCACCAGCAGCGGCTGGGGTGGCGGGGTGGCGGCCAATGGCCCCGTCACCATCGCCAACAGCACGTTTGCCTACAACATCGCTGGCGCAAGCGGCGGGGGTGCCGTCTATGCCGGCCGGGCCACCCTCATCAATAGCACGTTCTATAGCAACACCTCGGCCGGCGATGGCGGGGCGGTGAATGCGCTCAACACGATCAACGCCCTCAACAGCACCTTCTCGGACAACCGGACCGCCGCAGGCACGGGTGGCGGGCTGTGGGTATCCGGGACGGTTTACCTCACCAACACGCTCATCGCCAACAACGGCCCGAACGACTGCGTTGCGGGGAGTTCGACCGCCATCACCACCTTGATCGAGGATGGCAGCTGCAACGCCAGCTACTCGGGCGACCCCAGCCTGCAGCCGCTGGCCGACAACGGCGGCGCGACATGGACGATGGCCGTGCTCCTGGGTTCATCCGCGATCAACCAGGGCAGCAACGGCCTGGCCCCGCGACCGACCAGCGTGGGGTGGCCCGCCCGCAAAACGGCATTGTTGACCTGGGCGCGTTTGAGGCGATCTTCTACGTCCTCACCCCGACGGCGGGGGCCGGCGGCGCCATCATGCCGGGAACGCCCCAGACGGTCTCGCCCGGTACTTCCGTCAGATTCACGGTCGTGCCCAGTGCCAACTATGACGTGCTGGATGTGGGCGTGGACGGGGTTTCGCAGGGGGCGCTTGACAGCTTCACGTTCACCAATGTGACGGCCGACCATGTCATCACCGCGGCCTTTGGGGCCCATATCTGCTTCGCCACACCCGACAACGGCACGACCGTTTTCGGCAGCGCCAACGCGCGGGCGGTCCGGGATGCCCTCGGCGCAGTCGCGCCAAACGGCACGGTGAAAGTGGCAGGCTACTGCGCAGGCGCGCAGACCCAGGGCGGCACGACCCAGGTGGCCCTCATCACGAAGTCGGTGACCCTCTCGGGCGGCTACACCACTACCGACTGGACGACCTACGCTCCGGTCGCAAATCCCACCACCCTCGACGCGCTTGCGGGCGGACGGGTCATCTTTGCGTCTGTGGCCGCCACGCTGCGCGGATTCACGGCCACCAACGGTTCCCTCAGCACACCAGGCACCGCGCATGGCGGGGGCATCTATGCCGGCGGCGCGCTGACCCTGACCGACCTCAGCGTGCGCGGGAATGCGATCACGGGAACGGCGGGGGGCCATCAAGGCGGCGGGGTGTTTGGTCTGGGAGCGGTGTTTGCGGAGAACACAACGTTCAGCAACAATACTGCCAAAGCCGGAGGCGGGGGTCTGTACGCGACCGGCGCGCTATCGCTCGTGGGCGGCGCCATCGAGAACAATCGGGGTCAGGACGGCGGCGGCGTGTATGCAAATAGCACACTCGCGCTGACCGCGACCCGGGTCGTGAGCAATACCGCCCTGCAAGGGGGTTGGGCGGGCGGCGCTTACGCAGGCGACGCGGCGAGCTTGAACGGCGCGGTCTTCCAGGGCAACACCAGCGCCGCGCGAGGCGGCGGGCTGTATGTTGAGGGCGAACTGACGCTGACCGACACCCAGTTCATCAGCAATACCGCCAATGAGGGCGGCGGGGTGAACGCGCGCGACATCGTGAACGTGACGGGCGGGGCGTTCATCGGCAATCGGGGGAACACCAAGCACGGCGGCCTTTACGCGAGGGGCGCGCTGACGCTGGCCGATACGCGCTTTATTGGCAACAGCAGCGACGGCGACGGGGGTGGCGTCTTTGCCGATGATGGCGCGACGGTCGAGCGCGGGCTGTTCCAGGACAATCGCAGCGGCGGCAATGGCGGGGGCGGCGGTCTATATGTCTACTACAAGCTTGAGCTGACGGGCACCCAGTTCATCGGCAATATTGCCAAAGTTGGCGGCGGGCTGTCCATCCGGTGCTGCAACACTTCACGGGTCGTGAACGCTCTCTTTGCCGCAAATCAGGCTGACGCAAAGCGCGGACTGGACATCTACGTTGGGGACGCCACGCTGAGCCTGGTCCACACCACCATCGCCAGCCCGACTATCGCGAGCGGCTCGGCCGTGTATGGCGACGATCAGGCGGCGGTTTTCATGACCAACACCCTGATCGCCTCGCATACCATCGGGATTGACGCCAGCGCCATCACGGCTGGGGACTGGAACACCCTCTTTGACAATGTGACGACGCCCTATAGCGGGACCGTTATCAGCGTGGGCGGCATCACCGGAACGGCCGGGTTTGTGAACCCGATGGCCGCCGACTACCACCTGAGCCTGGGCAGCGCGGCCCTGGATGCGGGGATCGATGCGGGCGTCTACGCCGACTTTGACGGGCAGGTCCGCCCGCAAGGCGCGGGTTTTGACATTGGCTACGATGAGCTGCCGGCCTGGCTGATCACCCCGACGGCAGGGGCGAATGGGTCGATCACGCCGGTTGCGCCGCAGACGGTGAACACGGGAGGGACGGCAATCTTTGCGATCACACCCGACACGGGGTACCACGTCGTGGATGTGGGCGCGGACGGCGTCTCGCAGGGTGAGTTGCAGGTCTACACGTTCACCAACGTGACGGCCGACCACACGATCACGGCCACGTTTGCGATCAACACCTACACGATCACGCCCACGGCGGGGGCGAACGGGTCGATCACGCCGGGCACGCCGCAAACGGTGAACTACTCGGGCATGGCGGCGTTCACAATCACGCCAGACACCGGCTACCATGTCGTGGACGTGGGGGTGGACGGCGTCTCACAAGGGGCGCTGCAGGGCTACACATTCACGAACGTTACGGCCGACCACACAATCACGGCCGCGTTTGGGATTAACACCTATACGTTGACGATGACGACAACGGCCTTCATCGTCAACGCGAGCACGCCCACGGTGACGACCCCTGGCGCGGGCAGCGCTGGCGTAACGCCAACGGTGGGGGCCAACCCATTCTCGTATGGATCGGTCATCATGCTCGGGGCGGCGGCCCAGGCGGGCTGGGCATTCGCCGGCTGGAGCGGCGACGCGGACTGCACCGATGGGGTGGTGACGATGACGGCGGACACATCCTGCGCCGCCCGCTTCGAGACCCGGGCGACGTTTGTCCCGCGGGTGCTGCGGTAGGGCGCGCCAGAACCACGATCACGGATGACACGGAAGGGACAGATTACACGGATAGCGCAAGTGGGTCAGCGCGAGTTGTTCCGTGAAATCCGCGGCCTCCGTGTCGGCCGTGATTCAGACAAAAGGGCCTTGACAAATAGACGTACGTCTATATAATAACCCATCGATGAGTATCTATAAGAAGTCCGCCCCGGTGGACGTTGTCGCCTTTGCCAAGGCCCTCGCCGACGACACCCGCCAGCGCATCATGAGCCTGTGCTGCTGCGAGCGCCTGACCGTCGGCGACATCACCACGAAGATCGGGGTCGCCCAGCCCACCGTCAGCCATCACCTGGCCATCCTGCGCGAAGCCGGGCTCGTCACCGCCGAGCACCAGGGCCGCGAGACCTTCTATTCGCTCAACCAGGAGCGCCTCAGCGTGTGCTGTGGCCAGCTCATGGTCCGTTTCGCCCCGGATGAAGACGTTACCCAGACCGTAAAGCACGCGCTCAACAAGCGATAGGAGTTCCATGCCAAACACGACATCCCTGCCCGTGGCCATCATCGGCGCCGGCCCGATCGGCCTGGCCGCCGCCGCCCACTTGCATGCCCGCGGCGAGGCCTTCGTCATACTCGAGGCCGGCAACGCCGTCGGCGTCAGCCTGCGCGCGTGGGCCCACGTTCAGGTCTTCAGCCCGTGGCGTTATCTGATCGACGATGCCGCCCGCGCCCTCCTGGCCTCGACCCAGTGGTCCGCGCCTGATCCTGAGGGCTATCCGACCGGCGGTGAGATCGTCTCCGCCTACCTTGAGCCGCTCGCGGCGACCGGGCCCATCCAGGCTGCCCTCCGCCTGAACACCCGCGTTACCAGCGTCTCGCGCAAGGGCTACGACAAGCTCAAGAGCGCCGGCCGCGAGGACGCCCCTTTCGCCCTCCAGATTGAGAGCGCCGGCGAGGAAAGCGTGTTGCTGGCCCGGGCCGTCATTGACGCCAGCGGCACCTGGTCCTCGCCCAACCCGCTTGGCGCGAGTGGCACGCCCGCACCGGGCGAGCGCGCCGCCCACGCGCGCATCCTGTATGGCATACCGGATGCCACCGGCTGCGACCGCGCTCGCTATGCCGGCAAACGGGTGCTGGTTGTGGGCAGCGGGCATAGTGCCTTCAACGCGGTCCTCGCTCTGATCCAGTTGGCGGAGGCGGTGCCTGCCACCCAGGTGGCCTGGGCGGTCCGGCGGTCTGAGGCCGGGCAAATGTTTGGGGGCGGGGCAGACGATCAGCTCAGCGCCAGGGGTGAACTAGGCGACCGCGTTCGATCCCTGGTTGCCCGGGGTGGGTTGACCCTGCTCACTGGATTTCGGATTGAGCGGATCGAACGCGCAGACGCGCTTGAGGTCGTTGCCGATGACGGCCGACGCATCGTCGTCGACGAGATCGTCGCGGCCACCGGCTTCCGCCCCAACTTGGAGATGCTGCGCGAGTTGCGCCTGAACCTCGACGATCGGAACGAGGCCCCGGCCGCGCTGGCGCCGCTCATCGACCCGAACCTGCATAGTTGCGGAAGTGTCCCGCCGCATGGCTGGGCAGAACTTAAGCATGAGGCGGAGCCCGGTTTCTACATCGCCGGGATGAAGAGCTATGGCCGCGCGCCGACCTTTCTGATGTTGACCGGCTACGAGCAGGTCCGCAGCATCGTCGCCGCGATCGCCGGAGACATGCAGGCCGCCCTCGACACCCGCCTGGTGCTGCCCGAGACCGGCGTTTGTTCCGGGCCGGCGGGTGGATGTTGCGAGGTCGATCCCGTGGCCGGCGCCACCGCCGCCCAAACCGAGGCGTGTGGCTGCGACACGGGCTGCTGCGCCACGCCGTCCGCGAAGCCGGGATTGATCACCCTGACATCGATTCCCGTGCTCGAAATGGCGAGGCCAGAGACTGCGCGTTGCTGTTGACCAGGCCCGTCATTACCTCTGCGTGAATGTGAAGACTTGGCTGCTCGAGAGTCCCCGTGTGCCATGCCGCCCTTTCAGGGCCAGATACTGACATCGTGTCACCAACGGCTACCCCTGTGCATCCGTCCGGGATGCGGGTACGGACGGAGCGACGCGCAGCATCCGGCAGGGGTGCGTGAAGGTGGTGGGGAGTCGAGCGCAGCGACACCTCCGGCAGAATCACGGAGGACACGGACGCTGCAGATGACACAGGGTGGCTGAAGTGTGCGAGCACGAGCCTTTCCGTGCAATCCGTCCTCTCCGTGTTATCCGTGATTCTGACAGGGAGATCACCCCGCGCCTTCTGACGGCGTGAAGGCCAAATAGACCTGCGACAGCCTGATCCACTCGGCAACGGTCAGTGTCTCCGGGCGTCGGCTGGGCTCTACTTTTGCCTTCAGCAGCAATTCGGCGGCGTCGATTTTGCTCAGCCCGACCCCGGTGGACAGCGTGTTGATAAGCTGTTTGCGGCGTTGGCTGAAACCGGCCCGGGCCAGCTTGAACAGGATCTCGGGTTGGTCAAATAGCGGCGCGGGGTGCGGGGTGAGCCGGACCACCGCCGAGTCGATCCCAGGCTGGGGATAGAAAGCGCCGGCGGCCAGGCGCATCAGCATTTCGGCCTTGCTGTAGAGCTGGGTGGCCACCGACAGCAGGCCCATGTCGCCGGGCCCAGCCACCATGCGCTGGGCGACCTCGAGTTGCACAGTGACAACGACGCTTTCCCACGCCAGCCCGCTTTCCAGGATCTTTCGCACAATCGCCGAGGTAATGGTGCGGCAGGTTGCCCACAAAGCGGATCCCCGTGTTCGTGGGCGCGTGCGCGGCGGCCAGCGCCGCGTAATCTGCTTCGAGCGCGTCCGTGTGAACCACCGTCAGGTTGGGCGCGCGCTTGAAGATCTCGCGCAGGGTTTCGACCAGACGTGGATCCAGTTCAATCGCGATCACCTGGCCGGCTTGCTTCACCAGCGCGCGCGTTAGCGCCCCGGTGCCTGGCCCGATCTCGAAGACGAGATCATTCGTTTCGATGCCAACGGCGTCGACAATCCGTTCCGCGGCAGCCGCATCGACCAGGAAGTTTTGTCCCAGGCTTTTCTTGGGCTCGATCCCGAGGTTCTGAAGTTGATTGCGACTGACGATTTCCATGCCGCTATTGCTCCGGATCGAGGATGTACTGAATCTTGGCCGGTGGCGGCGCAAGTTGGTAGACCGTCACCCAGCCGCGCCACAACTTGAGATTGTCGTCGTCATACCCGAGGTCGATCCGTTTGTTCTGGATGGCGCCGCCCGTGTCGCAGGCGTAGCCCTCGCCATATCCTTCGACATAGACGTAGGTGCGCAAGGGAATGACGGCAGGGTCGACCGCGACGATGCCACGGCGCATCGGAATGCCGCACCGTACGATGCCGTAGTTTCGGGCCGTCCGGGATGTGCCGGCGGTGCTGGCCGAGTAGGACGTCGCCCACATTCGGATCGTGCGCCAGTACTGGACTGGCCCATTCGGCGTGTCCACATTGCGAATGACGATCTTCGTGCCGTACTTGTAGATGCGCGGCTGCACTTCGCGGGCGATGAAGTCGGCCACCAGCTCGCGCTTGACCTCGGCGCCATCCTCGAGGGTGAGAAGGGTGCGTTTCTCCCTGACCCCAGGCGCGCCTTCCTGGCCCACGATCGTATTGTCGAGTTCAAGGTTGCCATCCGGTTGGTAACGCGTGTCAAAGGGGATGATGTCCTGGACGATGACAAGCTCGCGTTTGACCCGCACGACTCGGATTTCCATGTCGTCGGCGATCGGGGTCCCAAGCGCCGGACGGGCAAAGTCCTGGTCGTAGAGCACGACATTGAGCTCGGTCAACACATCGCCGACGGTCGCGCTGTGGGTTCTTGTCCGCAGCCGCCGGCCGTCGACGACGACATTGACGGGTTTGGCGCGGACAACCGTCACGGCCATCCCGTTTTCGATCGGTGCGCCAACGGGCGGTGTGATGCGATCGGCCAGATATGGAGTGCGCCCGGCCTGCATCAGGGCCTCGCCGACCGTGGCGCCGGTCGTCTGCAGGGTGACGTTCTGGCCCTGGTCGCTGATCTTCAGGGTCATTGCCGGGCGATATCGAATTTCAGAGATCACACCGGCGGATTTTCCTGCCGCTTGATCGGGCAGCGCTTCGCTAAAACTGCCGTCCACGGTGACGAGATCGAAATTGCCGACGTTCACCCCGAGTTTGGCCAGCACCTGACGCGCTGAGCGGCTTTGGGTCCGCACGAGCCGGGGCTCTTGGTTCTCAAGGACAACCCGGGTGGTGAGGGCGCGTTTGATGACGATCGCGTCGTTTCGGTTGAGGACGGATTCGAGGCCCGGCGACACAACATCTTCGGCAAGGAGGGTGATCCCCGCCTCTCGAAGCGCGGCGCCAACCGTGGTTTGGTGCGTGCTGATCGGCAGGATGCGCTCGCCGTCCACAATCTGAGCCGGGGTGAGCGTGCTGAAATAGCCCGCCGTTAGGAGGCTCAGAAGCCCGAGGATGATTGGCACGGCCAGCCACGCACGACGCCGTCCGGCGCCGGACGGCAAGGCGGGTGCTGCTACTCGAATACTTTCTTCCATCCTCGACCCCTCGACCTGTTTCGATGCCCTGTAGGGCATCGAGGCGCTATCTTAACGCCGGTTTCTGAGGGGAAAGTGTGTTGCCAGGCACTCCCACGACACCCGAAAGGGACTCCTTACCGTTGCTATCTTCCGATCCTGGCGGGTTTCGAAGGCTTCCGCCGCGCAGGACCCAGCAACACAATGGATGATCATACGGCCTGTTTGATCTCCTGTCAAATGTGGTAGCATAAAATCTCGGCGCCTATAGCTCAACTGGATAGAGCACTTGACTTCGGATCAAGGGGTTGTGGGTTCAAATCCTGCTAGGCGCGTGCTTCAGGGGCAATGTTTCACGTGGAACATTGTCTGGAAACAGCATCCCGCCCCGGCGCGCTGGGCGGGGATGCTGTTTCCAGACATCTATGGGATGGCACTGCCAGTTCAATCGAACAACGCCGCATTTCCGCTCACCCAGTCCCACAGCGTCCGGATTCCGGTTTGCAGGTCTACCTGGGGTTTCCAGCCCAGAAGCGCGTTCGCCTTGCTGTTGTCGCTGACAAAGACGGGCTGGTCGCCCGGGCGCCAGTCCCCGTAGGTGACGGGGATTTTTCGGCCGGCCAGAGTTTCGAGCAACGGACCACATTCGCGCCAGATCGAGATGGTGTTGTCCGCGCCGCCGCCGACATTGAAGACCTGGCCGGAGACCGCCGCCATACGCTCCCAGGCGGCATCGTAGGCGGCGATCAGATCGCGCACGTTGAGCATGTCGCGCACCTGTCGCCCGTCGCCGTAGATGCTGAGTGGCCGGCCCTTGACGATGGCGATGATGAAGTGGGCGAGCCAGCCCTGGTCCTCGACCCCGAATTGGCGGGTGCCGTAGATGGTGCTCTGCCGAAAAACCACGGTGCGCAACCCATAGATGCGGGCGTAGTCCCGCACATACTGGTCGCCCGCGCCCTTGGAGCAGCCATACGGCGAGTGGAAGTCCAGCGGTTGCGCTTCGGAGACGCCGTTGGGGAGATCGCGATAACGATAGCGATCCGCTTCTTGAACCACCGGCACATCCTCCATCCCGCCATACACCTTGTTGGTCGAGGCGAAGATCAGAGCCGGCGGACGCTCCTGGGCGCGAACGGCCTCGAGCGTATTGAAGGTGCCCAGGGCGTTGATCTCGAAGTCCTCGCGCGGATCGCGCAGCGAGGTCGTCACCGCGACCTGGGCGGCCAGGTGCGCGACCAGATCGGGCCGGGCGTGTTCCATCGCCTTGCGCAGATGCTCGTGATCGCGCACATCGCCATGCACGAAGCGCAGGCGTCCGTCGGCCCGCTCCATCAGCCAATCGAGGTTGTGCTTGGTGCGCGGACGGGAGAGATTGTCGTAAACGGTAACAGTCCGCCCGAGGGACAGGTGGTGGGCGGCCAGGTTGCAGCCGATGAAGCCGGCGCCCCCGGTGATAAAGATGTTCATGCGACGAAAGATTATACGGGCCGATATAATCCAGCCGGATGCCGGCGCGTGTGTCTGTAGTGATTCCCACCCTCGATGGACAACGCTGGTTGCCTGAATGCCTCGCCGCGCTTGCCGCGCAAACCATGGCCGATTTCGAGGTCGTTCTGATTGACAACAAGGGGGGCGAGGCCACCCGCGGTTTTGAGAATGGCTACGCGGGGTTGACCATCACCCGGATCGTCAACGCCAGCAATCGCGGATTTGCGGCCGCCGCGAATCAAGGTCTGCGGGCCGGCGAGGGCGCGTTTGCGGCGCTGCTCAACGACGACACCAAACCCGCGCCGGGATGGCTGGACGCGCTCTTGCGCGCCGCCGAACCGCCCGACGTTGGCGCCTGCGCATCCCTGATGGTTTTCGATGCCGCGCCCGGCACCGTCCAAAGTGCGGGCATTAGCGTCGATCGGGCGGCCATCGCCTGGGATCGCCTGCGCGGACATCCGGTGATCGCGGCCCAGGCTCCGGCCGAAGTGTTTGGCGCGTCGGGGGGCGCCGCCCTCTATCGGCGGGCCATGCTGGACCAAATCGGGATGCTGGACGAGCGTTTTGTCTCCTATCTGGAGGATGTGGACCTGGCCTGGCGCGCCCAGCGCACCCACTGGCGCTGCGTTTACGCGCCCGCCGCCGTCGTCCGTCACGTCACGTCCGCCACGGCGGGCGAGGTCGCGGTTCAAGAGCCGCATGCTTGGGCGGAACAAGGTGTGGCTGGCGGCCAAGAACAGCCGGTGGCGTGATCTGCCCATCGTCGCTGGCTATGACTTGGCGGCCGTGTTTTACGCCCTGGTGGCGCGGCGCGATCCCGGGCCGATGCTTGGGCGGTTTGATGCGATTGCCGGTCTGCCTGCGGCGCTTCGTGCCCGGGCGGGCGCGGGAGCGCGCGCCCGCGGACTCAGTCCGTTGGTGGCGCCCTGGCATGTGCCGCGCCGGATGGGGTAGGTGCTACCATCGTCGGGATGCGGCCGCGAGTCACCTTCCTGGTCACCTATCCGCGTGAGGTTGATCCCGCGCGCGAGGCGGTCGCTCAGGACATCGCCGGATTGTTGACGCGGGTTGACGGGCGGCGCATCCACATTTCGCCGCCGGAGCGCCTGCGCCGGATCTTCCCGGAACGGCTGTTTGGGCTGTGGTTGCTGGGCGCCCTGCGGCGGATTGAGGCCGAGACCGATATCTTCCATCTCTTTCACGGCGGGCTGCGCCACTTCCCGTTGCTGGGATTCTTGAGACGCCCGATCGTCTACAGCGTTGTCGCCGGGCTGCGTGCTGATCGCCCAGTCGATGCCCGTCGCATTGGCGCGTTGGCGACGGTGACCGTGAGCGGGCCGAGCGACGCGGCCCTGGCGCGGGCCTGGGGCGCTACACGCGTCGCGACGCTGCGGCCGGGGATTGATCTGGCGCGATTCCCGCGCGCGGCCGCGCGCGCATATTCGTCGGGTGACCCCTTCAAGGTGGTGATCGCTTCGGCCCCGTGGTCGGAGATCGATTTTGTCCGCAAAGGTGTTGATGCCCTGCTTGGCGCCGCAGCCGCCGATGATCGCCTGCGCCTGAGTTTCTTGTGGCGCGGACGATTGCTCGAATCGATGCGCGCACGCATCGCCGGGCATGGCCTGGCTGCGCGCGTAACGATCATCGACGGGCGGGTTGACATGGCGGCCGCCCTTGCTGACGCTCAAGCGGCTGCGCTGCTGGTCAGCGACAGCTCGATCGTCAAGGCCTATCCTAATTCGCTCATGGAGGCGCTGGTCGTGGGCCGACCGGTGCTGGTCTCCGCCCAGATCCCGATGTCGGACGACGTCGGCGGGGAGGGTGCTGGAGTCGTGACGCCGGGGGCCAGCCCTGAAGACGTGCGCGCTGGTCTCACTCGGTTGATGGCGAACTATGCGGACTATGCCGCTCGGGCGCAAACCTTGCCGCGCGAACGCTACTCGCGCGAGCGATGGCTGGAGGAGATCGTTGGCTTGTATGGCGAAGCCGCGTCGGCGCGCGGGCGTGAAGCGTAAAGGGTGCCCGCCGATCTCCTGATCCGTCAATCCGGGTCTCTCCGCGCAGACCTCGCGGGTCTTCAAGACCCGCGAGGTCTTTCGTTTCGCGTTTGGCCGGCCGTGGCATGGGGCCCGCGCAAAGCGCGGGATGAAGGTAACAGGAAACGTATATATGTTATGTAAAGTTTCTATCGCGCCCGAAAGCCGGAGAGGGAAAATCGGGTTGGTCAGGGCAAGCACTGGCCATCGGTCCCGCGCAGGGTTGCCAAACACCAGCGCGCGTCATCAACCCCAAGCGTTGCGCGCGCCTCGCCACTTTCGCCCATCGCCCAGGTTTGGCGGGCCTCGCCATCGGCGATCAGACTGAGCTGCGCGCCGGGTGGCGCATCCGCCCAGGCGATCTGGATCTCGGCCGCGCCCGCCTCCGGGCTGAGCGCGTCGCCCATCATGACGGACTCCCCGCCGGCCCGGGCGGTAATCTCCAGGCGCGGCCCGGCCGAAATGTAGAGCCGCCCGGCCCGCACCGCCGCCAGGATGTTGGCTTCGGTCAACGCCGGCGCATACACGTGGTCGAAGCCGTAGCGCAGGCGCAGATCCCGCCCGTGATTGTCCGTGCCCGAGGTCAGGGCCATCCGATACCCGGCATTGAGCCAGTCATAGGCCAAGGCGAGCGCGTCCTCGTTGTGGCTGTCGCTGCTCCAGGCGGTGTTCCACACTTCCACGACGCGGGCCGGGCCAGGGAAGACTTCGTCGTAGACCCAGCGGCAGCCCGTGCAGTGTGGATCGCCCTGGGCGCGCGGGTGGGCGATGATGAAGGTCCCGCCCCGGGCGGCGACGGCCGTCGCGATCGCCGCCATGCCCTGGCCATCCCGCGTGCGCCAGTCCATCCAGTCGTGCGACCCGTGCATCAAGGCGTGGCCCCAGAAGGTGGTGAACTCCATCCCGCCCAGGACAAGCAAATCGGGTCCGCCCAGGGCCAGCATTTCGGCCAGTCCCGAGACCGTGTTGTGGTCGGTCAAACTGACAAAGTCAAGCTTTTCGGCGCGCGCCCAGGCGGCGAGATCGGCGGCGGTCCAGATCGCGTCCGAATGGACAGTATGGGCATGCAGGTCGCCCCGGAACCAGCGGGGACCCGCGGTGGGTGGGACGAGAGCTTGGGGACGAAGGAGCGGCGCAGTCGGTTCAGGGCGAAGTGGGATGGGCTCGGCGCTGGCCGTGACCTCGAGGGTGTAGGCGACGGGCGCGTCGGGCATCACCATGTGGGTATCGAGGGTGATCTGCCAGGGGCCGGCCCGGATTGGTCCGGGGACGAACCCGGGTGTGGCGCCCAGCGAGTCAAGAAAGACCTCGTGGACGCAGCCGTGGCGGTGGCCGGCCCCCCGAAAGCCAAGCGGATCGAAGGCGCTCAGCGTGATCATGTTGTTGAACCCGGCTACGCGGTGCGGGTTGAACGACAGCCGGATGCGCAGCCGGGTGGCGCCCTCGGGCGCCTCGAAGACGTGGGCAATATTGCGCTTGACGTCGGCGCCGGTGAGTACGCCAACAAAGGTTTCGCGCGACGAATTTGGGAATTGCGTTATGCCGTTCATCTTGACAACGGGCGATTCGCCAGAATAACTGGATGCGCCCCGACGATGTCACGGCAGCGGGGCATGCGCGGCCGCGGGGTAGAGACGCGCCACGGCGCGTCTCTACTTTGGCCCGGCGGCCTCAATCACCCGCCGGGTCATGGCCGGGTCGTTGGTGCACAGATCCTCAATGCCCAACGCAACCAGTTGACGCATGACCGGCTCGCGCTCCTCATGCCAGCTCATGATGCGCAGGCCGGCCGCGCGCACGCGGGCCAGCCAGTCCGGTGTGATCAGCGCGCACGGGTCCGGGTAGTCCTCCCAGGCCAGATTCAGGCCGGTGGCGTTGCAGGCCTGGGCGATGCGGATCGGGTCGATGCTGGCGTTGCGATAGCTGAAGGCGGTCTGCGCCTCGGGCGCGATCTCGCGGACGAAGAAGATGTGGTCGGGCCGCGACCCGAGAAAGATGCACCGTTCGAGCCAGCGGGTCTGGCGCAGCGTGTAGACGAGATGGGACGTAAGCTCGGGATCGGTGTCCTTGAGTTCGATGTAGATCCCGACATCGAGCGACTTGCTCAACGCGATGACCTCCTCCCAGCGCGGGATGCGCTCGCCGCCCGCCAGGGGAATTCCCAGCAGGGTCTCGAGGGTCAGCCGCTCGACCCGCTGCTCACACTCGCCCGGGATGGGGATCGTGCTGTCGTGAAAGACCACCGGCTGGGCATCGGCAGTGCGGCGGATGTCGAGCTCGATGAACTTTGCGCCCTGGGCGTGGGCGAGGCGATACGAGGTGATCGTGTTGTCGGTGGCGTAGTTTGACGCCCCGCGATGCGCGACGATGGAATAGGGCATGGCAGCAGGTTACAGGTGCATCTCGGCCGGTTTGTCCTGGCCGTGGAAGACGAGATAGCGGGTGGGCTTGAAGGCGAGCGTCTCGCCCTCAACCGCATCGACCGATTTGGGAAGAAATAGCTTCAGCACGCCCAGGTTTTCGGTCTTGACGAAGACCTTGCGGTAGTGGCCGAGGTCGCTCGCCGAAGTAACAACACCGCTCCAGGCGCCATCTCCGCCGGTAGTGACGGTGACGTCCTCCGGCCGGAGGGCAACCTTGGTGGCCGATTGGGCGATGCCGGCTGGGGCGGGCAGGAGTTTGTCGCCCACCCGGATGTTCCCGCCCTCGGCGGTCCCATCCAGCATATTCATCGCCCCGATAAAGTCGGCGACGAACAAGTTGCGCGGGGTTGCATAGATGATCGCGGGCTTGTCGAGCTGCTGCAGCTCACCCTTGCGCATCACGGCGATGCGATCGGCCAGGCTGAGGGCCTCCTCCTGATCGTGGGTGACAAAGACCGCGGTGATTTTGAGGCTGCGCTGGATCAAGCGGAGTTCCTCGCGCAGGCGCACCCGGAGCAGCGCGTCGAGGTTGGAGAAGGGCTCGTCCAGCAGCAGGATCTTGGGGCGCAGGACAAGGGCGCGGGCGATGGCCCCGCTGCTGCTCGCCGCCGGAGAGCTGGGCGGGGTAGCGGTCGCCGTACTCGTCCAGGTGGACCAGCGCCAGCGCATCCCGGACGTCCCGGTCGATTTGCTGCTTGGGCAGGTGGCGCAGGCGCAGGCCGAAGGCGATGTTGTCATACACCCTCATGTGCGGCCAAAGCGTGTACTTCTGGAACAC
Organism: Candidatus Brachythrix odensensis; assembly: GCA_016714465.1. Classification (GTDB taxonomy): domain Bacteria; phylum Chloroflexota; class Anaerolineae; order J036; family Brachytrichaceae; genus Brachythrix; species Brachythrix odensensis. The sequence goes on along the minus strand of JADKDT010000005.1, from coordinate 72,159 downwards.
CATCGCGGTCGGCCGTTTATTGGCCGGCATGTTGATGACGCTCTGTCCGTCGATCTGGACATCGCCCGAGGAGGGTTCCTCGAAGCCGGCGACCATGCGCAGGGCAGTGGATTTGCCGCAGCCGCTGGGGCCGAGGATGCATAGGAATTCGCCATCCTCAACCTTGAGGTTGAGGTCATTGACAGCCACGACGGGGTTGGCGACCGCCCCGAATTGCTTGCGGAGGTTGATGAGATGAAGAGTTGACATTAGACCCCAAATCCCGCGCTTACCGTGTTGCCGCGCAGGAATTTCTGGGCGAAGCTCAGCAGCAGCAGGGAGGGAATCCAGAGGATCATCGAAATGACCGCGCCGTATTGCACGACGATCTGGTTGTTGATATACGAGTACATCAGCACGGCCATGGTGCGGATGTTGGGCAGACCGATGAGCAACGCGCCCTGGGCCTCGTAGAAGGTGGCCACAAAGGTGAGCAGCAGCGCGGCGGCCAGAGCCGGCGCCACCTGGGGCAAGGTGATCTGGAAGAACACCCGCAAGCGCGACGCGCCCACGTCGAGGGCGGCCTCCTCAAGCGCCCGATCGACGCCCTGGAAGGCGCTGGTCGGGATCCAGATCATGGTCAACAACGTATTGACGAGCTGGATCAGCACAACACCCGTCACGGTGCCGACCAGTCCGAGCCGGAAGAAGACCACCGCGATGGCGATGTATAGCCCGAAGCGGGGGAAGGCGTTGACGGCCAGGAAGGACAGAAGCAGCCCCTGGCGGGCGGGGAACTGGATACGGGCGAAGGCGTAGGCCGCCGGCAGACAAATCAGGGCGGACAGGACCGTGACGATGGTGGCCAGCAGGACGCTTGCCGGCAGGGCCGACACGACATCGGCCCGGCCAAGCGTTTCAGTCCAGTACGAGAGTCCCCATTGGGTCGGGATAAGCGAGGGCTGGCGCCAGCGCTCGGCGAACGCCCACATCACGACGGTGGTGAGCGGGCCGATGATGAGCAGGACCAGCGCGATCAGGGCGAAGACGCCAAACGATTCGCGCCGCAGCGTGCGAAAGGTGGATTTGAGCAGACGTTGGTTCATGCGCGTTCTCCTCGGCGGCGAGTCACCGTGCGGACATACAGCGCGCCGACCAGCGCGCACAGGACAAAGGAAATGACGGCCTGGGTCTCAGCGCCGCTCCGATCGAGATACTCGGAGAAGGTCTGCTGCATGTAGACGCCCATCATCTGCGGGGCGGCCGGACCGAGCAGATACGGGATGGTGAACGCGCCAAAAGTCCCGATGATGTTCAGACAGAAGACGATCAACAGCGGGCGCTGCATGAGCGGCATGATGATCTGGACAAAGGCCCGCAGCGAGGTCGCGCCGACATCGCGCGCGGCCTCGATCACCGAATCCTCGACCTGGCGCAGCCCGGCGGTCAGAACCAGAATGGTGAAGGGGATGTGATCCCGGGTCAGGGCGAACACAATCCCCGAGGGGCGGAGATAGGGGGTGACAAAACCTTCATAGTTCAGGACGACCCGCAAAAAAGTGTCGACCGTGCCGCGCGGGCCGAGATAACGGATAAGGGCAAAGGCGAGGATGACGCCGGGGACAAAGAGCGGAAAAAGGGCCAGAACCTGGACGGCGCCGGCGATCCGGCTGGTCGAGAAGCGCAGATACAGGGCGAGCGGGAAGCACACCGCGAACTGGAAGAAGACCGTGATCAGCGTGACCGTGATGGTGAAGCTCAGGTTGCTGCGCGCGATTGGGTCGTTGAAGAAGTTGAGGTAGCGATCGAGCGTAAGGCCGGAAGTGATTCCCGCGTCCTGGTCCAGCATGACGGTTCGAACGATGGCCTGACCGGCGGGGAAGAAGATCAGGAGCGCCAGCAGGGCGAGCGGCGGCGCGATCAGCGCGTAGCCAGCCAGCCAGGTTCTCCATTGCGATGAGGGGCGGGGGGCGAGCATGGGGGCCTCCGCGGAGGGTCAAGAAGTCCTGCGCGCATCCGCGCAGGACTTCTTGAGCGAAAGAACAGACCTACTGTTTGATGTTGGTGGCGACCTTCTCGTACCAACCCTTGTTGCGCTCAGCGTCCCACTTGCCGCCCGGCCAGGTCGGGATCGTGTCGGCCACAACGCTGTTGAACTGGGTCTGGAGTTCCTTGGGGAACTGGTCCCACTTCAGGGCGGGGAAGCCGCCGAGCGACTTGATCACGTCGACCTGGCGGTCCTGCTTGAGCATCCAGTTGACCCAGGCCAGGGCGCCTTCCTTGTTCTTGGTCCCGGCGGGCACAGCGTACTGGGCATATCCACCCGACATGGGCAGGTCGGTGAACTGGGCCATCTTGATTGTGGGCGGCAGGACGCCCTTGTCGATGTTGATCAGAACCTGGTCACTCCAGGCGCTGACCATGTTGACCGAACCATTGGCCAGGAGCAGCAGCGCGGGCTGGTTGCCGGCGGGGTAGCTGCCCTTGTCATAGGTGGACTCGTGGATCGAGCGGAGGAGCTCCCAGGCCTTGTCGAGGTCCTTGACCAGCGCGGGATCCGGGTCGACGCTGGCATAGAACTTCTGGGGATCCTTGCCGGTGACCTCGTGAATGGCGCGGATGACGAAGTTGCCGCCGCTGCCGCCCTTGTCGGGGCGCCCATAGGTGAACTGGCCGGGGTTCTTCTTAACCCATTCCAGGAGGGCCGGGAAGGTGCGGGGCACATCGCTTTCCTTGATCTTGGCGCTGTCATAGGCCAGGAGCACCTGTGAGCCACGATACGGCATGTTGTATTCGCTGACGACAGCGGCGGGCAGCACGCCCTTGGCGTTCGGGACATTGCTGGCATCCAGCTTGAGCCACAGGCCGTCCTTGACGGTCTCCGGGCGGCCGCGGACATCGAACTCGACGATCTCGGCCTGCCCGTCCGCGCCAGTCTGCTTGGCGGCGACCAGGCGGTCGACGAAGGTGCCCGTGCCGTTGCCGACACCCTTGACGTTGATCAAGTTGACCTTATATACGGTGAATTCCTTCTCAAAGGCGGGGATGAGGATGTTGGAATACCAGTCGGTGATATTCGTATCAGCATCCAGGTAGATGTTGATGTTGGTCTTGCCGGAAGGCGGCGGCGCGATGGTCGGCAGCACTTTCACGGTGGGGGTGGGAGCGACTGTAGGCGCCGCCGGTGGCGGCGGGCTTGGGCGCTTCGGTCGGCTTGGCCGGAGCGGCGGTGGCGGCGGGCTTGGGCGCTTCGGTCGGCTTGGCCGGAGCGGCAGTGGCGGCGGGTGCCGCAGTCGGGGCGGGCGCAGCGGCGCCGGCGCAGGCCGACAGCACAAAGGCTGCTGCGACTGCGAGCCCGAGGGGCTTGGAGTAACTGGATTTCATGGTTTCTCCTATTCGAAACAAACGGGTGGGAGGCGCACGAAGCGCCGAGACGGGGAGAATATACACCCGCGCGTGAAATCTGTGTTAACAAGATCACGGATGACACGGAGGCGTGCCTGTCTGAATCACCGACGACACGGACCCTGCGGATGACACGGAGGGGCTCCCTAGGTGGGCTCCACCTTTAAGGTGGGGCCCACCTGCCTCCCTCTTCGAATGAATACCGGATTCCCCAGCGCCAGCATCATCCAGCCCCCGATCAACAGGTTGCGGCGGATGAGCTCGGAGCGGAGGTAGCGCACGGGCGAGGCAATCCGCGGCCATTCCCGCCGCCAGTCATCGGCGTCCACCGGCGCTTCGGCAATAACCGCGCCATCGGCGATCAGGCGCAGCATTCCGCCCGCGCCGGCCCACACCTGACAGGTGACGCTGATTTCGCCCGTGGGCGGCCTGGCGGTGTCACCCATCTCGCGCCAGTTCGCGCCATCGAAGACCCGCAGGTCGAGCCGAGCGCCATCAATGTCCGCGCTGACGCAGGCGTGCCCGCGGCGCAGGCCGGCGAGCACCCCCTCGACCGAAAGGGCATCGGCATACACCCAGGTCGTGGGCTGGCCGAGCAGGTGCGGGCGACCCTGCATGGGCAACAAGGGCTGGTGATAGTCGCTGCCGCCCACCGCGATCACCCGCCGGCCGGCCATGAGCAGCGCGTCCCAGAAAGCCAGCGATTCCTCGTTGCGGAAGGGCCAGGGCGCCTGCCAGGCCTCGACGCAGTCGTAGGGCAGGTCGCCGTATTCCCAGGGCGGACCGTCGGTCTTGGGGTGATTGACCGAACACAGGCCGCCCTGGGCGTGGGCGAGGTCGATGATGGCCCGCATGGCGACCCGATCGGCCGCGCTGCAGCGGAACTCCTGCCAGGCTCGCAGCCCCCACACGTTCATGTGCCCGGCGTAGGTGGTGACCTCGGTCGCGGGAATGAGCAGCGGTCGTTGGCCGGCCTGGGCGGGGAATTCGTGGATGTGGCTGACCGTGTTGTGATCGGTGACGGCCAGGAAGTCCAACCCGCGCGTCCGGGCGGTGGCGAGCAGCGTGTCGAGCGAGCCCTTGGCGTCGCTGTGCTGGGTGTGGCACTGCAGATCGCCGCGCACCCAGCCGGGAGTGTCGTTCAGGGCCGGCTGGAAGCCGGGCAGCGTTGGTGGATCTGCCGCAGTCAACGTTGACGGGCCCGGCGTGAATTCGATCTCGAGCTGGTAGTCGCAGCCCTCCTCCGCGAGGTGATAAAGCCCGAAGATCACATGCCACTCGCCGGGTTGGATTGGCCCGGCCAGATAGCCGGGTGTGGCGGCGTCTTCGGCAATGAAGAAGCGATCGCGGTCGCTGCCGCTCCAACCCCGGAAGCCGCGGCCCGTCCCGAACTCGTGGCCGCGCGGGTCGAAGATCCCGATGTCGATGGTGTTGCCCTCGCCGCGCAGGTCGGCCGCGTCGCGCGGGTGGGAGATGCTGTAGCGGATGTCGAGGCGGACGATCCCGGCCGGCACGTCAAACGGAATGTAGGCGTAATCCGAGCGGGCTTTGTCCGAGGTTGAGAGGTGGCCGGTGAGAATCATGGATTTATACGGAGGCGCCGGGGCGGACCTGGCGCCTCCGATCACAACCTGGTTGGGCCTACAATCATCCCTGCGCGCCATTTCATGCGCGCCCTACACAACACAACGGGTGGTGAACCATGATACGCGTTGGAAATGCCCCTTGCTCATGGGGGAATGTCGAATGGGAAGACAAGAGCGGAAGCTCGTTGACCTCTTCGCGCATGCTGGATGAGCTGACCCAGGCCGGTTACACCGGGACCGAGCTGGGCGACTGGGGCTTTATGCCCACAAACCCGGATGAACTCAAGGCCGAGTTGGCGAAGCGCACGCTGACGATGACGGGGGCTTTTGTCCCGGTCAACTTCCGGGTGCGCGAGGCGCATGCGGCCGGCGAGGAACTTGCTCTGCGCACGGCCAAGCTGATCGCGGCGGTGGCTGATCCAGCCACCCCGCCCTTTGTCGTCCTCGCCGACGATTCTGCCGACATGCCGGCCCGGATGAAGAACGCCGGCCGGGTGACGCCGGCGCTGATGCTGACCCCGGCCGAGTGGTCTGTCTACGCTGAGGGCGTCAACAAGATCGCCCGGGCCGTCAACGCCGCAACCGGTCTGCGTTGCGTTTTTCATCATCACACCGGCGGCTACATCGAAACGCCGGAGGAAACCGCCCGGTTACTCTCGCTGACCGATCCGGCTGTGGTTGGCCTGGTGCTCGACACGGGCCACTACGCCTTTGGCACAACCAACCCAACTGCCCAGGGCGTCTTGGACGCGCTCGAGCGCTTCTCGTCGCGCCTGTGGTACATCCACTTCAAGGACTGCGACCCGGCGGTGGCCGCCCAATCGCGGGCGGGCGAGTGGGACTACCACGCCTCGGTCGGGCATGGCATCTTCTGCGAGCTGGGCAAGGGCTGCGTGCCGTTTGACAAGGTCGTGGCCTGGTTGAAGACCCGGAACTACAACGGCTATGTCACGGTCGAGCAGGATGTGCTGCCGGGGATGGGCACGCCCAAGGAAAGCGCCGCCCGCAACCGGGCGTATCTGCGTTCGATTGGCATCTAGCAAGTTCTCCGAATCCATCCCCCGGCGGAGCCGGGGGATGGATTCGGAAAAGGCGATTATGAAGACATTGAATGTCGCGCTTGTTGGCGCGGGGACGATCGGCCGCATGCACGCCCGCCATCTGTGGCGGGCCATCGACGGGGCGCGCCTGCATGGCGTGGCCGATGTGTTCGCCGATGGGGCGAAAGCGTGCGCGGAGCAGAACGGCGGCGTGCGTTGGACAACCGACTACAACGAGTTGCTGGCCGATCCGGCCGTGGATGCGGTCGTGGTCGCCAGCGCCACGGACACCCACCCGGATATCGTCGAGGCGGCCGCGAAGGCGGGCAAGGCGATCTTCTCCGAGAAGCCGATCGCCAAGTCGATCGCTGATGGGGAGCGCGCGTTGGGCGCGGTTGAGCGGGCCGGGGTGCCGTTTCAGATCGGCTTCCAGCGCCGCTTCGACCCGAACTTCGCCCGGATCAAGCAGGCCATCGTCAGCGGTGAGATCGGCAAGCCCCATATCGCGCATCTGATCAGCCGCGACCCGGGCCCGCCCCACGTCGGGCCGGTTGGGCTGGGTGGCGGGATCTGGTTCGACATGGCAATTCATGATCTGGACATGGCCCGCTGGCTGATGGACGACGAGGCGGTCGAGATCTACACCCAGGCTGGGGTGATGATCGCGCCGGGTCTCGAGAAATTCGGCGAGGTCGACGTGGCGGTGATGGTGCTGCGCTTCGCCAACGGCGGGGTCGTCACCATCGACAACCACACCGACTCGGCGTATGGCTATGACCAGCGGGCCGAAGTGATCGGGAGCAAGGGCGCAATCAGCATCGACAACACCTACCCGAACAACGCCGTGCTGAGCAACGCGGCCGGGCTGCATCACTCGGTGCCACTGCCGTATTTCCTCGACCGCTATCAGGCCGTGTATCGGGATGAGATCCAGGTGTTTGTGAACTGCCTGCTGCAGAACACGCCGATGCAGGTCGGGGTCAAGGACGCTCGGGCGTCGCTGGCCCTGGCCGTGGCGGCCAAGCAGAGCCATGAGGAGAAGCGGCCGATCAAGCTCGGCTGACGCCGGATCGGTAACCGACTACCGATTCACCATTGGCAAATACGCCCCGCCGGCGTTGACGACGGGCGTCGACGTCGGGGTCGGCGTGGCTGTGGCGGTTGATGTTGGCGTGGGCGTCTGTGTCGGGGTCGGGGTTGCGGTGGGCGACTGGGTCGGCGTGGGTGTCCAGGTCGCCCCTTCAATCACCGCGATCTGAGCCGTCAGCGTCACCCGCACGCTGGGATCGAAGCGCGAGACGCCGACGAAGAGCAACGGCGTCACCCCGCTCAGGCCGGGCGGCACATTCCCGCTGAACACCGCCTCGCCGCTGGCCGCGCCGTCGAGCGTGAGCATATGGCTCGCCGGGCTCAGGAAGGCGGCCGCGACGCCGAGTGGCGCGACATCGACGTCGTCGGGCAGCGCGCCAAGGTTGTTCAGGGTGACGGTGTAGGTCACGTGTTCATACGTTTGCACGGTCTGGGTGAGCGGCGCCACGCTCCCGCCCAGACCCTGGGCGAGCACCCGCACTTCAGCCAGCGCCAGGGCCGCGATCGGCGCGCCGTTCAGAACGGCCTGCAGCGCCAGGGGATAGACGTTGGGCAGGCTGCCCAGCGGCGGGGTGAGCCAGACCGTCAGGCTGATCTGGGTCTGGCCCGGCGGCAGCGCCGCGGGTTCGAGCGCATACGCCCAGCCCGCCGGGGCCGTCAGCGTGAGCGCCGCGCCGGGCAGGCCCAGCCCGGCCTGGGTGATCGACGCGCTCAGGGCGAGCGGCACACCCGGCCAGGTGTCGCCGCCCGCCAGGGCCGCGCCCAGGCTCCCGCCGCCAATGACATTGAGTTGGGCGCTGCGCGCCACCGCCATCAGCCCATTCGTCGTCGTCACCGGCAAAGTGAACGCGCCGCCGCCGACCGGCCCGATGACGGGCCAGGCCAGGGAGGCCGTGCCCGAAGGAGGCAGGCTGAGGCCGAGCGCGAGGGTGACCGGCGCGCCGAGCGGGCCGATTCCAAGCACGTCAACGTTCCCGCCCAACCCGCTCAGGTCGCTGATGACGGCGGTGTAGGTCACCGTCTCGCCGGCGTTCGCCGACTGCGCGGCAGGGGCCAGGCCGAAGTCGAAGTCGCGCACAACGCTCAGGGTTGCGAAGTCATTGTCCTCCAGCGCGTCGCCGCCGGCGGTGATCGAAGCCTTGACCCGGACGCCGTCGGCGCGCGCCGGCATCCACTCCGGCGCTTTCACCTCGATGACGCGCTGGGTGGCGCTGCCACCCGGGACCACGACGAGCAGGCCGGGCAGGCCGCCATACGGCTCGAGACCGCTGATCGCCAACTCAAACCCGCGCTGGGCGAGGAACGGGTTGTTGATGGTCAGGGTGAAGCGGGCGGTTGCCCCGGGCCGGACGGTGACGAGGGCAGGCTCAATTCGGACCAGCCGGGCGGCCTGGACATAGGTGCCGGGGCGCTCGATGAAGCCTGGCCCGGCTCAACAGTGTAGGTCACCTGGGGTGCGGGGTGGAGCAGCCCGCGCCCTCGCCCGGTTGCATCGCGGGCAATTCGCTGGTGTAGGTGATGACCCGAAGCATGAGGTCTTCGGGCTGCGGATATCCCCACAGGCGCTCCTCGCCGCCGGGCAGATCCAACACGGCGTCAGGCTCGCGTGACGGTCTGAGTCAGCACCGTTGCGGCATCTGGCGTGTCGTGGGCGAGATCGACATACAGGCTGCCCAGGGTCTCGTAAATGAGCGGCAGAGCGATGTCGACCCACGAGGTGGCCATCGTCGTGTTGGCGTAATAGACCGAATCCCAGCGCCCGATCGAACTCTGCTGGCTGAGCAGGAAGGCCACCGCGCGCTGGACGGCGGTGTCGTTCGGCTTCACGCCCCGCCGGGTCAGGGCCCAGGTGGCGGCGGCGGTGACCAGCACATCTGAGACCGAGGTCTGATTTGAGCCGGCGTTGGCAAAGCGCCAGCCGCCATCGTTGTTGGTCGTGCCGGTGTAGATGTGCTGGGTGCTGCGCAAGTCCAGCTCATACGAAATGATGTGGGTGCGAACCAGGCTGGCGAAAGCCGGGTCGGTGATGTAGGGCTGGGCCTCCTGTAATGCCAGCATGGTCTGGGCGGCGAAGCCCGGATAGCGCTCGCCGCTTGGGCAGGTGTCGCGCCAGTTGATCCGGGTGAGGGTCTCGGCCGCGGCCAGGAGCGCGTCGCGGTATTTCGGATCGCCGGTCAGCGCGAACACCTCGGCCAGGGCGGTCATCGAGTTATAGGTGATGTTGGGCGAAACGTTGTATGCCGCCGGCGCCCCGCAATACAGCGCGGCCGAATCGAACCATTGCCCCAGCAAATCAGTGTTGAGCTTCCAGACGTTGGAGATCGTGCGCTGAGTGGTCGGAAGCAACTGATAGTCGGCGCTCTCGCGCAGGCGGAAGGCCAGATCGGAATCAACCGTGCCGTGGGCGCGCTGCCAGCGGCTGTGCTCGGCCCAGGCCCAGGCGGCCAGCGCATTCTGGTTGTTGTAGCCGTAGGTATCTTCTCTGACCGAGCCGTGATACTGAGTGTCCGGCGGGTTGGTGGCCTGCCAGGTCGCCATACGGTCGCTCAGCCAATCGACCAGGCGCATGTCGACGGTACTGGGCTTGACTTTGGCCCGGGTGTTGATGAGCCCGACCAGGGCCTGGGATTGCACATGGCAGCCGTAGCACTGGTTGTTCGTGTCGTTGATTTTGTTCGGATCGAGTGTGCCGACGATGTTGGAATCCCACTGGCCGGCATCGAAGCCCATCCGCTGGATGCTCTGGTTGATGGCGCCTTCGATCCGCTGGAAGAGGCTGTCGGTGATGGGTTTGACCTGGGTCAGGCGAATGGTCAGGAATCCCGAAATGGGCTGGCGCGGGGCGAGTCGGAACGTGACATAGCCGTAGTTGCCAATCAGCGTGATTGGCGTGGCGCGAAAGACCGACCCTTCCCGGTCGTTGTACTGGTCCAGATAGTCGCGGCCCGGTGTAATGCGGAGGAAACTGTCGGTCGTCGTAAACGCGTCGACCTTGGTGATGGACGAGGTGAACATGCCGGATGCGTCGGTGGTGAAAGCCGCCGAGCGTTGGAGATCGAAGGCCCGATTCCAGTTGTTTGACGGCCCGAGGGTGGTCGAATAGAGATACATCGTGCCCGTGATGTTGGAGATCGGCAACCCGCTCAGTTCATCCTGCAACGTCACGAACAGGCGTTTCAAGGGGAGGATCAGCGTCTCAGACAGGATGTTCGTCCCGCCATGCAGGGTGATCTTTGTCGCCTGACTGACGAACGGCGTCATGCCCAGATACTGATTCTGGATGCCGTTGCCAAAACTGACGTGCTGGAGCGTGGCGAAGCCGTTCACAAAGGTGGTGTAGGCATAGGTGACGGTATAGACGCCGTCCCAGTCGGTGGTGAAACTCTGCTGGGCGACCCAGGCGTTGTTGACGATCAGGTTAACCTTTCCCGTTGTGTTCGTGATGGGCTCGCCGGTGAAGTTTTCGATCAGGCGGTTGATGAGCTTGACCCGCGGCTGGATCTGAAAGGTCTGGGTGGTCGTGCCCGCAATCAGGCCGAGGTCGGTCGCCTCGGCCTGATTGCGGACCCGGTCGACGAACTGGTCGGCGTAGTTGGTGAAGCTGCGATGCTTGAGGTTGACCGTTTGGCTGAGCGCGTAGTCGAAGGTGATGGTGTACCAGCCGTTCTTGTCGGTGGTGACGGCCTTCGAGTTGAGAGGCGAGGCCGAAAAGTCGGTGAAGACGTCAACGGTGGTGGCGGTGCTGGTGATCGGCAGCCCGGTCTCGTCGTTGATGAGCAGCCCGCGCAGGCGGGTGAGCGGGGCGATCAGGGTGGTCAGTGTGTTGAGCCCGCTGGTGAACACCCGCTGGGCGGCAAGCTGGGCGACCGGGGCGCGGTCATCCCACTGGGTGGGATAGACGAAGCTGGTAAAGGCGTGCTTGATGTAGACGCTCTGGTTGAGCAAGGGCGTGAACGTGACCGTGTAGTAGCCCTGCGCGTCAGTCGTAAAGGCGAGGGACTGGGCGGGCTGTTCGGCCAGCGCGCGCTGGGTGCTGGTGTAGACGCTGACCGTGCCCGGGCGGGCCGCGATCGGCGCGCCGGTGAGGCTGTCGATCAGCCTGTTCTTGAGCCGCGACTTTGAACGCATCCGAATGACCCAGGCGTTGTCGCCGGGGCGCAGCGGCAAATAGGTTGCCGCGCTGAACGATGGCGAACGGTCGAAGAACTGGTCGGCGTAGTTCACCAGGCCTGTGTGCAGGAGTTTGGTGAAGCCCGAGAACCAGATCGTCGCGCCAAAGGTGGCGGTGTACTGGCCATTGCCATTGGTGGTGAAGGGCTCGCTGTCGAGTTGGGCGGTGCCGGTGTAAGCGGCGAGGGTGCCGACGCTGTTGGTGATGGGCAGGCCGGTGAAATCGTCGACCAGGCTGATCTTCAGTCGAATGCGCGGGGTGAGGGCCACAGCCAGGGAGTTGTAGCCAAAGGCCACGGGCAGGCTGATCGCCTGGCCAATTGCGATCTTCTGGTCATAGTACTGATCGATGAACCCGGGCATGCCCGAGTACCTGAAACGCAGGTTCTGGGTGACGGCGCTGCTGAAAGCCAGCGTGATCGCCCCGTTTGCGTCGGCGGCAAAGGTCCGGCTTTGCAGCAGGGTGGTGTTGCTGTAGATGCCCAGGGTGCCGGTCACGCCGCTGGCCGGGGCGCCGGTGGCGGCATCGCTCAGGGTGTGCACGAGCTGCACCCCGCGGGCGAGGGTGAAGGCGGCCGTGTTGTCGCCGGAGACCAGCGGGATCGAGAGGGCTCCGCTGATCGACAGGGACTGGTCGACATACTGGGTCGGCCAGGTGATCGTCCCCGAGTGGCGCAGCACGACCACCCGGCTGATGGCCAGGGTGGGCGTCATCACCACGGTGTAGACCCCGCTGGCGTCAACGGAGAACGCCTTGAAGTCGATGAGGGTGGTGCCGGAGAAGACCGATAGCGAGCCTGCCGCGCCGAAGGCCGGCCCGCCGGTCTCGGCGTCGGTGACCGTCGCCACGAGCCGCGTGCGGGGCGTCAGGCGCACGGTCTGGGTGTTCGCGCCGTCGACCTGCACGGTGACCGGCGTAGCGCTGGCGAGGGCGAAGACCCGGTCGTGGTACTGGTTGAGATACAGCCCGAGCGCGGAGTAATTGAAGCGCACGCTCTGAGTGGTCAGGTTGGTATAGGTGACGGTAAAGACGCCATTCGCATTGGTGGTGAAGGCCTTGGCCCCCATGCTGGTCCCGGCGCTGTTGTAAACCGTCAACGTGCCGGCGCTGCTCTTGACCGGCTGGTCGGTGAGATCGTCGATGAGGGTTTGGACAAGGACGACGTTGACCAGGGGCGCGGCGGGCGCCTGGATGTCCGGCGAGTCCTCGATCGGCGCCATCCGAAGTGAAGCGGCCTCGGCGGCCTTGAGGGCCTCGAGATCTTCAACGGTTGGGTCGAGCGCTGGAAGGGGTGGCGGCTCGCGCTGGGAGGCCGTCACCGGGTCCAGGGGAAGCTCGGCCACCGCCTCCTCGGGTGGCGGCGCCTCGGCGGGCTTGTCGTCCAGCGGGGGAAGTTCATATGGAAGCGCGCGCTTCGCCGGCGGCCCGGCCGGCTCCGGCCCCAGCAGGGGCAGGGGCGTGCCGCCATCGTAGATCCAGAAGCGCATCTGGCTGGCGTTGGCGACCCGGACCCGGTTGAAGCTCCTGAGCCCGCCATACACGTAGGCGTTGGCAGTCTCGAACGAGGCGTGCCCGCCGGTCATGTAGTCCTCGCCCAGGCCGAGGATGTAGCGCTTCAGGTTGGTCGTGCCGCTGTAGTTGTCGGCCACCAGCGGCGAGAACCAGTAGCGCGAGCTGCCCGGCCGGACAGCGCCCGAGATGATCTGGATGTCGTAGAGCCCCGGCGGGACGGTGTAGATCTGCGCGACGCCGACTGCGGCCCCCATGTTCGCCTGGGGGGTGAGGGTGAAGGTGATCTGCAGCCCGCCCGACATCGGCACGCCCACCCCGGCGAACTCGTCGGGCGAGAAGGCCCGTTCGCTGGTCAGCACGGTCGTCACGGTCACGTCACCGGGCGGAACGATCGGCAGGACGGCCTGGGCGGTGAGGGCCTCGGCCGCATCCGGGCGCTTGATGGTGTTGGTCGGGGTCAGCGCGTCGTGGCGGGTCTGAACCTGGCCCTTGATCAGGGTGTTGACCGAGACCGTATTGGTGACGGTCTGATCGGCGCCGATCAGACGGGCGATCAGGCGATATTCGCCCGGCTCATTCTCGACAAACAGCCGGCTCCCCGCGCCGACCGCGCTGACCCCAGGCGGGATCGTGCCGGTGAACGTCTGGCTGTAAAGGTTCGTGTTCGACGCGGTCGTCACGCTAACCCGGACGGTGTAGGGCTGCTCGGTCGGCGAGCGATTCCACAGGGTTGCCGTAAAGGCGCTGGTGACGGCGCCGAGCACGTAGTCGGGCGTGCCGGCGACGGTCAGCAGGTCGACCAGCCGGGGGAGGGCCGATACGCTGGCGACCGCCGTCATGGCCGGCCCGTATGTTGAACTGCTGAGCGTGGCGGTGACGGGATGGATGCCCTGGCCGGCCGGGGTCAGGACAAAGCTGTAAGCGATGGCTGCGCCGGCGGCCAGGGAGGGGGTGAAGGCGCTCATGGCGCCCGAGGATTCGGCGAGGGTGAGCAGATAGGTATCGGTCGCCGATCCCGCGTTCGTCACCCGGGCGGTCAGGGTGATGGGTTGCCCGATCAGTCCGGAGGGCAGGGCGGGTGACCAGTCGACGCTGCCGCCGGGTGCGGCGGGTGGGGCCAGGGCCATGATCGGCTCTCTCGCGTGCGCCTCGGCGCGGGCCAACCAGGGAAGGGGCGCGGGCGCGAAGAGCGCGGCGACGATGCTCAGACGAATGAAGAAACGCCCGTTCATGGGACCTCCTGCGCAGTGATCACGCGGAGACCTTATGCCGGGAGCGTAAAGAGATCGTGAACACAATCCCCGTCATCCCGCGCGAAAGCGCGGGACGTCAGTCATCCATCGCCGCCACCGCCTGCGCCGCGGCCAGGCCGCGATGGCTGATCCGGTTCTTCTCGGCCGGTGGGAGCTCGGCCATCATGCGCGGGCCGGTGCCGACCAGGAAGACCGGGTCGAAGCCGAAGCCGCCGAGGCCGCGCCGGCCGTGGCCGATGCGCCCCTCGCACAGGCCGGTGAAGGCTTGCTCGGCGCCGGAGGGATCGATGAGGACGATGACGGCCCGGAAGCGGGCAGTCCGGCCCGGCATGGGCACCCCGCGCAATTCGGTCAGGAGCGCCGCGCAGCCATCCCCATCCGGCGCCTGGCGGTGGTAGCGGGCTGAGAGCAGGCCCGGCCGGCCGCCGAGGGCGTCGACCTCGAGGCCCGAGTCGTCGGCGATCACCCACAGCCCTTTGCCATGCGCGGCGGCCGCGAAGGCCCGGGCCTTGAGCAGGGCGTTGCCGAGATACGAGTCGGCGCTCTCGTCGGGGTCGAGCGAGAGCCCGATCTCGCGCGGGGTGACGAGGCGCAGCGCCGGAGCCAGCACGCCGAAAATCTCACGCAGTTCCTGGTGCTTGTGGGCGTTGTTTGAGGCGATGAGGAGCATGGCCGGGATTATCGTTCATATTGTTGATAACGTTGATAACGTTACCAACGTTACCAACGTTATCAACGAGACTGAGATAATCATGCCGTGAAACAAGTAACGATCTACACCGACGGCGGCTGCGACCCGAACCCCGGGCCCGGGGGCTGGGGGGCGGTGCTGATCTACGCCGGTGTAAGGCGCGAGCTGCAGGGTGGCGAGCGTGCGACGACCAGCAACCGGATGGAGATGACGGCCGCCATCCGCGCACTCGAGACGCTCAAGGAATCGTGCGAGGTTCGAATGATCACCGACAGCGAGTATTTGCGCAACGGGATCACCCAATGGATGACCGGCTGGAAGGCGAAGGGCTGGAAGACGTCGACCCGCCAACCGGTCAAAAACCAGGATCTGTGGATTGCCCTGGATGCCGCGGTCGCCGTGCACACCGTGAAGTGGGAATGGACCCGCGGGCACTCCGGCAACCGCGAGAACGAGCGCTGTCATCGGCTCGCCGCGATGGGACGGCGGGAAGCGCTGGGTAGCGCGAAATGAAGAAAGAGGCATGCCTCTTTCTTCCACCCTATCAACTGGCGCGATAATCAGCCTCAACCATGTTCAGCCCAGATCAAATCTCCGCGATTCGCGCCCATTTCCCCTCCCTGCATCGCCAGCACAAAGGCCACACCCTGGCCTTCTTTGACAACGCGGGCGGCACCCAGGTTCCGACCCAGTGCATCGACGGTTTCGGGCGCTATCTCTCGCGCTCGAACGCCAACGTGCATAGCCCCTACATCACCAGCAACGAGACCGACGCCGTTGTGGCCGCCACCCACGAGGCGATGGCCGATTTGCTCAACGCGCCGAGCGCTGACGAAGTGATCCTCGGGGCGAACATGACGACCCTCACCTTTGCCCTCAGCCGCAGCTTGAGCCAGAGCTGGCGGGCCGGCGACGAAATCATCCTGACCAAACTCGACCATGACGCGAACTACTCGCCCTGGCATCTGGCCGCCCAGGACCGGGGCGTGATCGTTCGGGCGATCGACATCAACCCCGACGACTGCACGCTGAACCTGGATGACTTCGAGCGTTACCTCGGCCCGCGCACGCGCCTGGTGGCGGTTGGTGGGGCTTCGAACATGGTCGGCACGATCAACCCGCTCAAGCAGATTGTGGGGATGGCCAAGGCGGCCGGCGCGCTGACCTTTATCGATGCGGTGGCCTATGCCCCGCATGCCGCCATCGATGTGCAGGATCTGGACTGCGATTTTCTGGCCTGCTCGCCCTACAAGTTCTGGGGCGCGCACATGGGCGCGCTGTGGGGGCGGCGGGCGTCGCTCGAGGCGCTGCCGGCCTACAAAGTGCGCCCGGCCACGAACACGCTGCCGGGCAAGTTTGAGACAGGCACCCAGAATCACGAATCGCAGGCGGCCCTGCTGGGCACCTTCGAGTATTTGGATTGGGTGGCCAGCCTGGTGCCTCCCTCAATCGCGACCCTGCGCAGCCCGAGGGCCGCGCGCTTCCGGGCGGCTCTCGACGCCATGCAGGATTACGAGCGGATGCTGAGCGAGCGGTTGATCGGCGGGATCCTGGCAATCCCGGGGGCGAAAGTGTTTGGCATCACTGATCCGGCCCGTTTTGGCCAGCGCGCGCCGACGGTGGGCTTCCGCGTGCCCAAGGGTAGCCCGGAGGAGATGTCGGTGGCCCTGGGCAGAGAGGCTATCCTCATCCAGCACGGCAACTATTACGCCCAGAACCTGTCCGAGCGGCTGGGCTTGGAGGACGGCGGGGGAGTCATCCGCGCGTCGATGACGCATTACAACACTATCCGCGAGATCGACACCGTGCTCAATGCGCTGAGTTGATCCACCCGACCGGTTTTACCGGCGGAGCCGGGGCATATCTCCTCCGAATGAAAATGAGATTGACCTTGTTGCGCTGGCGCGCACGCATCCGGACCCTGGCCCCGGCCGCGCTGATCGCGTTGGCCGCCGCAGCGACCTGGCCGATTACGTTTGGCGGTCTCGCCATCGCCCGGGGCGATCTGCTGCTGTATTTCTACCCCCTGCGCGACTTCGCCGCCCAGGCTGTCCGCGAGGGGCGCCTGCCACTATGGAACCCCTATACCTTCATGGGCGCGCCGTTCCTGGCCAACTCGCAGGCTGGTTTCTTCTATCCACTCAACCTGCTGCTGGCCTGGCTGCCGGCCGACCGGTCGGTTTCGTGGCAGATTGGATTGCATCTGGCAATCGCGGCGCTTGGGGCGTATGCGCTGGCCCGGCGCGGATTCGGGCTGAGGCGGCCCGGCGCGTTCGCCGCCGCCCTGGTTTTTGGTCTGGGGGGCTATCTTGGCGCGCAAGTCGAGCACATCAACCAGCTCCAGGCCCTGGCCTGGCTGCCGCTGATGGCGCTGTGTGGACTGCGCCTGGTCGACGGCGCGGCGCAGGGCGCCAGCTTCCGATGGCTTGCCGGTCCGGCCGTGGCCCTGGCCGGGCTGGTTGCGCTGCAGGTCTTCGCTGGCCACACCCAGTCGTTGTATATCAGCCTGTTTGGGCTGGGGCTGATGTGCGCGTTGCGCAGCCTGAGCGGGCCGCGCATGCCGCCGATCCGGCGGGCGAAGACGGCGTTGGTTTGGCTGATTGCGTTGGGCGTGGCCGGCGCGATGGGCGGGCTGCTGGCCGCCGCGCAGCTCGCGCCCACGCTCGAGCTGGCCGGCGAGTCGGCCCGGGCGGGCGGGCTGCCCTTCAACGAGGTCGGCTCGTTCTCCTGGCGGCCGTGGGTGCTGGCCCGGGCGCTGCTCCCGCCCTTTGGCGATCCGCTCTTTCCCGAGTACATCGCCTACCTCGGCGCTTCGGGGCTGGCCCTGGCCCTGGCCGGCCTGCTCCTGCCGGGCGCGGCCGGCTCGCGCGGCGGGCGGGCGATGGCGCTTGGTCTCGCGCTCGTCGGGGTGGTTCTTGCCCTGGGCGTGGCCACGCCGCTCTTCAACCTGTTGTATCGCTTCCTGCCCGGGTTCAACCTGTTCCGCGCCCAGGCCCGTTGGCTGGTGTTGTTTGCGTTGGGCGCCGCGCTTCTGGCGGGATATGGCGTCGATGGGCTGCGGGCGGCAGCGACGGAAGGGCGTTGGCGGATGCTGTTTGCCGCCTGGATCGGGCTCGTCGTGGCCGTTTTCGCCGGGCTGCTTCTTGGCGCGCGCCTGTCGCCCGAGGCGGAGTATCGCGGGCTGCCGGCGGCAGCGACCCTGACCGGCTGGGTCGCCTTTGGCGCGGCGGTCAGCCTGGCGATGGCCGCCGCGGCGTGCTGGCCGCGCGCGCGCCGCGCGGCGAGCCTGGCCTTGCCGGCCTTGCTTGTGATCGAGCTCATGCTGGGCGCGCGCTTCCAGCCCTACACCCGCGCCTCCGATCCCGGGGCGCTGACCGATCTGCGTCCATCGACCCTGCACCTGCTGGTGGACAACGCCACCCCCGGGGCGAGCGGGCGCATCCTGGCCTTATCGGGATTGTTCTTTGACCCGGGCGACATGCCTGAACAGCGCCTGATCTATGGGCCGGGACTGAGCGCCGATGGGCTGTACGACCGGATCATCGCCTCCAAGCAGAAGGAGATCCTCTCGCCCAACCTGTCCCTGACCTATCGCCTGCCGGGCGTGGATGGCTACGACGGCGGTCTGCTCCCCCTGAAGCGCTATGTTGATTTCGTTGGACAATTCGCGGCCCGAGAGAAGGGGGGCGCGCTGGACGGCCGGCTGCGCGAGGTCCTGACCGGCGTGCCGGCCAACGCCTGGCTCGAAAAGATGGGCGTGCGCTATCTCATCGCCGACAAGACCGCCGACATCTTCATCGACGGGGTGTACTACGACCTGCTTTTCAGCGCGCCGCTCTCGCCAACATTAAGCGTGCCGCTGCGGGCGTTTGACAGCACCGCCCTCGGCCTGGTGTTTGCCGCGCCGGCCGGGATGAGGGCGCTGGCTGTGACGGCGACGCTCGACTACGCCGATGGCGCGATCCGTTTCGCCCCGCTGAGCGTGATCAGCCCAACCTTCGCCGCGCGGATCGACCTGGTCGGCCGGCGTATGCCGCTAACGTTGACGCTCCAATCCGAATCCGAAGCGTCGCTTCGCGCTCTGACCAGCATCGATGCCACGGACGGCTCTTTCCTGTCCCAGGGCGTGGGCGGCGAGCACCGAATGCGGGTGGTTCATTCGGGCGACGTCAAGATTTACGAGAACTTGAATCCTGCCCCGCGGGCGTTCGTCCTGGATGCGGCCGGGGCGTCCACGCCGGCGGTGATCGTGGACGATGCCGCCGAGCGCCTTCGGATCACGCTCCCGCCCGGCGTTTCAACGGGCTGGCTGGTTCTGCGCGATGCGTGCTATCCCGGGTGGGTGGCCCGCGTCGATGGCGCCGCCGCCCCCATCGCCTGCTTCGAGGGCCTGTTTCGCGCAGTCGAGCTCGGGCCGGGCGCGCGTGAAGTGGTCTTCGCCTATGAGCCCGCCTCGGTCCGGCTCGGCCTGTTGCTGTCAGGGCTGGGGCTGGGGCTGTGGGGGGCGCTTGCGGCATGGTTTGGGCGGGTTCGGCGAACACCTTGAAGGTGGGCCCGCAGAGAACCGCGCCAGGTTAAACCAAAGAGGGCCCACCTTTAGGGTGTTTGCGTGGAAGACCTTTTCGCCGGCGGTCCTATACTGGAATCAGATATTTTCCATCTCACGGATGATGCCGCATTCAGTGCGCCAGCGCATATCCTGATATCGGGCCTCTGAAGACGCGCATCCGCCGTCGGAGGAGGACTGATGAGCGCGCCCTTCAATCTGTCCACGATTGCCGCCCGTCTAGGTACGTGCGCGGCCCTGATGTTTGGACTGAGTGCAAGTCCGATGCCGGTCGTTCAGGGTGACGCCGGGCCCGATCCGGCCCTGTTGCCGATGGTTCCGGCCCCAGAGCTTGGGCTGAGTGGTGACGACGGCCTCGTTCCCGTTCAGCCCGAACGGCCGATCCCGGCGTTCCTGCTCGAGAGCCCCTTTTCGAAGACCGATCGGCCCGCCCTGGATCGCATCGCCCG
Source organism: Candidatus Brachythrix odensensis (assembly GCA_016714465.1). Taxonomy (GTDB): domain Bacteria; phylum Chloroflexota; class Anaerolineae; order J036; family Brachytrichaceae; genus Brachythrix; species Brachythrix odensensis. Next base: position 52,417 of record JADKDT010000005.1, on the reverse strand, counting down.
CGCCATGCGTGACTTTGATGCCGCCCGCAACGCCGGGCCCGAGGCGGTGATCGCCTTTGATGTCGCGGCCGAGACCGATGTGCGCGGCCTCATCGCTGCTGAGGTCGCCGAGGCGCGCCAGACGCTTGCGCCTCAGCCCACTGAAGCCGGCGCAAGCGGGATGGCCGCCGTGCCGGCCGGGGCCTATCGGGTGGGTGTCGACGGGACCTGCGCGTATGAAACCATCCAGTTGGCTGTCACGGCAGCGCCCAATGGCGCTACTGTTCGGGTTTCAGAGGGTGCCTTCAGCCAAAGCATCGATATCACTGGCACCAAGACCATCACCATCGCCGGCGGCTATGACGCGACCTGCGCGAATTTCGTCGCTGGCGCGACGAGCAGCATTACCGCGACCTCCGGCAGCGCCATCGATGTCAATGCGAGCAGCGTATATCTGATGAATCTTCGGGTGGCCGGCGGCGTTGGTTTTGGGGCAGGCGTTGATGTGTATGGTACGAATGCGTGGGCAACCCTCTCCAACACGATCCTGAGCGGCAACAACGGCACTCAGGGCGGCGGGATCTACATTTCGTACGGAACTGCCGCGACTCTGACGAATGGCTCGACCGTCCGGCTCAACACGGCTGCCCTGTATGGCGGGGGCGTCGCGGTGTATGGCCGGCTGAACGCCATCGACACCTACAGCGACATCAGCGAAAACGACGCCAGCATCGACGGCGGCGGGATCTACGCCGCGACGGGCACGGCCTATCTCAACGGCTCGGACGTGATCGCAAACCGCGCCCTGGGCGCGACCGGCCGGGGCGGTGGCATCTATGCGGATTCAGCGGTCATCACGTTGACCAGCGGAGCCTATGTGGGCTCGAGCGGGCAGTGCTGCAACCGCGCCCATGACGGCGCGGGGATTTACGCCCATGGGAGCCGGATCACGACGCTCGGATCCAATGTGGTGATCATGAACAACCGCGCCAGCGGCGACGGCGGCGGAATGTATCTGGCGGGCGGCAGCGTGCTGGACGCCGTGTCCAATACGAACATCGGCCAGCAGTCCTCGCCGACCTATGGAAATACCGCCACGCTGGGCGCGGGCATGTTCATGACCAACAGCAGCGCATCGTTCGCGGGGAAGGTGTGCGCCAACACCGCGAGTGAAAACAACGGGGGGTTGTATCGCGACAACAGCGTGATCTCCCTGCCGGGCGCCGTGTTCGAAGGGAACCTGGCGAAGAACAACGGTGGCGGTCTGTATGCGGCCGGCGCGAGCGCGCTGAGCTGCGATGGCGCGACCGTTGGCACGGCCCTCGATGGCAACACCGCCATGACGGGCAGCGGCGGCGGGGTATATCTGGACCGGAGCGGATTGGCAGCCCGCAACTGCGCCTTCTCCAACAATTACGCGGCGGCCAACGGCGGCGCGCTAGCGGCCGATGCCGCGACCCTTTCCATTGGCGGCAGCGCGCCGACCGATACGACCCTGCCGGCCGTGACCGGGGTGCCGGTGTTCTATAACAACTCGGCGGTCTTCAGCGCGTCCCTGTCCACCCAGGGCCTGGGCGGCGCCATCTACGCCAATGACACCTGGCTGTCGCTGGATCGGGCGATTCTGCATGGAAACAAAGCCACCCGGGGCGGGGCGATTCTGCAGGAGGGGAGCAAAGCCATCGGGTGGATCACCAATACCCTGATCTACAGCAATACGACCAGCGCCTCGTATGGTGCGGGGATTCGAAATACCGAGGGCGCGCTGACGGTGACCCATTCGACCATTGCCAACAACGTGGGCGGCGGAGGCGTGTCGACATTATCGGCCGTCGCGCAGAGCTATGTCTACAACAACATCGTCTATGGCAACGGCACCTCAAGCGGGGGCGATCCGGTAATCGCCGTGTGCAGCATTGACCAGAGTGGGAGATACGGAACGAACACGAATCCTCGATTTGTGTCGCCGGGCGCGGGGCAGGACTACACGCTTCAGCTCGCGTCGCCAGCCATCGATGCCTGCGCCGGCGCGGGCGTGAGCGCTGACCTTGACGGGCGGGCCCGGCCGTTCGGGCCGCGCTTCGACATGGGCGCCTACGAAATGGCGGTGACGCGGGTGTTTGTGCCGGTCGCGCTGCGCTAATCCATTTCACGATCCCTTTACGCCGCACGCGTACAAGGGTCGGCATGCAGCACGCACTCCGCATCGCCAGGCGCTTCCGTATCCTGTCTGCCGCGCTGGCCTTCTTTGTCCTGACCCAGGCGCTGGCCCCGGCCGCAATCTTTGCCGCCCATGACGCTCGGGCGCGCACGGCTGAGGTCGAAGCGCTGGCCGCCCGCCTGGGCGTGGACCGGGAATTCGTGGCCAGTCCGGAGGCCTATCTCGACCGCCAGCGGGTTGAGGCCGAGCAGCGCCAGGCCGCCGCCCTGGCCGAGCTGGACCGCGAAGCCCGGCCCGACCCCGCTCGCCTGGCCCAAGCTCGCGCGGCGGTAGCCGCCGCGCGAGCCGCCCACGCCGCCAGCGCTTTTGGCGGCCTGCCCAACACCCTGGACAGCCTGGCGGGCGCCCTCATCCGCGCGCGCGAGTCGGGCGCGGTCTCGCTTCCTGCTGGTGAGCAGGCCGCCTATCGCGTCGCGCTTGCCTCATCACGCTCGGACCTCGCCCGGCTGGCTTCTCTCGAGCGCGAACGGATTGACCCCAACCTGCAGCCCCGGCTCGATGCCTTTGTTAGTCAGATGAGTGACGCCATCGCCGCCGCCGAACGGGCGATGGCGGACAGCGTCTCGAGCGCCTCCGCCCTGCCCGAGATCCGCCAGGGTTTCACCGCAGACCCGCCCCTGTATGACAAGACCGGCGCCGTGCGCTCACTGGCCGGGGCGCCGGCCGGCTCACGGCTGGAATACGGCCTGGAACAGCGCACCTTCACGGCCCAGAATTTCGTGCGGAGCTTTCTCAAGGACAACAGACGGGTCGAAGACCTCGTCCAGGTCTACAAGCAGATCCAGGCCCTGATCTCGGCGCCGACCGCCCCGCCGGTCGCCGCCGATCTCGCCCCCAATATCGATGTGCAGATCACCCAGGCCATCACCGATCTGGCCATATCGATGGGCGGCCGGCCGCTTGATCTCTTCAACTACGTCCACGACCGCTTCGACACCGAGTTGTATTACGGCTCGAAGAAGGGCAGCCTGGGCACGTTGCTCGAAGCGGCTGGCAACGACGTCGATCAGGCCTCACTGTTGATCGCCCTGCTGCGCGCCTCGGGCATCCCCGCCCGCTACGCGACCGGGACCGTGCTGCTGTCCGAGGCCCAGGCCCGCGATCTGGCCCGGCTCAACCCGCCCCCCGGCGCGTCGTCGGCGCTGAGCGCGACGAATATCATCCTGACCTCGGGGATCCCGGCCGTGCGGGTGATTAATTCCGACGGGACTCAGGATGCGCGGATCGAGCACACCTGGGTCCAGGCCTGGCTGCCCTACGACCGGTATCGCGGCGTGGCCGATGGCGGCGCGGCCGCGCCGGCCTGGATTGACCTCGATCCCTTCATCAAGCGCTACGCCTTTACCGCGCCCACCGCTGATCTGCGCGCGGTGGTCTTCAACCCGGTCACCTACATCACGAGCGCGCCAAGCACAACGCTCCCGATCGACTACTACATCGACCAGGCCCTGACCTATGCCCGGACCAGCGGCCTGACCTGCGACACCATCGACAGCGCCGGCCTCACCCGCCTGCTCGTTCCCGAGGCGCTCGAGCTGCTGCCGGCCGACCTGCCCGTGCGCCTGGTGACGCTGCTGTCGACCCCCAGCGCGCTGCCGGGCGCCATGCGCTACTCGGTCAGTGTTCGGGTGCTGGACGAATTCGGCGCGCTCGACCTGTCGGCCTCACTCAACCTGCCGGCGATCTACGGCCAGCGCATCGATTTGAGCTACCCGGGCGCGACCGCGACGGACCAGACCGAGATCGCCAACCGGGGCGGAATCTTCAATACGCCGCCGTATCTGGTCAATGTGCGCCCCACGCTCAAGGTCAACGAGCAGACCGTGGCGACCGCGGCCCCGCTTCGGCCGGGCACGCCTCGCATCCTGTACGTCCAGTTTGTCACCCCCAAGTTCACCTCGGACACGCCCCAGATCACCCACAATATCGCGGCCGGCGGGCAGTATGTGATCGGGCTGGACTACCAGAGCACGCCCCAGCGCGTCCTTGACGCGGCGATCCTGCGCGAGGCCCAGCTCAACCCGGCCAGCGACGACGGCAAGGCCCAGAAGCTCTACGGCGCGATTCTGGCGTATTTCCGGGGAAACCAACCGCGGGCGGGATGTCGCGCTCAGCGTCCAACAGAATGGCTATATCCGCGACCTCGGCGCGGGCTTTGCCTCGATCGAGGCCATCCCGACCCTTGTCAATGGCGCGCCGGTGGCGCTGCGCTTTGGCGGCTACCAGCTCGACGTTGCCAAGCTCACCCACGCTTTCTACGACCTGGAGAGCGCGAAGCAGACCCGCTCGTTCGCGGTCGCCCAGGCCTGGGGTTACAACACCAGCGCCCTCGAGCATTGGACGCTTCAACAGACTTATGCCAAGCGCTCGATCTCGTCGGTCAGCGCCTTGCAGATCGCGGCGCTGCAGGGCCAGCCGATCCTCACGATCACCTCGGCCGGGCAGGTGGCCGCCCTGGGGTTGAGCGCGCAGGCCAAGACAAACATCAGCAATGCCCTGGCGCGTGGGCGGCGGGCGTTGGTCAGCCAGAACCCGATTTCGTACGGCGGCTGGTCGGGCGAAGGCTACGTCACGTATGACCCGGTTCTGGGCAGCGCCAGCTATCTGATCAGCGGCAACCTGAACGGCGGAGTCACCTCGGACCTTGGCGCGCCGTCGATGGAATCGGTCTGCGGCGCGGGCAATGGCGACACCTGCCCGCCCTCGACGTATTTCACGCTTCTCTTTTACCGCATCACCGGGCTATCAGGTTCGGTGGGCGATCCGGTCACACTTTCCAACGGCAACCTGACCATGGAGGAGGTCGACCAGCGGGTCATGGCGGTGGGTCTGCCGATTGGCTTTATCCGTTTCTACAATTCCCTGGATGCCGCTGCCATGGATAGTCGGATCGGCTACGGCTGGAGCGACAGCTTCAGCCAACACGTCGTGACCGGCACCGCCGGCGCGCGGATCTACGTCCAGCGCGACGGCCACGAGTACACCTTTGGCGCGGATGGCGGCGGCGGCTTTATCCGCCCGCCCGGGTTCTTCATGAGCCTCACCCAGTCCATCACCGGCTATGTCCTGGCGGACGCGAGTGGGGTTTTCGAGCAGTTCGACCCGAGCGGCCGGCTGATCGCGATGAGCAACGGAACCCTCACCCACCAGTTGATCTACTCGGGAACGCAACTGACCACCGTCCAGGACGCGACGGCGCGCGCGGCGCTCAGCTTTGGATACGGGCCAAACGGGCGGATCAGCCAGGCCACCGATGTGGATGGCCAGATCTCGCGCTACGGCTACGACGCGGCTGGGAACCTCGTCGTGGTGACCGCCACCAACGGCATGACGATGACCTATGGCTATGACAGCGCGCATCGACTGGCGAGCACGCGCGACCCGCTCGGCCAGGTGAACCTGTACGAATACGACGCCCAGGGCCGCATGCAGCGTCACACCGACCCGCTTGGCCAGGTCGAAAGCCTGCGCTACGACCCGGCCAACAACCGGGCGGTGTATTCCAGCGCGGACGGCCAGGACCAGGTGTATGGCTTTGACAACAAGGGCCGCCTGACCTCGCATACCGACGGGCAGGGCAACAAGACCCGGATGGCCTACAACGCCAATGACCAGGTCGTCCAGACCACCGACCCACGCGGGAATGCGTCCAGCGCAGCCTTCGACGCGAATGGCAACCTGATCGCGCGCGCGGACGCGACCGGCCAGACCCAGACCGTCACATACAACGCTCAGGGCCAAGTCATCAGCGCGACCACGGTGGTCGAGGGCGTGCCCGTCACCACCCGGGCAACCTATGACGCGAATGGCTATCTGCTCAGCGAGATCGACGCTTCCGGGCGCGGGATGACCTACACCCGAGACGCGAACGGGCTGGTCATTGGCAGGATCGATAGCGCAGGCGCGTCAGTCACATTCACCTACGGCCCGGATGGCCAGGTGAAGACGGCCTCGCGCATCGTCGCCGATGTCGAGGGCGCGCCGCTGGCGATGACCCAGATCATCAGCCGCGGTCCGGGCGGGCTTGCCACCCAGGTGCAGGGGCCGAACGGGCGGGTCTTCACAATCGCGCCCGATGCGTCCGGGCGCCCGCAGGCGACGGCCATTGACGGGCGCAGCGCGGCGCTGCAATACGACGCCGCAGGCAGGATCAACCAGATCGCGGATAACCGCGGCTACACCCAGACCATGGTCTATGACGCCAAGGGCCAGATCGTCGCGCAGGAGGACAGCCTTGGGCGCAAGACGTTCAAGGAGTACCTGCCGGGCGGGCGGCTCGCGGCACAGAGCGACGAGCGCGGGCGGGTCGTGCGCTATGTCTACGACGACCTCGGCCGGCCGGTGCGAACCCTCCTCCCGGATGGGACGCTGGTTGGCACGGGCTATTGCGCCGGCGACGCGACGCCGTGCAAGAGCGTCGACGCGCTTGGGATCGTCACGTCCCGCGACACGGACCCGCTCGGGCGGGTGCTGACCGCGACCAACGGACTGGGCGTTGCTGCGGCAATGCGCTACGACGGGCTCGGACGTCAAACGCGGCAGATCGACCCATTGGGCAACATCACCCAGTTCCGCTATGACGGGGCGGGCCGCCTCACTCGGGTCATCGACCCGCTCGGCCACCAGACCATCTACAACTTTGACGCGCGCGGCAACCTGGCCAGCTTGACCGACGCCAACGGGCACAGCCGAACCTACGCCTTCGACGCGCTCGGGCGGGTGGTGCGCGAGACCGATGCGGCGGGCCGGATCGCCAAGGGCTATTACGACGCGGCCGGCGATCTGTACAAGACCGTGGATCCGAACAACGTGGCGACCCTGTATGGCTATACGCCGGAGGGCAAGCCCGCCTCGCTGACGACACCCGATGGTGTTGATCTGTATGCCTATGACGGTATGGGCCGTTCGTCGGGCGAGTCCAACGCGATCGCGGCGACAAGCCGAGCCTATGATGCGCAAGGCCGGGTGGTGAGCGAGACCCAGGTCATCAGCGGGGCCGCCCGCACGCTGGCCTATGGCTACACGCCGGACGGACGGATGATCTCGATGACCCTGCCGGGCGGCGCGACGACGACGTATGGCTATGACGTGATGGACCGGTTGTCGTCGATCACCGATCACACTGGCGGGGTGACGACACTCAGCTATGACGCAGGCGGCCGGCGCACGCGGCTGCGGCTGCCCAACGGGGTGACCACATCCTATGCCTGGGACAACGCGTATCGCCTGACGGCCCAGATCACTCGCAACGCCGCGGGGGTGGTCCTGGCCGCCTTCAGCTACAGCTACGATGCGGCCAATCGGCGGACCTCTCTGACGGACATGGCCGGCCACAGCACGACCTACGCCTATGACGCAAACTCGCGCCTGACGGCGGTCGCCTATGGCAACGGGCGAACCCAGTCCTTCACCTACGACAACGTCGGCAACCGGCTGAGCCAGACCGTCAACGGCGTCACCACCACCTACTCCTACGACGTCGCTGACCGTCTGACAAGCGAGACGACGGCCGGGCAGACCACGACTTATGCCTACGATGACAACGGCAACCTGCTGAGCCGGACAAGCGTCGCGGCCAGCGGGGTCTACACCTTCAATCAGCGCAACCAACTCGTGGGCGCAACGGCTCCCGGCGCGGGGCAATGGAACTTCGGATACTTCCCAGGCGGCGGGCGGGCCTTTGAGCAGGCGGCGCTGCCCGGCGGCGGCGTCCAACGGACGGAGTTTCTGAATGCCGGCGGGAGCGTCGCAGCCGATTACGCCAGCGACGGCTCGGTCTCCCGTTATCTGCGCGGGGTTGGGGTCGATGAGATGTTTGGTTTCGAGCGGAATGGCGTGTGGACCTACGTCGTCCAGGATCCGCAGGGGAGCGCTGGAGCGCTCGTTGACGCGGGCGGCAATGTGATCGGCCGGCGGAGCTATGACGCGTTCGGAGCGGTGCTCGAGCAGACCGGGCTGTGGCCTACCCGGTATGGCTACACCGGCCGGGAGGACATCGGCGCGACGGGTTTGATGCACTATCGCAGCCGGGCCTACGACCCGCGGACGGGCCGTTTCGCCAGCTCGGATTCATTCGCAGGCCGGCCCGAGCAGCCCGCCTCGCTGCATCGCTACACCTACACCTGGAACGATCCGATCAACCATACCGATCCGAGCGGCGCGGATCCGGGACCGGGCGACCCGGCGATCTGGTTCCACAGCAACAACTCGTTCCTGCAGTTTATCTATGACACGTGGATCGTCGATACCGTCAAGAATGCGTTCAAGGGAAGGTGTGTTGTCGGGCCGATTTGCCTGATTGCCAGCATGATCATCACCTTCTACGAGACCTACTACGGGATGATCGGTTCGGTGCACACCCTGCTTTTCAAATACAACAATCTGCCTGACATGGGTGCCGCGCTCAGTATCGTCATTGGGTTGTGGATCCCGATCACTGGCGCCGCCATCCTGCTCGACCTCGCGAGCCAATCCGGCGAGAAGGACGTTTTCAATATCACCAATTGGAAAAAAGAAGTCATGATGAGCGCCGCGGCCAAACTCGCCGAATTCGTCGCCGCGTATTACAAATGGCCAAACTGCAGCGACGACCAATGGATTGCGGGAATGTGCGGTTTTGGCTACGTGGTCGCGCTCGAGGGCATTAAGTTCTTCGCTCGGCTCGGTCTCGGCCTGGCGGGCGACCCCATGGAGGGCCTGAAAGCCGGCGCCGCGGACACGATCAAGCTCTTTCTGGCCCCAGAGGTAGCCATCGGGATAGTCATCTTTGCCCGCTGGCTCGAGATACCACCTGAGCCCGCCCCCGCCCCATAAGTGCGGAGGTAACCCATCATGATCAAGCGCATCTCCGTCCTCCTCCTCAGCCTGGCCCTGGCCCTGCCCGCGGCGATCCCGCTGCCGGCTGCCGCGCCGGCGATCGGCCCCACGCGGCCGGCTGGCACGGCCTCCGGCGTGGCCTGGCTGCTCGCCCGCCAGGACGCGGGCGGCGGATGGACCAACGTGGCCGGGCTGACCGCCCGCGACACCGCCGTCGTCGTCGAAGCCCTGGCCGCACTGGGTCAAACCGGCGGGCTCGAGCGCGGCGCGGCCTGGCTGGCCGGGCGCGAGCCGGCGCCCACCGATCTGCTCGCCCGCGCCGTCCGCGCGTTGCAGGCTGCCGGGCGGGCCGACGCCGATCTCGAAGCCGCCCTGGCCGCCCGCCAGCGCAACGATTGGGGCTGGGGCTTCGCGGCGGCATCGTTCAGCAGCGCCGCTTTCGATTCGGCCCTGGCCATGCTCGCGCTGCGGGCCAGCCCCGCCTATTCGCCCACCCGGGCGTCGCAGGGGATCCAATACCTATTGGGCAAGCAGGGCGCGAATGGGGGCTGGTCGCTGACCCCCGGGATCACCAGCACCTTCGCCACCGCGCATGGGCTCCTGGCGTTGGACGCCTGGCGCGACCGCTATAACCTGGCCACCCCGATCGGCCGTGCGGCGGCGCTGCTTCAGGCGAAACAGAAAGGCGACGGCTCGTATGGCGACAGCGCAAGCGGCACGGTCGAGGAGACCGCCCTGGCCCATCTCGGGCTGTGGAGCTCGGGCGCCGTCACCCCGACCGCGCTGGCCAACGCCCGGGCCTGGCTGGCCGGGGCGCAGCTCGGCAACGGGAGCTGGAACAACAGCGTCTACGCCACCGCCCTCGCGCTGCAGGCGCTCGCCCAGCCCGACAACGCGCGCATCATCGGGCGGGTTGTGGTCGAGGGTGGCGCGATCGGTATCGCCGGGGCAACGGTTGCCGCCGGCGCGGTCTCCACCTCGACCAACGCCAGCGGCTATTTCACTCTGACCGGGGTCTTCCCCGGCGCGGTCACCCTGGACGTGTCGAAGAGCGGTTTCAACACCTCGCAACTACCCGTCACTGCGCCCACCCGCGGCACACTCAACGCCGGCGTCATTCCTTTGCGCGGCAGCGCGCCGAGCGTCCTCTTCACCTGGGCGCCCGACCCCGCCACCGAGGCTGACACGATCGTCTTCGCCGACGCGTCGGTCGCCCAGCCCGGCACCAGCATCGTCGAATACACCTGGATGGCCAGCAACGGCGCGTTCGCCCAGGGCGCCTCGCCGAGTTTCGCGGTGATCCCGCCCGACAGCGGGCCGCTCTCGGTGACGCTCCAGGTGCGGGACAACTTGAACCGTTATTCGCATCTGGAACAGGCGGTCGACGTGCTCAACACGCCCCCCCAGGTCGCGGCCAGCGGTCCGATTTCCGAACTGGTCGGGATGACCCTGACCCTCGAAGCCACCATGACCGACAGCGGGCGCATCGACGTCACCCGCCTGGTCGGGGTGTGGGACCTCGGCGATGGGCTGGTCTACACCGGCGCGCGCGTCTCGCGGCCCTATTCGTCCATCGGCACGTACACGGCTACCTTCACCGCCTGGGATCGCGACGGCGACTCGGCCAGCGCGGAGGTCGTTTTTGACATCGTCCCGGATGGGGCGATCACCCAGACCCCGCCCATCACGGAGATCGTCCCGCCCGTGCCGTCCCTCACCTTTACCCTGCGGACCAACGGGCTGGCTTGCCCGACCCTGCCCCCACGCGAGGGTGATCGCTGCATCTTCGATCCGCTCGCCTCGTTCAGCAACGATGGCACGCCCTTTGCCGGGATCGCCTGGACATTTGGGGACGGCACGCCCGAAGAGCCTGTGGCCGGACTGATCAGCCGCACCCATCGCTATGCCCAAAATGGTGATTACGAAGTGTCGGCGTTTGGGCAGGTTGAGAGTGGGTTGTATGTCATCCTCACTCAGACCGTCACCGTCCTCAACGTCCCGCCGGAGGTCAGCCTGGACGGCGGCGGCGCCGAAGACGCCGGCAATCCGGTTGCGCTGCACGCCAGCGCCTTTGATCCGGGCGACGCCGCGGCCCTGGCGTATCGCTGGTGGTTCGGTGACGGGACTTCGGCGGCGCCGACCAACATCACCCTCAACGGCGCGACCGCCAGCGTGCTGGGTGAGCATCGCTGGCTGAGCGGGGGTGTCTTCAGCGCCACCCTGGTCGTCACCGACACGGATGGCGCTGTCGGAATGGCCAGCACCGTATTTACGATCACCAACAATCGCGCGCCGCTCATCACTTCCGAGCCGCCGCTTGTCGCTGTGGTCGGGCTGACCTACACCTATGCGATCGCGGCCACCGAGCCCGACTCGGACACAATCGCGTGGTTGCTCTCGGCCCCGCCGGCAGGGATGAGCATTGACGCCTCCGGTGTCATCACCTGGGTTCCGGCGCTGGACCAGATCGGCCAGGAACTCGTCGTCGTCATCGCCGGGGATGGAACCGGGCATCTCACCCAGCAGACCTGGTGGGTGACCATCAACCCGCCGGTGGTCAACCCGCCCGGGGTTGGCGGGCTCTTCCCGCCCGATCTTGTGCCGGTCAGCGTCGACGCCCGGGATGCGCGCGTATCGGCCGAGTCGAATCTCGTCAGCGGCCTGGTTACGGTCACGACTCAGAACCTCGGGCTGGGCGGGTCGTTTGGCGCCTTCACCGTCACCGTCTTCGATGACGTGGACGGCGACACGATCCGCACGCCCGGAGTCGACATTGACCTTGGCGCGGCGCGGGTGGCGATCACCCTGGCTCCGGCCGCGCTCGTCGCGGCGGGAATCCCCGTCAGCGGCGTAGCACAACTGCGAGATGCAACCCTGTCGGCGATGGTGGACAGCGCCAACGAGATCGGCGAGAGCGCCCAGGGCGAAATGAATAACGTCCGGGCCAGCGCATACACCCTGCGTTACGTTCCGCCGCCGGGCGTCTTTGCCCCGTATCTCAAGTGGGCCTGGCGCGGCGCGGCCGGAATGGACGACGGCGACGGCGCGTGGGTGAATAACATCGCGGCGGTCGCCCCCTTCATCGACACGACCGGCGACGGCATCATCGATGCCGCCGACACGCCGGCGATCGTCTTCGAGGCCTCGGAATTCCTGGCCCCGCCAGACGCGCTGGCGCGCGCGGCCCGGCGGGCTGGACTGGACTGCGATCCGAAGCTGGAGCAGAAGTGCGACGTCGCGCCCTAGCCCTGAACGCGCCGGGCGTCGGTTCGCGAAATGATGTCATCCGGGTGCTGCGCGGCGACACCGGCGTCGAGATCTGCAATGTGGCGCTTCCCTTTGGCACGTTCAACGAGGGGGTCAATCACACCGCGGTGGGCGACCTCGACGGCGACGGCCGGCCCGAGATCGCCATCGTCGACGCGAGCAGCCGCCCACGCGCCTTCAACAACGATTGCTCGACAAAATGGATCGGCCAGTCGCCCACAAGCACCGTCGGGACGGGCTATGCCGGCGCGCCAACCCTGGCCGACCTCGATGCCGATGGCAAGGTCGAGGTGATTTACAGCAATGCCGCCTGGAACTTCGACGGCAGCCTGCGCTGGATGGGCGCGGGCCCGACCTCGTATTCGCGTTACTGTTGCTTTGCCACGGTTGCCGACCTCGATGGAGATGGCGCACCCGAGGTCATCGTCAACGGCCAGACGGCCTATCGCGCTGACGGCTCGCTCTACTGGCAGCGGGCCGATCTGCCGGTGGGCTACGTCGCAGTCGCGAATCTCGATCCCGAGCCGGAGCCCGAAATCATCAACGTCGCCGCGGACTGGGAGGGCGTGCGCGCGCTCGAGTCTGACGGCAGCCCGAAGTGGGGGCCCGTGGCGCTGCCGCAAGGCGGGGGCGGTCCGCCGGCCGTCACCGACTTGAACCGCGATGGCGTGCCGGACATCGCCGTGGCCGGGTATCGCCGCCTGGTGGCGCTCAACGGGGCGAACGGGGCGATCCTGTGGAGCCGGGCTATCCGGGACAACTCGTACGCCGGCGGGGTGGCTGCGTTTGATTTCGATGGAGACGGCATCCCCGAGCTTGCCTATCGCGATGAGTTCGACCTTTTCCTGTTCCGCGGCAGCGATGGCGCGGTGTTGTGGCAGATTCCCAACCCGAGCGCGACGGCCGCCGAGTATCCGGTCATCGCCGATGTCGACAACGACGGGCACGCCGACCTGATCGTTTCGCGCGACCAGTATTGGGGCGCGGGCGAGGCGGTGGGCGTCAACGATTCTGGGATCTTTGTCTACGCCGATGCGCTGAACAATTGGCGCCCGGCCCGGGGTGTCTGGAACCAGCACGACTATCACTTCAACAACGTTGACAACGACGGGCGCGTCCCAGCGCGTGAATCGTCGAGTTGGACCCGCCACAACACCTTCCGCGCCCAGCACGGGCCGGATGGGCTCGATCCGTTTGCGGCCCCCGACCTGGTTGCGCTTAGGCTTGAGGTGGACACAAATGGTTGTCCAACTGGTCTCGGCCTGACCCTGCGCGTGCGCAACGCCGGCAACGCGGTCGTCCCGCGCAACGTTGCGATCGGCTTTTACGACGGGGCGATCGCGCCGGCCAACCGGATCGCCACGGCCAGCCTGGGTGATCTGCTGCCAGCCGGAGAGACGCGCGAGGTCGCGGCGACCTGGCTCAACCCGCCGGCTGGACAGACCCGTTCGATCATCGCCTTTGTCGATGATCCCAGCGCCGGCTTTATCGTCGTGCCCGAGGCGCGCGAGGACAACAACACGGTTACCCGCACGCTTGAGATCTGCGGCCCCAACACGCCGCCGGTCTTTGTCAGCCTGCCGGTGACGACGGCGGTGGCAGGACTGGCCTATGCCTACGATGCCAACGCCACCGATGCCGATGGCGATACGCTGGCATATTCACTCGGTCTGTCGCCGCCCGGGATGGCGATCGTCGCGACGACGGGCGTCATCGTCTGGCTGCCGGGCCAGGCCGGCGACTACGCTGTGATCGCGCGCGTCTCCGACGGCCAGGGCGGGAGCGCTGCGCAGTCCTACACCGTTACCGTGTTCGCGCCCGAGCCGCCGCCGCCACCGCCGATCTGCGACATCCCGGGCGGCGATCCGGCCGCGGCGGAGATCCCAGGCAATGGCATCGACGACGACTGCAATCCTGGCACACCGGACACGATCCCGCCGGGCGCGGTTTCCGCGGCGATCAGCACCGATATGCAGGTCTACGCCCCGCGGGATGTGGCCAGCCTCTTCCCGGTAGTCACCCACTTCAGCGGCGCGGGGAGTTATGCCGGTCTGACGGCGACGCTGATGGTCCGCAACCCGGGTAACACCGTTGTGTATCTGGCGGCGCGGCCCGTGCCAGCGCTCGCGCCGGGCGCGACCTACGCCGACACGGACCTCTTCGACATCGCCAACGGCGCGCCGGGGACATACACGGCCGATTTGCTGGTTTATGCCGGAGGCGCGCAGGTGGCTGCGGCTGCGACGAGCTTCCAGGTGGCGACCAGCGCCGGGGCGGGAATTGCCCTGGCCGGGACGCTGTTGCCGGCGCCCCCGGCGGGGCCGAGCGGCGCGCCCTTCAGCGTGATCTGGTCGGCGACCAACGTTGGTAATGCCGCGGTCAATGGCGCCGGTCTGCAGATTGTGGTCGTTGACCCTGTCAGCCATGTGATTCTCGCCCAGGCGGCGACGACCCAAACCCTGGCCCTCAGCCAGACCGTCGGCGCAACGACGCCCTTCGCCGGGCTGAACTACAGCGGAACGCTGGTCCTGGCCCTGGTCGCCTATACCGGGCCAACCTCGCAGACCCTGGCAATTGGCACACTGACCCTTGGCGCGGGCGGGGTGGCGTATCTGCCGGTGGTGGTGAGATGACGACGGATTACCGCTTTGACGGATGACCGATGACGGAAGCAGGCTCGAGATTGCTTCCGTCGTCGGTCATCCGCCCCTTTACAATCTCCCCATGCAGGCGGATGGGGCGCTGAGGTTGCGGTTTCTGGGCGGGTTTTCCAGCGTGCCGCCGGCCGAGCGCCTGTCGTCCTCAGCGCGGCTGCAGGCCTTGCTGGCCTATCTCGTTATTCAACATCCCCGGCCGGCGCCGCGCTCGGCAATCGCCGCGGCGTTCTTTCCGGAGGCGACCGACGAGCAATCCCGGACCTACGTGCGCAAACTGCTGGCCCAGTTGCGCGAGGCCAGTCCGGCCCTGGCGGCTGCGCTCACGCTTGATGAAGCGTCCCTGGCCTGGCGAGCGGGGCAGGCGCCGCAGTCTGACCTGGCCGATTTTTCTGGCGGCGATTCAAGCGGGCGATTTCGAGGAGGCCAATGCCGCCTATGGCGGCGACCTGCTTCCGAACTGCGCCGAGGAGTGGCTGCTGTTTGAGCGTGAACGGCTGCGCGAGGCGTATGGCGCTGCCCTCGAACGGCTGATCGCCCGGCGCGAACGCCAGCGCAACTTCTCTGACGCATTGCGCCTGGCCCGCCGGCTGCTCGCGCTTGACCCGATTGCCGAGCCCGTTCACTGCCTGGTCATGCGCTACTGCGCCCTGAGCGGCGACCGGGCCGGCGTTGCGCGCGCCTTCCGCGACTGTGAGCGCGCCTTGCGCGACGCGCTGAATATCCCGCCCTCGGCCGCGACAGTGCGCGCCATGGAGCGTTATGCGCTGGTGGATGTGTCGAAGTGGGATGGCCTGCCGCCGCAGCGCGCGCCGCTTGTCGGCCGGACCCGCGAACTCGACGCGTTGACCAAGTTGCTTCGAGGCGACGCGCGCCTGATCACCCTGGCGGGTCTGGGCGGGTCGGGCAAGACCCATCTCGCCTATGAGGCCGCCCGCCGTCAGATTGGGCTGATGCTGCACGGCGTGATTGGCGTCCCGATGGAATCGGCGTCGTCGCCGCAGGCGGTTGTGTTTGCGATCGCGGACGCGCTCGGGATGCGCTTGACCGACGCAGCTGCGCCACTGGCGCAGGTGGTCGATTACCTCAAACCACGCGAGCTGCTCCTCGTGCTGGACAACCTCGAGCATCTGCTTCCGGGCCACGCCGTTGCGCTCAGCCAGATCCTGGCCGCAGTGTTGAGCGGCGCGCCGGGTGTCCGGATTCTGACCACCTCGCGCGAGCCGCTGCGCTCGTTATGGGAGCAGGTGCTTGGGGTGGACGGTTTGACAGAAGCGGACGGGGCGGATCTCTTTGCCCGAACCGCCCAGCGGCTGACGCCCGGATTTCGGGGGGACGCGCATGGGACCGGCATCGCCCGCATCGTGGCGCTGACGCGCGGGCTGCCCCTGGCCATCCAGCTTGCCGCCTCTTCGGTTGATACGCGGGAGCCGGGCGAGATCGCGGATGACCTGGCCCGCGGTATCGATGCGCTGGCCAGTGGTTTCGCCGACGCCGACGATCGCCATCGCAGCCTGATGACGGCTTTCGACCAGTCGTGGCGCCTGCTGACCGACGCCGAGCGGCTCGCCTTCTCGGCCTGTTCAGTTTTCCTGGGCGGCTTTGACGCGGCTGCGGCGCTCGAGATTGGCGGCGCGCGGCGCGAGACGCTGCGGGGTCTGGCGCGCAAGTTTCTGGTGGAGATCGATGAAACCGGCGCGCGCTATGACATGCACCCTCTGCTGCGCCAATTTGGCTCGGCGAAACTGGCTGAAGCCCCCGACTTGGCTGAGGCGATGGCGCGCCGGCACTGTGCCTATTTCGCTGGATACGCGGCCCGCCACTGCGCTGGGCTGCGCACACCGGCCCATGCCGGCGCCATGCTTGCGCTCAACACGGATCTCGATAACCTCCTCGCTGGCTGGCGGTATGCGGCGCGGACGCAGGGCGACATCCAGCCGTATGTCGAACTGCCCCAGCGCTACCGGGTGCTTGAGCGTGATGTGGAAGGCCTGGCGCTGTGCCGGGAGATGTTGGTCCGGGGCGGTGAGGCGATGGAGGAGTATTCGCGGGCGCGACTGTTGATCTTCGCGGCTGAATTCCTGACCCGACTGGGGCGCTATGCCGAGGCTGGGCTGGAGGTGGAGCGCGCCCTTGCGGCCGCGCAGGCCACTGGCAATTGCCTGGCCATCGGGCATGCCCGGGTGGCCAGCATAGGGCTGGCGTATGCCACCCAGGATTGGGTTCGCGCGCTGGACGGCGCCCGGCTGGCGGTGGAGGCCCTCGAACCGGCTGGCGCCTGGGTGGCGATGGCGACGGCGCTGACCCACGCCGGGAATGTCCATCTCTCGTCGGGCGCATTGATTGAAGCCGAGACGCTCTACCGGCGCAGCCGCGACTTGCACCGGCGGGCGGGCAATCCGCACGGCGAGGCGATTGTGCTGATCAACCTGGGCGCGGTCTACGAGGGCCTGGGCGATCACCGCGAGTCGCTGCGCTGCGCCGTCGAGGCCGCGCGGGTGCTGGCGGACCTGGGCAGCCCGCCCTCGCCGGTGTTGCTAGGCAACATTGCCTCGGCCCACTTTCATCTGGGCGAATTGCCCGAGGCGCGCCGCGCGCTTGCGAACGCGCTTGCGGCCGGGGTTGCGCTTGGGCACACCTTTTCGGTCCTCGAGTCGCTGTATCTGTTCGTTGTCCATCTCGACTCTGCCGGTGAGGCGGCCCCCGCTGCGTCCATCAGCGGATTCGTCCTCGCCCATCCGAGCCTGCACGGGCACACCCGGGCGGCCATGCAGGCGCGCGACTACCCGGCCGTCTTTGAGCGTCGGCTGTCGCCTGAGGAATTGGCGGCGGCCCAGCGGGTTGGGGCGGGGCACAGCCTGGATTCGGCGGTCGAGTTCGCCCTGGGCTGGCTGCGGGCTCAGGGTTCCTGAAGCTCGGAGGTGCGCCCCATGGATCAACCTCGCGGGTAGGCGCCGAAGAGCTGTTGATTCATCGATATGTGGGCGCCTACCCGCGAGGTTGATCCGCCACGGTACGCTTTTGGTACGCCCCGCCCGATACGCTCCAGCGCGTGACTGACGACGACCCCATCAACGAAGCGGATCTGCCCGTCCCTCTGCCACACGCGCAGGTCTTTGTCCTGCGCGTGTGGCGCGAGGCTGGCGGCGGCGACACGGCCCCGGTCCGCCTGCGGATCGTGCCGGCTGGCAGCGACGCCGCTCCGCGCTATTTCAGCTCGTGGCAAGCGTTGGCCGAGTGGGGCGAGCGCGCCGATGACGAAGCCGGGGCGTAGGCCCCGGCCACTCCAAGGAGAGACATGTCCAAGCAATCCATCCCCGTTCGCCTGGCCAGCCTGGCGATGATCCTCGCCTCGCTGGCCACGGGCGGCCCAACCCCGCCCATGGCGCGGGCCGACGATGTCGGGGCTGGGCTTGAGCTCCCGTCCGGAATCGATGAGTTCTACGTTGACCGTTCGGACGACTCCAACCACGTCAGCGCGAGCATGTGCACCAGCGCTAACCCCAGTGACTGCTCCTTGCGCGGCGCGATCAACCGGGTGAATACGGACGTCGTCGTCAATGCCACAATCCGCTTCTCGAGCACGGTGTCACAGATCAATCTTGCGTCGGCGCTTCCCTCGCTGGCCACCACGGGCACAAATATCAAAGGGGTCAATGGCCCGCGCGTGAGTGGTGCGGCCCTGGCCAGCGGAGCGATGATGACCATCGACACGAGCCAGGCCGTAATTGAGGGCCTGCGCTTCATCAACGGCGACACCCTGGACATCAGCGTGGTGTCGGGCTCCGGGAACGTCATCCGGCAGAGTACGATTGGCGCGCCGGATGGCTCGGTCAGCAACTGCACCTCTGCGGGGGTCACGCGGAATAGCAATGTCGGGATCAAAGTGGGTCCTGCTGTGACTGGCAATAGCGCTGCGCCATCGGTCTGGATCTATGACAACAACATCATCTGTCATTCCGGCTACGGCATTCAGGTCGATGGGGCTGACGGTGTGGTTGTCGGTGTGAATCACGAGACGACTGCGGCCGCGCGAAACTACATTGGCACGAACCCGAGCCAAAACACCCTGCCCAATGGGGTCGGGATCGTCCTGAACTCAAATGGCTCCAACGGGGCGAAGAACAACCAGATTCGCAATAACTGGATATGGAATTCGGGCACGGAGGGTGTCTGGCTGAACGGGACGGGAACGAACGACGCCAATAGCACGGCTGGCAATGCCATCACCGGGAACGACATCCGCGGAAATGGCCGGCTGGCGAGCGCGAGCGGGATACGGCTGAATGCGGGTGCCTTCTGGAACGCGATTGGCGGGACGGACGCCACGGACGCGAACATCATCTATGACAACACCGGTGATGGCATCCGCATCGAATCCTCGGACCTGAACGGGATTCTTGGAAATCTGATCGGTGGGAGTCCGGGCCACTCAGGCAACAACACGGTGCATGGTATCAGTATTGACACTGGCAAGGACAACTGGATCGGCGGGCTGTTTCTCCTGATCGGGTCCAGCCAGGCCGGCAACGAAATCGGCGGGAATGACCAGGATGGCATCCGCCTGGCCAATGGCGCTGCGAATACCAGAATCTCGCGCAACCTGATCGGCTCGGACACCTACGGCTCGCCCCGGCCGAACTACAACGGCATCTCGATCCTGAGCGGGTCGTACAGCACCACGATCGGCACGGGCGTCGGGACCGATCTCAATGTCATTGCCGGCAACCTGAATCACGGCGTGCGCATCGATGGCGCGACGACGACCAGCAATACGATCCGCTACAACGACATCGGGCTCAACACCAACTCCGCTCAGAAGTGCGCTTCGCCGCCTTGCACCGCAATTGTCCCCAACGGCGGCTTTGGGGTGGTCGTCCAGAATGGCGCGCATCACAACCGGGCCTCGGACGGAAACTACATCGCCCACAACGGTTCAGGCGGGGTCTGGGTCTTGAGCGGCGCGCACGACAATCAGTTTGGCCCGTCCGATGAGGTGTTTGCCAATACAGGATCGGGATTTCGGATTGACGACGCGCAGTGGAACCGACTGACGGGAATGTCGGTCTACAGCAACACCCGGGATGGCATCGAGCAGACCAGTCTGGGCGCGAACAACTCCTGGATCAGCACGACAACCTATCTGAATGGCGGGCTGGGGATCGACATCGCCACTGTGGCCGACGACGACATCCCCACCGCCGGCTATCCGGTCATCACCTCGGTCGTGCGCGCGGGCGGGTTCGTGACCGTGACGGGAACGAGCCTTGGATCAAACCTCACCAACTTTCCGCTGGCGTACTACGTCAGCACGGTCTATCTCTTCCGGGACGGCCTGGATCCGAGCGGGTATGGCGAGGGGCAGATATTGGTTGGCTCGGCCAATACCAATCTGAGCGGGGTGTGGCGGATCACCTATTCGGAAGGAGCCACACCGCGGTGCTATGCCGCCTACAATCGCTGGGTTGAACGCGATTTGTTTCTGGGGCTGATTGCTGATCGCAGCTCAGAGTTCAGCCGGTCAACGTGCGGGCCGGCGTATGTGCCGATGGTGGCTCGGTAGAGGTAGCGGACCGCAGGTAGCCGATGCGGGCCGCGGTCCGCTACCATATCGCCCATGCTCGCTGACATCAACGCCTCGATCATCGCCTGCCGGACCTGCCCGCGATTGGTCGAATACCGCGAGAACGTCGCGGCCGAGAAGCGCCGGATGTTCCGCGCCGAGACCTACTGGGGCCGGCCGCTGCCCGGCTTTGGCGATCCCGCGGCGCGGCTGTTCATCATCGGTCTCGCGCCGGCCGCCCACGGCGGCAATCGCACCGGGCGGGTCTTCACCGGGGATGCCTCGGGAGACTTTCTGTTCGCCGCCCTGCATCGGGCCGGACTGGCCAACCAGCCCGACTCACGCCGGATCGATGATGGCTTGACCCTGCGCGGGGTCTACATCGCCGCCGCCTGCCGCTGCGCGCCGCCCGACAACAAACCCACCCCGGACGAGTTCGCCCGCTGTCGGCCCTTCCTGCAGGCCGAGCTCGAGGCGCTGACTGGCGCGCGCACGCTGCTGGCCCTGGGCAAGCTGGCCTGGGACGAGGCGCTCAAGGCGACCGGCGTATGGGACCGCCGTCCGCGCCCGGCCTTTGGGCACAGCGCGACCGCCGATCTCGGGCGCTGGCGGCTGGTCGGGTCGTATCATCCGAGCCACCGCAACACCGCCACCGGGCTGCTGACGGCGGGGATGATGGATGCGGTGCTGCGGGTGGCTCTTGGCGGTGGGACCGCGGACGGCTGACCGCGGACGACACCGCTGTCATTGACCCTGGGCGGGCTGGGCGCGTCTCTTCCTGGACCTCGGAGGTGGGCGCCCGAAGTATTCGACCGGTCCAGCTCTTTGGCGCCCACCTCCGAGGTGCAGGAACGGTCGTCGGTCAGGCATCCGCGGTCTCGAAACTCCCATGCGCGTCTTCCTCGCCATCCTGCTCGATCCACCGCTGCGTGACGCTTTGCGCGCGTGCGTGCGCGCCTTGCAGGCCGCCCATCCCCCGGCCCGGCTGCGCTGGGTGGGCGACGAACAGCATCATCTGACCCTGCATTTCCTGGGCGAGATCAGCCCGACGCAGGTCGAGGCGGTCACGCGGGCCCTCGCGGCGATCCCGCCGCCAGTCGCGCCGCTCTCATTGACCCTGGGCGGGCTGGGCGCGTTTCCCAGCTTCAGCCGGCCGGCGACGCTGTGGGCAGGGGCAAGGATGCCGGGGGCGGGATCGCCGCCCGAACGGCGGAATATGGTCGTGCGCTAAAAACGTTGGGCTTCGAAATCGACTCACGGCCCTTCACCCCGCATTTGACCCTGGCCCGCGTCCCGCGCGACCTCGACCCGGCGACGATTCGGGCGGTGGGCGCCTGGTTCGCCGTGCGCCAGGCCCTGGCTCCACTTCCGCTCACCCAGGCGGTCCGGGCCGTTCACCTCATGCGCAGCGAGCTGCTGCCATCCGGTGCGCGCTATACGCCGGTGGCAGTTTTCGGTTGTTGAGAGAGATACCGCGGCCCCCTTGAAGGTGGGTCACCTGCGGCGGCCCGCACGGCGCGGGCCTAAGACTCCAGACGGGAGGTGCCGCCGGAAATGGTCATCCACGCCTGGCGCGGGATGTTCGTAACCCGACTTCAGCGATCTGTTGAAGCTTTTCAGCGCCAGAAGCGTTGGAAACGCTAGAAAAACCATCTTTGGAATCAACATCCCCCGGCGAAGCCGGGGGATGTTGATTCCAGGAACCCACTACTGAAGCCGCGAGCAGGTGGAGCCCACCTCGACGGTGGGCTCCACCTGTTCCGGCGCGACTCAAATCACCAGCGACCGATCGAAGAACGTCAGCAGCTCGAAACGCCCGGTCTCGGGGTTGAGCCAGTAGTCGTCCTCAACCCGCACTCCCCAGCCGCCACGCGGGTCGTCGGGGTAATACAGCCCGGGCTCGTTGGTGATGACGGTCCCGGCCGGCAGGGGCGCTTCGCCGCCCTGGCCCTTGTTGCGCATGCCCGGGCTCTCGTGGACGGACAGCCCGAAGCCGTGCCCGAGGCTGTGGATGTAACCGCTCGAGATCCCGCCACCGGCCGAGCGCAGCGTGGCGTGCCCATGCTTCTCGAAGATATCGCAGGCCGCCTCCTGATACGCGGAGGCCGGGCGCTGGGCGTCGAACATGGCCGCCACGGCCTGATGGACTTCCATAACGGCCGCGTAGCCGGCCAGCACGTGCTCGGGGGCGTGCCCGATGCACCACGTTCGGGTGATGTCCGCGTAGTAGCTCCCGGGCAGGCGCGGGAAGATGTCGAAGACGATGGTCTCGCCGAGCTCCATCACGTCGGCGGGATTGCCAGAGCTGTGCGGCACACCCGCGTCGCGGCCGATGGCGAAGATGCACTCCGAAGCCTCGAGGCCGGCCTCGACCATCCGCATCCGGATGAAGCGTTTGACGTCGCCGAGCAGCAACGGCGCGCCGGCCGCCGTCACCAGCCGATTGCCCGAGACGCCGTGCCCGCGCAGAAAATCGCGGGTTTCGCCGATCACGTCCTCGGTCAACCCGCAGGCCCTGCGGATGAGGCCGACCTCGTGGGCGTCCTTGGTCTCGCGGGCGGCGCTGATGATGTCGTTCTCAAATTCACCGACGATCTCGCACACTTCCTCGCGGGCCAGGGCGTTCAGAAAGGCCCAACTGCTGTTCTGCTGATTGGCCCCGTAGAAGCCCACCCGGCCATTCACACCCAGCTCCGCGAATTGAGCCTTGACCGCGTCGATCTGAGCGGCCAGCCGGTTGCCGGCGTGCTTGCGGAGCAGGGCCGGCATGTTGTAGCGCGCGTTGTCGATCAGGTTCATCCCGGTCTTGGCCGCCTCGTCGCGTTCCATCGTGCCGTGCAGGAGCGTGGTCCCACCCTGGTGATGATGATCCGGCCGGTCGTCACGTGCGCGTCGCCGACGAAATAGGCGAACGGCGCGTTCGACGCGCTCAGGCCGTCGGGCCCTTCAATCACGAGCGCGTCGATGTTGCGCTCGCGCATCAGGCGGGGGATATCTGATTTCATGAGTTGATATTGTTCGTCAGGTTTGATCAGGTGGGTAAGGTTTGATCAGGTGGGTAAGGTTTGATCAGGTTTGATCAGGTGAGTAAGGTTTGATCAGGTGGGCCCATTGTGTTCAACTTGATCACCTGATCAAACCTGACCACACCTTACCCACCTGACCAAACTTTCATTCGGGCAATCCGCTCGGGCATTTCTTCGAAGATGTAGGTGACGGGCGAGACGACGACGCCGCTGCCGCCGATGGCGCGGAGCTGGTTGACCGCGTCGGTGAGCTCGTCGCGGCGGACGATCAAATTGACCGCAAACCACCGGGTCGGGTCGGCCGCGCCGGGCGCGGCGGTGCGCGGGCTGGGCATGAGCGGAGAGATGGTCGGCCCTTGCAGGCCATACAGGGTGGTCTGGTGAAACATCCGGTCGGCGACGTCCTCGGCCGAGCCGCCCCGGATATTGGCGAAGACGTGGGTGAATCCATCCGCCCGCAGATGGGCCTCGAAGTACTCGAGCAGCTCGGTCGCGGCGGCCACCACCTCCGGCCGCTTGAGGGCCTCGGCGTTGGCGATGAGGCACGCCTGCGTCGATAGCACAACGCCATCCCGCAACATGCGAAGGCGGTTCTGCTGGAGGGTGCTCCCGGTCTCGGCCAGATCGCAGATCATGTCGGCCGAGCCGATCTCGGGCATGACCTCAAGGGCGCCCTCGGCCTCGACGATCTCGACTGGCGTCACCCCGCGCTCGCGCATGAAGGCGGCGGTGAGCTGCGGGAAGACGGTCGCCACCCGCAGGGGGTACCCGGCTGCCGCCATCGTGCCTGCGCGCGCGGCAAGCTCGGCCAGGGTATGGTCCGGCCATGCCTCCGGGACGGCCGCGACCAGCCGGCAGCGCCCGAAACCGAGCGCCTCGTGCAGCACCCGGATCCGATCTCCGGCGCCGGCCTCCTGAGTGACATCCAGCCCGGTGATGCCGAAGTCGACCCCGCCGTTGGCGACGCTGATGACGATGTCGCGTGGGCGTTGGAAGATCGCGCTCACCTGGGGCAGCGCGTCGATGACCCCGACATAGCCGCGGGTGGCGGACTGGCGCACGTCAAAGCCGCAGCGCGACATGAACGCCAGGGTGGATTGCTGGAGCCGGCCTTTGGAGGGCAGGGCCAGGCGGAGGAGGGGGCGCATGGTTTGGGACCGCGAACGGCAGCCTGGGGCCCTTCGACAAGCTCAGGGCCCGGGGCTGCGGTCAGCGGTCTCTAGGCCTTCGCCAGCGCGACGGCCTTCTGGGCGGCCTCGCCCAGGGTGTTGGCGGCGTGCAGGTGAGCGCTCTCGAGGATGCGGTTGCCCTCTTCCTGGTTGGTGCCGACCAGGCGCACCACCATCGGGACCTTGACCTCGACGATCTTCATCGCCTCGATGATGCCGCGCGCGACCTCATCGCAGCGGGTGATCCCGCCGAAGATGTTGATCAAGACTGCCTTGACCTTGGGATCGGCCAGGATCAGCCGGAGAGCCGAAGCGACCTTGTCGGCTTTTGCGCCGCCCCCGACATCCAGGAAGTTCGAGGCGCTGCCGCCAAAGAAGCGGACCACGTCCATCGTCGCCATCGCCAGGCCGGCGCCATTGACCATGCAACCGATGTCGCCATCCAGGCTGATGAAATTGATCCCCGTCTCGCGGGCTTCCTTCTCGGCCGCGGTCTCCTCGTCGGGATCGCGCTGGGCCTCGAGATCGGGATGGCGGAACATGGCGTTGTCGTCGATGACGAGCTTGCCATCCAGGCCCATCAGGGTGATCTTGCCGTCCTTGTCCGCGACCATTGCCAGCGGATTGATCTCGGCCAGTGACGCGTCGGTGGCCAGGAAGGCGGCCGCGAGCCCGCGCGCGATCGCGGCGAATTGGGCCCAGTATTCGCGGGGCAGGCCGATCGCCACGGCGATGTCACGGGCCAGATACTCGGGCAGGCCGAGGAAGGGATCGAGCGGCACCCGGACGATCTTCTCGGGCGCGGTATGGGCAACTTCCTCGATGTCCATTCCGCCCGCGGCGCTGGCCATCAGGACAGCCCGGCGGCTGGCCCGGTCGATGACGATGCCGAGGTAGATCTCGCTGCGGATATCGGCGGCGGGGTCGATGAGCACCTTGCGCACCGGCAGCCCCTTGATGGTGAGGGCCAGGATCGCGGCGGCCTTCTCTCGTACCTCGTCGAGGGTCTTGGCGACCTTGACCCCACCGGCCTTGCCGCGCCCGCCGACCAGCACCTGCGATTTGATCACGACCGGCAGGCCGATTTTCTCGGCGGCATGCACGGCTTCTTCGGCGGTATCTACGCAATAGCCCTGAGGGACGGGCACGCCATGCTGCCCGAAAATGCGCTTGGATTGGTATTCGTGGAGCTTCATCTTGCCCGGAATTGTAGCGCGGGGCAGGGTGTGCCTGAAGAGATGGCCCCCGGCTCTGCCGGGGGCCATCTCTTCAGGCGACAACCCGGACCCGCGCTACTATGGAGAGCGTGTCCCCAACACCCCACACCCCTGATTCCGAAATCGCGCGCCTGCTTGGCGAGATGACCCTCGAACAGAAAGCGGGCCAGGTGCTTATGCTCGGCTTTGACGGCATAACGTTGACAGACGAGTTGAGGTCTGTGATCGCGGACCTGCGACCGGGCGGCCTGGTGCTGTTTGAGCGAAATGCCACCACGACGCCCCAGGATCTCGCCAAATTGACCTCCGACGCGCAGGCCGCCGCGCGGGTCGGAGGCGATCCTACGCTGCTGATCAGTATTGACCAGGAGGGCGGCGCGGTCACCCGCCTGCGCGCATCGCGCGGCTTTGCCGAGTTCCCCAGCGCGATGGCGATAGCCGCGACCGGCGACGCGGCTGATGCCGGGCGCGTTGGCGCGGCGATTGCCGATGAGTTGCTGGCGGTCGGGATCAACATGGATCTGGCCCCCGACCTCGACGTCAACAGCAACCCAGCCAACCCCGTTATTGGCACGCGCTCGTTTGGCTCGGACCCGGACCGGGTAGCCGAGCTGGGCGCGGCCTTTATCGAGGGGATGCAGGCGCGCGGGGTGATGGCGGTGGGCAAGCATTTCCCCGGGCACGGCGACACGGCGGTCGATTCGCATGTCGGACTGCCGGTCGTCGCCCACGAGCGCCCCCGCCTCGAGGCCGTGGAATTCGTCCCCTTCCGCCGGGCCATGGCCTGCGGCGTGGCGGGCATCATGTCGGCCCACATTGCCTTCCCTGCGATCGAACCCGCGCCCGGCCTGCCGGCGACGCTCTCGGCCAGGGCGCTGACCGGTCTGCTCCGCGAAGAGATGGGTTTTGACGGTTTGATTTTTACCGACTCGCTCATCATGGGCGCGTTGGTGAACGAGGGCCGGAGCATCCCGCAGGCCTCCGCCGCGGCCCTGATGGCCGGCGCGGATGTGCTGCTCTTCAACAACGGATCCGCCCTGCACCGCATGGCGCATGCTGAGGTCGTCGCCCAGGTCCGCGCGGGCAGGATTCCAGAGGCGCGTCTGGATGCGGCCGTCCGCCGGATCTTGGTGGCCAAGCAGCGCTATGGCTTGCTGGCGGGGGCGCGCCCGGCCGCGCCTGAGCAAGCGGGCGCGCCCGAGCGTAAGGCCCTGGCGCGTGAGATTGCGGCCAAATCAATCACCGTTGTGCGGGACGGCGCCGGGCTGCTGCCCGCGCGCGACCCGGCCGGCCTGCTGGTGGTTGAGACGCCCCAGGCCGCCGGCCTGGCCCGGGCGTTGGGCGCGGCATCGGTGTCGATCGGCGCTCAGCCGCGAGCCGGCGACGCGCGCCTGGTGATGGAGGCTGCCAGGGGCCGGACGATTCTGGTGGCGACCAGCGACATCCTAAAAAACCCGCAGCAGGCCGAATTGGTCCGGAATCTGCGCGCGGCCGGCCTGCCCGTCATCGTTGTGGCGGTCCGCCTCCCCTACGACCTGCTGCACCTGGGCGATATACCAACGTTTGTGGCGACCTACCAGGCGTCCGAGGATGCCTTTGCCGCCCTGGCGGACGTTGTGCTTGGGCGCAGGCCAGCAACGGGGACGCTGCCGGTGGCGATGCGGTGACAGACCGAGGGCCCTGAGCTTGTCGAAGGGCCCGACGCGCACGTCAAACCACGACGAGGTCGGCGCTGGCCCTTCGACAAGCTCAGGGCCCAGCGCCGCGTCTAACGCTCCGGACTCAGCGTAAACTCGGCCATATCGTTGAAGAATACGAGTTGCGGCGGGCCCAGGCGAAACGGCGGCAGGCTGGCCCGCAGGCGGGCATTCACGATTTCAAGGGTCGCGTTCAATTCGGTCAGGGCCGCGTCATCGAATTCGGCCAGCTTGTAGCCCAGCGTGATGTGGTACTGATAGGTGTCGTGGTTGGGGAAGCGAATGCCGGTCGCCGCGGCGAGGGCGTCGCGATAGGCCCGTAAGGCGGCTCGGGTCGCTTCGTCGGCAGGCTCGAGGTGCATCGTCGCCGGGCTGCCTGGTTCGACGCCGGAGAAGCGCATGAGAAAGGCGTCCGGGGCGGGCACGCGCGGGACAACTGCCTGGAAGAAGGCGTCGGTCGCGGGGATCGGCGCATCGAGCGGCAGCGCGGATGTCCAGCGCTGCGGTTGGCGCCAGTAATCGGTGAGCAGCTCGAAGGTCGTCATGTGATAGCTGCTGGGCGGGAGAAAGCCGATGTGATCGGCGCACCGCATCGTCTGCAGCCTTTCGCGCATCCAAAGCAATTCGCCTAGAAGGGCAGAGTCTGGCGCGACAAAACAGATGATCGTGTTGCCCGAGAACGGCATGACCGAGCCGTCTTCATGAAACTTGATTCCAACGTGGTGGGTGAAGGCGCGTTTGGTGGTCATTTGACGAGCCGAATCCTACACCGTCATGCGTCATCCGTCATTGTTCAGCGGGCTTCGGCTCATTCAACAGAAGAAGAGAAGAAAGGAAGCTGAACAATGACGGATGACGTATGACGCATGGCGGACTGCGCCCGCCTTACAATAAGACTCATGCCCTCCGCGTCCCCGCCGACGACGGTCAGGCCAATGACCGCCTCCGACCTCTCAGCCTGTATCAACATTCTGCTTGGATATCCGTGGACGCGCTATGCCATGACCGCTGAGCGCGCCGAGCGGGTCTTGCGGACCGGGCTGACCGAAGGTGCCGATCTGCGGGTGAGCGAAGATGCCGAGGGTGTCAGCGGTTTTCTATGGCTGGTCCCGCGTGGGGCCTTCTATCACAGCGGCTACATCCGCCTGATCGGTGTGGCTGAACGCGCCAAAGGACGCGGCGCGGGCCGGGCGTTGATGGCGGCGGCCGAAACTGATACGTTTGCGAGCGCCCCCGACCTGTTTCTGCTCGTCTCCGACTTCAACCTCGACGCCCAGGCCTTCTATCGCCATCTGGGCTATGCTCAAGTGGGCGTCCTGCCCGACTATGTGTTGCCCGGCAACACCGAGTTGATCTTCCGCAAACGACGCCCCCAGACTGGTGTTTAGCGCGGCCGCGTGAAGGCGGCCGCATAACAAAAGGAGTTCCCATGACTGCGCATACCCGATCGATCCGCAATGCGGCGCTGCTGAGTGCCGCGGCCGCCCTGCTGCTGGCGGCCTGTGGCGCAACCGCGCCGACGGCTGTCCCGCCCGCCGCCACCGCCGCGCCCGCCAAGCCGACGGCCGTCCCGGTGGCGACCGGCCCCAAGAAAGGCGGCACCCTGATCGCCGCCCGCTCCGAGGACATGAAGGGCCTCGACCCGCACAAGCAGACGGCTTTCGCCTCGTTCCGCATGCTCGAGTTGGTCTATGACCCCCTGCTCACCTTTGACAAGGACATGAAGGTGATCCCGAACCTGGCTGAATCGTTCAAGCTGAGCGATGACGCCAAGACCCTGACCATCGTTCTGCGCAAGGGCGTGAAGTTCCACAAGGGCCAGGCCATGACCTCGGAGGACGTCAAGTACACCTTCGAGCGCATCGCCGATGAGAAGACCGCCGCGGCCGCGCGCTCGACTTTCGCCGGCGTTGACAGCATCGAGACCCCGGACGCCAACACCGTGATCTTCAAGCTCAAGGCCGCCAACGGCGCGCTGCCGGCGGCCATGACCAACATCAACTCGGCCATCCTGTCCAAGGCCTGGGTGACCGGCGGGGCCGACCCGGCCAAGGAAAGCAACGGCACGGGCGCCTTCAAGATCGCCAACTGGGAGACCGACAAGGTTCTCAAGCTCGAGCGCCATGCTGACTTCTGGCTAAAGGATCTGCCCCGCCTGGACGGGATCGAATTCCGGGTGATCCCCGACGAGTCGACGATCCTGGCCGGTCTGCGGGCCAAGACCCTCGACTGGGCGTTCATCAACGATCCGCGCGTCGGCGCGCGGGCGAAGGCCGAAGCCGGCCTGACGACCTGGAAGTCGACCTCGCTGTCGTATCACGTGCTGCAACTGAACGCCAGCCGGGATGCGTTCAAGGATCTCAAGGTCCGCCAGGCGATCTCGTGCGCCATCGACCGCCAGGAGGTCCTCAATACCGCCGCGCTTGGCGATGGCGTGGTGACCTCGCCGGCGACTCCGCCGTTCTATGCGGCGCCGCAGGCCGACCTGTTCTGCTACAAGAAGGATGAGGCCAAGGCGATGGACCTGATGAAGGCGGCCGGCAACCCGGCCATCAAGTTCAAGGTCATCGCCGCCACCGGCGAGCCGCCCACCGCGGTGAACGAGGCCCAGAGCATCCAGGCTCAACTGAAGAAGATCAATATCGACATGGAGATCGAATCGCTCGAGACCAGCGTGTATGTCAAGCGCTGGCTGGACGGTGATTTCGACGCGGCAATCGCCCTCAACGGCGGCAACCCCGATCCCGATGCGATGTTCTATCGCTACTGGCACAGCACCGGCAACCTGAACAAGGTGGCTGGCTACAAGGATCCCGAGATCGACAAGCTGTTGGACCAGGGCCGCGCGGTGAGCGATCCAAACGCGCGCAAGGCGATCTACAACGACATCCAGAAGAAGCTCGCTGAGGCGGCGCCGTGGGTGTGGCTCTACACCGGCAACGACTACCGCGCCGGCCAGACCTTCGTCAAGGACTTCACCCCGCTCTCAAACGGATCAATTCTGTATCTGCGCGAAGTGTGGATGGATAAGTAAGCCAATCTAGTTTGGCGCGACCGGCAGCGCATGCGCTGCCGGTCGCGCCAATATCATGTCCCGCTTTCTCGGCCAACGCCTGATCTCGTTCATCCCCACGCTCTTCGGCGTGGCGGTGATCGTTTTTCTGGTGATGCGGCTGATCCCTGGCGACACCATCTCGGCCCAGATCGGGACATCGGCGCTGCTGACGGAGGCCCAGACCCAGGCCTTGCGGGCGTATTACGGGCTGGACAAGTCGGTCCCCGAGCAGTTTGTGAGCTGGCTGGGGAATGCCGTGCAGGGCAATCTCGGCACATCAGTCCGCAGCGGCAAACCGGTCCTGGGCGAAATCCTCAACCGCTTTCCGCTCACCGCTGAGCTGGGCATCCTGGCCCTGCTGATCGGGCTGAGCCTGGGCATTCCGATCGGGGTGTTCACGGCCACCCGGCGCGGCACGCTGGCCGATGCCGCAGGTCAGATGTTTGCGTTGTTCGGGCTGGCGATCCCGAACTTCTGGCTGGGCACCCTATTCATCCTGGTCCTGTCGGTGGTCTTCCGGACCCTGCCCAATTCGGGCGACTACACCTCGTTCTTCGAAACCCGCGCGGGTGAACCTGGGGCAGATGCTTTTTCCGGCGCTGACGCTCGGGCTGGGGCTGACCGCCTCGATCGCGCGGACAACCCGCTCGGCGGTGCTCGAGGAGTTGCGCCAGGACTATGCCCGGACCGCCCGCGGCAAGGGTCTGCATGAGTCGGCGGTGGTGCTCAAGCATTGTCTGCGGAATGCGCTGCTGCCGATCATCACCCTGGTCGGGATCCAGGCCGGGTATCTGCTGGGCGGGGCGATCGTGATCGAGGAGGTCTTCGCCCTGCCAGGGCTGGGGCGGCTGCTGCTAAACGCGATTGGCCAGCGCGACTATGCCGTCACCCAGGGCGTCATCCTCTTCATCGCCTTCAACTTTCTGGTGATCAATCTGCTGGCCGATCTGGCCTATGCGCTGGTCAATCCGCGGGTGCGGACCGGATGACCCGCCTGCGCATTCCCCGGGTGTGGCGCTCGCCGGGCACCGTTGTCGGGCTGATCATCTGCGTGCTCATGCTGGTGATCGCGCTCTTCTCAACCAACCTGGCGCCCTTCCCTGCTTTGTCGCAACGACCGTTGGACATGATGCTGCCGCCGGGCGGCGCCTATGCCCTGGGCACCGACATCCTGGGGCGAGACATGCTCAGCCGGCTGATGCGCGGCGCGACGAACTCGTTGCGGGTGGCGGTCCTGGCGGTGGCCCTGGCGTCGCTGGCGGGCACCGCGATCGGCCTGCTGGCCGGATACGCGGGCGGCTTGCTTGACACACTCCTGATGCGGCTGGTGGATCTGCTGTTTGCCTTTCCGCCGCTGCTGTTGGCGCTGGCGATCGTGTCGGCCCTTGGCATGGGCGCGCAAAACACCATCTACGCCATCGCGATTGTCTATCTGCCAATCTTCGCCCGGGTGGCCCGCGCGCCGACCCTGGTAATCAAGACCAAAGAGTATGTGACGGCGGCCCAGGCGCAAGGCGCCTCGACCTGGCGCATCATGTTGAGACACGTGCTGCCCAATATCGCCGCGCCGATCATCGTGCAGATCAGCCTGGCCCTGGCCTGGGCGATCCTGCTCGAAGCTTCGCTCAGCTTCCTGGGTCTGGGCACCCAACCCCCCGAGCCGTCGTGGGGGGGCATGTTGAGCGAAAGCCGGCGCGACATGGAGTATGCGCCCTGGCTGGCCATCTTCCCCGGCGCCGCGATCATGCTGGCGGTGCTCGGGTTTAATATGCTGGGCGACGGCCTGCGCGACGCGCTCGATCCGCAGTTGCGCGGGACCTGATTGATCGCTCTTAACAGAAGAAGGGAAGAAGGAAGAAAATAGACATCAGATTCCTTCCTTCTTCCTTTCTTCTGTTGATAAAACAAAGAACCGCCCGAGGTACGACTGATCCATGATTCCGATAGCCCCTTCCAATCCCGCCCATCACCAGGCCATCGCCCGAATTTGGAACGACGCCTGCAACGCCATGACTGGCAGTCATACGTTGGATATTACGCCGCGCCTGGCGCAGTTCAATCTGGGCAGGGCGAGCGGCGCCACCCAGGCCGGCCGATTTGCCGTTGACGGGGACGGGAATGAGGTCGGTTATGTCATCGCGAGCGCGCAGGGCAAGAGCGGCTGGATTGACAGCATCGCGGTGGAGCCTGCCACCCAGCGCGCGGGCGCGGGCGCGGCGCTGCTGGCGTGGGCGGAGGACTGGCTGCTCGGCCAGGGCTGCACCTTTGCCCGCCTGGGCGGGAGCCTGCGCCCGTTTCTGCCCGGCTATCCGCGCGAACTGGGGCGGCCCGATTGGTTCACCCACCGCCGTTTTGAGGTGGGCAAGCCCGACTGGGACGTCGCTGCGGATCTGGCCATCCTTCGCCCGTATCACGGCAGCGCGGGCGAAGCGCCTGCGGGGGTCGAGGCGCGCATGGCGCAGCCAGGCGAGGAAGCTGCGCTTCGGGAGTTCTTCGTCCGGGCATTCCCCGGCCGCTGGCTGTACGAGTATGACGAACATCTGCGCGAGGGCGGGAAAATCTCGGATTATGCGGTCTTGATTACGCCGGACAGCGGCGCGCCCCGGATCGAGGCCTTCTGCATGACGACGATGGCCGACTCGCTCCGGCCGCTCGATCGCTTCTACATGAACACGCTGCCCCGGCCGTGGGCTCAAGCGGGTCCGTTGGGCACCAGCGAGACCCTGCGCGGCAAGGGCTACGCCGCGCTGGCCATCAATACCGCCCTGGCCTCGCTGCGCGCGCGCGGCGGGCGGGGCTGCATCATCGACTGGACGTCGCTCACCGACTTCTATGCCAAGTTCGGATTCCGCAAGTTCCGTGAGTATGTGGGCATGACCAAGCGCCTGGGATGAACGACGAATTTAGCCTGTCGGCGGCGGCGCTGGGCAGGGCCGAGCGCGCCGCGGCGCGCTTCAACCCCGCCGGCGTGCGCGGGCAATTCCCGGAGCGCAAGAGCGTCACCCGGGTGGACACCCGCAGCGGACCGCGGCATGGCTGGCAGGTCCGCGTGCGCTGGCGGGGCGTGACCGAGAGCCGCTATTTTCCCGACGCGCGGGCCGGGATGCTCGAAGGGTGGCTGGCTGCGCGGCGCTGGCGCGACGCGGCCGAAGCGCGGCTGGGCAAGGTCCGAACCGAGCGGCGGGTTCGGCCGCCTGCAAAGGGCCGGCGCGAAACAGGCATTCGCGACATCATCGTGCGCACCCGCGCGCGGGATGGCCGGCCCGTAGCCCGGCGCATCATCGAGGTGTCGTGGAATCCCACCCCCGACAAGACGATGCGGGCGACGTTTTCGGTCGAACGCCTGGGCTTGCGCGAGGCCATGCGCCAGGCCCGCGCGACCCGGCGGGAGAAGGAGATCGAGATCTACGGCGCGCCGCTGAAGGCAAAGCGACCTCGATAAGCCAAAGGCCCCGCCGCTATACTCGCCGGCGCTCATGCCCAACCCGACTCTCAGCATCGTCCTGGGCCTGCTGTCCGCGCTGGCCTGGGGCACCGGCGACTTCTTTGGCGGGCTCGCCTCGCGGCGGGCCAATGCTCTGGTCGTCACCGCCGTCGCCCAGACGTCTGGATTGATCCTGATCGTTGTGCTTGCCCTGGCCGCCGGCCAGCCCGCGCCCGCCCTGGCCGACCTGGGCTGGGGGGCCGCCGCGGGCCTGTGCGGTGTGATCGGCATTGCAAGCCTGTATCGGGCGCTCGCCATCGGGCAGATGGGCATCGTGGCCCCCATCACGGCGGTGCTCTCGGCCGGCATCCCGGCGGTATATGGCGCGCTCGTCCTCGGCGCGCCGGCGGCGATCACCCTGACCGGCTTTGGCCTGGCCCTGATCGCCATCGCCCTGATCTCGAGCGCCCCGCGCGCGGCCGGCCGCCCGGCCGGGCTGGGTCTGGCCTTGATCAGCGGGATCGGCTTTGGCGCATTCTTGATCCTCATCACCCGGGCCAACGGGGCCGTGGCATTGTGGGCGCTGGCGGCAGCCCGCACGACCTCGGCCCTGCTGTCGTGGACGGCGGCGCTGATCAACCGGGCCAGCCTCCCCCGTGATCGGCGGGCCTGGGCCGAGATGCTCGGGGCCGGGGTGATGGATGCGCTGGGGAATGCGCTATACACGTTCGCCGCCCGGGCCGGGCGGATCGATGTGGCGGCCGTGCTGTCCTCGCTCTATCCGGTCTCGACCATCACCCTGGCATTGACCATCCTGCATGAGCGACTGCGCAGACCCCAGGTGATCGGAATTGTGATCGCGGTGATCGCGATCGTGCTGGTCGCCCTGTGATTTTTGCAAACGACATTCCCCGGCGGAGCCGGGGGAATGTCGTTTCCAAAGACCCATTTGGTGCGGGGTGGTCAGAAAAGTGTCACCCGCCCGCTCGCGCCGTCGATCCGGATGCGCTGCCCGGTCCTGATCCGGGTGGTCGCGGCCTCGACCCCGACCACGGCCGGGATGCCATACTCGCGGGCGACCACGCTGCCGTGGGTGATCATCCCGCCGACCTCGGTCACCAGCCCGCGGGCGGCCAGAAAGAGCGGCGTCCAGCCCGGGTCGGTGCCCACGCACACCAGGATCTCGCCCGGTTCGAGCCGCTCGGTTCGCGGATCGCTGATGACCCGGGCCAGTCCCTCGGCTACGCCCGGCGAGACGCCGTCTCCGAGCAGCATGTTGGGGTCGTCATTGGCGATGTCAACCGAGCCGTAGAACGATTCGCCGGTGCTGAGCATCACCCGCGGGAAGCGCGGCCAGGCCGACTGGGCTGCATGTGCGGCGCGCGCTTCAGCCGCCACGGCCTTCAGATCGATCGTGCCGCCCGCAGCGATCCCGTCCAGCGCCGTGAGGGGCAGCCAAAAAACATCGTCCGCCCGCGACAGAAGTCCGCCCGCGGCGAGCGTTTCGCCCTGGCGCAGCAGGGCCTGCCGAAACGCGCCGATGACCTCGATCATGCGCTGTTTGGGCGTCTCGCGATGGGCGGTGAACAGGCGAGCCCGGCCGAGGGCGAAGCGCAGCAGGCGCGCGCGCATCCGGCCCAGGAGCGGGTGGCTGGCCCGCGCCCGCGCGATCAGCTCCTCCGCCAGCGCCGCGGCCTCGCGCGTGCCGCGGGCGAACACCGCGTCTGGCGCCGCTTCCGGGTCGTCGAGTCGCAGATAGCTGTCGAGCGTTTGATTCAACGCGGCCGGATCGTCTCGCCAGCGGGGCGCGGCGATGTCAAGCTCGCCCGCCCCGCGCATGCCGTAACGGGACAGAAAACCGGCCAGAGCCGCGCTCCGCGCCGCGGGGTTTGACCGGATCTGTTGGGCAGCTTCCCACAGGCGCAGGTTCATGTCGGTCGTTGTGTTGCGCACGCCGCGCATCAGCCGCAGGGAGGGCGCTCCAGATTCCTTCAGCCAGGCGTGGAGCCAGCGATCCATCGCGCTCAGCAGGGCGAAGCCCGCCGCAACCGGCGCCGCGAGCTCGAGGGCGAGGGTGCTCAGCAGCCCGCTGAAGTGGGCGCGCAACGCGGCCAGCAACTCGGCGAGGCTGCCGGCCGTTTCAGCCGCGCGCTGGGCGGCCGCCACCACAGCCTCGGTCCGGGCCAGACGAGCCGTCATCTCGGTCTCGGGGTGGCGCATGAGGCGGGCGACGCTCGGCAGAAAACGCAGCGCCATGAGCACGCGCCCGGCGATCCGCCCCGGGGTCATGACCCGGTGTTCGGGTAGGCGCCCCTCGCGCTGCATCCGCAGCGTCACCGTGCGGGCGGCCGGGTCGGCCCGGGCCATGATGACGAGCGCCACCCGGCGCAGCAGCGGATCGCGGACGAGGGCGGTCATGTCGATATACAGCCGGCCCCCCGCCCGGGGCAGCAGCGTGCGCGGGTTGGCCGTGACGCCCACCCCGCTGAGCACGCCATCCAGAAACGTCTCGATCACGCTCGCGCCCATGGGCGAAAACGGCGCGGCGATGCCCTGCACGGCGTTGAAGCTGAGATAGACCCGCGGTCCGCCATCTTCCGGCAAGCGCGGCTCGGGCAGCGGATACAGGGTCGTGATCGGCCGCGACTGCAGCACCTGCATGACCCCGCCGACCCGCGCCCACTCGAGATCCTGCGGCCCGCCAAAGAGAACCTCGGCCCGCTCGCCAATGGCGACCAGGGCCGCAATGTCGGTCTCACGCAACGCGGCCTGCTCCGCCGCGCCCGGTTCGGCTGTCTGGGTCGTGCCGCCGCCGGGCAGCGGGCGGATGGCCAGGGCCTTGGCCCCCAGTTTGTGGGTGTGGATCCTGCCGGTGCGGCGCTCAACGACGATGTGGTCGGGGGTGACCAGCCCGGCGACCAACGCCTCGCCCAGCCCAAAGGTGGCGTCGATGACGCACTCGCCGCGATGCCCGCTCAGCGGGTTGGCGGTGAACATCACCCCGGAGGCCTCGGCGTCGACCATGACCTGCACGACGACGGCCAGGGCGATCCCGGCCGGGTCGATCCGATTACGGGCGCGATACCCCATCGCTCGGGCCGTCCACAGGCTCGACCAGCACTGGACCACGGCCGCGCGCACGTTTGACGCGCCGAGCACGTTGAGAAAAGTGTCCTGCTGGCCGGCGAAGGACAGGCCGGGCAGGTCTTCGGCGGTGGCCGAGGAACGGACCGCCACGCGCGCGCCCGGACCCAGGCCGGCCAAAGCTGCCTCGATGTCCGCCCCGATCGTCTCGGGCATCACCCCGGCCGCAAAGCGGGCCCGGATGCGGGCCGAGGCGGTCTCGAGCGCGACCGGGTTTGTCGCATCCACGCCGGCGCCAATCGCCGCAACGAGCGGGCCGATCTCGTTACGCACGACAAAGGCGCGATACGCCTCGGTCGTCAGAATGAAGCCGGGCGGCACATCAAATCCCGCCCGGGCCAGGGCGGCCAGATTCGCGCCCTTTCCGCCCGCCGTCGCCAGCGTTGCGCCGGAGGACTGCAGGGCGAGGATGGCGTTCATTTCCTGCTTGTCGGTTTGCCGTTTCCGTTCATCAGCCCATCTTCAATCCGGCGGAAGATGCGCCGGGCGCGCGAGCGAACCGCCGCGGCGCCATAGCCCACCCGGCTCAGCACGCGCTGGCCGCGGGTCTGGGGTTTGGCCGTCACCTGCCATTGCACGGCCGCCGCCGCCCAGGTCAGCCCGCCGCCAAAGCCCACCATCACCACCCGGTCGTTGGGCTTGAGCCGCCCGCACGCGGCCGCCTCGCACAACGCAATGGGAATGGATGCAGCGCTGGTGTTGCCGTAGCTTTCGATGTTGACGAAGAACTTGTCCATCGGGATGGCCAGCGACTTGGAGGCCGCCTCGATGATGCGCAGATTGGCCTGATGCGGGACGAAGACGTCGACTTCCTCGGCCGTCCAGCCCGCCCGGCGCATGACCTCGCGGGCGCTCCGGTCGATGACTCGGGTGGCGAAGCGAAAGACCTCGCGCCCGTTCATGTGCAGCACTTCGTTGTCCTTCTGGCGCAGATACAGGGCCGGCCCGCCCGAGCCGTCGGCGCGCAACAGGGTGGACAGCACGCCGCCGGGCTGCGGGCTGGCTTTGAGCACCACCGCGCCCGCCCCGTCGCCAAACAGCACGCAGGTGTTGCGATCCTTCCA
Source organism: Candidatus Brachythrix odensensis (assembly GCA_016714465.1). GTDB lineage: Bacteria > Chloroflexota > Anaerolineae > J036 > Brachytrichaceae > Brachythrix > Brachythrix odensensis. Next base: position 14,121 of record JADKDT010000005.1, on the reverse strand, counting down.
ATCCACAATGCTCGACAGGCGCTCGGCGCCAATGACGAGGGCGGTCGAGATCGTGCCGGCCCGGATGGAATCGGCGGCCTGAGCCAGGCCGTACAAGAAGCCGGCGCAGGCCGCGCTCAGGTCATAGGCGCCGGCGTTGTCGGCACCCAGGGCATCCTGCACCAGGGCGGCCGTGGAGGGAAACATGAAGTCCGGGGTGATGGTCGCGACGATGATGAGGTCGAGCTGCGCGGCGGTCACGCTGGCCATATCCAGCGCCTCGATCGCGGCGTTGGTCGAGAGCGCCGCGGTGGTCTCCCTGTCGTTTGCCACGTGCCGCTGGCCGATCCCGGTCATGTCGCGGATCCACTTATCCGATGTCTCGATGGTTTTGGCCAGATCGTCATTGGTGACGACTTTTTCGGGGACGGATTTGCCCCAGCCCACGATGTGCGCGTAGCGCATTGATTACACCTCAGCGACCGATGGACCGCGGAACGCGGTCAGTCGACCAGTTGGGAGAAGATGACGCTCGCGTTGTGGCCGCCGAACCCGAAGGAGTTGGACAGCGCCGCGCGCACGGGCTTGCGGACCGCGGTGTTGGGCGTGTAGTTCAGGTCGCACGCCGGATCCGGGGTTTCGTAGTTGATGGTCGGCGGGATGATGCCCTCCTGGATGGCCATCACGCTGGTCATGGCCTCCATCGCGCCGGCCCCGCCGAGCAGGTGGCCGGTCATGGACTTGGTGGAGGAGATCCGCAGATCGTAAGCGACCTCGCCGAAGACGGCCTTGATGGCGGCGGTCTCGTTTGCGTCGTTGATCTGGGTGCTGGTGCCGTGGGCGTTGATGTAGTCGATCCGGTTGGGGGCCAGGCCGGACTGGCGCAGGGCGGCCCGCATGGCCATGGCCGGGCCGGTCATATTCGGGGCGGTGATGTGGTGGGCGTCGCAGGTCGCGCCATAGCCGATGATCTCGGCGTAGATCCGCGCGCCGCGCGCCCGGGCGCTCTCGAGCGATTCGAGGATCAGGGTGGCCGCGCCCTCGCCCGAGACAAAGCCATCCCGGTTCTTGTCGAACGGCCGGCTGGCCCCGGCCGGGTTGTCGTTGCGGGTCGAGGTGGCGCCCATGTTGTGGAAGGCGGCCACGGTGAAGCGGGTGATCGGCGACTCGCAGCCGCCCGCCACTGCCGCCGTCACCCGTCCGGCCCGGATCATTTCGAAGGCCTCGCCGATGGCATTGTTCGAGCTGGCGCAGGCGGTGACCGTGCAGATGTTCGGGCCGCGGATGCCAAAGTGGATGGCGATCTGGCCGGTGGCCGTGTCGGGGAGCATCATCGGCACGGCGAACGGGCTGACCCGCCGCGGGCCTTTCTTCTCGAGCACCATATTTTCGGCCAGCAGGGTCGTGATCCCGCCGATGCCGCTGCCGTAGATGACGGCCGTGTCGTCGGCGTTTGCCTCGGTGATGGCCAGCCCCGAGTCGGCCAGGGCCTCCTGGGTCGCGACCAGGGCGAACTGGACGCAGCGGTCAAGGCGGCGGGACTCCTTGGCCCCGAAGTGCGCGCTTGCTTCAAAGCCCTTCACTTCCGCGGCGAAATGGGTGTCCATGTCGGACGAATCGAACTGGGTGATCGGGCCGACGCCCGAGCGTCCGGCAATCAGGCCCTGCCAGGTGGCGGGGGCGCTGTTGCCAAGCGGGCTCACGGCCCCGATGCCGGTGATAACAACTCTATTTGGAAGCATACTGGGAGAGAATAACACTGGTTTTCGTCTGGAGATACAGGCGCGGCGAAATCCGCCTCTTTCAGCCGTGGGCAGAGCGTGCAATTGGCGCGAGCCCAATACCTTCTCCCGCCGGGAGAAGGTATTGGGCTCGCGCTGGACTGTGACCAAGCCGAAAACACGCGATTTCGCTATACTGAATCGCGAAGCGCCGATTGCGTATGACTGAACCCAATCTCACCCAGCTCTTTCTCGGTCCCGAGGAGGAATGGCCGCAGGCGACCCTGGCCGCCGAGTCCATCCACCCGCTGTGGGGCGGGTGGGCGATCCGCCTGCCGGGCGCCGGCGAGGCGACTGTCCGCGCGGTGGCGCCCGGCGCTCGAATCGAGCGGCGCTTCACCCTGCCCCTCGATCCCGATGAGCGTCGCGCCTTGCTCCAACGGCTGATCGACCTGGACCTGATCTCGATCCGCATTGCAGAACGCAGGAGCTACATCCCGGACGAAACCTCGACGACGCTCACTCTGTCGCGCGACCGGCGCTCGTTTGCCGTCACGCTGTGGGCCCATGACCCGCCCCTGGCCGGCCTGCGCGACCTGCTGATCAGCCTGCAGGCATTCGTGACCCGCGCGACCATTCACCGGCCGGCATCTTCTGAAGGAGAGACGCATGCACCCGCGACTGCGCCAACTCGAGACTGAACTCAGGGCCGGTCAGCCAGGGGCCGAGGAGCGCTTCTGGCGGGCGGTCGCGGCCAGCGGCACGCCGCTGGTCCAGCGCACGGCGGTCGACACCTGTCAGGTGACCTTTGTGTGGCGCCACGACGGCGCGGCCCGCAGCGTCGCCGTCATCCAGGACTGGGGGGCGGATGGCCTGCGCGAACACTTCATGGCCCGCCTGGCGGGCAGCGACGTGTGGCATCTCGAGCGCCCATATCCCTCCGACGCGATCACGACGTATCAGTTCTCGCCGAGCGCCAATCCGGACCCGCAGGCCGCCGGGCCATATCAACTCGATCCGCTCAACCCGCAGCGCTCGATCGCCTTTCTCAGTGAGACCGGCAACGACTTTGTGTTCTCGGCCCTGCGCCTGCCGGACGCGCCCGAGCCCGTTCTGCCGGTGGAGGAGGCCCTGCGCGGGCGGATCGCGCTTCATCACCCGACCCCCGGCCGGCGGGTCTGGTCATACACCCCGGCCCTGCCTTCGCCCGAGCCGCACCCGGTCCTGATCGTCTTTGACGGCCGGCAATACAAGGATTTGATGCATCTCCCGCGCCTGTTCGACGCGCTGATCGCTGCGGCCGACATCCCGCCGGTGATGGCCCTGTTCGTCGACACCCCCCAGCGCGATGTTGATCTGCCGTGCAACCCCGAGTTCGCCGCCTGGGTGGCCAATGCGCTGCTGCCCTGGGCGTGGGCGGCCCTGCCGGTCTCGGATCGGGCCGCCGACACGATCGCGCTCGGATGCAGCTACGGCGGGCTGGCGGCCGCGTATCTGGCCCTGCGCTATCCAGAGCGGGTGGGCGGGGTGATCGCGCAGACCGGCTGGTTTCGTTGGGCGCCGCCTGAGGACCCGGCTCCGGAGTGGCTGCCGCGACAGTACGCCGCGTCGCCGCGGCTGCCGGTCAATTTCCATCTCTCGGCGGGCGTGCTCGAGACCGCCCGCATGCGCGACGGCGGGGTCACCCAGCGCGAGACGAATCGGCGCTTCCACGCCCTGCTGCGCGAGAAGGGTTACCGCGTGCACTATGACGAATATCATGGGGGCCATGACTACAGCAGCCTGGGCGAGCCGTTACGCGAGGCGCTGGTGTTGATGGCCGGGCGCGGCTGAGCGTTTCACATTCATGACGATCTTCTATGACCCGGGCCGGCTGGTGGATGGCGATCTCGAACTCGACCTGGTCGAGCGCCACCGCGGCGATCCAGCGCGCGGCCTGTCGCCGGCGTATTTCTTCTTCATGAAACGGACGGGCACGCCGACGGTCATGGGCGGGATCAACCTGCGCCTGGGCGACAGTGAGGACGTCCTGATGTACTACGGGCACATCGGATATGGGGTGGATGAGGGCTATCGCGGCCATCACTACGCCGCGCGGAGCTGCATGCTGCTCTTCCCGCTCGCGCTCCGGCATGGGATTGACCCGTTGTGGATCACCTGCAACCCGGACAACGTGCCCTCGCGGCGGGCCTGCGAACTGGCTGGCGGCGTGCTGGCCGAGATCGTCAATATCCCCGCCCGTATTACCGATCTGCGCCAGCGCGGCGAGCGCCAGAAGTGCCGGTATCGGTTTGATTTGAAGGTGATGGGGTATTAGGTAGAGACGGCCCGCCGGGCCGTCTCGGCCCTGGCATCCGGATGCCGAGACACAGACGGCCCGCCGGGCCGTCTTTACGACGGTTTGCCGAGCCCCAGGCCGTGGGCGGCGGCGGCGAGGCGCGAGCCGACGTTGGCCCGCAGGCCGCTGTAGTGCGTGATCAGTTCGGCCTCGCGCAGGGCAGCCAGGAAATCGTAGGGCGAGGTGTAATCCCGGGTGAATCGCACCCGGCTGATCCCCACCTCGGGCAGGGTGTGGGCGTCGCTGGCGCAAAGCATTGGCAGGTCGAGGGCCTTGGCCAGGATGCGGGCCTCGTCGTTGCTATGCGTATTGCGGGTGCGGGCGTTGAAAACCTCGACGAAATCGAGTTGATGGGCATGCCGGCGCAGGTTCTCGCCGCCGATCCCGCGCCGGCGCGGGTCGTAGGGATGCGATGGCCCGCAGATCCCGCCCTGGGCGTGGACGCGGGCGATGGCCTCGCCCAGCGACAGGCCGTCGGGGATGAGCTCGGTGATGAAGTAGCACAGGATCTCACCGACATCGGTCAGCGCCTCCTCGCCGACGATGATGAGCTCGGGCGCCAGCGCGCGGGCCTGCAGCGCGCCTTCGATTTCGCTGTGGTCGGTGATCGCCAGACGCTGGATGCCCACCTCTTTGCAGCGCGCGATGAGGTCGGGCAGCTTGGTCAGGCTGTCGCCGGACCAGCGGGTGTGGCAGTGGAGTTCGAGGTCGAGCACGGAGGGGATTGTACGGCGGCAGGGTTCGTCAGGTGTGATCAGGTGAATAAGGTTTGATCAGGTGGGTAAAGTGAATAAGGTTTGATCAGGTGGCCGCCTGTCGGACCACCTGACCAAACCTGATCAAACCTAGCCAAACCTGACCAAACGCATCATCCCCGGGCCATCCCACCCGGCGTGCGGTCGAACCCCGCCGCCTTGAGCAATGCCTGGCCGGGGCTCTTGAGGACGTCCTCGCCATTCCAGGTCGACACGCTGATCCGGCGCGGGGCGTTGGGGCGGGCGATATAGGCGGAGATCGCTCGGGCGATGGCCTCGTCGCTGGTATCCGCACTGGTGGTGATGCGCTCGCCGCTGTCGGCGAAGACGACGGCGTGGCCGGCCCGCCACACGCGACATGGGTGGAGGGCACCCGCGAGAAACGCGCAGGCCGCGGGGTTTCAGCTCCTCTTCATCACCCCGCCACGTTGGCCGGATCGCAGGCATTCAGCAACGTGATTGCCGCGCTGGGCGCCGCGCCGCCCAGCGCCCGCAACTGCTCGACCGCCTCGGGCAGGGCGAACTGGGCCCCCGACAGCCCGGCCACGAAGTAGCCGCGCCGGACCTCGCCGCGCATCTCCATCCGCTCGAACAACGGAAAGAGCTGACCCCAGTCCCAGGGCAGCGCCTCGCGGGCCAGGCTCTCCCGGGCGACCAGACCATGCCGGGCCAGGAGGGCCCTGGCCAGCGCCTCGGCCCGCGCCGCGTCGTCGCGGAAGGTTCCCAATACGCCCGCCCGGTGGACCAGCGCCCAGCGGCCTTCCGCCGCCGCGCGTTGCGTCGCGGCCTCGACCACAAGGCGCTCGGCCACCCGCCGGCGGGCCTCGGCGTAGCGGCCCTGGGGCGGGCGTTTGAGCGGCGGCGTGACCGCCTTCGGCCCGAGCCGGGCGGCCAGGTCGGCCTCCAGCCCGCTCAGCGCGCGCGGGGTGGCTTCACGGTTGACGCCATCGGAGGTTAGCAGACGCCGCAATGCCTCGAAGCTGTCGTGGGTGACAAAGCCGCCCAGGGCCAGCTCGGACAGGGTTACCCGCAGGGCTGCCGCTGACAGGCCGAGGCCACCCCGCAGGTCGGCCTCGTATGAAGCGCCTTCGGACTTGAGGAACTCGACCACGGCCGTTGCGTTTGGGCTCAGCCCGCTCGCGTCGGGCGCGCTGAGATACAGCCCGCCCTCGCCCCGGAAGAACAGGCGGGTCTGCCCGCGCGGCTCGCCTGCCCAGACCAGCTCGCCGTCGAGGGCGTCCAGATCGTGGGCGTAGCGGGCGAGGCGGGCGGGCAAGGCATCCCGCTCCCAGACCGGGCTGGGCAGGGCCAACCCGCTGAGTTGATGCATCACCCGGCGCAGGCCGTCGGTGTCTGTGAGGCGCTGGTCGGAATGGGCATGCTGCCAGCGCACCAGAAAATCAGCCCAGACATGGCGCGGGACGGCCTGGGCCTCCTTGCGCAGGATCGTCAGTGTGCGGCGATGGATCTGCTCGAAGAGGTGGATGTCGCAGATCTCGTCCCGGTCGTTGGCGGTGATCGCCCCGCGGGCGATCTCGCCCATGTCGAGCAGGCGGGCCAGGGTCGGGTCGAGCCAGGCGGGGTTGAACGGGTAGCGGGCGATCAGCGCCTCGCGAGCGATCGGGCCGCTGTGGCGCAGATAGCGGCGGAGGATGCTTTCGCGTTGGAAATCAACATACTCTTCCGCCAACTCCGCCGCCACCCAGCGCTTGGCAGCGCCGATCTCGACCTCAACCACCCGGCCCTGCGCGCCGAGCTCGCTCAGCCAGGGCAGGCCACTCGGGCTGCGGGCGAGGATCTCATCGGTCGTCAAATCGCCCAGCTCGCGCAGCATGAGGACGAGCTCCTCGGCCGTGCGCGGCTGCACGCCGGGCCCGAGGTGCTGGGCGCGCGCGGCGACCTCGGCCACGGCCTCGGGTTTGAGCAGGTCGGCCAGGGGCGTGCCCTTGAGCACCTCGACCAGGGCGGCGCGCGGCAAGGCCAGGGCGTTGAGCTGGCGCTCGGCCTTGGGCGCATCCCACTCGTACAAATACTGGCTGCTGAAGTTGTAGAGCAGCCCGGCCGCGATCGGCGAGGGCGTGGCGGTCTCGATGTTGACCACCTGGATCGCCCCCGATTGGATGCCGGTCAGCATCTCCTCGAGGTGCGGCACGTCGAAGACATCCCGCAGGCAGTCGCGGTAGGTCTCGACCACGATCGGGAAATCGCCCATCCCGCTCACCATCGCCAGGAGGTCCTTGGCCTTGAGCCGCTGCAGCCAGAACGGCACCCGCTTCGCCCCGCGCGGCTTGCTGAGCAGCAGGGCCCGGGCGGCGTTCTTGCGGAACTGCGCGCCAAAGACGGCCGAGCCGGGCAGCTGGCGGAGCAGGCGCTCGCGGGCTTCGGCCGGGCCGAGGGCCCGGGCCAGGTCGGTCGGCGGCTCGCGATCGGACTGGGGGAAGCGGAAGATGATCCCGTCGTCGCTGGCCTGCATGTCGGGCGAGACGCCGGTGCGGTCGCGGAGCAGGCTGGCCAGGGCCAGGGCCCAGGCCCCATTGACCCGCCCGCCGAGCGGCGAGTGGATGACCAGGTGCGGGTCGCCGGCCTCGTTCTCGAAGGACTCGACCACGAACGTTGTGTCGGACGAGATCACCCCGACCGCGTCGAGCTGGCGCTGGACGTGCTCGACCAGGTTGCGGGCCGAGCGCTCGTCGAGGCGGTAGTCCTGGCGCAGCCAGGCCTGGACCTCCGGAAAGACGGGGCCCTGAGCTTGTCGAAGGGCCCCGCCCGAGGAATCCTGAGCCAGCCTGTCGACCACGTCCCGCCGGAAACGCCCGATGCGCTGGCCGAGTTCGTAGGGCCGGTGGGCCTGCTCGCCGTGCCAGAACGGCATGCGGGGCGTGGCCCCGGCCGCGTCGGTGACCAGGATGCGGTCGTCCTTGATCTCGGTCACCCGCCACACGTTGCTGCCGAGCAGAAAGGTGTCGCCCGGGCGGGTCTCGAAGACAAACTCCTCGTCCAGTTCGCCCAACCGCGTTTTGCCATCCGCGAGATAGGCCCCGAACTGGCCGGTGTCGGGGATGGTCCCGACGGTGCCCATGGCGGCCATGCGCGTGCCGGGCAGGCGGGTGAGCGTGTCGCGGGTCTTGTCCCAGGCGATCTTGGCCCGCAGGGCCGAGGCCTGTTTGGCGTCGGAGGCGTCGAAGTAATACTTGCCGGCCAGCATGTCGAGGGTGGCCCGGAAGGAGGCCTCGGACAGAGCGTGATACGGCCAGGCCCCGCGGACGAGGGCGTAGAGGTCGCCGACCGCCCAGTCCTCGACCGCGACCATGGCCACGACCTGCTGGGCGAGCACGTCGAGGGCGTTCTGGGGCGCGGCGGTCTCCTCGACATCCTGCTCGAGCATGCCCCGGGTGATTGCGGCCGCCTCCATGAGGTCCTCGCGGTAGGTGGCGTAGATCCGCCCGCGGCTGGTCTGTCCAACGAGATGACCCGAGCGTCCAACGCGTTGCAGACCCTGCGACACGCTGCGCGGGGACTGAAGCTGGACGACCATGTCGACGGTCCCGATGTCGATCCCGAGCTCGAGCGAGCTGGTCCCGATCAGGGCGGGCAGGCGGCCGGCCTTGAGGTCCTCCTCCATCTGCCGGCGGGCCTCCTTGGAGACGCTGCCGTGGTGGGCGCGAAACGGCCCCTCGGTCCCGATGGCGAACATGCCCCGATCGCGGGCGAGCCCGCCCGGGGCGAGGGCGGCGAGGCTGCCCGGCTCGATCTCCTCGTTGCGCTCGGCGGCGAGCTGGGTGTTGAGCCGATCGGCGGTGCGCTCGGCCAGGCGCCGGTTATTGGCGAAGATGAGGGTGGTTCGGTGTTGGTAGATCTCGGCCAGCACGCGCGGGATGATCGAGGGCCAGATCGTCTCGCCCGGCAGCGAGCGGAAATCGTCGACGGCGGTGACGACCTCGAGGTCGAGGGCTTTCGGGTAGTGGGCGTTGACGATGGTGACGGGACGCAGGGAGGGGCCCTGAGCTTGTCGAAGGGCCCCGTCGTCAGGTGAACCATCCACCGGGCCCTTCGACAAGCTCAGGGCCCTGGTTTCGCATCCGCCCAGAAACCTCGCCGCTTCCACGAGCGGGCGCACTGTGGCCGAGAGCCCGATGCGTTGGACGGGTTGCCGGGCCAGATGTGCCAGGCGCTCGAGGGTGAGGGCGAGGTGGGCGCCGCGCTTGTTGCCGACCAGGGTGTGGATCTCATCGACGATGACGCTGCGCGTGCCGCGGAACATCTCGCGCGCCTTCGGGCTGGTCAGCATGAGATACAGCGACTCGGGGGTGGTGATGAGGATGTGCGGCGGGCGCTTGACCATCTGGGCCCGGGCGCTGGCCGGGGTGTCGCCGGTGCGGACCATGACCCGGACGGCGGGCAGGTGCTGGCCGTTTTTGGCGGCGACGGCCCGGATGCCCTCGAGCGGCGCGCGCAGGTTGCGCTCGACGTCGTTGTTGAGGGCCTTGAGCGGCGAAATGTAGAGCAGGCGCACGCCGGTCTCGGCGCTGTCGCGCAGGATCTGGTCGATCCCCCACAGGAAGGCGGCCAGGGTCTTGCCCGAGCCGGTGGGGGCGAGGATGAGGGTGTGTTCGCCCCGTTGGATGGCCGGCCAGCCCTGGGCTTGCGGGGGCGTGGGCGCGCCGAGCGTGGCGGCGAACCATTCGCGGACGGCGACAGAGAAGGCGGCGAGCGGGTCAGGGTCGGGCATGGCGTACTTCCATTGGGATTGTATGCCGGAGGGCGGATCTTTTTCTATCCGCAGATTACGCAGATTTGCGCCGATTGTCTTGTATTGCTGTCGGCGATGTTTCCTGATTCAAATTGGTGCACATCCGCAGGCCATGGGCGGCGCGCACCCCAGCGAATGTCATCCTGAGTGCGCCCCACCGAGCGCTCGCAGGCAAGCGCGTACAGGGGCGCGCGAAGGACCCCTGTGACGTACGGCAGAATGAAGCGTGGATCGGCATCAGTTCGCTGTTGCCGATATTCGCATACACGGGGATACGCAACAGGGCTCCTTCGTGCGCCCCCGTCGTTCGTTCCTGCCAAAACTCCGTGGGGCGCACTCAGGATGACAATTGTGAAGGGCGGCGCGAAGAATCCTAACGCCGTACGCTTGGACAACGTTGGCGCTGAGGCCGTCAGCATTGCACGCCGGCACTTGCCTGAGGAATCACAAATCAGCGGAAATCTGCGTAATCTGTGGACAGATCCTCCCGCGCCGACCAAGTAGTATGCTGGTCGGAGTTATACTTTCGTATCTGAATGTATAACATCACACGGAGGCGAGACCCATGACGCAACTCACGATTTCATCCAAGGGGTGGGTGGTGATCCCGGCCGCGATGCGCGCGAAATACCGGCTCAAGCCTGGCTCGCACGTGCGGATCGTCGACTACGGCGGCGTGCTGTCGATCCTGCCCGCCTTCGACGACCCGATTGCGGCCTCGGCTGGCATTCTGACGGCCGGCGCGTCGCTGACCCGCGCCGTCGTCGCCGAGCACGTCAGGGAGCGCGGGCGTGACCGCAAGCGCTAGCCGCTACGTGCTCGACAGTTTCGCCTTGCTCGCTCACCTCGGGGATGAGGCCGGCGCGGCCCGGGTGCGGGCGGTGTTGAGCAGGCCAGCCTGGGCCGGGCCCAGGTTTTCTTGTCGGCCATCAACTTGGGCGAGCTGGTCTACATCACCGAACGCGAACGGGGCTTGGTCCAGGCACAGATGGCGCTGAACGCGGTCGAGCAACTGCCTATCCAGATCCTGGAGGCCACCCGCGAGCGCGTGCTGGCCGCCGCGCACATCAAGGCATCCCACGCCATCTCGTATGCCGACGCCTTTGTCGTCGCCGCCGCCCAGGAGATGGGGGCGACGATCCTGACCGGCGACCCGGAGTTCAGGACGGTCGAGGCGCTGGTGTCGGTCGAGTGGTTGGCACGGTAGGCACAGGAATCTATCCGCAGATTACGCCGATTTCCGCTGATTTGAATATAGAAAGGAAATCGGCGCGAATCGGCGTAATCTGCGGATAGATCCTCCCGCTGCCCGCCGCGAATCGTGGCGGGACAAACGACGTTGCGTTTGCGCGCGCACGTGGCCGCGGCGCGCGCGGGCGTTACGTTTCCGGGGGTCTCGCTGCGCTCGACACCCCGGCTACCTTCGGGCACCCCTCCGGGATGCGGGCTCGAGATGGGTGCAGCGGGACCGTGTCAGGCTATTCTGGCGCGTCGGTCATGTAATCGGACACGAATCTGGCTTGGGTCACAGCCGCGATCGGCAGCTTCCTGAAGTCTGCGATGTCGCGGGTAACGATGAGGTCGGCGCCAAAGGTGATCGCCGCGGCGACCTGCAGGGCATCCTCGAAGTCGCGGGTTGGCATGGCCAGAGCCTGACGAACCGAGGCCGTGTCGCCCGCAGCGACCTCAACAATCGCCAGCAGGTCGGCCAGGAAGCCGCGGGCATCCTGCTTGAGGAGATAGGAGACGTTGGCGATGGAATGCCAAGCCACTGCGGCCTGACCGGGATTCAGCTCGGCCCAGTCGAGGATCCGGACGCTGTCGGCGACAAACGCCGGGCGATTCAGGGCGACATCGAGCAGGATGTTGGCGTCGATCAGGATCTTCACTTGTCGGCCAGCCCGTATTTGTCTTTGAGCGCGTCCAAGAGCGGGTCGCCATCCGATGGGCGGACGTCAAACTTGCCGGTCCACTTTCGGGTGAAGCTGGTTGGGCGCGCAGCCCCGCGCCGGGTGGTTTGGACCAGGAGGCCTTCTATCAGGGCTGACAGGTTCGTGTGCCGGAGGCGGGCCGCCGCCTTGGCCTTGCGCACCACGCCGGGGTCCAGGGTGATGGTCACTCGTGTCTTCATGATGCATACTATATCTCAAAGTATGCATTGGCGCTGGGCTAATTGATTTAGGGTAACAGCTCAGGCCACAAGCGCGTGCACCCCCGCCCATGTCATCCTGAGTGCGCCCCATGGAGTTTTGGCAGCGACGTACGATGGGGGCGCACGAAGGACCCCTGTGACGTCACCCCGGGCATGGGTGGATCGGCATACGCGTATTGATGCCGATTTCCGATGCTTCTGCGCAACGTCACAGGGGTCCTTCGCGCGGCCGTTACGCACCGTGAAGCTCCATCTCGATGTGCCGCGCTCAGGATGACAGGCGTGGGTAGTGCGCGCCGCCCATGGCCTGAGCAGTTACGATTTAGGTGACTATCCCTTGACGTCATGTATCTGAACTATTCCGCGGAATTGTAGGCGTTTTCAAGCTCGCGTATATTCAGTTTCCCCATGCTCAGCATGGCAGCGCCAACCCGATCCGCTTTAGCAGTGTCTGGATCACGCATCATGATGTCCAGGCTTTCCGGGACAATCTGCCATGTTAAGCCAAATCTATCTTTAAGCCATCCGCAAGAAACTTCTTCGCCGCCTTCGGATAGCGCTTCCCATAACTTGTCAATTTCTTCCTGGGTCTTGCAATACACCAAAATAGAAATAGCCTCACTAAAAGTGAACATCGGACCACCATTGAGCGCAGTGAAGTTTTGGCCATTCAGTTCAAAGTCCACGGTTGACAAATCTCCGGGGTTCTTTCCGGCTGCTTTTGCCACTGACTCTGTCAAATACGATGCGCCAACGATTTTTGCATTTTCAAACAGCGATACATACAAATCTACCGCTTCTTTTGCCTGGTCGTTAAACCACAGGAAAGTGACAATCTTTTGCATTCGAACCTCCTAAGCTAATTGGATACAGAAAAGAAATCGGCGCGAATCTGCGTGAATCTGCGGATAAACCCCCTACCTCGGCCGCTGAAAAATCTGGGCGCGGGGCGTGAAGGTCACTCCGGGGTCGAGCGGGAAGATCGGCCGGGCGCAGCGGCGATACGGCAGGCTGAGCAGGTTGGCGCTGGTCGCGCCGGGCGCGTCGACATCGACATAGCGGGTTGACCCTTCGCGGAACATGTGCGGCTCGCACTGGGGCGATTTGACCACCACGCAGTCAAACGCGCGCGGGTCGCAACCATGGGCGTAGAACAAGGCCCGGTCGAAGAGGCTCACCGCCCGGCTGGTGACGATGTAGGTGTAGCTCCCGGCCTCGAGCACGGCCGTGCGGCCGGCGTGCCAGGACGAGCGGGTGGTCTCGCTCAGAAACTCGCCATCCGACAACAGCCGCACCTGGGCCTCGATGGGCAGCGGAGCGAAGCGCCCCCGATCGAGCGAACCGCCCACGGACACCCGCACCCGCGCGCCGATGCCGGCGGCGAAGGCGGCCTCGACCGCCGGCGCATCGACGACCGGGGCCAGGGTTCGCCCGGGGTAGCCGGCGGCCAGCAGGGCCTGGACGATGGCCAGGCTGTCGCCGCTCGCGCCCGAGCTGGTCGCGTCGGCGGCATCGACGAGCACAACGGTCGCCGGCTTGACTTTCGTGGAGGCCGGCAGGGTTTCGAGCGCGATCCGGGCCGCGTCGGCCATGGAGGTCAGCGGCACGCGCATCTTCTCGTGCTGCTCCCAGAACAGGTTGGCGATGCGATCGCCTCGCGCTCGGCCCGGGCCGGGTCGCCGTCGACGGTGACCAGGCTGTTGGTGCGCAGGTCGGGGACATCGGTGAAGGGGTTGCCCCACATCAGGGCCGCCGCGATGCCGCCGGGCGAGGCCTCGACGGCCTGGGCGCGCTGGACGGCGAAGCGGATCGCGCCGGTCTCGGTGATCAGCTCATCGCCGCGGACGAGGGCGGGCACGGGCACCAGCGCGCTGACCGGCCTGACCTCGCCGGACAGGACGCGCAGCAGGGCCCGGGCCGAGCGCTGGCCGGTGCTGAAGAAGTCGATGTGCGGGTAGGTGTGATAGACGACGGTGACGTCGCTGTGCTGGAGCATGCGCTCGGTGAGCACGCCGTGCAGATCGAGCGAGACGACGATGGGGATGCGCTCGCCGAGGATGGCCCGCGCCTCCTGGAGCAGGTAGCCCTCGGGGTCGTCCTCGCCCTCGGCCGACATCGCGCCGTGCAGGCAGAAATAGGCGCCATCGACCGGTCCGGCGGCGCGCAGGGCCTCCAGCCACTCGCGGGCGAGGCGCTGCCAGTCGGCGGCGGCCAGGGTTCCGCCGGAGGTGATGGCCCGGGCGCTCAGGGCCGGGACGAGGCGCAGGTCGGGGTGCAGGTCGAAGACGCTCAGCGCCCCGCCGACCTCATCCCGCACGCGGCGGTGGTAGTCGATGAGGGCGTCGCCGGCCAGGACGTCGAAGTCGGCGTAGTGGCTGGGGACGGGGTTGAAGGACGAGACTTCCTGGCGGCACTCGGCGATGAGG
>JADKDT010000004.1 GCA_016714465.1 Candidatus Brachythrix odensensis | reverse complement strand
AGACCGAGGGCATGCCACTCGGCCAGCTCGCCTGGTGTCGTGATCGGGTCGGCGCCCTCCATCGACAGGACCAGCCCAAGCGGCGGCTGGCTGGCGGTCCTGGCGGGGCGCTTCTTTTCCCAGGCCTGCCAGGCCGCCACATGCGCGTCGAGCTGGGCCAGGGTCTCGATCATGCGGATGTGCCCGGCCTGCTCGATGTGGCGATACCAGGCGAGCTGGCCCTTGGCCGCGGCATGACACTGGCCGACCGAGGCGTAGTCGATGCCCTGTCCGCGGTGGCCGGTGTTGCGCGCGAGCAGGGTGGCGAAGGACAGAAACACCCGCCCCTCGCGCATCTCAGGCAGGGCGACCGTGTTCATCGCCCGCGATTTGCCGGCCGTGCCCGGCAATTCAATCTGACGGATCGTGTTCACGCTCTGGAGCAGGTCGCGTTCCCACGACATCGCGTTCCAGGCCAGGTCCAAGTGCGAATCTACAATGAGCATGATTGCCTCGTGTGACTGGCGAGATCACCCAGCCCACGCGAAGCGCGGGCTGGGTGATCTCGCCGGAGGTTAGGGTTTCTTGTATCCGAGCTTGCACGAAATGATCTCGGCGGTGGCGATGATCAAGCGGGCAAATTCCGTTTCGAGGTCGCGGCTGACCCGGTTGGCGACGGCTGAGATGCTGATTGCGGCAATCGCGCCGCCATCCTGGTCATAAATCGGCGCGCCCACACACCACGCGCCTTCCTCGTTCTCGCCATTGTCGATCGAATAGCCGCGCTTGCGGGTGGCGGCCAGCTCACGGCGCAGCGCGTCGATCGACGTCACCGTGTTTCGGGTGCGGGCCGCAATCCGGGTCGGAAGATGGGCGTGCCATTGCTCCGGCGGGCGGAAGGCCAGGATGGCCTTGCCAAGCGAGGTCGAATACACCGGATCGTGCGCGCCGATGGTGGCCTGCATGCGAAGCGTGTGCCGGCTTTGGGCCATCTCGAGATAGACGACATCCGGGCCGTTCATCACCCCCAGGTTCACCGTCTCGCCGCATTGATCGCGCAACTCGCGCATGAGTGGATAGGCCAGTTCGCGCACCCGCAAGCTCGGATCGACGGTGCGGCCAAGCGACCAGGCCCGGGCGCCGAGCCAATAGGTGTCTTCCGACTTGTCGTACGAGAGAAAGCCAGAAACGCACAGCGTCTTCAGGTATTTGTAGACCGTGGCCTTGGGCAACTTGACGAGCTGCACGACTTCTGCCAATCGAAGCTCGCGTCCGGCATCCCCCAGCGCGGCCAGCACGCGCAGCGACTTGAGCACAGGTTTCACTACGTAAGCGCTATTGGCCGTGGTCGGTTCTTGATTCGTCGATTTCGGCATGTAATAGGCGAGTCTACCCCGCGCGCCGGCGTGTATCGTCCCGATACGTTTCCCTGCACGGAACGGGAATCTATTGGCACGCAACATGATTGCTGGTTCAATGAAACTCTATGAAAAGCCACGAGCGGTCCAAGGCCCTGTTTGAGCGCGCGAAATTGTCGCTGGCGGGCGGTGTGTCGAGCGAGTTCCGGAAGTTCAACTCGCCGCATCCCTTCGTCTATTCCCGCGGGTTGGGCAGCCGGATCGTGGATGTGGATGAGAACGAGTATCTTGATTTCACCCTGAGCCAGGGGCCGCTGATCCTGGGGCACAGCCACCCGTATGTGCTTGAGCAGGTCGAGAAGGCCTCGCGCGAGGGCCAGCTTTACGCGGCGCTGCACCTGGGCGAGATCGAATTGGCCGAGAAGATGCAACGCCTGATCCCCTGCGCCGAGCTCATTCGTTTCAACCTGTCGGGTTCGGAAGCCGATCATGCCGCGCTGCGGGTGGCCCGGGCCGTCACTGGCCGGCGCAAGTTCCTGCGTTTCGAGGGCCACTATCACGGCTGGTTTGACAATGTGGCCTGGAATGTCGGCTCGCCTTCGCTCGAGGCCATGGGCGCGCGCGAAGCGCCGATCCAGGTGCCCTGGTCGCAGGGTCTGCCTGCTGGCTCGCGTGACGAGTTCATCGTGCTGCCCTGGAACGATTTGGACCTGGTCGAGCGCGCCTTTGTCGCCCACGGTCGAGACATCGCCGCCATCATCACCGAGCCGATCATGTGCAACGCTGGCTGCATCGAACCACGGCCCGGCTATCTGAAGGGCCTGCGCGATATTGCCGATCGCTACGGCTGCGCCCTTATCTTCGACGAGGTCATCACCGGATTCCGGATTCACCTGGGCGGCGCCCAGACCTATTACGGGGTCACCCCCGACCTGGCCATCTTTGCCAAGGCGATGGCCAATGGTTATCCGATCTCGGCCATCGTCGGCAAGCGCAAGTGGATGCAGCCCATCGCCGACGGCGTCGTCGTCCACGCCGGCACGATGAATGCCGGCAATCCCACCATCGCGGCGGCGCTGGCCACGATCGAGGTCCTCGAACGCGATCACGTCAACGAGCGCCTGCATCGCCTGGGCCAGCGCCTGATCGCAGGCTTGCGCGCGGCCGCCCATGAAACCGGCCAGAACGCCATCGTCATGGGGCCCGGGCCAATGGTCCACATCGGCTTTGCCAACGAGTCGGACGTGCATGAGTTCCGGGATACGCTCAAGTACGACAAGCCCAAGGGATCGCGCTTTGTGAGCGAAATGCAGGAACGCGGGATTCGCATCATCGGGCGCGGGCTGTGCTACATCAGCGCCGCCCACACCGAGGCTGAGATCGACCACGCCGTCGCCGTGGCCCGCGAGGTCTTCAAGATACTCACCTGAGACTTTGGCGGGAACGCAATCCCCGCGCTTCGCGCGGGGATTGCGTTCCCGCCCCCCAACTGCCATGCGCATCGCCATCGCCTCGATCATCCACGAATCGAACAGCTTCGCCGCGAAAAGCACGCCCCTGGCGGACTTTCGGATCCTGCGCGGCGCGGAGATCAGCCGCTTCTATGCCGGCGCGCACAACGAAGTGACCGGCTTCATCGAGGGCGGCGCGCGGCATGGCTATGAGCCCGTGCCGACCCTGTGCGCCTCCGCCACGCCGTCCGGGGTGGTCCAAGCCGAGGCCTTCAACTGGCTGGCCGACGCGCTGGTCGATGCGCTCAAGGCAGCCGGGCCGATCGATGGCATTCTGCTTGCCCTGCACGGCGCATTTGTGGCCGAGAATTTCGACAACGCCGACGCTGAATTCACTCGCCGGGTGCGGGCGGCATTTGGGCCAGGCCTCCCGCTGGTCGTCACCCATGACCCGCACTGCAGCCTGGGGGAAGGCGTTGTGCGCAACTGCGACGCCCTCGTCATTTACAAGACCAACCCCCATATCGATATGCGCGAGCGAGGCTTGCAGGCGGCCGCCATCATCAGCGCGATGATCCGGGGCGAGGCCCGCCCGACCATGGCCTACCGCGCGCTGCCGATGATGATCAACATCGCCCACCAGCACACCAGCTCGCCGCCGTTGCGTGACCTGTGGGCGAGCCTGCCCGAGCTCGAGCAGCAGCCTGGCGTGCTGGCGGCCAGCCTGTCGCTGTGCTACCAGTACTCGGATGTGCCGGCCATGGGCAACGCCGTGGTTGTCGTGACCGACAACGACCAGGCCAAAGCCGACCGCATCGCCGATGATCTCGCCGCCCAACTCTGGGCGTTGCGCGAATTTCTCGAGGTCGATATCCCGAGTGTTGCCGGGGCCGTGTCAGCCGCAATAGCGGCGGCGATGGCCGCCCCGGCTGGCCCCTATGTCATCGTCGACATTGGCGACAACGTGGGCGGCGGCTCGGCCGCCGACGCCACCTTCGTCCTGGCTGAGCTCATCCGGCAGAACGCCGAGGGCTGGGTGGTGACCCTGGCCGATCCGGAGAGCGTGCGGGCTTGCATGCGGGCCGGGATCGGCGCCACGCTGAGCCTGCCCGTCGGCGGCAAGACCGACAGCCTGCACGGCGCGCCTGTGACGGTGACGGGCCGGGTGAAGTGCCTGCATGATGGCAAGTTCGAGGAGCGGGCGGCCCGCCATGGCGGGATGCGCTGGGGCGACCAGGGGCTGACCGCCGTGCTCGAAGTCCAACCCGATCCGGCCCGCCAGTCCAGCTACATCGTGCTGACCGAGCTCCGGTCGGCGCCGATGAGCCTGCACCAGTTGCAGAGCGTCGGGATCGAGCCGGCGTATATGAAGATCCTGACCGTCAAGGCGGCCATCGCCTGGAAGGCGGCCTATGAACCGGTGATGACCGGATTTGTGATCGCGGATACGCCGGGCGCGACGACGGTGAACCCGCGACGTTGGACCTACACGAAAGTCCGCAAGGACCTGTGGGGGCTGGAGGGATGGGAATGACGACGACGATGAACACACGGACCGAGGGCAATTTCAACTACGTGCCCGGCAGCGGAATCTATTGCAAGGACGTGGTCCCGCAAGAGGACTACGCGATCGCCCACGCGGTGTTTCTGGATCCGCCTCCAGTCGCGCGGGCCTTCGATGCGATCAAAGCCTACCTCGGAAGCATTGGCCGGCCGATGGCGGCCCTGTGCGGCTCCGAGCTACGCATCCCCGAAGCCCTGTCCTTTGACGGGTTTGGGGCTTTCAATGACACGTGGATGGCGCTGCTTGACCAGTACGGGTTGCGCGCGCAAGGCGGCGCTGGTCCGTTGGGCACCACCACCCGCACGAACGTCGCCCCCGAGCCGGGCGCCGGCCGGCCAAAGGAGCCGGTCTTTTTCGGCTTCAGCTACACCGTCCAGGGCCGGCGGCCGGGCGGGCGCAAGACCTTCGTTTCGTCGGGCGCCGGTGAGTTGCCGGGCGCCGGGCGCGAGAGCATCATCCGCCTGGGCGACACCTCGCCTGATGGCATGCGCGAGAAGGCCCGCTGGGTGATGGATTCGATCGTTGGGCGGCTTCCAGGGCTGGGTGTGAGCGTCGCGGACGTGACGACGGTGAACCTGTATTGCGTGCATCCTCCCGCGAGCTATCTCGCCAGCGAAGTGCTCGCCCCGCTGGGCGCCCGAGCCGGGCTGGGTGTGCACTGGTATTACGCCCGCCCGCCGATCCTCGAGGTCGAATTCGAGGCCGATCTGAAGGGGACCCTCCACGACACCCACCTCTAGATGAATGCAACGAACGTCTGCACGGATGAAGTGCGCGGTCTATCCGCAGATTTCGCCGATTTCCGCCGATTCGTTTTCCTTGTTTGCGCGGCGCATATCCTAAATCCGCGGAAATCTGCGAAATCTGCGGATAGATGTTTGGCGCTTGCCGTTGGACGAGCCTGAGGGTTGCGTTTAGTGACCGCACTCTACTAATTTGCCGTCATGAAGATTACCCAGATCGAGACCATCCATCTCGGCGATTTTCCGCATATTCTCTTTGTCGCCATCCACACGGATGAGGGCCTCGTCGGCTACAGCGATACGTTTTACATGACCGACGCGATGCGGGCCTACATCCACCAGTTCGCGGCCCCGATGCTGCTCGGTCACGACCCGCTGGCCATCGAGCTGCACTGGCGCCGGCTGTATGAGGTCATCGCCCACATCGCCGGCAAGGGCGCCGAGATTCGGGCCCTGAGCGCCATCGACTGCGCGCTGTGGGACATCTTCGGTCAAGCGGTAAACCAGCCCGTGTGGCAGGTCCTGGGCGGCGCGACCCGCGCCCGGATCCGGACCTACAACACCTGCGGCGGCCCGCACTACGGGCGGCCCACCCGGGGCGGCTCGGGCTACGGCGCGGACGCTGAGATTGGGGCCAAATACGAGGACCTGGTCGGCTTCATGACCGACGCCGGCGCGCTTGCCCAGGACCTTCTGAGCGAGGGCATCACCGGGATGAAGCTGTGGCCATTCGACTTCGTCCTCGACCCGGACGGCTGGGCTAACTGGAAGAACTTCAAAGGCGCCTTCGATCCGAAGCGGGTGGCCATCCACGGGCATTCGATCAGCCGGGCTGACCTGAAGCTCGCCTTGCGGCCGTTCCAGCAGATTCGCGACGCCGTCGGCGACAAAATGGACATCATGGTCGAGGGCCACGGCTTTTGGAGCCTGCCGGCAGCCAAGACGATCGCCCGCGCGCTCGAACCGTTTGAGCCGTACTGGCTGGAGGACCTCATGCGCGCCGACGACGTGGGGGCCCTGGCCGAACTGCGGGCCAGCACCCGGACCCCGCTCCTGGTGAGCGAGTACCTCACCACCCGTTACGAGTACAAGCCCGTCCTCGAGAAGAACGCCGCCGACATCATCATGATTGATCCGACCTGGGCGGGCGGCATCACCGAGAGCAAGAAGATCGCCACGATGGCGGAGGTCTACAAGCGGCCGGTGGCCCTGCACGACTGCACCGGCCCGTTCACGCTGCTGGCCGGCATCCACCTCGCCATCAACTGCTCAAACGCCGTCATTCAGGAGTCGGTCCGGGCCTATCTGCGGCTGACGTATCCCGAGCTCATCACCGACGTGCCTGTTGTGCGGGATGGCCACTTCGACGCGCCGACGAAGGCAGGCATCGGCGCCACGCTTATCCCGGACGTGCGCCAGCGTCCCGACGCCACGGTGGTCGTTTCCAAATAGCCTGATATGAAACCACTTACCAGCCAGCAAATTCGCGGAACGTGGGGGACGGTCCTGCTCCCCATCAACGCCGACGACAGCATCGACTATGCCCGCCTGGGTGAAGAGATCGACATCCTGATCGCCGCCGGGGTCGCCGGGCTTTATACCAACGGCACGGCCGGCGAGTTTCACACCCAGACCGAGGACGAGTTCGACCGCATCCAGGCGCTGTTTGCCGAGCGCTGCGAACGGGCGGGCATGCCGTTTCAGATCGGGGCCAGCCACATGAGCCCGCAGCTCTCGCTCAACCGGGTGCGCCGTTCGGTGGCGCTGCGGCCGGGCGCCTTTCAGGTCATCCTGCCCGACTGGGTGACGGCCGGCCACGATGAGGCAGTGTCATTCTTGTCGCGGATTGCCGAGGCCGCCGACGGGATCGGGCTGGTGCTCTACAACCCGCCCCACGCCAAACGCGTGCTCGACATGGCCGCGATCGGCGCGCTGAAGCGGGCGGTGCCCGCTCTGGTCGGGGCGAAGGTGCTGGACGGCAATCCCTCCTGGTATGGCGCGCTGCGGGCGCACACGACCGACCTATCCATCTTCGTGCCCGGCCACCATCTGGCCTCGGGCTTCTTGCAGGGCGCGTCAGGCAGTTACAGCAACGTGGCCTGCCTGTCGCCGGCTGGCTCGGTGCGCTGGTGGAAGCTGATGCAGACCGACATCACCGCCGCGCAGGACATTGAGCGCCGGCTGATCGATTTCTTCGCCAGCCACATCGCCCCGATCGGGCAGGCCGGTTACAGTAATCCGGCGTTGGACAAGCTGCTCGCCGAGATCGGCGGGTGGGCGGATGTCGGCCTGCGCCTGCGCTGGCCGTCCAAATACCTGGCGCAGGCCGAGGCCGACCGGCTCAAGCCGATTGCCCGGGCGATGGTTCCGGAGATGTTCGCATGACGACTGGCCGGCGCTTGCGCTTTCACCACGGCGGCTCCGGCCCGCGGGTCGAGGTCGAGACGTTTGCGCCGCCTCTTCCGACCGGCCGGCAGCTTCTGGTCCGGGTGAGCCGCAGCGCGGTCAGCGCCGGTTCGGAGATGAATTTTGTCCGTTTTGGTCCGCAGGCCTATGGCATCACCCCCCGTCCGGACGACAACGGCTACCTGATCGGGTATATGACGGTCGGGACGGTTGAAGCGATGGGACCCGACGCGTCCGGCTACACCGTCGGCGAGCGCGTGCTCACCGGCGGCGTCCACACCAGCCACTGGCTGGTCGACCCCGCGGCGCCCAGCGGGCATATCCTGCCGATCCCGGAGGGTGTCTCTGATGACGCGGCTGGGTTCGCCATGCTGGGCGATGTTGCCCTGCACGGCGTGCGCCGGGCGGCCCTGCAGATCGACGGGTCGGTCGCGGTGTTTGGGATGGGGATGGTCGGGCAGCTCACCCTGCAGCTTGCCCGGTTGAGCGGGTCCCATCCGCTGATCGCGGTTGACCTCGATGACGCGCGGCTGGAGATGGCCAAGGCCAGCGGGGCCACCCATGTCATTAACGCCGGGCGCGAGGATGCGGTGGCCCGGATCAAGGCGATCACGGACGGCAAGGGGGCCGAGACGATCTTCCACTGCACCCAGGTGGCCGGGATTCTGCAGCAACTGCTCGAGGCGTGCGGCAATCGCGGGCGGATCGTGCTGACCGGCAGCCCGCCCGGCACCGCCACGATCCGGTTGCAGGAGGATCTGCTCCGGCGCGAGATTACCCTGACCGGGATTTACGAGAGCGGGATGGCCGAAGGGCACCCGTATTGGCCGTGGACGCGCGAGCGCAACCGGCGGGCCAGCCTGCGCCTGATGGCCGATGGCGGGTTGCGGATGGGCCACCTGCTTACCCATGTCGTTCCCCTACACCCAGGCCCAGGCCATGTTCGAGATGATGGCACGCGGCAGCACGGGCTGGCTGGGCGTTGTGTTCGATTGGACGCAAGCCTAGCGTCAGCTTCGCAAGAAATCAAACCCGTGCGATCGGCGGGATCTATCCGCAGATTACGCAGATTTGCGCCGATTTCGCTTTTGGGCGATGCTTCCGTTTGCCACCGGTATTCATCACAAAGGCACATTTCGACAAAAGGAAATCGGCGCGAATCTGCGTAATCTGCGGATAAAAAAATCAGACCGAACGCATGCGCACAATCAGGCGCATACAATTCGGTTTGACATGTCATCGATGGCAAGCACCGACCCGCAGGCGCTGAGCGGGCAAGCTCAGATCGACGCGCTCATCCGGGTCAACCTCGACGACTTTCTGGACTCGCTCGGGCTGGCCAAACTGCGCTTTGGGCGCGGCCTGCTCGAGGCGATATTTCGCCCCTCCGCCCGCCGATTCGCTGAGCAAATCGCCACCTTTGATCAGATCAATGGTGACAAGGGATTGCCGGCCGGGGCGGACTGGCTGCTCAAGCACTATATGGCCACTCTCGAGGTGGCCGGCCGCGCCCAAGTGCCCGACACCGGCCCGCTGCTGGTGGTGTGCAACCACCCGGGGATGGCCGACACGATCGCGCTCTTTGTCGCGCTTGGCCGGCCGGACCTGCGCATCATCGCCAACGACCGCCCGTTTCTGCGGGCGTTGCCCAACGCAACCAAGCAACTCATTCGGGTGCCCGAGGGTGGGGAGCGGCTGTCGGTGGTGCGTTCGGTGCTGGCCAACCTAAAGGCCGGCCGGGCGGTCGTCACCTTTCCCGCCGGCAAGATCGAGCCCGATCCGGGGGTGATGCCCGGCGCGCGGGCGTCGCTTGACGCGTGGTCCGACAGCGCCACGCTGTTCGCCCAGCGTGTGCCGGAGACGGTGATTGTGCCGGCGATCGTGAGCGGGGTGCAGTCGGCCGGCGCCCAACGCAATCCGCTTCGGATGTTGCGGCGCCAGGAGAAGGACCGCGACAAGATGGCGGCCGGGCTGCAGATCCTGCTGCCGCGCTATCGGGGCGTGCCGATCCGGGTCTGTTTTGGCCCGCCGATGAAGGCAGCCGATTTGCTGCGCGACCATCCCGAGCCGGGCGGCTTGCACGGGGCTGTTCTGGCCGCGGCTGCGGCGTTGATCGACTCCCCGCCGGCCGAGTGGCGGCTGGTGGCGAAGGGGAATTATTCGACCCGCTGACCAGGCGGATTAACCTCGGAGGTAGGCGCCTTCGCGAAAAAACCTTGCGGGTAGGCGCTCGCAGTCCCAAGCGGGCACGCATCCATGGCGCCTACCCGCGAGGTTTGTCCCGTAACGGGCCCTACCCGCACCGACCGACCCCCGAAGGCGCCTACCCGCGAGGCTTAACTCCCAGAATCCACGCCATCGTCTTCGTCGCCAGGGCATCGAGGGCGGCGACGCTCATCTCGATATGCTCCTCCTTGGTGTCCTCGATTTTGTTGTGGCTGATCCCATACAGGCTTTGGACGAAGAGCATCACGGTCGGCACGCCGGCCCGGCAAACCTCGGCCGAATCGTGCAGCGGCCCGCTGGGCAGCTTGTGGCTGACTCCGCAGATCTCCTTGATTGACGCGTCGGCCAGTTTGATCAGCTCAGAATGGAAGGGGAAAGGCTGGATGGCCCAGATCTTCTTCCAGGCGACAGCGATCTTCTCCTCGCGGGCGATCCGCTCACTGGCCTTGCGCGCCTCGGCATACATCTTCGCCAGCTTTGCCGCGCTGAGGTGGCGTTGATCGAGGGTCATCGTGGCCTCGGCGACGACCGAGGTGACGATCCCGGGTTCGGTGACGACCCGCCCAACGGTGCAGACCCCGCCATGCTTGACCGCGATCTCGCGAATCGCCAGGTGGAGTTTGCTCACCCCGCCCAGCGCGTCTTTGCGCGCGTCCATCGGCGTGCTGCCGCTGTGGGCGGCCTGGCCGGTGAAGGTGATCTGATGCCGCTCCACCCCAAACGTTCCGAGCACCGGCCCCAAGGGCAGGCCCAGGCGCTCGAGCACGGGCCCCTGTTCAATGTGCAGTTCGAGATAGGCGGCCGCGTTCTTGATTTGCCGGCCGGCTTTCTTGGCCGTCTTGACGTTCACCCCATGCGCGGCGACGGCATCGCGGAGAAGCGTGCCATTGCGATCTTTGAGCGCGCCAACCTCGTCAGGGTCCATCGCGCCGCTGACCGAGCTGCTCCCAAACAGGCTGCGCCCGAAGCGCGCCCCTTCTTCATCGGCCCAATCCACCAGGCGGACCGTCACCGGGGGCGTGCCTTCGGCCGCGATGCGGCGGAGCACTTCAACTCCGGCCAGAACGTTCAGACAGCCGTCCAGCCAGCCGCCGTTGGGGACGCTGTCCATGTGCCCGCCGATGAGCAGCTCCTTGCGGCTCTTGCCCTTGAGGGTGAACCACAGGTTGCCGGCCTCATCCTTTTCCTGGACAACGCCGGGGATCTCGGCCACTTTGGCCTTTAGCCATGCGCGGCCCTCCGCCCAGGTGTCGGTCCAAGCCACGCGCTGCGCGCCGTTGGCGTCGCCGGTCAGCGCCCGGAGTTCCTTGAGTTCGGCGACGGTTCGCTTGGGGTTAAGGGTGGTAGTCATGCGCTAAGTTTAGGACGAAACCCAATAGTCGTCATCACGCGCCACTGTGGAAGCCAGAAACACCAACCCAATCTGCGCCAATCTGCGTAAATCTGCGGACAAGACCTGCCGCACCCGTGACGGCCCGAGCGGGCTTGGACTTGGATCGATCCGCAGATTGACGCAGATTAGCGCAGATTTAGGATTGGTTTGAGGAGTCACCCTTCTTCTGCTTCCATGGCTGTTGCAAAGTCCCTTGACAGTTTTCGATTCCTCCATTGCGCAAGCATCCTGAGCGGAGCGCGGCCCGGAACGAGTCACCACCGTGGGTCGACTCCCGCGCGAAGTCGAAGGAGTTCTCCTGAGCGAAGTCGAAGGAGTTCTCCTGAGCGAAGTCGAAGGACGCTTGCGTTCGGAAAAACAGGCTTACGGCGCGTCCTTCGACTGCGCGCGGCGAGGTTCGTGCAGGTCGGGCTCTTCCGGTCCGCCGCGCTCCGCTCAGGATGCTTGCCCCGAAATGGAACTTTGCAGTAGCCATGCTTCTGCTTCCCCCCCTTGGTTGCCAGAACCGCGCCGCGCGTCTAAGATAGCTGCGCACGCTGACGTTATTCGGTATGCAGGAGAGCATGACATGGCAAAGATGGAATTCGGCATCACTTTCAAGAGCGACATGGATGTTTTTCGCGAGGTGGCGATCGCCAAACAGGCCGAGGCGGAAGGCTTCGACTACTTGTGGAGCTTCGACAGCCACGTCCTGTGGCAGGAGTGCTTCCCTCGTTTTGCGTTGTGGGCGTGGGAGACCCGCCGGATGCGGATTGGCACGCTGGTCACCAACCCGGTCGTGCGGGACGTGACCGTGGCCGCAAGCCTGTTCGCCACCCTGCAGAACATCAGCAAGGGCCGGATGGACATGGGCATCGGGCGGGGCGATTCCTCGCGCCGGCGGTTGGGCAAAGGCCCGACCACGATGGCCCACCTCGAGGAGTTTGTCGCCCAGTTCCGCGCGCTCACCGCCGGCGGCCACCTCGACTACGAGGGCGTCGACACCTTCTTTACCTGGGCGACCCAGCCCGCGCCCCCGGTGTGGGTGGCCGGCTACGGCCCGATCGCGCTGCGCTCCGCTGGCCGGCATGCGGATGGCATCGTGCTGCAGTTCGCCGATCCGCACTTGATCCAGTGGTGCCTTGGATTTGTGAAGGAGGGGGCGAAGGAAGCCGGGCGCGACTTCTCAAAGATCAAGGTCATGGCGGCCGCGCCGGTGTGGATCGACGACGACCTGGCCAAGGCCCGCGAGTACGTGCGCTGGTTCCCGGCCCTGGTCGGCAACCACATCGTCGATCTGCTCAAGAAGTACCCGAAGGAGCAACTGCCGCCCGAGCTGGTGACCTATGTCGAGGATCGGCCCGGCTATAACTATCTCCATCATGCGGAGGTTGGCAGCGACAACAGCCGCTTTGTGCCGGATGACATCGTCGACCGCTATTGCGTGGTGGGCGGGGTCAAGGAGCAAATCCGCAGGATCGAGGAACTGCGCGACCTTGGCGTCACGCAGTTCAACCTGTATCTCATGAATGGGGAGGAGGAGAAGCAGGTGGAGATCTACGGTCAGAAGATCATTCCGGCCTTGAATGCGGCATAGGCGTCAGTTCCTGGCCCTGAAAGGGCCACATGAGATAGCCCAGGGCGAAGCCCTGGGTCGCGACACCAAACACACGATGAGCCCTGAAAGGGCGAAATACGGAACGGTTCAATGGGGAGATCTGGCGGGTCGAGAATCCTCGTGTGCCATCCCGCCCTTTCAGGGCGGAAATCGCGTGGGCATCGGTTTCCCAGGGCTTCGCCCTGGGCTATCTCATTCGGCCCCTCTGGGGCCGGGTGATGGTCGCGTGCGCAGCTTAATGCCCGGCGCGCAATCGGGAATGACGTTTAACGCGCGAGGTCGCGCCGCGGATCGTCACGGATTTGAGGCCCCCATCACCTCCGGGGGCATATACTCGTTTCATCTCGCGCGGCTCCGGCTGCGCCTCTCTCAAAGGAACACCCACGATGGCTATTGAACCCCTCACCAATTTCGTCAACGGCGCGTTTGTCAAATCCGGCGCCAGCGAGTTTCTGCCCGTGCGCGACCCGGGCACAACCGACGTCCTGACCCAGGTCCCGCTCTCTCCCAAAGAGGAAGTCGACGCGGCCGTCACGGCCGGCGCCGTCGCCTTCCGCGAGTGGCGGCGCACCCCGGCCGGCGAGCGCATCCAGCCGCTGTTCAGGCTGAAGGTGCTGCTCGAGCAGAACCGGGACGAGATCGCCAAGATCATCACCCGCGAATGCGGCAAGACGTATGTTGAGAGCGACGCCGAGATCCAGCGCGCGATCGAGAACATCGAAGTCGCCTGCGGGGCGCCGAGCATGATGCAGGGCGTCACCAACGAGGACATCGCTCGCGGCATCGACGAATCGATGGTCCGCCAGCCGCTGGGCGTCGTGGCCGCGATCACGCCTTTCAACTTCCCGCTTATGGTCCCGCTCTGGTTCATGCCCTACGCGGTGGCCTGCGGCAACAGCTTCCTGCTCAAGCCGAGCGAGAAGGTGCCGATGACGATGATGAAGCTGATGGAGCTGGTCGCCCAGGCCGGCTTCCCCAAGGGCGTCATCCAGGTCATCAACGGGGCCAGGGATGTCGTCGACGCGATTTTGGATCACCCGGACGTCAGGGCGGTCAGCTTTGTCGGCTCAACCCCGGTCGCGAAGTACATCTACAGCCGCGCAACGGCCAATGGCAAGCGCGCCCAGTGCCAGGGCGGGGCCAAGAACCCCATCATCGTCATGCCCGATGCTGACATGGAGACCACCACCCGCATCGCCGCCGACTCAGCCTTTGGCTGCGCCGGCCAGCGTTGTCTGGCCGCCTCGGTGGCCATCACCGTCGGCGACGCCCGGAATGAATTCCTCGAGCGCATCGCCGACGCGGCGTCCTCGCGCAAGGTCGGCTATGGCCTCGACAAGGCCACCCAGATGGGCCCGGTCATCACCGGCGACAGCAAGGCCCGGATCGAGAAACTCATTGCCATGGGCGAGATGGAAGGGGCCAAGATCGTCGTCGACGGGCGCCAGCACAAGGTGAGCGGCTACGAGGATGGTAACTTTGTCTTCCCGACGATTCTGGACGGCGTGCCGCACGGCGGAGAGCTGGCCCGGACCGAGATCTTCGGGCCGGTCTTCAGCCTGACCCATGCCAGCACGATTGAGGAGGCCATCGCCATGTGCAACGACCGGGCGTATGGCAACGCGGCCAGCATCTTCACCACCAGTGGCGCGGCCGCCCGCCAGTTCCGCTATGAGGTCGCCAGCGGCAACGTCGGGATCAACCTCGGCGTGCCGGCCCCGATGGCGTATTTCCCGTTCAGCGGCTGGCGCCAGAGCTTCTTCGGCGACCTGCACGCCCAGGGCGCGCACGGTTTCGAGTTCTATACCGAGACCAAGGTCATCATCGAGCGCTGGCCCAAAGAATGGAGCCGCAAATTCTAAACGTCGCTACGCTCAGTGATCCCCGGCTGATCCCCGGCGAAGCCGGGGATCCCCTCCAGCTCCACAGTAGGTGAGGAGAGAAGATGGCCACGACGCTCATCAAGAACGGCCGGATCGTCACCGCCTCGGACGAGTACACCGGCGACATCCTGATCGATGACGAGAAGATCGCCCTGATCGGGGACGGGCTGATGGAGAAGGGCGCCGACACGGTCATCGACGCCAAGGGCCGCTACATCCTGCCGGGCGGCATCGACGTGCACACCCACCTCGATATGCCCTTTGGCGGGACGGTCAGCAGCGACGACTTCTTCACCGGGCACAAGGCCGCCCTGTTTGGCGGGACCACCGCCCACGTTGACTTCTGCATCCAGCCCAAGGGCAAGTCGCTGAAAGAGAGCCTCGATCTATGGCACGCCAAGGCCAAAGGCAAGGCGGCGATGGATTATGGCTTCCATGTGGCGGTCACCGACCTGAACGAGGCCGTGATGGCCGAGATCGCCCAGTTGCCGAAGATGGGGGTGACGAGCATCAAGCTGTTCATGGCCTACAAGGGCGTGTTGCAGGTCGACGACACCACCCTCTTCCGCTGCCTGCGGGCCGCCAAAGCGAGCGGGGTGCTGACGATGGTCCACGCCGAGAACGGCGACGCCATCGACGTGCTGGTCAAGGACGCCCTCGCAGCCGGCAATCTGGCCCCGATCTGGCACGCACTCACCCGGCCGGCCGAGCTCGAAGCTGAGGCCACCAACCGGGCGATCGAGCTGGCCCGGGTGGCTGGAGACGCGCCGTTGTTCGTTGTGCACCTGACCAACGCGATGGCGCTGCACGCGATCGCCAACGCCCGCAAGCGCGGCCAGCACGCTTACGCCGAGACCTGCGTGCAGTATTTCCACTTTACGAAGGACAACCTGAACGCGACCGCCGAGGACGCCTTCAACGGCGCGAAGTGGGTGTGCAGCCCGCCCTTCCGCGAGGCGAGCGATCAGGCCGCGTTGATGCGCGGGATCCGGACCGGGGACCTGGTCAGCGTCAGCACCGATCACTGCCCGTTCAACTATAAGACCCAGAAGACGCTCGGGGCGAAGAGTTTTGCCGCGATCCCGAATGGCGTGCCGGGGATCGAGGACCGGATGTATATGCTGTGGGATGCGGCGGTGCGGACCGGGCAGATCTCGCCCAGCCGTTTTGTCGAGCTGACGGCCACCAACCCGGCCAAGCTGTTCGGGTTGTATCCGCGCAAGGGGGCGATCATCGCCGGCGCGGACGCCGACCTGGTGATCTGGGATCCCAAGGCCAAACACACCGTCAGCGCGAAGACCCACCACATGCGGGTCGACTACAACCTCTACGAGGGCCGCGAAGTGACCGGCAAACCGGTCAAGGTCTTCCTGCGCGGCAAGCTGGTCGTGGATGGCAAGCGCTGGCTGGGCGCCGCCGGCGCCGGGCGTTTCTCGAACGCAGGCCGGCGATCCTGCTTTAGGACGCGCTAACCGAAACTTCTCCGGAGCGGATATCCCCCGCGAAGCGGGGATATCCGCTCAAGCATTCTTCCGCCGGGCGCGAGAGCGCGCACTGGAGAAAACATCATGAGCCTGAGCACTGAAAAAATCATCCAACTCAACAAGGACTACACCCTGTTCGAGTGGAACATGCAGGGCGGCTACGCCCCGCTGCCGGTCGACCACGCCAAGGGCGTGTATTTCTGGGACACCGACGGCAAGCGCTTCATCGACTTCAACAGCCAGTTGATGAGCGTCAACATCGGGCACGGCGACCAGCGCATCACCCAGGCGGTCGTCGCCCAGATGGAGAAGCTGGCCTATGCCAACCCGTATGCGGCCACCGAGGCCCGCGGCGTGCTGGGCGAGCTGCTGGCCAAGATCACCCCGGGCAACCTCAAGAAGAGCTTCTTTACGTTGGGCGGTTCGGAAGCCAACGAGAACGCGGTCAAGATCGCCCGGATGGCCAGCGGCAAGCACAAGATCCTGGCCCGCTACCGGAGCTATCACGGCGGCACGGCCATGAGCATGGGCCTGACCGGCGACCCACGCCGCTGGGCGAGCGAGCCCCAGCCGCCCGGGATCATGCGCATCCCGGATCCGTACTACTACCGCTCGCGGCTCAAGCTCACCGAGGCCGAGTTCATGCAGGAGTGCCTGAACCAGACCGAGGATGTGATCAAGTTCGAGGGCCCGAACAATGTCGCCGCCATCATCATGGAGACGGTGACCGGCACGAACGGGATCATCATCCCGACCAAAGAGTACTACCAGGGCCTGCGCATGCTGTGCGACAAATACGGCATCTTCCTCATCCTGGACGAGGTGATGTGCGGGTTTGGCCGGACGGGCAAGATGTTCGCCTGCGAGCATTACGGGATCGCCCCCGACATCATGACGATGGCCAAGGGGCTGACCAGCAGCTATCTCCCGCTGGGCGACTGCATCGTGAGCGAGGAGATCGGCAAGTACTTCGACAACAAGGTCCTGTATGCCGGGCTGACCTATGGCGGACACGCGGTGAGCTGCGCGGCCGCCATCGCCGCCATCAACATCATCATCGACGACAAGCTGGTCGAGAAGGCCGCCGCGACCGGGGCGTATCTCGCCCAGCGTGAGGACGAGCTGAAGGCCAGGCACCCCAGTGTGGGCGATGTGCGCCACATCGGGCTGTTTACGATCTTCGAGCTGGTCAAGAACCAGACGACCAAGGAGCCCATGGCCCCCTACAACGCCGGCGGGAAGGACATGGAGGTCATGAACCTGGTCAAGAAGTTCTTCCACGACAACGGGCTATTCACCTTTGTGCGCTGGAACAACTTTTTCGTCAATCCGCCGCTGACCATCACCCGCGAGGAGCTGGACGAGGGTCTTGAGATCGTCGACCGGGCGCTGGAGATCACCGACGAGTTTGTGACAGCGTAGGGGCGAAGCACCCGCCATCGAATCTATCTAGGTCGGTACGTTACGGCTGGTGCTTCGCCCTTCTCGTCGCCGAAACACGCGTCCGGGTAGGGGCGGGTCGCGACCCGCCCCTACCCAACGTACGTTGTGCGAATGGGCCATGCGGGCCGCACCTCGAAGGTGCGGCCCGCCTCACATCCCCGTCGTCCCGCGCGAAAGCGCGGGACCCAAACTGCGGCAGGGAAATTCCTCAACGCATTGCATGGTCGACAAACACGGCTTCTGATGCGGGTTCGCGCCACTATTTCAAGCACACGCGCGTGAAAGCAGACATGTTGAGTTGACCAATCATTGACGCGCCATGCCAAATCGTGTAACTGGCGGTGGGCAGGATCTGAGTCAGCGTGAAGGGCACCCTGCCGCCTCCCATGCAGTCGGCAGTGCATCCTCGATCTGTTCCCGTGGTTTGCACCAATCTGGCATGTGACGTGAACCGCAGTTCCCGATCATCGGCAGTTCGGGTAATGATCAAGCTTTCTTCATCCCGGCGGGTGCAGGAGCTGGAAAAGCAGTCGCCGCGTGGAAGCCATTCGCCGGTCAGGACAAGCGCATTGGCATCGTAACGATTGAAGCACAAGTCGCCCGTGTTATCAACACCGCCAGTCTTTGTTCGCAGGATGGGTGTCGGTGTTGCGGGCGCAGCTGTCGAGCACGCGGATAGGCAGATGATGAGAATGGCGATCTGTCGAAAAATAGCTACGTTTCTCACTGTTGCCTCCCATCGAATCGAGCATCGCACAAGGTTTGCGGGTTGATCGATCTCAAATACGAGTCTACTTCTGATGCACGAATGTGTGAGTTTGGCTATAGAACGGTGTCTTGACGGAATCGTATCGTGACTCTTGCTTCCCGAAACCATGCCGCTGACAAGGTAAATGAGCATCCCCAAAACGCCGCCCGACCCCTAGCCGAAAACAACCCTCCCGCGGCTACAATCCCGCGAAGTGGATGCAACTCTCTCCCGGGCCGAGCCCATCCAACCGCCCCGCTTCAGCGTGCTGCGCAGCATGAAGCTGGGCGTTTTTCACATCGGGTCTTCATTCGCCGACATCCTGGGCTCGTCGCTGTGGAACTACACCATGGCCAACGGGATGGCCGCTCTGGGCGGCTTTGTCGCCACCCCGGTGACCCTGCTCCTGGCCCTGCGCCAGCTCATGGTCCCGCTCACAATCTGGGCCGGGCACCTGTCCGATACCCGCCCGATCTTCGGCCTGCGCCGCATCCCCTACATCTGGATCGGGCGGGGGATGATGCTGCTCTCGCTGCCGTTGCTCCCCCTCGCGACCGGGATGATCCTGGGCGGGTCGGCGCCAGCCGGCTGGGCGATTGCGCTGGTTTCGTTCCTGGCCTTTGGGGTTGGCACTCAGCTCTCGGGCAGCCCCTTCGTGGCCCTGGTCCGCGAGAGCGCCCCGCCCGAGCGCCAAGGGATGGCCTACGCCATTGTCCAGACCATGCTGGTGGCCGCCTTTGCCTTCAGTCCGATCATCTATGCCCGCCTGGCAACCGCCATCGTGCCGACGGTCAACCCCGGCGAGAGCGCACTGCGCCAGTACAACCTCGACATTTTCAGCGCCGCTACCGTGGTCGGGGTGACCATCGCCCTGATCGCCTGGGTGGTCTCGATCGCGGGCGAGGAGCGCCGCAACGCCGCGCACAGTCGGATCGCCAACGATGACTACAAACAGTTCGGGGCCGTGCTGCGCGACATCATCGGCGATCGCCGGGCGCGGGCTTTCTTTGGCCTGCTCGCCCTCGGCGCGATGAGCGGCTTCGCCCAGGACGGCATTTTTGAGCCCAGCCTGCGCCAGGTCTTTGGCGCGACGTTTTCGGGCGCAGCCGGCATCGTCGGGGTGTGGGGCATCGGTCTGCTGCTCGGCCTGGTCGGCTCGATCTTCCTCACCCGCAAATGGGCGACCGTCGAGCAGGTCAAGGTGACGGCCGTTGGACTGGTCCTGGCCTCGCTCTCGCTGTTTGGGCTGGCCTTCGCCATGTGGACGGTGAATGCGGCCTTGCTCATCCCGGCCGTGCTGGCTTTTGGCCTGGGTTTCGGCATCTACACCGCGGGCGGCTCGCCGCTGCTGATGGTGATGACCCTCGACGCCCGGGCGGGCGTCTATCTGGGTGTGTGGTCGATGGCCCAGTTGCTCTTCCGCGGGATCGGGGTGGCCCTGGGCGGGGTGATCTTCGACCTGGCCTCGCGCGCGCTGGGCTCGCCGGCCTCGGGCTATGCCCTGGTCTACTTCCTCGAGGCGATTGGCTTCGCCGCCTGCCTGTATTTCCTGCGGGCCAGCGATGTGCGCGCGTTCGCCCGCACCACCCAGGCGCCATCGACAGCGGCGCTGACGATGGCGGATTAGGCTCTTGCTTTTTTCTTTATCCGCAGATTACGCAGATTCCCGCCGATTTGAAATAGGGATTTGGTTGCGCCGAGGCCAAGCACGCAATCCCTTTTCCAAATCGGCGGTAATCTGCGCAATCTGCGGACAAAACCCCGTAACCCTCAACGCCCCACGGCTATCGCCAACTCCCCCAAGCCGCGAGCATCCACGGGTGGACCACCCGTAGCGTCGCCCGGCGCTGAACCAGGGAGTCGAGGTAGCAGAACGCCGCCGCGTCAAGCGAGCGCTCGAGCGCAACCAGGATGTCGGCCAGATAGGGCGGATCGCCGGGTTGATCCCAGGCGATCTTGTCGGCCACAAAGACGATCTTGTCCAGCCGGCTTGCCCCGGCTTTGAGCGTTGTGTGGCAGCCAATTGCGCTCAGCACGCCCGCGTCTGTCACCCCAAACGCCTCGCGCGCGATCACGGCCGAGAGCTTCTGGTGAATGATCATCGGGTAGGCCAGCTCCTCGGCCAGCACCTCGAGCCCCCACGCCTCAGCCGTCGCAATGCGCTCGGCCTCGGGGATCGGGGCGCTGATGTCGTGGAGCAGCCCGGCGGCCTCGGCCCGGGCCGGTTCCTCGCCGAAGCGCGCGGCCAAACGGCGCGCCTCGGCCGCCACCGCCGCGCAGTGGCCGGCCGTCCCGGGGAAACCGCGCCCGGTCAGGAATGCGGCCATGTCGGCCCGCAGATTACCCGTGCGCGCATTTCCAGCTTCCCGCAAGTCGCTCAACGTCCACATGTTTTTCAACAGAAGAAAGGAAGAAGGGAAGGGAAAGGAAGGAGTCCTTGCCGGGCTCAACTCTCGAGCCTTCCTTCTTCCTTTCTTCTGTTAACTGAGGATGCCCTCCCTAGCCTACATCTCGGTCAGGCGCCCCCGGATCTGATCCCGCTTGGTGATCGCCTCGGCCTGGCGGGCCTTCTCCTTCACGATCACCGCCGCCGGCGCGCGCGCGCCGAAGTCGCTTGCCAGCAATGCCTCGCTCTTCAGGATGGCCTTGTCCAACGCCTCGAGTTCACTCGTCAGGCGCAGCTTCTCGGCGGCCAGGTCGACCAGCCCCGAGAGCGGCAGGTAGACGGTGATCTCGCCCAGGGCGTGCGTCACCGCCGCCTCGGCTGGCGCGCCGAGGGCCTCGCCGATCTCCAGCGCGTTCGCGTCGACGCTGGCCAGAGCGGCGATCGCCGGGCGCAGGGCCTCGAAGGCGTTGGCGTGCCGGCCGGCCGCGATCCGGGCCGGGACGCGCTTCTCGGGCGCGACCTTGCGCTCGAGCGGGTGTTGCGGATCGCCCGGACCGCTTCCTGCATCGCCGCGATATGGTCGAGCGCATTCGCGCTCTCGGCCGTC
This sequence comes from Candidatus Brachythrix odensensis, assembly GCA_016714465.1. Taxonomy (GTDB): domain Bacteria; phylum Chloroflexota; class Anaerolineae; order J036; family Brachytrichaceae; genus Brachythrix; species Brachythrix odensensis. Next base: position 204,324 of record JADKDT010000004.1, on the reverse strand, counting down.
GGCGACACCGCGGGCGGATACGGCGCCAGGATCAGAGCCGGGAAGTCGCGCAGGGACGCGGGCTGCGATTCGCCCGCCGAGGCTGCCTTGAGCTTCTGCCAGATCTCCTCGGTGAGATAGGGCATGAACGGGTGCAGCGCGCGCAGGATCGTGTCGAGAATCTCGATCAAGGTCCGGCGGGTCTCGGCGCTGTTCTGGAGCTTGGACAGCTCGAGATACCAGTCGCAGAAGTCGTTCCAGGCGAAGTCGTAGAGCAGCTTGCCGGCCTCGCCATACTGGAAGTCATCCATCTGCCGGCGAACCTCGACCAGGGTCTGGGCCGCCCGGGCCCGGATCCAGCTATCGGCCAGGGATGCCCCGCGCTCGGGCGCGTCGGCCAGGGTTTCGAGCCGGCCGAGGGTGTAGCGGGCGGCGTTCCACAGCTTGTTGGCGAAGTTGCGCGCGCCCTCGATCCGGTCGGACTGCCAGCGCCCGTCGACCTTGCGCGCGTCCATCTTGATGTCGTTGCCCGGCGCCCCCGCGGTGACGAGGTAAAAGCGTAAGGCGTCGGTGCCGTAGCCGCTCACCAGGTCGAGCGGGTCGATGACCTTGTCGGGCTTGCTCTTGGACATCTTGGCCCCGTCCGAGGATCGGATCAGCCCGTGCAGGTAGACCGTGTCGAAGGGCGCCTGGCCGGTGAGTTTGAGGCCCAGCATCACCATCCGGGCCACCCAGAAGAAGATGATGTCGTAGCCGGTCTCGAGCATGCGGGTCGGATACCAGGCCTTGTAGTCGGGATGCTGGATATCGGGCCAGCCCAGGGTGCTGAACGGCCACAGCCCGGAGGAGAACCACGTGTCGAGCACATCGGTGTCCTGGAGCAGGAAGACATCGTCGCCCCAGTCCGTCAGCGCGGCAGCATAGGCGGCGTCCTCGTTCAGGGCGCTGTAGCGTGCCGGGCGGCCTGCGGCAGCGGCCGCAGTCACGGCCAGGGTGGACGGGTGGGGGATGAAGTTGCCCTGCGGCTTCGCCTCTTCGCGGCGGGCCGGGTCGATGACATACCAGACCGGGATCTGATGCCCCCACACGAGCTGCCGGCTGATGCACCAGTCGCGGATGTTGTCCAGCCACTGAAACCAGGTCTTCTCAAAGCGCTCGGGCACGATTCGGATGCTGCCGTTCTTGACTGCATCCGCCGCTTGCGCCGCCATGGCCTGCATGTTGCAGAACCACTGCGGGCTGATCCGCGGCTCGATGACCGCCCCGCTGCGCTGGCCGCGCCCGAGCCGGACCACGTAGTCCTCGACCTTGACCAGCAGGCCTTCCTTCTCCAGATCGGCGACCAGCTTCTTGCGGCAGACGAAACGATCCAGCCCGGCATACGGGCCGGCGTTCTCGTTCATCTTCGCCCGCTCGTCGATGACCTCGACGAAGTTCAGGTGGTGGCGCTTGCCCACGTCGTAGTCGGTGAAGTCGTGGGCGGGGGTGACCTTGACCGCGCCTGTGCCAAACGCCGCGTCCACGGCGTTGTCGGAGATGATCGGCACCTCGCGCCCGATCACGGGCAGGATGGCCCGGCAGGCGATCCGATGGGTGTAGCGCTCGTCGTCGGGGTTGACCATGACGGCGGTGTCGCCCAGGATGGTCTCGGGCCGGGTAGTCGCCACGGTGATCCACTCGGTCGTGCCCTCGGCCCATTGCCCGCTGCCCCAGGCGTGGCGGGGGCCCTCCCAGCGATTGGTCTGGAGCGGATAACGGACAAACCACAGATGACCCGCCTCGCCGTCCTCGTCAGTCTCGACCTCGAGGTCGCTCACCCCGGTGAGCTGAACCGGGTCCCAGTTGATCATCCGGGTGTCGCGGTAGATCAGACCTTCGTCAAAGAGGGTTTTGAAGGCGGTCCGCACGGCCAGGCTGCGCGGCTCGTCGAGGGTGAAGGCCTCGCGGGTCCAGTCGGCCGAGATGCCCATCACCTTCTGCTGGTTGGTGATGATCTGGAGCGACTTCTCCTTCCAGTCCCAAACTTCTTCGAGAAAATCCGAGCGGCTCATCTCGCGCCAGTTGCGGCCTTCCTTGGCCAGCTTCTTCTCGACCACGGCCTGGGTGGCGATCCCGGCATGGTCGGTGCCCGGGACGTAGAGTGTGCGGGCGCCCTTCATCCGGTGGTAGCGCGTCATCAGGTCCTCGATCGCGCTGGTCAGGGCGTGGCCCATGTGCAGCGTGCCGGTGACGTTTGGCGGGGGGATGGTGATGACAAACGGGCGCTCGGCGGCGTCGAAGTGGAGCTGGGCTTCGGGCCGAAAATAGCCCTCAGCCTCCCACCAGGCAGCCAGGCGGCTTTCGACGGTCTTCGGGTCGTAGGTCTTGGCGAGCTGTTCCATGATATGAAAAACGCCCTTCTCGTTCCTGTTCGGACGAGAAGGGCGCATGGGGCAGACTGCGCCGCTTTCCGCGGTACCACCGAAGTTCGCCGGCGAACACGCCGGCGCGCTCAAACAGGCTGTAACGGGCCTCCCGTGGCGGCTCCCGAGCGACATTCGGCAGACTGCGATCCCGCGCGCGTTCTCAATCCGTGACGCGCGCTCCCTGTTGGCGCTGGCTGCTTACTCCTCTCGATCCTTGCCGCGATATTGGCTATAAGTATATCTCTTGATCGAATGGCCCGGGCGAAGCCCGGCCATTCGATCAAGAGATAATTCCGGGCGTGAGCACGCGCATCGTCGTCAAACTCGGCACCAGCACCTGACCGCCGGCACGCCCAAGCTCAACCGCCGGCGCATGCTCGAACTTGTGCAGCAGGTGGTGGCCGCCCGTGAGGCAGGAGCCGAGATTGTCCTGGTCTCATCCGGAGCGATGGCGGCCGGGCGCGAACGGTTGGGCGTGGCCCGGGCCGATCAGCCGCCTGAGATGGCCTTCAAGCAGATGCTGGCCGCGGTCGGACAGACCCACCTGATGCTGGCCTGGGAACAGCTCTTTGGGCTTCACGAGGTCCAGGTCGCCCAGGTCCTGCTCACCCGGGCTGACCTGAGCGACCGGCGGCGCTATCTCAACGCCCGGGATGCGCTCAGCGCGATTCTCGCCCACGGCATCGTCCCGATCATCAACGAGAATGACGCGGTCGCCACTGAGGAGATCAAGGTCGGCGACAACGACAACTTGTCGGCGCTCGTCACCAACCTGCTCAACGCCGAGATCCTGCTCATGCTGACCGATCAGGAGGGCCTGTTCACCGCTGACCCGCGCAAGGATGCCAGCGCTCGCCTGCTCGCCGAGGTGCCCGAGATCAACGACGCGGTCTACGCCATGGCCGGCGCGTCGCGGACCGGACTGGGCACAGGCGGGATGACGACCAAGCTTCAGGCCGCCGAACTGGCCACCCGCTCGGGGGCGGCCGTCGTCATCGCCAATGGCGCGCGCCCAGGCGTGATCGCCGATGTCGCCCGGGGCGTCGCGGTCGGCACGCGGATCGCGGCGGCCGTCACCCGGGTCGAGGCCCGCAAGCGCTGGATCCTGGCCGAGCGCCCGGCTGGCGCCATCGTCGTCGACGACGGCGCGGCCCGGGCCGTCGCGCGGGGCAAGAGCCTGCTTCCGGTCGGCGCGCGCGAGGTCATTGGCGATTTTGAGCGGGGTGAGGTGGTGGCGTTGCGCAATGCGCGCGGGCGCGATATTGCGCTGGGGATCGTGCGTTATTCAGCCGCTGACGCGCGGCGGGTGCTGGGCAAGCAGTCCGAGGCCATCGCCCGGCTGCTCGGCGAGGGCAGCGCGCCGATTCTGGTCCATGCGGATGACCTGGTCGTCGTGACCGCGGAACGCTGATCGTCCATTGATATCGGAATCGGGCGCCCCGGCGAAGCCGGGGCGCCCGATTCCGAAGAACCTGTTAAGCCTCTGGCGGCGCTTCGGTCGCTGTCGCCCCCGCTGCGGGATGGCCGCCGGTCGTCGACGACAGCGCAAACTCCTCGCCGTAAATGATGTCGACCCCGCCCAGCGAAATCACGTCGCCGGCTTCGAGCGCGCACTGCTTGATCGGGTAGCCGTTAAGACGCGTGCCGCCGGTGCTGTCGTTGTCGACCGCCAGGAAACGGGCGATGTCGGCCTGCCAGCGCAATTCGAGGTGATGGCGCGACACCCGCCGGTCGTCGACGACGACGTCACTGTCGCGTGAGCGCCCCAGACGCACAACGTCGCGATCCAACGTAACCTGGCGCCGCCCGTCCACGATCAGGAAGGGCCGGCGCGGCAGCGGGGCGCGCGGCGCGGATTCGGCCGGGCCCTGCGGCAGATCGGGCGGGATCCAGCGCGCCGTCACATGCAGTGTCCCGGGCTCGGCCTCGGGCGCGCCGCGCAGCATGACCCGGGGGGCCATGTCGGCCCGGAAGCCCTTCTGCGCCACGATCTGGCGCACGGCCTCGGCCAGGCTGTCGGGGAGCTTGGGATCGTGATACTCGAGCGGGACCAGGTCCTGGGCATTCAAGGTGATCCAGAAGTGGTTTGGGGCCAGGCGCTCGCCGCCCGGGCCGACCGAGAACGCGTCGTCGATGGCCCGGCCAAGCTCGCGGGCCGCCTCGCGCGCGCCGATGCGCTCGCGCAGAGCCCGGGCGAGCGCCGCTTCGATAAGTTGGCGATTCAGGTCGTCGAGTCCGCGTGACATGACGTCATAGTGTATCCGTGGCGCGCTTGCGATGTGGGCGCAAATGTAGGCGCAGCCTTTAGGCTGCGCGAGTCCATGCGTTTCCGATGTAGGCGCAGCTTTTAGGCTGCGCGAGTCCATGCGTTTCCGATGTAGGCGCGCAGCCTTTAGGCTGCGCCAACACTGTCATACAATGTATTTCCGTTGTGCGCCTGCAGGCTGCTACAGCACTGTCAACGGTACATTCAGCGTCTGGGCCAGCAGCGCGAGGTCGGCTCGCAGGTCGCCATAGGCCATGACCAGATGATGCTCCCAGCCCTTGTCGAGCAGTTCGGCCAGAAAGCCCTGGGCCGACCCGGCGAAGCGGACCCGAGCGATGGTGCCGCGGATCGTGAGTTCCATCGGTTCGCATTCGCCTGTCGCAGCCAGCAGCCGGAACGCGCCGTGACCGTCATCGCCCAGGCGCAGCAGGGTGATCGGCCCGGGCGCCAGGGTGAAGCCCGCGGTCACTCCTTTGCCCGCCGCAAAGTGGCTGAACAGCTTGCGCGGCTGGCCGGGAGCGGCCAGGCAGGTGCCCGCGCAGCCGATGTGCCACAGCAAGGCCGTATTGGCCACCCCATCCACACTCACGATGTCGGTCAGGAAGCCCGGCGTGCCACTCAGGCCTCGGGCGATCATCAGGCTGAGCGCGCCGTTGACGTCGCCTTCGCAGGCGACGATGCGGCCGTGGCCATTCAGCCATGCTGCAGCCCCGCACCCGGCGATGCCGTATTGCTCGGCCAGATCACCCCAGCATTTGATCGTGACCGCGTCGTAGCCGCCCTGTGCGCGCAGGTCTTCGATCCCCGCCACCAGCGCGTTGTATTTCCCGACCTGGGCCGGGCTGAGCTCGGAGATGTCGTCGAAGTCGGCGGCGGCGTTGGGCGCGTCGTCGGTTCGCCCGCGCGCCGCGCCGACCAGTTGCCCCAGCTCGAGGTCGACCAGGTCTGTCCCGATCGCCGACTTCAAAGCGGCCGGAGTCACGTTGAGATTGTCAAAGCCTGGCGCGTAGCCGCCAATTCGGGCGATCTTCGCCCGCCGCAGCACACGGGCCAGCGCAGCCACCCGGCCAAAGCGGGCGATCGCCTCAGCCGCGGCTGGGTCATCCCCGGCCGCGTAGAGCGTGCTGGCCCGCCGGCCGTTCTTGAACAGGTTGCTCGCATTCACATGCGCCCCGACCAGCGAGTTCAGGCGCAGCTTGCCGGTCTGTTCGGCCGGCTCGGTGAACGCCCACAACAGGATCGGCTGATCGATTGCCCGGGCGATCGCCTGGGCCAGAATCCCCAGGGCAAAGGTGGCGTTGAGGAGGATGACACCGTCTGGATCGGCCGCCCGGATTGCGGCAATGGCCGCTTCGGCGTCCGGGGCCTCAATGACGAGCGGTTCATGCCGCACAAGTTCGATGTCATCCCGGGCGGCCAGCCGGGCTGCGGCCTCCGCCGCCAGCCGCGCGCCCAGGTCGGCTTCAAACGTCAGGCGGCCAAGTGTCACAAGGATCAGTCGGGGTCGAGTCATGTTTGGTCAGGTTTGGTCAGGTCAGTAAGGTTTGATCAGGTGGATAAGGTTTGGCCTGGTGTGGTCAGGTGGGTAAGGTTTGGTCAGGTGGGCAAGGTTTGGTCAGGTGGACAACGTGAGTCATGCGAGTTCTACCTGATCAAACCTTACTCACCTGACCAAACCTGACCAAACCTTACTCACCTGACGAACTATTCGTACGGCGTTGCATCCCACGCGTCGGAGAAGCGCTTGAGGCCGACGTGCGTGTAGGGGTGATCGAACGATTCCTTGAAGACGTCGAAGCCCGCGGTGACGATGTCGGCTCCGGTGGCGGCGGCCTCGACGATCTGGCGGGCGTTGCGCACCGCGCTGACCAGGACTTCGGTCTCAAAGTCATAGTTGTCGAAGATCTCGACGATGTCCTCGATCAAGTGCTCGACTTCCTCGCCGTTGGATTCCTTCCAGCCGATGAAGGGCGAGACGAAGCGCGCGCCCAGCCGGCCGGCCTGCAGGGCCTGGGCGGCCGAGAACACGAGGGTGAGATTGACCGGGATGTCCTTGGCGCCCAGGAGCTGCAGCGCGCGGAAGCCGGCCTCAGTCGCGGGAAGCTTGATGACAAAATTCGTTGGGCACATGTCGAACAGGCGCAGGCCCTCTTCAACCATGGCATCAGCCGTTTCGTGATGCGGGTTCACCTCGACCGACACCGGGAGTAGCGACCCTTCGACCTCCTTGGCCAGATCGCGCACAGCGGTCATAAACGGCTTGCCGCTGGTCCGAATGTGGCGGGGGTTGCTCGTAATGCCATCGATCGCCCACATCTCGCGGGCGTACTTGATCTCATCAATCTTCGCGGAATCGAGAAAGTACTTCATAGTGGCCCAATTCTAGGCCTCATCGCGCTGGCGTTGGCAAAACACCCTAAAGGTGGACCCGTGTACGCGTCTGGCTGTGGCAGCTCTTCGGGGGTCCACCTTTAGGGTGTTTTCCGCGGTGGCCAAGCGGCCTTGCCGATCTACCTGCGAAACGCTGCCAGCAACGCCGCCTCCCGCGCGCGGGTGAGCCCGGCCCGCCAGACGTGATCGGTGGGGCGGGTCGCCAGCCAGGCCAGCGTGTCGTGAATCGTGGCCTCGAGCGGCCGGAATGTCAGGCCGGCGGCGACCGCCCGCGCGACCGGCACCTCAAAAAAGCCCGCCATCTCGGGGTCGGACTCGGGCACCCAGACCGGCATGTCGCTCCAGGCCGCCACGCCCTGGCCGAGCAGCCAGCCTTCCGCCGCCCAAGTCACCCGCGCGTCGCTGCCGCTTACCCGCCGGGCTGTGTCGAGCAACTCGCCGAGGGTGATCGCCCTGGCCGGCGATGTGGCGTTGAAGACGCCCGTTGTGCTGGTTTCGATCATCTGCAATATCCATTCGGCCAGATCGCGCGCGTCGATGACCTGAATTCCGCGCTCGGGCCGGCCGGGCCCCAGCACGTCGCCGCCCTGGGCGATCCGCCACGGCCAATAGCTGAAGCGATCGGTCGGATCATGCGGGCCGACGATAAGGCCCGGCCGCACGAGCAGGGCCCGGCCGGGAAAGCGCGCCGCCGCGGCCTGTTCGCACAGGGCCTTGAGCGGGCCATAGGTCCCGCCGGTGATTGTTTCGACCGTTGGATCGTCGGTCGTGCCGACCGGGTCATCCTCGCCCGAGGCCGAGGGCTTGGCGTAGACTGAGATCGACGAAATGAAGACGTATTGTCCAACGTGATTACGCAACGCATCGGCCGAAGCCCCGACGGCACGCGGGAAGTAACCGCTTGGATCGACCACCGCGTCCCAGGACCGGCCGGCCAGGGCGCTCAGATCGGCGGTCCGGTCGCCGCGCAGCGTTTCGACGTTTGGGAACAGACCGGGCCCGGACTGTCCGCGGTTGAACAGGGTGAGGGTGTGGCCGGCGCTGAGGGCCGCGTCGACGATGGCTCGCCCCAGAAAGCGTGTCCCGCCCAGAATGAGGATCTTCATGAACTTCGTCTCACGGGTTGTTTGGCGGGATCGCCCTCCCCGCGCTTCGCGCGGGGAGGGCGATCCCGCCAAACAACCTAGGTCTTTTCGCCAACCAGGCACACCCAGTCCGACATCTGCTTGCGCTCGACCAGGCGCAGTCCGGCCGCCTGCATCGCGGCAACGACGTCGTCGGCCTGGGTGTCCAGGATGCCCGAGAAGAGAAAGCGCGGGCCATAGCTGGCCAGGCTTGGGCTGGTTTTCAGCATGCTGATGATGACCCCGGCCAGGATGTTGGCGACAACAAGGTCGAAGGGCGCCTCGGCCGTCGCGTCGGCCAGCGAGCCCTGCCGGATCTTGACCACATCGGCCACGCCGTTCAAGGTCGCGTTCTCGCGCCCGGCCCGATCGGCCTCGGGATCGGTGTCGACGCCGAGCACTTCTTTGGCCCCAAACCGGGCGGCCAGGATCGACAGCACGCCCGAACCGCTGCCCACATCCAGCACCCGCCAGCCCGGCTTCATCTGCTCCTCCACCGCCAGCGCGCAGAGCTGGGTGGTTGGGTGCAGGCCAGTGCCAAAGGCCAGGCCGGGATCGAGTAACAGGGTGACGTCGTTGGCCCGGGTGGGGAAATCAGCCTCGGTCACCCAGGAGGGGCGGATGACGATGCGCTCGCCGATTCGCAGCGGCTTGAAGGCGACCTTCCAGGCGCTGGCCCAATCGGATTGTTCCACGATCTTATAGGTCGGCGGCGAGATGCGCCGGACCATATTCAAATAGAAGATGGCCTTCTCAATCGCGAGCTTGCGCGCTTCTTGGGTCTCATCGAAGGGGAGATACCCGCGCACTTTGATCGGGCCGGTGGCCTTCTCATCCTCCCAGCGATCGGCCGTCCCAGTTCGGTCGTTCAGTTGCTCGATGGCGACCCCGCCTTCGACGTGGTCGTAGATGGCCTCGCTGATCGTGTCGGCGAGTTCCTCATCGGCTTCGATTTCGACCTCGAGCCAGCGTTGGGGCGGGGGGGCGGATGGGTTTGTCATATTTGGCGTGGGAGGGGCATGATACTCGCGTGATCTTTCCAGCGACGATGTGGCCCGGCGGAGCCGGGCCACATCGTCGCTGGAAAACACCCATTCGCAGATATACTCGACCTCCGCCCGGAGAGCGGACCGACAAAAACGCGCCATGAACGGCCGGCCATTTCCCCCCGAAAGCTATATCAACCGCGACACGAGTTGGATCGAGTTCAACCGGCGCGTGCTCCAGGAGGCCCAGGACGAGCGCCATCCGCTCATCGAGCGGGCCAAGTTCCTGGCGATCTTCTCGACCAATCTGGACGAATTCTTCATGGTTCGCGTCTCTGGTCTGCGTGAGCAGGTTGCTCAGGGCGTGGTCGAGCTGCCACCGGACGGGCATCCCGCTTCCGCGACACTTGATCTGGTGATCTCGACCCTGACCCCGCTGATCGCCGAGCTCAGCGCGACCTGGGACAACTCGGTCAAACCCATGCTCAAGCAGCACGGCGTCTGCGTGCTGGATTGGGACGATCTCAATGAAGCGCAGAAAGCAAAGGCCGAAGCGTATTTTCAAAAGGAGATCTTCCCGGTCCTGACCCCGCTCGCCTTTGATCCGGGCCATCCCTTCCCGCACATCAGCAACCTCAGCCTGAGCCTGGCGGTTGTCATTCGCGACGATCAGGGCCGCCAGCGTTTTGCCCGGGTGAAGGTGCCCCAGTCGCTCCCGCGCTTCGTCAACCTCGATGAGGTGGTCGAGGGCGATCACTGCCAGATTCGGCTGACCTGGGTCGACCAGGTGATGGCCGCCAACATCGCGGCGCTCTTCCCGGGCATGACGGTCGAGCGCTGTTACGCCTTCCGGGTCACCCGCGATACGGACATTGAGATCCAGGAAGACGAGGCCGATGATTTGCTGGCCACCATCGAGCAGGTTGTGCAGGAACGCCGCTTCGGCTCGCCGGTCCGGCTCGAGATTGCCAACGACATGCCGGATGCCATCCGCGACATCCTGATGTCGAATCTGGAACTCAGCCCGCTGGACGTGTATCGGGTCGATGGCCCGCTGAATCTTGCGGATTTGATGGAGTTGCAAAAGCTGCCCATTCCGCGGCTGAAGGACGCGCCCTTCACCCCGCGCGTGCCTTTTGGTTTTCCGGGCCCGGCGAGCCCCAGCGAGGCCTGGTTCTCGCTGATCCGAAGCGGCGATCGGCTCCTGCACCATCCGTATGATTCGTTCACCCCGGTGGTCGATTTCATCCGGGCTGCCGCGCGCGACCCCCAGGTGCTGGCGATCAAGACCACCCTCTATCGGGTGGGGCAGAACTCGACGGTCGTGCAGGCCCTGCTCGAGGCGATCAGCAACGGCAAGCAGGTCGCGGCCATGGTCGAGCTCAAAGCCCGCTTTGACGAGGAGAACAATATCCAGTGGGCGCGCGCGCTGGAAGACGTTGGCGCGCACGTGGTGTATGGCCTGCGCGCGGATGAAGGTGCACTCGAAGATGACCCTCGTCGTGCGCAAGGAAGCCGATGGCATTCGGCGCTACCTGCACCTGGGCACGGGCAACTACAACGCAGGTACTTCGCGGGTCTATACCGATCTTGGCCTGTTCACCTGCCAGGAGGACTTCTGCGAGGATGCAACGGAGCTCTTCAACCTGCTGACCGGCTACAGCAAACAGCGCGTATTCAGGCGCCTGCTGGTGGCCCCGGTCAACCTGCGCGATGCGATGCTCGCCCGGATCGCGCGCGAGAAGAAATTGCACGAGGAACATGGGGGCGGGCGGTTGATCTTCAAGATGAACGCCATCGTCGATCCGGCCATGATCGAGGCCCTGTATCTGGCCTCGCAGGCCGGGGTCAAAGTCGATTTGCTGATTCGGGGGATCTCCTGTCTGCGCCCGGGCGTCGCCGGGCTGAGCGAAAACATCCGGGTGATCAGCGTTGTTGGGCGCTTTCTCGAGCACGCCCGGGCCTATTACTTCGCCAATCACGGCGAGCCCGAGCTGTATCTGGGCAGCGCCGACCTCATGCAGCGGAATCTCGATCGGCGGGTCGAGACCGTTTTCCCCATCCTGGATCCGGCCATGCGCAGGCGCATCATCGACAACGTCCTGGAGTTGCAACTTCGCGACAACGCCAAGGCTCGCGAGCTGATGCCGGACGGCCGCTATCGCTACGTGGCTGGCAACGGCAAGGTCATCGACAGCCAAACGATCTTGATGCGAGCGGAAGAGTAGGCCCCGGTTCGTCGTCCCGCGCGCCGCCCCGCCACGTCATCCCGCGCGAAAGCGCGGGATGACGTGGCGGGGTTGGGACCGTGCAGAAGTGCCAGCGAATAGGGCGGGTGGGACTCGAACCCACACGCTGGGTTAACCAGCAGAAGATTTTAAGTCTCCGGCGTCTGCCATTTCGCCACCGCCCCTCGATTTGTTATTGTAACGCTTCGCCCCCCTTCTGGAAAATCGGTTCTCAACACGGAACAAAGTTGTTGTAGAATCCGCCAATCCTGCCCGGCCCGGGCGGTACTGGTGTTACGTTCAACAAGAGAGAAGAGGAGATAGAAACCGTATGAAGACCAATTTGAAGGTGATGGGCTTTGCCCTGTCCGCAGCATTTGTGCTGTCGGCCTGTGGTGGCGCTGCCGCCCCGGCCGCTACAGCCGTTCCGGCCAAGCCGGCCGCGACTGCGGTCCCCGCCGCGACCGCCGTGCCCGCCGCGACCGCCGTGCCCGCCGCGCCCAAGCCGACCGACGTGCCGAAGCCCGCCGCCACGGCCGTTCCCGCTGTGGAAGCCATCAAGTTCTACAGCAGCCACCCGCTCCAGGGCGCCTCGAAGGGCAGCTCGGACGGCATCAACAACGGTTACAAACTCGCCATTGAGCAGTTGACCAAGGATGGTCTGGTCTGCGATGGCAAGTTCAAGATCACTCTTGAGCTCCTCGACGACAGCACCGCCGCCAAGGGCGCGTGGGATGCCGCCACCGAGCAGGGGAACGCCACCAAGGCCGCCGCCGACAAGGACGCCATGGTCTACTTCGGCACGCTGAACTCCGGCGCTGCCAAGGTCGCCATTCCCATCCTGAACCAGGTTGGCATGCCCATGATCTCGGCCGCCAACACCGCCGTCGGTCTCACCAAGGCCAACGAGCCGGGCGAGCCCGAGAAGTACTATCCGACCGGCAAGCGCACCTACATGCGCGTCGTGCCGGCCGACGACTTCCAGGGCGTCGTCAACGCGAACTGGCTCAAGGGCCTGGGCGTGAAGAGCGTCTACGTCGTCGACGACACCGAGCTGTACGGCAAGGGCGTCGCCGATGTGATGGAGAAGCAGGCCAAGGCGATCGGCATCGAAGTCAAGGGCCGCCAGAGCGTGACCGGCAAGGACATGCAGGGCCAGGCCAACTCGATCGCGGTCAAGGTCAACGGCACCAAGCCGGAAGCCGTCTACTACGGTGGCATCACCGCCGCCAATGGTCCGCTGCTGCTCGTCGAGCTGCGCAAGGCCGGCTTCAAGGGCATCTTCATGGGCCCGGATGGCGTGCAGGAAAATGAGTTCATCACCGCCGCCGGCAAGACCGCCGATGGCAAGTTCGTCGCCGAAGGGATCTATGCCACGATCGGCTCGGTCGCGTTGGCCGACTTGCCCGCCAGCGGCAAGAAATTCCTGACCGACTACAGCGCCAAGTTCGGCATCGCGGCCGACAAGATCGAGGTCTATTCGAAGTATGGCTATGCTTCGATGCAGGTCGCGCTGGCCGCCATCAGCAAGGTGTGCAAGAAGGACCGCGCCGCGATCCTCGAGGCCATGATGGCCACCAAGGATCTGGACAGCGTCGTGGGCAAGCTCACCCTGGACAAGAATGGCGACACCACCTCGACGTCGATGACGGGCTACGTCGTTGACGCCAAGGGCGTGTGGGTCGAGACCCCCATCAAGCAGGCTCCGTAGTTCTTACGGACTAACTAAAAAGACCTGACAAAGCATCGCTTTGTCAGGTCTTTTTTGTAGCAAGCCGGCGGGTAACGGACGGTAGTCCACCCGCCGCGGGAACGTCCGGGCGCGTGAGCGAATCTTCGCTATAATCGCGCGAACTTTCCACGACATCGTATTTTTATGGACAAATCGCTTGCCCCCTCCACCGCCATGCCCTCGTTCCGGCGCGTCGGGAAAATCCTGCTCCCGATCGCCATCATTTATCTCGTCTTGTTGTTTGGCCAGCCTGCCGGTTTGGAGCCAGGCCGGTTGATCCGCGAAATTCTCGGCAATCCGACCATCCTGGTCCAGCAATTGATCTCCGGCCTTGCCAACGCCGCGATTGTCACCATCATCGCCATCGGCTACACGATGGTCTACGGCATCGTCGAGATGGTCAACTTCGCCCACTCGTCCGTGTTCATGCTCGGGACCATGGTCGCCCTCCTCTTCATGGTGGGTCTGAGCGGCGGGGTGCGCACGCCGTTGTGGCTGGCGATCCTGGCTTTTATCCCGGCGATGCTATTTTGTGGCGGGCTGAACGCCGTCATCGAGCGCTTCGCCTATCGCAGCCTGCGCAAGCAGCCCAAGATCGTGTCGATGATTGCGGCCCTGGGGATGGACTTTATCCTCCAGAATGTTGGCCTGCAACTTGGATCCTTTGTCAAGCTGCCGAATGCCTTCCCCGACAATCAGAGCATCCAATGGCTCGCAGTGCTGGGCAACCAGGCTGCCTCGCCCAAGGCCTTTCCGCAGGTTCTTGACTCCGTCAACATCCTTGAGCCCATCTTTGGCCCGGATGTGCCCTTGCGCATCGTCCCGGCCGAAGTCATGGTCATCATCACCGCCATCATCCTGGTCTTCGCCCTGACCTGGTTCATCGGCAACACCCGGGCCGGCAAGGCCATGCGGGCGGTGGCCCAGAATCCGGCCGCGGCGGCCATGATGGGCATCGACGTCGACCGGATCATCAACCTGACCTACGCCATCGGCGGCGCGCTGGCCGGCGGCGCGGCCGTGATGTATGGCCTCTACAAGGGCAATACCTCGTGGGATGTCGGCTTCGTCAACGGTTTGTATTCCTTCACGGCCGCGGTCGTGGGCGGGATCGGCAACATCAAGGGCGCCGCGCTGGGGGCGCTCATGATCGGCGTGATCAGCTCATTGAGCAATCAGTTGCTCACCTCGTCTGACTGGTCCAAGGCTTTGGTCTTCGTGATCCTGGTGCTGGTGCTGGTCTTTAAACCGACCGGAATCCTGGGCTCGGAAGGCGGGGAGAAGGCCTAACCATGCTCAAGAAAATCCTCAACCGGGGCGAGATCATCGCGGTTGCCCTGACCGCTTTCCTGGCCCTGATCATGGGCGGTTGGCAGATCATGCTTGTCGCTGTTCTGGCGGGAATCCTGATCGGTCTCGCCGCGCCGCACACCAAAAACGCGGTGCCGCGCGCGGCCGCGGTTGGGCTCGGGATCGGCCTGGTCATCGTCGCGATCACCAGCTTCCACAACACCACCCTGAACACCCTGCCCGGCCAAGAAGTCATTCCTCCGGAATCGAGCACGCTCGGCACGTATCTGATCGCGCTCGGGCTGTGCGTGGGGTTCGCCACGTTGACGGCCTTCATCCACAACCTGCATGATGATCGAAAGCGCCAGATCGCCTTTATCGCGATGCTGGGCGTGCTGGCCTTCGCCTTCCCGTTCTTCGAGCAATGCCCGGGGCTGAAGTGGGACAACTTCAACTTTGGCGACATGTCGGCGGGCTGCTCGGTCAAGTCAAACATCCTTTGGATCGGCCCGGTGATCGTCATGTTCATCTATGGCCTGCAGGCCATGGGGCTGAACATCGTGGCCGGCTACGCCGGTCTGCTCGACCTGGGCTATGTGGCCTTCTTCGCCATCGGCGCCTACACCATGGGCCTGCTCAATTCACAGCAGCTGGGCAACCAGATTGGCTCGCCGAACCTGTTTGTGTGGGGTTTCTGGTTGGTGATCTGGTTTGCGGCGGCGGCCGCGGCGTTTGCGGGTCTCTTGTTTGGCGCGCCAACCTTGCGCCTGCGCGGGGACTACCTGGCCATCGTCACCCTGGGCTTTGGCGAGATCGTGCCGATCGTCGTCAAGCGCCTGGACGCGGTCAAGATCTTCGAGCCGATCAGCCTGTTCATCGCCCAGATCATGGGGAAGACGGGCGATGCGGCCGCTCAAGCCTCCGTGTGTCTGGTCGGCTGCTTCGGCAACGCGCTTGACATCACCTCCGGCACCAAAGGCATCAGCCCGATCAACGCGCCCCAATTGGGTGACGTGTACACCTTCAAGGTCGGCGAATTCGTGCCGTGGTACTTCGTCGCCCTGATCCTGTTGGTTGTCTCGGCCTTCTTCATCTTCCGCCTGCGGGCCAGCCGCATCGGACGGGCCTGGGTGAGCATCCGCGAGGATGAGCTGGCGGCCAACGCCATGGGCATCGATCTGGTCAAGACCAAGCTGACCGCCTTCATCATCGGGGCAATGTTCTCGGGTTTTGCCGGCGCGTTCTACGCCAGCTTCACCTCGTTCATCTCGCCGGATGCCTTCGACTTCTCGATCTCAGTCATCATTCTGGCGATGGTGATCCTGGGCGGATCGGGCAACATCACGGGCGTGCTGCTCGGCGCCTCGATCATCATGCTGATCGACCGGGTGCTGCTTGACCGGCTGAAGGTCATCATCAACGGCGTGCTGCAGGGCGTGGTCTTCCGAGACGTGGCCAGCGGGCCGCTGTCGGTCTTTGTCAACAGCCTGACCGACGCGACGGCCTACAAGATCGCCATCTTTGGCCTGATCCTCGTCGTGATGATGAAGGTTCGGCCGCAAGGCATTCTGCCCGAGCAAACCGCGGCCCGCCGGCGCCCGCAATAGCCCACATAGGCGCATGAGCGATATTCTGGCCACCCTGAGCCTGATCGGGCTGTCGAACGGCAGCGTGATCGCGTTGAACGCCATTGCGCTCACGTTGATCTACTCCGCCGCGCGGACGCTCAATCTTGCCCATGGAGACGTGTTCGCCCTGAGCAGTGTCGTCACCATGACGATTCTGCGCGCGGCGCTCGCGATGCCGGGGGTGACCCCGCTCGGGGTGGTGGGGCTGTGTATCCTGGCCGGGATTGCGACCATGGCCTTTGGCGCTGCGCTCAGCGCTTTGGTCGAGATGATTGGTTTTCGGCCATTTCGGGGCGGCTCGCGCCTGGCGCCGGTCATCGCCACGCTGGGGATCTCGTTCATGCTCTATCAGGTTGCGTTGATCTGGCAGAAGCTGCTCCCAACCTACAGCAGCGGTGATCACCGCAGCGTGCCGGGCGTGCCCGAAGTGCCAATCGTGGGTATCCCGGCCCTGCTGCCGGATGCAAACCTGCTGGATCTGATCGGCATTCATGGGGTGGGCTCAATCCAGGCCCGGGATGTTCTGCTCCTCGTGGTGGCGGTGCTGGTTGCCTTTGGCACGCGCGAGATGTTGCGCCGGACCCGGATCGGACGGGCCATTCGGGCTTGCGCACAGGACCCGATCGCCGCCCAGATGGTGGGCATCAACTACAACGGCACGATCCGGGCCGCCTTCGTCATCGGAGGGATTCTGGCCGGGATCGGGGCCTTCACCTTCACCCTGGCCAAGACGGTGCCGGTGGGCGCCCACGGGGCTGAGAGCGGGCTGACCGCCTTCACGGCCGCCATCCTGGGCGGAATCGGCAACCCGGTCGGAGCCCTGCTTGCGGCGCTCATGCTGGGCATCTTCTCGGCGATGACCACCTACTTCTTCGACGCGCAGTGGACACCGGTCTTTGTCTACCTGCTCCTGGTCGGGCTGCTGATGTGGCGGCCGCACGGGCTGACGGCTGAGGACCGCTCGAACGACCTGACCGCGCCTCCGAACGAGGTGGTCGTCGTGGACCGCCGATCTATTCTGCGGCGCCAGCCCAAGGTGCTTCTGCTGGCCATGCTGGCGGGGTTGATCCTGTATCCGGCCTTGGCGGCGTCCGAGCCGTATCGCCTGCCTGTGGCCACCGGTTTTCTGATCTGGATCATGCTCACGCTGGGGCTTACGATTGTGGTCGGAATGGCCGGCGTGCTTGACATCGGCTTCGCCGGCAACTTTGCGGTGGGCGCGTATGTGGCCGCCTATCTGACCGGCCCGGCCATGCCGTGGCGGGCGGCGCTCTTTCCGACTGTGCCGGATGGGATCGTCGTGGTCGCCATCGCCGGGCTGGTGACCGGCGCCGTGGGCGTCGTGCGCGGTCTGCTGACCGCCCGCATGCGCTCGGACTATCTGGCCATCTCGACCCTGGCCCTGGGGTTGGTCGTCCACGACATCATCAAATACACCAGCGGTGTGGGCGGCATCAGCGCCATACCGGCCCCGCGCCTGTTTGGCAATCCGATCACCTCTCCCCTGGCGCAATACGCCATCGCCGGGATCGGGGTCGTGATCGTGGTGGTGTTGGCGATCCGCCTGCAGAACTCGCGGGCAGGCCGGGCCCTGGCCGCGATCCGCGAGGATGAGCACGCCGCCGCGTCGTCGGGGGTGGATGTTGCGCGCTACCGCACGGCAGCCTTCTTCATCGGTTCGGCGATCGCCGGTGTTGCGGGAGCGCTCTACGCCAGCATGCTGAGCTACGTCGATCCCGATCTCTCCGGCTTTCACATCTCGGTCATGGCGCTGGCGATGGCCTGCATTGGCGGGGCGGGCAGCGCCGCCGGGGCCGTGCTGGGCGCGCTGGCGATCCTGGGAATCGACCGGATCGCGATTCCGGCCCTGGCGGCGACGCTCGAGGATTCGGCCTATCGCGGGTTCAGCATCCGCGAGCTGAACTATCTGGTCTTTGGCCTGGCCCTGTATCTATCGCTGCTCGGCTGGCGGCGCCAGGCGTCGGGGGTGGCCGGCCGGGCAGACCGCGAGCCGTGGGATGTGGATCAACTCTTGTCGTTACGCTGGTGGGCGGGCATGCCGCATCAGCTCGGTTTGGGGTTTGGGCGCATGCGTGTGGCGATGTCCCACGCTGGCACCCGAACCCGGGACTATCTCGATCGCAACGTCTTCGATGACGGTGGTGATGATGCATAGGATCTTCGCAGAACCCTTTATGGAAGAGGCATTCAGCGGCGAAGCCGCTGAATGCCTCTTCCATAAATCGTTTTGCGCAGGAGCGCCTGGCGCGCCGCCCAACAATCGCAATTCTCTCAATGGGGAACTATGACCGTACTACTCAAAGCTGATCACGTTACCAAAAAGTTCGGCGGATTGACCGCGGTGAACCGGGTGGACTTTGAGATCGAGGTGGGCATGATTGCCGGCCTGATCGGACCCAATGGAGCGGGCAAGACCACTTTTTTCAACAACATCACCGGGCTGTACACGCCGACCGATGGGACCATCTACTTTGATGGCGAGCCCATCACCGGACTCAAGCCGCATGTGATTCAGAAGCGGGGGATCAGCCGCACCTTCCAGAACATCCGCCTGTTTGGCCAGCTCAGCGCGCTTGAAAACGTCCTGGTTGGCGAGCATGTCCGGTTGCATGGGAGCATCCTGGAGGCTTTCTTCCGCCCGAAGCGGGTGATGACCGAGGAGGCCGACGCCAAAGAGAAGGCGCTCAAGATTCTGGACTTTGTTGGTCTCGGACGCAAGATCGCCGAACAGGCAGCCCGCAATTTGCCCTATGGCTCGCAGCGCCGCCTCGAGATCGCCCGCGCCCTGGCGAGCGATCCAAGCTGCTCTT
Organism: Candidatus Brachythrix odensensis; assembly: GCA_016714465.1. Classification (GTDB taxonomy): domain Bacteria; phylum Chloroflexota; class Anaerolineae; order J036; family Brachytrichaceae; genus Brachythrix; species Brachythrix odensensis. The sequence continues at coordinate 185,464 of JADKDT010000004.1, read as the reverse complement.
GCTCGACGAGCCGACGGCCGGGATGAACCCGCAGGAAAAGAAAGAGCTCACCGATCTGGTCAAGCACGTCCGAAACGAGATGGGCGTGACAGTGCTGCTGATCGAGCACGACATGAAGGTCGTGATGGGCATCAGCGACCGGGTGACGGTCCTTGATCACGGCGAGAAGATCGCCGAGGGGTTGCCCTTGGATGTGCAGAAGAACCCGCAAGTAATCGAAGCGTATCTGGGCACGGGCGCCGCCGCCGAGGGAGCCTAGCTCCCAGAAACTATCTTGAGCGACACTGCCTGCCCCGGCGTACGCCGGGGCAGGCAGTGTCGCTCAAGAAAACAAAACTGACATGCTGGAACTCAAGAACGTCCACACCTACTACGGCAACATTCACGCCCTCAAGGGCATCAGCCTCGTCGTCAACAAGGGCGAGGTCGTCACCCTGATCGGCTCAAGCGGGGCCGGCAAGACCACACCCCTGCGCACGATCCAGGGCATCCTTCGCCCGCGCGAGGGGTCGATCCTGCTGGAAGGTGAGGAGCTCACCAAGCTCCCGCCGCATGAAATCGTGAAGCGCGGGGTGAGCCAGTCGCCCGAGGGCCGCTTGATTTTCGCGCGCATGAGCGTGAAGGAAAATCTCGAGATGGGCGCCTATCAGCGTAACGACAAGCCCGGCATCGCCGAGGACATGGAGAAAGTCTTCAAGCTCTTTCCGCGGCTCAAGGAACGGATCGGCCAGCGCGGGGGGACGCTTTCGGGCGGCGAGCAGCAGATGCTGTCGATGGGTCGGGCGCTGATGGCCCGTCCGCGGGTGATGCTGCTGGACGAGCCCTCAATGGGCCTGGCTCCGATTCTGGTCGATCAGATCTTCGACATCATTCGCGAGTTGCACAGCGAAGGCGTGACGATCCTGCTGGTGGAGCAGAACGCCCGGTTGGCGCTCAGCGTCGCCGACCGCGGCTACGTGCTTGAGACGGGCGAGATGGCTCTGAGCGGGCCCGCCAAGGATCTGCTGCACGATCCGAGCGTCAAGGCCGCTTACCTGGGCGAATCGCACTAGCTTCTCTCGGCGGCGTATAGTTTTTCTGTGGGCGCCAACGGCAGCCCGTTGGCGGAAGCGATATCCCGCCCCGGCGTACGCCGGGGCGGGATATCGCTTCCGGACTATTCCACTATGCCCGAGTGATGGTAAGCTTGATGGTATGGCCATCATGAACCATCGCGTAACGTATTCATTGGACGAACGCACCCGCGAAAGAATCGCTAAGCTTGCGGAGCATTGGCAAGTGTCGCAGGCCGAAGTGGTCCGCCGCTCTATCGCTGAGGCGGAGGCTGCCGTCGCGCGGGAACGGCCCGATCCGGTTGCGCTCCTGGAGGCGCTCCATGCCCATGGGCTTGGGCTGGATCCGAAAACCGCAAAAACCTACGTGGCTCCAGGTTCAGGCGGACCGCAAACGTTGGAGGGCCAGGTGATTTGTCTGGACACAAACTACCTGATCATGGGCCTCGCTCCGGGTTCTGACGAGTCCCGCCGCCTGATCGCCTGGGCACGGGCGGGCGAAGCGCTGATCGCGCCGGCCGTTGTGTGGTACGAATTCTTATGCGGGCCGGTTACTGCCGCGCAGATTGCGGTCGCGCGCGCATTTCTCCAGGAGATTGTCGCGATCGACGAGCGGTGCGCCATTGAAGCCGCCCGTTTGTTCAGTTTTGCGGGGCGCACTCGCCGGCTTCGCGTGGATGCGTTGATCGCCGGGACCGCGATTGCGTTGAATGCCTCTCTGGCCACACGCAATCGCGCCGACTTCCAACTTTTCGTGGCGCACGGACTGCAGTTGATACCCGAATAACTCTCGTTCCCGTGCCCGTTCCGGTTAGCGTAGACGATCACGTTCACGATTACGTAAACCGGAACGTAAACGTCTACGTGAACGGGCATTGCGGCGGCATCCCTACGGCGCCGCCACCCAGGCCGCGCCTGAACGCGCGACGGCGACGATGGGCGCAGGTCGCGCATCGCCGTTAGGCTGAAGCGACCACGCGCCGGAGGCGCCGGCAAAATCCCGTGTGTTCATGAACGCCTTGCGAAAGGCGTCGCGTCCTGGCTCGGCGCAAATCCTGGCTGTGGCGGCGAGGGCGGCTTTGGCCGCATCCCAGGCCCGTCCGGCAAGGGCGCTTGGGGCGACCTGAAAGCGCTTCTGATAGGCGGCGCCAAAGCCTTCTGTTGAACCGGGTGCCGACGCATCGGTGGACAGCGCGCCGTCAGCGGCGGACCCGGCTGCCGTAAGAAAGCCGGCCGAGAGTAGCGCGGCGCCGCCGGCGAAGCGCCCGGTGTAGCCCGCCGCGCGGAGCGCCTTGAGCAGCTCGCCGGCCACCGGCCCATTCTCGCCGGCGTAGTAGACCAGCTCGGGCCGGGCGGTGGACAGGGCGCGGGCGGTCGTTTCGGGTGCGTCAAGGGCGCGCCGGACCTCAATGGCCAACGGTTTTAGGCGAGTTGCGATCGCGTCGCCAATTTCCGGGCGCTGCGGATCGAAGACCAGCGTGGCGCTTCGAATGCCCTTGCCGGCCGCCCACTCGGCGAAGCGCGCGGCGCGGGCCCCGTCGTCGGCGGCGAGCCGGGCGAAGTTTGGCCGCCCGATCGGGTAATACGCGTCAGGCTCGGAGGCGTTGCCCGGCTGGGTCAGGCCGATCGCCGCGGCCGACAGCCCCACGACTGGGATCGGATCCTCGCCGGCCACGCCTGCCACGGGCAGGATCACCCGCAGCGCGGCGCTGTCGGCGGTGGTGAAGAACAGCCAGGTCTGGGTGTCGGCGGACAGCGACATTGCGGTGTCGCGCACCCGCGCCAGCGCGCCTGGCGCGCTGGATTCGGTCGGCATCGCCTCGGGCGCGAGCGCGATTTTGACCTTGCCCGCGCACAGGCTCCCGGACAGGGTTCCCTCGTCCAGCGCAAGCTGGATGGCGTTCAGGATTTCCTGCGCGCCGGTTGATCCCGGTTCGCCGGCTGCGATGCGCCAGCGCACGGTCGGGTTGTAGGGCGTTGGTACGGGTGTTGCTTCGTTGGGCGGCACGCGCAGCGGGGGCCGGCAGGCGGCAAGCGCGAGCGCGCCCAGGGCGGCCAGGCGCAGGGCAAAAGAGAGACGGGCCATGCGCTCGATTATCAATCACGGAGGACACGGAGGCTGCGGATTACACGGATGCGAGTAAACCTCGCCGGTAGGCGCCCACGAATCCATGCGTTCAGGGTTCCATGGCGCCTACCCGCGAGGTTTTCCGTCGAACGCCGTGGTACCCTCGCCCCATGCCCACGCCCACCAGCACCCTCGTCTTTGCCCTGCGCGCGGGACAAGTCTTGCTCGGCTACAAGAAGCGCGGGCTAGGGGCGGGCAAGATCACCGGGATCGGCGGGAAGATCGAGCCGGGCGAGTCGGTCCGCGCCGCGGCCGTGCGCGAGTTGCGCGAGGAGGCGGGCCTGATTGCCAAACCTGAGGCACTACTGCATGTGGCTGAACTGGATTTTCGCTTTCCAAACAAAGCGAGCTGGGAGATGCGGGTCCGCGCGTTTGTCGTCACCGAATGGGTGGGCGAACCGACTGAATGCGAGGAGATCGCGCCCGTGTGGACGCCCCTCGAAGCGCTGCCCTTCTCTCGAATGTGGGACGACGGGCAGTACTGGCTGCCAAGCGCGCTGCGCGGTGCGCCAGCGCGCTGGTTGTTTGTCTACGGCCGCAACAACACGCGCGTTCGCATCGCGCGACGCGTCGTTGTTTGGGATCGATAGTCCCCGTCCCGGCGTACGCCCGAACGGGGACTATCGATCCCAGAAATGTCCTTGTTACGCTTGGCGCGAATCGCGGGCCTGATAGTTGGGCGCTTCCTTGGTGATGATGATCGAATGCGGGTGGCTCTCGATCAGCCCGGCGTTGGTGATCCGGACAAAGCGCGCCGTCGACCGCAGCGCGTCGAGGTCCGGCGCGCCGACGTAGCCCATCCCGCTGCGCAGGCCGCCCACAAGCTGATAGACAAAGTCGCGCAGCGAGCCCTTGAACGGCACCCGGCCCTCGATGCCCTCGGGAACGGTCTTGCCGCCTGCCTGGCCCGTGCCATAGCGGTCCCGTCCGAGGCCCTGCATCGCGCCCAATGAGCCCATCCCGCGGTAATCCTTGAAGCGCCGGCCTTCGTAGAGCACCACGTCGCCAGGGCTCTCCTCCAGCCCGGCCAGCAGGCTGCCCAGCATGACTGTGCTGGCCCCGGCCGCCAGAGCCTTGACGATGTCTCCGCTGTATTTGATCCCGCCATCGGCAACGAGGGGCGTGCCGGTGCGGGCGGCTTCTTCGGCGCACTCCATGATCGCGCTGATTTGGGGCATCCCGGCCCCGGCCACGATCCGGGTGGTGCAGATCGAGCCCGCGCCCACGCCGACTTTCACCCCGTCCGCGCCGGCCGCGACCAGGTCGCGCACGCCCTCGCGGGTGACGACGTTGCCGGCAATGACCCGCGCCCCGAGCTTCTTGATCGCAGGGAGGGTCTCAATCACGCCCTTCGAATGGCCGTGGGCGGTATCGATGAAGATCACGTCGACCCCGGCGTTGACGAGCTCGCGCGCCCGGGCGATCGCATCCGGGCCAACCCCGACCGCCGCGCCGCACAACAGCCGCCCGCGCGCGTCGGTGGCGGCATTCGGATAGTCGCGCTTCTTCTGGATGTCCTTGATGGTGATCAAGCCCTTGAGATGCCCTTCCGCGTCGACCAGGGGCAGCTTTTCGATCCGGTGTTTGGCCAGGAGCTTCTGGGCCTCGGCCAGCGAGGTGCCCACCGCCGCCGTGACGAGATTGGTCTGGGTCATGAACTCGCTCACTGGGCGATTCATATCCGCGGGTTCGGCGAAGCGCATGTCGCGGTTGGTGAGGATGCCGATCAGCACGCCGTCGCGGGTGATGGGCACGCCGCTGATCCGATAGCGGCCCATCAGGGCCTCGGCGTCGCGCAAGCGCGCATCGGCTGGCAGGGTGAACGGGTCGACGATCATGCCACTTTCGCTGCGCTTGACTTTGTCGACTTCCTCGGCCTGCTGGGCGACGGTGAAATTGCGGTGGATGACGCCCATGCCGCCCTCGCGGGCCAGCGCGATCGCCAGGCGCGACTCCGATACGGTGTCCATCGCCGCGCTCAGAAGCGGGATGTTCAGGTTGAGGTCGCGGGTCAGCCGCGCGCCCACCTGCACCTCGGCAGGCAGAACCTCGGTATAGCCAGGGGTGAGCAGGACATCGTCAAAGGTCAGGGCTTCGGAGATGGTGGGCATCCCGCGATTCTATGCGATTGCGATGTCATCGCGCGTTTCGCGTCACCAGTGACCCGTCATTTCTCAGCGTTCATTTGCAGGAGAAGGGGAGAACGGGAGGACATGCTTCCTTCCCTCCCGTTCTCCCGTTCTCCTGCAAGTGCAGGGCGCATACTGAAAATTGTCGGATCACGAATGACGGATGATGGCCTAATGCCTGAAGTGCCTGGCCCCGGTGAACAGCATCGCCATCCCGGCCTTGTTCGCGGCGGCGATGGCCTCGGCGTCGCGGACGCTTCCGCCGGGCTGGGCGACGGCGACGATGCCCGCCTCAGCCGCCACTTCAATCCCATCGGGGAAGGGGAAGAAGGCGTCGCTGGCCATCACCGCCCCGCGCGCGCGATCTCCCGCCCGCGCCACCGCGATCCGCACACAATCGACCCGGTTGGGCTGCCCGCCGCCGATCCCGACCGTCGCAACGGTTCCGGGCGTGACCTCGCGGGCGAAGACGATGGCATTGCTCTTGACGTGCTGGGCGCAGCCCCAGGCAAAGCGCAGCGCATTGGTCTCCGCGTCCGTGGCGGCCCGGGCCGCGACATCCTTCCACTCCGATTCGGCCGGGTCGCCCAGGTCGATCGACTGGCGCAATATCCCGCCCGTGATCGAGCGGTATTCGTAGACCTCGCGCAGCTCGGCCGGCGCCTCGACGACGCGCAGGTTCTTGCGCTTGCGCAAGCGCTCGACCGCGTCCGGGGAGTATCCAGGCGCGACGATGGCCTCGAGAAAAAGCTCGCCAAACGCTTCGAGCGCAGATGCGTCGACCACCCGGTTGAAGGCGACGACACCCCCAAACGCGGAGATCGGGTCGCTGGCCACCGCGGCCCGGACCGCCGTTTCGAGGTCGTCGGACGACGCGATCCCGCACGGGCTGAGGTGCTTGACGATGGCGACGGTGGGCAGTTCGAAATGGCGGGCTGTCTTCCAGGCCGCGTCGAGATCGAGCAGGTTGTTGTAGCTCAGTTCCTTGCCCTGCAGCAACTTGCCGCCCAGCGGACCGTGCGGTCCCTCACCAAGCCCGAACAGGGCGGCGCTCTGGTGCGGGTTCTCGCCGTAGCGCAGGGTTTGGGCGCGGCGCAGGGTCAGCGCTTCGCCATCCGCGCCGGCCGGGTGCGCGCCGGCCAGATAGTCGCGGATCGCGCTGTCGTAGGCGGCGGTGTGGGCGAAGGCCTTCAGCGCCAGCACCTCGCGGGTCTGAATCGACACAAAGCCGTGCTGACGGAGATCGCGCAGGACCAGCTCGTAATCGTGCGGATCGCACACCACCGCAACCCGGGCGTAGTTTTTGGCCGCGGCCCGGATCAGGGCCACACCGCCGATGTCGATGTTTTCGATTGCGTCGGCGAGGGTGACATACGGCTGGGCGATCGTCTTCTGAAAGGGATACAGATTAACAATCACCAGGTCGATCATCGGCGCGCCCACCCGGGCCAAATCGGCCCGGTCGGCGTCGGTGTCACGGGCGAGAATGCCGGCGTGGATGGCCGGGTGCAAGGTCTTGACCCGCCCCTCGAGGATTTCGGGCGAATGGGTGACGTCCTCGACGGTCCGGACGGGCAGACCGGCGGCGGCCAGGGCCCGGGCGGTTCCGCCGCTGGCGATGAGTTGGGCCCCGCGCTCGCGCAGGCCGTTGGCAAGGGCGATCAGGCCGTGTTTGTCTGAAACGGACAAGAGTACATTCATTCAGGGGGTTCCTGGTATTTGGGTGGGTTGTCCGTGCCGGCGGATCTCGGGGCTGCCGGATTCGCCGGCGTGTCGCGCCGTTGCGCGGCTACCCGGCGGGTCAGCAACGCGACCAGCACGATGACGCCAAGCAGGATAAAGATGGTGAGTTCCATGTGGGCGGTGTCCTGCCCCGGCCGCCTCGGATGAATTCATGGCGAGGGGATCCTGGTCGTGGACGTGCGCCGGATTATAGATTGGCTATCCCCGACGTCAGCGCAGGGCCACCGGCAGATTCGCATTCCATGCCAGGAGCTCGTGCGCTCCCATGTCCGCCAGCGACCCAATCGGCCGGGCGCGGCCGTCCAGATCATCGGGCAAGAGGATGGGGCAGGCGTCAAGCGCCGGCGAGCCGGGACGCAGGCGGTAGTCCTCGCCGCCTCCGGGATTCACATATTTGGGATTTACGTTAACGCCGGAGACGCCACTCTGGTCGATGCTGCAGGCCGCAACCGTGACCGCGCCGGCGGCCGTCGTGGTGTTGCCCCAGATGATGGTGTTGCGCACATAGCTCAGGGCTGACCCCGGGGAGAAGCCGGCCCCGCCGATGTTGTTCGCCAGGGTCACGTGGGTGAGCGTCATCGCCCCGCCGTGGTTTCTGATTCCCGCGCCGAAACCGGCCGTCGTCGCATTGCTGTAGACCAGTGTGTTGGAAATCCAGCTCCGGGCCGTGCCGTCCTGGAAGATCGCGCCGCCGCGCTCGGCCGAATTGTGCTCGAACACGCTGCCCTCCACGGTCATCCCCCCGCTGAGAATCCCAATGGCGCCGCCGTCGCTGGCCGCGGTATTGCTCGCGAACCGCGCGCTGGCCAGGTCCACGCCCGCCCCTGTTCCGATGGCGATCGCGCCGCCTTCGCCGACCTTGGTTTCATTGTTGGCGAAGAGGGCGCCCGGGTGGCCAGCCGGCCGCCCAGCACGCGCACGCCGCCGCCGTTGTCGCGGGCGGTGTTGCTCAGGATCTGGCTTCCATCCAGGAACACCCGCCCGCCGTTGATGTAGATCGCCGCGCCGCGGCCGACGCCCGTGGCGGGCGTCGCATGCCGCTCGATCCGGCTGTTGGTCAGGGTGAGGACGCTCCCGCCATCAATAAATACGCCGCCCCCGATATAGTTCCCGCCTGTGGAGGCCCAGGTATTGCTGGCGATCAGGGTGGCGCTGATCAGCGCCTGCGTGTTGTTCGTGAGATACAAACCGGCCCCCGAGCCTGGGCCGGTCGTCGTCAACACATTTCGCCCATACAGGCTCGCGCTCTCGCCCACGCTCGCGCCGGTGAGGGTGAGCGCGCTGGCCGACGCATAGATGCCCGCCCCCGCGGCCACGGCCATGTTGTTGACGATCCGGCCATCGAAGCGGAGCGTGCTGGACAGGACGTAGATTCCCCCGCCCTGAGTCGCGCTGTTTCCGGCACCTTCCAACACACTGTAGCCGACGGTCGTGCCATCGGCGGCGCTAAAGACGCTGCCGTTGGCGAGGAAGACACCGCCGCCGCGACTGGCCGCGCGGTTTCCCAGAATCGTGGTGTTTCCCCCCAGGCTGATGATGCGGGCTTGATCGGCGTAAATGCCTCCGCCTTCGAAGGCCAGGTTGCAGCAAGGCGAACTCGCCCCGATAAAGACGTTGTTTGTGAGCGTAACGACGCCACCGTTGGTGGCGTAGACTCCGCCGCCGCGCCCGGTCAGGCCGCGTGCCTCGTTGGCCGTGACATCCGCGCCGTTCAGATACAGCTGACCGCCCGGCACCGCCGCGCCGCCGCCGTCACTGACCGCGCAGTTGCCGGTGAGGTCGCTGGCGGTGTCGAGGGCGTGCAGCCGGCCATACACGATCGCCCCACCGCCGTCCCCGCTGGCCGTGTTGTATCTCAGAAACGAACCGTTCGTGAGGGTTACTTCGCTGCCGCCGCCCACGTAGAGGCCGCCCCGTAGCTGCCGTTGTTGTGGACGATGCTGGTGTCGTCTAGGGTGACCTTGCTGCTGCCCACGACGTCCAACCCGGCCCCAAAGCCGGTCCCCCATCCGAGCTCGAGATGGCTCAGTTTGACTCTTGCCCCGCCAACCACGTCGATGACGCTGCCGGCGCCCGCCGAGTCAATCCGGGACTGCGCCCCGGGGATTGTGCACAACGTTCCCCAGCCTCCTTCGATTGTGATCACCTTGCCGCTTCCGATGCTGAGGTTCTCGGCCAGGAAACCCGTCGACACCCGCACGGTTGCCCCGTTTGGCGCGGCATCGATGGCGGCCTGCACGGTGTAGTAGGCGCACGCCCCGTTCACCCCCACCCACGGCAGGACAAAACCGGCCGGGCCCGCCGCCTGCGCCGGCGGGCCAGCGATACGCGCCTGGGCCTCCTCAACTTCGCCTGCGAGCATGGCCCGGGCCTCGGCGCTGGCCTTGTCGGCGAAGGCGAGCACCGCGGCGGGCCCTGAATTTCGGGCAGCGTCAAATGCCCGCATTTCCGCCGCGATGCGATCGGCTCGTTTGCGCTCGCCGCTTACTGCCGGCGATTCGACCAAGCGCGCGGGCGCCGGGCCATCCTCATTCTCCCGCGCGCCGGAAACCAGCGAGAACGCCGGCGCGCCTGCCCCCAGCCCACGCTGCCACATATCGCCTTCGCTGGGCGCCACGTCGCCGGCCTGCGCGGCGGGTAAAACGGGTGCCTTGCCGGCAGTTGCCTGACACACGTCCGCGACCACCGTCCGGCAGCCATCGCAGGCAATTGCGTAGTCCTGCGGCCCCTGCGGGACCGTTTTGCCCTTGACCCTTACCAGCCAGGTGCCCAGCTCGGGGTCGGGTACTGTGACCTGCTCCTGGTTGTCGCGGGTGTTCACCCCGCGGGTGGCGTCGTCGGCGGGATTGGCCGGGTCGAGCACCCACGGCCGCCAAATCGCGCCGGACGGGGCGACCAGCTCGACATCCAGGTCATTGACCAGGGTTGGGTTGGCGTTAAACGTTGCTTCGTAGTCATCCCAGGCCATCGAAATCTGCAACTGCGGCGTTGACGCGTCGGTCACCTGGACGATGAAGAGATCGGTTTCATCCTGGTCCACGCTGTTCTGGAAGAAGCCATGCCGCGCGATCAGATCCACCGCGTCTCTGATCCGCACCTGGCCGAAACCCCATTGATAATCCGGACCCGGGTTGCCAAGATCCGACGCGGTCTGGATCAGGAGCGCCTTGGCGCTGGCCGGCCAGAAGTTCCCCGACGTCAGATTGTCCTGGCGGTATTCCTGCAGCATCAAGGCGATGCTGCCCGCCACCGCGGGCGCCGCCATCGATGTTCCCTGCATCACGTCATAGGGATAGCAGTAGTCGTCGCCGCTTCCATCGCAGTTCAGCGATGCGGAGCTGTTCACCATCTGGTTGGGGATGGTCGACTTAATCCCGCCATCGCCGCCCACCTGGTCGCCTCCGGCCACGACGATGGGCTTGATCCGGCCGTCATCGGTCGGCCCCCATGAGCTGAACGAGGTCATGGAGCTGTCATTTGTGTTGGACGCGCCGACATGGATTGGATTCTTGGCCGATGCCGGCGGCGCCAGGGTGCCATAGCCGGTGGCGCTGCACGCGCTGGGGCGCTCGTTTCCGACCGCCCAGGTCGCAATCATCTTGTCGCCGGCGCCCACGACGCTGTTTCCGCCCCGGATGATCTGGTCCATCAGGCCGCTGGTCAGGCCGTAATTGCCCATCAGGGTGCAGCTCATCGGGTAGTTCAGATAGATGTTGGAGCCGAGGCTGGCATTGCCCACATCGGCGCCATGCGTGTTCTGAGCGGCCGCCCAGTTGCTTTCGATATCGCCCGGATCGTTGTAGAAAAGCATCCCGGTGTTGTTGCGGTCATACTGATATGAGATGACATCCGCCCCGGGCGCCATGCCACGCCATTGCAGCGCGCTGCCGCCGTCTGACGCGCTCTGATTTCCGCTCCCGGCCGCGGTGCCGGCCACGTGGGTGGCATGATCCGAGACGGTGCTGCCCGAGTCGTTTGAGCCGATCGTCAGACGGCCGGAGAAGTCCGGATGAGTCGGGGTCACAACCCCGACGTCATAGATGAGGATGTCGACCCCGGCCCCACTCAGGTTGTATGGCGCGGACTGGACGGTGTTGACGCCGATCTGCTGGCGGATGCCATCGTTGGCTCCGAACAAGGGCGGCTCGGCCAACTCGATCCACTGAATCGCGTCCTCGCCGGCGAGCAACGTTACCTTTGCCACCGGGAGTTCGATCAGCAGAGCCCGCAGCCCCTCGACCTTCGCTGACGACTCGGGCTCCGTATTTGGCGGCCAGGGACTTCCCAGTCTCGAGTGTTTCGTCCGCGTGCATGACGATGGCGATGGCCACGGTGCCGTCCGAAGCGCGATTCCAGCTCCCCCAGGCGCCGGAGCGGATGTCGGGATCGAGCTTGTCGTCAGGCGTGAGCGCGCCCGCCCAGATGAGGCCGGGCAGCTCGGCGGCGATCATCGGATTCGCGGCTGGAGCGGACGCGATCCACGCGTAATCCGGAACGTAGGCCAACAGACGCACGCCCGCCTTCTGGTATTCAGCGACCGCCGCCCGGCTCGGGATGAAGTCGAGCTGAACGAGAAGATGAACCCGGCTCTGATCCGGACGAGCGAGCAGCGCGAGCGCGCTTCTGAGTATCGAAGCGTCGGGCTGACCCGGACCGAATACGCGGGATTTCAGCCTGATGTCCTTCCCTGCCGTCGGCGCGGGACGGGACGCTTGAAACATGCTGTCCGTCGCCCGCGGCGCAGCGCCGGCCGGATTTGCCCATAGCGCGCCGGTGATGCCGACGACACTCAAGAGACGAACCACTAAATTGGCCATGCGAATCCCCCCTGGACCGAAAGCCTTCGTACGCGTGTTGTCGCGTGCCGATGACATTACTTCCGATTAGCCGCGTGTCAAGCGGTGGACAGCATGATGGCGCCTCGAGCCTTACCAGCGGACTGCGCCAGCGTTACGAGCTTCTTACAGCGTTCTCGCGCGGCAGGGCTTTCATTCTGGCTTCTGCATTCTGACCTCTCCCAGCCCGTATACTTGTCCCGCGCCATGATGACGTATTCCGAGTCCCTCGACTGGCTGTATGGGCTGGCCAGCTTCGACAAGAACCTCGGAGCCGACGACCCCGAGACTGCCCGGCTTGGCCGCATTCGGACCTTGCTGGAAGCGCTCGGGCATCCCGAACAACGCTACAAGTCGATCCATGTCGCCGGCACGAAGGGCAAGGGCAGCACCTGCGCGATGCTTGATTCGGCCCTGCGCCAAATGAGCTACAAGGTCGGGTTGTTCACCTCGCCTCATCTGGTCGATTTCCGCGAGCGTATCCGGGTGGACGGCCAGTGGATCTCGATGGAGGATGCCGCGGCGGTCGCCAATCGGGTGCGCGCCGCCATCGAGGCCAACGGCCTCGATGGCGCGACGACCTTCGAGGCCATCACCGCGATGGGGTTCACCCACTTTGCCGATGTTGGCTGCGCCTGGGCGGTGATCGAGACCGGGTTGGGCGGGCGGCTCGATCCCACCAACGCGATCATGCCGCAGGCCTGCGTCATCACCTCGCTCAGCATCGACCATACCGCCCAGCTTGGCAATACGCTTGCGCTGATCGCGGCCGAGAAGGCCGGCATCATCAAGGAAGCTGTGCCGGTCATCAGCCACGGTCAGATGCTCCCGGCGGCCCAGGTCATTGAGCGAGTCGCGCGAGCGGCATGCGCCGCTGACCGTGCTGGGCAATCACTGGCGCGGCATCGCGGCCGCGACCGAGTCCAACCGGCGGCCTGAGGCGCGCGAGGCGGCCCCGCTGCCTGACCAGCGCCGGATGCAGTCGTTCCAGGTGAAACAGGTCGCCCGGATCCGGAGCGTCGACAAGCCGTATCTGAGCGAGTTCGAGGGCTGGTATGAGATCCCGCTGCTCGGCCTGCACCAGATGGAGAACGCCACTGCCGTGATCGCGACGCTGGACGCCCTGCGCCAGCGCGGGGAGCCGTTCAGCCCCAAGGCCGCCCACGAGGGCCTGCGCCGGCTGATCTGGGCAGCGCGTTTCGATGTGCTGCGGGCCGACCCGCCCTTGATCGCCGACGGCGCGCACAACATCGACAGCGTCAACAAGCTGGCGATGACCCTGGCCGAGCTCTACCCAGGCCGGCGCTGGACGTTCATCTTTGGGTGTCTTGCCGACAAGGACGCCGAGGGGATGTTCAACGCCCTCCGCCAGCGCGCGCAGCGCTGGATCTTTGTCAGGCCCGATCACCCGCGCGGGCTCCCGGCCGAGGCGCTCCTGGCCATTGCCCAGAAGCGCGGCGCGCGCGCGAAGGTCGCCCCCAGTCTGCGCGAGGCCATCGATGAGATCGTGCGCCTGGGCGAACCGACGGCAGTGACGGGCAGCCTCACCCTGGCCGGCCAAGCCGCCTCGGCGTTTGGCAGGGTGACATGAATTTCGTTGATAACGTTGATAACGTTGATAACGTTGATAACGTTGATAAGGTTGGTAACGTTGGTAAGGTTTCTAACGTTAACAACGTTAACGTTATCAACGTTATCAACGTTGCCAACAAAAAAGGACCCCCACAGTGACGAGCCGCGAAACACACCCCGAAAGCGAAATGATGCGCCTGGGCTATGACGCCCAACTGGCCAGCGGCGCGGTCAAGCCGCCGGTGTATCTCACCTCGACCTTTGCCTTCAAGAAAGTCGAGGATGCTGAAGCGTATTGCCAGGTCATCAATAACCTGCGCCCGCAGCGCGAGGACGAGGACTTCAGCAACACGTATATCTACGGCCGCGACACCAGCCCGAATTTGGCGATCTTCGAGAAGCGCCTGGCTTTGTGGGATGGGGGCGAGGTCTGCGCTGCATTTGACAGCGGCATGGCGGCGATCACGGCGGTTTTCCTGGGCTATCTGAATCCTGGCGATGTGATTCTGTTCGGTGAGCCGTGCTACGGCTGCACCGATTTCGTGCTCAAGTCCATCCTGACCCGCTTTGGGATCCGGCCGGTGGGGTATCGGCTGATCGATGGCAACGAGGGGATTCGGGCGGCGCTCGCCCAGCCCGGGGTGGCCGATCACCTGCGCATGATCTACGCCGAGACGCCCAGCAACCCCACCAACGCCATGGCCGATATCGGCTTCTGCGTTGAGATGGCCCGTCGCTACAGCCGCCCGGATCACCGGGCCTTTGTCGCTGTGGATAACACGTTTCTGGGCCCGCTCTTCCAACGCCCGTTTGATCACGGCGCGGACTTCACCCTGTACTCCGCGACCAAGTACATCGCGGGACACAGCGACCTCATCGCCGGCGCCTGCGTCGGGCCGGCCGAGTTGATGGGCCAGGTCAAGCTCATGCGGGCGATGCTGGGCACAACGGCCAGCCCCCACACAGGCTGGCTGCTCACCCGCAGCCTCGAGACGATGAAGCTGCGGATGGAGGCCCAGGCGGCTGGAGCGCGAAAAGTAGCCGACTATCTTGCCGGGCATCCGGCGGTGGAGCGGGTGTACTACCTTGGCCTGTTGCAGCCGGGCGACCCGCAGCGGGCGGTCTACGACAAGCAGTGCCTTGGCCCGGGCAGCATGATCTCGATTGATGTGAAGGGCGGCAAGGCCGGGGCGTTTGCCTTTCTCAATGCGGTCCGCCTGTTTCATCTGGCGGTCAGCCTGGGCGGCAACGAGTCGCTGGCCGAGCATCCCGCCACGATGACCCACGCCGAAGTCGATCCCGAGGACCGCCTCGAGGGCGGGATCACCGACGCGATGGTGCGCCTGTCGATCGGCATCGAGCACCCCGACGATCTGATCGCCGATCTGGAGCAGGCCCTCGCGGCGTCGCAGCGCTCATCGCCCTGAACCTGGGAGGTCGGCGCCATCGAACCGCGCCGAGCACGAATTGCGGGCGCCGACCTCCCAGGTTCAGGATCACGGTGCCGATGCCCCAATGCCGGCATCCTGGTGCATGCGGTAGCATACCCGTATTCTTGGTACACTCTCGCAATGCAGAAGACGATCCCGCTTGAGCCGGGAAAGGTCTACCACCTCTACAATCGCGGCAACAATCGCGAGGATCTATTTCGCGACGAATTTGACTATCAGTGTTTCCTCCAGTCGTACCGAAAGCATGTTCACGCGTGGGTCGACACGTTCGCTTATTGCCTCATGGGCAATCACTTCCATCTGTTGGCCCGGATCAGAAAGGGCCCACGCGTAGCGGGTGATCCCTGGCAGGATGGCCTGTCCGGAGTCACTCAGGCACTCTCCAACTTCTTCAACGCCTACACAAAGACCATCAATGCGCGTCATCTACGCTCGGGCAAGCTGTTCTCCCAGCATTTTGGAAGAATCGAGGTGAGCGATGAGACGTACTTTGCGCGCCTGGTCGGATACATCCATCGCAATCCACAGAAGCATGGTTTTGTGGCCGACTTCCGAGCATGGAAGTGGTCGTCCTATGCAGCCATATGCTCGACTGCGCCAACCTTGGTCGAGCGCACGGAGGTGCTGGCGTGGTTTGGTGGCTTGGAGGCATTCAAGAGCGCTCACCTGCGTGACGAAGACGATGCCGGTCTCACTTCGATGACGGGGCCCGACGCGACTACGTGACGGCCCTGTGATGTGCGTGTTGCTGCAATTCGGAGCCGGGCGCTACAGTTCCTGAACCTGGGAGGTCGGCGCCATAGAACCGTGCCGATCACAAGTTGTAGGCGCCGACCTCCCAGGTTCAGGATCAACAGCCCCTATCACTTCTCCAAATTCCTCGCCAGCAGCACAATTGCCGCGCCGACCTTGGCCGCCAGTTCCGGGGCGACTGCAACCGCCAGGACAATCACCACGACGGCCAGGATGAGCACGCGGCCGAGCCCCGCCGGCCACTGAGCGATGACGCGCCGGCGCCCGCCCGACGTTACCGCCAGTTCCATGCGCTCGCGTGAGCGCTGCTGTCGGCCGGTGCGGCGGGGACGGGGAGGGGTGTTTGGTTTTCGCGTCATGTGAGTAGAACATTTGTTCTACTCAAATTATACGCGACTCCTGCGGGCGCCACCGCATGACTCCGAGATCAATGTCCCCCGGCGACGCCAAGGGACATTGATCTCGGAACATGCTTCATCGGACTGAGCGAATCTTCTTGACCAGGACCGTGCCAAGCACGAAATAGAAGACCGCCAGGATGAAAATGGCGGTGTAGCCCAGGTTGGGCGCGCCGCTGGTTGCCCCAATCCGTTGGAATCCATCCAGCACATTTCCCGCGATCGGGTTGCCGATGACCTGGGGCAGGGTAAAGGCAACATGCCACACGCCCATGTCCCGGGCATAGTTCTCGTCCGAGGGCAGGGTATCGCTGGCCAGCGCCCAGTCGACCGCCGTGTAGGCCCCGAAGCCCAGGCCGAACACAACGCCCAGGATGACGGCGATGTTCATATTCGCCCGAAAAATCAGGACGATTGGCACGATCGCCTGCAGGATCGACGAGGCATACACGATACGTTTACGGCCGACCCGATCGGACAACAATCCGGCGCCAAGCGAGCTGGCCAGCGCGCCGATGAGCAGGGCGACGATGAAAAACGAGGTCGCGCTCTCGGCGTTGTCGGCGACCTTCACCCCGAACAGGGTGAAGTCCTTGATCACATCGCGGAAGAAGTACTGCAGAAACTCCTCGACTGTGAACGTCCCCATCGTCATCAGCAGGCGGGTGAAGAACACCCAGCGGAAGTCATGATTCTTCAGCGGGTCATACAGCCCGCGCAACAACGCGCCCGCGGTCAAGGGCGGCGGCACCTTTGTGACCTTTGGCTCCTTGACGAAGATGACGGTGACGAGCATGCTGACAAACATCATCCCGGCCAGAAAGTAGTAGATCCCGGTGATGTCGGTGACGCCATTTACGGTGAAGATCAACCCTGCGATCCCGCCGGCGAAGTTGCCCAGCATGTTCATCAGCCCGAGCCATCCCGAGGCGCTCCCGCGTTGCTCCTTGGGGACCATGTCGGGAATGAGGGCTGAGAACGGCGCGGTCGCGACGTTGTTCCAGAACTCCACCCACATGAACGCGCCGATATAGAGGGGGAGCGAGCTCATGTCGTTGTCGCGCGGGAAGTGGGCGAGCCCGAACAAGCCGATGATGTTCATCAGCGTGCCGAGCACCACCCACGGCACGCGCCGCCCCCAGCGGGTGACGATGCGGTCGCTCAGCGCGCCGAAAAGGGGCGCCACGAGCATTGACACCAGCGCGCCTGCGGCCAGGACGGTGCTGAGGGTCCGGCCCTTGACCTCATCGCCTCCAATGCGGAGCGCCTGATTGGGCAGGGTGGTGATCAGAATCGCCGCCCAGTGCGCGTTAGTGCCGAGCCAGAAGAACGACAGCATCGCCTGCCGGAGCGGGCTCAGGCGCGGGCGTGCGGGGTCAGTGGGGGCGAGAGTGGCCATCATGAGCGCTCCCGGAATCCGGGATGCGCCATTCTGGCCTATTTTCGGGCGAAGCGCAACTATTGCGACTCAGGATCGGGTCCACAGATTACGCAGATTCCCGCAGATGGAAAATGGAACCAGATTGCGCGGCACCGAAGAGATGGACTTCTCCAGCCATCGGCGCGAATCGGCGCAATCTGTGGACCAGATTCGGACCTGCGGCTAAACTTTCGACGTGGGCTCGGCCGGCGGCGGTGTCTCTGATGACGCGCGGCGCAGGCGGCGGCGCGGCTCAGGCTCAGTGGCGGGCGGCGCTTCGGGCCGGGATACCCGCTCGCGGCGCTTGAACAACTCAGCGGCGACCTTGCGGCCGCGCTCGAGCGCGCCGCTGTAAAGCTGGCGGGATACGGCCGCCGTCACTTCCCTGGCCCGTCGCGCACCAGCGCACAACGGCCTCACCCGCGGCATACGTGCCGGCGAAGGCAACCGCCACCTTGGGGATGATGCCCAGCCCGGGGACAAGCCCGACCAGCCCGCGCGCGACCTGCCGGAACAGAAAGCCACCCCCGATGACCCCGCCGATCTGCGGCATGATCTGCCTGAAATCGGCCTCCATTCCCATCGCCAACGCGATCTTGTACGACATGATGCCCTGGTTTTTGGTCAACACCAGCATGTCGGCCAGGTTCATCGGAATCGTCGCAATGGGGTTGATCTCGACCAGGCCAGTCGTCAGACTGTAGGCGGCATTTGCGGCCGCGGTGTCTTCGATGAGGCTGCGGCAGACCGGATCGCGAAAGGCCGGCAGAAAGCGGGCCAGGGCCAGCTCATCAGTGAAACGCAGCGCGCGCAGGCCTTTGATCAGGCTGCGGGTGGCGAAGGTGTCGTCGATGGCGGTCGGAGGCGGAGCGCCGGGTGCCGGTGTTGGCAGCAGCGCGGCGATGGTGGCAGGCAGCCACTGTTGTCGAATCGCGCCCGGAATGGCGTCTGCAAACGCGATCAAGACGGGAATCTTTGCCGCCTGAAGCCGGTGGGCGAAAGCAAGTTCTTCCGCATTCGGATCAGACTCGCGCGTGACAATGACGACGGCCGAGGCGCGCAAGGCCGTGGCTTCGGCGTCGCGGTCCCCCAGCGATATTGCGCGCGTCACGCGGTCGTGCGGGCGCTCGTGGGCGCGCGGGCCGCGGTAAAGCAACCCGATCAGGTGATCGGTGATGGCGCGATCGCGGCTGGCGAAGACCAGGTCGAATGGCCTTTCGGCCGCGGCCCGGATCGGGCGCACGTCGACCTCGCGGAGCACATTCAACACCGCGCCGACGCTGCCCGTTCCGAGCACAGAGCTTAGTGAAAGCGATGGCATGCAGCCCTAAGCCCACTCCGGGTGGAGGATGGCATTACCTGGCTTCTTCCTTTTTGGTTTCTTCGAGTTTGGCGTTCTTGTCCTCGTCCCCCTGAATTCCCTTGCGGAATTCGCGGATGCTCTTGCCGAGCTCGCCGCCGATTTTTCCAATCCGGCCGACGCCGAACAGAAGCACGACGATGAGTAGAACGATGATGATCTCAACGGGTCCGATATTTGGCATGGGTTCTCCTTTGCGCGGGCATTATCCTATATCCTTTCGGGGCCTTTGGTCTTTCCACCTGATTGGCCGAAATCCCGAACTTCCGTATAATCGCCAACTTATGCGCAAGATCTTTGCAAAACCCCTCAATGTGCTCTTGCTTTTTGTCCCGATCGCCATTTTCGCCGAGATTGGCCACTGGAACCCCGTCATCATCTTCCTTGCGGCGGCATTGGCCGTCGTCCCGCTCTCCGGCCTGCTCGGGGACGCGACCGAGGAGCTGGCCGGTCGCACCGGCCCGCGCATCGGCGCGCTTCTCAACGCCACCCTGGGCAATGCGGCCGAGCTGATCATCACCATCCTGGCCCTGCGCGAGGGGCTATATGACCTGGTTCGCGCCTCAATCACCGGCTCCATCATTGGCAACCTGTTACTGGTAGCCGGGGCCAGCCTGATCGTCGGCGGCCTCAAACACGGCACCCAGCAGTTCAGCCGCAAGGATGCCGGTCTGAATGCCACGCTCCTGATCCTGGCGGCGATGGTCCTGGTTGTCCCCTCTTTGTTCTCGATTGCGATTGAACCCGCGCGGGCCAACATCGATAACATCAGCGTCATCACGGCCGGCGTCATCATCGTGCTCTACGTGCTGAGCCTGATCTTTGGTTTTACAGCCAAGCACGCCGAGTCAGTCACCCGGGAAGCTGCGCATGTGCCGCACATGTCGATGCGGGCTGCCATCATCATCCTGGTCGTGTCCACCCTCTTCATCGCTGGAATGAGCGAAGTCCTGGTCAGCGCGGTTGGGCCGATGGTCACCCAAATCGGGATCAGCGAGCTCTTTGTCGGCGTGATCCTGGTGCCCATCATCGGCAATGTCGCCGAGCACGTGGTCGCCATCGAGGTCGCGGCCAAGAACAAGATGGATCTGAGCATGGGTATCGCGGTCGGTTCGTCGCTGCAGATCGCGCTCTTCGTCGCGCCATTGCTCGTCTTCATCAGCCTGCTTTTCGGGCGGACGCTCGACCTCGAGTTCACCAGCTTTGAGCTCATCGCGCTGATGGCCTCCTGTTTTATCGCCGCGCACGTGTCGGTCGATGGCGAGACCAACTGGCTGGAAGGCGTGATGCTGGTCGGCCTCTATATCATCATCGCCGTTGCGTTCTTCTTTGTGCCGTTTGCGACGGCCGTTCATTGAGCCAGTTCACCTGCTCAGAAACGACATCCCCCCCGGCGGAGCCGGGGGGGATGTCGTTTGTGGATCAAGAGGCCATCAGGATGAGCCGGAATGGCACGCCGCTCGCCTCGGCCCAAATCTCGCAGGCCTCCTGAGCGACGTCGATGAAGGTGGCGTAGTCGTCGGGCGAGCGGGTTTGGAGCAGGCCGGGGTTGCGGTAGAGCAGCGCATATCCATTCGCCGGACGCCAGGACATGTCGCTCAGGCTATCGCGCAGGGCGTCCCAATTGAAGCCAAACCAGGCCGGGAACTCGCAGCTCTGGTAGATGGCGTGCAGCAGCGTCGCCTTATTGAAGACTGGGGCGCGATCGACCCGCGGGGCGAACCAGCCCGCCCGCGCGAAGGCGGCGGCCAATTCGGGGCTGCTGAACAAATCGGGCCGGGCCGCAACCTGCATCGGCGTGCGCGGGTCAGCGCACAGCTTGAGCAGCTTGTCGGCTTCGGCGCGAAGGGTGGGGGCGCGGGCGGGGCTCATTTGATGCGAATGAAGGTGTCGTAGTGGTCGGGCGTGTAGTAGGCCTCGCCGTCCTTGCCCGTGATCAGGCGCTGCGGGCCGACCTCGCGCAAGCCGGGGGTGCGCACAACGTATTCGCGGTAATACTGCCCGTCGCTCTTCGACGGCAGGCGGCGCTCGCGATTCTGAAAGACCGTCCCGTCGTTGGGGTGCGGGTCGCGGATGCCGGCCGCGATCCGCTCGAGGGTCGGCCCGAGATCGACATCACCCTGATAGGCGAGTCGGCCGTCCAGGTCGTACACCTTGACGTTCCGGACGAGATATTGATTCGCCGCCCGGGTTGCGGTTGCGCGCGCCGCCGGGGTGGGCGTTCGAACGGGCGTCGCGGTGCGGGCCGGGCCGGCTGGAGACGGCGTGGGCGTCTGCTCGAAGCGCGGCGCGGTCGGACTTGGGATCGGGCCGGTCGGGCGCGCTGTGGCACTTGCCTCCAGCCGGGCGGGGGTGGGCGGGCTGATCTGTCGGCGCGGCGAGATTCGCGCTGGCAGCCGTTGCCGCATCGCGAGCGGCCGACAGCAACGCCATCGTGCCAAGACCGCATGCGATCAGGACGACGGCGATTGCCAGACCTGCAATCCACAACCATTTGGGCGTCGATGAGGGTTTGGTGTTCATGGCAATGGCCGCATTATGCCGTCTCGGGCGCCTGAATGAAGCGGACGGCGGCCGCGATGACCTCGGCGTCACGGGTCACCGCGCGATGCCCCAGCCCGCTGGTCGCCAGACGACGCGCGGTGGGAACGTGCGCGAGGATGGCGTCGGATTCCTCAAATCCGACCATGTTGTCGCGTTTGTCGGACGACCAGCACCGGAACCCGAATGTGGCGTCCGAAGCGCGCCACCGAGTAGAGTTCGACCGGCCCGCCAAACCGTTCGGCGAAGCGCTCGCGAAAGGCGCGCTCGTGGGCGGCATCCCAGCCTTGGGCGGCGACCAGGTTGCGCAGAAGAAAGCTCACGCCTGATCCGGCGCCGAGTGTGACCACGTGGGTCAGGGCTGAGCCGGGCGGGAGATGCGCCGCCAGCCACAGCGCTGTGAGGCCCCCGAAGGAATGCCCGATAACGGTGGTGACATCGCCGCCGGTTGAGCAGACATCTGCGATCGCGGCCGCGCCGTCCGGAACATTGAGCATCGAGCCACCCGAAGCGCCGTGGGCGGGCAGATCGATGGCGATGACTCGGTAGCCGGCCCGAAGGAGCGGATTGACGAAATGGCCCATCCAGCCGGCCTGAAGCTCCCACCCGTGGACGAGGGCGACAGCGGGGAGCTCTTTCTCTCCCCACTCGTACACGGCCAACAGGATGGGCTCCCGAGTTGGGTCCGCAGGGATTTCGAGGATCTGACGATGCGCGACGTGGCGCATCCTTGCGCTGCCGAGGATGGCCAGATCGCGCGGGGCGGTGTCGCGCGTCTGCGGGGCGCAGAAGGTGTCAATGGCGGCATCGGCGAAGGCGAGGAGCGAGGTAGAAAGCATCGTGGGGATGCGATTATCCAATACGCTTTCCTGGCCATACCCTGTTTCTTCCTTCCCTTCTTCCCTTTTTCGTAACTGCTCAGGCCACAGGCAACGCTCACCCCCACCCGTGTCATCCTGAGCGCGCCCCTTCGTGCGCCCGCAACGCTTGTCCCCGCGAAAACCTGCTGGGCGCACTCAGGATGACAATCATGTAGGGTTCGCGCGATGACTCCAACGCTATCAGCCACGACAGAGTCACCGCTTGCGCCATCGGCGACGGGGCCCGCAGCCTTGACCTGAGTAGTTACCCTTCCTCTGTCACAAGCCGCGCCTGATGAAAAATGACGCACGACGCACGACGCACGACGAATGGCGGATACTTTGCGTATGCTTGCGTCACTCGCGCTTCTCCTGGGCTATCAACTGGTGGGTGAGGTCGTCGCCCGGGCGCTCAATTTACCCATCCCCGGTCCCGTGATCGGGATGCTGCTCCTGCTTCTGACCCTCATCATTCGGGGCCAGGCACCGGAGCCTCTCAAACGTTTGTCGCATGAGCTGCTGCAACATCTGGCGCTGCTCTTCGTTCCGGCCGGGGTCGGCATCATCGCCCATTTCCAGTTGCTTCAGGCTGAGGATGTCGCTGACCCTCGCGCTGGTGATCAGCCTTATCCTGACCCTGGCGGTGACGGCGCTGTCGATGAAGGCCTTGACAGGTAGGTAGCGCTATGGGATCCCTTACCCGGCTGTGGGTCTATCTGGCCCAGACCCCCCTCCTCTGGCTAACGGTCACTGTCGCGGTATATGCCGCCGCGCACTGGCTGCATCAGCGTGCCCACGCCCGGGCCATTCTGAATCCGGTTCTGATCGCGGTGGCGGTCATCGTCGCGATCCTGTTGCTGACCGGCACGAGCTACGAGACCTATTTTGATGGCGCGCAATTCGCCCACTTTCTGCTGGGCCCGGCCACGGTCGCATTGGCCGTGCCGCTGTATGCCCAGCTTGGCAAGCTTCGCCGGCTGGCCGTGCCGGTCAGTGTCTCGCTGCTGGCTGGATCGATCACAGCGATCGTGTCCGCCGGCGCCATTTGTTGGGCGTTGGGCGCATCGCGCCAGACCATCCTTTCGATCCTGCCCAAGAGCGCAACGACGCCGATTGCCATGGGCGTGTCGGAAGGGTTGGGAGGTTTGCCCTCTCTTACGGCCGTGCTGGTGATTCTTACGGGCATTCTGGGCGCGGTGGCGGGCACCGCCGTGCTGGACGCGCTGCGGGTGCGGGACGAAGCCGCGCGCGGGTTTGCGTTGGGTGTGGCCGCGCATGGCATCGGCACCGCCCGCGCGTTTCAGGTGAGCGAGGAGACCGGGGCGTTTGCCGGCCTGGCGATGGGCCTGAACGGCGCGCTGACCGCCGTGCTCGTGCCATTCCTGGCTGGGCTTTTTGGGCTGTGACGAGGAATTCCCAACAGAGTCTTTTTCCGATGTGATATTCCCCGGCTCCGCCGGGGAATATCACATCGGAAAAAGGGGTTGTTTGTGGTTCCGCTGGGCTATTGCACCGCAATCGAAGCAACCAGCAGGCCAGCCATGAGCCAGCGCCCGGCGTGGCGCGATACGCCGCCCAGCCCGCCCAGGAGCTGGGGGAGCCAGCACAACGCAAACAAGAAGGCCCCAACCGAGTGCCGGCCGGCGGCCAGGACCGCCAGCGCCGCGGCGTTGCCGGCCTGCCAGACCCGCGGATTGCGTCCCGCGCGCAGACCCGCCCAGGCCATGGCTACTGCGCCCGCCAATGCAAGCTGAGCGCCGGTTGGGGCCGCGAGCAGGCCGGCGCCCAGGGCAAACGGCAGCCCCAGCTCAACCAGCCCGGCATCGGCTGCCGCCAGGCCAGGCCCAAACGCAAGTCCGCGCCCAAGCACGGCCACTTGCGGCGAGAGCAGGGCGGCCAGTGAGAGCGCCAGCGCCCAGGGCCCAAGCGCCCAGCCCAACAGCGCTGCGGCCACGAGCGCAGCGATGGCTCCGCCGATGATCGGCCCATATGCCGGAATCAACCTGCGGCGCGCGAAGTCGCGGAATTGGCCCCCCGCGATCGACAGTCGATGCGCGTCCGAGCCCGGCTCTGTGTAGGGCAGGGCCGGCAGCGGCTCGCCCGAGCGCCAGGCGCGCCAGCCAGCCAGGGCCAGGTCCCAGTTGTTTTCGGCCAATGCCTCGCGCCAGAACTGCCAGGCCACGATCGTCGCCAGGGCGAGGGCGATGCTGAGGGCCGGCGGCAGTCCCGCGCCACCGGACGCGATCAGCCCGCACCCCAGGGCGGCGGCCGGGGTCGCGAGGCGGATGGCGCGACGGGAGGCGGGCAGGGTCATGCGATGTTTATGGCGCCGGTTTGACGCCCGTCTGCAGGAAGTTTACGGCCGCATCAAGCTGCGGGTCGCGGTTGGCCTTCGAATCCTCGCTGCTGCGCGCGACGGTGATGTCTGGCGCGATTCCGGTGCCATGGATGGCCCGATCCTTGGGGGTGAACCAGCGCTCGATCGTAATCCGAAGCTGGGCCCCGTTGGAGAGGGTCTTTGGCAGTTGGACGCTGCCTTTGCCAAAGGTGGTCTCGCCGATGACCTGGCCCCGGCCATAGTCCTGGATCGCGCCGGCGACGATCTCCGACGCGCTGGCCGAGCCGCCGTTGACCAGGACCGCGAGCGGGATGGTCTGGGCAATACCGCTGTTCGTTGTGCGCAGCCGTTTGACGTTCCCGGCCTGATCGCGCTCGATGATGAAATCGCCCTCGGGCAGGAACAGATCGCCCACCTCGACCGCCTGCGACAGCAGCCCGCCCGGGTTGTCGCGCAGGTCGAGGATCAGCCCCTTCGGCTTCTGGTCGAGCAACTCGCGGATTCTGGGTTCGAGCTGTTGGCGGGCATTGGCGCTGAAATCGTACAGGCTGACATAGCCGATTTTGTCGGCCCCCGTCCCGATCATCTTCGAAGTGACCAGCGGGATGACGATCTTGCCCCGCACAACGGTGATCTCGAACGGTTTCGGAGTGTCGGCCCGGCGCAGCCGCAACACCACAGGTGTGCCGCCCGGCCCGCGAATGAGGGCGGCCACCTCGGTCGCGCTCAGCGTGGCGACCTTGACGCCGTTCACGGATTCGATCGCGTCGCCGCTTTGCACGCCCGCCTTTGCGGCTGGGAAACCTTCAAAAACCCGCACGATCTGAATCCCCGCCCCATTGACCGAGCGCAGCGTGGCGCCGATGCCTTCGAAGCTGCCGCTGGCGTCGTCCTCGAGCATCCTGGCGTACTTGGGTTCGACATAAGCCGTGAAGTCATCGCCCAGGGCCGCGACCATGCCCCGGATCGCGCCGTTGGTGAGGGCGTCGCTGCTGGGCAGTTCGCCGTACCAATTGTTTCTGAGCTGGGCGAGCGTCTCGTTGATGAGCTTCTGATCGACTTCGGCCGCGCGAGCCGCGGGCGTGGCGCTAATGCTGCCGGTGGCGGTGCCCGGCGGCGGGAAGGCCGACGCGCCGCGGAAGCTGAAGTCACCGCGGGTGAGGGTGATGCCAGCGGCGATGCCCATCGCGAAGATGATCATCCCGGCGAACACACCGACAAGGGCCAGGGCCGTGCCGCGCAGAATTTGAGTGGAGCGGGAGGGTGCAGGTTGGTTCATGGGTTTGGGTTCAGGGGAACAGAATTGCCAGGGCGGCCGCCAACTGGCTGTCCTGGCCGCGCCGGGCTTCGTCTTCCGGGCGGGCCGCGTCGATGTCGGGGATGAGGCCGACCCCGTCGATGGAGCGGCCCCTTGGCGTATACCACTTGGCGAAGGTGACATGCACCGACGAGCCATCGCTCAAATCGTAGATGTACTGGGCCGAGCCTTTGCCATAGGTCTTCGACCCGACCAGCTTGGCCCGGCCATTGTCCTGCAGCGCGCCGGCGACGATCTCCGAGGCGCTGGCTGAGTTGGCGTTGACCAGCACGACCAGCGGCATGCTGGTCGCAAATCCACCGCCACTGGCCCGGAAACTTACGTCGGTCTGCTCGCGGCGCCGCTCGAGCAGGACGACACCGTCGGCGATGAACTGGCTGGCAACCTCGATCGAGGCGTTGAGCAATCCGCCCCCGTTGTCGCGCAGGTCGAGGACCATCCCCGTGACGCCGTCGCGGCGCAGTTCGAGAATGGCGCGCTTGACCTCTTCGGGGGTGCGGGCGGTGAAGGACTGAATTGCGATCACGCCGGCCTTCGCGCCGGCGGTGCTGGTGACAATTCGCCAGGTGGTCGAGGGGGTTTCGATCACCGCCCGGACAATGCGCAACTCGTAGCGGTCGGCGCCCCGTCCAACGGTCAGATTGACAATGGTTCCGACATCGCCGCGGATGCGCAACAGCACCTCGTTGAGCTCCGGCTTTGGCGCCAGCGGCACCCCGTCGATGGCGAGCAGGATGTCGTTGGCCTTCAACCCGGCTTTCTCGGCCGGCGCGTCTCGGATGGGGGTGAGAACGATCTGGCCCTCATCGTTGATGAACAGCGTCGCCCCGACGCCCTTCAAAACTCCCGCGTTGCTGGTCGCGCTCGACCGCCCGAATCTGGGGCTCGATGAAGATCGAAAAGCGGTCGTTCAGGGTCTGAATCGCGCCCCGCACCGCGCCGTAATTGCGCAGCGTGTCGGATGGCACCTCGCCGACGTAACTCTCGCGCACCTTGGACCAGGCCTCATCGAGCAAAGGCAAGCCAGGCCCGGCCTGCGCTTGTGGCGCGGGCTGGGGCAGCGCGCCACCGGGGCTCGACATCCCACCGCGTAGCACCCAGCCGCCAAAAAACATGGCGAGCCCCCAGCCGATGGCGAGCAGGGTCAGTAGGATCGGGCGTTTGAGACTCACGGTGGCGGATTAGACCACCCCCGGCTGAAGATCGGCTGAGGCGGTCCGGTGGCCTTGCTCGCACAACACTTGCCGAGATCACTATCCCCGTGCGAAGCGCGGGGATAGTGATCTCGCAAATAACATCGGAGCACTTCTAGAGCTCGGTGGGGAGGTCGATGAAGACCGTTTCAAGCCCGAACTTGGCCGCGATGTGGCGCATCAGGGCTTTCAGTCCAACGGTTTCGGTGTTGTAGTGGCCGCCGTAGATGACGTTGAGACCGCGCTCGCGGACCGGGTGATACCAGTTGTGGCTGGTCTCGCCAGTGATCAGCGTGTCGGCGCCTGAGGCCAGGGCCTCATCGGCGAAGGTGACCCCAAATCCGCTGCACACCGCGACCCGCCGGGCAACGGGTTCGCCGTCCGTTTCGCCGGCCTGGACGAGGTTGCCCTCGCCGATCTGATCGCGCAGGCGGGCGTACAGGTTGGCCAGCGGCGTGGGGGTGGGCAGATCGCCGATGAAGCCGATCACCACGCCATCGTGCAGTCCCCACGGCTCGATGTTGGTCAACCCGGCCAGCCGGGCAAGCTCGATGTTGTTGCCGACCTCGGCGTGGGCGTCCAGAGGCAGATGGGAGGCATACAGGCCCAGGTTGTTGGCGATCAGCGTTCGCACCCGGGCATAGTGCGGGCCGGTGATCTGAATGTGCCGCGACCAGAACAAGCCGTGGTGGACGATTAGCAATTGCGCCCCCCGCGACACGGCCGCCTCAAACGAAGCGAGGCAGGCGTCAACGGCAAAGGCCACCCGCGTGACCTCGGGGCTCCCCTGCACTTGCAGGCCGTTGTTACTGCCATCCGTAAAGCGCGCTGGCTCGAGGAATGCATCCAGGTAGGAGATCAGATCGCGTGTCAACATGATGGCATTCTATAGGCCGGAATCGATGGCCCGTCCCGGCATACGCCGGGGCGGGCCATCGATTCCGGCAAGTTAGAATTAGGCCATTGTCCCAATCCTGATCCGGAGGCCTGATTTACGATGAAAGAATACGCAACCGAGAAGCTGCGGAATGTTGCCCTGCTCGGACACAGTTCGAGCGGCAAAACCACTTTCGCCGAAGCCCTTCTGTTCGCCAGTGGCGCGATCTCGCGCATGGGCAAGGTGGAGGATGGCACGACCGCCAGCGATTTTGATGAGGAGTCGAAGCGGCGCCATCAGTCGCTCAGCTTGAGTGTGCTGTCGCTCGAGTGGAAGGACTACAAGATCAACTTGATCGATACGCCGGGTTATGCTGATTTCCAGGCGGAGATGAAAAGCGCGGCTCGGGCCGCCGATCTCGGCCTGATCTTTGTCGATGCGGTGTCGGGCGTCGAAGTTGGCACGGAGATTGCCATGCAGGCGGTCGATGACGCGAAGATTCCGCGGGCGGTGCTGATCAGCCGGATGGACCGCGAGAATGCCAACTATGACAAGGTCCTGGCCGATCTGCGCGAGGCCTTTCACCAGGACATCGTCCCGCTCATCATTCCGGTGGGGGCGCAGAGCAAGTTCAGCGGCGTGGTGGACCTCATCAGCCGAAAATACCTGAAGGGCCCCAAGGGCGAGGAAACGCCGCTTCCGCCCGAGATGGTCGAGGAAGTCGAGCGGGCGCGCGAGAAGCTGGTGGAGGCCGCCGCCGAAGGCGAGGACGGCCTGATGGAGAAATTCTTCGCTGGCGAAGAACTGACGATGGACGAGTTGCTGCGCGGGTTGCGCAATTCGATCCGCAACCGCCTGTTTGTGCCGGTCTTCTGCGCCTCGCCGGCCCTGAGCATCGGCGCGCACGCGATGCTGTATTCGCTGGTGAACTACGGGCCGATGCCGTTTGAGATGGGCGCTGATCCCGATGACGGCCAGCACGGCGTGGGTCTGTATGTGTTCAAGACCGCTGCTGACCAGTTTGTCAGCAAGATTTCGTATTTTCGGGTGATCGAAGGCCCGGTCCGGGGCGGCGACCTGCGCGTGGTTGTGACCCGAAACAACGCCGAGGAGCGTATCTCGACATTGCTCGTTGTTCGCGGCAAGGAGCAGATCGTTGTGCCGGTTCTGCATGTCGGCGATATCGGGGCCGCGACCAAACTCACCAACACGGTGACCGGCGACACGCTGTGCGACAAGAACCACTGCGTGACGCTCGACGCGATCGCATTCCCGAACCCGCTGTATGGCGCGGCCCTGCATCCCAGGAGCAAGAATGACACGGCCAAGATCAGCCCGTCGATTGCCCGCCTGGTCGAGGAAGACCCATCCCTGCGGCTCATCCACGACCCCGAGACGCATGAGATGGTGCTGATGGGCATGGGCCCCGCCCACATCGATGTGGCGGTTTCCCGGCTCAAGAGCAAGTTCGGAGTGGAAGTCGACACATCGATCCCCAAGGTCCCGTATCGCGAAACCATCTCGCGCCGGGGCGAGGCGCGCCATCGCCACAAGAAGCAGACTGGCGGGGCCGGGCAGTTCGCTGAGATCGAAATGGCGGTCGAGCCCGCCACGCCCGGCGAGAATTTCGAATTCCAGTGGAAAGTTGTGGGCGGCTCGATCAGCCACAGCTACGAATCCAGCATTGAAAAGGGCGTGCGCCAGGTGCTTGACACCGGTGTCATCGCCGGCTACCGCGTGAGCGGTGTCAGAGCCCAGGTCCTCGACGGGAAAGAGCATGCCGTTGACTCGAAACCGATCGCCTTTGAAATCGCCGCGCGGTCGGTCTTCCGCGAGGCGTTCGAGCAGGCCAGCCCGTCCCTGCTCGAGCCAATCTACGAGTTCATCATCTTCGTGCCTGACGCATACGCCGGCGATGTGATGAGCGCGCTCAAGACCAAGCGCGCCCAGGTCATGGGTATGGACCAGCGCGGGAACAAGACCATCATCACCGCCCACGCGCCGCTGGCCGAAATGCAGCGGTTCGGGAATGACCTGCGCAGCCTGACTCAGGGCCGGGGCGTGTTCGAGCTTAAATTCGAGCGGTATGCCCGCGTCCCGCCGGCGCTGGCCGAGCCGATCATCGCCAAGCACAAGGCCGAATTGGCGGCTCAGAAGGAAGAATAGATTGCCGTATACGCCGATCCTCGCCACCCTTGGTTACGTGCTGTCCCCCGATGGGCGCAGCGTGTTGCTGATCCATCGCAATACCCGGCCGGAGGACACCCACTACGGCAAGTTCAACGGACTGGGTGGCAAGATCGAGCGTGGCGAGGACATCGTCACGGCGATGAAGCGTGAGCTGCGCGAAGAGGCGGGGATCGAGGCCACCCGCCTGTGGCTGCGCGGGACGATCAACTGGCCGGGCTTTGGCAAGCAAGGCGAGGATTGGCTTGGCTTCATCTACATCATTCGTGAGTTCAGCGGCGAGCCGCACTCGGCCAATCCGGAGGGCGAGCTTGCCTGGGTGCCCGTCCAGACCTTGCTGACGCCGGGGGCGCTGAACCTGTGGGAGGGCGATCCGCACTTTCTGCCGCTGGTCTTCAGCGACACGCCGCGGCAGTTCCATGGGGTGATGCCCTACCGCGATGGCAAGCCAATTGGCTGGACGTATGAGTGGGTATAACCGTCATCCCGCGCGAAAGCGCCGTCATCCCGGCGAAAGCCGGGACCCATACCGCGGGTTGGCGAAGGCGCAGCCCAGGGTGGTCTTCGCCGGGATGACCTCTGGGTCCCGCTGTCACTCCGGCCTAGGCCGGAGTTTCGCGCGGGATGACGAATGGACGTGATCGCCAAAGCACTTTCCTCCGCCCTCGGGGCTGACCGCGTTCAAGCCGATCCGGCCGACACCGCCGCGTATGGGCTCGGGCTGCGCACGCCCGATGCCGTTGTCGCGCCAGCCTCTGTCGAAGAGCTGGCCGCCGCGATGGCCATTGCCCACGAGGCCGGCGCGGCTGTTGTGCCGTGGGGCGGCGGCACACGCCAGACTTATGGCCGGCCGTTGACTCCGGCTGGCTCATGGATCGTGCTGCGCACCACGCGGCTGGACCGGGTCCTCGACTACAACCCCGACGATCTGGCAATCTCCGTCGAAGCCGGAATCACAATGGCGGCGTTGCGGGACACGCTCGCCCAGCATCGCCAGATGTTGCCCGTGGATGTTCCCCTGCCGGACCGCGCGACGCTGGGCGGCACCCTGGCGCTCGATTCCGACGGGCCGCGCCGAGCCGGCTACGGCACGAACCGCGACCTGCTCGTGGGCGTGCGGGTGGTCGAGGCGACCGGGCGGAGCAGCAAGGCCGGCGGGATCGTGGTCAAGAATGTCAGCGGTTTCGACTTGATGAAGCTCTACATCGGCAGCGCCGGCACCCTGGCCATCATCGCCAGCGCCAACTTCAAACTGCTGCCGATGGCGCGCGCGTCCGCCACCCTGGCCTGCGCTTTCCCGAGCCTCGACGCGGCCTTTGCCTGCATTGATGCGCTGCACGCCAGCCAGCTTGTGCCAACGGCCTGTGAACTCAGCAACTGCGACTGGATGCCCGAGGGCGATCTCCGTCTGGCGGTGTTGGTCGAAGGCCTGCCGGCTGCGGTTGAACGCCATCGCGCGGATATTGGCCGGATGGCGATCGCCGCAGGCGCCCTCGAGTCCCGCGCGCTCGAACCTTTCGAATCGCAGGCCGTGTGGGCGCGCATTGGCGACTTTCCGCGGGCCGGGGACGGCGACCTGTTGCTTCGGGTGGCGTGTTTGCCGTCGCAGCTCGCCGCCGCGATCGGCGCGGCTGGCGCGCTTGCGGCCCGCTTTGGGCTGCGCCTGCGCTACACCGCCCGCGCGCTGAACGGGGTGGTCTATGCCCGGGTGGACGGCCGAGAGCCGGCCGCGTGGCTCCGCGCGTTGCGCGATGCGCTCCCGGCCGCCAACCTCGCCCTCCTCGATCCGGCCGGCATTTCCGGCGGCATGTCCGAGTCAGTCACCCCAGGCCGGCCACCCGAGGGCCTGGCCTTGATGCGCCGGATCAAGGCCGAGTTCGATCCCAAAGGCTTGCTCAACCCCGGGCGTTTTCACGTTGACGCCACTCCCTGAAACGTCCAACATCATGAGCCAAACCTCGTTGATCGGCTTTACCGGCGCCGACGTTCCCGATGCGGGCGTCATCAACAGCTGTGTGCATTGCGGGTTGTGCCTGCCCACCTGTCCAACGTATCGCGCAACGTCGCTCGAAATGTCCTCGCCGCGCGGCCGGATCTATCTCATGCGCGCCGTGGCCGAAGGCGCCGCCTCGATTGACAACGATGTCTTTGTCGGGCAGATTGGGGAGTGCCTGAACTGCCGCGCTTGCGAAGCCGTCTGCCCGAGCGGCGTGCAATATGGCTCAATCCTCGAGGCCAGCCGCGCCCAGGTGCAGCGCCTGCGCGCTGGCGAGATCAAGGAGGCGGGACCGGCGCATGCGATGGGCGCCGGCGAGCGGCTCATTCGCGGAATCGTCTTCAACCAGCTCTTCAAGAAAATGGGCCTGTTTCGAGCCTTTTCGGCCCTGATGCGGCTTTACCAGCTCACCGGCCTGCAGGCCCTGGCGCGCAAACTTGGGATCATCAGGTTGTTTGGCATGGCCGACGCTGAGCGCATGCTGCCCCGGATGAGCCCGCGTTTTGTCACCCCGCACGGCCAGGTCTACGAGGCGATCGGCGAGCGGCGATACCGGGTGGCCTTGCTGAGCGGCTGCATCATGAGCACCGCCTTTGCCAACATCCACGAGGCGACGATTCGGGTGCTCCGCCGGAACGCGTGCCAGGTGGTCATTCCACCCGAACAGGGGTGTTGCGGCGCGCTGCACACCCACGGTGGCGACCTCGAGGGCGGGCGCGAGCTCGCCCGGCGCAACATTGCCGCGTTTGAGGCCGCCGGGTTGGATCTGGTCGACGCCATCATCGTCAATGCGGCCGGCTGCGGGAGCACGCTCAAGGAGTATGGCCATCTGCTGGCCGGCGATCCGGTCTGGGAGGCGCGGGCGAAGGCCTTCGCGGCCAAGATCAAGGACGTGCACGAGTTCCTCGTGTCAATCCCGCTCAACACCGCCGATCTGCGCCCGCTCCCGCTGCGGGTGACTTATCAGGAGCCCTGTCACCTCGCCCACGCCCAGCGCATCACCGCCCAGCCGCGCAAGCTGCTGGCGGCGATCCCGCAACTGCAGCTGCTGGAGATGGCTGAAAGTGCGTTGTGCTGCGGCAGCGCCGGGATCTACAACGTCACCCAGCCTGAGATGGCGGCGGTGTTGGGCGCGCGCAAGGTCGACAACGCCACAGCCACTGGCGCGGACGTGGTCGCGACCGCCAATCCGGGCTGCGCGTTGCAGCTCGCCGCGGAGCTGGGCAAGCGCGGCTCGCCGATGCATGTGCGCTGGATCGTTGAATTGCTGGATGAGGCCTATGGCCCCGCCCAGCCCCTTACATGACCCTGAAAAACCGAACAGTCCTGATCACCGGCGGCGGCGGCGGCCTGGGCCGCGCCATGGCTGAAGCGTTCGCCCGCGAGGGCGCCCGCGTCATCCTGCACGATGTCGTGCCCGGCGCGCGCGAAGTCGCCGACCGCCTCGGCGGCGTGTTCCTGCAGGCCGACCTGTCCGATCAGGCGGCCGTCCGAACGCTGGCGGCTGACGCGCTGGCGGCGGCGGGCGGGCGGATCGATATCCTGATCAACAATGCCGGCTTCCAGAGCATCAACCCGATCGACGAGTTCCCCGAGGAGATGTGGAACAAGATGATCCAGGTCATGCTCACCGCCCCGTTTCAATTGATCAAGTATTTGCTCCCGGCGATGAAGGCAAATCGCTGGGGCCGGATCATCAACTTGTCGAGCGTGCACGGCGTGGTTGGCAGCCCGTTCAAGGGTCCGTATACGGCCGCCAAGCACGGCATCCTTGGGTTGACCCGGGCCGTGGCGTTCGAAGTCGGCGAATATGGCATCACGGTGAATGCGCTCTGCCCGGCCTATGCCCGCACGGGGATTGTCGAGAAGCAGATTGCCGACCAGGCCCGCACCTTGAACATCTCGGCCGAGGAAGTGGTCGACAAGGTCATGCTGGCCCCGGTCGCCATCAAGCGCCTGATCGAGCCCGAAGAGATTGCCGCCTTCGCGCTGTA
Organism: Candidatus Brachythrix odensensis; assembly: GCA_016714465.1. Lineage (GTDB taxonomy): Bacteria > Chloroflexota > Anaerolineae > J036 > Brachytrichaceae > Brachythrix > Brachythrix odensensis. The sequence continues at coordinate 151,319 of JADKDT010000004.1, read as the reverse complement.
TCTCGCCTCCGACGCCGGGGCGATCATTACCGGGGCCGGGCACATGCTGGATCTGGGGTATACGGCGCGGTAGTTTCTGGCGCTTGCAGTGAAACCTCGCGGGTCTTCAAGACCCGCGAGGTTTTTTGGTCCTGGCCGCCCCATCATCCCGGCAGCGCATACGCCCGGGTCGGCGAGAAGCTCCACCATGCCTCGCTGCCTTCGGCCAGCACCTGGCCCGGCGCGACGGTGTAATCCTCCACGATCAGCAAATGCTCGCCGAAGGTCAGCTCGTACTCGACCATGTTGCCGAGATAGGTCGCGCTGCGCACCCGGGCCGGATACCCCTCGCCGCCCGCGCCCACGGCCATCGCCTGCGGCCGCACAACGATCGTCGTTTTGGCGCCGGCCTTGACGCCTGGATCGGCCGGGATGCCCGCCACGATCGTCCCCGCCACCCGGGCGGTGATGCCCGTTGGCCCGACCTCGAGGGTCTCTGCGGGGATGAAGTTCGCCCGCCCGATGAAGTCGGCCACAAAGCGGGAGGCCGGCCGGGCGTAAATCTCGCCCGGCGTGCCGGCCTGCTCGATTCGCCCGGCGTTCATCACCACGATCCGGTCCGACAGCGCCATCGCCTCGGCCTGGTCGTGGGTGACGTACACGCTGGTGATCCCGAGCTGTTTCTGCAAACGCCGAATCTCTATCCGCAGGCTGACCCGCAGCTTGGCATCCAGGTTGCTCAGCGGCTCGTCGAAGAGCAGCACCCGCGGCTCGATGGCCATTGCCCGGGCCAGGGCCACCCGCTGCTGCTGCCCGCCTGACAGCTCTGACGGCCGGCGGCGATCCTTGCCCTCCAGACCGACCATGGCCAGGGTCGTTGCCACCTTCTCGCGCAGCGTCTCGGCCTTGACGTTGCGGATGCGCAGCCCATAGGCGACGTTCTCAAACACGGTCAGATGCGGGAAGAGGGCGTACGACTGGAAGACCATCGCCATCTCGCGCTTGTCGGGCTGGACCATCGCGATATCCCGCCCGTCCAGCACGATCCGCCCGCGGGTGGGGTATTCGAAACCCGCGATCATGCGCAGGGTCGTTGTCTTGCCGCAACCCGACGGGCCCAGCAGGGTCAAAAACTCGCCCGGCGCGATGTTCAAGGTTGCGGCGTCGACGGCCGTAACCAGCCGGCCTTCGGGGGTCTTGAATTCCTTGGTGACATTGTCGAGGGACAGGGTGCCTGCTCTGGCCATGGGTTACTCCGTCTTGACGCGCCGCTCGGCGCCGGTGGCGAGGCCGATCAGGGCCTGCAGCATTCCGATCACAAGCAACACGATTCCGATCAGCAGCACGATATAGGCAAAGGCATTTCCAAACTTGCCTCCGTCCGTCTCGGCGTAGATCTGCTGGGTCATGATCTTGGTCTCGGGCGTGGTGAGAAAGATGACGGCGCTGATGGTCGTCATGCTGCGGGCGAAGGCGTAGATCAGGCCCGACAGGAAGGCCGGCCGGATGAGGGGCAGGGTGATCCGTCCAAAGGTTGTCGCCCGATTGGCCCCGAGCGAGACCGAGGCCTCTTCGATCGCCGGGTCGATCTGCTGAAGCGCAGCCACGCCCGCGCGCAGGCCGGCGGGTGTGCTGCGGATGATGAAGACCATGATGATGGCGATTTCGCCGGCCAGGATCGCCCGCCCGCCGGTCAGCTTGGGCAGCAGCACGAATTCGCCGACCTTGACCGGGTCATTGAAGGCAAGCAGATAGCCGATCCCGAAGATCGTGCCAGGCACCGCGATGCCCATCATCGTGCCGAAGTCCAGCAGCCCTTTGCCGGTGAACTTCATCCGGACCACCAGAAACGCGATCAGCATGCCCAGAAAGCCGGCCACGACCGTCGAGATTGCGGAGAGCCGGGTGGTGTCCAGCATCGCCTCGCTGCCCAGGCCCGACAAGACGTAGCTGAAGTTGTTGAGGGTGAAACTGTTGTCGATGCCGAGCAAGCGCGTGAACGCGCCAGCGAGCATGGTGAGATACACCAGGGCGATGAATCCGGCCAGAATCCCGTTGATGACGAGCAGGGGGATGCGCACCCGCGGGTCCGTCACCAGCGTTATTGATCCGGTCGGCTTGCCGGTGATGGAAATGACCGAGGCCCGGTCGGCGAAGTACTTCTGCACCAGATACACGCCCAGCGAGGGCACAATCAGGATCACTGCGAGAACTGCCCCGGCCATCAGGTCGTATTCGCCGTTGATGGCGATGAATAGCCGGGCCGAAAGCACCACGTAGTCGCCGCCGATCGTGAGCGGATTGCCCAGATCTGCGATGGCCTCGACAAAGAGGAGCAGAAACGAGCTCGCGATGCCGGGGGCGAGCATCGGCAGGGTCACCCGGATGAAGGTGCGGAGCTTGCTTCCGCCCAGGTTGGCGCTGGCTTCTTCCATCGCCGGATCGAGGCCGCGCATCAGACCCACCAGGGTGAGATACACCACCGGAAAGAACGACATCGCCATCACGATCGTCATGCCATTCAGGCCATACACGTCTCCGGTGATTCCAAAATGCCATAGCTGATCATCCCGCGCCGGCCGAACAGCACGATCATCGAGATCGCCACCGCAAAGGGCGGGCTGACGCTGGGGATGAGGGCGATGATGTGCAGCGCGCGCTTCAGCCATGCCGGCGCGGCGACGCGCACTTGCACAAACGCCCAGATGAAACCGATAAGGGTGCCGGCCACGCCAACGGTGACGCCCAGCACAATCGTCCGAGCGATGATGGTCTGGAACGTTGGGCGAAAAAGGAAGCGGTCGAAGTAGGGGATTGCCTCGCCGCTGGCCGCCACGCCCAGGATTTTGACCAGCGGGTAGACGATGGCGACCGCAATAAAGACGACCGCCAGCACCAGGCCGGCGGCAAGGGTCGGATCGATGGCGCGTCGTTTCAGCATAGGGTCACCGTCTCATTGCGGCGTCACTTACAACGCCGTCATCCCGGCGAAGGCCAAATGGCGTTAAGTTGGCGACAAACGCGTGATCGAAGTGCCCAACGCACCGGCGCGGGCGCGAATTTCTCTCGTTTGTCATCCTGAGTGCGGCCCACCGAGCTGATGCATAAACGCGTGTAACAGGCCGCGCGAAGGACCCCTGTGATGTTGCGCGGAAGCGTATGATATCGGTGACAACACGCGTATGCCGATCCACCCATGCGCGGGGTGACTTCATAGGGGTCCTTCGCTCGCCCCCACCGCTCGTCCCGCCCGAGACCCCATGGGGCTCACTCAGGATGACAAGAACGGAGGATCGTTCGTGCGGCGTCTTGCGCATACACACCTTTACTTCATGCCATTGGGCGAAAGACACCGTCATCCCGGCGAATGCCGGGGTCGATCTGTGGCGTCACTCACAACACCGTCGTCCCGGCGAAAGCCGGGATCCATAGCGCGCCCGGGCAGGACCGCCGCCGGACATTCGTGCTGGGCTGAGGTATGGGTCCCGCGCTTTCGCGCGGGATGCCGGGTGTTGTGTTTGCGTTCTGCGCGTTATTTCGGCTGCGCGGCGATCGCCTCCTCGAACTTGGTCGTGATGCCCTTCTTGGCCGTGCCAGCCTTGATGAAGTCGTAGTTGATCAAGTTGACCTCGGACAGCTTGACCGAGCGATCGGACACCTTGGCGTCCGGATTGGTCGGAAGCTGGTAAGCCTTGGCCGTCGGCCCGATCTCCTGGGCTTCGGCGGTCAGGGCCCAATCGATCCACATCTTGGCGGCGGCTTCTTCGGGCCCGCCCTTGACCAGGCCCATGGCCCCGATCTCGTAGCCCGTGCCTTCCTTGGCAAAGCTGACAACGACGTCCTTGAAGCCAGCGTCGACGGCCGCGACGCAGTCATGCGAGAAGACCACGCCGACGACGGCCTCGGCCCGGCCAACGGCCTGGGCAGGCGCCGCGCCGCTCTTGGTGTATTGCGCGACCTGCGGGTGCAGCGCCTTCAGGTACTCAAAGGCCTTGTCTTCGCTGCCGAGGAGGACGACTTGCGTCCACACCATCGTGTACGACGTGCCTGAGGTGGCCGGATGCGCAACCGAGAACTTGCTCTTCAGCTTGGGATCAAGCAAATCATTCCACGAGGTCGGCGGCTTCAAGCCCAGCTTGTCCAGCTCGACCTTGTTGGAGCAGAAGCCCAGCGCGCCAACATAGACCCCGGTCCAGAAACCATCCGGGTCCTTGGCCTTGTCCTGGATCTTGGCGGCATTGGGCGACTTGTAGGCGGCCAGCGTGCCGTCGCCTTTGGCCTGGACGAAGCCGTCGGCGGGCCCGCCCCACCACACCGAGTATTCGGGGTTGTTGGCGGTCGCCTTGAGCTTGGTGGCGGCTTCCCCGCTGCTCAGCCGGGTAAAGGTGGTCTTGATCCCGGTCTTGGCCTCGAACGCCTTGGTCTGGGCGACGCACCAGTCCTCGGTGACGGTGCACAGCACGGTGAGTTTGGTGGGTTTGGGGGCCTCGGTGGGCTTGGCCGGCGCGGCTGTGGCCGCCGGTGCTGCGGCGCCGCCACAGGCCGCCAGGGCTATTGCAGCAGCGAAACTGATACCGAGCAGACGGGTGCGAATCTTCGTGTTCACGATGGGATATCTCCTCTCGGGCATAACGCCCATTTGCGCGTCCAAAAGGTGGAAACGCACGTTAACGAGATATTAACATCGTTTGTCTATTTCACGTCTTCGAGCTGCAGGCTGAGCACGGTGCTCGCCCCGTCCGCGCCCATCGAGATGCCATAGATCGTGCTGGCCGCCTCGACCGTGCCGCGGTTGTGGGTGATGACGATGAACTGGGTCTGATCGCTCAGCGATTCGAGCATCGAGCGGATGCGCACAATGTTGACTTCGGGCAACGCCGCGTCCACCTCGTCGAGCACGCAGAACGGGGTGGGTTTGATTCGCAGGATCGCGAACAGCAGGGCGGTAGCCGTAAGCGAGCGCTCGCCGCCGGACAGCAAGGCGAGCGTCTGCGGGCGTTTGCCCGGTGGCTGGGCCTGGATTTCCACGCCCGACTCGTCAATGTTGTCGGCATTCACCAGGGTCAGTTTGGCTTGCCCGCCCCCAAACAGGACCTTGAAGGTCTGCTGAAATGCGCCGGCGATGGCATCGAAGGTCTGCCGGAAGGTCGCCTTCATCACGTCGTTGAGTTCGGCGATGACCTGCTGCAGTGATATCGATGCCCGATCGAGATCGTCACACTGGGTGGTCAGAAACTCATGGCGTTTGGCAAGATCGTCGTATTCGACCTGGGCTTCTGCGTTGATCGCGCCCAGGCGCCGGATTTGCCCGCGCAATTGGGTGATCCGTTCCTCGGTCCCGGCTGGCAGGCTCTCGACCGACGGGAGGGATTCAAGCGCATCCGCGGTGTCAGCGCCGGATGGGCCGCCGTCTTCGCCCGCCAGCGCGTCGACAACCCGCTGGCGCAAGGCCGCCAACTCGTCCTGGTGGCGCAGCAGTTCGAGCTCGGCCGCGTTCAGCTTCGACTCGGCTTCTCGCAGCGCGCGATCGGTTTCGCGGGCGCGGGTGTCCTCGGCGATCGCCTCGGCTTCGGTGGCTCTGGCCTGCCGGGTGAGCGGCGCAAGGGCCTGATCCAGCGCCGAAATGCGGGCCGCCGCATCGCGTTCTGCATCGCCCAGGGCGGCCAGGGCGTTTCGCGCGGGCGCGATTTTCGCGCTGAGGTCGATCGTTCGCCGGGCTGCCGCGTCGCGGGCATTGGCGCCCTCCGCCAGCGATGCCAACCGCTCACGCCGGGCGCCCTCGGCGTTCCGAACCGCCTCGTTGGCCGATGCGACCGCGGCAAAGGCGGCATTGAGCGTGTTGACCCAGCCGGTCTCGCGGGCTGCGGCCTGAGGCCCGGACGGCGCGGCTTCGGCCGCGGCCTGCGAAAAGAGCGAGAGCTGCAGCTGCCCGCGCAACTCAGTCTCAAGATCGGCCAGACGGGCGGCCGCCTCGCCCTGGGCGGCCTCGGCTTGCTGCGCGTCAGAAGCGGCAGCCTCGAGCTGGGGCAGGACATCCGCCTGTTCCTGCTCGATCCGGGCGATGTCGCCCATGGCCTGGACGAGCTGCTCCTCGATTCGAGCGATGCGGCGGGTAATGTCGTCCCGTTGAGCGCGACGATGGGCGGTCTCGCGGGTGAAGGCGTCCTGGGCCCGGGCGGATTCCTCGGACTTCCGGCGCGCCGCTTCGAGCGCGCGCTGGGCGGCATCGCGCGCGGCGCGGGTCTGGGCCGCGCGCGCCTTGGCGTCTTCGGGTGAAATCCAACCGGCGCTCGGCTCGGGTTCCGCGGTTTCGGTGTCCCCGCCCAGCACGATCGGCCGGCGCTCTCCCGCGGGCAGGGTCAGCACGCCGTTGGCGCATACGCACTCCCCGTCTCGGGTGACAAACTGGCAGCCCTCGGGCAGTTGCGCCGCCAGCGCGCGGGCGGCGTCGAGGTCGCGGGCCACAAAGGCCCGCCCGGCCACGACTTGCAGCAACGGGCGCAGCCAGCTTGGGGCCGAGATCATGTCCATCAGCGGCCAGGCGCCCAGGGCAAAGGCCCGCTCACCCAGCTCGCCGGAATCGACGCTGGAGCGAATGCTGCCCAGGGGCAAGACGAGTAGCCGGCCGTGGGTGTTGCGATGGGCGAGCCAGTGTCGAATGCCCGTCACGCCCTCTTCCGTCTCGACGATGACGGCCTTGAGTTGCTCCCCAAGGGCGGCCTCGACTGCCCGTTTGTCGTCCGGGCGAACCTGGATCAGGGTGCCCAGGGCGCCGGCCAGACCGGGCAGTTTGGCAGCCTGGGCGGCTGCCAGCAGATCATCCGAGCCCTGCTGAGCGCGCATCTCGGCAAACACGCTGAAGCGCTGGGTCATGCGCTCCTCAGCCTCGGCGGTGGCGTGGGCGGTCTGGGCCGCGCTGAGCGCGGCGCGGGCAGCGTCATGCGCCCGGACGGTCTCGTCGTGGGCGGCCTGCAAAGCCGCCATGCGGGTCGCGTCCTGTTCAAGCGCGGGATCGATCCGGGCGACGGTCTGCAGCTCGCGCTCGCGTTGGGCATTCAGGGCCTCGTTGCGTGCCTGAACATCGCCCGTTTGACGGTGGAGCTGAGCCTGACGGCTGCGCGCGGCGGTCACCTTGTTCTGTGCGGCGCTGGTGGCGCTGTTGAGCCGCAGCAATTCCGTTTGCGCCGCGGCCCGGGCCGCCTCCATCTCGTTCCGCGCGGTCTGGCGTTCGGTCGCCGCGCGCTGGGCGATCGCCAGCGCGTGTTGCATGCTGTCGAGCCGGGACTGGGATGCCATTGCCATGGCGGCGGCTTGCGCCACCCGCAGTCCGTGGCCGTCCAGCGCGGCGGCGCGACTGCCCGTCTCGCGCTCGACGTCGCTGAGCTGGCTGGCAAAGGCCCGATCGCGCTCGCGGGCGACGGCCAGCTCGCGAGAGAACTGTTCGGCCGCCCGCCGGGCCTCGTCGCGCTGGGGCTGCAGGGTCGCGATCTGGCCGCGCAGGTCGGCCAGGGTTGCGCGGAGAGCCTCCCCTGCTTCGTCGCGCGCACGCACGGCGGCCAGGGCGGCTGCCACGTGGGCGCGGGCCCAATCGCGGGCCTCGCCATGCCGGGCGATTGCCTCGCGTTGGGCGCGAGCCTGAATACCAAACCACGCCCGGGTGAGCGTTTCGAGCTCGGCGGCCAGCGTTTGGTATTGGCGGGCCCGATGGGCCTGGCGTTCGAGCTGGCTCAGGCGGGGGGTAATTTCGGCCAGGATGTCGCGCGCGCGCTGCAGGTTGCCGCGGGTCTCCTCGAGCTTGCGATGGGCGTCCTCGCGCCGATCGCGATACGCGCCGATGCCGGCGGCCTCTTCGAACAGCGCCCGGCGCTCCTCGGGTTTCTGGGCCAGCGCGTCGTCGACCATGCCCTGGCCGATCACGGTATAGGTGCGCTCGGCCAGTCCGGTGTGGCTTAGCAAATCCCCGATATCGCGCAGGCGGACTTTGTTGCCGTTGAGCAGATACTCGTTCGCGCCATCGCGGAAGGCCCGCCGGCCGATCTCGATTTCCGAAAACTCGATCGGGAAGAAGCCGTCGCTGTTGTCGAAGGTCAGCAGCACTTCGGCCATGCTCGCGCGCGGGCGGCGGGTGCTGCCGGAGTAGATCATGTCGTCGGTGCGCTTGCCGCGGAGCAGCGAGTACGACTGTTCGCCCAGCGCCCAGCGCACGCCGTCGGCGACGTTGGATTTGCCGCTGCCGTTGGGTCCGATCACGGCTGTGATGCCGGCCCCGAACTCGAACGCCTGCCGGGAGGCGAAGGTCTTATAGCCCGAGAGAGTGACTTTCTTGAGACGCATGGACAGGCGATTGTAGCGGGTTGCTGCGCCCAATGGCCCGGAGATTCTGGCGAGATCACAATCCCCGCGCTACGCGCGGGGATTGTGATCTCTCCCACCTCGCCATTACAATACGGCGACCTATGACCTCGGCCCCAGAAGAGCGGGCAGAGCGACCGGTCGAATCGCTTGCCAGTTTGTTGTCTCTCATTTCACCTCGCATTGATGAGGCGGGACTTGAGTTGGTGAAGCGCGCCTATGCGGTGGCCGAAGAAGCCCACGTCACCCAACGGCGCAAGAGCGGCGAGCCGTATATCGTGCATCCGCTGGCCGTGGCCGGATTTCTGGCGGCCATCAATCTGGATGCGCCAGCGCTCGGCGCCGCTCTCCTCCACGATGTGGTCGAGGATACCGTTGTCGGGCTGGACGATCTGCGCATTCAGTTTGGCGATGAGATTGCGGGTCTGGTCGACGCCGTGACAAAGCTGAGCAAGACCGCCGACTATCGAACTGATCGCGAAGCGGAGAGCCTGCGCAAGATGATGGTGGGCGTGGCCAAGGATCCGCGGGTCATTTTGATCAAGCTCGCCGACCGGCTGCACAACATGCGTACCCTCGAGGCCCAATCACCCGAGAAGCGCAAGAAGACCGCTCGCGAGACGCTCGAGATCTACGTGCCGCTGGCAAACCGGCTCGGCATGTGGGAATGGAAGCAGGAGCTGGAGGATCTCGGTTTTCGCTACGCCGAGCCGCACGCTTACGATTCCATCCGGGATATGCTCGCCGAGGATGCCGACGCGCGAAAGGCCTCGCTCAACAAGTACATCCAGATGCTGCGCGACACCCTGACCCGGGTCGGGGTGGGCGAGGTGACGATCACCGGCCGCACCAAGCAGATTTTCAGCATCTGGCGCAAGATGCAGAGCAAGGATCGCAGCTTCGACCAGATCATGGACACCCGGGCGATCCGGGTCATCATCGAGGATGGCTCGCCGCGCGGCCCGATCCCGGGCGCGCCACCCGAGAACCCGTGTCTGACGGGCGACTGCGACGATGTGCCGGTGGAGGCCATCGTGCAGGGGCTGAACAATGAGCGCCAGCGTGAAACCGAAGCCCGGCCGGTCGAATCCGCCCGCATGCGCGAGGAGATGGCGGTCTTTCGGTGTTATCAGGTGCTTGGCGTCGTCCACCAGTTGTGGACCCAGATTCCGCGCGAGTTCGACGACTACATCTCGCGGCCCAAGAACAACAGCTATCGCAGCCTGCACACGGCGGTCCGGACCGGCGATGGTAAAACGCTTGAAGTCCAGATTCGAACCCGCGCGATGCACAACCATGCAGAGTATGGTGTGGCCGCGCACTGGCTCTACAAGGAGTCCTCCGCGCTCAGCGGCAACTACCAGCAGTATCTGAAGACCCTGCAGGATTCGATCCAGAGCCTGAGCACCGCCGAGAATGACGCGCCCAGTTTTGTGGATGCCCTCAAGGAGCAGAATGTCGACCAGCTCAAGGAGACGGTCTTTGCCTTCACGCCCAAGGGCAAGGTGATCGAGCTGCCGCGCGGCGCGACCGTCCTCGATTTCGCGTATCACATCCACACTGATCTCGGCCATCGCTGCCGCGGCGCGAAGGTGAGCGGCGCATTCCGGCCGGTCACCTACAAGCTCGAGGACAACGATCAGGTCGAGGTGATGGCGCGCCCCGACGGCGGGCCCAGCCGAGACTGGCTGCGCGGCGATTATGTCCAAACCGCCAGCGCGCGCAACAAGATCCGCCAATATTTCCGCAGACTCGACCAAGACCAGAACATCGCCGCCGCCAGGGAGATCATCGAGCGCGAATTCCGCCGGCTTTCGGTGACGGAGTGGATGAACCTGGCCGAGCTGCTCAAGCTCTTCAAGATGGAACCCGCCCAGGAGTCGGAGTTTCTCGAGAAGGTAGGTTCGGGCGCGATCTCGCAAACCAGCCTGGCGTCGCGGATCCTTGAGGAAGACAAGCGATTGCACAAAGGCAAGGAGGTGCGCACGAGCATCATCCAGTCCTTTTTGCGGCGGGCCGATTCGCGGATTGACAAGACTGTCAAGCGCGGCTGGGCGGTGCCGGGCGCGCACGGGCTGCTGATCCAGGAGGCCACCTGTTGCAAGCCGCTGCCGGGCGATCAGGTCATTGGCTATCTCACTCGCGGGCAGGGCATTCGGGTGCATCGCCGGGACTGCAAGAACATCATGAGCGCCGACGGGAATCGGTTGATCGATGTCGCCTACATGGTCGGCGATGAGATCGCGACCATGGATGAGGTCCAGGTGCTGATCACCGGGGCCGACCGGCCCGGCCTGATTCACGACATCACGGGTGTGCTCACCCGCAAGGTCATCAACATCATCGATATCAAGGTGATCCATCGCGACAACCGGATGGGCGAAGCGATCGTCTGGGTGAAGATGGGCATCTCTGATGCGCGCCAGCTTGCGATGGTGCTGGAGCAATTCGGATCCGTGCCCAACGTTCTGGAAGTGCAGCGCGTCACCCGGCCGCGGTAGATACGGCCCGCCGGGCCGTCTTTACTTGCGCCGCAGATCCGGCAGGCGGGCCAGGCGCGTCGCGTGTTTGGCGATGAACAGGCGCAGGGCGGTCGGGCGAAAATCCACCCGCCCAAATGACGCGGGTCGCAGGCTCAGGCGATAGGGCAGGTACTTGCCGCGATCGGGATCGAGCAACTCGCTCCCACTGCGGCGGGCCAGATCCTGGTCGATCAACCGGCACACAAAGAAATGCTCGCGCAGCATGAAGTTGCGGGAAAGCTGCGTGTCGATGACCAGGACCTTGCGCAAAATGCGCACCCGGGCGCCGAGTTCTTCCATGATTTCGCGCTTCAGGGCGTCCTCGAGCGTGGCGTCATCGTCTTCGACCCCGCCGCCACAGGTGACGTAGTAATGCGGTCGATTGGGCTTGATGCGCTTGATGACCAGAATGCGATCGGCGCCAATGAGGATGATGCCGCGCACGCGGTGGTTGACCTTCATGAATCCTTAACAAGTGTAGCGCAAGAGGGTTTTCGAAAGCGGCAGGCCCGCCCCGGCGTACGCCGGGGCGGGGCCTGCCGCTTTCGAATAAACTTCTTGATGCGGGTATCATTTCAACCACCACCCCCATGTCCTTCGTCCACCTGCACGTCCATTCCGAATACTCGCTCCTTGACGGCCTGAGCCGGGTCAAGGACCTTGCCGCGCGGGCGGCCGAGCTCGGCATGCCGGCCCTCGCCCTGACCGACCACGGCGCAATGCACGGGGCGATTGAGTTCGCCGATGCCTGCGCCGAGAAGGGCATCAAGCCCATCATCGGGATCGAGAGCTATCTGGCCCGCTGGGGAAGGCGGATGCAGGACCGCGACGGGACCCACGATCGCTCGCCCTATCACTTGCTGCTGCTGGCCCAGAACAACCAGGGCTACAAGAACCTGATGCGGCTGGCCACCCGCTCTCAGCTCGAGGGCTTTTATTACAAGCCGCGGCTGGATCACATGGCCCTTCGCGAGCACGCTGAGGGCATCATTTGCACCAGCGGATGCATGGCCGGCGAAGTGCCGCGCCTGATCGGGCTGGGCCAAGTCGAGGAAGCGCGAGAGCGGCTGTTGTGGTACCGCGAGGTCTTTCCCGACCGCTTCTACATCGAGCTGCAGGATCATGACATTCCCGAGCTTGCCCAAATCAATCGCCAGCTCCTTGAGTGGGCGCGCGAATTCAGCCTGCCCCTGATCGCCACCAACGACGCGCATTACGTGCGGCGTGAGGATGCGAAGGCCCAGGATCTCATGTTGTGCCTGCAGACTCAGACGATGTTCGACGATCCGAAACGGATGCGGATGAACAACGACAGTTACTATCTGCGCACGGCCGAGGAGATGCGGGCGATCTTCGACCCGATCGCGCCGGAGGCGGCGGCCAACACCCTGCGCATCGCCGAGCAGTGCGACGTCTCGCTCAAGAGCAAGACTTTTCACCTGCCGGTCTTCAACCGGCCCGCCGTCTTTGACACCGATACCGCGTATCTGCGTCAGTTGTGCGAGCGCGGATTCGAGGAGCGCTACGGGATTTCCCCGACATTGCCCGCGCCCGCCGACGACACCCCGATCGCCCTGACCCGGCGCTCGTCGCTGGCGCTGCCTACCGCCGACAACCACCCGAACATGACCCCGCGCCACTTGCGCGAACGGCTGGACTACGAGCTGGGCGTCATCGTTGAGATGGGCTTCGCGACGTATTTCCTGATCGTGTGGGACCTCATCCGGTTCTGCCGCGAGAACGGGATCTGGTGGAATGTGCGCGGCAGCGCGGCCGGCTCGATGGTCTCGCATGTTCTTGGCCTGACCTACATTGAGCCGGTCAGCAATGACTTGCTGTTTGAGCGCTTTCTCAATCCGGGCCGCGTGTCGATGCCCGACATCGACATGGACTTCCCGGATGATCAGCGCAACCGGCTGGTCGACTACACGATCGAGACGTATGGCAAGGACCAGGTCGCCCAGATCATCACGTTTGGCACCATGCAGGCCCGGGCCGCGCTCAAGGATGTCGGCCGGGCGCTCGGGATCAGCCTGCCCGAAGTCACCCGCCTGACCTCGCTCGTCCCGGCCGTCCCGGGCAAGCCGGTGAACTTGAAGCAGGCGCTCGAGGACGTGCCGGATCTCAAGCGCATCTATCAGACCGAGCCGCAGCTGCGCGATCTGTATGACAAGGCCGTCAGCGTGGAGGGCACCACCCGAAATGCTGGCACCCATGCCGCGGGCGTCGTCATCGCCGACAGGCCGCTCATCGAGTATGTGCCGCTGCATCGCCTGACCGGCACGCCGCTGACCGAGAAGCTCAACGCCGTCACCCAGTACGAGATGACCCAGCTCGAGGCGATCGGCCTGCTCAAGATGGACTATCTTGGCCTGCGCACGCTCACGATCATGCGCCGGGCGTGCGAGCTGATCGAGCAGCGGCATGGCAAGCGCCTGGATCTGAACTCGATTCCCATCCACGAGAAGGCCATCTACGATATGCTTTCGCGGGGCGATGTGGCCGGCCTGTTCCAGGTGGAAGGCAGCGGTATGCGCAACCTGATGCTCAACATGCGCCCGTCGCGCTTCGAGCACGTGGTCGCCGCGCTGGCCTTTTTCCGGCCGGGCCCGATGGAGCACATCCCGGACTATGTGCGCCGGATGCACGGCGAAGCGAAGGTCGAATACCGCCACCCTGATCTGGCCCAGTCGCTGGCCGAAACCTACGGCATCATCGTCTACCAGGAGCAGATCATGCGGGTGGCCCGCGACATCGCCGGCTACTCGGTGGGCGAGGCTGACACGATTCGCAAGGCGGTCTCGAAGAAGAACGCCGAGCAGTTGCTCAAACACCGCAACAAGTTCAAGGATGGCGCGTTGGGCAAGGGCTACTCGGCGGAAGTCGCCGACGGCATCTTCAGCGACATCGAATACTTCGCCCGCTACGGGTTTCCAAAGGCCCACGCCGCCATTACGCCCAGCTCACATGCCAAACGGCCTGGCTCAAGTCGCATTACCCGCTTGAGTTCATGGCCGGGCTCATGACCTGCGAGGCCGGAGACAGCGCCGAGATCGCCGCGCTGGTCAACGACGCGCGCCGGCGCGGAATCCAGGTCCTCCCGCCCAGCGTCAACGCATCCGGCCGGGATTTCACCATCGAGACCCTGCCCACGGCGGGCAAGGCCCACATGCCCTCGGAAGCGATCCGCTTTGGACTGATGGCGATCAAGAACGTCGGGAGCGGACCGATTGACACGATTCTGGCCGCCCGCGCCGATGGCGGCAGATTCAAGACCTTGGACGACTTTTGCCGGCGGGTGGACATGAGCGTCATCAACAAGCGCGCAATCGAGGCCCTGATCAAGGTCGGCGCGCTGGACGAGTTTGGCAAGCGGCATATCCTGCTGGCCGCGATCGACGCCATCGTGGGCGCCACCGCCCATGCCCGCAAGGCCGCCGAAATTGGGCAAGGCATGCTGTTTGGCGGCTTCGATGCAGGCGATGATGTTCCCCTGGTGACCCTGCCAAAGAACGCGCCCGAGATCCCGCGCAAGGAGCTGCTCGCCTTTGAGCGCGAGTTGAGCGGGGTGTATCTGTCCGAGCATCCGCTGGCGGCCAGCATGGCCCAACTGACGGAGTATGTCACCCACGACAGCGCGCACATGACCGACGCCGACAACGGAACCAAGGTGGTCGTCGCCGGGGTGATCACCCATGTCCGCCCGCACACCAGCAAAGCCGGCAGGGCGATGGCGTTTGCCGGCCTGGAAGACCTGTTTGGCGCGATCGAGTTGACGATCTTCCCCCGCACCTGGGACGAAAGCCGCGAGCTTCTGGTCAAGGACAAGCTGCTCGTGGTGTGGGGCAAGGCCGAGGTCAAGGAAGGCAGCACCCCCAAGGTCGTTGTTGACCGGGTAAACGACTCGCTCACAAGGGCCCGGGCGCGGGCCAGCCATGAGGTTGAGCCTGCGGATGATCCGTTCTCGGACACGATGTGGAATGAAATGGGGCAGGGCGCGACCCCGGCCCCCATGCCCGTAATCGCGCCGAGTGCGGCAGTTGAGGCGCTCGACGACGCCTCATTTTCGGATGACGGCATGGCCGAGGACTGGTCGAGGGTTCCCACAGATCCGATATCGACGCCCACCGATGTATTGGCTGCGCCTGAGGAGCCGGACGGCGAGGGCTGGAGTCCTGACCCGGTTGGGCTGCCGTCCGCGCCTCCGATCGCCACAGCCGGGGCGGTCAATCCGGCTTCAGTCACGGCCCCCTCCATTGCGGAGGCGTACTCGCCCGAGCCTCATGCGCCAGAAGATTTTTCCGGCACGGGGCAGTGTCATGCGGGAATCCGATGCGGTGTTTGAGGCGACGATCCCGCCCGCGCCGTTCGTGTCCGTGCCCGAGCATCAGTTGTCGATGAACGGTTTCACCGGTCCGGGCGCGACTCTGACTGTGGTGATTCGGCGCTGTGGCGACGCCCGGGCCGATATGGCCCGGCTCGAGGCTGCCCATCAAACCCTGTGCGAGTTCAAGGGGGGCACGTCCTTCATGCTGGTGTTGCGCAATGGTGGCAAGGGCGATATGGCGATCGATTTTCCAAATGACGCCACCCGCGATTGCGCCGAACTGCGTGAGCGCCTGGCCGCCATCGGGGTTGAGTGTGGCTAGAAGTCATCCTAAAAACATCCGGCGAGATCACAATCCCCGCGCGAAGCGCGGGGATTGTGATCTCACCCCCATTTTTTGGCGGACTCGCAGGGCCTATTGCATTTCACGGCGATCGGTGTAGCCTTGAAGTAGTTCATAAGTTGCCCAGGGTGCGGGCGCGCACCCACGGGCAAACGGCGCTCTTCACAGCGCGTAATGCCGCTGCGCAACCGCGAGTCTGCTCGGCCGGTTCCGCGTCTGCAACATGGACACCCTGTCAGGGAGGGTTGGATCATGGTCAGCAGGCTTTCCCACACGGGCCAATTTGGCCGTTTTGCGCGCCTGGTTGTCATCGCGGGAATATTGAGTTTTATGCGGGGCGGTCCCGTGCCGGCTGCCGTCGCTCAGCCTGTCCGGCCTGGGGCCGGACCGCAACTACACGCGTTCACCAGTTCAGATGTGATTGAGGCTCATGGCTGGCCGCTCGGAACCAGCGTTGACCTCGCCGTAGAACGGCCTGGCACGCCAGCATCGCCGGATTTCAGCGCCAGTGGGCTCGTTGCGCCCTACCCGTGGGACCCGTCCGAGAACGTGGCAACCTTCGATCTGAATGGTCTGTTTCATTACCTCGTTGGCGATGTCATTGTCGCCGGCGACGGCGCCCAGACCCGAACGTTGACCGTGACCCAGGTGACGGTGACCGGTTTCGACACCGGATTGGAGACGATCAGCGGCGACGCCGATCCAGGCGCGCTCGTGGAAATCAGCATCTATCAGCCTTCGGCGCCCTACCGTTCGGTGATTGCGGACGGCAGCGGTCACTGGATCGCCGACTTCTCTGTGCCCTGGACCGATCAGGGTGTCTACGATCTCAAGCCCGATCTGTGGGGGGACGCTCACCGCTATGACGAGGACGCCGATCTCGTGCGCTGGATCTGGCACATTCCGAATCCGTATATCGAGGCCAATCCCGACGACAACTGGGTCCACGCCCGCGGGTGGGTTTCTGGAACCGCTGTGCAGATGCTGCTGGACGACCCGGCCAACGGGCCGGGGCTCGAGCGAATCGCCTTCGGCGTGATGGGCCAGGCGCCCTGGAATCCGGGTGATCCGAACGACATCGTCGCCGACTTCGCCCTGAGCGGCTTTGACTTGATGGCAACCCACATCGTCACCATCGCCGGCGCCGGGTTGACCAAGACGATGGAGGTGTCGAGCTTCTTCGACGTCTTCTTCGATATTCCGCTGGACGCCGTCGGCGGGCGCGGCACGCCCGGCGCAACCACCCAGGTCTGCGCTGATATCCCCGGACGTTGCATCACCCGCTGGGTGACCGGCGACGGGGCGGGGTGGTGGACCGCCCTCTATGGCCTGCCAGGTATCTCGCCTGACGACCCGGAGACCGTGAATCTCGTCGCGGGCAGCACCGGCTGGATGGCCGAGTATGACGCCGACAATGATCAGACCTGGGAACCTGGAAGATCCCCAATCCCTACATCGAGGCGAACCCCGATGACAACTGGATTCACGCCCGGGAATGGGTGTCCGGAACCCTTGTGCGAATGGAGTTGAATGATCCGGCCAATGGACCGGGCCTGGAGCGCGTTGTGACGGGCACCATGGGCCCGGCGCCCTGGGATCCGGGCAATCCGAACGACATCGTCGCCGACTTCGATCTGAGCGGCTTTGACTTGATGCCCACCCACATCATCACCATCGCCGGTGCCGGGATGACCAAGACGATGGAGGTGTCGAGCTTCTTCGACATCTTCTTCGATATTCCGCTGGATGAGATTGGCGGGCGGGGCACACCCGGCGCAACCACCCAGGTCTGCGCGAATATTCCCGGGGGGTGCGTTTCCCGCTGGGTGACCGGGGATGGTTCGGGGCACTGGATCGCCAACTATGGGATTTCTGGCATCCCGCCGGATGGCCCTGAAATCGTGGACTTGCAGATGGGCAGCGATGGCTGGATGGCCGAATATGACGTGGACAACGACCAGACCTGGCGGAGTTGGCGGGTGCCAAACCCGAATTTCCTGGCCAGGTTGTCCTCGAATGAAGTCCACGCTTATGAATGGCCGGTCGGAGTGACGGTGACGATGCGGATCGACGACCCGGGCACGCCGAACCCGATCGATGATTTCGAGGAGCAGGTCGTCATCGTTGCGCCATGGAATTCCGCCGAGACCTTCGCCCAGATGCGGCCCTGGTTGCGCGACTTCACCCTTGCTCCCGGGATGACGGTGACGGTGAGCGGCGCGGGATATACCAAGACTCACGTCATCACCCACCTGTTGGTGAGCCAGGTCGACGCGGTGCTGGATCGTGTGCTTGGGTCGGCCAATCCCGGCGCGGCAGTCGAGGTCGGCCATGTCTGCGACATGACTGGATGCGCGATTCGACGGCTGACGACGGATGGTTCTGGGAACTGGCTGGCCGACTTCGCAGCGCCCGGTGGGCCGAGTCCCGACGAGCAGTTGATCTTCAATCTGGTGCCCGGCACGAGCAGCGAGGCGCGCGAGCCTGACGCCGATGGCGACGCCACGACGGTGGACTGGAGGGTGATCAATCCATATCTCGAGGCGTATCCAGACAGCAATCAGATCCACGGGCGCGACTGGCTGTCGGGGACGGTCTTGGAGTTGATGCTCGACGATCCGACCAACGGTATCGGCGTCGACTATATGGTCACGACGACGATGGGTCACGCCCCGTGGAATCCGGGCGACCCGAACGACATGGGCGCCGACTTTGCCCTGTCCGGTCGCGACCTGCGGCCCGGTGACATTCTGACTGTCACTGGCGGCGGCCACATCAAGATGTTGCGGGTGGCGAGCTTCTTCGACATCTTCATCGACGTGAACGTCGACATCGTGTCGGGCGGGGGCACGCCCGGCGCGCGGACGCAGGTGTGCGCCAATATCGTGGGTGGGTGTGTGATTCGCTGGGTGACCGGCGACGGATCCGGCCGTTGGCGGCGAACTACGGCATTCCGGGCGTCCCGCCCGACGATCCAGCGACAGCCGATCTGCAGATGGGGATCAACGGTTGGATCGCCGAATACGACCCGACAACGACCAGACCTGGATGGATTGGTGGGTGCCCAGGGTCTTTATCGAGGCCTACCCTGACCGCAACGAGGTCCAGGCTCGCCTGTGGCCATCCGGGACAGTCGTCCTGCTTCAGCTGGACGACCCGGAGAACGGCATCGGCGTCGACTACGCGGTGACGACCTCCATGGCGCACGCGCCATGGAATCCGGGCGACCCAAATGACACGGTCGGTTATTTCGATCTGCAGGGGCGCGATATCCGGCCCGGCCAGATCATCTCCGTCGGCGGGGGCGGATTCTCCAAGACCCTGGTGGTCGCCTGGATCCATGACTTCGCCTATGACCTCGGCGCGGATCTGGTCTCGGCGACGGGCACGCCCGGCGCGCTGACGCAGGTGTGCGCCAATGTCCCGGACAATTGCATCCGGCGTTGGGTGACCGGAGACGGCTCAGGACGTTGGACCGCAAACTACGGCATGCCAGGCATTCCACCCGATGATCTCTCGACATTTGACATCCAGCCGGGCAGCAATGGCTGGATGGAAGAGGAGGATGCGGATTCGGATCAGACCTGGGTTGACTGGTCGGTTCCCAATCCGTTCATCCAGGCCAATCCCGGCAATGATTGGGTGCAGGCTCGGGGTTGGCTGTCCGGCACGGTGGTGACGCTGACGATCGACGACCCGGCCACTGGCGTGGGCGTCGACTACGCGGTGTCGGCGACGATGGGCCAGGCGCCCTGGAATCCGGGCGATCCAAATGACATTGTCGGCAGCTTCGACATGCAGACGTTTGACGTCCGGACTGGCCAGATCTTCACGGTCACCGACGGCGGCATGACGAAGGTGCTGATTGCCACCTGGCTGCGCGGGATCAGCTTCAATCTGGCCGCTGACCGGGTGTCGGGTATTGGCACGCCCGGCGCGTTGACTCAGGTCTGCGCCGCCGTTCCGGAGGGCTGTGTCAACCGGTGGGTGACGCCGGACGGAGGCGGACACTGGACCGCTGACTTCGGCACCCCCGGCGTTCCGCCCGATGACGCTGCGACCGTTGACCTGCAACCGGGCGTGAAAGGATGGGCGATGGAATACGATCCGGATTCGGATGGCACCTTCCTGGACTGGCAGGTTCCGGATCCTTATGTCATCGCCAGCCCCGATGGCGACTGG
Organism: Candidatus Brachythrix odensensis; assembly: GCA_016714465.1. Taxonomy (GTDB): domain Bacteria; phylum Chloroflexota; class Anaerolineae; order J036; family Brachytrichaceae; genus Brachythrix; species Brachythrix odensensis. The sequence goes on along the minus strand of JADKDT010000004.1, from coordinate 131,614 downwards.
GTCGAGGGCCGCCAATGGGGGGCGGGCATCGAATTGGCGATGGTCATCGATGATCCCGACAACGGCCTGGGCATCGACCTTGTCGTCACGGGGACGACCGATGGCGGCGGGACTGCGGCGTTCCATCTGGGCGCGTGGGATGTCCAGCCCGGGCAGTTCGTCACGGTCACTGGCGCGGGCCTGACCCGGGTCCTGGTCGTGGCCTGGATCAGGGACTTCACGTTTGATCTGCCGGCCGATCAGGTCTTTGGTCAGGGCACTGCGGGCGCGCAATCGGTGGTGTGCGCCACGATGCTGGGCGGCTGTCTTGCCCGCTATGTCACCGGTGATGGTGCCGGTCACTGGATGGCTGACTTTGGCCTGCCCGCGCCGCCGCCGAATGACCCGGGCACGGTCGATCTGGTCCCGGGCGGCAAGGGCATCGTCTGGGAGTCCGATCCGGACGGGGACTGGACACGGGTGGATTGGATCATTCCTGATATCCCCCCAGCGACTCCGACCCCGACACCGACTGAGACGCCCACAGCGGCGCCGACCGCGACACCTACCGACACACCGACGCCGACGAACACGCCAACGCTGACGCCGACGAACACGCCAACATTGACGCCGACGAATACGCCAACATTGACGCCGACGAACACGCCAACATTGACGCCGACGAACACGCCAACGTGACGCCGACGAACACGCCGACGCTGACGCCGACCAACACGCCAACACTGACGCCGACCAGCACGCCAACACTGACGCCGACCAACACGCCAACGCTGACGCCGACGCCGACGAATACGCAAACTCCGACGGCGACCCCCACGCAGATCCCGGCCTATCTTCCGAGGATCGTGCGCTGATCGTCGGCGCAGTTCCCCGCAAGAAGTCCGCGAACGGACCTGACAGGTTCCCCAGAACCTGTCAGGTCCGTTCGCGCGTGTGCGCTCAGCGCCTATAATCTCTGCGTTCGCGGAGAAGAAGCCCCAGAGACGTCCCCCCACTTTCCGACTCAGCCGCCCCAATTGCGGCGGGTCCTGGTATTGAATGCCACCTACGAGCCTTTGAGCGTCGTGCCGATGCCGCGCGCGGTGAACCTGATCCTGGCCAACAAGGCCGAAATGACCGAGGCCTCCGACATGATGCTCCACAGCGTCAGCATGTCCATGCCGGCCCCCCTGGTCGTGCGCCTCCTGCATTACGTTCGGGTGCCACGCAACCTGCCCATGCCGCTCTCGCGTCGCGCGGTGCTGTTGCGGGATGCCTTTACCTGCCAATACTGCGGCCTGCAGCCAGGCAAAGAGGCGCTCACCATCGACCACATTCTGCCCCGCTCGCGGGGCGGCCGAACCGACTGGGAAAATGTCACCACCGCTTGTGGCGCGTGTAATCGCAAGAAGGGCAATCGCCTGCCGGATGAGGCTGGCATGCGCCTCCTCCACGAGCCCACCCGCCCGCGCTTCTGGAGTATGGCTCTGCTGACTGTGCCGGGAAATGAGTCCTGGCGGAAGTATCTCGTGGGGGCGGCGAAAGATTGACGTTGGTAACGTTGGTAACGTTGATAACGTTACCAACGTTATCAACGTTATCAACGACAAAGGAGCAACATGCGCGCGATCATCTTCGACGGCACCCTCCGCTACGCCCCCGACGTTCCGGCCCCTGTTCCGGCCGCCGGCGAGGCGCTTGTCCGCGTGCTCAAGGCCGGAATCTGCAACACCGATGTCGAAATCCTGCGTGGCTATCACGCCTTCAGGGGCGTGATCGGGCACGAGTTCGTCGGCGTGGTCGAGCAGGACGGGGCGCCCGTGCGAGTGGTCGGCGAGATCAGCGCGGTCCGCCCGGGCTCGCTCTCACGCACGTGGTTCGAGCGCTCCCAGGATCCCGATCGCACAACGGTCGGAATCCGCGGGCGGGATGGCGCCTTCGCCGACTATGTCAGCGTGCCGTGGGCCAACCTGCACCGCGTACCGGATTCAGTCAGCGATGATGAGGCCGTCTTTGTCGAGCCGCTCGCCGCCGGGTGCGGCATCCTCGAGCTCGTCCACATCAAGCCGACGGATGACGTGCGGGTGTTGGGCGATGGAAAGCTTGGCCTGTTGTGCGCAATGGCCCTTGCCCGCGCGACAGGCCGATTGACCGTGGTTGGAAAACACGCCAACAAACTCAGTATCGCCCGCGGGTTTGGCGCGCGCACCCTGCAGGTGTCCGAGTGGGATGGCGCGCGGGCCGCCGATGTCGTCGTCGACTGCACCGGTTCGGCTGCAGGCATCGACATCGCCCGGCGCATGCTCAAGCCGCGCGGCACGCTGGTGCTGAAGAGCACCTACGCCTCGGCCGGCGCCAGCGCCGCCAATGCCACGACCCTGTTCGAAGCGCTGACGATGGTCGTCGTTGACGAGCAAAAGGTGATTGGCTCGCGCTGCGGTCCGTTTGCCGCCGCGCTGGATCTGCTCGCCCGAAAACTGGTCGATGTCCGTCCGCTCATCCACGCTCGCTATCCACTCGAGCAGGCGGTCGAGGCCTTTGAACGGGCCCAGCAACCCGGGGTGTTGAAGGTGCTCTTGGAAATGGTTTGACCGGAAACGCGACGCAGAAACCTCGCGGGTAGGCGCCGTGGGCTCGCGGGTGCAATGGGCTGCCAGCGCCTACCCGCGAGGTTTCTGCCCGAATCGCTCGCGCGCAAGCGAGACAAGCCAACGCGCATCCGCGCTCCCCAGCAGCCAGGCCGCGCCGAGATAGACGGCCCCGCCGAGCGGAATGGCCGCCAGGGTTGCGAGCGCGCTTTCGCCGGTCACCGCGCGCCAGCCTGTCAGGGCCAGGGCCATGACCAGCGACGACCGCCAGCCAGCTCAGCGTTCCTGCAACCAGCGATGTTGACGCCGCATTGAAGCTGCCGCGCTCGAACAGCAAACGAATCAAGGGCTGCCCAAGCAGGATCAGCCCGGCGGTGGCGGGCGCGGCGAAGGCGATGACCATCCGCAAAGCGCGGGTCAGCGAGGCGCCAAAGGCCGCCCGCTCGCCGCGCGCGGCGGCGGCACTGATCGACGGGAAGAGGGCGGTGCCCACCGCCTGGCCGGCCATTGCAATGGGCAGGACCAGGATGGCGAAGGCCTGGTCAAACGCCGAGACCGCGCCCACGCCCATCTCCGAGGCCAGCCGGGTGTTCACCACGAGATTGAGCCGCGTGGCGCCCAGCCCGATCATGCGCGGAAGCATCAGGCGCAGCACCTGCCGCACATCACCGCGCGCGTCGGCCACATCGGCCGAGGTGGGGCTTGGCCGCCGCAGCCGCAACAGCGCCGGGATCTGGATGCTGAGGTGGGCAAGCGCGCCGGCAACGACGCCCAAGGCCAGCCCGCGCGCGCCGAGGCCGCTCAGAACCGTCGCGCCGGCGATCAACCCAAGCTGATACAACGCCGGGGCCAGGGCCGGGGTGAGGAAGGACTCGTGCGATTGCAAAACGCCCATCAGCAAGCCACTCAGGCTGAAGACGACCGTCCCGATCAGCATGATCCGCATGAGCTCGGCGGTGAGCCGCTGGGCGTCTGGCGTGAAACCGGTCGCCACGATGTTGGCCGTCAGGGTGTCGGCGAAAAGGGCCGCGACCGCGGCCACGCCGCCCATCGCTAGCACGGTCAGCAGGGCAATCCGCCTGGCCAGAGCCCAGGCCGCTCCGGCGCGGTTATTGGCCAGGCGGGCGGTGAAGGCGGGGATGAAGGCCGAGCCCAGCGCGCCGCCAGCCAGCAGGCTGAACAGCAGATCTGGGATTTGAAACGCGGCCCGGAAAGCGTCGTGCTCAGCCCCGGTGCCGTATTGCTGGGCGATCAGGATGCGGGCCAGGAATCCCGCCAGATTGCTCAGGACATACGATCCGCCGATGACGAGGGCGGCCCTGGCTAAGCGCATGCGCGGATTGTACGGGACACCTGCTGAGCTAGACGCCGCGCAACCTGTGCAGCCAGTACGTCTCGCCGTTGCGGGTCATGCTTCCCTCATGGACGAAACCCGCGCGGGCGAGGACCGCCTGTGAGCGCGCGTTGTCGGGGTCGGTTACGGCGAAAAGCGCCCGAAAGCCGGCCGCCCAGGCCAGGTCGCGCATCAGCCTCACCGCGTTGGTCATGACCCCGCTGTGCCGCGCGCTGAGCCAATACCCAATCTCGGCCTCGTCCCGGTTCGTCGATTTGATATCCAGCGCGCCGACGATACCGTCCAGCGGATGGGTGATGACAAAGACGAAGGCTGTGTTTTCGCGCCAGTGGCTTTCAGCCCAGGTCAGGAATCCCAGTCCGTTTGTTGCGTCATACGGGTGTCCATCGAGCCGCTGCCTGAACAACCTCTCGTAGATCAGCGGCTCACTGCACACGGCGGCGACCTGCGCGGCTGCATGCGGACCAAAGCGCGACGCATCATCGACCGACTCGAGCGCGTACGGCGCGCCGGTGCGCGCGTTTGCGAAGGCGATCCGAACGGGGTGGGGAAGCGTGGGAGCGGGAAGCGCCATGCCGCCCATGGTAACGGGCGCAGCGATCTATCGGACCTTTATCCGCTGTATCGCCCAAAGCGCGTGCTCCGCCACAAGCGCGTCGTCGCCGTGGGCATGGCGCTCGAGCAGCGGCACACAAACCGGATCGCCCCAATTGCCGGCCGCCACGCACACGTTGCGCATGACCCCGCGCCACTTCGCCCGTTTGAGCGGGCTGCCCCGAAAACGCAGGTTGAAACCGTCCCGATCCCAGGCCAGCGCGTCCAGCAGGCGCGGCGCGGCCCGTTCGACATCGGCGGGATGAAACGCCCGCCACCCCGTCGGAGCCGCATAACGGCGGACGTACGGGCATACCTCCTGACATACGTCGCAGCCGAAGATCCAGTTGCCCATCCGCGGGCGGAGCTCGCTGGGGATGGAACCCTTGAGCTCGATCGTCAAATATGAGATGCAGCGCCGGGCGTCCAGCACGCCTGGGGCCGGGAAGGCTTCGGTCGGGCAGGCGTCCAGGCAGCGCCGACAGGCACCGCAGCCGGCGCGGACCTTTCGTGGCTCGGGTTCAGGCGCTTCGTTCAGCGCGATCTCATCCGCAATCAGGATCGCGCCCAAAAAGTAGTACGAGCCGCGGGTGCGATGAATCAGACAAGTATTCCGGCCGATGAAGCCCAGCCCGGCCTGCTCGGCCCAGGCCCGCTCCAGCACCGGTCCGGTGTCTACCCAGGCCCGGCTGCGCGCGCTCGCCCATTCGCCCAGGGCGCGCAATCGGGGCGTGATGACATCGTGATAGTCGGCCCCCCACGCGTAGCGGGCGATTCGGCCACGCGAAGGATCGCTTAGCGTCGAAGCCGGCACAGCCAGGCTGTCATAACTCACCCCGACCATCGCCACCCATCGCGCGCCAGGCAGAAGCAGGCGCGGGTCCGCTCGATTTTCGGCTCCACGCGCGAGGTAGGCCATTTCACCGGCATTTCCGGCGGCCAGCCAGGCCGCGAATCGATCGGCGCCTGGCGTCGGCCCTGCCGGCGCAAGGCCGAACAAGTCAAAGCCAGCCTCGAGTGCGGCGGCCCGGAGCGCCGTTGCGAGAATCATCGTCTGCTTTCCATGCGTGCTGACGTTTGTGGCTTGGGCATACCTCGCCTACTTTACCCCGCTCCTAAACCGCCTTCGTGGAGCGGCCGAGCTGACAGTCGGGCTCGTTACGTGGGAACCCCTTCCGGGCGCACCATTTTTCTGGCCGCCTGATGATTGCCGCCTGCAAATTCGCGAAAAGACCCTACAATTTGACTGTCCCTGACTTTGTCAGGTCAACCAAGATTTTCTGGGAGGGATATATGTTTACGCAACTTATGAGAGCTGCGGCTGCAGCCGCAATGGCATTCGCGACTTTGGGCGCTGGACTAAGCGTCGCGGCTGCGTCCAATATTTGCCTGACGGACGCGCCGGTTGGCTGGTGCTGCGACACCGCAGCAAACGGTCCGCAAGGCGATCCTTGCTGCTACGGCCCCGTGGGTAGCGACGCTGCCGACATCGCGGTGGATCCTTGCTGCTACTGGCCGCAACAGACTCACAATGGCATTAATCCGGAGTGCGACCCCCCAATCGCGCCAGAACCGTCGGTAGCGTCGGTGCGCGGGACTGCCTACGAGGACAAGAACGCCAATGGCAAGCGCGACGCTGGCGAGCCCACCATGTCCGGGGCCTGGCTCAAGCTAACGGGCGGCGGCTCATGGTTTGTGTGCGCCTATACCGGCGCCGACGCCACGTATGCGATTCCGGTGGTTGAAGTCAATATGTCTTACCTCATCTTCCCGATCGCGCCGGTGGGTTGGAAGACGACGACGCCCGTCATCAGGGCGAAGACCGTCAATACGACAAACGGTTTTGCCTTCCTCTATAACGATATGGGCTTTGTCCGAGATGCCTCTGTCAAGACCGTGGATGGGTGCGACCAGTACAACCCGTCGCGCGCCGTGCCGCCCGGGCTCTAGAGCCTCGAAAAATAGCCCAAAAAGATATCCCCCGTCCCGGCAGACGCCGGGACGGGGGATATCTTTTTGGGTAACAGGCTACTGCGTCTTGAAACAACTCACGATCACATTCCGCGGGATTTCGGCCGTCGAGCCGTCGGTCTTTGTCACGTAGATTCGAAACAGGTAGTAGCCAAATCCACCTTCGATGCTGAACGGCAACTGACCACTGGGAAGTTGCAACGAGATACGAGTGCTCGTCGGTAGGCCCACAACCTTGCTCAGATCCCCGGCCCTGCACGGCGCAAAGATGCCTTCGCCGGGCGCGGCGGTAATCTCGAGCTCGGCCTTGGTCGCGCCCAGAATCTCATAGACAACACTGGAACTCTTGCCATTGTCGGGTGGCATTCCCAAGGGCACATCCCCGATGTCGTCGCGAGGACCAAAGCGGAAGTTCTGCTTGTATGGAAGCAAGGCATAGGCCGGCAGAGATGGCGCCGTGGGTTGCGGCACTGCGGTGGGTTGCGGGATCGCCGTGGGCTGAATGACCGCGACCGGGCGCGGCGGCCCCTGCTTGACTGGCACCGCGTCCAGGCTGCCGGTGACCTTAACCACGTCGAGAAATACCCAGGCCAGGCCGCCCGTGCCAGCCGCAAAATCGATCTGGAGCCACTTGCCGTCGCTCGATTTGCCCTTGACTGCGGCATTTTGCCCCGCGTTTAGCTGTCCGAGCTTCTCGAAGACCGTGTCCGGGCCCGGAGCGCACGTTGGCGAATTCGTCGGCGGGGGTTACCGCTTGCGCCGGCGGGCGTCGGTGTGGCGGGAACGGCCGTCGGCTGCGGAGGCGTTGTGGGCTGTGGAATGGCGGTTGGCGGAACCGCTGCTGTCGGCGCGGGGCCCTTGACGTTGATGAACACCGGGTCCGATTGGGTGATTGCCTCGCCCTTGTCATCTATGCCCTTGAGCTGGATCACGTGGATGCCACCGGATGTCGCCGACCAGGGCAGGCTGACGACGAATTCGCCTGACGGCGAGCGCTCGGCGATCGTTGCCAGTTTCTGACCATCGACATAGACGTCGGCCTGCTTGACGGCTGCCCCCGTCACTTTGCCGGTAATGGCCACGGCCTTGCCGACATCCACGCTGGCGTTCGCCTCAGGCGCGGTCAACGACGCGGCGAGTGGCGCCGCTGCGGCGCCGCAGGCCGACATCAGTGTGATCGCAAAGGCCAAACCGAAGGTCACGATGCGAGTCGTTATGGTCGCTTGTTTCATGGCGGAAATTGTAGCAGTCTGGGAGACGGCCGACCTCAGGCGGCTCGCGCTCACTGCGGTCAGCCGTCTGCGGTTTGGGGTCTGCTCCGCTGCCTCAGCACCTCATACAGCGCCACGGTGCCTGCCGCGGCTGCATTGAGCGAGGCGATTCTGCCCCGCATGGGCAGCTTTACCAGATAGTCGGCCTTGTCACGCAGCAGGCGTCCAACGCCATCGGCCTCGTTTCCGACGATCAAGGCCAGCCCGCCACGCAGGTCGGTGCGATACAGATCGGTCGCGCGTGGATCGTCCTGCAGGGCGGCGACCCAGACATCCTGCTGCTTGAGCGCGTCGATCTCGCGGGCCAGGTTCACCACCTGGGCGACCAGCAGGTGTTCGACTGCCCCGGCCGACGCGTTGGCGACCGCCGGCGTGACCGCCGCGCTGCGTCGATCTGGGATGACCACCCCGTGCGCGCCAACGGCGTCGGCGGTTCGGATCAGGCTGCCCAGGTTCTGCGGATCCTGCAGCGTGTCGAGGATCAAGATAAGGGGCTTTTCGTCGCGCCTGGCCGCCAGAGCCAGCATGTCGTCAAGGCCGGCGTAGGGATAGTCGCCCGTTTCGAGCGCGACGCCCTGGGCGTGCAGGGAGATGGCGTCGAAGGCCTCGCGGGGCGCAGTTTGATTTGGGACGTTGGCCGCCTCCGCCGCTTCGATGATCTCGCGCAGGATCGGCGCGTCGCGCCCGCCGTCGGCCAGCCACAGCCGGCGGAACCCGCGCCGCCCGGCCCGCAGGCTTTCCAGCACGGCGTGCCGGCCATACAGGGCTGTCTCTGCGATGCGCGGGATCATCGGGCCCGGCGCGGGCCGGGGGCGGGCGTCACCGTCGCGGCGCTGGGGCGGGCGGGCTGGACGATCTCCGCTGCGCCGTTGCTGCGGCCGCGCGTCCTCGCCTCGCTGAGCCGGGCGGTGGGTGCGATCGAAGCGCCGCCCGCCGCCGGTCACGCTCGGCCTCCAGTCTGGGCCAGCTGCCCATAGGTCTGGGGTTGGCGCTGCTCGAGCAAAGGAAAGAGCCGGCGCCAGAATTCCATGGTCTTGAAGTCGAGGGTGGCCATGACGACAGCCGGCTCATTGCGCGAGGCCTGGGCCAGCACGTGCCCGGTCGGCTCGCAGACAAACGACGAGCCGTAGAAGCGGACCGTGCCTTCGTGCCCGGTTCGATTGACCGCGGCCACAAAGACACCGTTGGCGATGGCGTGGGCGGTCATGGTGTTTTGCCACAGCGGCTCCGAATCAAATCCGGGATGATCGGGCTCCGAGCCGATGGCGGTCGGGTAAACGATAAGCTCAGCCCCTTTGAGCGCGTAGACGCGGGCGACCTCGGGGAACCACTGGTCGTAACAAGTTGGGACCGCCAGCTTGATGAAGCCCAGATCGTGCACGGGGTAGTCCGAATCGCCTGGCTCGAAGTAGAAGTCCTCGTGGTAACCGGTCCCGCGCGGGATGTGCTGCTTGCGGGTGAAGCCGTGCAGGTGTCCATCCGGGGCGTAGATCACAGCGGTGTTGAACAAGTGTGCGGGCGCGCGCGCGTAGAGTGAGCCGACAACAAAGGCGCCTGTATCGCGGGCGAGGGTGGCGCAGAGCGCGCCAGTTGGCCCGCCCTCGAGTGGCTCGGCCAGGTTGAACAGCGCCCTTTTGCGCACATCCCCAAAGTAGCGATGCAGGGTCAGTTCCTGCAGACAGATCAATTGGGCGCCTCTTTCGGCGGCCGACAGCGCGGCTGTCCGAAGCGCCCGGGCGTGCGCATCCGGATCGGCGCGCCAGATTTCCTGAATGAGGCCAATGGTGACGAGGCGGGGGTTCGAGCTTGGGCTGGGCATGAGCGGATTCTATAATGGCCGCTATGCTCAGCACAGCGGCCTCCGGCGCCATTGGCCTCATCCTCGCCTTTCTGCTCTTCCTGCAGGGGTTTTCCGCGTTGCGGCGCCCGATTGCTGAACTCGTCAAATACGACAAGATCGGCCAGAAGCTCATCGAACGCCGGGGCGAGCCGTTCGCGCGCCGGATGTATCGCATCCTGGGCGTGTCGTTCGTTCTGCTCGGCGCGGCCTGCGCCTACATCTCGCTGGGCATCCTGCGCGGCGCGGGTGGCTGAGCGGCAATCTCCATGGCAATTGATCTTCCCCGCGTGCGGGCGGTGCTCTTCGATTTTGACGGCACCCTCAGCGACACCGACGACGCCTACGTGGCCCGGATGGCCCGCCTGTTGATGTTCCTCAGGGAGCCGCGCCGTGGGCGAGTTGCCCGTCGGCTGGTGATGGAGATGGAGCCGCCCGGCAATTTGGCGTTTTCGGCCATGGATCGGCTGGGCCTGGACAACGCGTTGCGCTGGGCGGCCCGCCAGGTGCGGCGCGGGCGGGTGGGCGAGCGCAAGACGCCCAATCCGCCGGTGCCCGGGGTGCCCGAGATGCTGGCTCGGCTCGCCCCGCAGTACGCGCTGGGCGTGGTCAGCACCCGCGGCCGGCCGATGGTCGACGCGTTTCTCGAAAAGTACCGCCTTGCGCCCTGGTTCGGGAGCGTCGTAACGGCTGAGACCTGCTTCCGGGCCAAGCCCGCGCCCGACCCGCTGCTGCACGCGGCGCGCGAACTGGGCTTTGAACCGGAGACGTGTGTCATGGTTGGAGATACCACCGTCGACATGCGCGCGGCGCGGGCGGCTGGGACCCAGGCGATCGGGGTGCTGTGCGGCTTCGGCGAGGAAGCCGAACTGCGCCGCTCCGGGGCGGACTTCATTTTGCCCAGCACGTCTGATTTGACGGCGGTGCTATAGCCTGGTAGCCGACGGCAACGCGGTCGGCTACCAAGGTTTCCCAGAGACCTCGCGGGTCTCCAAGACCCGCGAGGTCTCAAGTGCGGGCAATAGCCGTTTCTGGCCTGCGAAAGGGGGTGCCCGCCCGCCTGCGGATCGCCCACTCGGCGAGGGCCAGATTGATCACCCAGCCAGCGCCCATCAGGAGCGTGGTGCTGAGTTCAGTCGGCGGGCTGACAAAGAAGGATCCGACCATCTGGGTCAGGGCCTGGGTGCCCGCGCCAAGCCCGATCGCGTAACCGCGCGCCATCCAGGCCCGGTGCGCTTTGACATCCCCGCGCCGGATTGCCGCAAAGCCCAGGACGAGGGAACCGATCATCGCCGACCCGAATAGGAGCCGGAGCACATACAGCACATCGCCGGTGCCAGGCTGCCGGCCAGAGAACAGGGTCATCCATACCCCCATCAGCCCAACCAGCAGCCCGCAGATCACAACGAGCCGCCCCGCTGCGCGGTGGAAGGCGGGCCAGCGCCGCCGCAAACCGGTCGCAAGTTGGAGCGCGCCCAGGAGGGCAAACACGCCGCCGGTCACAATGTGCACTTCCACCGGCAGGGGCGATGCAAAGAATCGCGCGTTGGCCGGTGTGATCGGCGCGCCGCCCGTCAGTTCGACCAGGCGGTAGACGCCCCCGGCGAGCGGAATGACGCTGAGCAAGAACAATCCGGCGGTAACCATCCAGCCAGCGGACGTTTTGGTCTGATGCTTCATGTTGAACTCCTGTGTGGAGGCGAGATCCTCCCAGCAGAGCTGGGAGGATCTCGCCTCCACAATCACCCTTCTTACTTGACGATGGATTGGGCGACCTGAGGGATTGCGCTTCCGGCCGGGGACTGAGCGGCCACTGCGCGGCGTTCGACGAAGAGCGCATAACCGAGCCAGGCGAGGGCCAGTCCCACCGGAATCCCCGCATACCGCTGGATCTCGTGCGGGAACATCGCAGCCAGGGGAGTCAACGCGGAAGCGGCGGCCAGCAAAACGGCCGCCCCGCGCGGCAGGATTCGGGCGCGGAACGTCGCGATGCCAAACAACAGACCGCCGAGCATATACATGAGCCCGAGCAGCGCATACACCATCGGGAGGGCTCCGAGGTACGTGTCGACAGGATGCCCATTGACGCTCCCGAAGAAGCCTTCGATAAAGGTCGGCGCCACGGCGGACAACGGCGGAATGACGAACGCTTCGGCGAAGATGAAGGCCGTCTGGAGCGCCCAACACAGGCCCAACAAGACGAAGCCGGCCAGGCCCAGCCATCCGGCCTCTTTCACTTGCCGGGCGTAGATCCCCGTAATGCCGACCATGAAGAGGATGGCCATGGCCGTCTTCAACGGGGTGATGATTGCCCAGGCGGTGGTGGTGACGGACGCAAGAATGTCCGGCGGATGGATCGGCTGTATGCCCGCGTAAATGATCCCCGCCGCAAGGGCGGCCAGGCCCGCCCCGCGGATGAGCCCCGCGGCGGTTGGCCCGGTCTTGTTTTGATTGCTCGTTGTCTTACGGTTGGTGTTCATGTGTATTTCTCCTATTTCAATTCGTTGTGATCGGTGTTTGCGCCGGGTCCCGGCCCAGGCGTCCCTTTGGTTTCCACCCGAACGACTGAAACCAGGGGCAGACCCAGATCCCGCACTTTTCTCAGCAAGCCGTGCAATGCGGTCTGGTCGGCCACCGGGCCGGTCAAGCGGGTCTCGCCGTTGTCCTCGCGGCTGAGGGTCAGGCCCTCAAACCAATTCGCCCATCTGTCGTCCAGGTGCCCACTAATGCGAATTTCGTAATGCCCGGGCTCGGGCTGATCCTCGGTTGATGCGTGTGGTGTGCTCATGGATTGCCTCGTGCCCATTCCTCCTCTGGATCAATCTCCGGGGCGTTCCGCCTCCGGAATGGGTTGTGCTTCTAGGGAAGACAATACAGGCCGACATGGTGAGCGCGCATCACCACATGTGGTGATTGACGTGGTGATCGATACTTTCGCCAATGGAATCCCCGCCCCGGGGCGGGGATTCGCGATAACGTGTTTTCTACGGGGCCACGTTAATGACCGCCTTGCCCTTGGCGTGCCCTTCGCCAAAAATACCGGAACGCGATACCTGGCAATCTGAATGGCAAACGTTCCAACGCCACTCGAAGCGCCGTTGATCAAAACCTTCTGCCCCGGCTGAATCTGCCTCAGATCGCGCTCGTCTACGCCCAGGAGGTGTATCTCACCCGCGACATTGCGCGAGCGATCCTGATTGATTACATCGAGGCGGTCTTCGGACTGTCCTCACCACCTCTCCACCAAATCGGGGGAAGCTCACCGCCGAGGATCGGGTTCTCGGGTTTGAACATCCCTGCCACCAGGCGAACCAGGAAGTTGTCGACCGTCCGCCGATGCCAATCCGCGGCGTTGATCGAGGTCGCATAAACTTCTACCAGGATTTCGTTGTCCCTTGGCGTGGGCTTTTCAGCATCCTTGAGCTCGAGAACTTCCGGCGTGACGTAGCGGGTCGAAACCAATGCTTTCATTGGAGATATCTCCTTGGTTGAGTTTGCGTCTCTGGACAAGAAGATGCGCTTCAACGTGGTGACCACGCATCACCACATCTGGTGATCGACTTGGTGATCAGCACTTTCGCCAAATGCGAAATCCCCCTTCCCGGCGTACGCCGGGAAGGGGGATTTCTAGCACAACGTGTTTTCTACGGGGCCACGTTAATGACCACCTTGCCCTTGGCGTGCCCTTCCCCGAAATACCGGAACGCGTCCGGTGCCTCGGCCAGCGAGTAGCGCCGGTCAATCACCGAGGCGATCTTGCCCGCTTCCAGAAGTTCCTTGATCAATGGCAAATCCTTCAGATTGGGCTTAAGCGTCAGCATGCTAAACCGCTGACCGTCCTTCTTGGACAGCACGGGGCCCAGGAACATCACCGGAAATGTCTGAGACGGGCTGCCTCCGGTCATCACGCACAGGCCCGTCGGTGTCAATGCGCGCCGATAGGCTGACACCGGGAGATTCCCATTCGCCGCAAGAATCAGGTCATACTGCAGCCCATTCCGGGTGAAGTCTTCCCTCGTGTAGTCAATGACGTGACAAGCCCCGAGCGCGCGGGCCAGGTCGACGTTGCGGGTGCTGCATACGGCGGTGACCTCAGCCCCGTAGTGTTTGGCGATTTGAACGGCAAACGTTCCAACGCCACCCGAAGCCCCGTTGATCAGGACCTTCTGGCCGGCCTGAATCTGACCCAGATCGCGCAGCCCCTGCAGGGCGGTGATCGCCGCCAGCGGCGCTGCGGCGGCAGCCTCAAAGGTGAGATTGGCCGGTTTCAGGGCCAGGATCTGCTCGGGAACGGCGATGTATTCGGCGAAACCACCGTAATGGTGCCGAAATACTTCCCCGAAGACCGCATCGCCCGGCTTGAACTGGGTGATGTCCCGGCCAACGGCTTCAACCGTTCCTGCGATGTCGCAGCCGAGAATTGTGTTTTTGGGTTTGAGCATGCCGGCCGCCAGCCGAACCAGGAAAATGTCGGCGGTCAGCAGGTGCCAGTCCGCAGCGTTGATCGAGGTTGCATGGATCTTCACCAGGACTTCGTTGTCCCTGGGTGTGGGCTTTTCAACCTCTTTGAGCTCGAGAACGTCGGGCGTGCCGTAGCGGGTGGAAACAATTGCTTTCATTTAGGGATTCTCCTTTTTCGGAAGCGATATTCCCCGCGGAGCCGGGGAATATCGCTTCCGAAGCATTTCATGTGGATCTATGCGGAGACGATACGCGCCAACAGGGTGAGCACGCATCACCACATGTGGTGATTGACATGGTGACCCGGACCTCCACCAAATCCCAATGCCTCACGCGATGACCCCGCCCCGGCGTACGCCGGGGCGGGGTCATCGCGTGAGGCAATCCCTCTACAACAGGTCAAGTTCGTTGGCCCGGCGCACCGCGGCCTGACGGGTGTTCACCCCAAGCTTGGCGAATATATTCTTGGTGTGGGTGCGCAACGTATTCAATGACACCATCAGGGTGTTTGCGATATCCGGGCCGCTCATTTCGGTTCGGAGCAGTTTCAGCACATCAAGCTCACGTTCGCTCAGCGGCTCGGCCAGGGCCTGCTTGACCAACGGTCTGTCCTCAGCCTTGCCAAGGGCCGCTAATAGTTGACGGACGTAGCCCGAGGTTGCCCCGCGTTTCGCAGCATTTTCCAGCAGCGCCGCCATCGGCGGGCCTTCGTCCAGGAATATTCGGACGTAGCCCTCGGGCTCAGCCAGGGCCAGAGCTCGTTCAAGAGGCGCAAGCCCGGCCGGAACATCTCCCCGCGCTTGATGGGCGAGCGCCTGAAGTATCAGGATCTCGATCACGCTGCCCATCCTGCCGCCGCCTTCGGCCGCTTTCAGCAGGCGGTCCAGGAGTCCGGTGGCCTCGAGAAGGGCGCGGTCGGCTGGCTCAGTCCGATACCCGGCCAGGAGCACCCTGGCGAGGGTGATGTGCTCGAACTCGCGCAGGTAGCTCAGGTCGTCGGCAACGGACAGCCCCCGCTCATGCGCCCAGCCGAGGGCGTCGCCCAGCCGCCCCTGCGTGACCCACAAACGTGCCTTCATCGCTGGGATCG
The DNA here is from genome assembly GCA_016714465.1 of Candidatus Brachythrix odensensis. Lineage (GTDB taxonomy): Bacteria > Chloroflexota > Anaerolineae > J036 > Brachytrichaceae > Brachythrix > Brachythrix odensensis. The sequence continues at coordinate 116,469 of JADKDT010000004.1, read as the reverse complement.
GGCGCGCATCAGGCGAAAAGGCGGTCGAATACAGGCGCTCTGCTTCGTTGAGCAGGTCGAGCGCGCCATCCAGATCGCCCTGGGCCCACCGTATTTGAGCCATCGCCAGGGGCCAGCGATACTGGTTTTGCGCGAAACCAGCGTGCTCGCCCAGCGCCCTGGCTTTCAGGAGATGCTGGGTGGCGGCATCCAGATCATTGAACTCCCGGTGGAGGTCGCTCAGTCCCATGTAGACATCTGCTGTGCCGCGCAGGGCAATGGCGGGCGCGCCCTGCGCCATTCCCAACTGCAGTGCCTGCTCATAGATGCGGATGGCCTCGCGCGGGCGACCTTGCGCCAACCGGATGTCGGCCAGCGTGACTGCGCCCTCGACCGCGTCAGTGAGGTTTCCGGCCCTTCGCAAATGGGACATGCCCTCGGCATACAACCGATGCGCGGCCTCCAGATCTCCGATCCTCCATGATGCGAGTCCCAGGATCGCCAAAGCTCCGCCACGCAGGAGATGGTCAACCTCCGATGTGAGGTCAAGCACCCGCCGGGCATGCTTCACGGTATCGGGCACCTTGCCCAGAATCAGAGCGTGGGCAGCACGGTACATGGCGATCGACCCGGGAAGACGGCGAAACTCCTCTTCGTCCATGACGACCATCTCGGCCGCTGAGGCTTCCGTTCGCGCGCGCCCGCCGGCCGACGTGTCCAGCCAGAGTTCGGCCTCGCTCAGCCGGTCCTCAAGCCCGACAAGCTCGCCGCTGGTCAGCAGTACGCCGACATACTCGACGCTGAGTAGTGGCCTGGTTCGGAATGTCTCGTCAGGCAGCGCCTTCATCCAGCCGAGCAGCGTGGCGTCCTGTCTCGTCTTGCGCATGCCCGGCGCCGCCAGCTCGATCAATCCCGCCGCCCGCTCGAAATCGCCCCCCGCCAGCGCATGCCGGATCGCATCGGCTGCCGCGCCATTCTGCTCGTACCACGCGCTTGCGCGACGATGTAACGCGGGTGCCTGATCGGGCCGCTCAGCCATCAAATGCATCTGAAGCACATCGGCGAAAAGGTGGTGATAGCGATACCAGTGGCGCGTGTCATCCAGGGGAACGACAAAGAAGTTCCCCCGCTGCAGCGATTCCAGGCGGGCCTTGCCGCCTGGCTGGCCGGTGACGGCATCGCATAGCGGACCATTCAGGCGGTCAAGGATGGCCGTCTGCAGCAGGAAGTCTCGAACAGGTTCGGGCTGGCGCTGCAACACCTCTTCGACCAGGTAGTCCACGATATATCGGTGGTCCCCGGCGAAGGCCCGAATAAAGCCATGGGCGTCCTGGTGGCCCTGCATCGAAAGCGCAGCCAGTTGCAGGCCGGCAATCCAGCCTTCGGTGCGGCCTTCCAGCGCGGCGATGTCCTCCGTTGACAGCGTCAAGCCCATGACCCGGGTGAGGAATTCGGCGGCTTCGGCGGGGGCAAAACGCAAGTCGGCAGCCCGCAGCTCGGTCAATTGCCCCCGGGCGCGCAGCCGGGCCAGGGGGAGATCCGGATCCTCGCGGGTGGTGATAACCAGGTGCATCTGCGGCGGCAGGTGCTCTAGCAGAAAGGCAAGGGCGGCGTCGACCTGTTTGTTGTCGACCAGGTGGTAATCGTCAAGAACGAGGATGAAGTCAAACGGGATGGCGCTGACTTCGTTGAGCAGAGCCGGCAGAATCGCTTCGATTGGCGGGGGCTGTGGCGATTCGAGCACGCTCATTACACTGTGTCGAGTGTCCGCCGGGATGCCCTTGACGCCGTTCAGGGTCAGCGTTTGCAAAGCGCTGACGAGGCAGGTGAGAAATCGGACCGGCTCGCCATCCCCTGCGTCAAGTGACAACCAGGCGACCTGGCGCCCGGACCTGGCGCCCCATTCGCTGATCAGGGTGGTCTTGCCAAAGCCGGCAGGGGAAGCGATGAGGGTCAGTTTGCGATGCAGGCCCTCGTTCAGCCGGGCGATCAGGCGGGGTCGGAGGACCGCCTGTGGCCGTGGCGGGGGGACATACAGCTTGGTGCGCAGGATCGGTGTTGCCAATCTTTGGCGCACTGTAGCACGCGCTGGATACCACGCCCGAATACCCATGCTGGCCCCAAATTGACATCCCCTGGCTTTCGTGTATACTGTGAGGCCGCTAACTTGAGCTGCGGTGTGAAAACACCCAATCCAATAGCGAGTAACCGAACATGAAGGGGCAGCCTTTAAGCTAGGCTGCCTCTTTCGTCGCCTGACAAAGGGCTCCCGCCCCCACCTATAGGCGATGTTCCCAACAGCCGTTCAGACTGGAACTGAATACAGAGTCACTATGCCTACGATCAACCAACTGGTTAGGAAAGGGCGGAAGCCCAAGCGCGCATTGAGCAAGGCGCCCCAACTGCAGTTCACCACGAACTCGCTGAAGGGTAGCCGCAAGACGGATCAGGCCAAGGGCGCGCCGCAGAAACGCGGCGTGTGCACCGTGGTCCGGACCCAGACCCCGAAGAAGCCGAACTCGGCTCTCCGTAAGGTCGCGCGTGTGCGCCTGAGCAACGGCGCCGAAGTCACCGCCTACATCCCGGGCGAAGGGCACAAGCTGCAGGAGCACTCGGTCGTGCTCGTGCGCGGCGGCCGCGTCAAGGACCTCCCGGGCGTGCGCTACCACATCGTGCGCGGCACCCTGGACTCGGAAGGCGTGGAAAAGCGGTCGCAGAGCCGCAGCAAGTACGGCGCCAAGCGGCCCAAGAAGGGCGCGGCCCCGGCAAAGGGCAAGTAATTGAGTTTGGTCGTGGATCGTGGCCTGGGCGCAAGCCCGGCCCGCTGCGCGGCCCCTGGGTAACAGCTATGCCAAGACGAAATCAACCCCCGAAGCGCATCGTCGCTCCGGATATGCGATACAACAGCGAGTCGGTCACCCGCCTCGTCAACCGCCTGATGTACGGCGGCAAGAAGAGCGTCGCCATGCGCGTGGTCTATCAGGCTTTCGCCCAGGTGGAAGAGAAGATGAGCACACCCGGCCTGCAGGTCTACGAAAAGGCCATGGCCAATCTTCGCCCCGCCGTCGAAGTCAAGCCTCGCCGGGTCGGCGGCGCCACGCTTCAGGTTCCGGTCGAAGTCAATCCGTTCCGTCAGGAAGGCCTGGCCATGCGCTGGCTGATCAATGCCGCGCGTGATCGCTCGGGCAAGAGCATGGCTGAGAAGCTTGCCGCCGAAGTGATGGATGCCGCAAACAATACGGGTACCGCCATGAAGAAGCGCGAAGAGACCCACAAGATGGCCGAGGCGAACCGCGCCTTTGCCCACTTCCGCTGGTAGGCAGCGCCCCGTCACGTCATGGTCAAAGAATACCCGCTCGAGAAGGTCCGCAATATCGGCATCATCGCCCATATCGACGCGGGCAAGACAACCACGTCCGAGCGCATCCTCTATTACACCGGCCGAACCTACAAGATCGGCGAGGTGCATGAGGGTGCGGCGACGATGGATTACATGGTGCAGGAGCAGGAGCGTGGCATCACGATCACCGCTGCCGCGACCACCTGTTTCTGGAAGGACATCCAGATCAACCTGATCGACACGCCCGGCCACATCGACTTCACGGTCGAAGTGCAGCGCTCGCTGCGGGTGCTCGATGGCGGCGTGGTCGTGTTTGACGCCGTCGCCGGTGTTGAGCCCCAGTCTGAGACGGTCTGGCGCCAGGCCGACAAATATGGCGTGCCCCGGATCTGCTTTGTCAACAAGCTTGACCGGATGGGCGCGACGCTGACCAAGACCGTTGAGATGATCAAGGAGCGCCTGGCTGCCAAGCCCCTGGTCATGCAGCTTAACGTGGGTCTGGAATCGGGCTTTGCCGGCATGATCGACCTGCTCGAAATGAAGTATTTCAACTTCGAGGGCGAGAAAGGCACCGAGGTGCATGAGCTGCCGATCCCAGCCAGCCACCTGGCTGAGGCCAAGGCCGCCCGTGAGCTGATGATTGAGGTTGCCTCCGAAGCCGATGACGGCCTGCTCGAGAAGTATCTGGCCGGCGAGACGCCGTCCATCCCCGAGCTCAAGGCCGCCATTCGCAAGGGCACCATCAACCGCCTGTTCTTCCCGGTCTTCTGCGGCTCCTCGCTCAAGAACAAGGGCGTGCAGCTCATCCTTGATGCCGTCATCGACTACCTGCCCTCGCCCAAGGACAAGCCGGACACAATTGCCATCGACCCGGAGACCGACGAGGAAGTCGTGCGCCACAATGACCCGACCGAGCCGTTCTCGGCTCTTGTGTTCAAGGTCATCACCGATCCGATGGGGATGGGCAAGCTGGCCTTCTTCCGGGTGTATTCGGGGCATGTCAAACGGGTTCGACGGTGTTGAACGCTCACAAAGGGCGAGCAGGAACGCATCGGGCGCATCGTGCGGATGCTTGCCAACAACCATGAGGACATCGAAGAAGGTCCGGGCCGGAGACATCGGCGTGATCCTGGGCCTCAAGGACGCCATCACCGGCGACACGCTGTGCGACATCCAGCATCAGACCCTGCTCGAGGCCATTTCGTTCCCCGAGCCGGTCGTCAAGCTGGCCATCGAGCCGAACACGTAGGGCGACCAGGACAAGATGGGCGAGGCTCTCCGGGCCTTGACCGACGAGGATCCGACCCTGCACGTGGCGACTGACCAGGAGACTGGGCAGACCACCCTGGCCGGGATGGGCGAGCTTCACCTCGACGTCATCGTCGACCGGATGAAGCGCGAGTACAACGTTGAGGTCGAGTAGGCCGCCCGAGTGTGGCGTACCGCGAGACCATCACCCGGCCGGCCAAGGCCCGTGGCATCTTCAAGCGCCAGTCGGGCGGCAAGGGCCAGTATGGCGACGCCGTCGAGCCGATCGACGAACAAACCCAATCTGACAAAGGAAAGAGGGCTTGCGGTTCGTCGACGCCATCGGTCGGCGGCACGATTCCCCAGGAATTTATCCGTCCAATCGAAAAAGGGCATTCGCGAGGCCATGGAGGCGGCGTCATTGCCGGGTATCCGGTGGTTGGCGTGAAGGCGAGCCTAGTTGACGGCGCGTACCATGATGTCGACTCCAGCGAAATGGCGTTCAAGATCGCCGGTTCGATGGCGTTGAAGGAAGCCGGCAAAGAGGGCAAGCCGGTCGTCCTCGAGCCGATGATGAAAGTCGAAGTGGTCGTGCCCGATGAACACACCGGGACGATTGTCGGCAATCTCAACAGCCGGCGCGGCATGATCGAGAGCCTTGAGCAACGCGGCAACGCCCAGGCGGTCAACGTCAAGGTGCCGCTGTCAGAAATGTTCGGTTACGCGACCGACCTCCGCGGCATGACACAGGGCCGCGGCAACTTCACGATGGAATTCGAGGCAGCACTGCGCCCTCCAGGATCGCAGCCGAAGTTACCAGAGCCGGCTGATTTTATCGGGCAGGCCTAAGTTAAACAGAGGAGGACTAACAATGGGCAAGGAAAAATTCCGCGAGTAATAAACCGCACGTGAACATCGGGACGATCGGTCACGTTGACCACGGCAAGACGACCCTGACCGCGGCCATCACCAAGGCGCTGGGCTTGGCTGGCCGGGGCGAGTTCGTGGCCTACGACCAGATCGACAAGGCGCCGGAAGAAAGCGCTCGCGGTATTACGATTAACATCCGCGTGGAATACCAAACCGATGCCCGCCACTACGCGCACGTAGACATGCCGGGACACCGCGACTATATCAAGAACATGATCACCGGCGCGGCGCAGATGGACGGCGCGATCCTGGTAGTGAGCGCGTCGGACGGCCCGATGCCGCAGACGCGCGAACACGTGCTCCTGGCCCGCCAGGTGAACGTGCCGTACCTCGTCGTCGCCCTGAACAAGGTCGACATGATGGACGACCCGGAACTGCTCGAACTGGTGGAACTGGAACTGCGCGAACTGCTGGAAAGCTACGGCTTCCGCGACACCCGATTGTCCGGGGTTCGGCGCTGCATGCCCAGGAAAGCACCAGCATGGAGATCAACGCGCCGGAATATGCGTGCATCCTCGCGCTGATGGCGGCGGTGGATGAACTATGTCCCGACCCCCCGTCCGCGACAAGGACAAGCCGTTCATGATGCCGATCGAGGACGTGTTCTCGATCAGGGCCGCGGGACGGTGGTGACCGGACGGGTCGAACGCGGTCACGGTGGAAGGGCAGGTGGAAATCGCCATCTTGGTCTGCGCGAGACGCGCCAAGACGACGGCGTTCGCATCCGCCTCAAAGCTTACGATCACCGCGTGCTCGATCAGTCGGCGCAGCGCATCGTAGAGACGGCGGAACGCACCGGGGCGCGCGTGGTTGGCCCTGTGCCGCTGCCGACCCGCGTCGAACGTTTTACCGTGCGCCGATCGCCGTTCATCGACAAAGATTCGCAGGAGCATTTCGAAATTCGCACGCACAAGCGTTTGATCGACGTGCTTGATCCCGATACAAAGACGATTGATACGCTCATGCGCTTGAATCTGCCGGCAGGCGTCGACATCGAGATCAAGATTTAAACGCTGGCACGCGGGTAGCCTGCCCGCCTCTGCTCATTGGGCGCGCGTTCAGGCCTGGGCGAAACACGGACATGAAGAGGCATTATTGGAAGCAAAGTTGGGATGACTCAGCTCTTCGATGACAAGGGGAATGTTATGCCCGTCACGGTCATTGAGGCGGGCCCGTGCTACGTGACCCAAATTCCAAGGCCTGAAAAAGACGGCTATCTTGCCACTCAGCTTGGTTTTGGCGAAGTCCGCAAGCAGGCGCGCTTAACGCGGGGCGCGCTCGGCCATCTGGGGCAGCGCGAACAACAAGCATCCCAATCACTCGCCATTTGGGCGTGCGCCGCTCAGCGCTGAAGAACGCGCACAAGAAGCCGACGAGCTCGTTGAGGGCGGCACAATCAAGGCGGACGTCTTCACCATGGGCGAGCGTGGACGTGGTCGGGACCAGTGAAGGGTCGCGGGTTCGCCGGTAACATCAAACGCCATCAGGTTTCAACGCCAAAGCCCAGCGCACGGTCAGCGGACCGCGAACGCGCACCGGGTTCTGTTGGCGCATGACGACGACCCTGGGCCGGGTCGAAAGGGCCAGCAGATGGCAGGCCGCTATGGCTAACGACCAGGAGACATCGTCGCATCTTAGAGGTCCTGGTGGTGGATCCGGAAAGCAATCTGCTCGCTGTGCCGGCGCCGTGCCGCGCGAATGGCGGGATCGTCGTGGTTCAGGGGGCAAGCCCCCTGCGCGCGCTTCCGGAGAGGATAGTTGCCATGGCGCTAAAGGCGAGATCTGAAATAGCACACGGTAACCTGGCCGGTGAAGAACTGGGCGATCGACCTGCCCGCCGATATCTTTGAAGCGCAAGTCAACAATGGCTGATGCATCAGGCCTATCTTCGCCAGATGGCGAACGCCCACCTGGGCACACACAAGGCCAAGACTCGGGCCGAGGTCGATCGCACAACCAAGAAGCTCTTCAAGCAGAAGGGCACGGGCAACGCCCGCCAGGGCAGCCGCAAGGCGCCGCATCATCGCGGCGGCGGCGTGACCTGGCCCGGCGTGCCTCACAGCCTTGATATGCCCGCAAGAAGATGCGCCTCGCCGCCATGTCGCAGTGCGTTGCGCGCTGTCGCAGAAAGCGCCGATGGTCAAATCGTCGTCGTCACCGACACCCCTGGTGGTCGCCCCAGAGAAGGCGCGCGATCTGAACATGGCGCTGAACGCTGGGCGCCAAACGCCCGCGCTGGTGCTGTGCACGCAGAAGATCTGGTGAGCGTAGGGTGGCCAACCTCCCCAACGCCAAGCCCCTGCTGGCCAAGTATCTGAACATTCGCGATATCTTCAGCTGCCACAAGGTGATTGTCTCGAAGGCGCTCGATGCATCGCAAGATTTGGGGACGCGAGGCGGGGGAAGGCGTAAAAGGCTGATGCATCCGTATGAGGTTCTCCTCCAACCGCTCATCACCGAAAGAACAGCGGCATGATGGTAACGAACAACCAGTACGTGTTCGAAGTGATCCACAAGGCCGAACAAGCCCCAAATCAAAGCAGGCGGTTGAGACGATTTTCGACGTCAAGGTCCTCCGGGTCAATCACGTTGATCCTGCCCGCCAAGCGCGGCGTGCGTGGTCGTCACGAATACCGTCGCTCGCAGGAGTGGAAGAAAGCAATCGTGACGCTCGCACCGGGCGACAAGATCGCGATCTTTGAAGGGTGGCGTAATCCATGCGGATTAAAAATTCCAACCCACGACCTCTGCGGGTCGCGGCATGGCGCTGGACGGTTACACGTCGAAGAACTGCCAGTCGAGCCGGAAAGGTCGCTTGTACCGAGGCGCTGCGTAAGCGCGGCGGGCGCAACTTCCGGGGCAAGGTCACCGTGCACCATCGTGGCGGCGGCCACAAGCGGCGTTACCGCATCATCGACTTCAAGCGCGACAAGTTCGGCGTGCCGGCCCGCGTGGCGACGATCGAATACGATCCGAACCGCTCGGCCCGGATTGCGCTGCTCTTCTACGCGGACGGCGAGAAGCGCTACATCATTGCGCCCATCGGCCTGAAGGTCGACGACATGATCGCGAGCGGCCCGACCGCCGAGGCCAAGGTCGGGAACGCGTTGCCGCTGGCCAACATGCCAGTCGGCACGATGATTCATAACATCGAGCTTCGCCCGGGCAAGGGCGGCCAGATGGTCCGCTCGGTCGGCGGGTGTCTCCGGCCAGCTGGCGAAGGAAGGCATCTACGCCAGGTGCGTCTGCCCAGCGGCGAAATGCGCCTGGTTCTCCAGCGCTGCATGGCCACAGTCGGGCAGGTGGGGAACACCGACCACGGCAACATCAAGCTCGGCAAGGCGGGCAGAATCGCTGGATCGGCTTCCGGCCGTCGGTGCGCGGTATCGCGATGGATCCCGGCGGCCATCCGCACGGTGGCGGCGAAGGCCGCTCCGGTATCGGTCTGCCCGGTCCCGCGCACCCTTGGGGGTAAACCTGCGCTTGGGCGCAAGCGGACGCGCAACAACAAGCGCACCGAGCGTTCATCGATTGTCGCCGGCGCAACGTTAGTTAGGGAGATAGGACGATGGGTCGCTCACAAAAAAGGCCCTTTCGTTGACCCCAAGCTGCTGAAGCGGATCGAGGATGAAACCAAGAGAGAGAAGAAAGGTCGTCAAGACCTGGACGCGCGCAGCCACGATCTTCCCGCAGATGGTGGGTCACACGATCGCCGTCCATGATGGGCGGCGCCATATTCCGATCTACATCACCGAGAATATGGTCGGCCACAAGCTGGGCGAATTCGCCCCCACGCGCACCTTCCGCGGCCACGTGGCCAAGGAAGAGAAGACAGCGGGAGCGGCGGCTTAATATGTCAACCAGACTGGCTTCCAAAGTCGGCCCACAGGCCGCGGTCTCGATTTCCCGGGACATCCCGATCTCCGCGCAGAAAATGCGCCTGGTCGCGGATCTCGTGCGGGGCAAGAAGGCGACCGACGCCATCTCCCTGTTGCGCTTCACGCCGAAGGCGGCGGCGGAGCCCATCAGCAAGGCGATCGCTTCGGCGGTGGCCAATGCGGTTGAGAACAAGCAGATGAGCGCCGACGATCTGATCGTGAGCGCGATCACCGTCGACGGGGCGCCCCTGCGCCAGTGGCGGCGCTTTGCGGCGCGCGGGCGTTTCCGCCCGATCATTCGGCGCAGTTCGCACGTCAGCGTTGTGGTCTCGGAGAAGGAATCGGAGTAACCGATACGGCGCGGGCAGTCGCGCCGAAGGCAACACACATGGGACGAAAAGTACATCCTTACGGCTTCCGGATCGGGATCATTCGCGACTGGAAGAGCAAGTGGTTTGCGCCCAAGCGCGACTACACGAAGCTCCTGAAAGAGGACTATGACCTGCGCAAGTATCTGATGCGCGAGATGGAGAAGGCCGGGGTGAGCGACATCATCATCGAGCGCTTCCCGCCGAATCAGCTGCATGTGACCGTGCACACCGCCCGCCCGGGCGTTGTGATCGGGCGCAAAGGCGCGGCGGTCAAGAGCCTGCGCGAGGGGATCGAGCGGTTGACCATGAAGAAGGTCAAGCTCGATATCAACGAGATCACCAAGCCCGACCTTGTGTCGGCGCTGGTGGCTGACAACATCGCCCAGCAGCTCGAGCGCCGTATCCCGCACATGCGGGCGATGCGCAAGGCCGCTCAGGCGACGATGCAGCGGGGCGCCCTGGGCGTCAAGATCGAAGTGGCCGGCCGGCTAAACGGCTCGGACATGAAGCGCACCGACAAGGTCATGGAAGGCCGGATTCCGCGCAGCACGCTGCGGGCCGACATCGACTTCGCCAAGGGCGAAGCGCTGACGACCTTCGGCCAGATCGGTGTGAAAGTGTGGATCTACAAGGGTGACGTGCTGCCCGATCTGCCGCGCGAGGAACTGTCGCGGCCGTCGCGCACGCAGCAGGCGCCCGCGAAGGAACAGCGGTAAAAGAGGCAAATCATGTTGATGCCGAAAAGAGTGAAGTTCCGCAAGCAGCAACGCGGCCGGATGACCGGCAAGGCCAAGGGCGGCGTTGAAGTGACTGCGGGTGATTATGGCCTGCAGGCCATCGAGCCGGGTTGGGTGACTGCCCGCCAGATCGAGGCAGTTCGGCGCGTGATCGTGCGCGAAATGAAACGGCGCGGCAAGATGTGGATTCGCATCTTCCCGGACAAGCCGATTACGGCCAAGCCCGCCGAGACCCGGATGGGCAAGGGCAAGGGCTCGGTCGATCACTGGGTGGCGGTGGTCAAGCCGGGCCGGGTGATGTTTGAAGTATCGGGTGTCACCGCTGAGATCGCGAAAGTGGCGTTGGTGCAGGCTGCTTACAAGCTGCCGATCAAGGCCCAATTCGTGTCTAAGGAAGCGCAGGGATAGCCGGAATGGTCGGAGATTCCCGAAGGCGCATCGTGAACACGATCGTCATCGGGAGTCCCTGATCGCGACAAGGAAACCATGGAAGCGAAGGAGATCGCCGGGATGCAGTCCCCCGAAATCAAGGCCAAGCTCGAGGATAGTTATCGCGAGCTTTTCAACCTTCGATTTCAACGGGCGTCAGGTCAACTCAAGGATACGAATGGGATTCGTCATGTGCGGCGGAATATCGCCAAGATGAAGACCATTCTGCGCCAGCGCGAACTGGCGGCCCAGTTGCAGGCGGCGGCGCAGCCGCTGGCTGGAGGTGCGAAATGAGCAGCGAAGATCGCCGCCGCCGGTTGATCGGCGTCGTAGTCAGCGACAAGATGGAAAAGACGATCGTCGTGAACGTGGAGCGCAGCATTCGGCATCCGCTCTACAAGAAGGTTCTGCGGCGCAGCAAGCGCTACCAGGCCCACGATGACACCGGAACGGCCAAGCAAGGCGACACCGTCGAGATCATCGAAACGAAGCCGATCAGCGCCAACAAGCGCTGGGCGCTCGTGCAAGTGATCAAGAAGGGAGACTAGCGATGATTCAGCAGGAATCTCGTCTGCAGGTTGCAGACAATACCGGCGCGAAGGAGCTGCTGTGCATTCAGGTGCGCGGCGGCGACAGGCGCCGCTACGGCGCTGTCGGCGATGTGATCGTGGCCACGGTGAAGTCGGCCAGCCCGACCGCCGATGTCAAGAAGTCGAGCGTCGTCAAGGCCGTCATCGTCCGGGTCAAGAAGGAGTATCGCCGCGCCGACGGGTCATACATCCGCTTCGATGACAACGCGGCGGTGATCCTGGCCGAGGACGGCGAGAACCCGCGCGGGACGCGCATCTTTGGGCCGGTGGCGCGTGAATTGCGCGAGCGCGGCTTCATGAAGATCATCTCGCTCGCGCCGGAGGTACTCTGATGAAAATCAAGAAAGGCGATACCGTGATCGTGCTGAATGGCAATGATCGCGGCAAGCGCGGCGAAGTGGTGCGGACGATCCCCGCCAAGAACAAGGTCGTGGTGCGCGGGGTGAACGAGGTCGAGAAGCATCAGCGCCAGCGCTCGGCGAATCTGCGCGCGACGCAGACCGGCCTGGTCAAGGTGGAGATGCCCATCGACGTGTCGAACGTCAAGCTCATCACCCCCAGCGGCAAGGCCACCCGGGTGAACTATCTGATCGAAAACGGCGAGAAGAAGCGCTTTTCGAACAAGCATGATGAGGTCATTGGGTAGCCATGGCAGACCTTCACAAAAAATACGCGGATGAAGTCCGCCCGGCCCTGGTCAAGCTGTTCGGTTACTCGAACGCGATGCAGGTGCCCAAGGTCGAGAAGATCGTCCTGAACAGCGGGATCGGTCGCGAGACCAACGACAATCCGAAGGCCGTTGACTTTGCGGTCAAGGATATGGCTCAGATCGCCGGGCAGAAGCCGGTGGTGGTTCTGGCCCGCAAGTCGATCGCCAATTTCAAACTGCGCGAAGGCCGCCCGGTCGGGGTGAAGGTGACCCTGCGCGGGGCCCGGATGTATGACTTCCTGGACCGCCTGGTTAACCTGGCGCTTCCTCGGATGCGCGACTTCCGGGGCGTTTCGCCGGACACCTTTGACGGGCGCGGTAACTACACGCTCGGGGTCAAAGAGCAGTTGATCTTCCCGGAGATCGAGTACGACAAGATCGACAAGCTGCGCGGGCTGGAAGTAATCATTGTGACGTCGGCCAAGACCGACGATGAAGGGCGCGAGCTGCTTCGGCAGTTCGGCATGCCATTCGCCAAGCCAGGGAAAGAAGGAAGATAGTCCCGCCCTTCGCCGGATTGGCGAGGGACGGGCAAAGCTGAGAAACAACAATGGCCAAGACCTGTCAACTGTATCGAGAGCAGCGCCGCAAGTTCAAAGTTCGCATCCGCAACCGCTGCATGGTTTCGGGCCGCGCGCGCGGCTACATGCGCAAGTTCGGCGTGTCCCGCATCGTCTTCCGCGAGATGGCGCTGAGCGGACTCATCCCTGGCGTGCGCAAGGCGTCCTGGTAGGCGAAGGAGAAGCATGGTTTCGGACACACTGGGCGATATGCTCACCCGCATCAAGAACGCTTCGGCCGTCGGTCATCCGACGGTAGCCGTGCCTGCCAGCGCGCTCAACGCGCGCGTCGCCGAGATCCTCAAGGAAGAGGGTTATCTCGAGGCGGTCGCGGCAGTCGAGAGCGGGCCGCGCAAGTCGCTGTCCCTGACGTTGCGCTACGTCGGCGAGCGCCGCGCGCGCAAAGCGGTTGTGACAAATTTGCGCCGGATCAGCAAGCCCGGCCGCCGCATGTATTGCGGCAAAGACGAGATTCCGCGGGTGCTCAACGGCATCGGTATCGCGGTCCTATCGACGCCCAAGGGCGTTATCACCGGCAATCAGGCCCGCCGCCTGGGCGTGGGTGGCGAAGTATTGTGTTACGTGTATTAGCCTTGCGTTCGCTTGCGAATGCCGGCTACGAAGCGTAGTAGAGGTAATCTATGTCCCGGATTGGAAAGATGCCCATCACGGTGCCCAAGGGCGTCGACATCAAAGTCGACGGCGCGACGGTCACGGTCAAGGGCGCAAAGGGCGAGTTGAAGCGATCCTTCGACCCGCGTATGACGATCAAAGTCGATGGCGGGGTGACCACGGTCGCCCGCGGCTCGGATGAGCGCGAACAGCGCTCGCTGCACGGCCTGAGCCGGTCGCTGCTCAACAACATGGTTGTGGGCGTGTCGGATGGCTTCAGCAAAATCCTGGAAATCACTCAGGACAGCGTGGGTTACCGCGCTGAAATGAAGGGCAAGGATCTCGAGCTCTTCCTGGGGTTTTCGCATACGGTGCACTTCCGGCCCCGGCCGGGATCAGCTTTGCGACTGACGCGAAGACGCGCCGCATCACGATCAGCGGCATCGACAAAGAACTGGTAGGCGAGACGGCCGCCCAGATTCGCAAGCTCCGCCCGCCCGAGCCGTACAAGGGGAAGGGCATCAAGTACATGGGCGAGGTCATTCGCCGCAAGGCGGGCAAGGCCGGCAAGACAGGCAAGGGCGCCAAGTAGGCGATGCCTGTGATCGGGAAAGGGATTCAAGATGCCTAAACATACAGAAAACTCCAGGGAACGCCGCCGCCGCCGTGTGCGGGCCAAGGTGCATGGCACCCCTGCGCGTCTCCGGCTGAATGTGTTTCGCAGCAACGAGCACATGTACGCCCAACTCATCGACGATGTCGCCGGGCACACCCATGCCGCGGCTTCCAGCCTGGACCAGGCGATCAAGGACATGGGCAAGCTGACCAAGGTGCAGGAAGCATCCGCGATTGGCAAGCTCATCGCCGAGCGCGCGGTGGCCAAGGACATCAAGAAGGTCGTCTTCGACCGCGCGGGTTACCTTTATCACGGGCGCGTCAAGGCTGTGGCCGATGGCGCGCGCGCAGGTGGTTTGGAGTTCTAGACCGCGCCTGCCGGCCCCGCCGGCGCGCGCACTGAGATGAACATGGAAAGAAGGCAGCAGTTCAACCGCGGCGATCGCCGCGACCGCCGCGGCGGGCCAGGCGGCCCGGGCGGGCCGTCTGATGGCAAGCCCGAGCTGGACACCAAGGTCGTTGATATCGCCCGGGTGGCCAAAGTCATCAAGGGCGGGCGTCGCTTTGCGTTGCGCGCGCTGTTGGTTGTCGGCGACAACAACGGCCACGTCGGTCTGGGGGCCGGCAAGGCGCGCTCCGTGCAGGATGCCATCAAGAAGGCGACCGAGCGGGCGCGCAACAACATGCAGGCGGTCAACATGCTCGACAACACGATCGCGCATGAAGTCCTGACCAAGCATGGCGGCGCGGTTGTGCTGCTCAAGCCGGCCTCGCCCGGAACTGGCATTATTGCCGGTGGCGGCGTGCGGGCGGTCTTGCAGGCGGCCGGCATCAAGGACGTGCTGACAAAGCAGCTCGGGTCCTCGAGCAAGCTGAACTCGACGTTCGCGACCCTGAAGGGTCTGCAGCAGTTGAAGAACATCAACGAAGAGGCCAAGCGCCGGGGCAAGGATGTCGCCGACGTTTCGCCATTCTGGAGGCGCGCGAATGTCCGAAACAGCCAGCCCTAACAAGGCCGTCACCGTCACCTGGGTCAAGAGCGCGATCGGCTATTCGATCCGCCAGAAGCGGACCATCGCCGCGCTCGGACTGAGCAAGCTCGGTCAGACTGTCACCCGCCCCGACAATCCCCAGGTCCGTGGGATGATCGAGGCCGTCAAGCACCTGGTCGCGGTCAAGTAACCGCGCACGCCCAGCGATCAGGCGCATCCGCAGGATGCGCCTGATCGCCGGACTCGGAACGAACACATGAAACTGCACGAAATCAAACCGGCCAAGGGCGCCTTTCATCGCGCCAAGCGCAAGGGCATGGGCATCGCCGCCGGCCAGGGCCGCACGGCCGGGCGTGGCCAGAAAGGCCAGAAGTCCCGCGCCGGCGGGGTCAAGGGCCCGTACTTCGAGGGTGGCCAGCTTCCGCTCGTGCGCAAGCTCCCGTTTGCGCGCGGCCAGGGCTTCAAGAACCCGTTTCGGATCGACTATGCGCCGATCAACGTTGCGACGCTCGAGGAGCGCTTCAGCGCCGGCGACGTTGTGACGCCCGAGACGCTCATCAAGGCCGGCCTCACCCACGCGAGCGACAAATACGTGGCCGTGCTCGGTCATGGCGACATCGCCAAGGCCCTGAACGTCACCGCCCACAAGTTCTCCGCGACCGCCAAAGAGAAGATCGAGAAGGCGGGCGGCACGACAACCAAGCTCGAGGTCAAGCGCGGCGGCTACCGGACCCGGTAGCGCCCAATACGCCACATACGCCGCGCCCCGCGCGGCGTATCGGATAAGCACATGCTTCAAGCCCTACGAAATGCGCTCGCTCTCCCTGAGCTGCGAAACAGGATATTTTTCACCGTATTCATTCTGGTGATCTATCGCCTGATTTCGCATGTCCCGGTGCCGGGCGTCAACGTCGAAGTCCTGCGCCAGATCCAGGCCTCGGTCGAGCAGGGACAGGCGGGTGGCTTCGGCAACCTTGTCGGCATCCTCAACCTGCTGTCGGGCGGCGCCGTGACCAACTTCTCTGTGTTGGCGATGGGCGTGTACCCCTATGTGACCGCCCAGCTTATTGTGCAGCTTCTGGTCCCGATCATCCCGCGCCTGTCCGAGTGGGCCAAGGAAGGTGAGCAGGGCAAGCGCAAGATCAACCGGCTGACCTATATCGCCACGGTTCCCATGGCGATGCTCAACGCGATTGGCCAGGTCAACATCTTCGAGCAGATTGGCTTCCAGGTCACGGGCGGTGTCGGCCGGGTCCTGCCAAACTGGGGCCTTGTGCCGGCTGAGAACATTCTGCCGACGCTGGTGACGCTCCTGACGATGACGGCCGGGACTATGATCGCGATCTGGCTGGGCGAGCTCATCACCGAGCAGGGCATCGGTCAGGGTCTGTCAATCATCATTTTCGGCGGCATCGTGTCGCGCCTGCTCTTCAGCCTCGTCACGGGCATCACCGGCCAGCCCGACACCGGCCAGCGCATTCTGGCTTTGCTCGCCCTGGTCGTCGTCCTCGTGGCGATGGTGGTGACCATTGTCGTCATCCAGGAAGGCGAGAGACGCATCCAGGTGCAATATGGCAAGCGCGTGCGCGGCCGTCGCATGCTCGGTGGATCGGGCACCCATATCCCGCTCAAGGTGAACTCCACGGGCATGATTCCGCTGATCTTCGCCCAGGCCATGCTGGTTTTCCCGGCGGTATTGGCGAGCTTTTTCGTCAACAGTCCGGATGCCACTGTGCAGAAGATCGCATTTGACGTGTCGAACTTCTTCACCGGGTCATCGACCGCATCTTCATCGTTCAACACCGTGGTCTACATGGTGATGTACTTCACCCTGGTCGTCGGCTTCACCTATTTCTACACGGACGTGGTGATGCAGCAGCAGGGTCTGGCGGAGAATCTGCAGAAGCAGGGTGGCTTCATCCCGGGCATTCGGCCGGGCAAGTCGACGGATACGTTCGTGACGCGGGTGATGCGGCGGTTGACCCTGGTGGGCGCCCTGTTCCTGGGCGGATTGGCGATTCTTCCGTATATCTTCGAACTGCTCAGCAACAATATTCCTGGGCTTGGCTTTCTCGCTCCGCTGGGTCGCAACTCGAGTCTGATCTCGGGCGCGGGCCTGCTGATCGTGGTAGGCGTGGTGCTGGACACCATGCGACAGCTTGAGGCGCAGCTGATGATGCGCCGCTACGAGGGCTTTATCAAGTGACGATGCGCGTCGACCTGCGCGCATACTGGCATGGCCTGATCATGATCGGCGCGCCGGGAGCGGGCAAGGGGACCCAGGCCGTGTTGTTGTCGCGGGCGCTCGGGATTGCCCATATCTCGAGCGGAGATCTGTTCCGCGAGAATATCAGCCATGGCACAGAGCTGGGCAAGCTGGCCAAGACGTTCATCGACCGGGGCGAACTGGTTCCCGACGACGTGACGATCGGAATGGTGCGGGCCCGTCTGGATCAGCCGGATTGTGCCGCAGGCTTCATTCTGGATGGCTTTCCGCGCACGGTGCCGCAGGCCGACGCGTTGAGTCAGGTGCTGGGGGATCTCAGCAAACGGGTGACCCTGGTGCCCTTCATCCGAGTCCGCGACACGATGCTGATCGAGCGCTTGACACATCGCTGGACGTGCCGGGCGTGCGGGGCGGTGTTCGGTTCCGAGTCGCTCCCGCCGCGCGACGGCTGCAAGCAGGACGTGTGCGATGGCGAGCTATACCGGCGGCCGGATGACAATCCGGATACGCAGCGCCGGCGGATCGAAATCTACAACAAGAGCACGGCGCCCTTGATCGACTACTATCGCGGCAAGGGGCTGCTGGTTGAGATCAGCGGCGAGCACACCGTAGAGCATGTGCATCGACTGATGATGGATGAGATCCGCAAGTCGGTGGGGTTGTACTGAGGCGAGCATGATCGTGCTGAAGACGACGGCCGAGCTGGCCTTGATGCGCGAGGCCGGGAAACTGGCCGCCCGGGCGCTGGCCGAGACGATCGCGGCAGTCAGACCGGGCGTGAGCACCGCTCAGTTGGACGCCGTGGCCGAGCGGGTGATCCGGGCGGGTGGCGGCACGCCATCGTTCAAGAACTACCGGCCGGCCGGATCAGCGCCGGATGTGCCGGCGTTTCCGGGTTCGATCTGCGCGTCGGTCAACGACGAGATCGTGCATGGGCTGCCGGGGCCGCGCCGCCTGAAAGAGGGCGACGTGATGAAAATCGACGTGGGCGCGTTCTACAAAGGATTCCACGGGGACACGGCCTGGTCCGTGCCGGTGGGGACGATCAGCCCGCAGGCGCAGGAGCTGCTGCGGGTGACCGAGCAGTGTTTGTATGCTGGGATTGCGGTGGCCCGCAAGGGCAACCGTTTCGGAGATATCGGGCATGCGATCCAGACGCTGGCCGAGGCGCATGGGTTCAGTGTGATCCGGGAATACACCAGCCATGGGGTGGGCCGCGAGCTGCACGAGGGCTTCAGCCTGCTGAACTATGGCGAGCCGGGGCAGGGCATGTTGCTGCGGCCGGGAATGACGATCGCGTTGGAGCCGATGATCAACGCGGGTCGCTACGGGACAAAGGTCAAAAAAGACCTCTGGACAGTATCGACGATAGATGGTAAACTCTCTGCCCATTTTGAGCACACCATCGCCATCACGGATGGCGAGGCCGACGTGCTGACGAAGCTCGAATAGGGCAGGAAGATGGAAGCGCATCCGGTTTGCGCTGAAGAGCGCGAGGCCGGGTTTTTTCGCGTACCGCTGGACGGGCAACTGTCGAGAAAAGTCGGCGCAAATAGGCTGAAAAGCCTGTTCCGCGGGCGAAGAGCGGGATGTGGAAGTTCGTTGAAGCGAGGAAAACATGAAAGTTGCTGCATCGGTGAAGAAGCGGTGTCCCAAGTGCAAGGTGGTCAAGCGGCGCGGCGTGGTCTACGTCATCTGCGAAGTCCCGAAGCACAAGCAGCGCCAGGGGTAGAGCGAAGGGCGCCTGAAGGCGCTGACGGCAAGGCTGTCAGCGTGGGGTGCCAGTAAGGACGAAGAAGAGGAAAAATGGCAAGAATTGCAGGTGTGGATCTACCGCGAAATAAGCCGGTGCATGTCGGGCTGGCCTATCTTTACGGCATTGGCCGGCCGGCTGCGGCGGTCATTCTGGCCGAAACCAAGATCGATCCCGCGACGCGCATCAAGGACCTGACCGAAACGCAGGTTGCTCAGTTGCGCGAGGTGATTGAGAAGGAATACCGGGTGGAGGGCGACCTCCGCCGCGAAGTCCAGCTCAATATCAAGCGGCTGATCGAAATCGGCTCGTACCGCGGCCTGCGCCACAAGCGCAATCTGCCGACCCGCGGCCAGCGCACGCGCACAAACGCGCGCACCCGCAAGGGCATCAAGAAGACCGTGGCCGGACGAGGTCGCCGCCGCGGCGCGAAGAAGAAGTAACGGCCGGGGGCGCGGCGCGCGTTCGCCTGTCTCTGCGGCCTGGTTTTCGAACCAGGGCGGGGGGTTGGGCGAGCGGGTTGTCTTTGCGCCTGACCGCTGGCGCGTAGGGCCGCTTCCGTGTAGCGCAGAGCGCGATGAGATGGAAGCAGGCGATACGCAACGATTCAATAAACAATGGGTAAACCACAGGGAGCGGGCGCGCGAGCGCCGCGACGTCAGACGAATCCTCGCCGAGCCCGGAAGAACGTGGCTTTTGGCCAGGTTCATGTACAGGCCACGTTCAACAATACGATCGTGACCGTGACCGATAAGTCGGGCGGAGCGATCTGCTGGGCGAGCGCGGGCGGCGCGGGTTTCCGCGGCAACCGCAAGAGCACGCCGTTTGCGGCGCGCATCGCCGCGCAGAACGCGTATCGGCTCGCCATCGACAACGGAATGCAGGAAGTGGACGTGTTTGTGAAGGGCCCCGGCCCCGGCCGCGAGGCCGCTGTCCGCGCGCTGCAGGGCTCTGGCCTGCGGGTCAAGTCGATCACCGACGTGACCCCCGTACCGCACAACGGCTGCCGGCCGACCAAGCGCCGCCGCGTCTGATCTGAGGGACTCACACACATGGCACGATATACCGAACCCGTTTGCCGCCTTTGCCGGCGGCATGGCGAGAAGCTCTTCCTGAAGGGTCAGCGCTGCCTGAGCAGCAAGTGCGCGATCGAGCGCCGCGGGTATGCCCCCGGCCAGCACGGCCCCAACGCCCGCACCCGCCGGGCCAAGACCAGCGATTACTCGCTCCAGTTGAGCGAGAAGCAGAAAGTGCGCCGGATCTACGGGATCCTCGAGGCCCAGTTCCGCCGCTACTATGAGGCGGCCCTGCGCAGCCGCGGTGTCACCGGCGCGCAGCTCCTGATTTATCTTGAGCGCCGCCTGGACAACACCATCTATCGGGCCGGCTTTGCGCCCTCGCGCCAGGCTGCCCGCCAGCTCGTCACGCACGCTCACTTCAATGTGAACGGCCACCCGGTCGACATTGCGTCGTACCAGGTGAAGTCGGGCGACAAGATCACGGTCCGGGATTCGAGCCGCAAGCTCGAGTACTGGAAGACCGCGGTCGCCGAAAAGAATGAGGGCAACACGCCGCAGTGGCTGTCGGCGGATAAGACCGCGCTCACTGTGCTCGTCCAGGCGCTGCCCACGCGCGAGTCGATCGAGTTGCCCATCAAAGAGCAGCTCATCGTCGAGTATTACTCGCGATAGCGAGAATCGGCATCGCCGAATTCTCCAGGAGGGCTTCGTTGCTCACCCCATTCGTGTTTCCTAAAGTTGAAGGTGATGTTGTCACCCGAGACTACGGCCGCTTTGTCATCGGCGCCATGGAGCAGGGCTTCGGCGTTACGGTCGGCAATTCGCTGCGCCGCGTGCTGTTGAGCTCGCTTCCGGGCGCCTCGGTCACGTCGATGCGCATCACCGACGTCCATCACGAGTTCTCGGACATTCCGAACGTGCGCGAGGATGTCACCCGGCTGATGCTGAACGTCAAGCAGATCCGGCTGCGGATGAAGGGCGATGCCCCCCAGCGCATGCGGCTGGAAGTCCGCGGCGAGGGCGTGGTCACGGCCGGCGACATCATCGTCCCGCCCGAGATCGAAATCGTCAACCCGGAGCTGTATCTCCTGACGACCGATTCGGCCAAGGCCCGCCTTGACGTCGAGTTCCAGGTCGAGTCCGGGCGCGGCTATTCGCCGGCTGAGCAGCGCGGACGTCTGCCCATTGGCGAGCTGCCAGTGGACGCGATCTACAGCCCGGTCAAGCGGGTGAACTACGAAGTCGAGCCCGCCCGGGTCCAGAATATGACCAACTACGACAAGCTCGTGTTGGAAATCTGGACCGATGGCACGGCGCGGCCCCAGGATGTTCTGGCCCAGGCGGCCAACATTCTGGTCCAGTATCTGCTCACGATCGCCGGCGTCTCGATTGAGGATGCCCCGGCCGTGGTCAAGATCGACACCCTGGGGATTCCGCCCGAGATCGCCGCCAAGCCCATCGACGAGCTTGAGCTGAGCGTGCGGGTTTACAACGCGCTGAAGCGCACCGGCATCTCGACCATTGGCGAGCTGCTGGATCTGATGAACAAGAGCGGCGGCAACCTGACGAATCTCCGCAACTTCGGCGACAAGTCGATGCAGGAGCTTCGCGAGAAACTTGCGGCGCGCGGCCTGATTCCGGCCGAGGAAGGCGTCGCGGTTGAGGTGGCGCCGGCAGAAGAGGTCCAATCATGAGACATGGAGTGGCAGGCTATACCCTGAGCCGTACATCGGCCCAGCGCACAGGTCTGCGGCGCAGCCTGGTGACGGAACTGATCGATCACGGCCGCATTCAGACGACCGAGACGAAGTGCAAGGCGATCCAGAACCAGGCCGAGAAGCTGGTCACGGTCGCGAAGAAGAGCATGAGCGGCGACAAGTCGGTGCAGGTTTCGGCCCGCCGCCTGGTGGCTGGCCGGCTGGACGGCGGCGTGACCATCGTGCGCAAGCTGTTCGAAGAAATCGCCCCGCGGTACGCGGAGCGCAAGGGCGGATACACCCGGATCTACAAGCTCGGGCCGAGAAAGGGCGACAACGCCCCGATGGCGCTGATCACCTGGGTGGAGTAGTGTGAAGTTTCGGGTCACCGTCGCCTACGATGGGAGCGCGTTCTACGGCTTTCAGGTGCAGGCGGGTGTCCGAACAGTTCAAGGAGAGCTCGAGCGCGCGCTGAATGAGATCGCCGGGCATGAGACTGGCGTGATTGGCGCGGGGCGAACGGATACGGGCGTGCACGCGACGGGCCAGGTGGCTGCTTTCTCACTCGAGTGGCGGCATCCGACAGTCGAGCTGGCGCGAGCGGTGAATCACCGTTTGCCGGCCGATGTGGCGGTCTTGGACGTGGCAGAGTGCCCGGAGACGTTTCATCCGCGGTTCAGCGCGGTCAGCAGGACATACGAGTACGCTGTCGTTGTCGCGGAGGCGCATCCGCTGCTGAACCGATACGCGTGGCTGGTCTCGCGCAGGCCGGACCTGGCCGCCCTGCAGGCGGCCGCGAAAAGGCTGGTGGGCGATGCGGACTACGCTGCGTTCGGATCGGCGCCTTCGGGCGAGATTACGCGCAGACAGGTGTTGCGGGCGGACTGGCGGATCGAGGATGTGAAAGCAGGGCTGGGCGTGTGGCCGGGCCTGAAGTTCACGATCGAGGCGAACGCCTTTCTGTATCGGATGGTTCGCCGGATGGTGAGGACGCTGATGCGGGCCGGAAACGGCGAGCTGAGCGCCGAAGATGTGAGCGAGATCCTGAGGAGCGGTGACCCGCAGCGCGTGACGGGGCTGGCGCCCGCCGCAGGGTTGTGTTTAGTCGAAGTGAAGTACTGAGGCAGGAAGATATGAACAGTCAAAAGACGTATGTGGCCAAGGCGGCCGAAGCCGCCGCCGGTCAGGCATGGCATGTGGTGGACGCCGATGGCAAGACCCTCGGGCGTCTCGCCACGTCGATCGCCCAGGTCATCATCGGCAAGCACAAGCCGACCTACACCCCGAACGTCGACACGGGCGACTTCGTCGTGGTCGTAAATGCGCAGAAGATTCGGGTCACCGGCAACCGGCTGACCGAGAAGTTCTACGCCCGCCACTCGCTTTACAACGGCGGGTTCCGGTCGGACATTCTGCGCGATCTTCTGGCCCGCGATCCTGAGAAGGTGATCCGGAGCGCGGTGTGGGGCATGATCCCGCACGGGCGGCTGGGCCGGCAGATGATCAAGAAGTTGAAGGTCTATGGCGGCGCCGAGCACCCGCACGCGGCGCAGAAGCCCGCGGCCATGAGCGTCTAGCGCTGTATTCAAGAGGCAAGCAATGACAGAAACGCAACGGTATTTCGAGGGTGTCGGCCGGCGCAAGGAATCGACCGCGCGCGCGCGGATCTATCCGGGCGGCACGGGCAAGATTCTGGTCAACGACCGCGAGAACGCCAAGTATTTTGGCCGCGAATCGGATGTGGGCATGGTCAGCGCGCCGCTGGCCGTCTCGACCACGACGGCCTACAACGTGAGCGTGCACGTGGTTGGCGGCGGGATCACCGGCCAGGCGACCGCAGCCCGGATGGCTGTGGCCCGCGCCCTGGTCACGGCGGACCCCGAGTTGCGCGCCGCGCTGAAGGCGGCGGGATATCTGTCGCGCGACGCCCGTGAGAAGGAACGCAAGAAGCCCGGTCTCAAGCGCGCCCGCAAGGCGCCGACCTACACCAAGCGCTAAGCGCATTCAGTGGAATCGGCGATCCGCGTGCGATATCCCCCGCCCCGGCGTACGCCGGGGCGGGGGATATCGCCCCCGACCTCCGATTCCGTCATGCGCGCAGCAGCCTGCGAGGAATGTCATGAATCTCGTCGAATCGATTGAAAAGAGCCTGATCGCCAATTCGAAAGTACCCAAGTTGCCGCCTGGCGACACGGTCCGTGTGCACCAGAAGATCGTTGAAGGGGAGCGCGAGCGCATTCAGGTGTTCCAGGGCACGATCATCCGCCTGGGCAAGGGCGGGCTAAACGCCCGCTTCACCGTGCGCCGCATCGCGACCAACAACATCGGGGTCGAGCGGACCTACCTGCTGCATTCGCCGCGGATTGAGAAGATCGAGGTGGTCCGGCACGCCAAGATCCGCCGCGCGCAGTTGTATTACTTCCGCCAGCTCCAGGGCAAGAGCGCCCGCCTCAAGGAGCGCCTGGTCGCCAAGACCCCCAAGGTCGCTGCTGCGCCTGCCGCGACTGTTGCCGCGCCGGAAGCTCCCGCCACCTAGACCGGTCTGCGTTTATCCGTCCGCCTCCGAGCCGCGCATCGCGCGGCTCGATGCGTTTTCGATCACGGATGACACGGATGAGGGCGGATTTCACGGAGACGCTGACGCCTTCCCCGGGTGCGCCAGAACCCACGCCTCCCCGCAGGGCGCGCCACGGAGCCCGCGCAACGAGCGGCGCGCTCCTGCGAGGTGTAGACCGCCGCTGATCCCGGATTGACACGGATGAAACGGATGGCGCGGAGGAATGGCGCCGCGACGTCAGCCGCCGGGGCGACCGCAGGTCGCCCCTACACGTTGTGTTCGGCACGTATGCGCCACGCAGGTGCGCGTCGAGAAGACTGGGCATCCTCCTCGCAGGTGCGCGCCGCCGAGCGGACGCCTCAACGAACCTTGGGCGCGCTCCTGCGAGGTGGATGCGGGCGGCGGACCAGGGCCTGGAAGGCCCCGTCTGAATGGACAAAGGCCTCCGCCCCGGCGTACGCCGAGGCGGAGGCCTCTCTCCCGCCGAAGCTTTGCATGCCTGAATTGTCCAGCCCGCAATCTCGCGGTGCGGCGCCGCCCAGGCTGAACCTCCGAGGTAGGCGCCATGGGCTCGCGGCAGGTCGGATTCGTTGGCGCCTACCTCGGAGGTTCGGGACCATCAGCGGGTCGCCCCTCCACGTTGTATTCTTGGCGAAACGCTCGCACGGCAACCCCGCCTCCTCGCGAAGCGCGGGCCCGCCTGGCAAACAGTCGCATGCCTGCTACACCTCCACAACGCGATTCCGACGTCTCGGAGAAAGTAGAATTCATGTGCCCGATTCGCTAACGTGCTGGCGAAAACGAAGGCGAGTAGAGGCGTGAGCAATATGGATCAATCCAAAGTGCTGTTGACGATAGTGCTACTGTCGCTGGCGACTGCAATGGTCTTCTCGCGAGTACCCGTTGGTTTTGCCATTATGCTTTGGCCTTTATTCCCGAAGTGGCGGCGGCCGGCTGCGAATTGGATACTGAGGGCCGTAGGCGTCCTTACCGTTTCGGGATTTGTCGTGGCCGCCATCGTCGTCGCTATGTGGGGAGGGCTTGATGGCATCCTGCCTTTCGTATTGGCTTTCTTGGCCCTGTTGCTACGCCACTGTTGCTATGGGGACTAAAGGCGCAGTTGGCCGCGATTGAGTCCCGTTCGACCAGACAATCGTCAAATAACAAGTCGGGACCTGATTAGCTTTGACTGTATCTCACGACAGGGCGCCTGCTACGAGAGCAATATCGGCAGCGCCAACATTAGTCGACAAGCCCTTGGGAATCGGCGCTTTCATCGCTAAGGCGCAGCCCTGATTACACCGCCACTGTGGTGTTAGGCTGCCCCGATCGGCATCTCTGCCCCGCCCCTTCGCCCATACACAACCCGCCTGTCGATGTCCGTCAGGTCCACCCGCTGATCCTCTATCGCCTCGGCCGGGTAGTGCCAGTAGTCGCCGTCGAGTACGGTGCTGTCGGCCCGATTGCCGGGGGCGAGACGGCCTTTGTGCTCCTCCTCGTCTTCCTAATTCCGGCGATAATGCCGCGATCGGGGGGTTGGGGTACGACACACATCGCGGGGGGTCACGATGAACGTCCTTCAGCGCGCGGTCAGCGCATCGATATCGTTAGGCATGCTTTTGGCGTCGGGTCAGCCGGCCTTGCCGCGCCCGGAACTGACCACAATCCTCGCAAGGTCTGTACTCCCACAGCCGGGACCTGACCGGCCAACGGCCGCGGCGGCCATCGGCGGCCCCTCGATGCTCTTCAACGGCGCCACCTACGTAAGCGTGCCCAATGCCTCATTTCCGGCCATCGGTGACGGCAGCTTCTACCTGGAAGCGTGGATCTATCCGAGCAACACCACCGGCTTCAAGGCCATCTTTGGCAAGAACTACCTGGGCGGTCTGTGGTTCGGCCTCTACAACGGCAAGCTGCGCCTGTATCGCGGTTCGTTGAGCAATGTCGAGCACGGCATCACCATTCCGCTCAACACCTGGACGCATGTCGCCGTCGAGTCCTATCTGGAGTCATACCCGGGTTCAGACCAGTACATGACCGCGTTCTACATCAACGGCGAGACCGATGGCTACTACAGCCGCAACGGCAGCGGCAGCGTCGGCGGCGCGCGCGACTTCTATATCGGCTATGACTCGGGCGCCGAGTACTTCGTCGGCGACATCGCCGAGGCGCGGCTGTGGACGGGCACACTCGGCGAGACCTACAACCGCCGCAACCTGCACGTGGCGCTGGACGAGAAGGTGCCGGGCCTGCAGGCCGTCTGGCACTTGACCGGCGACGCGAATGACAGCATTGGCAGCGCGCACGGCACGGTGGTCGGCGCGACTTGTTTCTGCGGCTATGTCTCGCCCGCCCAGCCCCCCACCTCGCAGATCGATGAGTTCTTCAATGCGCTTCCGCAGGCCTCGTATGGACTGGGCGGCGCATATGTGCCCCGCCTGAATCGGGCCATCCTCGCGGGCGGCTATCGCGCAGGCGCGCCCAGCAACAAGATTTCCAGCCTGAACACCGGCGATGGAAAGCTGACCGACATCGGCACGCTGCCGGCGGCGCTCGGTCTGCCCGCGGCCGCGTATGCCGAAGCCAACGACACCGTCTATCTCTTTGGGGGCAGCCCGAATACCATCGATGGCACCGTCGACTCGATCTATGCCATCGACCCGCAGACGGGCGCAGCCCGAACGGTGGCCGCGACGCTGCCGCAATCGCTTTACATCGCGGCCGCCGCCTATTCGCCGCGGGCGAACAAGATCCTGATTGCGGGCGGATATCGCTTGCCTGAGGGCGCGCTCGATGCCGTCTACGTTTTCGACGTCGCCAGCGAGAGCATCAGCCCGGCCAGCTTCAGCCTGCCGCGGCCCATGTATGGCTCGGCCATCGCCTACTCCTCGGCCACCGGCAGGATCTACCTGTTTGGCGGCGCGAATCTGGGCGCGAGCTACGACGACATTCTCGAAATTGCCCTCGAGGCTGACGGCGCCAACGCGATGACCTCGCTTGCGGCCAGGCTGCCCGCCGCGGCCGGCCGGATCTATGCCTTTGAAGACGCCAGGTCCAAACTGATCTACGCGGGCGGCGCGGGGCTCGCGCGGCTGGTGGCGTTCGATCCGCTGACCGGCGAGGTGTGGCAAACGCCGGTGGAGATGCCAAAGGCATTCGCCGAAACCGCCCAAGCGTATTACCCGGCGCCTGCCTCGAAGTCGACCGATTACTCGGTGGCCTTCTACTCGCCGGTGAACCGCCACGCCCTCATCGCCGGGGCGGAACCTTCAGCAGCACGGGCAGCGCCGCCGTGTGGCGTGCGCCGCTGGGCGACGGCCCGCTGGTCAAGCTAGGGCATTGGGATTTGACGGACTTCGGTGCCCGCACCGTAAACGCCATCGCGGGTGACAAGAGCAATCTTGTGGTGGGCACCACAGACGGCACCTATCACTACAGCGACTACGGCAATGTCGCGCCCAATCAGAACTGGTTCAACAACGGCAATACCAGCGCTGTGGGCTGGCAGGAAAGTGGATCCTCTCCCTACTTCTTTCCCTACATGGCTGCGGCAGGCTCGGTGAAGCTGGGCCTGTCGAATGGCAGCCTGTTCAGCATCTATGGCGGCGACAGCTACGCCACGGTGAACGGGCTGGAGATGATGTCGAACGACCTGCCCGTCATCGCGCGATTAGGCAAGGTGGGCGGCGCCACGGGGCCAAGCGCGGCATCCATCCTCGCGCCAAGCGGTTCGACAAGTTCCTTCACCTACATGGGCTTCAACGATCGCTGCGAAGTCAGCACCGATGTGAAATACCGCGGGCTCAACATCAACACGTTCGCGCAGCGGTACTGGGTGTTGTCCGACCCGATCCATTGCGGGCCGGCTTTGCTTGGACCGCCGAGCCCCGCAGCAGGACGCGCGCCAGACGAGTCCAAATCGGCCCCCAACGCGCCGAACTACGACGCGGTCTACCTGCGTGAGATTCGGTGGACGCCCGATTTTGGCGCGGGCACGTGGAGCGAGGCGAGCGCAACGCCGGTAGCCAACCCGGTTTGCGACTCGGCCTCTATCTGGCCGCAGAAGTTCGCCTTCGGCAAGAACGGCGACCTGTGGATTGCCGGTTACGGAGGCGTGTGCCGCTATCCGGCCGCCAACCTGCCTGACAGCGGCGCGCCCGCCTACAGCGTGTTCGACCTGCCGTATGCCACCGACTCATACAACCTGGGGGTAGACGGCGACGGCCGGATCTGGTTCAGCACCGATGGCGGGCTGAGCGGCTTCGAGGTGCGCTACGACCCGTCGGTGACGATGAACCTGCTGCGGGCCGTCGACTTCAACAAATTCAACGCGCCCATCGGCAGCAGCGCCGGCGCCAGCGCGCTCAACACGGTGGGGGCCGTGGGGGAGAAAGTGTTCGCCGCGCGCGGCCCGAAGGTGTTTTCCTACGCCGCGCGCTGGAATCAGCTCGATCAAAGCGCCGGACTGCGGACCCAGAACGTCAAGATGCTGCGCACGGCGCGCGGCAAGCTGTTCGCCGCCACGGACACGGCCCTGTATACCCTGCAGCCAGATGGCATCACCTGGGACGGGCGGGCCTACGCCGGCGTGCGCGACGTCCTCGAGGACAGCCGGGGGCGCATCTGGGTGGCGGCCGATGCGGGCGCGCCGCTGTATGTGCCCGCGAGCGCGGGCAGTTGGGCGTTCGCGCCCGGCATGGAGGCCATGCCCGGGCCGGCGTATGCGCTGGCAGAGGACGCCAGCGGGCGCATCTTCATCGGCCTGAGCGACGGCGTGGCGCTGTATGACCGCGAGCGCGTGGTGACGAAACTCACTCCGCCGACAGGCGCGATCTCGGTGACGCGCCTGTTTGGCGACCGCGAGGGCAACCTGTGGGCGGGTACGCACAACGGACTTGCGCGATTCAACAATGCCGATTCGAGCTGGTCGCTTTTCGACACCGCCAACAGCGGGATCGGCAGCCTCAGCCCGAACGCCAACATCATCACCGACATCGCCCAGCGCGGTGACGGGCGGCTGTTTGTCAGCACCCGCGACGGCATCTTCTGGATGGCGCCCGGTGGGGCGGTTTTCACGCGGCTCGCTGGCAGCGCCGGACCGTGGCCGCTGGAGACCGACGAACTTGGGCGCATCTGGGCCGGCAACACCGTGCAGACCAGCGATACGGCCTGGAACTGGCACTACTGGACAAACAGCGGCATCCGGTCCAGCGCGGTAAATGATGTGGCCACCGACCGCGCCGACCGGGTGTGGTTCGCCCATCCCAACGGCGGCATCAGCGTGCGCGGCTCCTTCCTGCCCGCCTTTCCGGATGAGGTCGTGGACGTGACAAGCATGTCGACCTATCAGGGCAGCGCGAACAACGAGATCACCCTGTATGGGCAGGGCTTCGGCTCCGACACGGGCGCGCTGAACGTGACCTTTGGGGGTGCGGCGGTCGAAGTGCTCAGCGCGAACAGAACCTCGATGCGGGTGCGGCTGACCGACAAGGCGCGCTCGGGCGACGTGGTGGTCCGGCGCGGCAAACGCGCCGTGACGAAGGGCCCGGTGAGCGGCGCGCCCTATTTCTGCGCCATCCCCGTGATCGACAGCATGACCCCGACCGGCGGCAATGTCGGCGTGCAGGTCACGTTCCGCGGCACGAACTTCGACGAGGACGCCCAGGTGGCGCTGGGGGCGGGGCAGCACTACGCCAGCATCAAGAGCCCGACTGAGGCCCAGGCCGAGATCCTGCCGGCGGATGTGACCGGCAATGCCAGCATCAAGAACACCTGCGCCGGCGCGACGTTCACGGCCACCCGCAACGACTTCCGCAAGATCAACGTGAATGTCGACAGGCTGGACGTGAACCAGGGCTACGCCGGGATGAAGCTGACCGCGAACAACGCCACCCTGGTAAGCGCGTGGTTGAGCACGGACGTGGTGCCGCGCCCCACCGACTGGTTGAGCGCCACCCGCGCCTACGCCAACGCCACCTGGATCCCGATGGCCGGTGTGGCCGTCCCCCGCAGCGATGGCGGCCCCGTCCCGGCCCGCTGGGGGGCTATCGTCAACGCGCTCAATATCCCCAATGTGGAGCTCTCCTGGGGCGATGCGAGCACGGTCGAGTTCACCCTCTACAACAACGGGCGCATCGTGGCCCAGCGCGTCTCGCCGCCGCTGGCGGTGGCGTATTCCAGCAAGCCTGTGGTGTTGCTGGTGCCCATCATGCCGGATGGCTACACGGCCCGCCAACTGAACGACATGAAGGGGGCGGTGGATGCAAACAAGGCCGATTTCGAGCGCCGCATTTTGCCGGGCGGCATTTCAGCCCGCTGGGCGAACGAGGTGATCCTGCGGAGCCAGGTGACGCAGTCCACCACGATAAAGATATCCAACCAAGATGAACAAAACAGCGCGGGCTGGGAGATGAATCGCATCCGCTACCGCTACAACGAGAATACCTACAGCCCCGCGGGCGTCGCCTTTGGCGTGGTGTATACCGGCATTGCCGCCGGCGCGGGGATGGCCCAAATCGGCTATACGCCGCAGTGGAGGGATCGCGAGAGGTGCTTTGATGACGTCGTGGGCGATGTGATTGAGTTCGTGGGCGCCGATCGCGGCTGCGGGCCGGAGTTCCCCCAATTCCTGGGCTGGGCCATCGGCGATACGAATTCCAGCCATCTGCTGGCCCACGAGTTTGGCCACATGCTGGGGCTGGTGCCCCAGGGCGCGCCGAACTTGTACGACTATGGCACGAGCGGCGGAGGGAGTCACTCCATCCTGAGCGAAATCATGACCCCGACCCAGCCGGCAAGGCCGCTGGACTGCAATGGCCTGGACGCGAATACGATGTTCAATCCGGGCCTGACCCTGGAGCAGCACGCGGGACTGAACTACGCCCTCAATCAGCCCATCGTCAACCCCATCTCCCCGAACCAGCTCTTCTCGAACATCATCCCGATGACGACGACGGCGGTGAACGCCAACATCACCTCGCGCGCCAAGGCCACGCTGAGCTACGCGTGCAACCGCACCGGCCAGAATGGCTACCTCGAGCCGCCCGACTACAACTATCTCAGCGCAAAACGCTTCAACTATCTGCGTCCCATCTACAGCCCCGTATTGGCGGCAAGGGCCGTGCGCACGCTGTCCGCACCCTGGGCGACCCGCGCCATCGAGCCGCGGCTGGCGGTCATGGGGGTGGTGACGGCATCGCTGCTCGCGGATGGGGGGCGCATTCGCGCGGTGGAGCCCAAGAGCAGCACGCTCAAGCTCACGCCCGATTACATCGGCGCGTATCAGCTCGTGCAGCGCGATGCCGGTGGCGCCGAATTGCTGCGCTGGGGGATCAATCCCCTGTTCGCCGACGACGACACGGGCATTCCCCACGACACGACACCGGGCGCGCCGGCGACGCATGGTCCGCATCACGCGGGCGGAAACGACGCCGGATGGTTCACCGCCGTGAT
Organism: Candidatus Brachythrix odensensis; assembly: GCA_016714465.1. Lineage (GTDB taxonomy): Bacteria > Chloroflexota > Anaerolineae > J036 > Brachytrichaceae > Brachythrix > Brachythrix odensensis. The sequence goes on along the minus strand of JADKDT010000004.1, from coordinate 84,774 downwards.
GACGCGGGCGGCTGGCGTGGCGCGGGTGGATCTGGTCAAGGGCAATGCGGTGCTTGCGACTTTCACGGCCGGCGCGAGCGCGCCCGTCGTCAACATCGCCGGCGTTACCGTCGGCACCGAGACGCTCGAAGTGAACTGGAGTGTGAGCGACGCCGACAACGACCCGATGTCCATCGGCGTGGATTACTCGCTGGACGGCGCGACATGGACGCCGGTCGCCGGCGCTGAAGCCAACGGCTCCGCCAACATCGTGAGCAGCGTCTTCCTCTCCCTGCTGGGTGGCAGCACTACCGCGCGCGTGCGGGTGTGGGCGACCGATGGCTTCGGCTATGGCGAGGCGGTGAGTGATGCCTTTGTCGTGCCCGCCCAGGCGCCGCGGGCCGTGATTCAGTTGTCAGTCGATGGGCTTGTCGCGCTGGAGTCGCAGCCCATCGTGCTGCTGGGGCACGGCGTGGATGGAAAAGATGGCACGATCACCCAGACGGGTGCGCTTCGGTGGCTCAGCTCGCGCGATGGCTGGGTGGGCGCGGGTCAAACCCTGAACGCGCAACTGAGCGTGGGCGTTCACGCGCTCTCGCTGTATGCCTACAACAGCGACGGACAAACTGGCATTGCGACCGTGAACGTGACGGTATTGGGCGACTACGACGGCGACGGCATCAGCGACGCCGAGGAGGCGGCGAGCGGGATGAACGCGCTAAGCGAGCGCGACGCGCTGGCCGACACCGATGGCGATGGCATGACGCTGGTTCAGGAGCGCGCGACGGGCACCGATCCGAACGATGCCGACAGCGACGATGATGGGCGCAGCGACGGGCAGGAGGTGATTGACGGCACCCTGCCGACCTGGCCGGATGCGCCGCGCCAGAACGCGCTCAGCCTGTCGCCCGGAGCCATCTCCTTCACGCTCGATCTTTCGGTCACCGAGCAGTTGCCACAGGCGGTGGTCTTTGTCGACTCGTATCTGCCGGTCAGCTACACGCTGAGTGTCGACGCACCGTGGATGGAGTTCGACCGCGCCGACGGCCTGACCAGTGATGCCGTGACCCTGGTCCTCAACCCGATTCTGCTGAAATACGGGACGCAGACGGGCACGATTACGGCCTCGGCCCCGCCCTTGGCGCCGATGACGACCGTGGTCACCGTGACCGTGACGCGCAAGCGCGACTTCTGCGATGCCAACCTTGACGGCCAGACGGACACCCAGGACGTGGCTGCGATTCAGGCGCGGATTGGGTCCGGCGCCGGCAGTCCGAACTACAGCGCGTATTACGATCTTGACCGCGATGGCGATATCGACGCCGGCGACGTTGCCCTGGCGCAATCATGTCTGACGGAGTGGCCCCATCTAGTGTTTGTGCCAAGCGTACGGTGAGGGGCTCCACCGTCGTGCTGAGCGCGCCCATTGAGCCGCGGCACGCCCGAGCGTGACGGGCGCCACGGTCATGCTGAGCGCGCCTACTGAGCCGCGGCACGCCCGAGCGTGATCGGCGCGCGAAGCATCTCTACGTTAGCCACTCGGAATCCGACCGGGCGGGCTGTGGCCGGCCGAGGTAGAGACCCTTCGCCGGGGCCGTTGCGCGCGTGCCTGCCAAGGCTCTGCGGCCCGGCTCAGGGTGACGGTCGCGCCGGGCCGTTGCGCGCGTGCCTGTGAGGACGCTGCGGTCTGGCTCAGGGTAACGTGTGTCTGGCGCACGGGCGAGGTCCATGCGCCGAGCGGCGGGTCGACAGTTGTCCGTATAATCACCACAATCGCCATGAGCTACGACATGGGGCTTTACGACAGATCGTTCCTGAAGGCAGCGAGAGACGAAGATCTCGACGACTATACGGTCGCGCCGCCATGGCCGTGTGAAACACTCGCTTGAGGCAGGGGTCGTTTGCTCTCGTTAGCACAACATCGAATCTGACGGACCAAATTGCGTAGAGTATGTTCATTCGAATGGTTCGTGGGGGCTGCAAGTATCGGTATTTGAATCCGAGATCGCATTCACCATCCCATATTGGGATGATGCAGATTCAGCTATCGTTCACGCGAAGAACCACGCACGCCTCCTGGCCCTGAGTTTGGCCTCGGCTTGACCGATCAACAAGATGGCGAGTTGATCTACTGACGGAAACGCCATCCGCACCGCCCCATCCGCCCGCCTCACGCTCTCCGCTCGTACGCAACCCGTCCGTCGATGATGGTCAGGTCCACCCGCAGGTCCTTGATCGCCTCGGCTGGGCAGTGCCAGTAGTCGCCGTCGAGGACGGTGATGTCGGCCAGATAGCCCGGGGCGAGGCGGCCCTTGTGATCCTCCTCGCGGGTAAGCCAGGCCCCGGCCGCGGTGGTGGCGTAGAGCGCCTCCGCGCGGGTCACCGCCTCCTGGGGCGCGATCAGGGTGCCCTTCCACGTCTTGCGGGTGACCAGGGCATACAGATTGATCAGCGGGTTGTAGTGGACCGTGCTGGGCACGTCGCTGGTGGCGATCACCTTGATCCCGCGGTCGAGATAGGTTCGCATGGGCTTGTAGCGGTGGGCGAGCTCGGGGCCGACATCCCGGAACAGATCGTCGCCTTCGTAGTAGATGAAGGTCGGCTGGATGACGGCGGCGATGCCGTGCTCGGCCATCTGGACCAGGCTCTCCTCGCTGGCGAAATAGGCGTGGATGAGGTTGTGCCGGTGGTCCTTGCGCGGCGACGCGGCGATGACGTCGGCGAAAGCGGCCGCCGACTCGTGATGGGCCCGGTCGCCGATGGCGTGGATGCCGATGTCCCAGCCCAGGCTGTGCCCGCGCTCGAAATACCGGCGCAGGTCGGCCGGGTTGAGCCGGTTGTAGTCGCGGACGACGGTCTCGCCGACAAAGGGCTTGAACATCCAGGCCGTCCGGCTGGTCGTCCCCCCGTCGACGGCCATCTTGAGCCCGTTCAGGCGCAGCCAGTCGTCGCCCAGGCCGGTGTAGACGCCCAGCTCGGCCGCCCGCGCGTCGAGGGGGCCGGCGTGCTCATACTCGCGGAAGCCGTGCCAGGAGGCCATCACGCTCGAACGCACGCGCAGGCGGCCCTGGCGATGGGCGTCCATGTAGGCCCGCATCTCCCAGGCCTCGAGCCCGGGATCGATGATGCTGGTGATCCCGGCCGCGAGATAGGCCCGGCCGGCCGCGTCCAGGGCGTCGACGAGGGCCTTGGGCGTCGGCTGGGGCAGCAGATGGCGGACCAGCGGCTTGGCCGCGGCTCGCAGCCCGCCGTTGGGCGTGCCGTCCGCCTCGCGCTCGATCTTGCCGCCGGCCGGATCGGGCGTTTCGCGGGTGACCCCCGCCAGCTCCAGCGCCCGGGTGTTGACCACGTCCATGTTGAAGAAGCGTTTGACCAGGACCGGGTGTTGGGTCGTGGCGGCGTCGAGGTCGTGCCGGGTGGGCAGCCGGCCCTCCTCGAACAGCGACTCGTTCCAGCCCTCGCCGATGATCCACTGGCCTTCGGGCGTGTGGGCGGCCACCGCCCGCACCCGGGCCGCCATCTCGGCGATCGAGTGGCAGTCGTCCAGGCCGATCCGGCCGAGCTTGAGCCCGATTTCGAGCTGGTGGTTGTGGGCGTCGTTGAAGCCGGGGAAGGCCACCCGCCCGCGCAGATCGATCTCACGGGTGCCGTCGCCGGCCAGGGCCCTGACGCGGGCGTCGTCGCCGACCGCGATCACCCGGCCGTCCTTCATCGCGACAGCGGAGCACGTTGGCATGTCGGCGGCGAAGGTTGTGATGGCGCCGTTGTAGACGATCAGATCGGGGGCGAGGGAGTTGGCGAGGAGGCTCATGGGTGACGAATTGTGCCAGAGACCGAATTCAGATACTCCGGTTTCACCACAAAGGCACAAAGACACAAAGGCAGGGTTGATAACTTTGTGCCTTTGTGTCTTTGTGGTGAAATCCCGAACCGTCAGCGGCGTCCGAGTAGGACGGGGAAGGACGGGATTAAGATGGGCTGCGGTATGACTGACTCAACCCCGATCGACCTCTTGTTTGGCCGCGGCCATTTGCCAGTGCGCGCGCCTGAAGCGGCTCAGGTCCATGTGATCCGCAAGGCGCCGCTGCGCATTCTGGCCGACCCCGCCCGGGCGGTCCGCGAAGCGCTCGATCACCCCGTCGGGTCGGCACCGTTGAGCGCGCTTGCCCGCGGGCGCAAGAGCGCCTGCATCCTGATCTGCGACATCACCCGGCCGGTGCCAAATGGCCTGTTTTTGCGGCCGATGATTGAGGACATGCTGGCCGCCGGCATACCGGCCGAGAACGTCACTGTGCTGGTCGCGACAGGATTGCATCGGCCCAACGAGGGGGCCGAGCTGGATGAGCTGGTAGGCGACCCATGGGTGCGCGCCCATGTGCGGGTCGAGAATCATTTTGCCCGCAACGACGCCGATCACGTCGACCTGGGCGTGACCGCGACCCGCGGCACGCCGGTGTTACTTGACCGGCGTTTTGTCGAGGCTGAGCTGCGCATCGCGACCGGGCTGGTCGAGCCGCATTTCATGGCCGGCTGGTCGGGCGGGCGCAAGGTGGTCGCTCCCGGCGTCGCCCACCACACGACGATCCGGACCTTTCACAACGCCCGCTTCATGGAGGATCCCCTGGCGGTCCAGTGCAACCTGATCGGCAATCCCCTCCATGAGGAGCAGCTCGAGATCATCCGCATGATCGGCGACGTGTTCGCCCTCAACACCGTCATCGACGAGGCCCGCGACCTGGCCTTTGTGAACTTCGGTGAGGTGATCGAGAGCCATCTGGCGGCGGTCGCTTTTGTCGCGGGTTCGGCCCAGGTCGTTGCCCCGCGCCAGTACGGGACCGTGGTGACGTCGGCGGCCGGCTATCCGCTCGACAAGACCTACTACCAGACCGTCAAGGGCATGGTGACGCCGCTCGACATCCTGGCGCCGGGCGGCACGCTGATCATCGCCTCGGCGTGCTCGGAGGGCTTTGGCTCGCCGCATTTCCGCGCTTCGCAGGAGCGCCTGGTGGCGCTGGGCCCCGAGCGCTTTCTGGCGACCCTCAGGGCCAAAGCATTGGCCGAGATTGACGAGTGGCAGTCCGAGATGCAGCTCAAGCCGATGCGGGCGGGCCGGGTGCAGCTCTATACCACCGGCTTGGATGCCCACGAGCGGCGCATCACGGCCGTCGAGATGATTGACTCGGTCGACGCCGCCATCGCGGCCAGCATCGCCCGCACGGGCGACCCGGGCGTGGCGGTGATCCCCGAGGGGCCGTATGTCGTGCCGGTGCGGGGCTAGGCGCGTTATCGGGCGTTGGCCCTGAAAGGGCCAGATGCGATAGCCCAGGGCGAAGCCCTGGGTCGCGCCACCAAGCCCAGGAAGAGCCCTGAAGGGGCGAAATAGGGATCGGTTCAACGGGGAGACCTGGCGGGTCGTAAGTCCCATGCGCTATGCCGCCCTTTCAGGGCTGGAATCTGGTTGGCGATCGTTTCCCAGGGCTTCGCCCTGCGCTATCTCATTCGGCCCCTTCAGGGCCGGCTCTTGAACCCGTGCTTAACGTAATGCCATTGCGCTTCCGCGGGGATGACGACATAATCTCGACGGGCCGATGTCGCATCGTATGGCAAATATCGCCCGCTAGGCAAATTGGTCGGCGTAGATGCTTGCGAACGCCGCCCCTACAACGGCCAGTTCTGCCACTGCGCGCCGACGCTGAAACCCTGTTCGCGCAGCCAGGCCCGCTCGGGTGTGTCGCGCAGGAGCGGGTTGCTGTGATTGAGGTGGATGAGGGCCACCTCGGCCGTTGTGCCGCGCAGGCGGGCGACCGTGTCGGTGACCAGGGGATGCGGGATCTTGCTCATGTCGCGCCCGGGCAGCTCGGCCCCGCTGAAAAAGGTCGCGTCGAGCAAGGCAACGTTGTGCGCGTCGACGACCGCGCGAATGTCATGATCCCACGCCTCCCAGCGGTCGATGTCGGGGCAGTAGAACAACGTCTGGCGCGGGCCCGCGACGGAAAACGCGACCGTGTCGCTGAATTCTGCCCGGTGAGGGACGGTCACGGGCGTCACCGTCAGCGCCGGGCTCAGGGCGATCGGCGCCCCGGCCGTCCACGGCGTGAGGATGATGTTGCCATTATCGACCAGTTGCGACCAGGGACCGTTGGACGCCAAAAACGCCGCCGCGCGGGGCGAGCACAGCACCGGCATGCCACGCGCGTTGAGGGCTTCCCTGCCAAGCTGGGCCAGCCCGAGGTAATGCCCGATGTGGATGTGGGTGAGCAGGATCCCGCGGAGGGGACAGTCGGGGGCGAGCGTCCGCAGTGCGTCGTACTGCTCACGGAAATCCGGGGTGGCGTCGATCATCCAGCTCACCCGGGCCTCGCTGTCGATCAGCCCCACGCTCACTGCGCGCTGGCGCAGGCTGGGATCGGCGCGGGCCGCGCCGCAGGCCGGGCAATCGCAGCCGATCTGGGGCACGCCCGCGTCCTGGGCGATCCCGAGTATTACGGCTTCTACGGGCCCTGCCCCGGCGGAAGCCGGGAGTCCTGCCCCGGCGGAAGCCGGGGTCATCGGCGGGCGGCCTCGGCGATGGCCTTGAGCAGCGATGGGCCCTCGCTCGCGTCGAGGCCGAGGTGCCAGAACATGATCCCCGACCCGCGCGTTTGGGCCAGGGCGACCTTGCGCTGCAGGGTGGGGATGCCGTTGTAGAAGACGGTCTGCCCGTTGAACTCGACGCTGTCGAGGAGGCTGGCCTTGTCGTCATAGGCGACCAGGCGGGCGTAGGGCACATCGCCGGGTTTGGCGTAGAAGGGCACGCCCAGCACCCGCTTGGACTGGGGCAGCCCGCGCTTCTCCCAGTAGGCGAGGGCGGTCTCGGCCAGGGCATACGGCGCGTGGCCTTCGCCCGGGCCGCCGTCGTAGACCATGATGTTGACGAAGTCAACTCGCCCGAGGACATCGGCCTTGATCCCCTCGGCGTTCCGGCCGCCCGTGACAACGGCCATGGTCAGGAGCTTGCCATCCGGGCGCAACACGTCGCTGAGGGCCTGCATCAGCGCGCTGAAGTTGGCGGCCGATCCGTTGGGTGAGGGATCGGCGACTGGATATTCCCAGTCGATGTCGACCCCGTCCAGGCCGTAGAGATCGACAAAGGCGCGCGTCTCGCGCACGAAGCGGGCCCGGTAGTCGGGATTCTCAGCCATCCGTTCGAAGGCGGCGTCGCTGCCCCAACCGCCGATCGAGATCAGGGTCTTGACGCCGCGAGCCGACCCGCGCGTCACGATGTCCTTGAGCTTCCAATCGTTGGCGACGCCCTTCAGCGCGCCCTCGGGTCCTGGCAGGGCGAAGGCGTAGTTGATGTGGGTGAGGGCGGCGATCTGCTCGGTGCTCGGCGTGATGCCGGTGTCGGTGATGTAGCCGACGATGCGGAAGGGCGGTTTGGGCGTGGCGCTGGGCGCGGGCGATGGCGTTGGCGCCGCCGCGCACGCGGCGCACAGGCTCGCCAGGATCAGGCTGATGACGTAGGCATGTCGCATATTGCTTGATTCCGATAGCGGCAGGCCAAGAGCCGCGCACCATGCTCTTTGCCAGCAACAGTACCCAATCTGCGCGAATCTGCGTTAATCTGCGGACAAAACCAGCCGCGCCCGTGACGGGCCGAGTGGGCTAGGAACTGAATTGATCCGCAGATTAACGCAGATTGACGCAGATTGAAACCTGGCTTGGCAGTTGCTTTTGCCAAAGACCGGACTCCCTTCGAAGCCAGATGGCCGTTCTTCCATCTACTCCAGATTTGGCGACAGCCAGCGTTCGGCTTCGTCGAGCGTCCAGCCCTTGCGCCTGGCGTAGTCGGCGAGCTGGTCGCGGCCGATTTTGCCCAGGCCGAAGTAGCGGGCCTCGGGGTGGGCGAAGTACCAGCCGCTTACGCTGCTGGCCGGGGTCATTGCGAAGCTCTCGGTCAGGCCCATCCCCGCGCCTTCCTCGGCGCCGAGCAGCGCAAAGAGAGTGCCCTTCTCGGTGTGGTCGGGGCAGGCTGGATAGCCCGGCGCCGGGCGAATCCCGCGGTACTTCTCGGCCACGATCTCGGCCGGCCCGAGCGCCTCGCCGGCGCCGTAGCCAAAGTCGTCGCGGGCTTGTTTGTGCAGGCGCTCGGCAAAGGCCTCGGCCAGCCGGTCGGCGATGGCCTCGACCAGGATCGCGTTGTAGTCGTCGTGGTCGGCCTTGAACCGGTCGGCCATTTCCTTCACCCCAATCCCGGCCGTGACGGCAAACGCGCCCACGTAATCGATCAACCCGGAGTCTTTTGGCGCGATGAAGTCAGCCAGAGCCAGATTGGTCGCCCCGCGGGCGGCCCCGCTCTCGCCGCGGTCCATCTGCTGGCGCAGCGTATGCAGCGTTGCCACGACCTGGCCGCGGCTCTCGTCGGCATACACCTCAATGTCATCCCCGACGCTGTTGGCCGGCCAGAAACCGTACACACCGCGGGCCCGGACCGGGCCGCCGGCGCCCATCCCGGCCAGCTCGTCGAGCAATCCGAGCGCTTCCTCGTGCAGCTTGCGGGCGGTCTCGCCCACCACTGGATCGCTCAAAATCTCGGGGTAGTGGCCGGCCAGCTCCCAGGTCCGGAAGAAGGGCGTCCAGTCGATCCAGCCGGCCAGCTCGCGGATGCTCATGTCGGCGACGACCCGTCGGCCGGTAAACGCGGGCCGGGCAATGTCCTCGGCTTTCCAGTCGATGGCGAGATGGCGCCGGCGGGCCTCGAGCAGGGGCAGGAGCGGCTTGCGCCCGACTCGGCCCTCAAACTGGGTGCGCAGGGCTGCCTGCTGGGCCCGGTTGTCGTCGTCAAACTTTTCGCGCAGGTTGTCGCTGAGCAGCGAGCCGACCACCCCGACCGCCCGCGAGGCGTCGATGACGTGGACGACCGAAGGCCCGTAGTGCGGGGCGATCTTGAGCGCTGTATGGGCCTTGCTCGTTGTGGCCCCGCCGATGAGGAGCGGGATCTGCCAACCCTCGCGGGCCATCTCCTTCGCTACGTGGGCCATTTCGTCCAGTGACGGGGTGATCAGGCCGCTCAGGCCGATGACCGAGGCGCCGACCTCGCGGGCGGTGCGCAGAATCTTCTCGGCCGGCACCATCACCCCGAGGTCGATGACGTCGTAGCCGTTGCAACCCAGCACGACCCCGACGATGTTCTTGCCGATGTCGTGGACATCGCCCTTGACCGTGGCCAGGACCAGACGCGGTTTGCGTTGGGCCTCGGCCGACGTCCCGGAGGCGATCTGCTCGGCCTTGATATACGGCTCGAGCACGGCGACCGCCTTCTTCATCACCCGCGGCGCTTTTGACGACCTGGGGGAGAAACATCTTTCCCGCCCCGAACAAATCGCCGACCACGTTCATCCCGGCCATGAGCGGGCCTTCAATTACCCGCAGCGGCTGTCCGTACTGCTGGCGGGCTTCCTCGACATCCTGCTCGATGTAGTCGACGATGCCGCGGACCAGGGCGGTCTCCAGCCGGCGCTCGACGCTCTCGAAACGCCAGACCAGCGCGTTTGGATCGAGTTTGGGCGCGTCCGACCCAGCGGTGGATTCGCCTCGGGCCGCGCTGGCCCGAGCGAACTCGATCAGGCGCTCGGTTGCATCGGCACGGCGGTTGAGCAGCACGTCCTCGACCCGTTCCAGCAGGTCTTTGGGCACGTCCTCGTACACGGCGAGTTGGCCGGCGTTGACGATGCCCATGTCCAGCCCGGCCGCCACGGCGTGATACAAAAAGGCGCTGTGCATCGCCTCGCGGATACGGTTGTTGCCGCGGAAGGAGAACGAGACGTTGCTGATCCCGCCGCTCACGCTCGCGCCGGGCAGGTTGTCCTTGATCCAGCGGGTGGCCCGGATGAAATCGACGGCGTAGTTGGCGTGCTCTTCGATGCCTGTGCCGACCGTCAGCACGTTCGGGTCGAAGATGATGTCCTCGGGCACGAAGCCGGCCTTGTGGATCAGCAGGTCGTAGGCCCGCCGGCAGACCTCGATCTTGCGTTCATACGTGTCAGCCTGGCCGCGCTCGTCGAAGGCCATGACGACCGCGCCGGCCCCGTATTGGCGGACCAGCCGGGCGTGCTCGAGAAAGGCCTGCTCGCCCTCCTTCAGGCTGATCGAGTTGACGATGCATTTGCCTTGCACGCACTTGAGGCCGGCTTCGATGACGCTCCACTTCGAGCTGTCGATCATGACCGGGACGCGCGAGATGTCGGGCTCGGCCATGACCAGATTCAGGAAGGTGGTCATGGCCTGCTCGCCATCGATCAGGCCCTCGTCGAAGTTGACGTCGATGATGTTGGCCCCGTTCTCGACCTGCTGGCGGGCGACGGCGAGGGCGGCCTCGAAGTTGCCTTCCTTGATCAGCTTTGCGAACCTGGGCGATCCGGTGACGTTGGTGCGCTCGCCGACGATCTGGAAGGCGGTCGAAGCGGCGCGCAACGCGTCACCCGTCGCCTCGGAGATCGTTCACGTTGGCGGGGCTGAATCGCCCGCGGAGGTCCGCCAAACGTCAGCAGCTCAAGACCGCTGAAGTAGCTGCGCTGGATGGGCGCGTTGCGCTGATGCGGTTTTGCCCCCTTGATGACCTCGCGCACGGCGGCGATGTGCTCGGGGGTGGTGCCGCAGCAACCGCCCAGGATGTTGACCCAGCCGTTGTGGGCAAACTCGCCGACCGTGTCGGCGAACTTGCGGGGGGTCATGTCATAGCCGCCAAACGCATTCGGCAAACCTGCGTTGGGATAGCAGCTGATCCAGGTCTGCGAGATGGCGCTCATGGCTTCGATATACGGGCGCATCTCGTCCGGCCCAAGGGCGCAGTTGATGCCCATGCTGATCAGCGGGGCGCGGTGGATCGAGGCCCAGAAGGCCTCGACGGTCTGCCCGCTCAGGGTGCGCCCGCTCTGGTCGGTGATGGTGACCGAGGCCAGGACCGGGACGCGCCGCCCGCCCGCGTGGAAGAAGCGTTGGATGGCGAACAGGGCCGCCTTCATGTTCAACGTGTCAAAGGAGGTCTCAGCCAGGAGCACGTCGACCCCGCCCTCGATGAGCGCGCTGGTCTCTTCGAAGTAAGCCCGCTCGAGGTCGTCAAAGGTGACGGCCCGGAAGCCGGGGTTGTTGACGTCGGGCGAGAGCGAGGCGGTCCGGGTGGTAGGCCCGAGCGCGCCCGCCGCATAGCGCGGCCGGCTGGGGTCGCGCCGGGTGAACTCGTCGGCGGCCTGGCGGGCCAGCCGGGCGGCGGCCAGGTTGAGCTCATAGGTGTGGGCCTGCAGGCCGAAGTCGGCCTGGCTGATGGCCGTGCCGTTAAAGGTGTTGGTCTCGATGATGTCGGCCCCGGCTTCGAGATACTGGCGATGAATGTCGAGGATGACGTCGGGCCGGACGATCGAGAGCGTTTCGTTGTTGTTCTTGAGATCGGTCGGGTGCTGGCGGAAGCGCTCGCCCCGGTAGTCGGCCTCGCCCAGGCCATAGCGCTGGATCATCGAGCCCATGGCCCCATCGAGCACGAGGATGCGCTCACGGAGCAGGTCGGTGATCGGCGGTTTGCGGGGCGAGACAGTGTCAATCGTCATGATATTGGGCAAGCAATCATACACAGTCGCAGATGCAATGCCGAAATGGCCCCGAGCGGCCCGCGAAGTGGGCCGCTCGGGGCCATTTCGGCGCCAAAACTGCATTTACCGTGGGGACACACGGACCGCGCAGCATCATCCGCGCGGACTCCCTATTTTGGAATCTCGTCCACAATACCGGGCATGAACATCGACAACATCAAACGACTGATTGACTTCGACACGCCGACGGTCGCGAATGGGCTCGAGTTGCTCAAGCTGCGCGACCCGTCGCTCGGCTATACCGGCCCGGATGTGCGGGCGCTGATGCCCGAGATGGGCGCGCGGGTGGGCATCGCGGTGACGGCCCGGATGGACACCACGACCGCCGGGGTCGATGATCCGCCCAGCCTGTTCAAGGACTGGATCCGGCTCATGCGCGTCGCGGCCCGAACGGGCCTGCCCGTATTCGCGGTGATGGAATCGGTCGGTCCGCGCCCGCGCCACACCGTGACGATCGGGGACGGGATGGGGACGATGATGCTGTTGGCCGGCGCGACTGCCTTCCTGACAAACGGCAGCATCCGCGATATCGATGGCGTGCGCGGGATAGGCCTGCCGTGCTGGGGGGCGGGCGTTTCACCCATGCATGGCAAGCTGCGCTGGCTGGACGTGAACAGCCCGGTCGTCATTGACGGCATGCTCGTCCACCCGGGCGACATCATTCATGCCGATGTGAACGGGGCCCTGATGATTCCACCTGGCGTCGCCGATCAGGTGCTCGAGAAGGCGAACGAGGTCCGCCGGCGTGAGGCGGAGATGTTCGCCCAGTGGCGCAGCCCCAACTTCGATATCGACGCCTACCTCGCTGCGTGAATGTCACAGAATCTGGATGACCCAGCCCGGGCGCGGCCCCGGGCCGCATCCAGATTCTGGCGCTTGGCCTCGCGGGCCAGTGAGAACCGGTTAACCAATGGTGTAGACCCCCGCGACGTTTCCCCGTGGGATACGGCGCGGGGAACGGGCATGGACTTTCCGGGCGCAGGCCCTACAATCCAGACCAAGTTGTCCTACAACCCGACGAGTTGTGGGACGCCGTGCGCAAACAGGTGATTACCCATCCCATCAGCGCGCAAGCGCTCCGCCCGGTCGCGGATCAGTCGCTCAACACGGTCATTGGAGACCGGTTGAAAGACTTCATTCTGCGCGAGAAGTTGCGCCCCGGCGACAAGCTTCCGACCGAAGGCGTGCTGGCGGAGCGGCTGCAGGTGAGCCGCACGGCGATCCGCGAGGCGATGCGCGGGCTCGAGGCGCTCGGTATGGTCGAGGCCCGCCAGGGCAGTGGGCGGGTCGTGCGCGATTTCAACTTTGACGCCATACTCGACAGCCTGACGTATGGGATGGTGTTCCACAGCCACACCATCCGGCAGGTGACTGAAGTGCGCAAGGCGCTGGATGCCTTCTTCGCCGATCACATGGTGGCGAATGTCAGCGACGCGGATCTGGCAGCGCTCGACGACCTGGTGGCGGACATCCAACGGTTGCTGCGCGATGGCAAGACCTACGAGGATGACGACTACGCGTTTCATCGGCGGTTGTTCGAGATCGCCGGGAATCCACTCGCCCTGCAGCTCTTTCGGATCACCTGGGAGGTTCGGATGAGCACGGGCGATCCGACATTCTGGCAGCCGCCCCGTTCGCGCAGTGAGGTTGCCATTCACGCAAACATCGTCAAGGCGCTGCGGGCGCGGGATGCCGCGGCCACGCGCATGGCGATGCTGGCGCATTACGCCTACACCGATGGGTTGCTGGCCAAAAAGCTGGCGGCTGAAGCGGCGGGCATGAGAGAGACGCCGAGCGGGCGCAAGCCGGCCCGCAACGGGACCAACGGGAAACATGCCTGATCTGCGGCGGCGACTGAATCACTAACAGATACGATTTCTGAGGCGATATCGCCTGAGGAATTCGAGGCTGTTGCTGGTTCTTAAGTTTGGTGTGAAGCGTGCTTCGGCGCGCTTTTCAAAGAATATTCATGAGGAGGAACCGTATATGAACCACGAGCTCAAGACTCGGACATTGACTTTCTCCCGCCTGATGGCGGGGATGGCGATGGCATCGTTCGTGCTGGCCGCCTGCGGGCCGGCACCCGCAGCGCCGACCGCGGCGCCGGCCGCGACCGCGGCGGCCAAACCCACCGAGGCCCCCAAGCCTGCCGCCACGGCTGCGCCCGCGGCGACAGCCGTCCCGGCGGCAACCGCGGTGCCCAAGCCGGCCGAGCCGACCAAGCCCGCTGCCGTGGCCGCTCCGGCCAACTCCGGCAACATCATCATCGGCGCGTTTGACCAGGGCCCGGGCGGCTTCCCCGAGCGCTTCAACAACTTCCAGGCCGGCGCCGGCCACTACGTGTTCGAGCTCTATCTCAGCAAGCTCGTCCGCTACTGCGATGTCTCTCTGAGCAAGATGTGCGGCGACATGGCCGAGAAGTGGGAAGTCTCGCCGGATGGCAAGACCCTCACCTTCACCATCCGTGACATGAAGTGGCACGATGGCAGCAAGGTCACCGCCGCTGACGCGGCCTTCACCATCGAGCGCAACTTCAACAAGGTCGACAGCCGCTACTCGGGCAACTTTGCCGCGATCTCCGGCGCCACCGGATATGACCCGGCCAAGGGCAGCCTGTCCGGGCTGACCGTTGTTGACGACAAGACGCTCAAGATCTCCCTCGACAAGCCGCAGCCCGCCCTGTTGGACACCCTGTCCTTCATCGGCATCATCCAGAAGAAGCAGTGGGAGAAGGTCGTCCCCGGCGAAATGGCCGCCAGCGACATCTGGAAGAACGGCATCATCGGCAGCGGCCCGTTCATCTTCAGCAAGTATGTTGCCGGGCAGTACACCGAGTTCCTGCCTTATGCCGATTACTACGGCGGCAAGCCCAAGGTCGACAAGCTGATCAACCGCTACCTGCCCGAGGCGGGCACGGCCCTGATCGCGCTGCAGAAGGGCGAGATCGACTTCACCTACGTCACCGTCGACGAGCTGGACAAGATCAAGACCAATGCCGACCTCAAAGTGATCGAAGGGCCGTCGCTCGTCGGCCAGTCGATGTATCTCAACCTGCGGATCAAGGGTCTTGACAACGTCAAGGTTCGCCAGGCGATCATGTACGCGATCGATCGCGACCTGATCATCAAGACTCTGTGGAAGGGCACTGCCCTGCCGAGCAACTGCTTCTTCTCGCCCGCCGGTCCCTACAACGCCAAGGATGCGGACCCCTACAAGTTCAGCCTCGACAAGGCCAAGGCCCTGATCAAGGAAGCGGGCGTCGATCCGGCATCGCTGGGCGAGCTCACGTTCCTGACCTACTACGGAGATCAGCTGACCAAGGACATGCTGGCCGTGATCTCTGAGCAGCTCGCCGCGGTGGGCTTCAAGACCAAGCTGCGCTTCGTCGACACCCCGACCTTCAACACCGAGTTCTACAACGCCGACCCGAAGTGGGCGCTGGCCTGGGTGGGCGCCGGCAACGGCCCCGAGCCCGACAATGTCTACACGTCCCACCACTCGACCGAGCAGTGGCCGAAGGGCATCAACATCAATCCGATCATCAATGCCGATCTGGATAAGCTGCTTGATGCTGGTCGCGTTGAGCTCGATCCCGCCAAGCGGACCGAGATCTATCAGCAGATCTGCAAGCTGAGCAACGACAATGTCTTCCGGGCCTACATGTTGGAGAGCACGCGCTACGGCGCCGCCAGCAAGAAGCTCGGCAGCTTCATCTACACCCCTCCCCGGGCGGCGGCCGCTATTGCCTTCCCGAGAAGTGGACCAAGAACTAGCGTGACGGGCGCGGCAGCGGCGGCGTGACAACACCCGCCGTCCGCTGCCCGCGCCCAAAACATTGCCGGAATCAACACTCCCCGGCGAGGCCGGGGAGTGTTGATTCCAGCAACTCCACCGCCCGCTCGACATTGAGGGACTGACCCATGGTCCAATACATCGTTCGCCGCGTGCTGATTAACATCCCGGTGCTCATCGGGATCACCATGGCGGTGTTCCTTTTGATCTCACTGGCTCCCGGTGATCCGTTGTCGGCCTACATCAGTCCTGAACTGGGTAGCGACCCGGCTACGCTTGCTGCGCTCAGGACGAAGTTCGGCTTTGACCAGCCGCTCCCCGTTCGTTACTTGAACTGGCTGGGGCAGGCATTGCAGGGCAACCTGGGATATCGCCTCAAGACGTTTGATCCGGTCTGGCCCGTCATTCTGGAGCGCATCCCGGCGACCCTGATGCTTATGGCGACGGCGCTCAGTATCGGCATCGTTGTCGGCGTGCCGCTGGGTATCTTCTCGGCCCTGCGCAAGTATTCGGTCATCGACATGATTCTGACCGGCGGCGTCTTCCTCGGCGTCAGCACGCCCGCTTTTCTGATCGGCCTGGGCTCGCTGTTTGTCTTCTCGCTCGGCCTGCGGCTCTTTCCAGCCGGCGGGATGCACACGCTCGGTCAGGAAGAGAGCGTCATCGATACGCTCCATCATCTCGCATTGCCGGCTCTGATCCTGAGCGCCAACTACATCGCCAGCATGCTGCGCTACACCCGGGCCAGTATGTTGGACGTGATCAGCGAGCAGTATGTGACGACGGCCCGCGCCAAAGGGCTGTCCGAACGGGCCGTGATCCTCAAGCATGCCCTGAGCAACGCCCTCATCCCGATCGTCACCGTGATCGGCTTTTCGATTCCAAACCTGTTGGCCGGCGCTGTGTTTACCGAGACCATTTTTGCCTGGCCGGGCATGGGCTCGGTGTTTGTCGATGGGGTCAACTCGCGCGACTTCCCGCTCATGATGGGTGTGACGCTCGTGACGGCGACGGCGGTCCTCATCTTCAATCTCCTGACCGATATCGTCTACGCCCTTATCAACCCCAAGATTCGCTACGCCTGACCGCCGGCAGGAAACGACATGCTTATTCCAGCAACCGCTCAGAGTCTCTCCACCGGGAATTCACCCACTCAGCGCGCGTGGAAGCGCTTCCGGCGCAGCAAACTCGCTCTCGTCGGACTCGTCGTCGTCGCCATCATGGCGATTCTGGCGATTGCCGCCCCGATCGTCGCCCAGCAGGATCCGCTCAAAAATGACCTGCTCAACCGATCCAAGCCACCCACCGCCGAACACATCTTTGGCACGGATCGGACTGGGCGGGACGTTTTCTCGCGCACGATCTATGGCGGGCGGATCTCGCTCCTGGTGGGTCTGGTGGCTGTCACTCTGTCGGTCTCGATCGGGACCGTGCTAGGCCTTATCTCGGGTTTCTACGGTGGGCTGGTTGACAATATCGTGATGCGGCTGACCGACGTGATCATGGCTTTCCCCCCGATCATCATCATCATGGCCGCGGTCCCGATCGTCGCCAATCTGCTCCCGAGCGAGGCCACCATCTACGGCATCATGGCCGTCATCGGGCTGCTTACCTGGCCCCAGCTCGCCCGGCTCATCCGCGGGCAAACCCTGGTCCTGCGCAATGCCGAGTATGTCATTGCGGCCCAGAGTCTGGGGGCCAGCAAAGGCCGCCAGATGTTCGTCCACATCCTGCCCCAGACCCTGGCCTCACTACTGGTCTTCGCCACGTTCGGGATCGCCAACGCCATCCTGCTCGAGGCGGGTCTGAGCTTCCTCGGCCAGGGCGTGCAACCGCCCATTCCGAGCTGGGGGAACATGGTCGAGACCGCCCGCAGCCTCGACATTCTCGAAAATCTGCCCTGGACCTGGTTCGCGCCCGGGCTGTTTATCGTCGTCACGGTCGTATCCATCAACTTTATCGGCGACGCCCTGCGCGACGCCGTCGATCCAAAATCCAGATAGCCCGCCGATTTGGCGGGCCATTTCCTCAAGCATGAAGACGTATACGGCGGCCGTTATCGGCCTTAGTCAGATTTCGCAGGGGCGCCTGCCCAAACCCCGCTCCCTCTCCGCAACGGATCCCATGCCCCGTTCGCATGTTTCGGCGTATGCCGCCCATCCGCGGGTCAAACTTGTCGGGGCATGCGATCTGATGCCCGCCGCGCTCGAGAAGTTCAATGCGACCTGGCGGGATGTTCATCCTGACACGCGGCTGTATTCGGACTACCGCGAGATGCTCGAAGCTGAAAAGCCCGACATCGTCAGCGTCATCACCCCCGACGACAAGCACGCCGACATCGTCGTCAACGCGGCCAATCGCGGCGTGAGGGGCATCTGGTGCGAGAAGCCGATCGCGACGACCCTGGCCGACGCCGACCGGATGATCGAGGCCGTGGAGCGCAACAACACCGCGATGACGGTCAGCCACACCCGGCGCTGGATGCCGATCTTCCACAAGGCCCGCGAGCTTGTCCGCGACAAGACCTATGGCGAGCTCAAGATCCTGACCGCCACGATGTATTACTCGCGGGCGATGATGTTCCGCAACGGCACCCACATCTTCGACATGCTTTGTTTTCTGGCGGATGCCCGGCCCGAGTGGCTGATTGGCGAACTCGAGGACGGTTTTGATGGCTTCGACCGCTATCGCGGCGATGGCGGGAACGAGATCACGAGCGAGCCCTCGGCCAACGCTTACATCAAGTTCGCCAACGGTGTGCGGGCAAACATGATGATGCTCAAGAGCAACAATGCGACCAACGTGCTTGAGATGGTGTTCGAGAACGCCGTCGCGCGCATGGCCGGTGACGGGCAGATTGTCGTGAATCGGGTCGATGGGCCGCCGGCGACCTCGACCCGCGGCGCGATCAGCGTCACCCAGGCCATCGGACACGAGGACTGGCTGGCCGACCGCGAGCTCGGCACCTTGTCCGAGTTGGTCCAGGCCCTGGACACCGGGGCAAAGCCGGCGCTTTCGCCCCCGCGGGCGGCTCGCCAGACTCTGGCCGTGCTGCTGGCCATCCTCGAGTCGCACAAGCAGGGCAACGCCAAGGTCATGATTGACGCCGGACCCTCCTAAAGTACCTTTTCCGGAGGAGAAATCCCCCGGCGAAGCCGGGGGATTTCTCCTCCGATAATGTGTTTTGCTTGAAGCTCCAAACCTGGAGACATCCGCTTCGATGAAAGCCCTACTGATCGGACCTGAGAACCCGCACTTTCTCGGGCACCTGCGCACCCTGCAGGCGCTGCCCGAAGTGACCGCGATTACCCTCGTCGCAAGCGATCCGAACGACGCCGGGCTGCTCGAAGAGGCCCGTGCCGCGCACCCCGAACGGATTGGCGCGCTCAGTCTCGATTTGAGCGAGGCGCTCCGCGGCGAGATCGACTTCGTCGTCGCCTGCCCGCGCAACGACCGGGCGGTCGAGGTGATCATTCAGGCGCTGCGCGCGGGCAAGCCCGTCCTGGCCGAGAAGCCGGTGGGGCGCTCGGCCGCCGAGACCGCTCAGATTGTCGAGGTGGCCCGGCAGGCGGGTCTGGCGCTGGGGGTGTGCTACCAAAATCGATTGCACCCGGCCGCGCTGGCCGCTCGGACTTTTGTCGCCGACGGGCTGCTTGGCGAACTGGTGGCGGTGGAAATGCGTTATTTCACCACCCAGTTGCGCTTCCGCGACCCAAAGCACTGGCTGTTCAACAAGACGCTCTCGGGCGGTGGTGTGCTGCATTGGTTGGGCTGTCACTACCTCGATCTGGCCCCGTATGTGACGGGGCAGGCCATCGTCGCCGCCAGCGGGCGGATCGCCACCCGCAGTGGCGAGGCCGTCGACGTGGAGGATGTCGCGGCGCTCAGCCTGACCTTCGCCAACGGCGCGGCGGGCAGCCTGAGTTGCGGCTACGTGCTGGCCCAGAGCGGGGGCGGCTTCTACAACCAGTCTGGCAATGACACCCATCTGGCCTTCATTGGCCGGCTGGGGCGGGTATGGTGGACGCCCACCAAATCCCCGAGCACAGTCAACTTCGAGAGCACTCATCCCGACTGGGCGTTTGCGCCGCGCCGCACGGTGACTTACGAGCTGCCCGAATCCGGCGCGTATGGCGGGATCGCCGGGATCGAGTTTGTGCGCCGCTTCATTCAGGGCGCGCCAGTCGCGACGGGCGAGGACGCCCTGCGCGTGGCGAAGCTCCTGGAGATGGTTTATTGATCTATCGGCAGATCCGTGGCGCGCCAGACTAAACAAATTGCCGGCAGAGATACCCCCGGCGGAGCCCGGGGTATCTCTGCCAAAACCTACTTTTAACAAATGAAACTCGTCACCTATTCCACCCCTTCAATCTCCACCCGCATGGGCGCCGTCCAGAACGGCGTCGTCTACGATCTCGGCGCGGCTGCCAAGGCCAGCGGTGAGTCAGTCGCCTCATCGGTCCGCGGCCTGCTCGAGCAGGGCGAGGCCGGCCTGGCCGCCGCAAACCGCGCGCTCGCCCACGCGGTCAAGACCGGCGCGGCCGGCACGCCCGAGGCCGGGGTGACCTTTCACGCCCCGCTTGGCGATCCGCCCAAGATATTGTGCCTGGCCGGCAACTATCAGGCCCACATCCAGGAAGGCGGCGGCAAGGCCGTCGACAAGCCGAAGATCACCCCGCGTGTGTTCTCAAAGCCGATCACGACCCTGTGCGGTCACCAGGCCCCGATCCTGCTCCCTGAGATCTCCAACCACGTCGACTACGAGCTCGAGGTCGCCTTTGTCATTGGCAAGCCCGGCAAGTTGATCAAGGTCGAGGATGCGATGTCGCATGTGGCGGGCTACGCGGTTTACAACGACGTGTCGAGCCGCAAGCTCGTCGTCGCCGAGGGTCGCGACAAGCGCGACGGCGACGGCTTTTTTGATTGGCTGGCCGGCAAGTGGCAAGACAACTCCGGACCGATGGGCCCGTATCTGGTCACCGCCGATGAGATCCCCGACCCGGAGAAACTGGCGATGCGGCTGTATGTCAACGGCGAGATCCGCCAGAACGGCACAGCCGGCCAGATGATCTTCAACATCGCCGAGACCATCGCCTATTGCTCGCGCCTGGTGACCCTGCAGACCGGCGACATCATCGCGACCGGCACGCCCAGCGGCGTCGGCGACGCCAAGGGCATCTACCTCAAGGCCGGCGACGTCGTGCGCTGCGAGATCGACGGGCTGGGTGTGCTCGAGAACACCTGTCAGGTCGCCTGACCTCTGGGAATGGACGCGACCCGCGAACGAACCTGGCTGGACGTGACGCCGCGCGCCGACGGCGGGATGTGGCGGCTGCCGCTCCTGCGCGCGCGCGGCGCGACGCCCGGCCCGCGCCTGGCCGTGCTCGGTGCTGTGCATGGCGATGAATACGACGGCCCCGAAGTTATCCATCGTGTCTGCGACCAACTCGATCCGCGCGCGTTGCGCGGCGAACTGGTCATGGTCCCGGTGTCCAACGTTGCCGCCTATGAGGCCATCACCCGGCTGAGCCCGGTCGACGGGGCCAACCTCGCCCGGGCTTTTCCGGGCAAGGCCGATGGCACGCTCACCGAGCGGATCGCCCGGGTGCTCAGCGATCAGGTCATCGCCGGCTCGGACGGGCTGATCGACATCCATAGCGGCGGAGTGGCCTACGCGATCCCAACGCTCGCCGGCTACACAGCAAGCGATGCGCCGCTGCACCAGGCCAACCGCGCCCTGGCCGAGGCCTTTGGCGCGCCGGTGCTGTGGGCCCATCCCGCGCCCATCCCGCCCGGGCGCAGCCTGAGCGCCGCCGACGCGCTGGGTGTGCCGTGCATGTACACCGAGGCCCCCGGCGGCGGGCGGGTGACCGACGAGACACTGACCTGTTTCGTCCGGGGCGTCTTCAACGTCATGCGCCACCTGGGCATGCTCGAAGGCGCGCCCGAATACGCCCCGCCGCGCCGTTTGATCGGCGACGGCAATCTCGACCAAATCATCTCGGCCCCCTGCGCCGGGCACTTTCGGTCCGATGTCGAATTGCTTCAGCCGGTGACGGCCGGCCAGCGGCTCGGAACCATCTTCAATCTCATCGGCGAGCCCCTCGCCGAAGTGCGGGCGGATCGCGATGGGGTCGTCATCACCCTGCGCGCGCTGCACCGCGTCAACGCCGGCGACGGCCTCGTCCACCTGACCCAACCTCAAGGAGAAACCAACTCATGACCCACCTGCTCAGCGGCCTCGTGGCCGCGACCTACACCGCCTTCAACGCGGATGGCTCGCTCAATCTGGATCCGATCGAGAAGCACGCCGAACTGCTCGCCCGCAACGGCGTGTCGGGCGTCTTTGTGTGCGGCAGCACCGGCGAAGGCGTCAGCATGACCACCGACGAGCGCCAGCGCCATTTCCAGCGCTGGTGCGAGGTGTCGAAGGGCTGGCTCAAGCTCATCGCCCACGTCGGCCACAACAGCATCGGCGACGCCCAGGCCCTCGCCGCCCACGCGGCCAAGGCCGGCGCGCACGCCATCGCCACCGTTGCCCCGAGCGTGCTTCGCCCGGCAACCCTGGCCGACCTGGTCGATTGGTGCGCGGCCGTGGCCAGCAAGGCCCCCGAAACGCCGTATTACTACTATCACATCCCGGTCCTCACCCAGGTCCGCTTCAACATGGTCGCCTTCAGCGAGATGGCCCGCGACCGCATCCCGACCTTTGCCGGGATCAAGTTCACCGATGAGAACCTGATGGAGTTCGCCAACTGCGTGGCCGCTGACGGCGGGAAGAACAACATGCTGTTCGGGCGGGATGAGGTCCTGTTGAGCGGCCTGGTGGCCGGCGCGCACGGCGCGATCGGGAGCAGCTTCAACTACAGCGCCCCGATCTACAACCGCGTCATCGCCGCCTTTGAAAAGGGCGACATGCCGACCGCGATGCGCGAGATGACCCGCGCCCGCGACAGCGTGCAGATCCTGCTCGACTTTGGCGGCGGCCCGGCCGGCAAGGCCATGCTCAAGATGTGCGGCATCGACTGCGGCCCGTCGCGCCTGCCCCAGCGCACGACCCCGCCCGAGAAGTACGCCGCGCTGCAGAAGCGGCTCGAGGAATTCGGCTGGGATGACATCCGCTGCAAGTAACGGCTCGCCCCGTTTCTGGCTGCGCTGCGCGCTGTGCGGTCAGCCAGCCGAGAGCCCGGTGTCGAACTTCTGCGGCGCTTGCGGCGGGATGCTGACCGTCGACTACGATGCCGGGCCGATGATCGACCCGGCCCGGCGCGGGATGTGGCGGTATGCGCCGGCCCTGCCGGTCGAGCGGCCGGATGAGGCGCTTACGTTGGGCGAGGGCGCGACGCCGCTCGTGCGCAGCCGGGCCATCGCCGATCGGCTCGGCCTGCCCAACCTCTATTTCAAGATCGAGGGTGCCAACCCGACCGGCAGCTACAAGGACCGCATCGCGGCGGTCGGGCTGTCGCGCATGCGCGAGCTGGGCGTGACCGGCTGGGCGGCGACGAGCAGCGGCAATGCTGGGGCGGCTCTGGCCGCCTACGGCGCGCGAGCCGGGATGCAGGGCACGCTGTTCACCCTCGAGACTGCGCCGCGGGCCAAGCTCAGCCAGATCCTGGCCTATGGCCCGCGCGCGGTCGCCATCCGCGATCTTGGTCGCGATCCAACGGTCGAGAAGAACACCTTCCGAGTCGTGGGCGAGCTGGCCCGCTCGCGGGGCTGGGCGCTGCAGATCACCGCCCACGCCTTCAATCCGATCGGGATGGAGGGCGTGCGCACGATCTCCTTCGAGCTGGCCGAGGAACTCGGGCGGCTGCCCGACTGCGTGTATGTGCCGACTGGCGGCGGCGGGCTTCTCAGCGCCATTCACAAGGGCTTTGAGGAATGGCGGGACCGGATGATGCCGGTCGGCGCGCCGGCGGCCCGGATGGTCTGCGTGCAGGCCGAGGGCTGCGAGCCGATCAACCTGGCCTGGCGCGAAAGGCGCGAGATGCGGCCCATCCCGACTTGTACAACGAAGATCAGCGGCATCCAGCTCACCGCGCCGCCGGATGGCGACCTGGCCCTGGCCGCCATGCGCGGCTCGAATGGCTGGGGGACCAGCGTGAGTGACGCCGAGACGTATGCCGCCCAACGCATGCTGGCTCGCGAGGAAGGCCTGTTCTGCGAGCCGGCCTCGGCCACCTAGCTGGCGGCGGTGATGCGGGATGTCGCGGCTGGGAAGCTTGGTCGGGGATGACACGGTCGTCTGCATTCTGACCGGGACTGGCTTCAAGGACGCCAATGCCGTGCAGGCGATGAGCGAAGGCGTTGAGATCCCCGTGATTGCGCTGGAGGATCTCGCTAAGAACCTCTGATGCCGACTCATCGGACATCCTGCGCGATCGCAATCCCCGCGCGAAGCGCGGGGATTGCGATCGCGCAAATGATTGGGACGACTTGTAGTGGTCAGGCGTGATTTCGACATGAAACTACACGAGCGCATCCACCTGGTCGGCAGCGGCGAAATCGGCCTGAGCGATACATGGGACTGCCATGTGTATGCGCTCGAGACCGCCGCCGGGATCGTGCTGATCGACGCTGGCGGCGGGCGCCCGGCCGGCGTGGCCGCGATCGAGGCCAACCTGCGCGCGGATGGGCTCGACCCGGCCCGGATCACCGACGTGTTGCTCACCCATTGGCACAAGGATCACGGCGGCGGGGCGAAGGTCTGGCGCGCGAAGTACGGCGCGAAGGTCTGGCTCAACGCCATCGAACAGCCCCTCATGGCGAGCAGCGAGTGGGCCTGCCCGATCGACGGTACACCTGGGCATGGCGACGATCTGACGTTTGGCGATCTGACCCTCAAGGTCATCCAGGTCACCAGCCACAGCGAGGGTATCTGCGCCTATCTGCTCGACTTGGATGGGTATCGGGCGTTGTTCAGCGCCGACATCGTCTTCGCCAACGGGCTGATCGGGCTGATCAACTACCCGGGCAGCAGCATGGACGGCTATCGGGCCAATTTGGCGCGCCTGGCGGGGCTCAAGGTTGATGGACTCTTCCCCGGCCACCTGCTCTTTAGCGTCCGGCGCGGCCAGCGCCACATCGACATCGCCCTCGAGCGGATCAAAGGCGGTTTCATCCCGCCCAGCATCGGCCAGAGCGACATTACGATGACGATACCGGACGATTATTGACTGCCGGCGTTCCTTCCGCCACCGCGGATATGGGCAGTCGCGCGCTGGTATACGTGCGTGGAGCGCGGGCGTCCTCGCCCGCGGTCGTTGAGGTCTGGTGGCGTCCTGCGCGGATCGCGCGGGCGAGGCCTCCATGCTGTGCTCGGGGCGAGCGCAGATCAGCAGGTGCTCGTGTGTGTTAACCCGTTGGGGTCATCTGAGCGACCCCCGCTGACGGCCCCCGCGCATGAGTGGGTCGGCAGGACGCCTGTTGTCACCGTAGCCCAGGCTGCGAATCGGCACCAGGTGCGTTCGCCGATTCTCGCCCGTGCTACCCACAGGGGTCTGCCGCCCGGAACACCTGATGGGCTCGCTCAGGATGACAAGAATGGAGGATCGCGAACGCGGCGACTTAGGCGTACGCGCCCTCACTTAATGACATTGGGCGAGGACGCCCGCGCTCCAAGCACGTGTGGGCACCGTCTGAATCGCGTACGCCGCATGGGAATCGGATGGGTCCTTTCCGACGCCTCGCGGCTACTGTATCTTCCCCCTTCCCAGCACCGGCCAGGCGGCCTCGACCACGCCTCGGCGCAGGCCAAACAGCGTGTCGTGCAGGAAGACCGTCGCGTCGCTGTAGCCGACCATCAGGTCCAGCCCGTCGCCGACCGAGAGCGTCGTGTTCTCCCTGTCCAACGTTACGATGCCATGCTCGGCCGAGTGGACGAGGCTGACCACCCCCTCGACGCCGATGAGTTGAGCAGAGGCATAGCCCCGCGGCAGGGTCTTGAACCCGCAGTCCAGGATGACCCGATTGGGCGCGGGCCGGCTGGTCACGGTCGCCTTGACGAAGATCGACGGCTCGAGGTCCATCCCCCAGCCCTGATAGGTCAGGTCGCAGAAAATCCCGCCCCCGGCCTCGATCTCGGTCACGCCCTGGATGAACGGCGTGACTTGATAGGTGCCGCTCCCGCCCGCGCTCATGATTTCGATCGTCAGCCCGGCCGCCCGGCACAGCGCGCCGGTTTCCAGAAACTGGGCGATGCTGGCCTCGATCCCGCGCTTTCTCGGCGGGGTCACTGAAGCCGAGGTTGTGGCCCTCCCAGGTCATGAGCCCGGCCAGGCGCAGGCCCGGCGCGGCGTGGACGCGTTTGGCGAGGGCGACCGTCGCCTCGCCCGGCAGCACGCCCGAGCGCTGCATCCCGGTGTTGATCTCGACCAGCACGCCCAGGGTCACGCCCCGGGCGTGGGCGGCGGCTGATAGCGCATCGACGTTGGCCGCGTTGTCGACGCAGACCTTGACCTGGGTCCAGCCGGCCAGGTTGACCAGTCGGGTGATCTTGGTCGGTGTGACGACCTCGTTGGCGATCAGGATGTCGGGGATGCCGGCCGCGGCCATGACCTCGGCCTCGCTGACCTTGGCGCAGGTCACCCCGATCGCGCCGGCCCGGAGCAATTTGTGGGCGATGGCCGGGACCTTGATCCCCTTGGTGTGCGGACGCCAGTTCACCCCGGCCGCCTTGAAGTGCGCGCCCAGGCGGGCGATGTTGCGCTCGGTCTTGTCCAGATCAATCCACAGGGCAGGGGTGTCGAGCTCGGCCCAGGTCAGTCCAACGTCGGTCATGCTTTCCTCCACAACAAGAATAATCCCGGAAGAGGAGCCCCCGGCGAAGCCGGGGGCTCCTCTTCCGGAGTATTCTTGTATATCTACGCATCCGGCCAATTGGCCGGGCTGAGCTGGCGCGGATCGGCCAGCGTGATTTGCCGCAGCGCCGCGAGCAGGTCGGCGGGCAGAGGCGCCGATGCCGCCCATCCAGCGGTTTCAGTCAATTCCTCGGTCCGGGCCGTGCCGACCAGCGCGCTCGACAGGGCCGGGTGGGCGAGGACATACCGATAGGCCGCCTCGGGCAGGCTGAGCCCGGCCGCCGCGGCCAGGGCCTGGGCCCGACCCGCCGCCGCACGCAGATCGGCCAGGACCTCGGGTAGGTGCGCATAACGGTGGGTGAGCGCGCCCTTGAGTAGCACGCTCCGGGCCACGACCCCGATGTTGGCCGCCTTGGCAGCGGGCAGGACCGCCGCCTCGAGGGCCCGATCAAGCAGGTTGTAGGCCACCTGGATGCAGTCGTAGCCGCCGTGCTCGATCGCCGCCAGCGGAGCGGCTTCGCCGTAGGTGCTCGCCCCGACCGCCCGGACCTTGCCGGCCTGGCGGGCTTCGTCAAGGGCGGCATACACGTCGCCCTGGGCGATCTCGTCGACGGTGGCGGAGTGGCTGTACATCAGGTCGATCCGGTCCGTGCCCAGTGCGGCCAGGCTCTTCTCGATTTCGCGCCGGACGTGCTCGCGGGCCTCGGCCCCGCGCACAGCGGCGGGCGTCGCGACCTTGGAGGCGAGGACGAACTCGCTGCGCCGATGGCCAATGGCCCGGCCGATGATGGCCTCCGCCTCGCCATACATCCGGGCGGTGTCGATGAAGGTCACCCCGATGTCGAGGGCGTGATTGAGCAGTTTGGCCGCGGCGGCCTCATCGGGCCGGCGGTGGTCGCCCGCGCCGGCGATGCCATAGTCCAGACCGAGCTCGACCGTACCGAGGGCGATGCGCGAGACGCTGATCCCGGTTCGGCCGAGGAGGTGTGTGGGGAGGGTGCTCATCGTTTGTGTTTGAGCGCGCCGTCGACCCGCAGCGACGCCCCGGTGATGTAGTCGGCCTCGTCGCTGCATAGAAATGCTGCGGCGGCCGCGATGTCATCCGGCGTGCCCAGGCGCCCCCACGGCATGTCGGCCGCGCCGTCGCGGAGCTCCTGCTCGGAGAAGTGGTTGCGCTCGCCCGGCGTGTCGATCCAGCCGGGGTTGATGACGTTGACGTTGATGTGGTGCGGGGCGAGCTCGATCGACATCGTGCTGACGAGGTGGATGATGCCCGCCTTGGCCAGGTTGTAGGGCGTCGAATTCGGATACGGGTTCTCGCCCTGAATGGAGCTGATGACGAGGATCTTGCCGCCGCCGCCCTGCTTGACCATCTGCCGGGCGGCGAGTTGGCCGACCGTGTACGTGCCGAAGGCGATGACTTCCACTGTCCGCTTCAAATCCTCAAACTTCATGTCGAGGAGAGTGTTCCGGCGCGAATACGCGGCGTTGGCGACCGCAATGTCGATTCGGCCAAAACGCGCCACGGCTGCCTCGAACATGGCTTCCATGGCCGGCCGATCGGAGACATCGCAGCGATAGGCGAAGCCCGTCTGGCCCTCACCGCCCGGCCCCGCGCCCAACGCGGTGATCTCAGCCGCAGTCTGCTCGGCGAGGTCCATGTTGGCGAAGTCGTTGACGAGCACGCTGGCCCCCTCGCGGGCGAAGCGCATCGCGATCCCGCGCCCAATGCCGCGCGCCGCGCCCGTCACCAGGGCGACCTTGCCCGAAAAGCGTCCCATGCCTACCAGGCCGTCCAGCCGCCATCCACCAGGATGTTCTGGCCGGTGATGTAGGCACTGGCGTCGCTGCACAGCAGCACGATCAGACCCTTGAGGTCCTCGGGCTGGCCAATCCGGCCCAACGGAACCTTCTCCGCCAAACGCGGGATGAAGGTCGGCATGCGGGCCTCGATCGCCGCTGTCGGGAACGGCCCGGGGCTGATGGCGTTGACCCGGATGCCGGACTCGGCCCAATACACCGCCAGATGGCGGGTCAGGTGGACGACCGCGCCTTTGAGGGCATGGTAGTTGGGCGGGCTGTGCACCGGCAGGTTGTCGTAGACGTGCGGGTAGCTCGCCACGACGCCATACATGCTGGCAATATTGACGATCGTGCCGGCCGACTTGCGGGCCTTGAGGTGATCGGCGACTTCGCGGGCCAGCAGAAAGTACGACGTCACACCGCTGTGATATGAGGCATCAAAATCCGAGGCCTTGGCGGTGTCGATCTTGGGGGCAGGGCCGCCGTAGCCATTGTTGACCAGGGCGTCGATGCGGCCGGTTCGGCCGACCAGATCGGCGATGAAGGGCGCGATCGTCTCGCTCTGATCCGGGTTGAAGGCCAGGCCGAGGTGCTTCTGGCCGGCCGGGGTTGGCAGCGCCGCAGCCACGGCGGCGGCCTTGTCCGCCTCGCGGCTGGTCGCCACAACCGTGGCGCCGGCCTCGGCCAGCGCCCGGCTCATGGCCGAGCCCAGCCAGCCGCTCGATCCCGTTATCAAGGCGACCCGGCCGGTTAAGTCAAAGAGCTGCGTAACGGGGCGTTCAGCGGGTGAGTTTGTCATGGCTGCGGGAGAGTATACAAAGCGCGCATCAAACGCGGAAACGGCGTGTTTCCCGCTGCGAGATTCATTTTTGTCCGCAAATTACGCCGATTCCCGCCGAACCTTGTAGGGTGCCGGCGACATCCCATAAACAAAATCCGCGAGAATCTGCGGAATCTGCGGATAAAACAGAGGATGAAGGTATACTCCACCCTCGAAAGCAACGACCGGGACGGGCGCGATCCAATCGCCCTCTTAGCGACGCCGCGGACAAGGTGAAAGTGCGGCGATGCGCGAGGATCGAGTCCACCGCCCGGGAGCGCGCCGCAACGGCATTCGCCTGAACGACGCCGGGTCTCGCCCGTTAACGCGATACCGTCAAGAATGCGACCGCTAACGCGGGTTGCGTTAAATTTGGGTGGAACCGCGCGAGCCTCTCGCCCCATGGTTGGGGTGGGAGGTTTTTTCGTTTTCATGAGCATTGCCGATATCCTGATTGCGCTCCTGGTCATCGCGGTCTGGGGCCTGAACTTCGTGGCCCTGCGTGTAGGCCTGAATGGCGTGCCGCCAATGCTGTTGGTGGCCGCCCGGTTCATGCTGTGCGCCTTCCCGGCTGTGTTTCTGATCCGCCGCCCGGCCGTGCCCTGGCGTCACCTCATCGCTTATGGGCTGGCCATGGGTGTGCTTCAGTTCAGTTTGCTTTATGGCGCATTGTCGATCGGCATGCCGGCCGGTCTCTCGTCGATCGTGATGCAATCGCAGGCTTTCTTCACCCTGGGTTTTGGCGCGCTGTTTCTCAAGGAGCAGATCAAGTCGCGCCAGGTGGTGGGGATGGCGATTGCCGGGCTTGGACTGCTGCTGATCGCGCTGAGTTTCGACCAGCAAGTCGGTCCGTTGCCGTTGCTGATGGTGATCGGCGCCGCGGCCGGTTGGG
The DNA here is from genome assembly GCA_016714465.1 of Candidatus Brachythrix odensensis. Lineage (GTDB taxonomy): Bacteria > Chloroflexota > Anaerolineae > J036 > Brachytrichaceae > Brachythrix > Brachythrix odensensis. The sequence goes on along the minus strand of JADKDT010000004.1, from coordinate 55,065 downwards.
GGCTGGCCAATGTGATGGCCCGCCAGGCCGGCCGGGTCAACATGCTGGCCTTCGTCGTGTGGACCAGCCTGGTCCCGCCGATCCCGATGCTGATCCTGTCGCTGCTGATCGAAGGGCCGGCTCGAATTGAGTTCACCCTCACCCATCTGAGCGGCCTGTCTATCGTGGCCGCGCTCTTCACGGCTTATCTCTCGACAGTACTTGGCTACGCGCTGTGGAATCGGCTGATCTCGCGAAATGGGGCCGGCCAGGTCGCCCCGTTCAGTCTGCTCGTCCCGTTCTTCGGCCTGTCGAGCACCGCCCTGCTGCTCGGCGAGACTATGTCGCCGGCGACCCTCGTCGCCGGCGGATTGGTCCTGATCGGATTGGCGATCACGGTGTTTGGTTTGCCACGGTTCGTGGCCCGCCCGCGCGGGGCCACGAATCTGATTGAGATCCGGGAGCGATATGCCCCGGCTTCGCCGGGGCATATCGCTCCTGAAAATAGTGATTTGAGTGGCGTCGTTTCGAACCACGTAAAAGGAGGCTCAACATGAGCAACGTAGAAAAGATGTACGGCAAGAACAAAAATATCCCCGAGGCGCTCTACAAGGTGCGGCACTCGCTCGCCCACGTCATGGCCGAGGCCGTGCTGGACTTCTTCCCCGAGGCCAAGCCCACGATCGGGCCGCCGATCGACACGGGCTTCTACTATGACTTCGCGGTCGAGAAGCCCTTCACGCCCGAAGATCTCGAAAGGGTCCAGGCCCGGATGAAGGAGGTGCTGGCCAAAAATGTCGGCTTTGCCCGGCGCGAGGTGAGCGAGGCCGAGGCGCGCGCTCTCTTCAAGGACAACCCGTTCAAGCTCGAACTCATCGACGGGCTCACGCGCGGCGAGGATGACATGGGCGAGAAGGCCGACGATGCGCTGCCAGCGATCACGGTCTATACCCAGGATACGTTCACGGACCTGTGCCGGGGCCCGCATGTCGCCAGCACGCGCGAGATCAACCGGGAAGCCTTTGCCCTCTCGGCCTCGTCGGCTGCCTACTGGCGCGGGAACGAGAAGAATCCGGTCCTGCAGCGCATCTATGGCCTGGCCTTCGCCACGCCTCAGGAGTTGGCCGATCACCAGAAGATGGTCGAGGAGGCCAAGCGCCGCGATCATCGCAAGCTCGGGGCCGAGCTCGAGATCTTCATGTTCGACGACGAAGTGGGTCCCGGCCTGCCGCTGTGGCTGCCCAACGGCGCGGTCATGATCGAGCAGGTCGAGACGCTGGCCAAGAAGATGGAGCTCGAGGCGGGCTACGAACGGGTGCGCTCGCCACACCTGGCCAAGGAGGATCTCTTCCTCCACAGCGGCCATCTGCCGTACTACGCCGAGGGCATGTTCCCGCCGATGGTGCTCGAGGATGGGGCCAAGTACTACATGAAACCGATGAACTGCCCGTTTCATCACAAGCTCTACGCCAACAAACCGCGCAGCTATCGCGACCTGCCGGTGCGCTTCGCCGAATACGGCACCTGCTATCGCTACGAAAAGAGCGGCGAACTCTTCGGCCTGATGCGGGTACGCTCCATGCAGATGAACGACGCCCACATCTACTGCTCCGAGGAGCAGTTCGAGCAGGAGTTCATGAACGTCATCCAGCTCTATCTGAAGTACTTCCAGATCTTCGGAATCGACAAGTACGTCATGCGCCTGAGCAAGCACGCCAGGGAAGGCCTGGGCAAGAAGTATGTCGACAACGAGCCGATGTGGATCAAAACCGAGGACATGGTCCGCCGGGCGATGGTCAACGGCAATGTGCCCTTCTTCGAGGCCGAGAACGAGGCCGCTTTCTACGGGCCGAAGATTGACGTTCAGGTCTACAGCGCGATCGGCAAGGAGTTCTCGCTGGCCACGAACCAGGTCGACTTCGCCGTGCCGCCGCGCTTCAATCTGACGTATGTCGATCGCGACGGTCAGGAGAAGACACCGTTGTGCCTGCACCGCGCGCCGCTTGGCACGCACGAGCGCTTTGTCGGCTTCCTGATCGAGCACTACGCCGGGGTGTTCCCGGTCTGGCTCGCCCCGACCCAGGCGATGATCATCCCGATCGCCGATCGGCATGTCGAATACGCCCGCCAGGTCGAGAAGCGCCTCGTGGCTGAAGGCATGCGGGTCAAGGTCGACGACGGCACGGAACGGATGCAGAACAAGATCCGCAAGGCCCAGGGGATGAAGATCCCCTACATGCTCGTGGTCGGTGACAAGGAGCGCGAGGCCGACGCGGTCTCGCTCCGCCTGCGTACGGGCGAGGACCTCAAGGCCGTCGGTGTGGGAACCTTCATCTCCCGAGCAAAGGGCGTCATCGACGCCTACGCGCCGGGTCTATAGAAGCGCACTCGAACACACTTGGCGAGAACACAATCCCCGCGCTTCGCGCGGGGATTGTGTTCTCGCCACTGGTTCTCAGGATGATTCCATGTTGAGCCGCAAAACACAATTCGCGGAAGGTTTCCGTGCGCAGATGCCAAACGCTCCGGGCGTATTCCCGTTCGGGATGATCGCCGGAGCGTTGACGGCATCGGTTATGAATAGCGCCCTGATCTCAGTGCTGATGACCAGTGTTGTCTTCGCCGGCCGGGCTCAGATGGTGGCGATGCAGCTCGAGACCGATGGCGCGCCGCTCCTGATAATCCTGTTGGCCACGCTGGTCATCAATCTGCGCCACATGATGTATGGCGCCGCCCTGGCTGACCATTTCAAACATTTGTCCTGGAAGTGGAAGATCCTGTTTGGATTGCTTCTGACCGATCTGGGATATGCTGCCTCGATCAAGCGACTCTCGGATCAGGCTGACACCGAGGACGCTCCCACCCGACACTGGTATTTTTTTGGCGCGTCGATGCTGAACTGGATCGTGTGGTCGATCGGTGGCATTCTGGGCGCCTTCATTGGCGGCCAGATCCCGCCCAGCCTGCAGCTCGACTTCATCCCGACCTTGTCGTTTGTCCTGGCCCTGGTCATCAATGTGCGGGATCGAGCCTCGCTGGTTGCCGCGGCGGTGGCAGGGCTGTTTGCGGTCGGATTTGCCGGCTTGCCCTGGTCGATGGGGCTTTTTGTCGGGGCCGTGGTCGGGCTGGCTGCCGGCATGCTGGTGGCGTCGCGCAGGCAGCCGGCATGATGGAGATCGCGCTGCTCCTCGGCATGCTGGCCGTGACGTTTTTCACCCGCTTCACGATGATTGCCCTGCTTGGCAAAGTGGACGTGCCGCCATGGGGCCAGCGCGCCTTTCGGCTGGTCCTGCCCGCGGTCATGATGGCGATTGTGCTTCCCCAGGTGCTGATCAAGGCTGGCGCGCTGGTGACGACGCCCCTCAACCCGCGGCTCATCAGTGTGCTCGTCGCTGGACTTGTGGCGTGGCGCAGCAAGAACATGGTCTACACCCTCCTGGCCGGGATGGCAGTGTTGTGGGCGTTCACCCTGCTCGGCATCGGCTGATGCCATCCCTTGATGCGTTCTTGGGAGGCGATGTCCCCCGGCGAAGCCGGGGGATATCGCCTCCCAATAAGGCCCTGTGAGGGGCGCTTAGGCTATAGTCCAACGCATGTCGGCCCGCTGGTCTCGTCTGTCGCCGCGTCAGAAGGACGCCCTGGCTATGTTGGCCCTCACGCTCATCTGGGCCTTCTTTTTCTGGCGGCTGCTGACGCCGAACGCGGCCGATCAGCTTCAATTGCGGCAGGGGGACCTGACCGAGCAGTTTCTGGCGATGCGCCAGCGCGCCTACGCCCAGATTGCCGGCGGCCGCTATCCCGTCTACGAGCCCTGTCTCTACAGCGGCTATCCCGTGCAGGCCGATCCTCAAACGCAATTAACCTATCCGCCGCAATTGGGCATGTTCGCCCTGGGACGCGCGCTGGGCTGGCCGACCTATCCCCTGGGAGCGCTCGAGTGGGAAATCCTCGCCCACGCCTGGTGGGCGGCCGCCGGGATGTATGCGCTCTTGAGAACACTGAATCTGCGCCGGAGGGCGAGCCTTTTTGGCGCCATCGTCTTTGGCTTCGGCGGGTTCATGACCGGCTACGTCCTGTTGCAGATCGCCTTGCAGTTCACCGCCGCCTGGGCGCCCTGGATGCTGTGGGCGTTGCTGCGCCTCGCGCGCAGCCCGCGTCTTGCGCCCGGCTCGGTGGCGCTCGCCGCCGGCGCGGCCGCAATGAGCTTTCTGGGTGGCAACGCCCAGCTCTTCCTGTATGCGGCGTATATATCGATCTTCGCCTTTGTCGTCTGGTCGCGCGCGGCGGGCTTGTCCTGGCGCGGGCTGGTCCTTCGGGGTGGGGTGACCGGGTTGGCCAGCCTTGGCTTGATCGCGCCGAGCCTCATTCCCGCGGCGCTGTTTGCCGCCAGCAGCACCCGCGCGGCGGTGTCCTACAATTTCCTGAGCGGCGGCTTTCCCCTCAACGACATCGTCTCGCTGGTCCTGCCCAAGGTGACCGCGGTGTGGTGGCCGTTGCATGTGGGCGCACTCGCGCTTGTCGCCGTAGCCACGGCTTTGCGCTGGCGCTGGCGCGATGCGCGACTATGCATACTCATCGCGGCCGGCGCGCTGTTGCTGAGTTTTGGCGACCATGCGATCGGTTTTGAGATGGCCTACCTTACTGTCCCGGCTACGGACAGTTTCGGCAACAAGAGCGCCACGCGTTTGTGATCGCGCTGGCCTTGTCAATTGTCGCCGCCCAGGGCGTGGATGCGCTTCTCGCAGACCTGCCGCTGCGCGGGCGGGCCTGGCTGAAAGGCGTCTCCCGGACGATCGCCGTTCTGGCATTGGTCGCGGGCGCGATCAGCGTCGCCGCGGCCGTCCTGGTCCGGCTGGCGCCCACAAATCCGGCGGCAACACCGATGTTGGAGTCGATCGCCATGCTGACCATCAGCCTGCTGGCGGCCGCCGGGCTGTGGCGTTGGCGGGCAACGGCGGCGGCGGCCCCGGCCTTTTTGTGGGTCCTGGTGTTTGCGCTGGTGTTTGAACTCGGGACCGCCAACCGCAACAACCCGGAGACGATTCAGAAACCGGGCGCCGCTTTCGAGGCGATTCCCGTATTGCAGCCCGCCCTGGGTCCGGGAGCGCCCTACGACGCGCGCCAGGTTCGAATCAACAACCACTATGGCCTGCCGCTGAATGGCGCGTGCGTCAACGGCCTGTCCGAGATCGCCGGCGGCTCGCCGATCGTCGACCGGGCCTATGCCGAGTTCCTGAAGCGGGTCCCCGAGGATGTCGCGGCAAAACTGCTGAATGTGCGTTATGCGGTTACCTGGCGCGGCGGGATGACGACCGAACAGGGGGCCCAGATTCCGGCCCGTGCCCTGGCGACCGGAAAATTCCAGGGCAATGATGCGCGTCTCTTCGCGTTGGATTGGGAGCCCCGGCAGGACCTGCGGGCCTGGGTAGCTCCCCGAATGACAATTCAGCCTGGACTCGATGCGTTGTATGCGCGCATGGCGACGCCGGGGTTTGACCCGTTTAGCGAGGCGCTGGTGACCGAGCCTGTCGCAGGCGCTGCTCCAGCCCGAGGCGCGGCCGCGGTGGAAGGCACGGCGACGGGTTACTACAAGATCCGCGCGTCGACAGATGCGCCGACGCTGTTGGTTGTCAGCGAGTCGCTGCTGCGAAACTGGAAAGCCACCGTGAACGGCGCCCCCGTCGCCGATCGTGCGGGTTGATGGCGCGCTGATCGGTGTTCCCATTCGGTCGGGCGAGAGCACAGTCGAACTCTCGTATCGGCCTGATGATTTGTATATTGGCCTTGCGTTGTGCGGGGCAGTATTGATCGCATTGTGCGTTTGGCGCCTGGTTCTGTCCGGGCGGCGAGCGCGGGAGTCAACATGAATCGTGGTTTTGTAAAGGCCTATCTGGCAACCCTGGTCCCATTCATCGTGCTTGACGGGCTGTGGCTCGGTCTGGTTGCGCAGACCTTCTATCAATCCCAGATCGGCTTCATCATGGCCAAAAACCCGATTTGGGCGGCCGCCATCGTCTTCTATCTGCTGTATGTCGCCGGGATGGTCGTTTTCACGGTGCAACCCAGCCTCAACGCGGGTGGGCTCGGCCGGGCCGCTGCGCGCGGGGCCTTCTTCGGGTTGATCTGCTATGCCACGTATGACCTGACCAATCTTGCGACCCTGCAAGGCTGGCCGATCGCGGTGACCATCGTCGATCTGATCTGGGGTGCCTCGGTTAGCGCGCTGTCGACTGTCGCGGCGGTCTGGTTCCTCTCGCGCCGCAGCAAATAGGTTTACTTGGAAGCGATATGCCAGGCTCCGCCTGGCATATCGCTTCCAAACACCTATTAGGCGCCGGCCGGCTGTTGCTGGGTGATGCAGTGGATGTTCCCCCCGCCCAGCAGGATCTCGCGGGAGGGGAGCTGCACAACCCGGCGATCCGGGAACAGCGCCTGAATCGCTTCCTGCGCGGGCGCGTCGGCCGGGTCGTCAAACCCCGGCATCACGATCCCGCCGTTGGCGATATAGAAGTTGAGGTAGGAGGCCGCCATGCGCCGGCCGGGCGCGCGCTCCTCGACGTAGCCGCCACCCTCGCGGCGCAACCCGGCGTATTCGGCTTCCGTGATGGTCTGAATCCCTGGCGCGGGGATCTTGTGGATCTCGAGCTTCCGCCCGCGCGCATCCACCGCCGCGCTCAGCCGGGCGTAGGCGTCGCGCGAGCGCGCGGTCTGCGGATCGGCGGGGGCCTCGGTCCAGTGCAGTGCAACCACGCCCGGCCGGGCGAAACAGGCCAGCAGATCGATATGGCCATTCGTGTCGTCATCCATGCAGACACCCTCGCCCAGCCAGATCACGACATCGACCCCCAGATACGCCCGCAGGTTGGTCTCGATCTGGGCCCGTGACAGCAAAGGGTTGCGGTTCGGGTTGAGCAGGCATTCTTCGGTGGTCAGGCAGGTGCCTTCACCGTCGACGTGAATCGATCCGCCCTCGAGGATCATGTCGCTGCGATAGCGGTCGACGCCGGCCAATTCGCATATCTTGCGGGCGGCCAGGTCGTCGTTGCGATACGGCTCGTACTTCACCCCCCAGGCGTTGAAGCGCCAGTCGATGCCGCGCACGGCGCCTTTCGGGTTGACGACGAACGTAGGACCCTGATCGCGCAGCCAGCTGTCATCCGTCGTGAGCTCGACGACTCGAATCTGCTCGGGCAATGCAGCCCGGGCGCGCTCCCACTGGGCGGCGCTGGCGCACATCGTCACTGGCTCAAACTCGGAGATGGCCGTCGCCACGTCGGCGAAGGCGCGTTGGGCGGGCCCTGCGCCGTCGCGCCAATTGTCGGGCCGCTCGGGCCAGGCCATCCAGCAGCCGGCGTGCGGCTCGAACTCGCCCGGCATGCGAAAGCCGTCCCGGCGGGGCGTAGAGTGAATAAGCGTCGTCATTCGCATATGTTAACGCGTCATGTGTCAGCCGGCCAAGGCTTTTTCAACAGAAGAAGGGAAGAAAGGAAGGTGCGGGAGGAAGCGCGTCCTTCCTTTTGCTTCCCTTCTTCCCTTCTTCTGTTGAATGAGTCGAAGCACGCTGAACAATTACGGATCACGCCCGCCGCATCAGCCATAATGCGCTCGCCCATGATTGACTTTGATCGCTGGTCGTACTGGTATCCCGACGCTGCCGAGCCCGCCCTTCGCGACGTGACGCTGCGCATTCCCAAGGGCGCATTCGTGCTCGTGGCTGGACCCAGTGGGAGCGGCAAAAGCACCCTGCTGCGCGCGCTCAACGGTCTCGTCCCGCACTTTACGGGCGGCCGGGTGCGGGGACGCCTGCAAGTGGCGAGCCACGATCCCGCCGGTGAAGGGACTCCGGCAATGGCCCCTCTGGTCGGCTTTGTCTTTCAGGATCCAGAGGCCCAGTTTGTGACCGGGCAAGTGGAGGATGAGATCGCCTTCGCGCTCGAAAACGCCGCCGTGCCGCGGGCCGAGATGCTGCGCCGGGTGGACGATATCCTCGCCGCGCTCAGTCTGACGCCTCTCCGGCATCGGGCGATCTCGACCCTGTCTGGCGGTGAGATGCAGCGGGTGGCGATTGCGTCGGCCCTGGTCCTGCGCCCAGGCATTCTGGTCCTGGACGAACCCACCTCGCAGCTCGATCCCGAATCGGCTGACGATGTGCTCGCCGCCCTGGATGGACTCCGCGAAGCGTTGGGATTAACCGTTGTGTTGGCCGAGCACCGGCTTGAGCGGGTGTTGTCCCGGGCGCAGTCGCTCATCCTGGTCGAGGGCGGCCGGGCGCGAATCGGCCCGCCGGCCGAGCTGCTGCGCGGCGACAACCCCATCGCGCCTCCGATCATCCGGTTGGCCTGGGCGATGGGCTGGCCGCGTGCGCCGTTGACGGTCGAACAGGCGCGCGCCATGGCGCCAGAGCGCGGCCACGGGGTAGTAGAGACGCGCCATGGCGCGTCTCTACGTCCATCCCCTGAGAATCTGAGCCTATTAAGGCCGGCCCTGCAACCCCTTCGACCCCTTCGACAAGCTCAGGGCCCCGCCCTGGCGGCGGTCCGACTCGATGTGGAGGACCTGGCGGCGGTCTACGACGATGCAGGCGGGCGGGTCCAGGCTCTGGACGGCGTATCTCTTCAGGCGCGCGCCGGCGAGATCGTCGCTGTCATGGGGCGAAATGGATCGGGCAAAAGCAGCCTGCTCAAATGTCTGGTGGGGCTGTTGCCTGCCACGCGGGGCGCGGTGTCGATCGACGGCCGCTCCGTCCTCGGCCGCCCGACCTGGGAGATTTGCAGGGATGTGGCCTATCTCCCCCAAAATCCCAACCTGATGTTGTTTGCGGACACGGTTGCCCTCGAGCTGCGCGAGACGCTCCGCAATCACGGCATCACGGGCGCAGCGGCGGACGCACCGGTCGCCGCGCTTCTGGAAAAGCTCGATTTGTCACGTTATGCGGAATCCTATCCGCGCGACCTCAGCGCCGGCGAACGCCAGCGGGTGGCCTTCGGCGCGGTGACGGTGACCGGCCCGGGGGTTATCCTGCTGGATGAGCCCACCCGCGGGCTCGATGCGCTGGTCAAACGTGGGCTGGCAGAGCTGCTTCGAAAGTGGCGCGAAGGCGGCGCGGCGCTCGTCGTCATCACCCACGATGTCGAGTTTGTCGCCGAGCTGGCCGATCGGGTGGTGGTGCTCGAGACCGGCCGGGTCATCGCCGATGGCCCGACCCTCGAGGTGATGACCTCCATCCCCGCGCTCACACCCCAGGTCCCCCAGGTGTTTCCGGGATTCCTGACCGTGGAAGAGGCGGTTGCGGAGCTCGCGTCTGGCACAGCCCCGAATTGATCATGGAAACATAGGGTGGGATCACAAACTCCGCGCGAAGCGCGGAGTTTGTGATCCCACCCTATGTTTCCATGCAAAAATCCTAATCCCCCATCGCCGCGAGGACGGCCGGCCAGGCATCCGATTTCGGGTCGATGACTTCGAAGTGTTCCATCCCGTCCAGGCGCGTGAGCGCGACATCGTCTCCCGCCGCGCCGGCGGCCGACACGTAGGCCTCGCTCATTTCAAAGGGCACGCTGCTGTCGAGGGTGCCATGCAGCACGCGGGTCCTGACCCCGAGCGGGAGCAGGGCCGTCGGCGAGGCGCTGTCGAAGCGCTCCGGCGCGCTTGAGGGCGTGGCGCCCAGGAATTCGTCGGCGGCGCCGTTGCTTGCCTTTGAGACCGATGATGCCCGCAGATCCGAGACCGGGGCCAGGGCGACCACCCGCGCCACTGTCAGCCAGTCGCGGATAGCGATCGCGCTCTCCGGGGGCAGTCGCCGCGCGCCGGCGTACCACAGGGCCAGATGCCCTCCGGCTGAGTGACCGACAAGGGTCACCCGCGACAAGTCGAGCGCATGGGTTCCGGCGAGGACGCGCAGATGGGCGATCCCCGCGGCAATATCGTGAAAGGTGCCGGGCCACCCGCCGCCGGCATTGCCAGAGCGGCGGTACTCCAGACACCAGGCCGCGTAGCCCGCCGCTGCCAACCCCCAACCCACATGCCCACTCCCGGCGTTGCCGACGTCATAGCGCGCGCGCCAATACCCGCCATGGATGAAGACCGCCACCGGGTGCGCTCCCTCGCCAGTAGGCGGATACAGATCGCCAAACTGATTGGGATCGCTGCCATATGGGATGCGAAAAGGGGCGGGCTCTGTGGGCAGTTCAAGCACCGCCAGGCTGCCCACGCGGGCGCGCAAGTCGCGCTCATGTTCGGACATCGACATGCCGGGATTATCCACGCACTCTTAACGGCATTTTTACACCGCTCAGTGTGGATTGGGCCCTGCTCACATCCACAGGCAGATAATTCAGTTGTCCACATCCTGGACTCGCTGCGCCTTTACCGGCCGGCTGAACCTTCTTGTCAAACACCATGGCTTCTTCTGTCTCGACGCCCCAACGCGACCTCGCCTACTACGCGCGCAAATACGTGGTGGCAGCGCTGGTGCTGGCCAGCTTCCTCGGCTACGCCTTGCACGATCGCCAGGCATACGCCTCAGGCGCCGAAGCCGCCGCAGTGATCCGCCCGACGGCGGCGGCGGCAGCAACCGTCTCGCTGCCGCCAACTCCGGCGCCTACCCGCATCGTTGTCACCCAGGCGGCGGCGTTTGGGCCGCCCACGCCAGGGCCGACCACCCAGCCTCCGTCCGCCCTGCCCTCTGCGACGCCGCGGCCGATCAATACGCCCGTCCCGCGCCCGAGCGCGACCGCGACACCGCCCGCCCTTGTCGGGTCTTACAAGGACGGCACCTATCCCGGGCCGATCGCAAAGACGGTGTTCGGTCCGGTTCAGGTTCAAGCCGTCATTCAGGGTGGCCGCATCATCGATGTCCAGTTCCTGGACTATCCGCGCGCCCGGCGCACATCGGTCTCCATCAACTCGGTCGCCAATCCGCGGCTCCAGCAAGAGGCCATCCAGATCCAGAGCGCCCAGGTTCACCTGATCTCGGGCGCGACGATTACGGCCCGAGCCTTCATCGAGTCGTTGCGCGGCGCGCTGAACAGCGCCCGGCCCTAAGCGATGAAACAGACCCGCCTGATGATGGACATGCCCATCACCATTGAGATCGCCGACCCGGCCGCCCCCGAAGGCGCCGCCGAGCCTGCGTTTGCCTTTTTCGCCTGGGTTGATGCGACCTTCAGCCCTTATCGCTCCGACAGCGAAATCTCGCAAATCAACGACGGTCGTCTGACGCTTGCGCAGGCGAGCGAACCGATGCGGGCGATTTTCCAACTGGCGGAAAAAACCCGCGAAGACACTCGCGGCTACTTCGACATCCGGCGCGGCGAACGTTTTGAGCCTTCGGGAATCGTCAAGGGTTGGGCGATCCATAACGCCGCGCTGCTGTTGCGCCGCCAGGGTTATGCCAACCTGAGCGTCGATGCGGGCGGCGACATCCAGGTGTGTGGCGCCAGCCCCGATGGCGGGCCGTGGCGGGTGGGGATTCGCAACCCGTTTGAGCCAAACACCAGCGTGAAGACGCTTGCGCTGACTGAATGCGGCGTGGCGACCTCGGGTACCTACTTTCGGGGCGAGCACATTTACAACCCGCTGCGGGCGGGCCCGCTGGTGGGGGGTGTTGCCAGCCTGACCGTCATCGGCCCCAACGTCTACGAGGCCGATCGGTTTGCCACCGCTGCCTTTGCGATGGGCGCCCAGGGCGTCGATTTCGTCGAGGGTCTCGAGGGCTTTGAGGCTTATCAAATTGACACGGCCGGTGTCGCGACGCTCACAACCGGTTTCACGCGGTATGTCGCGCCATGATGAAGAACATTGACGCCTGGCTGAACACGGTCACGATGTACCGGCTCACGGTCTACGTGTTGATCGGATTGCTCGCGGCTGCGGCCGGTTTGTCTGCCGCTCGGATCATGGGGCTGGATCCATTTGCGCTGTTGTTTACGGCGGGCTTTCTGGTCGCGGCCTGCTGGGCGAGCAATGCGCTGCTCGCCCGCGTGTTCGGCGTGCCAGCCAACGTTGAGTCGTCCTACATCACCGCCCTCATCCTGGCCCTCATCGTGCAACCGCTCGCGGGCTATGCCGATCTGCCCGCTCTGGCGCTTCTGGCCGTCCTGGCGATGGCGTCGAAATACGTTGTTGCGCCCTTTCGCCGGCACATCTTCAATCCGGTCGCGCTGGCCGCCGTGCTCTGGGGGTTGATGCTCGATCGTGAGCCGACCTGGTGGCTGGCCGCGCTGCCCATGCTGCCCTTTGTGACGGTGGGCGGCCTGCTCATCGTGCGCAAGATGCGCCGCGAAGCGATGGCAGCGACTTTCATCGCCGCCGCGGTCGCAATTACGCTGGTTCTCAGCGTTGCTGCTGGAAACGACGTGTTTTCCGCCCTGGGCCAAACCGTCATCGAGTCGCCGCTGCTATTCTTCGCGTTCTTCATTCTGACTGAGCCGGTCACGCTGCCGCCGACTCGCCCGCTCCAGATCATCTATGGCGCGCTAACCGGGATCCTGTTTGCGCCCGAACTGCACATTGGCCAGCTCGCGTTTACGCCTGAGTCGGCCATGCTCGTGGGCAACCTGTTCTCATACGCGGTCAGCGCCAAGAAGAAGCTCGTGTTGAAGCTGGCCCGCAAGGAACACATCGGCGCCGATGTGTGGGACTTCATCTTCGCCGTCGACCGGCCGCTGTCCTTCGTGCCGGGCCAATACATGGAGTGGACGCTCGGGCACCCCGATCCTGACAGCCGGGGCAATCGGCGCTACTTCACCATGGCCTCATCGCCCACGGAATTGGAAGTGCGGGTAGGGGTGAAGATTCCAGAGCGGCCGAGCTCATACAAGCGCGCCATGCTCGAGATGGAAGCGGGAACAACAATGGTGGCCGGCCAGCTTGCCGGCGACTTCACGATCCCGCGGGATGCGGGCCAGCCACTGGTCTTCATCGCTGGCGGAATCGGGATCACCCCTTTCCGCAGCATCGTCCATGATCTGCTCGATCGTAAGGAGCGCCGCACGCTCACCCTGCTGTACTCCAACCGGCATGCGGACGAGATTGCCTACACGGATGTCTTCGAGCGCGCGTCGCGCGAAATTGGCTTACGCACGATCTACACTCTGACGGGTGCCGCGCATGCTCCGGCAGGCTGGGCGGGGTCGTTGGGCCGCATCGACGCCGCCCTGATCCGGGCCGAGATTCCCGACTACGCCGGTCGCATGTTCTACCTGTCCGGCCCCAATGCGATGGTCGAGGGCTTTGAACGCACGCTGCTCGACATGGGCGTCAGCCCTAGCCGCATCCGCAAGGATTTCTTCCCCGGCTTCGCCTGAATGATTTGCCCGAAATGGCATTTCGGGTTTCCTAATCCAGTCCCGATTCCCATTCGTAGGTTTCGACCACGACCCAACTTGCGTTCTTGAGCCGCGCGTCCCACCTCGCCCGGGTCTCGGCGTACCACGGCGTCTTGCTGCGCGGATCACGCGCAAAACGGGGCGTCTGTTCCGCATCCCAGGCGCGGGCTTCGGCCCCGGTGATCAGGAGCGCGTCGTTGTCGTAGACCAGATGCCCCGTGTCGATGCGACGGCTGCCATAGGTGTCAAAGAAGGCGGATCGATCCCACCACAGCGGGAAATCCTCGATCCAGGCCGGATCGCCGTTGCGCTCGGGGAATACGAACACACGATTTTGGTAGGCTGGCATGGCGTTGGCTTTCGCGGACACTAGATAATCTTGCGCCGGCTTTCGAACACCGGCGTGTTCGTGAGGATCCGGCCCGGCCCAAAGCGCGCCAGATCGAGTGAAGGCTGCCGCCCGAGCATCAGCTCGGACAGATGCCGCCCCACCGCGTGGCACTGTTGAAAGCCGTGCCCGGAAAAGCCATTCGCCAGATACAGGCCCTTGATCTCGGGCCACTCGCCCAGGATGGCATTTCCGTCCAGCGTATTGACCTCATACAAACCCGCCCAGCCGCGCTAGATCCGGAGCCGGTCGATGACTTGCCGAACATGAAGCGACCCTCGCCCTCGTGGATGCAATACAGGCCCGAGGGAAAGAAGAAGGCCGGCAGGATCCACTCCGGGCGCAAATCCGTGTCGACGATGAAGACCTGTCGTTTGATCGGGCGCACGGGCAGGGCGATGCCGGCCGTTGCGGCCAGCCGGGCCGCCCACGGCCCTGTCGCGTTCAACACCGCGCCCGCCTGCAGCGCTTCGCCCGTCGCCAGGCGCGTGCCGGTGGCGCGCCCGTCGGCATGGGTGATCGCGCCCACTTCGGCCTGGATGAACTGCGCGCCGAGCGCCGCCGCCTTGCGCCGATACGCCTGCAGCACGGCGTAGGGCGACATCGTGCCGTCCAGCCGGCCAAAAGTGGCGCCCACGCAGCCGTCCAGGCTGGCATATGGGAAGCGTTCCGCGATCTCGCCCGGTTCCAGCCACGCGACATCGCAGCCCAGCGCCTGCTGCAGGGCCAGGCCCTCGCGGCTTTCGGTCTCGCTGTCAGCGTCGATCAGAAAGAGGTTGCCCTGCTGGCGAAAGCCCGGATCGGGCTGTTCGCCGTCGACGGCCAGGTCGTCGCCAAAGCGACCCAATACCTCGAGGCCATACAGCGACATCTGGATGTTCTCTTTCAGATTGAATTGCAGGCGGGTGTTGCCGTCGGACAGCACAGTCGAGGAGCGGGCATAGGTCGGGTCGCGCTCGATGACGGCGACTTTGAGCGCCGGCTCAGCCCGCAGCAGATACGTGGCCGTGGCGCAGCCCATGACCCCGCCGCCCGCGATGATGACGTCAAAAGCGTTGGACATGTCGATCCTTTGCGCACTCGACAGAACCAGTTTCCGGAGGCGATATCCCCCGCCGGAGGCGGGGGATATCGCCTCCGGCGCAGGTTCTGCGAGTGACTCCTTTGGGGAGGGTCATACCGAGCGGGTGATCCCGCCGTCGACGCGCAGGTTTTGGCCGGTGATGTATCCGGCGTCGGATGACAGCAAAAAGCGCACGGTCTTGGCAATCTCGGCGACCGTGCCATACCGGCCCATCGGGATGCGCTGGCGCCGTTCGGGCGTCTCGCCCAGGCTGTCGATGAAGCCGGGTAACACGTTGTTCATCCGGATGCCCTTGGCCGCGTACTGATCGGCGTACAGCTTGGTGAAGGCAGCCAGCGCGGCGCGCAAGGTGCCCGAAACCGGGAAGGTCGGCTCGGGCTCGAAGACGGCATAGGTCGAGATATTGACGATCGCCCCGCCGCCCTGGGCCAGCATGATCGGCGTGATGAGGCGGGACATCCGCACGACGTTGAGCAACAGCATGTCCAGGCCGCGGTGCCAGTCGGCGTCGCTGATGTCGAGCAGCGGGCCCTTGGGCGGGTGTCCGGTGTGGTTGACAACCGCGTCGATCCGGCCGAATTTCGCCAGGGTCGCGTCGACCAGGCGCTTGAGGTCGTCGGGCTCGGTCACTGAGCCGGTGAGGCCCAGGCCGTTGAGGGACTTGGCCAGCGCCTCGGCCGCGCCCGAGGGCGACATCAGGGCCAGCCGGTAGCCATCCGCCGCGAGCTCGCGGGCAATCGCCGCGCCCATCCCGCGCCCGGCCGCGGTCACGATTGCTACTTTGCTCTCTGTCACGTGTATGCCTCCATCGAAACGACGATTCTACGCGGTGAGACACTTTTTTCCACAGATTTCGCAGATTGGCGCTGATTTGTTTCCGAACTTGGGCGGAGCTTTCAGGAAATCGGCAATTGCTCAGGCTATGGGCAGCGTGCCCTAGCGTACGGGGCACATTTGTCATGCTGAGTTACGGACCGCGTTCAGGGGAAAGGGCGGCCAGAAACGGCGTGTGCGCGGTAGCGCACACAAAAAGCGCAGGCATCCTGAGCGGAGCGCATCGGCGCGCAAGCGTCGATGCGCGCAGTCGAAGGGCGCCTGCGCTCCTTTCGTCAGCGGAAGCGTCCTTCGACTGCGGGCGGCTGGGCAGGAGCAAGGGCCAAGCTCATCTCGGCCGCCGCCCTCCGCTCAGGATGCTTCCGCAGGTGGAAGAAGTGCCTAGTTTCTGAGCAGCAGCCCGCCCATCGGACCGCGCCACGCCCTTGCGTACCGGGCGTGCGAAGCATCTCTACCGCGGCCGGGCGGACTCTGACCTGCCGCGCCAGAGACCCTTCGCCGGGCCGCTCCGCTCGCGTCTGCCCGAGCTCTGGCGCCCGGCTCAGGGTGACACACCGCCGCGCGTGTTCTGGTCGTCCTTTCCCCCGACGGCGGTCCGTAACTCAGGGTGACATTCCACAATTCTGCGCGAATCGGCGAAATCTGTGGATAGATTCGAATTTGGGTGGGAGGACGGGTGTTGGGGGGAGCCGCACCTTCAAGGTGCGGCTCACCTGTTCGGAGAAAGTCGCTCGTACAATCCCCGCACGATGCGCAAAGTCCTCCGCTCGCTCTTCAGCTCGCCAGCAAAACCCGCCGCGCCCGCGCTGGTCCCCCTCGCCGCCTTGGGCGATGCGATCTCACCGCGGGTGGTGATGCTCGTGCACAATCCCATCATCGAGCGCGAGGGTGGACGCCGCCTGAATGAGGTGCTGGGCTGGAACGACCCCGATACGCTGGCCGATCAGTATGTCGACGACGTGGCCGAGGTCAGCCATGGCCGGGTGCGCTACCAGATCGTCGAGCGCATCGTCGTCGACGGCTTCCCGCGCAAGGCCGACGGCTTTCGCTACACCGACGACAGCTTTCTGCGGGCCTGGCGCGCGCAACGGCTTCCATCAGCCCGATACCGCCGACTACGCCGCGCTGCTGCGCGAGGCCGATTTCCTGCGCAAAGTCGAGCAGAATCTGGCCGACGAGCTGTGGCTCTTCGCTTTTCCCTATGGCGGTTACTACGAGAGCTGCATGGGCGGGCCCGGCGCGGTCTGGTGCAACGGCCCAGTGCTACCCAACACCGCCCACCTGCCGCGGCGTTTTGTGGTGATGGGCTTCAACTACGAGCGCGGGGTGGGCGAAATGCTCGAGGATCTCGGCCACCGGGCTGAAAGCATCCTGGAGCACGTCTTCGAGGGCGCCGCGCCCGCCGATCATCTGTGGCATCAGTTCATCCAGCACGACAAGACCCATCCCGGCCGGGCCGCCTGCGGCAACGTGCACTTTGCGCCCAACAGCGATACCGACTACGACTGGGGCAATCGGCGGAAGGTGATGAGCAGCGCCGATGATTGGCTGAAGTACCCGGCCCTTACCGGAGCGGCCCGGGTCATGACCTGCGCCGATTGGGGCAACGGCGATATCCGCGAGCATCATCGCTGGTGGATGCGCCGCTTCGCCCACGCCGACGGGGTGAACGGGCGCGGCTACGCGAACAACTGGTGGCGGTATGTGGCGGGGTTGGAGATTCGTTGGTAACGTTGGTAAGGTTCGTCAGGTTTGGTCAGGTGCATAAGGTTTGGTCATGACCGGGCCGGTCTTGGTGGCGGGCCCACGCGCAGAGCGATCAGTCGACGACAGGGGTAACTAAACCAGGAGCGGTCGGGAAAGTGATCGCGGTCGCCCCCATGTCATCTGCCGCGTCCGTGTCCTCCGTGATTCTGACAGGAATGGGTGCCCGGCCTTCACCTGACCCACCTGACCACACCTTATCCACCTGCCCAAACCAGATTTCCCACAAGAACCCGCGTACACTACGCCCTAATTCGCCGACGGCATCCGCCCGTGAGCGTGGATGCGACCAAGGAGAGGTGACTGTGGCGCAAGCCGTACCCGTCAGCCATGAACGCGTGGCCCGTGAATCTGTGTTGCTCAACGCCGGCGGGGCGGTCGCCTTCGCCGCCATCGTCGCGTTGCTGGTTGGCTTCTTCCGGCCGCAACTTGACGGCGCCGGCCTGGTCGCGGCCGGCCTCGCCATCGCCCTTGTGCCGGCCGGGTTCTTCCTGGTGGCCTTCATCCGCGCCGACCGGATTGAGCCCGAGCCGCGCGGGATGATCCTGGGCGTCTTCGTTCTGGGCGCGATCCTGGCCTATGGCATCGGCCAGCCCGCTATTCGCTCGTTCTTCAAGGTCCAGGAGTGGAGCGGCGGCAGCCTGTGGCTGGAGCTCGCCGGGGCTATCCTGATCGCCGGGGTCGTCCAGCAATTCCTGATCTACGCCGCGGTGCGTTACTCGGTCTATCACTCCTCGGAGTTCGACGAACGGGTGGATGGCATCATCTACGGCGCGGCCGCCGGCCTGGGCTACGCCACCGCCTTCAACATCCTCTATGTGACGGGCAACAATGGGGTCGACCTGGCGATTGGCGCGCTGCGGGTTGTCACCGAGGCGCTCGCCTTCGCCTGCCTGGGTGGCGTGACCGGCTACTTTATCGCCCGGGCCAAATTCGACAAGATGGGCCCGACTTGGCTGCCGATCGGCCTGCTCATTGCGGCGGTGCTCAATGGCGTCATCGATGTGCTCCTCGGCGCGGCCCCTGGCCTGGGCGGCGGGTTTTCGTTCAACCCCTGGCTGGGCCTGGTCGCCGCCGTCCTCATCGCCGCGCTGATCTTCTTCCTGCTCTTTCGCCTCATCGAGCGCCTGCACCGGGTGACCGAGATGGGCGTGGCCGCGCCGGAGACATCGGCCATCGACAAGATGCTGATCGGCCGCGGGACAAAGGATGAGCCCGAATGGATCGTGTGGGTGGTCGCGGCCGTCCTGTTGATCGCTGGCGCGTTGATCGGCCGGGACGTGCTCGGCCAGACCCGCACGGCCACCGCGGCCGGTATGAGTGTGACCTATCCCGCGCGTTGGTCGCGCACGTCCGAGGCCGGCGCAAGCATCGCCGCCTTCGACCGCAAGGGCGGTGGGGCCGACGGGGCGCGGGTCAGCGCCAGCCAGGTACCCAAGGCCGACGTCCTGGTCGCAGGCGGCGGCACGATCCTCGACGGGGCCACCAACTGGACTCTCAGCCGGGGCGCAGAACTGGCCGGCTATCGCGTCCTGAACATGGCGGCCGTCACCGTGGCCGGCCGCGAGGCGGCCCGCGTTGACTATGCCTATCTGCTGGACGCCTCGAGCGGGGCGATGCCCTCGCTGATGCGGGCGACCGACACCCTCGTCCCGTGCGGCGATAAAGTGTGCGTGCTCAGTTTTGCCGCGCCGGCGGCCGAGTTTGCCGGCCAGGCCGGAACCGCCAGCGATCTGCTCGCGGGTTGGATTATTCCGTAGCGCAGTCGAAGGAGATGCGATGAACCCCAAATCCCGAAACGCCCTGGCCGCCGCAGGCCTCGCCCTGTCGCTGGCCCTCTCGGCCCTGGCCGCCCCGGTGCGCGCCGCCGGCGACGATCCGACCCAGGAGGCCATCGACAACGCCCTCTTGAGCACGGTCAAGATCTGGATCCTGAACCCGAGCAACAAGGTCCTGGGCGGCTGCTCCGGCACCGTCATCGATCGCGCTGGCTACATCCTGACAAACTTTCATTGCGTGGGAACACCTGAAGGCAACTATTCAAACACCTCCGGCAAGCCTGGCAGCCTGTATCACCCCGAGGGCCTCGTCCTTGTTGGCCTGACCCTCAATCCACGCAAGGCGCCCAAGCCGACCTATGTGGCCAAAGCCGTGGCGGGGAGCCCGAAGCTGGATATTGCCGTGCTCAAAATCGTCGCGCCGGCCGAGAAGGGCGCGAAACTGCCAGATCCGTTGCCGTTGGTCGTCATCCAGCGCAGCGATTCCGAGGCGGTCAAACTGGGCAGTTTTATTGGGGTGCTGGGCTACCCCGGCATCGGGGGCGATCTGGTCAACTACTCCAGCGGCAAGGTCTCCGGCTTCGAGGACTTTGACGACGACGGCGAGCTGGATGCGTTCAAGACGGATGCCACGGTCGCCGGCGGCAACTCGGGTGGCCTGGCCATCAACACCGAGGGCCAACAGATCGGCATCCCGAGTTACGGTCAGACCAAGGACGGGAATGCCATCGGGCGGGTGCGGATGATCAACCTGGCCGAGCCCTACATCCAGAAGGCCCTTCAGCTCGACGGGGTCGATGACACCAAACCGCGCCAGGGCAATCGCGAAGCCCCCGCCGAACCGGCAGATGGGGTGGGCTTTTCCAATATCCGATTCGGAACAGACTATGCGGATGGCCGGTTGGCCAATGAAGGCGCAACGCTGCCGGCCGGCACGCGCAAGATCGTCGCCGCGGTGCAGGTTACCGAGTTGGCTGCCGGCGACGAATACGGGAACGTGTGGTACGCCGACGGCAAACCCACGGCCGGCAAGCAATCGGGCAAGGAGTGGGATGGCGATGGCGACGGGGAGTACACCTTCTCGCTCAACAACGGCACGCAGGCCATTCCAGAGGGCAAATACCGCCTCGAATTCTTTGTGGGCGGCCGGCTGACCACTGCCGGCGATGTGATTGTCGGGAAGGTGAAGACCAAGGAGCAGGCCGCCCCGCCCAAACAGGCGGCCAGCACGGTGACCCTGCAGGGATCCGTGATTGACGCGGACACCCAGCGCCCGATTGAGAGCGCATATGTGATCGTCCTCAAGCCCGGGGTGAGCTTCGACGACATTGAGGCCGCCAATGGGGATGACGTCAAGACGCTCGTCGCGGCGCTCGGCGTCACGGATGACACCGGGGCCTTCATCACCGCCCCGGGCCTGGCCCGCGGCAAGACCTACAGCGTGATGATCGCGGCCGATGGCTACACCGAGCGGCGCTTCGAGGGTGCGGTCACGCTCAAAACCGACACGTCGAACGTGCTGAAGTTTGATCCGATCGAGCTCGTGGCCGAATAGAAAAACACGATGGCCCGGCTTGCGTGAGCAAGCCGGGCCATCGTGTTTTTCGCAGAGACTAGTAGCGCTTCGAGCGCGAGAAGCCGCCGCCACCACCGCCGCCACCGGCGCGATCTTCGCGCGGCTTGGCGATGTTGACAGTCAGGGCGCGCTGACCCATCTGGAAGTTGTTGAACTTCGTGATGGCGGCCTGCGCCTCCTGCTGGCTGCTCATCTCGACAAAGCCGAAGCCCTTCGAGGAGCCAGTGTCGCGATCCTTGATCACCGCAACCGACACGACGGTGCCGGCCTGGGCAAACAGGGTCCGCAGAGCCTCTTCAGTTGTCTCGTACGACAGGTTACCAACATACAGTTTTACGACCATTCGATCTCCCTTGCCTCCGACATTCCGCCAGGACAAAAAAAGCCGCCAAACCTTTGGAAGGTTTGGCGGCAAACACACAATCTCAAAGAACAGGCCGATATCTTACCACATGTTGCAAGGCGGACGCGCATCCCGGGCCAGCCGCCACCGCCATTAACCGCGTAACGCATCCCATTGCGGTCGCCCCCTCCTGGCCGACTCGGCGAGCGTTTCGCTCCGGGGCTCCTTCGCCAACCCCGCGTCTTTCACCGCACTTCGTTTCGGGACGCCCAACCCCGTTACCCAACCCCCGGTGCTTTTCGCCAACACCTGATCACACCTTATCCACCTGACCAAACCTGACGAACCTTACCAACCTTACCAACGTTACACAACCCACCCGCCCCCAACCATCACCCGCTCGACTTTGACCCCCAGAATCTCGTCGCCCGGGATGCGGGTGAGGTCGCGCGAGAGCACGGTCAGGTCGGCGTATTTGCCAGCCTCGAGCGAGCCGATCTCGCGCTCCATTCCGCCCGCATAGGCGGCGCCCAGGGTGTAGGCCTGGATGGCTTCCTCGATCGTTACGCGTTGCTCGGGATACCAGCCGTCCGGCCCGGGTGTGCCATCTGCCCGCCGGCGGGTGACGGCCGCGTGCAGGCCGACCAGGGGATCAAAGACCTCGACCGGCGCGTCCGAGCCAAAGGCCAGGCGCGCCCCGCTGTCGGCGAGGCTGCGGAAGGCGTAGGCGCCCTTGCTGCGTCGCCCCAGAACAGATCGGCGACCTGCATGTCCTGGGTGGCATGAATCGGTTGGACAGAGGCGATGATGTTCTGCACGGCGAAACGCGGGATGTCGTCGGGGTGCAGAACCTGGCAGTGCTCGATCCGGTTGCGCAGCCCGGGCGTTGCCCCGGCGGCTGCGGCCGCCATGGCATCCAGCACATCTCGGTTGGCCTGATCACCAATCGCATGCACGATCGCCGAAAGCCCGGCCGCGTTGACCCGCCCGATATCCTCGAAGAGCTGCTCCTTCTCGTAGGTTCGCATGCCGTAATTCGCGGGCTGGTTCTCGTAGGGCGCAATCATCAGCGCCGTGCGCGGGCCGAGCGCGCCATCGGCGAAGAACTTCACCCCGCCGACGCGCAGCCAGGCATCCCCAAATCCGCTCCGGATGCCGGCCCCGAGCACCGCGTCCATGTCCTGGGCGGGCAGGTTTTTGACAACGCGCAGGGTCTGTTTGTGGCTGGCCCGCACGCGCTGATAGGCCTGGAAGCTGCCAATCCCGCCCGAACCGTCCATGCAATGCGTGCCGGTCAGGCCGGCCTGGTTCATCGCCCGCATTGCGCCAAGCACGGCCGCCTCTTCTTCGGCGAAGGTGAAGGGCGGCAGCTTGTCGTAGACGAGCCCCAGGGCTTCCTCGAGCAGCAGACCCGTCGGCGCGCCCGTCGCGTCGCGGACGATCTGCCCGCCATACGGATCAGCGGTGCTGGCGGTGATGCCGCATTGGCGCAGCCCGGCGCTGTTTACCCACAGCGCGTGTCCGCTGGCGGCGGTGATCGCGACCGGATGGGCGTCGGTGGCGGGATCGAGATCGGCTGCGGACGGCGTGCCATCGGCCGACCAGGGCACCCGCACCCAGCCTCGTCCAAGAATCCACTTCCCGGAGGGCGTCGTTGCCGCGCGCCGGCGCACGGTCTCGATCACCAAATCGTGCGAAGGTTCGCGGGGGAGATCAATCCGTTGCAGCGCATAGCCTGTTGACAGCAGATGGGTGTGCGCGTCGATGAGGCCAGGGGTGACAAACGCGCCGTTCAGGTTGATGCGCTCGGCATTGGGAAGCCGCACGCCATCCATGTCGGCATCGCTGCCGACCGCAATGATCTTGTCGTTGGCGATTGCCAGCGCGGTCGCCCACGGCTGAGAAGGGTCGCAGGTGAAGATTCGGGCGTTGGTGAGGATGAGGTTCATGCCCGGATTATCGCTTCAGACCCCCAAAAAACCTCGCGGGTCTCCCAGACCCGCGAGGTTTCGTTCATCCAGATATGGTTGACAAAACGGCTCTGTAGCCTAATCTGAGCCGAGCAGCGTCAGGGCATCCTCGACCGATGCGCCGCCATGAATGAGCGCGGCGAGGGCGGCCGTCATTCGGCCGGGCCGGGGGTGCTGCCAGATGTTCCGCCCAATCGCGACGCCGGCCGCGCCGGCGTCCAGCGCATCGCGGACGCTCTGCAGCACGGCCCGCGCATCGTCGGCCCGGTCGCCGCCCAGCACGATGACCGGCGCCGGGCAGTACGCGAGCACCATCGCAAAGGACTCGGGCGTTCCCGTATACACCGTCTTGATCACATCCGCTCCGGCCTCAAAGGCCACTCGCGCGCCCGCGGCAATGGCTGCCGGCGTGCGCTGCTCCGGGCCGGCCAGAAATCCGCCGGGGATGACCTCGGCCATCACGGGCAGGTTCCACGCCCGGCAGGCCAGGGCCAGGGCCGAGAAATCGGCCAGGCTGTTCGGGCGCGCTTCCCAGCCCGGGTAGACCAGGCATTTCACCCCGTCGGCCCCCAGGCGCAACGCCTCGGCAACCATGGGCTCGGCGAGGCGCGGATCGGCCTCAACGCTCAGCCACAGCCCGGCTCGGCCAAGCTCGGCCGCATATCGCTCGGCGCTGCCCAGGGTGAGCAGAAACGCGTTCGCACCGGCCGCGACCGAAGCGCTGAGCACCGGCCCGGGCGCCTCCAGCCCGCGCAGGGGCTTGTCCATGAATCCGGCATGGTCCAGGGCGACGACGAGGCAGCGCCCGTCGGCGGCGAAGAGGTGGGATAGGCGGCGGTGGCGAGGTGTCATAACGATCTCCTTTTGCGTGCTTGGTGGCGGCGCGGAAGTGGCCTTGCGTCAACCTTGACAAGCCGGCCCGCGTGCGCAAGAATCTGAACAGATGTATTTTACATTTGTTCACTCAGGGGCGCAACATGACCCGGCATGAGAATCGTCAGGCCATGCTGCGCGCCGCCAGGCTGTACTACATCGACAACCTGACCCAGGACGAGATCGCGCGCCAGATCAACGCGTCGCGCCCAACGGTGTCCCGCCTGCTCCAGCAGGCCCGCCAGGAAGGCATCGTCGAGATTCGCATCATCGATCCCGACGCCACTCAGGCTGAGCTGGAGGGCCGTTTGGTCGCCACATTTGGGCTGACCGAGGCCGTCGTCATCACTTCCGAGACTGCTGCAGCTGACGTGGCCCGCCGGCGGGTGGGCCAGGCCGCCGCGGCGTATCTCGAGCGCACCCTGCAGAACGGTGACGTGGTCGGAATTGGGTGGGGGCGCACCCTGCATGAAGTGGTTGGCGCGCTCGATCCGCCCCGCCAGGCCCGCATTTCGGTCGTGCCGCTCATCGGCGGACTGGGCCAGATTGCGCCGATGTTTCAGGTGCACGAGTTGGCTCGCGCGCTCGGCTCGGCGTTTGGCGGGACGTGGAGGAGCCTGTATGCGCCGGCCCTGGTCGACTCGGCTGAGCTGGAAGACAGCCTGCGCCGCTCGCCCGACCTCGAGGAGATCGCCGGGCTGTGGAACAAGCTCGATGTCGCCATCGTCGGCATCGGGAACGTCGAAGCTGCGGCGGAAGTCCAAATGTTGTTCGTCGACTACCTCAGCCCTTCCACCCAGGTGCGCCTGCGCGAGTCGGGGGCGGTGGGCGACATCTGTGTGCGCTTCTTTGACGGGCGCGGCAGGCCGTGCGTTGATGCCGTTCCGGGCGTGATCGGCATCGAATTGGGCCAATTGCGCCGAACCCGACGGGTCGTCGGCGTTGCCTCAGGCGCCGGAAAAGCCCAGGCCATCCTGGGTGCCCTGCGCGGCAAGCATGTCAACACGCTTGTCATCGATGAAGCGGCGGCTCGGGGTGTGCTCGAGCTGTATGAGGCCAACCCGTCATGACCTTTGAACGGGTCGGCCTGATCGTGAATACTCAGTCGGGTGCCGGCCGCGCCCTGTTGGCGGCGGTGGAAGCGCTGCGCGCGCTGGCGCCGCGCGAGGTCTGGACGGGCGCGGGCGAGATGGGCGGCGATGCGCTGGCGGGCCTGCCGGCCACCGCCCACTTGCTGGATTGGTCGGCCTTGTCAGGTCGCGCGCGGAGCGCCTGGATCGCCCAACGCTGCGTGGAGGCTGGCGTTGACGTCCTCGTTGTGCTCGGGGGGGATGGCACCCTGGCCGATGTCGCCCTGGCCATCCAGGGCAGCGCTGTGCCGTTGCTTGGGGTCGGCGTGGGCACCGCGAACGTCGGCCCGCTCGTGACCTGCCTGGCCGTCGATGTTGGGCGGCTGGCCGGCGCCGAGTTTGAGGTCGTTCACGTGCCGGGCCTGCTGGCCGGGGTGAATGGCGCCGATCTGGGCCTGGGCTTCAACGATGTCGTCGTCGATTTCACCGTGCTGGCGACGATCGATGGTCAGATGGTCAACGTCGACGCGGTCGGGAAAATGTCCGGTCAGAACATTCGCCGCGATCCCGAGCCGATTGGCGGTCCCGATACCTGGGTGATTCGGCGCGAGGGCGCCATTGAGACACAGGTGGCCGAGGGAGCTCAGGTCGCCACCCTGATCGCCGGCTTGCCCGACGAACGATTCTATGGCAAGGCGATTGCCGGTGGTGTGCTGCTGTCCGCGATGCTGGATGAACCGGCGGGCTGTCTGGTATGCGATCACCTGCTCATTCGCACCACGCTTGATCCGGCCGCGCATCGCCGGAGCGAGCCGGTCTTGTCGCGCTACGTTGGACTGCGCGAAACGGACCGGCTCGAGGCGGGCGGATTCCGGACCGGCGCCGTGCTGTGCGCGGATGGCAATCCCCTGGCGCTGTTGTCGGCGACGGATATCGCGCAGGTTCGGGTGCGGCGCGGTCTGGCCCGCAGCCTGCGCCTGAAGGAGAACACACGATGAAGGCCCTGCTCTATCTTGAACCCGGGAAGGTCGAGATCGCGGACCTGCCCCGGCCCGAAATCGGGGCGGGCGAGGTGCTGCTGCGCACGCGCGCCTGCGGGGTGTGCGCGACCGATGTCAAGACCTTTATGCGCGGCCATCCGCTCATCTCGCCCGGGTCGGTCCTCGGGCATGAGACGACGGACGAGATCGCCGCGTCCCTGGCCCCCGGGTGGCGCGAAGGAGACCGGGTCGCGGTTGCCCCCTACATCGCCTGCGGTGAATGCCGTTTCTGCACGCGCGGCCAATTTTCGTTGTGCGAGCGCCTGTGGGACAGCTCGGTCCGGCCCGGCGGGTTTGCCGAGTTCGTGCGCGTGCCCGAGGCGATCGTGCGCCGCGGGATGCGCCGCCTGACCGCAGCCGACGACCTCATCGAGTTGACCCTGGCCGAGCCCCTGGCCTGCTGCTATCACGGGTTTGGCGTGCTCGGGCTGCGCGCGGGTGACACCGTCCTCATCATCGGCGACGGGCCAATGGGCTTGCTCCAGGCTGCGCTCGCCCGCCATCTTGGGGCCGCCAGTGTGACCCTGGCCGGGATGACCCCGAGCGCCTGGCCTGGGCCCAGACGCGCGCCGACCAGGTCGTGGATGTATCGACAACCGACCTGGGTGAGGCGGCCAAAGCGGCCGGCCATACCGAGGGGTTTGATCGGGTCATGGTCTCGATCGCCCAGCCCGATGCGGTAGGTCTGGCCATTTCGCTCGCCCGCCGGGGCGGGTCGGTCAATGTCTTCGCCGGACTCCCGCGCGACACCCGCCTGAGTGTGGACGCCTTCCGCATTCACTATGAGGAAGTCGCTCTGGTTGGCACCTTTGGTTTCGGGACGCCTGACTTTGCCGCCGCCGCGGAAGCCCTCGCGACGCGCGCGATGGATCTGGACGGCTACGTCACCCGAACGGTCTCACTCGACGGACTCGAAGCCGCCTTCGCCGACAGCGCCGCCTATCGCGGCATCAAGACCGTGGCGGTCTTTGCCTGAAGAACGAGCAATGACACTGTCCCCACAACCTCCGCCCGCACAAGCCGCACTCTCGCGGTTTGATCGCGCGCATGGCTGTCTGGCCGGCGTCGCGCTGGGCGATGCGCTGGGGCGCGCTTCCGAGTTCATGACCCGCGATCAGATTCGCGAGCGCTTTGGCTGGTTGACTGACTTCGCCGCGCCCAGTCCGATGCATCCTGGGGTGGGAGACCCGCTCGGCTCGATCACCGACGACACCACCCAGACCCTGCTCATCGCGCGCATCTTGATCGAGGGCCGGCCGCTCACCCCCGAGCGGGTGGCCGCTGGCCTGGTGGCCTGGGCGCGCGACCACGACGGGCTGAACAATCCGTATCTCGGGCCCAGCACCCGGCGCGCTCTGGGCCGCCTGATGGCCGGCGCGTCGCCGCGCGAGACAGGCGGGCAGGGCACAACGAACGGAAGCGCCATGCGAGTGGCGGCCATCGGCATCGCAAACGGGGCGGACTTCGATGCCGTCCTCGCCGACGTGTTCGCATCGGGTATCCCGACCCATGACACGCGGAATGGCCACCAGGCCGCGGCAGCCGCGGCTTTTGCCGTGGCTGCCGCGATGCGGCCCGGGGCCAGCCTTGACGATGTCATTTCGGCGGCCCAGGACGGCGCACGTCGGGGCCGGATTCTTGGGCAATGGAGCTGGACGACCCCATTGGACACCCGCATCGATCTGGCTGTCAGGCTCGCCCGTCAGTCCGTCAGCCTGGAGGATGCCCTGCAGGCGCTCTACGACTACGTTGGCGTCGGCCTGGATCCGGCTGAATCGGTTGCCTCGGCGATCGGGGTCGTCGTCGCGGCGCGCGGCGAGCCCATGCCCGCGATTCTGGCCGGGATCAACCTCGGGGGGGACACGGACACGATTGCCTCGCTGGCCGGCGGGATCTGCGGGGCGATGCGCGGCGCGCGGGAGA
Source organism: Candidatus Brachythrix odensensis (assembly GCA_016714465.1). Taxonomy (GTDB): domain Bacteria; phylum Chloroflexota; class Anaerolineae; order J036; family Brachytrichaceae; genus Brachythrix; species Brachythrix odensensis. The sequence goes on along the minus strand of JADKDT010000004.1, from coordinate 27,115 downwards.
TCGATGCCCGCCAGTTGGCGTTCGTGGAATCCGTGAATCAACTGGATCTGGCCGGCATCGCGCGGGATCTTGTCGGAGGAAAGGCATGAGTATCGAGTTTGGGTTTTCGCATCACCCGAAATGGGAGGCCAGCGAAAGCGGTGAAGCCTTCCTGGCGCCGCTGATGGCCGCGGGCGGTACGGCGCTCGAGTTCACCCTGTATCCGCCCGACGAAGACTACGCCGCGCTGCTGGCGCTGGCCGAGCGCTGCGCTTGCGCGGGGCGGCATTGCAGCCTGCACGCGCCCTACAAGGATCCCTGGAATTCCGCGGGGTTTGCCGGACCGCGGCGGGCAGAGCTGCAGGCGCTGTTCACACCCGCCCTGGAGTTCGCCGAGCGCATTTCCGAGCTGGGCGGCTTCGATGCCCCCCTCGTCATCCATGGCGCGCATGGGGAGAGCTCCCTCGAACAACTGAGCGAAGACACCCACGAATTCCTGGGCTGGGTTTTGGAGCGCACCCGCAGGATCCGCCCAATGCTCGAGAACCTGCCGCCCAAGCCCGGCTACCTGCGGGTGGGGGAGACGCCGGAACAGGTGGCGGACCTGGTGAACGCGATCAGCCATCCGCGGCTGGGCGCGTGCTGGGATTTTGGGCACAGCGTGCTGCAGGGCCAGGGCATGCCGTCCGAGGCCTTCGTGCGGGCGGTCCGGCACGTCCACGTCCATGACATCAACCCCGAGGGCGAAGATCATTTTCCATTGGTCTTTGGCCGTGTGCCCTGGCGCGACGATCTGGCCGCGTTGAAGGCGGCCGGGTTTGGCGGCCTGGTCATCCTGGAGATCAACGGCTACCGCGCGTCAAAGCTCTCCGGCCTGAATGGCTTGCTGGCGGACAGTTTTGCCGCGATGACGGAGGCGATCGCGTGAAACGGCGACCCTGGCGGACCTGGTTGACAGCCTATGCCTTTCTTATCCCCAGCCTGCTCGTGCTGGGCGCCTTCACCTTCTATCCAGTGGTCGAGGCGGCCCGCCTCTCATTGTGGCGCTGGCGGATTCTGCGCGGCGATCCGGTGTTTATTGGCCTGGCCAACTATGAAACGCTGTTCTCTTCGGCTGATTTCTGGCAGGCCGTGGGAAACACCATCCTCTTCGCCGTTGGGTCCATTCCGACGTCGATGATCCTGGCCCTGTTCCTGGCCCTGCTGCTCAATCGGCCGTTGCGTGGGCTGGCCTTTTATCGCACGGCGTATTTCCTCCCGACCATCACCTCATTGGTCGCGGTGTCAGTCGTGTGGATGTGGATCTATCACCCCGATGTCGGGTTGATGAACCAGCTCATCGGGCTGGTCGGCCTGCCGCCCGCCCGCTGGCTGAATGAGCCGCGCACGGCGATGCTGTCCCTGATCATCCTCGGCGTGTGGCGCGGGTTGGGATACAACGTAATCATCTACCTCGGCGGCCTGCAAAGCATCCCTGTCCATCTGTATGAGGCTGCGAAGATCGATGGGGCCAATCGCCTGCAACTCCTGCGTTACGTCACCTGGCCGCTGCTCACGCCCACCTCGTTCTTCATCCTCATCATCGCCGTCATCAACTCGTTCCAGTCCTTCACCCAGGTCCACGTGATGACCCAGGGCGGACCAATTGGCTCAACAACGGTGATTGTCTACTACCTTTTCCAGCAGGCATTCCAGCAGTTCAATATGGGCTATGGCTCGGCCGTCGCGATGGTCTTGTTCGTCGTGATCCTCGTTTTGACCATCCTCCAGTTCGGTTTCCTGGGCAAGCGGGTGCACTACCAATGACACGCAAACTGGAAAGCCCGTTCGTGCATCTTCTGCTGCTGGTGGGCGCGATCGCCATGCTGATGCCCTTTGCCTGGATGGTCTCCACGTCGCTCAAGGCCCAAAACGAGGTGTTCTCGTATCCGCCGCAATGGATTCCCAGCCAGCTCCTCTGGTCGAACTACGCTCAGGCCTGGGCGGCCGCGCCCTTTGGGCGCTATTTCATCAATAGCGGGATCGTCGCGTTGGCCGTGACTTTCCTCGATCTGGTGACGAGTGCGCTGGCGGCCTTTGCCTTCGGGCGGATGCAGTTCCCGCTTCGCAACGCCCTTTTCACGCTGTATCTGGCGAGCATGATGATCCCGCATCAGATGACCATCATCCCGGCCTTTCTGCTGCTCAAGAACTTCGGCGATATCAGCCCGGCCCTGGGTCTGGACAGCTACTTTGCGCTGGTCGCGCCATTCGCCGCGAGCGCCTTTGGCGTGTTCATGCTGCGCCAGTCATTCATGCAGATCCCGAATGAACTGGAAGACGCGGCCGTCCTCGATGGCTGCGGGCGGCTGGGCTTCCTCGTCCGAATGGTGCTGCCGCTCTCCCGGCCCGCGCTGGCCACTCTGGCGTTGTTCGCCTTTCAGGCCAACTGGAACAGCTACCTGTGGCCGCTCATCGTCACCAACAGCGACCAGATGCGGACCGTCCAGATCGGGTTGCGTTACTTCGTCGGGCAGGAGGGGTCGAGCCAGTGGGGCCTGCTGATGGCCGCCGCGGTCTTCGTGTCTCTGCCTGTCGTTGTTCTCTATCTCTTCGTGCAGCGTCAATTCACACAGGGGATCGCCTCAACCGGTCTCAAACAGTGATGCTTTGGGTCACTCACAGAACCTGCTCCGGAGGCCATATCCCTCGGCTTCGCCGAGGGATATGGCCTCCGGAAACGGGTTTTGTCATGGATTCTCAGGAGGTGAATGATCAAGATCCGGCCCGATCGGCCATTGACCGTTACATAGGTACAGCTACGGGCTAAACCAACTCCGGAGGCGATAACCCCCGCCACCGGCGGGGGTTATCGCCTCCGGGAATCGGTTCAGTTAGGAGTTATTGGTTCAAGGAAGGAGGATTTCCATGATGAAGAAGATTACAGGCGCCTTCGGCGCGCTCACCCTGTTGCTTGCGGCCTGCGGCGCCGCGAGCGCTCCGCCGGCCGCAACGCAGGCTCCCGTCGCACCCAAGCCCGCCGCAACGGCCCAGCCGGCCGCGACCGTGGCAGCGCCTGCCGCGACGGCGGCCGCCCCAGCCCCAACCGTGGTGGTTCCCCCTGGCGCGGTCAAGATTACGTTCTGGTACGCTTTGGCCGGCGCCCAGGGCAAGGTCGTCGAGGCCATGGTCGACAAGTACAACAAGTCGCAGTCTGCCGTAGCGGTTGAGGTGATCTTCCAGGGCAGCTATGCGGACATTGCCCAGAAGCTGACCGCCGGCATCGCGGCCAAGAGCGTGCCGGATGTCGCCCAGATGGGCGGCGCGCCGACGATGGGCGACTCGGGCGCGGTCGTGAACATGGCGGATCTGGTCAGCGCCGCTGACAAGGCCGACATCTTCGACGGATTCTGGGAATACAACAAGTACAAGGGGCAAATCGTCAGCATGCCCTTCAACAACAGCGTGCCCCTGCTGTACTACAACGTCGATCTGTTCAAGGCCGCCGGGCTCGACCCGGCCAAGCCCCCGACCACTTGGGATGAACTGGTCACCGCCGCCAAGGCCCTGACCAAGGACACCAATGGCGACGGAAAGCCCGACCAGTGGGGATTCAACACCCACACCGATACGCACTGGTACTTCAGCGCCATGCTCATGCAGAACGGCGGGAAGGTCCTGAGTGATGACGGCAAAAAGGTTGTCTACAACGGACCGGAGGCCCTCGAGGCGTTGCAGTTCTGGGGCGATCTGGTCAACAAGCACAAGGTCATGCCCGCCAACCAGCATGCCCAGGCTGCGCCCGACTTCCTCGCGGGCAAACTCGGCATGATCATGCGCTCATCGTCGACCCTGACGACCCTGGAAAGGGACGCCAAGTTCAAGCTCGGCGTCACGGGGCTGCCCTGCAAGAAGGTGTGCTCGGTGCCGATCGGCGGGGCGAGCCTGCTCGTCTTCAAGACCACGGCCGAGAAGCAGAAGGCGGCCGCCGACTTCGTCAAGTGGATGACCAGTCCGGCCAACAGCGTCGATCTCTTCCTGCAGACCGGCTACGTGCCGATCCGCAAGTCCGTGTCGAATGAGCCCGCGCTCAAGGACTACATGGCGAAGTCGCCGAACGCTGAGATGTTGGTCAAGCAGTTGCAGTACGCCAGCGCGATCCCGCTCTTCAGCGAGCTCGGCAACAGCGACGAGCAGTTGCGCAAGGCGATCGAGAAGATCGAACTCGGCGTTGGGACTGCCCAGGAAGCGCTCAATACCGCCGCTGATGTGATCAACAAGGCCCTCGCGGTGCCGTAAGGCTACGGTCTTGTTTGCCAAAAATCATGGGCCCTCGGCGAAGCCGAGGGCCCATGATTTTGGGCTATTTCACTTTCTTCGGGAAGCGACTCAGCACCGTTGCCTCGTCCGGCACCAGCGCCCGGCTGCCGAGCGCGGCGAGGTTGGTCAGCGGGGCGGGCTGGCGCTCGGGCAGGGCCATCACCCGGATCGGCATGCCTTCCTTGGCCTGCAGCGTACTATCCAGCATCACCATGCCGAGCAGGAAGCCCTCGGTGTCGGCGGCGCACGAAAGCACGGTCCCAACCACCCGCCCGCGGTTGTCCAGGGCCGGATCGCCGAGCTTGGGCACCCGCACGCCCTTCTCGTTCATCCGGAAGCGGCTGAGCTTGAGGGCCGGCTTGCCGGCCTTGACGAAGTAGGCGCCCTTGCCGACAAAGTACGGTTTGTAGGCCTTGACATAGCCGCCAAAGCCGATGTGCTGCGGGCCCAGGTTGAGCGGGCCGGCCAGCTCGTGGCCATACAGCGGCAATCCGGCCTCGGTCCGCAGGCTGTCGCGCGCAGCCAGCCCGGCCGCCTTCACGCCGTGCGCGGCGCCCGCCGCCAGGATCGCGTTCCACAGCCCCACGGACTTGCCCGGGTGGACGAAGATCTCGTAGGCGATCGACTCGCCGGTGTAGCCCGTCCGCGAGATGAAGACATCGCAATCGGCCAACGTCGCGCGCATGACCCCGGTCTTGGGCAGGCGGGCCAGGGCCTCGGCCTGCTGCGGGTGCCCATCATCGATCAGCATGGCCTGCAGCGTTGGCAGCGCGGCTGGGCCCTGCAGCGCGACATCGACCCGCTGGTCGTCGCCGCTGGATGGGTCGCGCAGGTCGCGCAGCTCGCACGCGGGCAGGCGCAGCCCGCCCAGATCGGCGCTGCCATCGTTCAGCGCCCGCAACCAGGCGATGTCCTTGTCGTTGTTCGAGGCGTTGATAACCACTAGATAACGCTCGGCCTCAACCCGGTAGATCATGATGTCGTCGATGACATCGGCGGCCGGGTCGAACAGATAGCCGTATTGCGACTCGCCCACTTTCACGTCCGTGACATCGTTCGAGGTCGCCGCGTCCAGGAAAGCCTGGGCGTTCGGGCCGCGGCAGTCGATGACGCCCATGTGGGTGACGTCGAACAGCCCGGCCGCGTTTCGGACCGCAAGGTGCTCCTCGCTCACGCTGGTGTACCAAACGGGCATGTCCCACCCGCCGAAGGGCACCATCTTGGCTCCCAGCTTGCGATGGGTGTCGTTGAGGGCGGTGCGCTTGAGCGCCCCGCCTTCGCCGGCCACGCTCGCGGTCGCGCGGGCGAGCGCATCCGCCGCCGCAGCGGGCGCCTTGGCCCGGCCAACATAGTAGGGCTTGCTCGCGTCGGCGCTCTTCGCGTCCATGCTCGTGGGCAGAAGGGCCGCATCCACCCGCTGGTAGGGCGCTTCCTTGACCGCCACCGGCCCGGGCAGCTTGGCCGCCGCGTCTGCGTTGTCAAAGATGACATAGCCATCGCTCAGCGCCCGCAGCCACAGCGCGAGCCGCTCGGCCTTCTCGACCGGCGCGGCCACATACATCCGGTTATCGTCGCGGGCGACCACGACGGGCGACAGCGGCTTGCCATCCCGCTCGAGCGCCCAGCCGCCAATCGCGCTTTCATCCGGCAGGTCCAGCACGTTGCAGGTCAGGGCCAGGTGCAGGAAGTTGCGCGCGTCTTCGCCGGTCACTTCGAAGGCCACCAGCCCGCCCGAGGCGTTCTCGACCCGCACCGCCGTCCAGTCGTGGGGGAAGCGCTCGCTCGGAGCCTGGGCGTCGGTGCCGGCTTTTTGGGCCAGCGCGCCGATCCGCCGGGCGCCGTCGATGAGGGCGTCAAAATCGACCTTGGCCCGGAAACTGGTTGTGCGCGAGTTGCTCAGGGGTGAAGGGCCGGGCGCTCTTGAGAATGCGCGCGGCGACCTCGGCGATCTCGCCCATGTCGGCCTCGACCAGACCGCGCTGGGTGACCCAGGGCGTGCCAAAGCGCACCCCGCTTGGGCGGAGCGGGCTCTTGTCGCCGGGCAGGGTGTTGCGATTGGCGACGATGCCGGCCACGTCCAGAATCCGGGCCGCGGCGTCGCCCATCAGCGGGTTGTCCTTCGTCCCCGCGCAGGACTTGGTGTCGATCAGCACCATATGCGTGTCGGTCCCGCCGTGGGCGACCCGGACACCATTCGCGGCGAAGCCATCGGCCAGGGCCTTGGCATTGGCGACGATCTGCTGCTGCAGGCGCTTGAAGACTGGCTGCTGGGCGAGCTTCATCGCCACCGCAATGCCGGCGATGGCGTTGATGTGCGGGCCGCCCTGTTCGCCAGGGAAGACCGCCCGGTCGATCCGGTCGGCCAGATCGGCCCGGGTGCTCACGATGACGGCCGCCCGCGGCCCGATCAGCGACTTGTGGGTGGTGAAGCTGGTGACATCCGCGATTCCGATCGGATTGGGATACAGCCCGGCCGCGGCCAGGCCGGCCGTATGCGAAATGTCGGCCATCAGGAAGGCCCCGCACGCGTCGGCGATGGCCCGGAACTTGCGGAAGTCGGGCGCCAGCGGATAGGAGGTGTAGCCGGCGATGATCATCTTCGGCTTGTGCTCCATCGCCAGGGCCATGATCTCGTCGTAGTCGATCCGCTCGGTCTTCTCGTTCACCCGATACGAGACGATTTTGTGATGCCGGCCGCTGCGGTTGACCGGGCTGCCATGGGTGAGGTGCCCGCCGTGCATCAGGTCGAGGCCCATCACCACGTCGCCCTCGTTGACCAGCGCCTCGTAAATGGCGGTGTTGGCCGGCGCGCCTGAGAGCGGCTGGACGTTGACAAACAGATCGCCGAGGGCCATGCCGGGCGGGCAAAACGCCTCAGCCGTCCGGCGCTGGGCGAGCGCCTCCAGGATATTGACATAGTCGGCGCCCTTGTAGTAGCGCCGGTCCGCATAACGGCGAAAATAGGTCAATTGCGCGTCGTAGTCGAGCAGCTCGGCCTCGCTCAGCGCGCGCATATCCGGGTGCGGGTAGCCCTCGGCATACAGATTGTGGAAGACCGAGCCGACCGCCTCGAGCACCGCGCGCGGCGCCGACGACGAACTGGGGATCATCATCAATTTGCCAAACTGGCGGGCCTGCTCATGCTGGATGAGTTCGGCGACGGCGGGGTCGACTTCGGCCAGACGGCCACGGATCAAATAGTCATTCATGGTGTGTCCGGGCGCGCAATTCAGCGCGGCCCTTCATTTTACGATTGATATTTGGGCTGGACAGGGCCCGGCGGAGCCGGGCCCTGTCCAGCCCAAAAACTCTTAGACGAGCGGAGGACCGAGCCGCAGCCGGGCGAGCACGGCCGCCTGGCCCTCTGGCGTCGCCATATCGTCGATGGCCGACCACATCGCCTCGATCCACCAGGTCGCGCCGGCCTCGGCCATCGGGCGCACGCGCTCGGCGACGGCCGACAGGTCGTTCCCTTCGATCACGCCCTCGACGATGATGTCCAACGCCGGCGACCCTGGCGCGCGTTTCGTCGCGGCATATTCGGCGATCCGGCGCACATCCTCAGGCGTCACGGGGACGTGCTTCCCCGCGGGATCAATCTTCGTCGGCAGGATGCCGTCGAAGCGCAGCGCCCGCGCCATCGAGCGCGCGCTTCCCCAGGCCGCAACCACCCAGATCGGGATGCGCGGCTGCTGCACGGGCGGGGGCGGGGGATAGAAGTCCTTGGGTTGGATGGTGAAGTGCTTGCCCGCATAGGCGAAGGGCTGTCCGCGCCACAGGCCGGTGATGATGTCCAGGCTCTCGTCGAGCAGCTCGGCCCGGGTCTTGCGGTCGGTGACCTCGCCAAACTCGGCGAATCCAGTGTCGATCGCGCCCAGTCCAACGGACAAAATCGCCCGCCCTTTCGAGAGCTGATCCAGCGTCGCCGTCTCGCCGGCCAGCTTCCACGGCCGGCGGCGCGAAGGCGGGGTCACCATCGTGCCCAGGCGGATGCGGCTGGTTTGCATCGCCGCGGCCGCCAGCGACATCCAGGCGTCGACGCCCCAGATCGGCTCCCACACAAAGAAGCCATCCCAGCCGGCCTGCTCAGCCTCGCGCGCAAAATCGGCGGCCAGGCGGGCGTCGCCGCGCGGAAAGACAAAGCCGTATTTCACGGCGCCTCCTATAGTCCGCGCAGGATGCGGCTGCACGAGGGGCAGTAGGCGAAGACCGCGCCCACCCGGGCCACTTGCAGGAGCTGCGAGGATAGTTCCTGGCCGCATTGGCCGCACGCGTCATTCTTCACCATCGCCACTGCCACGCCGTTGGGCTTCTTGGTCCGCACCGCCATGTAGGTTTCGAGGTCGCCCTTGGGCAGACCGGCGACCGACGAGTTGCGCATCTCGACCTGAGCGTTGAAATGGACGGCCAGCTTGGCCCGCTCCTGGCGCAACGACACGCTGTCGCCCTCGAAATGAGCGAGGGCTTCTTTGAGCGCCGCGTCGCAGCGGATCTCATCGGCCTGAGCCGTGTCGTGCTGATCGATGGCGCTGAGCTCGCGTTCCTCTGCCTCGGCCCGCCGGCGTTTGAGCGATTCGATCTCGTGCTGGGTGTCGACCATTTCCTTGGGCGACTTGATCAGCCCGGCATACAGGCGCTGTTCCTCGGACTTGAGCTTCTCGTCGAGGGCCTGGACGTCGAGCTCGGCGAACTTGAGCGCGGCCGCCGCCTCGAGCCGGGCCTTGCGCACGTCGGCCAATTGGGTGCGGGCGTGCTTGACCGCCGGGCTGCCGGTCAGGGCGGCATCAATTTCCTTCACCCGCTTTCGGGCGGCGTCGAGATCACTGTCGATCAGTTGCAAACGGAAAAGCGACTCAGCCCTGGCCATGGCGCGAGTATACGGGAACTCCCCCGCGCGTAGAATCGATGTTTCACGATGGCACTTACCTTGATCAACTCCCCGGCCGCTTTGCGGCGCGCCTGCGACGAGCTCGGCGCCGCGATCCAGACAGATCCGCGGATCGCCCTCGACACCGAGTTTGTCGGCGAGCAGACCTACGAGTCGCAGCTCATGCTCATCCAGCTCGCCGCCCCGGACGGACAAATCGCCCTGATCGACCCACAGCTTCTGCGGGGCAAGCTCGGGCCAGTGGCCGAGCTGTTGAACACCCCGGGGCTGCTCAAGATCATGCACGCCGGCGGCCAGGATGTGCCGATTCTCCTGAATGCGCTTGGACCAATCAGCGGCCCGTGGTTCGACACCCAGATCGCGGCGGCCTATGTGGGCTATCCCCTGCAGGTGGGTTACGTCCGTTTGATCGAGGCCGAAGTCGGGGCGCGCCTGGCCAAAGACGAGAGCCTGAGCGACTGGGGACGCCGGCCGATCCCCGAGAGCATGCTCGCCTATGCCGCCGATGACGTGCGCTATTTGCACGCCGCGCATGCCAAACTGGCCGAGAAATTGGCCCGCATGGGCCGGGCGGCCTGGGTCGACGAGGCCGCCGAGGACATGGTCCGCGGGCTGAGCGAGAAGGTCGCGCCGGAGGATCTGTGGCGCAAGATGGCCCGCGGGACCGGGCTGGACGGCAAAGGATTGGCGGTGCTCCGGGCGTTGTGCATCTGGCGCGACGACGAGGCCAGCCGGCGCGACAGGCCGCGCCGCAGCGTCATGCGCGACGAGACTCTGATCGAGCTCAGCCGCCGCGCGCCAAAGACGGTGGACGCGGTGATGAACCTGCGCAGCATCCCCAACGGCTTCGGCGAACATCGGGCGGCTGAGCTGGTCGAACGGATCGAGGAGGCCTTGGCGATCCCGCCGGCCGAGCGGCCGGTGATGGACACGAACTCGGTCGAGCTTGACGACCACGGCAAGGCCCTCAACGAATTGCTCTCGGCTGTGTTGCGCATCCGGGCCATCGAGGCCGACATTGCCCCGGCCCTGATCGCAACTGCCGACACCCTGCGCCGGCTGGCCGCCAGCTCTCGCGTCGACGACGTTGCGCGGGTGTTCGCCGGCTGGCGGGATGCGCTGATTGGGGATGACTTCCGGGCCGCCTTGGCCGGGGAACTTTCGGTGGCCTGGGATCCAGAGTTGGGCCGGATGGTGTGCAAGCGGGCGGACGGGCCTGAACCTGGGAGGTAGGCGCCAACAGGTCGCGCCTGCCGAGAGCTTCCGGCGCCTACCTCCCAGGTTCAGGAACACAAGCGCGCGCCAGCTCCGCCCCCCAGGCCTTGGCCCGCTCGAGCTCACCGTTGCGCAGCGGGCCGTATTTGCCCTGCACGACGAAACGCTGGGCCGGCCCCGCCGGAGCGTAGCCGTGGCTTTCGAGCTTGCCCAGAATGGCCTTCGCCGCGCTGCCGGGTGACCACCAGATGCGGGTTTCGAACGCGGCCGCGTGTCCATGCCCCGCTGGCAATGCATCGAGCCAGGAGCGCAGGGAGGCGTGGGATACATCCGGGTGCAACCGGATCCCTGCCCGCGCTCGTGGAGAGCCCCTTGAGCATCGCCTCTGTGGGGAGCGAGAACCCCAGTAGCGGCGCACCCGCCACCACGAGCTCGGCCTCCGCGATGATGGCCGGGGTGGCCTCATCGGTGGACAGCGCGCGCGCCTCGGGGCCAATGCCGGCCGCAATCGCCCGCGCGACCGCGGCCGTGTTGCCCCAGTGGGATTCATAAACGACGATGGACTTCATGCTGTTCACCTCCGTGTATTCAGGAAGATCCAGCGTTGATCATACGCCCGGTGATGACGCGAAATGCGTAACTGCGAACACCCTAAGGGTAGGCCCATTGACGCTTTAGCCTGCCGCGAGCCTGTGCGGGCCAACCCTTAGGGTGTTCGCGCAAAAGTGTCTCGCAACCCACTGACCGCTTATTGCCTGTGACGGCAAACATGCGGTGAATGGGTTCCGATGGCGCTTGAGTTCCTGCACCCCGGAGGTAGGCGCCATCGGCTCTTGCCCGGCGCAATTCTGTGGCGCCTACCTCCGGGGTGCAGGAAGACCCTACTTCCCGATCTCCAGCCCGGCCAGGTGCTCGAGCGCCTTGACCAGGGCGTGATTCCCCTCGCTGCCCAGGCCCTGCTGCTGCAGGGTCCGATACAGGTTGAAGATCATGCTCGTGCCGAGCAGCGGCACGCCCATCGAGTCGGCGGCCGTCAGCGCCAGGCGCAGATCCTTCTGCTGCAAATCGATGGTGAAGCCCGGCCGCCAGTCGCGGGCGATCACCTGCGGGCCGCGGTTGGACAGCATCCAGCTCCCGGCCGCGCCGCCCACGACCGCGCTCAAGGCCTTGCTCAGGTCCAGCCCGCCGGCCTGGGCAAACAAGAGCGCCTCGGCCGCGGCCAGCATGTTGCCGACCACCAGGATCTGATTGACCAGCTTGACCATCTGCCCGGCGCCCTGCTCGCCGACGTGGGTGATGGTCTTGCCCATCGCCTGCAGATACGGCCGGGCGCGCTCGATGTCCTCGGCCGCCCCGCCGATCATGATGCTGAGGGTGCCCTTGGCCGCGCCTTCGCTCCCGCCACTGACCGGCGCGTCGAGCATGCGCGCGCCCAACGCATTGACCCGTTCCGCGATGGATTTGGTCGCCTGCGGGCTGATCGTGCTGTGGTCGACCAGCAGCTTGCCCGCGCTCAGGCCGCCGGACGCGCCGTTCTCGCCGAAGATGACCTGCTCGACGTCGGGCGTGTCGCTGACGCACACAAACACGATGTCACAGGCCGCTGCGACCGCCGCGGGTGTCGCGCCCGCTTGTGCGCCGGCCTGGACGAACTCGTCCACCCGCGCCGCGGTGCGGTTCCACACCGTCACGTCAAAGCCAGCCTTAATCAGGTTGCGGGCCATGCCGCGACCCATGATGCCAAGACCCAGGAATCCTATTTTTTCCGCCATAATGCCCAAGTTTACTCGCGCATTGACATTTTCACCCTGAGGCGATTACCCCCCGGCGGAGCCGGGGGGTAATCGCCTCAGAAACAAAACACAGCCCCCCCTCGCGCAATTCTCATCCGTTCGTATAATCTAGGCATACGTTGTCGTTGTGATCGTCGGACGAAAGGAGAGTGAATATGCGTCCACCGAGCGGAGAGGGAGGCAGAGGAAGCCTGATTGACTTCGCGCTGATCCTGATCCTGTTCGCGATCGTGCTGGTGGTGATCCTGGTCCTGCTCGGGCCGGCCATCACGGACTTTTTAAGCAAACTGGTCACAAGCCGATAGCGATGTTCAAGGGGAAAGAGCGCACGGGACCGACCGCCATGGGCGGCTCAGGCTCCGTGCGCTCTTTCGTTTTCCGCGCGCTCGCCGCTCTGTCGGCGGGCCTCAGGAGGCAACATGGAGCTTACGATTCAAGGTCATGGCGCGGGCATCAGCCCCAAGTTCGAGACGTACGTGCGCAACAAATCCGCCCGTCTCGAGCGGTATCTGCCCGGTCTTGAGGATGTGCGCGTCGAAGTGACGCGCGAAAGCGCCAAGGACGACTCGCCCAAGTCCCTGCAGCTCACCGTGCGCCGCAAGCGCACCCTGCTGCGGGTCGAAGAGCGCAATCCCGACGCCTACACGGCCTTTGACGCCGCACTCGACAAGATGTATCACCGGATCGCCCGCTACAAGGGCCGCCGGGTCGACCGCAAGCACAACGGGCAGGGCGTCGATGATGAGCTGGCGGCCGCCGAGGCGATGCCCAATGAGGTGGCTGAAGCCCCCGTCGAACAGCGGGTCGTCCGCGTGAAGCGATTCACCGTGGTTCCGATGAGCGTGGATGAATCGATCGAGCAAATGGAACTGCTCGGACATGACTTCTTCGTGTTTATGAATGACACGGATGGATCGATGAACGTCGCCTATCGCCGCCGAAGCGGCGGCTATGGCGTGCTGCAAGCGGAAAAGTAGGTTATCTCTTGTAAACGATATCCCCCGCCCCGCCCCGGCCTACGCCTGGGCGGGGCGGGGGATATCGTTTACGGCGACAGATGTCCAAACAGATTTGCATCGTCGGGGCCGGGATCGGCGGATTGGCCGCCGCCATTCGCCTTGCCGCCGCCGGCCACGCCGTCACCGTGCTCGAACAGCTCGACCGCCCAGGCGGCAAGATGGGCGAAGTTGTCGCCAACACCCCCCTGGGCCGCTTCCGTTTTGATACCGGCCCGTCGGTCATCACCCTGCGGCCCGTCTTCGAGGACCTATGGCGCGCGGCCGGCGCGCGGCTCGAGGACGATGTCACGTTCGCCCCGATCGATCCCATCACCCGCTACTTCTGGCCGGATGGGCTGACCCTCGACGCCACCGCCGACGAGCCGGCCATGCTCGAGCGCATCCGCGCTTTTGCCCCGGCTGACGTGGACGGCTATCGGCGCTTTCTGCGCTATGCCGCCCGCCTGCATGCTGTTGTGGGCGGGCCGTTCCTGTATCGGGCCCAGCCCCGCCTGCGCGACCTGCTTCGCCTGCCCCTGACCGACGTCTTGCGCATCGACGGATTGCGCAGCATGAGCGCCGCCATCCGCGCCCACGTCCGCGACCCGCATCTGGTGCAACTGCTCGAACGTTTTGCAACCTACAACGGCTCGTCGCCCTATCAGGCCCCGGCCACCCTGAACGTCATCGCTCACGTCGAGATGAGCCTGGGGGCCTGGTATCCGCGGGGTGGGGTCTTCGCCCTGGCCCGGGCATTCGAGCGCCTGGCCCTCCGCCTGGGCGTGGACATTCGCTATCGCGCCCAGGTGGCCGAGATCGAGACGAAGGCCGGCCGGGCGACCGGCGTGCGGCTCCTTGACGGAACGAAGCTGCCCGCCGAAGCCGTGATCTGCAACGCCGATGTCACCCACGCCCGCCGGACCCTGCTGACGACAGGGCAGGGCGCCCCGCGCCTGGAGCCCTCATGCAGCGGCTTTGCGCTGCTATTGGGCGCGCCGCAGACGACGCCGGCGCTCGCCCATCACAACATCTTCTTCAGCCGCGACTATCCGGCGGAGTTCGACGCCCTCTTCCGCCGAGGCGTGCCGCCCGAGGATCCGACCCTCTACCTCTGCATCACCTCAAAGACCGATCCTGAGCACGCCCCGGCCGGGGCCGAGAACTGGTTCAGCCTGGTCAATGCCCCGGCCTTGTCTGAGGCCTTCGATTGGACGCGCGAGGGGGATGGCTATGCCTCCCGCGTGCTGGCGGCCCTGCGCGCGCGGGTGCCTGGGGCGGCGAAGCTCGTGCCTGCGTTCGAGTCCCGCCTTACGCCGGTCTCGCTCGACGCAATGTACGGCGGCAACCGCGGAGCGATCTATGGTTTCTCCTCAAACACGCGCGCGGCGGCCTTCCTGCGCCCGGGCAATCGTGCCCCCGACATTCCCGGCCTGTATTTCGCCGGTGGCAGCGCCCATCCGGGCGGCGGGGTGCCGCTGGTGACCTTGTCTGGGATGGCTGCGGCGGCGTGCGCGCTCGAAGATCTCGCGTATTGACGAACCGGGTTGGAGCGCGGGCGTCTCACCCGCCGGGTTCTGGGTCTCGGGCAACGCATTGGAGCGCGGGCATCTTGCCCGCGCGGTCCAGGGGGAACACCGAGTAATGCGATGTCTCGCCGCGACCGCGCGGGCAAGATGCCCGCGCTCCAATCCGCCACTTTCTCAGCCGTCTATAATCTCGGCCATGCTCACCCACCCGCGCGCCTTCGTGCGCTGGGCGCGACGGCCGGTATCCGGCCTGATTCGCCTCACCCGCTATCGCGAATACGTCATTTTTGTCACGGTGCTGACCCTCGGAGGCGCCAAACTCGGTGGTGGCGTGATCGACCTGCGCCTGCTGCTTGTGCTGGTTGCCAACCTGCTTGTGGTCGGCTTTGCCTTCATGTACAACGACGTCGAGGATGCCCCCGACGATGCCATGGACGCCAAAAAGGCCGTGCGCAACCCGATCAGCGCCGGGTTGATTTCGCCCCGGACCGGCAAGCTGGCCTGCCTGGCCGTCGCCATTGCGGTCGTCGCCGGCTATGCCATGCTCGGTCTCATGCCGTTTCTCCTCGGCACGCTCAGCCTGGCCCTGGCCTTTCTCTACTCGTGGCGCTTTGCCCGGCTCAAGGCCATCCCGGTTGCCGACCTGATCTCGCATAGCCTGTCGCTCGCCGGTCTGCAGTTTCTGTGCGCCTACTTTGTCTACGACCAGGGCCGGCCGTACAGCTGGCTGTTCTTCCTCACCGCGGTCATGATCTCGGTGTATGGCGAGTTGAACAACGAACTGCGCGACGCCGAAGTCGACAAAAAGGCCGGCATCCGCCACACCGCCGACCTCATCGGCCCAGTCTGGACCAAACGGCTGATGAAGCTGTGCGCCATCACGGGCGCCGCCTTTCTGGTCGCTTACTTTGTGCTGGGGTTGATTCCGTGGGGGCTGTTGATTTGCGCCGCCCTGGTGCCGCTGGTGATGGGCCGCAAGCTCATCAACCTCATCCGCGGCAAGGCCGATTTCATCGACGACCGCGAAGCGATGCACAACCCGGTCATGCTCAGCCTGCTCGCCGCCGTGCTGGTCTGGTTCGCCGGCGACATGATCAAGCTGTTTTAATGGAGTGGATTTCCCGAATTGGAATGCCCCGGCGAAGCCGGGGCATTCCAACTTGGGAACATCCGGCGGGCCCGCCAGCAGTCTGTAACTTGCGCCGGCGCTGGCCACGCACGGATAGATCTTGGGCGTGCGGCCGGTCCGCTTGGGGTATTCCTCGGCCAAGCGAGCGGTGACGGCCTCCACTTTGTCGTTGGCGACCAGGGCGATGGCGCAGCCGCCAAAACCCGCTCCCGTCATCCGCGCGCCGTAGACGCCTTCCTCTGCCTGGGCGATCTCAACCACCGCGTTTAGTTCGGGGCTGCTGACCTCATACAGATCACGCAGGCTCTCGTGCGAGTGGCTCATCAGCAGGCCAAGCTCCTCGAGGTCACCCCGGCGCATAGCCTCGACCGCGTCCAACGTCCGCACATTCTCCAGGATCACGTGCCCGCAACGCAATACCAATGGGGAGGGCAGGCTGTCGCGCAAGCGCTTGAATTCGGCGATGTTGACATCTCGCAGGCTCTTCACCCCAAACAGAGCGGCGCCCGCCTCGCATTCGGCCCGCCGCTCGTTGTAGGCGCTGCCTGCCAACGTGCGCGGGGCCGCCGTGTCAACCACAAGCACGGTCGCTCCGGGCGGCATCGGCACGAGTTCAAAGTCGAGGCTGCGGCAGTCGATCCTCAGCGCGTGCCCGGCCTGGCCAAGCGACGAAATGAACTGGTCCATGATCCCGCAGTTGACCCCGACGAAGTGATTCTCGGCCCGCTGGGCGAGCCTGGCCGCCAGCACCCCGTCGAGGCGGCCCTCATCCAAGGTCGCGCCCGAGGCTGCCGCGGCGGCCTTGAAGGCCATGATCGCCGCCATCTCCGTCGCCGCCGACGACGACAGCCCGCTTCCGATCGGGACGTCGCCCTTCATCACGGCATCAAAGCCGTGCAGGACGAAGCCGGTGTCGCGCAGCGCGACGGCCACTCCGCGGATGTAGTTGCTCCACGGCGCGGCAGTATCGCGCGTAATAAAGTCCAGGCTGAACTCGGTCGTCTGGTCAAAGTCGAGCGAGCGCACCCGGACCATCCGGTCATCGCGGGCCGCGCCGGCCAGGGTGACATCCCGGTCGATGGCCATTGGCAGCACAAAGCCGTCGTTATAGTCGGTGTGCTCGCCGATCAGATTGACGCGCCCGGGCGCGCGCGCGACAAAGGTGGCCTCGCGGCCAAATGAAGTCGTCAACTCTTGTTCAAGTTCCATGGCAAAGAGATTGTATAGTCAGATCGCGGCGCCCCGGGTTGGGGCGCTTGTTATGTCGATGGACACTTAACTACGCCTTTTCTGGAGGCGATATGCCCGCCCGGCGTACGCCGGGCGGGCATATCGCCTCCAGAAAAGTCAAGGTTTGGCGCTCTTGGAGGAGATACCCGTGATGAAGAAATTGATGACAACGGCGCTGATTGGCGCCGCCCTGCTCGCCGCTTGCGGGGCCGCGCCTGCCGCGGCCCCGACTGCAGCGCCAGCAATCAAACCTGCTGCCACGGCGGCCCCGGCCGCAACCACGGCGCCCGCCGCTGGGAGCGTGCGGGTGGGCTATGTCCCGGTCTCGATCAACTATCCGTTTTATGTCGCGCTTGAGAAGGGCTATTTCAAGGAGCAGGGCCTGACGGTCGAGCTGCTCCCGACTGACGGTGGATCCGACGCCGTCGTCCAGGTTGCCAGCGGCAACTTCGAGGCCTCAGGCAGCGGCATCGCCGCCAGCATGCTCAATGCCGTCCAGCGCGGGATCGAGTTCGAGATCGCCGCCTCGCTACACACCGAGCGCCCCAAAGTCTCCAGCCCGCTGGTGGTGAGCAAAAAGCGGTTTGACAGCGGTGAGCTGACCAAAATTGCCGACCTGAAGGGCAAGAAGGTGGCGACCAACAATCGCGGCACCGCCACCGAGTGGTGGTTGTATTCTGCGCTGCAGAAGGGCGGCCTCGATGTCAAGGATGTCGAGATCATCGGCATGCCCTTCCAGAACATCGGCGCCGCGCTCGAAAACGGCGGCCTCGACGGGGCTATCCTGACCGAGCCCTTTGCCACCGCCGCCGAGGACAAGGGCATCATCAAGCGCCTGTCCGAGGACTTCATCACCGACTTCTATCCGACCTATGTCTACTTCAACAAGAAGTGGTCGACCGACAATCCGGCCAAGGCCCAGGGCTTTGTCAAGGCCTTCCTCAAGGCGGCCCGCGATCTGCAGGGCGACAAGCGCTACGACCCGGCCAACCTGGCGATCCTGAGCAAGTGGACGAAGACCGATGTCGAGGTGCTCAAGCGCCTCCCGCTGCCCTACTTCGACCCGAACGGTGGCGTGCCGATCGCCGACATCATGACCCTCCAGACCTTCTATCGCAAGCAGGGCCTGCTGAACTACCCGACCGATCTGGACATGAACAAGTTCGTCAATCGAGGCTATGTCGAGACCGCCCTCAAAGAGATGGGAAAGGCGGAGATGAAGTAGGTGGCGGACGGCAGACCGCCGTCAACTCGCGTTGGCGAGGATGGGTTAACCACAAAGGCACAAAGACACAAAGCGATACATAGAATACTTTGTGTCTTGGTGTCTTTGTGGTGAAATAGAGGCACATCCGCGGTCGAAACAAACATGATCTCTATCACGGCCCTCAGCAAGACCTTCGCTGGGCCCAACGGAAGCGCCATCGCCGCCCTCGGGCCGCTCGAACTCACCATCGCCGATGGCGAGTTCGTCTGCATCGTGGGGCCGAGCGGCTGCGGCAAAAGCACGCTGTTGCGCCTGATCGCCGGGCTCGAGGCGCCGACTTCGGGGAGCGCCGCGGTCACGCCCGCGCCCGCCGTCACGCCCAGTCTGGTCTTTCAGGGCGACTCGACCTTTCCCTGGATGACCGTCAACGAGAACGTCGGCTATGGGCTGCAAGTGCGGGGTGAGCCCGACCGCCAGCGCGATGCGACGGTTGCCCGGATGCTCACCCTGGTCGGGCTGACGCCTTTCGCCGAGGCGTATCCGTATCAGCTCTCGGGCGGGATGAAGCAACGGGTTGCCATCGCCCGGGCCCTGGCCAACGACGCCGACACGCTGCTGATGGATGAGCCGTTCGGCGCCCTCGACGAGCAAAACCGCATCTTGCTGCAAAACGAGCTGCTGAGGATCTGGGAGGGCGAAACCGGCGCCCGCAAAACGGTCTTGTTTGTCACTCATTCCATTGATGAGGCCCTGGTCCTGGGCGACCGGGTTCTGGTAATGGGCGCGGCCCCCGGGACGATCAAGGCTGAGATCAAGGTGCCCTTCGCCCGCCCGCGCGAGGTGTATGCCCTCAAACGCGATCCCGCTTTCGGTGCCCTCGGCGCGGAGATCTGGGAGACGCTAAAGAGTGAGGTGCGCCGATGAAAGACCGCGCCCTCCAGATCGCCTCACCTCTCATTGTGCTGGTGGTGTGGGAGATCCTCGTCAAGGTGGGGATCCTCGACGTGCGCTTCTTCGCCCCGCCCAGCGAAATCGCCGGCCGGCTGGCTCAGCTTGTCAACGACGGCACAATGTGGCGCGAAACAGCCGTAACGATGCGCCGGGTGCTGGTTGGCTTCACCCTGGCCTCTGTGCCAGCCGTGTTGCTCGGCATCCTGATGGGCATCAACCGCCCGATCCGGCTGTTCTTCACGCCCCTCATCAGCGCCATGTATCCCGTGCCCAAGATCGCCCTGGTGCCGATGATCATCCTGATCTTCGGCATCGGTGAGACGGCCAAATACGCCGTCAGCGTGATCTCGGTCTTTTTCCTGGTCGCGCTGAACACCGTCGCCGGGGTCACCCAGGTCGATCAGAAGTATTTCGACATCGCCCGCAACAGCGGCGCGCGCGGCTGGGACTTGATCTGGACCGTTGCGCTTCCCGGCGCGCTGCCCAGCATCCTGACCGGGCTTAACCTCGCCCTGGGCTTTGCCCTGACCGTCGTGGTTGGAACCGAATTGCTCCTCCCCCAGGGCGGCCTGGGCGCGTTGATCTGGCAGAGCTATCAGGTTTACGACGTGCCAACGATCTTCGCCACGCTCATCGTTGTGGCCGTGCTGGGGTGGGGGACGAACGAGTTGATGGGCGAGGTCGAACGCCAGGTCATCCCATGGCGGGCGGCCGGTCGCCCAGTCCGGGCGGCGGCTCTGGTCGCCCCCCGAGCCGCGTCTCCGGCATTTCATCCGGGTGTGGTGGATGGCGACCCGCCCGTTCTCCTTCACCGCCAGCGTCACGCCAGTCGCCCTGGGCGCGGCCCTGGCCGCCTGGGATGGCAAATTCAATCTGCTGATCTTTGGCCTGGTCCTGGTCGGGTCGGTGGCGATTCATGCCGGGACGAACCTGATCAACGACTACTACGATTGGCGCAAGGGCACCGACACGGCCGAGTCGCTCGGCCCCAACCGGCCGCTCAAGGAGAAGCTGGTGACGCCCCGACAGGTGCTGATCGCCGGGTTGCTCTGTTTTGCGTTGGGCGGCGGGATCGGGCTGTATCTGGTCGCCGCCCGGGGCGGGCTCTTCATCCTCGTCATCGGCGTGCTGAGCGTGCTGGCCGGCTACTTCTACACGGCTGGGCCGGCCGCCTTCGCCTACATCGGACTGGGCGAGGTCATCGTCTTCATCTTCATGGGCCCGATCATGGTCGTGGGCAGCTATTTCATGCTCGCCCAGGAGGTCCCGCTCCGGGTCGTTTTGCTGGCGATGCCGATTGGCATGCTGGTCGCGGCGATCCTGCACGCCAACAACATGCGCGATCACGACATGGACCGGGCCAAGGGCAAGCGCACCCTGTCGAATATTCTGGGCCGGCGGGGGAGCAAGATCGAGTATGTTTTTTGGTTGGGGCGCTTTCGTGGCGATGCTGGCCCTGGTGCTGCTGCGCATGGCGCCGGTGCGCGTATTGCTGACGTTGCTGGCGGCGCCTCAGGGCTGGAAGCTCATCAAGCGCGGGACTGGCAGCGAGGACCCGAAGGTCCTGAATGGACTGGTCCGCGGCTCGGCCAGCCTGCACGGCCGCTTTGGCTGGCTTATGATCCTGGGCGTCGTGCTCGCGGCGCTGGGGTAACTCTGGAGGGATATGTTCTGGGAAGAACTCACCGGTGACGAATTCGAAAAGGCCGTGCCAGCCGTGGGGCGGGTGTGCCTGCTCCCGCTGTCCGTCCTCGAGCGGCACGGCCATCACATGCCGCTCAGCACCGACATGCTGATCGGCCGCGAGCTGTGCCGGCGCGCGGCGGCGCTCGAGCCGGCGATCGTGTTTCCGAACATGATCTTCAACCAGATCCTCGAGGCTCGCCATTGCGCGGGCACGATCGCGGTTGACCCGGAGGTCATGCTGGCCGTGCTCGACAACGCCTGTCGCGAGATCGCCCGCAACGGCTTGAAGAAGATCGTCATCGTCAACGCTCACGGCGGCAACAATTCGTTGATGCGCTACTTCTCGCAGACTCAACTCGCCAGCCGGCGCGACTACGTGGTCTACATCGCCGAGCCGAACCTGTTGCCCGAGGACGCCGAGGTCGAGAAGCAGTGGGCGACCACCGTCGACGGCCACGCCGGCGAGGAGGAGACCAGCATGATCCTGGCGATCAGGCCCGACCTCGTGCATGCCGACCAGTTCCGCGACGACGGGGAAGGGCAGCCCCAGGGTCGGATGAGCGCGCTGCGCAAAGCCGGGGTCGAGACGGCGATCTGGTGGTATGCCGATCACCCCACCCACTACCGCGGAGACGGCTTGCCGGCCACGGCCGAAAAGGGCGAGCGCCTGCTGGCCGCGCGCGGCCGCGCCCTGGCCGCCGCCATCCGCCTGATCAAAGCCGATAGCGAGGGCCCGCGCCTGCAGGCCGAGTTCTTTGCCGCCGCGGCGCAGCACTAGTCATCTCCGAAAATCCCCTGGCGCAGCCAGGGGATTTTCGGACTTATCTCGGCCAGGCCGTCTGACGCGCCCAACGCGCCACACCGATGGCCGTCGCCGCTAGCAACACAAGGGCGATGATCACGCCGAGCGGTCCAATCCGCTCCGGATAAGGCTGCGCTGATCAGCGCGGCGCCGCCGCCAAACAGCAGGGCCGAGACCTGGTTGTTCAGCGCTTCGCACAGGGCGATCGAGCCAGCGCCGCCGAGCAGACCAACGATGAGAGTCAAGGCATAGGCCTCATTCCGGTCGCGATACAGGCGCCGGGATCGGCCCTGCAAATCGATGTAGACCAGCGAAACAAGGGCAATCGCCGAAAGGCCGATCATCACCCAGTACAGGGCGACGTTCAGCCCGGCCACGGCGTCGCGGCGCACCCAGCCTCCGACCAGACCCGACAACAGGCCGATCGCCACGCCCACCGCCCACATCCGCCAGACCCGGGCAAAAACCAGTCGCAGCCAGTTCAGCATGCCCATATTCTGCCACCGCTTATCGTGCCGACTTGCGCTTTCGGTGATTGGTGCTAACGTGCTCGCTCTGTTGCGTTATTCGGCGCGACACACAGGGAGCGCCCTTGGCACCTCAGAAATCTGAGCCTCGCTTGTTCAATCGCAATCTCGTGCTTTTCATTGGCGGGTGGGCGGTCTTCTCTCATTCTTGTTCTTGGCGTGTGGGCGTGCTGTTCAATCTACCTGGTCCGGCTCGGCATTCCAAGCGGATTTGTTGGGGTGATGGATGGCGTGTTTAGTCTGGCCTGGGCTCTTTGTTCGATGCCGGCCGGTATTCTTGTCCGCCGGGTCGGCTTGCGCTTTGGGTTAACAGGCGGCGCGCTCTGAGGCGCCTCGAGGGCCCTTGTTGTCCGTTGGATTTTCCCGCGACTCTGGCCGGCCTGGGTTGTTTTGGCGGATTGTGATGGGATCGGATTCTCCCTGCTCTGTCAGTGGCCCGCCGCTCATCATGCAAGTCAGCCGCCGCATCTTCGCCGCCAGGCCTTCACCGCTCAGGCGGTGACGTTTGGCATCGCTGGTTTGCGGCAGCCTGGTTGGCGGCCAGTTGCCGGGGCTCTTGCGCCACTCTCAACGCAACGCTCGAACAACCAGCGCCTTATCAGGCCGCCCTCAGGATCCTGCCGATCGCCTGTGGGTCATTGCCATCCTTTGGTCGCGCCTGAAATTGGCGCTGTGGCGGCTGCCGTCCATCGGCGGCCGGACCTGCAGCCAACCTGGCTCTTTTGTCGTCGTCTTCTGGTCGTCATGCAAGCCTCGGCCGAGGGGGCGCTGCGGGCCTTCTTCAATCTCTATCTGGATCGGCAGCTCTGACGCCTGTTTCGGTGATTGGCCTGGTTAACGCGGTGGCCCAGGTCGTTTCTGTCGCGGTCGCGCTGTCGATTCCGCGGGTGTTGCGTCGGGCGGGAAACACCCGTACCCTTGCGGCCGTCTCGTTTGGCATCGGCCTGCATGGCCGCCATCGCTGGTGTGCCCGTCCTTGGCGTCGCCGCCGTTGGCTACATCGTGGCGATTTCGCTCATTGGAATCGGCGTGCAGGTCCGACAGTTGTTTGGCCAGGAGCTTGTGACGCCGCGGTGGCGGACAATGGCGTCCTCGGTCAACATGGTCGGGTCGGCTCGGCACGCCGGCCGCAGCGTTGCTGGGTGGCCTCGTGCTTGGGGCGGTAGGGTATGCCGGCATCTTCGGCATCGGCGCCGTGCTCTCGCTGGCCGCGGCGGCCAGCCTGGTCGTGTTCTCGGTCGTGCGGCGGGGCCGCCAGTGGCTCCCTGTCGGGCTGTCTCTTCCGGAACCAAGTGCACGCCATTTCTGCCGATGCTACACTCGCGCTGGTCGGATCCCCGCCCGATCGCGCGAGGCCGGCCAATCCATCGTGAGTCACTCCGAGCCCGAGTCCCGCCTGTTCAATCGCAATCTCGTCCACTACCTGGGCGGTTGGGCGCTGTTCGCGTTCGCCGGGCAGGGCGTGATGGGCGTGCTCCTGAACCTGTATCTCGTGCGGCTTGGGTTTGAGACCGGCGTGATTGGGGTCATGACCGGGGTGAACAGCCTGTCCTGGGGCCTATTCTCGCTTCCGGCCGGCATCTTTGTGCGGCGCGTCGGTCTGCGCAATGCGATGATGGCCGGCGCCCTGGGGCAGACGCTGGCGATTGTCGCCATGCTCTCGGTGGAATTGCTGCCCGCCGAGCTGCGGCTGGCCTGGCTTTTCTTCTGGTGGATTGGGCTGGGTGTGTGCTTCTCGCCGATCGCAGTCAGTGGCGCGCCCCTCCTGATGCAGGTTGTTCCCCCGCCGCTCCGGCGCCGAGCTTTTACCGCCCAGGCCGTCGTGCTTGGCCTCTCCGCGTTTGCGGGCAGCCTGATCGGCGGTCAATTGCC
Source organism: Candidatus Brachythrix odensensis (assembly GCA_016714465.1). Taxonomy (GTDB): domain Bacteria; phylum Chloroflexota; class Anaerolineae; order J036; family Brachytrichaceae; genus Brachythrix; species Brachythrix odensensis. The sequence continues at coordinate 3,013 of JADKDT010000004.1, read as the reverse complement.
GGCCTGGTGCGCTCCTATCCTCAACGCCACGGTCGATCAGCCCGGGCCGTATCGGCTTGGGCTCGTCGTCGCGCCGATCTCGATGGTCGTCATCGCCCTGATTTGGTCGCGGATGAAACTCGCTCCGATTGGTTCCGCCGTTTCCACTGGTGTCCACGACCGGCGGCCGACCCGGCTCCTGGTGTTCATTGTTTGCATGGTCTACCTGCAGGCCTCGGCCGAGGGCGGATTGCGGGCCTTCTTCAATCTGTATCTTGATCGACAGTTGATGACACCGGTCGCCGTAATCGGCCTGATCGGCGCGGTCGCTCAGATCGGGTCCGTCGCCGCCTCGCTGCTCATTCCCTTGGTATTGCAGCGGGCGGGCAATGCCGGCACGCTGGGGGCGGTCTCGCTCGGCATCGGCCTGTGCATGGCCGCCATCGCTGGCGTGCCGTCCCTCGCGGTTGCCGCCGCCGGCTATATCGTGGCGATGTCGCTGGTCGGAATCGGCATCCAGGTCCGCCACCTGTTCGGCCAGGAATTGGTGGCGTCGCACTGGCGGACGAACGCGGCGTCGGTCAATCAGGTCGGGATCGGGCTCGGCGCCTCAGGCGCAGCGGCCGCGGGCGGGCTCTTGATCGGCGCCGCCGGCTTTTCGGGCGTCTTCGGCATTGGCGCGGCATTCTCGTTGGCCGCCGCGACCAGCCTGACCGTGTTCTCGATCATGCGCCGGCGCGCGGCTGCGCCAGCGGCCTGAAGACGATTCGTGATCCGATTCGAACCGGAGCCCCGTCTGTTCAATCGCAACTTCCTGCTCTACATGGGCGGATGGGCGATCACCGCTTTTGCCTATACGGGTGTGTTGGGAGTGCTCTTCAATCTGTTCTTGTTGAGGCTCGGCTTTGGGGCCGAGTTCATCGGCGCGCTGACGGGCAGCGGGCAACTGGCGTGGGCGTTGTGCGCGCTGCCCCTGGGGATCTATGTGCGCCGCTTCGGCTTGCGAATCGGGCTGGTGACGAGCGCGTTGGTTCAAAGTGCTTCAATCGGGGCGCTTCTGTCCGTCGAGATGCTTCCGCGCGAGGCCTGGCCGGCCTGGCTCTTTGGCTGGTGGATCGCGTCGTGGATTGGCGCATCCGCCCATGGCGTCAGCGGCGCGCCCCTCCTGATGCAGGTCAGCCCGTCCCATCGCCGGCGCGAGGCGTTCACCGTTCAGGCGCTCATGCTTGGGATTGTCGTCTTTGCCGGCAACATCGTTGCCGGCCAGTTGCCGGCCTGGCTTGCGCCGCTTGTGAACGCGCGCGTCGATCAGCCGGCGCCCTATCGGGCCGCGATGGTTCTGGTCCCGATCGCATTCGCCCTGGCCGTCCCAATCTGGTCGCGCCTGAAGGTAAGCCCAATTGCGCCCCCGACCTCGCTCGAGAGTCATGATCGGCAGCCGACCCGGCTCCTGGCTGCGCTGGCAGGCATGGTGTTCTTGCAGGCTGCCGCTGAAAACGGTCTGCGGACTTTCTTCAATGTCTATCTCGATCGGCAGTTGCTGACGCCCGTGCCGGTCATTGGATTGATTGGGGCGGTCGCACAGGCGATCTCGGTCGCGAGCGCATTGCTGATCCCCTCCGTGCTGAAGCGGGTGGGGAACGTTGATACCCTGCGCACGATCAGCTTGTGCGTCGCCGCATGCATGGCCGCCCTGGCGCTCGGGCCATCGCTGGCGGTCGCCGCCGTCAGTTACATTCTGGTGACCGCCCTTGTCAGCATCGCGGCCCAGGCCCGTCAGTTGTTCAGCCAGGAAATGGTGGCCCCGCACTGGCGAACCATCGCGTCTTCGGTCAACAACGTTGGCATTGGCATGGGCTGGTCCGCCGCGGCAGGGCTGGGCGGGGTCGTGGTGGGCGTGGCGGGATTTTCGGGGGTGTTCGGTATCGGCGCCGTGCTGTCGCTGGCGGCGGCGCTGAGCCTGGCGACGTTTTCTGCTGCGCAGCGGCGGGCGGCGCCAGGTCCTCCCTAGCCTGCATCGCACTTGACATGTGTGAAACGATGTGAGCCGGCGAAGCCGGCTCACATCGTGTCACACAATCAAATCTGAGTCTGGGCTGGGAGTCGCCCGAACGGCGTGTGAAACCGAGCCTGGTGCGGCGCCTTGTCAGCAATCGGGGGCCTACAATTGCAGCATCATTCAGCGCGACACGGGCGCATGCGCGCGTCACCGGTCGCAATTTGGAGTCCAACCATGAGTTTCAACCTTCGCCGCGTCCTCAACATTCTTGCCGTCATCGTTACGATCGCGATGAACGCCCTCGCCAACATCATTCCCTTCAACGGGCAGAACACCGGGCAGATCTCCGATACGTTCAAGGTGTTTTTTGTTCCGGCCGGTTACGTCTTCTCCATCTGGGGAGTGATCTACCTCGGCTTCGTTGCTTTCGCGATCTATCAGGCCATGCCCGCTCAGCGCGATAACAAGACGCTGGCCGCCATCACACCACTCTTTCTGATCTCATGCGTGGCCAACGTCGTGTGGCTGTTGCTGTGGCACTACAACCAGTTCCCGCTCACCCTGGTCTTCATGATCGTGTTGCTGCTGTCATTGATCGGCATCTACGTCCGGCTGGACATCGGCCGCGGCCCGGTCACCCCGGCGGTCAAGTGGATGCTCAATCTGCCCTTCAGCATTTACCTGGGCTGGATCACCGTAGCCACCATCGCCAACTTCACTTCTGTCCTTGATTACGTCAAGTGGAATGGCTTTGGCATCGACGGCGCGACATGGGCGGTCATCATGCTCGTGGTGGCCCTCGTTGTGGCAGGCTTGATGGCCTACACCCGCGGTGATGTCGCGTTTCTGCTCGTGCTGGTCTGGGCGTTTGCCGGCATAGGCGTTAGTCAGGCTGCGACTGCGCTGGTGTCCAACGCCGCGTATGTGGCCGCGGTCGTGGCTGCGATCTTCGCGGCCGGGGGCTGGATCCTGCGCCGCCGTTCGGGGCCGGCGCTTCGAGCGGGCTAGCCGGATCGGGCTGCGTTTGCGAACCGC
>JADKDT010000003.1 GCA_016714465.1 Candidatus Brachythrix odensensis | reverse complement strand
GTCAGCGCTTCGCGCGTCCACTCCGCCAGGGCCGCGGCGTCAGGATTGAAGGTACGCAGGTCGATCCGGCCCAGGGCCGCCCAGTCATGATTGCCGGACAGGCACACGTGGGGCAACGTCTGCAAGAGCGCGATGCCCTCGTTGGGGTCGGGCCCGTAACCGACCAGGTCGCCGAGGCACCACACGATGTCGTATTTCAGGTCCCGGGCCGCAACATCCGCCAGTACCGCCTCAAAGGCGGCCAGATTGGCGTGGATGTCGGAAAGGATGAGGCAGCGCATGGGCATCCGGTCCGGGTGGCTCAGGCCAGCCCGCTCGCCTCGCCGCGGGAAAGCTTCCAGTTTGCGATGCCGGTCTTCATCACCTTGAGGCCCAGCAGCGCGCATTTCACCCGGGCCGGTGTGAGGGGCGCGCCGACCAGGTCGAGCACGCGCTGGCGATCGGTGCCCAACGCTTCCTCGAGCGCCTTGCCGATCACATCCTCCATCAACATCGATGCGGAGGCCTGGCTGATGATGCAGCCATCGCCTGAAAACCCGATCTCGGCGATGGACTCTCCGTCGTCGGACAGCCGAATCTCCACCCGAATGCGGTCGCCGCACAACGGATTTGTTTCTTCGTGGCTGATTTGGGCGCCCTCGATCCGCCCGTGATGCCGGGGATTCTCGTAGTGGTCGAGCAGGTTGTCTCGATACAGATCACTCATACGTACTCCCGATCTCGCAGGGACGACTGCCCCTATCGCAGCACATCGATCCGGACGGCCGCCGACCCCGCCGGGCCGCAATCGACGAGCAAATCCAACGCTCCAGGTTGAGCATCGTCGGCGATGTTCCAGATCCAGGCCAGCATGCCATCGCCCGCAGTTTGCCCGGCTGTCACCCCGGGGATCGCCCGGCGCTGGCCCCCCGGCGCTGCAAGCGCCCACAGCCCGCACACCGAGCCCGGCTGCGCCCGGATCGTCATGGCCGCCACGCCGCCCCGCGCTACCTGGGTCGCGAGCGGACGCGCCACGACACCCACAAATGCGGGATTGGGCGTGGCGACGACGTCCTCCGGGCCCGCGCCCACATAGATTCGGGTCGGCCGCGGAGTTGAAGTCGGCGGATAGGTCGGCGTCGCCGCCAGGGCGGTGATGGTCAGGATGACGGCCCGCGAGGTCGCGGGCGAATTGACGGTGGGCGATGGCCCGAATGTCGCCGTTTCAGCCACGGTGACCGCCGGCACGACGGCGGTGACGCCGACGCCCGCGGGCGTGGCGGTGCGGGTTGGGGCCGGCTGGGTGGACTGCAGCGGCGCGGCACTCCCGCATGCGCACAGCGCCAAGGCGGCCGCGCAAGCCAAAACAGCGCGCGTCACAGTAGACATGCCAGTGAGTTTACTGTATCGACCCCTCGAAAACAGAAACAGGCGCGCCCGCGCGGGCGCGCCTGAACACTGTCGCAGGCATAAGGCCTGGAAGCGAGACCAAGAACTTGCGGCGAGATCACAATCCCGCCGCGCATTCTCAGAATGACTATTACTTCTTGGCGGCAGGCGCAGCCTTGGCAGCCGGAGCGGCCTTGGCGGCAGGCGCAGCCTTGGCAGCCGGCTTGGCGCCCGCGGCTGGCTTGGCGCCCTCGGCGCCCTCCTCGTCCTTCTTGCCCTTCTCGATGACCTCGACGTCGCCGGTCGCGACGGCGATCTCGTCGACCTTGGCCTCGACGTAGCGGACCATCCGAGCGACCTCGTCCTCGGGGTCTTCCATGACTTCGACGCCGTCCTTGATCGCCAGGTCCTTGACCCGAATGATGTCGCCGATCTTCATCGCCGAGACATCAAAGCGAACTTCCTCGAAGAGGTCGCCCGGAAGACAGCGGATGCTGAGTTGATTCATGCCTTCAAGCAGCACACCCAGGCCCGACTTGAGATCGGGGACTCGCCGAAGGTCACAATACGCACGTCGGCGTTGAGCTTTTCCGTCATCGAGACTTCGTAGAAATCGATGTGGCGGAGCGTGCGTTTGATCGCATCCCGCTGCACTTCGCGCGAAAGCGCCATCCGCGGTTCGGCCTGAGTGGCGATGGTCAGGGTGATGAGACCGTTCCGGCCAGCCTTGCGCAGCGCGGCCGTGGCCGCCTTGAGATCGACCGACACGTGGGTGGGCGTCTCGCGATGCCCATAGACGACAGCGGGCACGCGACCGCTGCGGCGCAGACCGGGGTTGCCCTTTCCGACGAGCGTGCGCAGCTCCGCATCCAATTGAATTGTTTCAGCCATGTTGATCCTTTTCGCGGCCGCCCATCGGGTCGTGTATTCGCCCTACTCACGGTCGCAGTGAGACGGCTTGTGGCCGTCCTTGTGTATGATGCCGCGAGAGCTGCGGCGGGCGTCGAGTATATCGCATCAAGAGGTCTATCCGCAGATTCACGCCGATTTCCGCCGATTTATCAATATGGAATCGGCGAGAATCTGCGTGAATCTGCGGATAGATCCCCGATCCGGCAGGGAGGCGCCTACGCCGCGGGCGTCTACAATTGCAATTCGCATGCTCCGCGAAGTCTTCTTCACCACCCCCGCCTTTGTGGCGGCCATCAATTTTGACGAGACCCTCTTTGGCGTCTCGCCCGACGCCCTGACGCCCTGGACGATCTCGGTGCGTGGGGCCGACGGCTCTGATGCCGGCCGGCTGGTCGGCTTTGAGGGCGAGGGCGCGCGCGTCATCGCCATGCACCACCTGAAACCAGATGACACCGCGCTCCGCGCGGTCGAGATTACAGTCTTCCGGGTCAACGACCCGCTGCGCGCGGCGCGCGCCGATGGGCAGATTCTGGCCGCGTTTGAGCGCTGGCTGCTCAAGCGCGGCTGGCGGGGGAACATCATCAAACGCTTGAAGTTCACGGATCCAGTCGAAGTGCCTGTCATCCGGTCGTTTTGGATCGGTCAGGGGTTCACCCACATCCTCGAGGAAGCGGGTCTTTGGGATGAGCATGTCACCAAACGCTGGCGCTAAGCGCCGCAGCCCTGCCCGCGGCGGGGACGCAGCCCGACCGGCCCCGGCAGTCCGCGCTCCGGCCGTGCCTCAACCGTTGCCCGCCGCGCCACCCCTCGTGGCGGAGACGGCCATCGGCCTGGAGGATGTGGCCCGCGACGAGATCGTGGCCTACACCCGCGCGATCGCCTTTATCGTGGCGCCGGGCGAGGTGCGTTTTTCGCCAACCGGCGACCCGCGCCGCGCGCTGCAGCTCCGCACCGTGCAGGCGGTGTATTCAAGCGCGGTATTTGCGGTGCCTCGTCCGAAAGCGCTGTTGGGCGACGCCCACTTTCGGCGGCTCGGCGCGCAAATCGACGCCGCCCTGCGGGAGTGGCCGGCAGGCGCATTCCGAACGATCCACATCGCCGCCGCCGGCGCTGAAAGCGCCGTCATGCGGCGCCTGCTCGCAGCCCTTGCGGAGCGGACCGGGCTCGAGCCCGACGAGAACGAGGGCGACCTGCTGGTCCGTCTGCGGCCCGACCGGGAGGGTGGCTGGGAGACGCTGGTACGGCTGACACCTGGCCGTTGGCGACCCGGCCCTGGCGCGTGCAGAACTATCCCGGGGCGCTCAACGCCGCCGTCGCGTCGGCGATGACGCGCCTGCTCCAGCCTACGGGGCGCGACGTGTTTGTCAACCTGTGCTGCGGTTCGGGCAGCCTGTTGATCGAGCGCGCGGCCCATGGCCCGGCCGCCCGCCTGATCGGTCTGGACAACGCGCCCGCGGCGCTCGCCCTGTGCCGGGCCAACCTGCGGGCGGCCGGGAGCGGGCTGGCCGCCCGGGTTGAACTGATTCAGGCCGACGCGCGGGAGGCGCCATTGCCTGATGGCAGCATCACAGCGTTGTGCGCCGATCTCCCATTTGGCCAGCAGGTGGGCAGCCACGCGGCGAATCTGGCCCTGTATCCCGCCGCGCTGGCCGACGCCGCCCGGATTGCGGCGCCGGGTGCGCGCCTGTGCGTCATCAGCCACGAGGCCCGCCTGATGGCGGACAGCCTGGCCCGCAACCCCGGCTGGGAATTGATCGAGGAACGCCGCATCAGCCTGAACGGCATCTTCCCGCGGATCTATCTGCTCCGTCGGGCGCCGGCGCGGTGAGCGGCTGCGGCTGCGGCTGCGGCTGAGCAAATTTGCGGCGCTGTGCCGCGGCGAAGCCAGGCGGAAGCGCCTCAGGACATGCCTGGTACGCGTTTCCACGCGCGAGCGGGCCGAAAAACACTGCTGGACGAGCTTTCGCCCGTCCAGCAGCATCGGTCAGCGGTCATTTGGGGGGAATGCCCGCTAGCGCGCGATAAAGGGGATGAACGCGGAGAACCCCGGCGTTCCACCCGCGAGAACCGGGCCGTACTCGGTCACGCCTCCGGTAAGGTCGATCTCCTGCAGCCAGTAGTAGAGCGTCCCCATGGCCGGGGCGCCTGCGTCCAGCCAGGTGTAGCTGCCGCCGGTTGTGTTCCCAAGCGCGGCGATGACGCCCTGAGTGGCCAGCGCGGCGTCCTGGCGCGACGCAGTTTTTGAGCGATACAGACGGAACCCTAGCGTCTCCTGCTCCAGGCCCGTCTGCCACGTTACCGCCACGCCGTCTGACGCCCGCGCGGCCCGCAGGCTCACCAGGTGGATCGCCGTGGGCGCAAACACGTGAATGATCTCGTTGGTCTCAGTAACTGGGTTGTTGCCCACGTACGCCACGTTGCGGATTACACCCTGCCCGGTCACGCCCGTGACCCAAACGGTGAAGCTGACCGAATACTGCGCACCCGGCAAGACCGTCGGCAGCGTCCAGACCAGCGGATTGGGGCCCTGCACAAGCCCGGGCACCGCCGAACCGCCGACATAGGTAGTCCCAGAAGGGACGCTATCCGAAATCAGAACGTTGTTTGCAGGGATGTTGCCCACGTTGGTCACCCAAATTGTGTATGTAATCAGATCGCCGCTGGCAACGATACTCCCCTGACCAGGCACGGAACTCTTGGAGGCCTCGATCTGCCAGTCCATTGGCGTGGTTGTCGGGGTCACCGTCGGCGTGGCCATCGGCGTGTTGGACGCCGTGGGCGTCACAGTCGGCGTGTTCGTCGCTGTATCTGTCGGCGTTACGGTCGGCGTGTTCGTCGCTGTATCTGTCGGCGTTACGGTCGGCGTTTCCGTTGGCGTGTTGGTCGCCGTGGGCGTCACTGTCGGCGTGGTCGTCGCCGTGTCTGTCCTCGTTACGGTTGGCGCTTCCGTTGGCGCGGTGGTCGCCGTGGGCGTCGCAGTCGGCGTGTTCGTGGCTGTGTCTGTCGGCGTCACGGTCGGCGTTTCCGTTGGCGTGTTGGTCGCCGTGGGCGTCGCAGTTGGCGTGTTCGTGGCTGTGTCTGTCGGCGTCACGGTCGGCGTTTCCGTTGGCGTGTTGGTCGCCGTGGGCGTCGCAGTTGGCGTGTTCGTGGCTGTGTCTGTCGGCGTTTCCGTTGGCGTGTTGGTCGCCGTGGGCGTCGCAGTTGGCGTGTTCGTGGCTGTGTCTGTCGGCGTCACGGTCGGCGTTTCCGTCGGCGTGTTCGTCGCCGTGGGCGTCACAGTCGGCGTGTTCGTCCCTGTATTCGTCGGTGTCACGGACGGCGTACGGGTGGGGGTATTGGTCGCCGTGGGCGTCACAGTCGGCGTGTTCGTCCCTGTATTCGTCGGTGTCACGGACGGCGTACGGGTGGGGGTGTTGGTCGCCGTGGGCGTCACAGTCGGCGTGTTCGTCCCTGTATTCGTCGGTGTCACGGACGGCGTACGGGTGGGGGTATTGGTCGCCGTGGGCGTCACGGACGGCGTGTTCGTCGCGGTGTTCGTCGCGGTGGCGGACGGCGTACGGGTGGGGGTATTGGTCGCCGTGGGCGTCACAGTCGGCGTGTTCGTGCCTGTGTTCGTCGGCGTGCGGGTCGGCGTTGGCGTCGCTGTCGGCGGAGTGGTCTGCCGCAAACACGCCGCGTCAACCTTGGCGTAGTCAGTGCCATTGGCGGAAACAGACAATCGCAAGTAGCTGGCATTCGAGGGCGCCGGCCCAAGCCCCAAAAGATAGGGCCCGCCCATCCCGTTCTGCGCTTCGAGGTCGACCGTGATCGTGTGGGTCGATGCTGCGCCAATTGCAACGTTGGCTGAAGTGTAGTACTGAATCCGCACAGTCTGGCTGAGGGGATTGTGCGAACCCGAGTAAAACGTCACCGCGTAGCTGTTGCCGGGCGTGACCGGCACATTTTGAAACAGGGTGCCGCTTCCGCTCACGTATCCGGCATTGACGCCGGCAGGCACGGGAACACCGATGGGGCCGGCCGTGCCACCCGTCCAGTTGAGGGGAGGTGATCCTGTGTTCAGCTCAAAACTTGCATTGAGCAGAAGATTGGCCACGCACGACCATGGAGCGGGTGTTGGTGTCGGAGTTGGCGCGACGATCGAGAACCCAACCGTCCTTGTATTGCACAGCGTACCGGTCGCATTTTGATCGCTGTAATCACGCGCGGTTACAGAGTAACTGCCGATACCAGCGTTCCAGGGCGACGCATCCGTCGGATAGCCATAAGGAACTACGTTCTCGGTGACCGGGCTGCTTGCGTCCGCGACACCATTCTTGGTGACATCGAACTTCACACTGGTGCCACCCGCCTGCGCGAGGTTCACGCTGGCGATCAAGTTCCAGTTGGCCGGAAGCGCCGACTGAGGAATCACCGCGCCGTTTGGAATTGGGTCATAGCCCGCAATCGGAACGCCAAGATCCTCGTCATACAGTGACAGCGCCGATATCGTCTGGCCGTTGCAGCTGAGGGCAGCCGCAGATTGAGGATCGCCCACCATCGCGGTGAGTCCCTGCAGTTTGAGCGTGCCCGTTGATGCCGCGCCAAGCGCAACCACGCACTGAAGCGCCACAATTGCGTATCTAGCGAAACTCCTGCGAGCCGTGATCCGTTGCGTCATATTCCCCCGAACTTCCACGTCTGACCACATTGCTGCGGCGACTAACCTGACCGAACACGATCCTGCTCCACCCAGGGGTGCGCCATTGTTACTTCCAATGCGCGGGGCCAAGATCACATATAGAGTATAGCATTGATAATTTCCTAGATATGTAATCTAGGAAGAGGCATAACATAATCAGCAGGGGTGATTCAAGGTATCTCACCGGTCGGATCGAAAACCACCGCTGGACGAGCTTTCGCCCATCCGGTGGCATCGGTCAGCGGTCAGCGGTCATTTTGGGGGAATGCCCGCTAGCGCGCGATAGAGGGGATGAACGCGGAGAACCCCGCCGTTCCGCCCACGAGAACCGGACCGTACTCGGTCACGCCTCCGGTAAGGTCGATCTCCAGCAGCCAGTAGTTGAGCGTCCCCATGGCCAGGGCGCCTGCGTCCAGCCAGGTGTTGCTGCCGCCGGTTGTGTTCCCAAGCGCGGCGACGACACCCGCATTAGCCTGTGCGGCATCTTGCCGGCCGGTTGCGAAACCCCCTTTCGAACGGCCGCCCGAAAACGCAACGGGCGCAGGCAAATGCCTGCGCCCGTTGGGCTAAAGAAGAAGTCGGCTTTGTCGGTGATCCTTAGCGCGTGGCGCAACGTGTAGGCGCAGCCTTCAGGCTGCGCTACAAGCCGCGCCGTGCACCCCCGTGGATTCTCATGCGCGAGCCAAAGCCCGCGCGTCGATGAAGCAGCACTTGCGCCCGCGCACACACTGGCGCAGCCTGAAGGCTGCGCTACAAGCTGCGCCGTGCACCCCCGTGGATTCTCATGCGCGAGCCAAAGCCCGCGCGTCGATGAAGCAGCACTTGCGCCCGCGCACACACTGGCGCAGCCTGAAGGCTGCGCCTACAACGCGGGCACACCGAAAAACACAACAGCAGACCGCGGACCACTGATAAGTATCAGTGGTCCGCGGTCTGCTGACCGCGGTCAGGTGTTCGCGCCTACCGCGCGACGTTCGGCAGGTAGTTCCGAACCAGCCCGCCCACGCTCGCCGGGCCGTATTCCGTCACCGCGCCGTTCGTCTCGACTTCCTCGAGCCAGTAGTAGCTCGCCCCGCTTGGCGCGTTGGCGTCTACCCACGCGTAGCTCGCCCCGGTGCCCGCCCCCGTCGCCGCAATCACGCCGCCGCTGACCAGGGTCGCATCCACCCGCGTCCCGCTCGTCGACCGGTAGATCCGGTAACCCAGCGTGTTCACCTCATTGGCCGTCTGCCAGGTCACCGCCACTGTCTGGCCTGTCCGCGTCGCGCGCATACTCACCAACTGGATCGATGTCGGCGGGACCACCACATAGCTGACAGTCGACGAGATCGGCGGCCCCCACTGGTTCCCCGCCGTGGCCACGTTGGTGATCATCCCCGACAGGATATCGACGGTTACGGCGAACGTCGCCGTGAACACGCCGCCCACCGGCAGATCGCCGACCAGCCAGACCAACGGATCCGGCCCGATGACGGGCGCGCCGTTCATCGTCGTCGCGCTCCCGGCCACGTAGCTCGTGCCTGCCGGCAAAACGTCCGTGATCCGCGCGTCATGCGAAACATACGGTCCCACGTTGGTCAACACCAGGGTGTAGGTGATCCGGCTGTACTGAGTCACCGTCGGCGGCCCACCGCCGTAGTTGCTCACCCCCGACTTGTAGAGCGACAACAGCGTCACCGGCGTCCACACCCCCGCGTCCACCGTGTTCGTGATCAGGCCCGCCGGAATCACCAGCGGCGGCGTGGTCCCCACCCGCGGGTTGCCGCCCACCGGGATCGCGTTGCTGTCCGTCGCCGGGTTCCCCACGTTCGGAACCGTGAAGCTGTAGCCGCTCGGAATCGTGAACGAGGCGTAGTACGTCCCGCTGATCAGATTCGTGAACGTGTACAGCCCCGTCCCGTTCGTCACCGACACCGCGGTCTGCTGCCAGCCCACCGGCGTGCTGATGAACAACGTCACGGTCACTCCCGCAAACCCGGTCTCGCCCGGATCCTGCGTGCCGTTCCCGTTCACGTCATACCAGACCCGGTCCCCGATCTGCGACGGCTGCCACAGCCCAAAGTCCAGGGTCGTGTTCACCGTCGTCCCGGTGCTGGTCACCACCACCGGCTCATTCCCAGGCGTCAGATCAATCGGGTTGCTCACGATTGGCCCCCCCGCCACCGTCGGCGTCAGGCCGTTGTCATCTCCGTCCACATTCCCGTTCGGGTTCAGCGTGGTCGGAATCGTGCTCACGTAGCCCGGCGGCGGCGTCACCGCCACCTGATACGTGCCGCTCATCAGCCCGGTAAAGGTGTAATTCCCGCTCGCATCCGTCGTCGTCGTCGCGACCGGCGATCCGCCCATCAGCAAGACCACGGTCACCCCCGCCAGACCCGGCTCGCCCGGATTCACCTGGCCGTTGTTGTTGTTGTCCTGCCACAACTGCGAGGCCAGCGTCAACTGGTAGAAGCCGAAGTCAACGGTCAGGTTTCCGGTCGTTCCGTCTCCGTCCACCCCCGCTCCCGGCTCCATCCCGGGCGTAAGCGTCACGATGCTGCTCGCGACAATCCCGCCCGACCCAAGGACGCCACTCACGTAGCCGTGGTCAAGGTTGTCCAGATCAGTGTTGCCGCCAACGGTCGCCGTGCTGTTCTGGTAGTTGACAAGCGCCGCGCCGCCTGTGAAGTTGGCGCTCGGCAACACGACAAAGTAGCCCGCGTAGCTCAGTTCTGTGAAGCTGTAGAAGCCGCCATTAACGGTTGTCGATGTGGCCACCAGCCCGTCGATGCCGGGCTCGTAGACACCGCTGCCGTTGCTGTCGCGATACAGCTCAACGACAACCCCGTTGACGCCGACTTCGCCCGCGTCCAGCACGCCGTTGTTGTTGACGTCCAGCCAGACCTGGCTGCCCAGCGTCATCGGCCGCCAGAACCCGGCGTCGACTGTGTTCGTGTTCGTCGTCAGAATCACCGCCACGATCCCGGTCAATGGATCCGCGTCGCTGTCGGTCGTATCCGTCAACACGTCCTGCAGCGTTCCGACGTAAGTCGCGGCCGGGCTAAACGTCACAGTCAAGGCCGTGTTGATCGGCTGATCAGTGAACGTATACGCACCCGTCGCATCCGTATACGTCGTCAGCGTCCCGGTGATCGTTTGCAACGTTACCGTTACGCCCTGGGTCCCCGGCTCGCCCGGATCCTGCTGTCCGTTGTGGTTCAGGTCTTCCCACACCAGGTCGCCGATCCGCACGCCCTGTTCCCCGAACAGGTAACCGGTCGCATTCGTCCCCGGCGGCAGCTGGAAGCCCTGGATCACGTCGTTGATCGTCGTATTCCCGAACTGGCTGCCGGCCGTGTCAATCCCGTCCAACCACTGGCCGGGCTGCTGCTCGGCCAGGTTGTAGGTCCCTGGGTCGAGGTTCGTGAACGTGTAGTAGCCGCTCGCGTCTGTCGTCGTCGTGATCAGCACAAACAGCCCGTTGGTCGTCTGCCCGGTCAGGGTCACGATTACGCCCGGGATGCCATACTCGCCCGGAGCCCGCGCTCCGTTGTTGTTTGCATCCACATACACCGACCCTGCCACGCTCGACGGCTGCCAGAACCCTGCATCCACGGTCGGATTCACGCTCGTGGTCAGGATTACGCTCACCTGGCCCGCCGGATCGATGTCGCTGTCCCGCAGGTCGCCTGGGGTCGGGTTGTTCGGAACCGTCGTCGAGTAGTTCACCGGGGCCGTGAACGTCAGGGTGTAGGGCGTATTGATCTGCAGATTCGTAAACGAGTACGCACCCGTCGCGCCGGTCACAAAGGTCAGCGGCCCAGTCGGCGTCTGCAGCGTCACCGTCACGCCCGCCAGACCCGTCTCCGAGTCGTCCTGGCTCCCATCATGGTCCGCGTCGAACCACACATAGTCGCCCACAGTCGCGCCCTGCTCGGTGAAGTCGTAGCCCGTCGCCGTCGTACCGCTCGTCAGCACGATTGAGCCGATCACGTCGTTGCCGACGATCCCGCCCGCGTTGCCCGGGTAGTCCGCGTTATCGAGCCACTCCGCCGGCTGCTGCTCCGTCAACGTATACACGCCCGGCGGCAGCATCGGGAAGACGTAGCTCCCGTCCGGTCCCGTCACCGTCACCAGCGTTACCACGCCGCTCACCGGCGACACGCCAGTCAGCGTCACGATCGTCCCGGGCACCGGCGGCTCGCCCGGATCCAGGACCCCGTTGTTGTTGAAGTCGACGTAGACCGTCCCGCTCAGCGTCGACGGCTGCCAGAAGCCCGCGTCCGTCGTCGTGTTCACCACACCCGGGAAGATTGGCACGCTCACCACGCCCGTCACCGGGCTCGGATCGCTGTCCGTCGCGTCATTCCCGATGTCTGCCGGCGAACCGGAGTAGCCCGGGGCCGGGCTGAACGTCACGATATACGTCGCGCTGATCAGGCCCGTGAACGTGTAGTTCCCGTTCCCGTCCGTCACCGTCTGCAGCGTCCCGGTCGGGGTCTGCAGTGTGACCGTCACGCCCGCCAGACCCGGCTCGCCCGGATCCTGCACCCCGTTCCCGTTCACGTCCACCCAGGCACGGTCGCCCAGCGACGCCGGCCGCCAGAACCCGGCGTCCACCGTGTTCGTGTCCGTCGCCACGCTAATCACCACGATCCCCGTCAGCGCGTCCGGGTCGCTGTCGCTCGCGTCGCTGCCGACGTCCTGCAACGTCCCCGTGTAGCCCGCCGGGGCCGTGAACGTCACCGTCAGCGCCGTATTCACCGGCAGGTTCGTGAACGTGTAGATCCCGTTCGCGTCCGTCACCGTCGTCAGCGTCCCCGTGATGGTCTGGAGTGTGACCGTCGCGCCCGCGATCCCCGGCTCGCCCGGATCCTGCACCCCGTCGTGGTTCAGGTCTTCCCACACCAAGTCGCCCACCGTCACCCCGCGCTCGGTGAAGTCGACCCCCATTGCCGTCGTCCCGCTCGTCAGCACAACGTTCACCACGCTGTCTGGCGGCGTCACCGTCCCGCCCGAGTTGCCCGGGTAGTCCGTGTTGTCAACCCAGTTCCCCGGCTGCTGCTCCGTCACCGTGTACACACCCGGCGGCAGCAATGGGAACACATACGTCCCGTCTGGTCCGGTCACCGTTACCAAGGTTACCGTCCCGCTCACCGGCGACACACCCGTCAGGGTGATCGTCGTGCCCGGAATCGGCAGCTCGCCCGGCTCCAGCACCCCGTTGTTGTTGAAGTCCGCCCAGACCGTCCCGCTGATCGTCGACGGCTGCCAGAACCCCGCATCCGTCGTCGTGATCACGTCACCCGGATACACCGCCACCGTCGCCGCACCCGTCACCGGGCTCGGATCGCTGTCCGTCAGGTCGCTCCCAATATCCTGGGGCGATCCGCCGTAGCCCGCCGGCGCCGTGAACGTCACCAGGTACGTCCCCGTGATCAGGTCCGTGAACGTGTAGTACCCGCCCGCGTCCGTCACCGTCGTCAGCGTCCCGGTCAGCGTCCGCAACGTCACCGTCACCCCGGCCAGACCCGGTTCGCCCGGATCCTGCTGCCCGTTCCCGTTCCCGTCCACCCAGGCCTGGTCGCCCAGCGTCGCCGGGCGCCAGTAACCCGCGTCCACCGTCAGCGTGTTCGTCGTCACATTGATGACCACAATCCCGGTCAGCCCATCCGCGTCGCTGTCGGTCGTATCGCTCCCAACGTTCTGCAGCGTCGGCGCATACCCCGCCGGCTGGCTGAACGTCACCGTCAAGGCCGTGTTGATCGGCTGATCGGTGAACGTATACAACCCGCTCGCGTCCGTGTAGGTCGTCAGCGTGCCGGTGATCGTCTGGAGCGTCACCGTGACACCCGCAATCGCCGGCTCGCCCGGATCCTGCTGCCCGTTGTGGTTCCAGTCCTCCCACACCCGGTCCCCGATCCGCACGCCCTGTTCCCCGAACAGGTAACCCGTCGCGTTTGTGCCCGGCGCGAGCTGGATGTTCTGGATCACATCATTCGGGCTCGCCGTTCCGAGCGCCGTCCCTGGCGTATCCCGGCCGTCCAGCCACTGCCCCGGCTGCTGCTCAAGCAGGTTGTAGGTCCCCGGATCGAGGTTGATGAAGGTGTAATTGCCGTTCGAGTCCGTCGTGGTTGTATACACCACGCTGACCTGATTGGCCGTTTGGCCCGTCAGGGTCACGACCACCCCAGCAAGCGGGTATTCGTTGCCTTGCCGCGCGCCGTCGTTGTTCGCATCGACATACACCGATCCGCTCACGCTGGCCGGTTGCCAGAACCCGGCATCCACCGTGTTGTTGTTGCCCGTCAGAATCACGCTCACTTGCCCGGATGGATCAATGTCGCTGTCCAGGGCGTCCCCGGCCACGCCGCTGTCCCGGATCGTCACCGAGTAGCCCGCCGGAGCCGTGAAACTCAGCGTGTAGGGCGTATTCACTTGCAGGTTCGTGAACGAGTAGGCCCCGCTCGGGCCGGTCACGAACGTCTCCGTTCCGCTCGGAGTCTGCAGCGTCACCGTGACGCCGCCGAGGTTGCTCTGCAGGTCGTCCTGATTCCCGTCGTGGTCCGCGTCGAACCACACG
Source organism: Candidatus Brachythrix odensensis (assembly GCA_016714465.1). Taxonomy (GTDB): domain Bacteria; phylum Chloroflexota; class Anaerolineae; order J036; family Brachytrichaceae; genus Brachythrix; species Brachythrix odensensis. Next base: position 431,645 of record JADKDT010000003.1, on the reverse strand, counting down.
TAGTCGCCCAGGGTCACCCCCCGCTCGGTGAAGTTGTAGCCCGTCGCATTCGCGCCGCTTTGCAGCACAACGTTGACGATGCTGTCCGGCGGCGTGGCGCTCCCGCCCGCGCTGCCCGGGTAGTCAACGTTGTCCAGCCACTCAGGCGGCTGCTGCTCCGTCACCGTGTACACGCCCGGCGGCACCGACGGGAAGCTGTACGTCCCGTCCGGCCCGGTCGTCGTCACATCGGCGTCCCGTTGTAGCCGCCCGCTGGCGTGAACGTCACGGTGTAAGGAGTGTTCGGTATCAGGCCCGTGAACGTGTAGATCCCGTTCGCGTCCGTCTGCGTCGTCAGCAGCCCCGCCGGCGTCTGCAGCGTCACCGTCACGCCCGGGATCCCCGGCTCGCCCGGATCCTGCTGCCCGTTTGCGTTCAGATCGTTCCACACCCGGTCGCCCAAACTCAGAAGCTGGTACAAGCCCTGGTCGTACTCCCGATAGAACATCGTATCGTCTAGTACTGGTAGGACCGTGGTGACCACTCCGGTGGCAGGATTCGGGTCGCTGTCCAGCGCATCGCCCGTCTGATCCTGGGGCGAGCGCACGTAACCGGGCAAGGTCGAGAACGTCAACGTGATCACGGTCCCAACCGGCACATCCGTGAAGGTATAAAGCCCACTGGCATCGGTCTGGGTGTTGAAGATCCCTGCCGGTGTCTGGAGCGTCACCGTGACGCCGGGAAGGCCAACCTCGGCGCCTCCGTCCTGGATCCCGTTTGCGTTGAGGTCGCTCCACACCAGATCGCCCAGGGCGACGCCTTGCTCGCCAAAGTTGTAGCCCGTCGCGGTTGCGCCGCTGGCGAGCGTGATCCCGCCGATGACGTCGTCGTTCAACGTGCCGCCGGAGCTGCCGACCGTGTCAAGGTCATCGCGCCACTGCGGCGGTTGCTGCTCGGTCACCGTATAGGTGCCGGGCGGCAGGTTACTGAAGAGGTATTCACCGTTGGGCCCTGTCAGGGTGGTCAGGGTGAATGTTCCGCTGATCGGCGAGAAACCCGTCAGCGTGATTTGAACGCCCGCGACCAGCGGCTCGCCGTTGTCGTAGGCGCCATTGTCCGTGGCGGTTTGATCCACATACACAATGCCGCCGATGCTGGCCGGCTGGAAGTAGCCAGCGTCAAAGGTCAGGGTATCGGCCGTTACGCCGCCCGGAACCGTTGCGATGCCCGTCGCGGGCGCGGGATCGCTGTCTGTCCCATCCGGACCGGTGTCCTGGGCCGTCCGGGCGTAGCCCGAAGGCAACCCAAATGTGAGCGTAAAGGCGGTATTGATCGGCACATCGGTGAAGGTGTACGTGCCGCTTCCATCCGTCGACGTGTTCCCCGGCGCGCCACCCTCGGTATTCAGCGTCACCTGCACGCCAGAAATACCGGTCTCGCCGCCACCGTCTTGCTGGCCATTGCCGTTCAAGTCGGCCCAGGCCAGGTCGCCGATGGTGACGCCCTGCTCGCCGAAGTCGTAACCGGTGGCCGGGGTGTTCGGTGGCAAGGCAATCCCACCGATCACATCGTTACCCAAGGTGCCGCCGGAGCTTCCGAGCGTGTCGAGGTCATCCACCCACTGCGATGGCTGCTGCTCGGTCACGGTATAGATCCCCGGGGCCAGCCCGGTGAAGGTGTAGTAGCCACTGGCGTCCGTGTTGGTCGTCAGAAGCACGGGCGCTCCGCCGACGGTCACTCCCGTCAAGGTGATGAGCACGCCCGCAACCGGCGGCTCGCCGACGTTGTAGGCCCCGTCATTTTGGGCGAAGGTGTCGACATAGACGAGCCCACCAATCGAGCTGTTCAGCGGGATGGGTGTGCTGGTCGGTGTGCTGGTCGGCGTACTCGTCGGCGTTGGCGTGTTCGTCGCCGTATTGGTCGGTGTCGGCGTGTTGGTGGGTGAGTTCGTTGGCGTCGGCGTCGGTGTGTCAGTCGGCGGAACTGCCGTTGCCGTTGGCGTGTTGGTTGGGGTGTTGGTCGGCGTTGGCGTGTTGGTGGGTGAGTTCGTTGGCGTCGGCGTCGGGTGGCGTCGGCGGACGGTGTTAGTCGGGGTGTTGGTTGGGGTGTTCGTCGGCGTGCGTGTCGCAGTCGGCGTGTTTGTCGGCGACGCGGTCGGCGTGTTGGTCGGGGTATTCGTCGGCGTGCGTGTCGCAGTCGGCGTGTTAGTCGGCGACGCGGTTGGCGTGTTGGTCGGGGTATTCGTCGCCGCATTCAAGATCGTCACCTGATAGTCTTCGACCTCGCCATCCGGCAGCAGGCCCGCCGGGCTGGGGCCAACGACCGATGCCGACGTCAAGCGCACACGCGCAGACGTCAGGCCGGCAGTCGCACCGGGCGGGATCGTCACATTCAAGTTGTTAACGCCCGCGACGACGGCCTGATTCGTAAGCAGTTGTTCGCCGGGATCGCTCCAGTCGCCGTCCCCGTTCAGGTCAATCCACAAGTTGATAAACCCGCTGCCGCCGGCGACAACAATGTCAACCGTGCCATTCGCGCCACGAGTCAGCGTGCCAAAGGTCACGCCGTCCTCGTCGTCGAGGTTGTTTGCATCATCGGCGGTGGCGATTGGGTTCTCGAGCGTGCCCAGTTCAGCATCAATGAGGGCACCCATGAAAAACGTCGGCGAGATCACGTGCTGCGCGCCGTTTTCCGTGGCCAGGGTTGGATAGTTTGTCCCGCTCGCGTCACCAAAGTCACGCGCCAGTGGCACCGGATCGGAATCCGTGTTGTCGAACGGATCCTCCGGGTAGACCGTCTCGGTAACCGTCGCCGTATTGGTAATGACCGGGGCAGCGATAGACACAACCGTTCCCGTGATCAGCAATGTAAGCGTGCCGGAAATGGGCGGAATAAGCCCTGCAACAGCAATTGCGTTCGTGGCGCCAGAGGCGGGTGTACACACACCCGTTGGCCGGATCGCGCAGGACCACGCTGAGACCGCGATCTGGGGCGGCACGTTGTCCACTATTTGCGCCGATGAAGTGAAATCGCCGGTGTTGGTGACCTGCACCGTGAAGGTGATCTGCTGACCAAACGTCGGACTCGCCGGCGAATGGGTCTTGTTGAGGGCGAGAACTACGGTTCCACCCGAGTTACACGAGATGGACTCGTAGTCTTTGCTCTGATTGGCGGGATTCTCGAGATCCGTGTATTGCGGAAGCGTCGTGAGTAACTGGCCGTTCTCAATTTGAGCGTCAGTTAACGGGCTGCCGGCTGTGCGGGTGATCCGAATGATACGTCCATCGTTGGCGGCGATACCGTTGTCACCCAAAGAGATATAGAGGGTGCCATCGCCGGCAAACGTCATTCCTTCCGTCTCCGCTTCTTCATTCCCTGTGTTTGGGCCGGGCTGCCCAGGGCTGCCATCACCGGCATCACCGATCGGACCGAGCCTGGAGCCGATCAGCGCACCCGTATTGGGATTGATTTCCTGGACATACCCAAACTGCGAACCTTCGGGGTCCTCCAGAACAATATACAGTCGGCCGGTTGTCGGGTCGAAGGCGAGGTCCTCGATCTCGCCGTTGCTGCCGAAGACACCACCGGCGGTTAGGTCGATCCGTACCCAGTCGACCGTTCCACCATTCATCCCCAGGGGAACGACCTTTCCAGTCGCCTTGTTGATCTTGAACAAATAGCGGTCAGAGGTAATGCCATACATCTGCCCGTTTGCGGGGTCAATCGTGATACCTGTTACACGGTTCGTGCCGGCGCCCTCATTTCCCGTGAGGCCAATGCCAATCCCAGGCTGGGCTGCGGGAGTCGTGGGAGTCGTCAGACCCCCGGTCCCAATCTCAGTCACCGTGATGAAACCACCCGGCAGAAGGCTGACTTCGACTAACCGATCAGGACTGGTGTTTTGATCCAGGACGTAAAAGATGCCGGTCGCCGGATCGAAGGTACTACCTTCATTAGTCCCGGAGTCCAGCCCATCCAGCGTGGCGGTATACGCGATTCCGGGGTTCGCGAGGGTCGCGGTAATCCGATTGAACACCACCACAATGTTCCCGTTGTCGTTCAGGCCATAGCAGTAGTCGGCCTGGCGCGCGCCGGGCGGCAAGTTGGGGTCAAAAGCAAATGCGCTCTTCGGCGCGCCAAGCAGGGGGTCCAGCAATGGCGGGCGGAATGCCATCACAGCGCCCACAGCAGCACCCGCGATGGCGCCAATTGCGACCGGCCGAATCGCCGGCGCCATCGAGGACAGCGACAGGAGCAGCGCGGCGGTCAGGCGAGCAACGCGCTCAATCGTGGCCGGGTGATGCGGTTTGCGTGTGAACATTGTTTTCCCTCTCCAACAAATCAAAAGAACAGACTTCAATCAAGAAGTAGATTAAACGATTCAGGGCCCCGGCCGTTGCGCAACGGGTAAGAATGCAGAATGGGGCGCGGTCGCCCCCCGGATTCCAAGAGTATAGCCGACAAGAGAAATATTTGCAACTCGCGGCGATAGGCGGCCCGCGCCGACGCCCCGCACCCGAACATAGTGCGAACCGTTTGGCAACGCGCGCAGGATGCGCGAAGCCGCGCCTCCGCCGCCGTTGTCATCCTCGGCCAGCAGGGTGGTCCCGTCTGCGGCAAACAGCGACAGCAGCGTGTCGATTTCGGGCGACAGCTGGGACGTCTCGATGACGTACCACACACCGGCCTGGCTGGTGAACACGCACCAATCTTCATCGGCCGGGAAGTGCAGGGTCAACGCGACGGGTTGATCGAGCAAGCAAGGATAGGCCTGCCCTGGGGTGTCGTTCGGCTCGAACTGATCGGGCAGTGCCTCCGGCGTCGGAGTCGACGTGGGGTGCGGGTGGGCGTGTCGTCGGGTGGCGTGGGTGTCCGTGGCGTGGCCGTCGGCGTGGCGTGGGCGTGTCGGTGGCTGGCCTGGGCGTGTCCGTCGGCGTGGCCGTGGGCGTGTCCGTCGGCGTGGCCGTGGGCGTGTCGGTCGGCGTCGCCGTGGGCGTGTCGGTCGGGGTGGCCGTGGGCGTGTCGGTCGGCGTGGCCGTGGGCGTGTCGGTCGGCGTGGCCGTGGGCGTGTCGGTCGGCGTCGCCGTGGGCGTGTCGGTCGGCGTGGCCGTGGGCGTGTCGGTCGGCGTGGCCGTGGGCGTGTCCGTCGGCGTCGCCGTGGGCGTGTCCGTCGGGGTGGCCGTGGGCGTGTCCGTCGGCGTGGCCGTGGGCGTATTCGTCGGGGTGGCCGTGGGCGTGGCCGTGGGCGTGTCGGTGGGCGTGGCCGTCGGCGTCGCCGTGGGCGTGTCGGTCGGCGTGGCCGTGGGCGTATTCGTCGGGGTGGCCGTCGGCGTCGCCGTGGGCGTGTCGGTCGGCGTATCGGTGTCGGTCGGCGTGGCCGTGGGCGTGTCGGTCGGGGTGGCCGTGGGCGTCGCCGTGGGCGTGTCGGTCGGCGTCGCCGTGGGCGTGTCGGTCGGCGTGGCCGTCGGCGTGGCCGTGGGCGTGTCGGTCGGCGTGGCCGTGGGCGTGTCGGTCGGGGTGGCCGTCGGCGTCGCCGTGGGCGTGTTCGTGGGCGTGTTCGTCGGCGTGCCGGTGGGTGCGTGGGCGTGTCGGTCGGGGTGGCCGGGGCGTGTCGTCGGGGTGGCCGTGGGCGTATCCGTCGGCGTGGCCGTCGGCGTATCCGTCGGCGTGGCCGTGGGCGTATCGTCGGGGTTGCCGTGGGCGTATCCGTCGGGGTGGCCGTGGGCGTATCCGTCGGGGTGGCCGTGGGCGTATCCGTCGGGGTGGCCGTGGGCGTATCCGTCGGGGTGGCCGTGGGCGTATCCGTCGGGGTGGCCGTGGGCGTATCCGTCGGGGTGGCCGTGGGCGTATCCGTCGGGGTGGCCGTCGGCGTACCGGTGGGCGTATTCGTCGGAGTCGCCGTTGCCGGCGATACCGTCTGCGTCGTGATCAGGCTCAGATCAAAGGCCAGATCGCTGCTCGTCAGGTTCGCCTGGTGAATCTCCACGGCCAGAATGTTGCTGCCCGCCACAAAGGCATTCGTCGGAATCGCGAATGGAAAGAAGGTCGTTTCGTCCGCTCCGCCAACCACGACGAGGGCAAACGTGCTTGTGACCACAGCCCCAGCCGGCATGTTGCTGCGCGCCACCTCCGTCCCGTTTAGATACACCACTGCGCCGTCGTCGCGCCGCAGGTTCAGGGTCGCGCTGGTGATCGCCCCCGGATCTCCCACCGCAAACACCCTCCGGAAATAGGTCGTGATGTACTTGGCGCTGGCGTTCCCGCCATAGCTCACCGTCGTCGAGATCGGGTCGAGAAAGGCCGTGTCATACCCCAACGGCGCCAGCCCGCTCGCCCACCCGCTGTCGTTGAATCCCGCCGCTCGCCAGGCCGTGCCTTGATCGCTGTTGTTGTCCAGATACTTCCACACGCTCCCCTGCCCCACCAGCGTGACCTGTTGACTCGGCAGCGGCGTGCTCGTCGACGTCGGTGTGGCCGTCGGGGTCGACGTTGGACCACTCGCAGTTGCGGTCGCGGTCGCCGTCGGGCCGGGAGGGGCCGCGCCCCGGCCCGGGCCCTGGCGCCCCCCGTGTCGAAGTCGCGGTCGCCGTCGCGGTCGGAGTCGGGGTTGGCGTCGCGGGCAGCGCCACCAGCTCGCACACATTCGTCAAGTTGTTGATGCTTGACCCCGGAATCGTCGCGCTCAGCCCCAATCGCCGCAACGCGCAGTTCCCACCATCCCCGTTTCGAATCGGCTGCCCGCTCCCCAGCGCGTAGTCCGGCCGCCCCGTCGCCCCGGGATCGGTCGTCAACCCGCCGTTCAACACATACATGTTTGTGTTCGCCGGGATGTTCGGCCCCCACAGCATCATCTCGATCACGTAGTTGGCTGCGTCCGACTCCGTCGAGTGGCCTGTCCCCGTTCCCCCGTGGTCGGCGCTCAGGATGATCGTCGTGTTCCCGTTCATCAGCGCGTTCCCCGCAATCTGGGCGAACATCTGCCCCAGCTTCGCATCCACCGCCTTCACCGCGTCCAGATACGGCGCGCTCCCCCAGCCGCTCGCGTGCCCCGCCGTGTCCGGATCGTGAAAGTGCACGAACGTATAGTTCGTCGGGTTCGCGTTCATGTTCGCCAGATACGCCGCGAACATCGAGGTCGAATTTAGATCGTAGTTCACATACACATCGATCTTGTTCCGCCCGTTGTCCGCGCCCGTTACGTCCAACGCCCCGTTCGTCGCGTCGTAGCTGTCCCGATACACCACGAACTTGTCCTTGCTCGCATACAGACCCGTCGAATACCCGTTGTCGTGGGCCACGTCAAACGCGCTCGCCACGTAGTAGCCCGCGTTCCCATGCAGCGTCGTCCCCGCCGGCGGGGTCGTGTTCGTCGTCCAGCGGTGGCCTGTCCCCACCGTCGAATACTTGTCGTTCACCGGCCGCCCGGTCAGCATGCTCGTGTGGTTTGGCAGCGTGATCGTCCAGTCGTAGTCCGTCCGAGCGTTGAACGTCCACGCCCCCTCCGCCTTCAACTTCGCGAAGTTCGGCGCCTGCCCCGCGTCCAGCAACTGCTGCAGATGCTGCGGCTTCAGCCCGTCCACCGAAATGTGCACCACGTAAACCGGTGGCGCTGCCGAAATCGCGGTGGGCGTCGCCGTCGGTGTCGGAGTCACGGTCGCGGTCCGCGTTGCCGTCGGTGTCGCGGTCCGCGTTGCCGTCGGTGTCAGAGTCGGCGTCGGAGTGGGCGTCGCGCAGGCAGCCTGGGTCTGGGTGTAGGTGTCGATCACCGCCCCCAGCCGGGTGATGAACTGATACGTCATCTGGCAGCTGTCCGCCGTCACCAGCATCGCCCCGTAGTTGCCGTTGTAGCGCAGCACGCTCCCGCTCACCGGCGTCCCAAAGTTGTAGATGCTGTGCCCGCCCAGCCCGTTCACGAAATACGGAAACCCGTTCTGCACGATCCGCTCATACGTGTGGTCGTGGCCGTTCAACACCGCCGTCGCCCCCCACGCCTGGAACGGCCATTGCATCCAGGCCGAGCTCCCATGCGTGCTGCTCGACGAATACGGCGGGTGATGAAATACCACCACCTTCCACGCCGACGTCGAGGCCGCCAGCCGCGTTTGCAGCCACACCCCCTGGGTCGACGCCGCCGACGTCCCATCCGGTTCCCGGGTGTCGCTGTCCACAAAGAAGAAGTGCACCGGCCCCCGCACCAGCTCGTAATACCGCTCGTTGTTCGGCAGGGTCATGAACCCATACCATCCGTTGATCCCCGCGTCCCAGTCGTGGTTCCCCAACGCCGGCCAGAATTTGTTCACGCTCGCCCCAGCCCCATACGTCCCGCTGTAGGGCTTCATGAAATCATAGTAGTAGCGCCCCATGCACAGGTCGAACTCCTCAAACCCGTCGCTGTTCCCCGTGCAGTAGTTGTTGTCCCCAACCGTCGTCACGAAGTCCACGTTCCACCCGCGGATCAGGTTCGATACGTCCGTCGCCGGGGTGCTGTTGTTCGCCCCGAAATCCCCCACCACCGCGAATCGGGCGGTCGCCGCGGGTGGCGCAAGTCGCCGGCACGCAGTTCGTCAGGTTGCATTGATGTTGTTCGACCCCGGAATCGTCGCGCTCAGCCCCAATCGCCGCAACGCGCAGTTCCCACCATCCCCGTTCCGTATCGGCTGCCCGCTCCCCAGCGCATAGTCCGGCCGCCCTGTCGCCCCGGGATCGGTCGTCAACCCGCCGTTGAGCGTATACAGATCCGTATTTGCCGGGATATTCGGCCCCCACAGCATCATCTCGATCACGTAGTTGGCTGGGTCCGACTGCGTCGAGTGGCCCGTCCCCGTTCCCCCGTGGTCGGCGCTCAGGATGATCGTCGTGTTCCCGTTCATCAGCGCGCTCCCCGCGATCTGGGCAAACATCTGCCCCAGCTTCCCGTCTACCGCCTTCACTGCGTCCAGATACTGCGTGCTCCCCCAGCTACTCGCGTGCCCCGCCGTGTCCGGATCGTTGAAGTGCACGAACGTGTAGTTCGTCGGGTTCGCGTTCATGTTCGTCAGATACGCCGCGAACATCGATGTCGAATTCAGATCGTAGTTCACATACACGTCGATCTTGTTCCGCCCGTTGTCCGCGCCCGTTACGTCCAACGCCCCGTTCGTCGCGTCGTAGCTGTCCCGATACACCACGAACTTGTCCTTGCTCGCATACAGACCCGTCGAATATCCGTTGTCGTGGGCCACGTCAAACGCGCTCGCCACGTAATAGCCCGCGTTCCCGTGCAGGGTCGTCCCCGCCGGCGGGGTCGTGTTCGTCGTCCAGCGGTGGCCTGTCCCCGTCGTCGAATACTTATCGTTCACCGGCCGCCCGGTCAGCATGCTCGTGTGGTTTGGCAGCGTGATCGTCCAGTCGTAGTCTGTCCGGGCGTTGAACGTCCACGCCCCCTCCGCCTTCAACTTCGCGAAGTTCGGCGCCTGCCCCGCGTCCAGCAACTGCTGCAGATACTGCGGCTTCAGCCCGTCCACCGAAATGTGCACCACGTACACCGGCGGTGCCGCCGTCTTCACCAACTCCGGCTGCAATACCAGCAACGCGCCGATCACCCCCACTACGATCTGCGCTCCAACAACCAGGGCGATTGAACGCCTACGACCAGCCGGCGCCGCCACATTTCGTGGCGGCGCGCCCTTTGTTGCAGGTCTGATGATGGCGGACATTCAGTCTCGATTAGAACGCGGATGACCCGCATTGGGAGTATCGACGCCAACAGGCTGGCCTCCCGGCGAGTCGGCGACCGTGCGTTCAGTGGGTCACATTCAAGGCAGTCCCCAAAGCTGAGCAAAGAGATCGGGCCTGGACTTCAGAAGCGCGCCACTGCTCACGCTGACATTCGTGAAGGTGGCGGCGCACAGTACGCTGTTGTTGTGTGAGGTGAGCGCCAGCCCGACCTTCGGCGTCGCCATCGTCACCGTCACGCCGTTTCCGACCTGCGTCCAACTGGTCGGTGTGCCCGTCGCTGTGCTGTAGTAAGCGCGGAAGACGTTCCCACTGCGGGTCAGCTTCAGCCACTTCGGTTTGGTCGTTCCACCGGCCAGGGCGCCGGTCCAGCTGGCGCTGCCGCCTGTGCTTGTCCGCCACTGGAAGGCCACCTGGCCATCCGGCCGCGCGATGACCATCGCGAATTTGGCGTTCGCCGCCGTGCCGTTCCGGAACATCACGCCAGCCTTGGCCCATGCGTTGGTGTTCTGGACGCTGGTTACGCGGGCGATGATTGTCGTATCGCCACTGGCCGTTTGATAGGTGTAGCGGAATTTGTCGTTTGTGCCCCAGATGTCGGTGCCGCCCCCATTGATGGTCCAGGTCAAACCGTTGAAGGCGGTAGAGCCCGTAGCACCCGGGCCCCGATATCCGTGGTTGTCCAGCCCGCCGGCAAACCGGTGGGCGTGGCTGTTGGGGTCGATGTCGCCGTGGGCGTCCGGTGGGCGGCCGGCGTGTTGGTTGGGGTGGCGGTGGGCGGCACCGGCGTATTGGTTGGGGTCGCGGTCGGCGGGACCGGCGTATTGGTCGGGGTCGCGGTCGGCGGGACCGGCGTATTGGTTGGGGTCGCGGTTGGCGGGACCGGCGTATTCGTTGGGGTGGCGGTTGGCGGCACCGGCGTATTCGTCGGGGTGGCGGTCGGCGGGACGGGCGTGTTCGTCGGGGTTGCCGTCGGCGGCACCGGCGTATTCGTCGCGGTCGCCGTCGGCGGCACGGGCGTGTCGGTCGGCGTTGCCGTCGGCGGCACGGGCGTGTCGGTCGGGGTGGCCGTGGGCGGCACCGGCGTATTGGTCGGGGTCGCCGTGGGCGGCACGGGCGTGTCGGTCGGGGTGGCCGTGGGCGGCACGGGCGTGTTGGTCGGGGTGGCCGTGGGCGGCACGGGCGTATTCGTCGGGGTGGCCGTCGGCGGCACGGGCGTGTTCGTCGGGGTGGCCGTGGGCGGCACCGGCGTATTCGTCGGGGTGGCCGTGGGCGGCACCGGCGTATTGGTCGGGGTGGCGGTCGGCGGCACGGGCGTGTTGGTCGGGGTCGCCGTCGGCGGGACCGGCGTCGGTGTGGGCCCGCTGTAGTTCGCGGTCACGGCCAGATCAAAGCGCAAATCGCTGCTGGTGCCAAGATTCTGGTGAATCTCGACCGCCACGATGTTATCCCCCGGCGCCAGCACGCTACTGGACACGCTGAAAGGGAAGTAAGTGACGCCATCATCGGCTGCGAAGGCTGGCGCCAAGGTCAAATAATCTACCGCGCCGGTTGGCATGTTGCTGCGCGCTACCTCGACGCCGTTGATGTAAACCACTGCGCCGTCATCGCGCCGAAGGCTAAGCGCCAGCGTGTTGTAATCAGCAGGGTTGCCGATATTGAATGTCCGACGGAAGTAGGTGGTGATGTATTTGTTATTCGTATCCGGCCCATAGCTTACGGTGGTCGACACCGGATCGCCATAACCAAGCGGCGCTGGCCCGCTGGCCCATCCGCCATCGCCGAAGCCGAGGGACTGCCAGCCAGTACCCTGATCGGTGCCGTTATCGAGGTATTTCCACACGTTGCCCGCGGCGAGCAGCGTGGTCGGCACGCCGGACGGCACCGGCGTATTGGTCGATGTCGCGGTCGGCGGCACCGGCGTGTTCGTCGGTGTCGCGGTTGGCGGCACGGGCGTATTGGTCGGGGTCGCCGTGGGCGGCACCGGCGTATTGGTCGGGGTCGCCGTCGGCGGCACGGGCGTGTTGGTCGGGGTCGCCGTCGGCGGCACGGGCGTGTGGTCGGGGTCGCCGTCGGCGGCACGGGCGTGTTTGTCGGCGTGCGGGTTGGCGTCGCCGTCGGCGTACCGGTGGGCGTGTTCGTCGGGGTCGCCGTTGCGGACGGTATCGTTTGACTGGTGATCAGGCTGAGATCAAAGGCCAGGTCGCTGCTCGTCACGTTCGCCTGGTGAATCTCGACGGCCAGGATGTTGCTGCCTGCCACAAAGCCATTTGTGGGGATTGCGAATGGAAAGAAGGTGGTCTCGTCCGTTCCGCTCAATGCTGCTACGGCCAACGTGCTTCTGACCACAGCCCCTGTCGGCATGTTGCTGCGCGCCACCTCCGTCCCGTTCAGATACACCACCGCGCCGTCGTCGCGCCTCAGGTTCAGCGTCGCACTTGTGATCGCTGCCGGATCTCCTACCGTAAACACCCTCCGGAAATAGGTGGTGATGTACTTGGCGCTGGCGTTCCCGCCATAGCTCACCGTCGTCGAGATCGGATCCAGGAAAGCGGTGTCATACCCCAATGGCGCCAGTCCACTCGCCCACCCGCTGTCGTTGAATCCCGCCGCTCGCCAGGCCGTGCCTTGATCGCTGTTGTTGTCCAGATACTTCCACACGCTGCCCTGCCCCACCAGGGTGACCTGTTGGCTCGGCAACGGCGTGCTCGTCGATGTCGGTGTGGCCGTCGGGGTCGCCGTCGGCCCGCTCGCTGTTGCGGTCCGGGTCGGCGTCGGAGTGGGCGTCGCGCAGGCAGCCTGGGTCTGGGTGTAGGTGTCGATCACCGCCCCCAGCCGGGTGATGAACTGATACGTCATCTGGCAGCTGTCCGCCGTCACCAGCATCGCCCCGTAGTTGCCGTTGTAGCGCAGCACGCTCCCGCTCACCGGCGTCCCAAAGTTGTAGATGCTGTTCCCGCCCAGCCCGTTCACGAAATACGGAAACCCGTTCTGCACGATCCGCTCATACGTGTGGTCGTGCCCGTTCAACACCGCCGTCGCCCCCCACGCCTGGAACGGCCATTGCATCCAGGCCGAGCTCCCATGCGTGCTGCTCGACGAATACGGCGGATGATGGAATACCACCACCTTCCACGCCGACGTCGAGGCCGCCAGCCGCGTCTGCAGCCACACCCCCTGGGTCGACGCCGCTGACGTCCCGTCCGGTTCCCGCGTGTCGCTGTCCACAAAGAAGAAGTGCACCGGCCCGCGCACCAACTCGTAATACCGCTCGTTGTTCGGCAGCGTCATGAACCCATACCACCCGTTGATCCCCGCGTCCCAGTCGTGGTTCCCCAACGCCGGCCAGAATTTGTTCACGCTCGCCCCAGCCCCATACGTCCCGCTGTAGGGCTTCATGAAGTCATAGTAGTAGCGCCCCATGCACAGGTCGAATTCCTCAAACCCGTCGCTGTTCCCCGTGCAGTAGTTGTTGTCCCCAACCGTCGTCACGAAGTCCACGTTCCAGCCCCGGATCAGATTCGATACGTCCGTCGCCGGGGTGCTGTTGTTCGCCCCGAAATCCCCCACCACCGCGAATCGGGCGGTCACCGGGGGCGGCACAAGTTGGCACGCATTTGTCAGGTTATTGATGTTCGACCCCGGAATCGTCGCGCTCAGCCCCAGTCGCCGCAACGCGCAGTTCCCCCCGTCCCCGTTCCGTATCGGCTGCCCGCTCCCCAGCGCATAGTCCGGCCGCCCTGTCGCCCCTGGATTCGTTGTCGCCGCGCCATTGAGCGTATAGAGATCCGTATTTGCCGGGATATTCGGCCCCCACAGCATCATCTCGATCACGTAGTTGTTTGCGTCCGTCTGGGTCGAGTGGCCCGTCCCCGTCCCCCCGTGGTCGGCGCTCAGGATGATCGTCGTGTTCCCGTTCATCAGCGCGTTCCCCGCAATCTGGGCGAACATCTGCCCCAGCTTCGCATCCACTGCCTTCACCGCGTCCAGATACGGCGTGCTCCCCCAGCCGCTCGCGTGCCCCGCTGTGTCCGGATCGTGAAAGTGCAGGAACGTATAGTTCGTCGGGTTTGCGTTCATGTTCGTCAGATACGCCGCGAACATCGCCGTCGAGTTCAGATCGTTGTTCACATACACATCGATCTTGTTCCGCCCGTTGTCCGCGCCCGTCACGTCCAACGCCCCGTTCGTCGCGTTATAGCTGTCCCGATACACCACGAACTTGTCCTTGCTCGCATACAGACCCGTCGCATACCCGTTGTCGTGGGCCACGTCAAACGCGCTCGCCACGTAGTAGCCCGCGTTCCCGTGCAGCGTCGTCCCCGCTGGCGGGGTCGTGTTTGTCGTCCAGCGGTGGCCTGTCCCGACCGTCGAATACTTGTCGTTCACCGGCCGCCCGGTCAGCATGCTCGTGTGGTTTGGCAGCGTAATCGTCCAGTCGTAGTCCGTCCGCGCATTGAACGTCCACGCCCCCTCCGCTTTCAACTTCGCGAAGTTCGGCGCCTGCCCCGCGTCCAGCAACTGCTGCAGATGCTGCGGCTTCAGCCCGTCCACCGATATCTGCACAACGTACACCGGCGGCGCCGCCGTCTTTGCCAATTCCGGCTGCAATACCAGCAACGCGCCAATCACCCCCACCACGATCTGGGCCAGCACGACCAGGGCGATCGGACGCCGACGGCCCGGCGCTGCGCCGCCGCGAGCCAGTCTGGCCGGCTTCGTTCGCTCGAATCGGTCGACTGTGTTGCGACTGAACGTTTTGTTTTTTGGCGCGCTATTGCGTGTCTGTGTATTGACCATTGCGTTGGAATCCCTGAAATGCGATATGATGCGGCGAACCCTGCCGGAATCGATGGAGGTCTTCCACCGATCTCAGCAGGCTCGCGCGCACGCGACCAGATCCGACCCTTTCTGGAATCGCTTGTCCCCTAACGGCTGCGGAAAGAGTAGCGAATGTTAGTGGCGCGCTATCCCAAACGCAATATAGGATCCTATCTTGATCTTCCGTTAGAAACTCTAGGATTCAGGCGGTGGCGAAACGGGCGCCAGCATCTTGCGAGCCGGCGCCCGCCAAGTCACGCGCTAGTTGCCCAAATCCCACAGCAACGGGGCGGGCACGTCCGGGAATGTCTTGCTCATAACCCCGCCACTCACGCTGACATTGGTGAAGGTGGCGGCGCACACCACGCTGTTGTTGTGCGAGGTGACCGCCAATCCGACCTTCGGCGTGGCCATCGTCACCGTCACGCCATTTCCGACCTGAGTCCAGCTGCTCGGCGTGCCTGTCGCTGTGCTGTAATAGGCTCGGAAGACGTTCCCGCTGCGGGTCAGCTTCACCCACTTCGGCCGGGCCGTTCCCCCGGCCAGGGTACCGGTCCAGCTGGCGCTGCCGCCTGTGCTCGTCCGCCACTGGAAGGCCACCTGGCCATCCGGCCGCGCGATTACCATCGCGAATTTCGCGTTCGCCGCCGTGCCGTTCCTGAACATCACGCCGGCCTTGGCCCATTCATTGGTGTTCTGCACGCTGGTCACCCGGGCAACGATCGTCATGTCGCCACTGGCATCTCGGTAGGTGTAGCGGAACTTGTCGCTCGTGCCCCAGATGTCGGTGCCACCCCCGCTGATTGTCCAGGTCGACCCATCAAAAACCGTCGAGCCAGCCAAGCCGGGGCTTCCAATCGCAACGGCCGTCCAACCCGAGGGCAGGCCGGTTGGTAGGGGCGTCGGGGTCGGCGTTGGCAGGATCGACGTGTTGGTCGGGGTTGCCGTCGGCGGCACTGGAGTGCTGGTCGGGGTTGCGGTCGGTCGGCAGCACAGGTGTGTTGGACGGCGTTACGGTCGGCGGCACGGGCGTCGCCGTCGGCGGGATCGGTGTGTTGGACGGCGTTGCGGTTGGCGGCACGGGCGTCGCCGTCGGCAGGACAGGTGTGTTGGACGGCGTTACGGTCGGCGGCACGGGCGTCGCCGTCGGCGGGACCGGTGTGTTGGACGGCGTTGCGGTTGGCGGCACGGGCGTCGCCGCGGTCCGTCGGCGGGATCGGTGTGTTGGATCGGCGTTGCGGTTGGCGGCACGGGCGTCGGCGTCGCTGGCAGCGTGACCACCTGGCAGGCGTTCACCAGATTATTGATTGATGAGCCTGGGATCGTGGCGGTCAAGCCCAGCCGACGGAGGGCGCAGTTGCCGCCGTCACCGTTCCGAATTGGCTGCCCGCTTCCGAGGGCATAGTCCGGCCGTCCCGTCGCCCCCGGATTCGTTGTCAATGTTCCATTGAGCGTGTAGAGATCCGTATTTGCCGGGACATACTCGGCCCCCACAGCATCATTTCGATGACATAGTTTTCCCAGAGTGTCGCATTCGAGTGATCGGTCCCCACGCCCCCATGATCCGCGCCCAGAATGATTGTGGTATTCCCAGCCAGCAGCGAGCTCCCAGCAATAAGCCCAAACAACTGACCAAGTTTCGCATCGATGTTCGTGAGGGTGGCCATGTACGCTGCGCTCCCCCAGCCACCGGCGTGCCCGGCCGTGTCGGGATCCGTGAAATGAAGAAATGTGTAGTTGGTCGGGCTCGCGGTCATGTTCGTCAAGAAGGTCGAGAACATGGCCGTCGAGTTCTGATCATTGTTCACATAGACGTCGATCTTTTGCCGCCCGTTGTTGGCTCCCGTCACGTCAAGCGCGCCGTTGGTCGCGTTGTAGCTGTCTCGAAACAGCACGAACTTGTCCTTGCTGGCGTATAAAGCGGTTGAGTATCCGTTGTCGTGGGCCACGTCAAAGGCGCTCGCCACGTAGTAGCCCGCGTTGGTATGCAGCGTTGCTCCCGGCGGGGGTGTCGAATTCAGCGTCCACCGATGTCCCGAGTTTGTGATCCCATACTTGTTGTTTATGGGTCGCCCGGTCAGCATGCTCACGTGGTTCGGCAGGGTTACGGTGATGTCGTAGTCCGTTCGCGCGTTGAAAGTCCACGCTCCCTCCGCCTTCAGCCTTGCGAAATTAGGCGCCTGGCCGGCGGTCAACAACTGCTGCAAGTACTCAGGCCGCAACCCATCGACCGAGATGTGAACCACATAAACGGGCGGCGTCAGCGCCCCGGCCGCTTTGGGCGCCTGAGCCACCACGCCGCCGGCAAAGCCAAGCGCAATCTGAGTCAATATCACGAAAGCAGGGAGAAACCGAAGACGCGGCGCTGTTCTGGATGGCCGCCGGTAGTCCAATGGTCGAGGCGAAAACAGTTCGATCCTGGCGAAACTTCGTGCGCTCATGCGCGGTTCTGAGGTAGCCATGGTGTGAGACTCCCTAAAATGTGATGCGCCAAATCGCGGACCTGACGGGGAACAATGAAGCGGGGCGACGCGCAGCCAGGATGTGGCGCGAATTTGAACCGGTCCATCTCCTCCCGCCTGTCACAACTCCCACGAAATGCAGGGGAAGACAAATACAATCGTACTACCGCGCTATCCTACAAGACTCTAGGGCCCTATCCAGAGTCCACACGAACGTGCGCATAGATGTGCAAGTTGTCTTGCGGCTCGCCACTCTCGTCCATCCATCGAACACACGCGCCGCTGGGAAAGAAGGGCGGCCTACGGTTCGCCCTTCCCGACCGCGCTGGCGCCGGTGAACCGCCACGTGTCGCTGGCCGGCTCGTAGACGTAGGCATAGCGTGTCTCGGTCTTTTCACGGGCAGCAACGAGGTTGAAGCTGAACTCGATCCCGCGCACCTGCATTTCGGTGTTGGTGAAGTTGATTCGGCGGGCCCTGTCCTCACCGTCGCCAAAGACACCCGCGAGCGACACCTCATCCCGCACATCGCCGTAGAAATCACCCTTGTCGTCCAGAACGATAGAGCGCACCACCGCTGCGCGCACGCCGCCAAAGTACAGGCGGCGGGACCGGATGCCCTTGAACACGCCCAGCCCGAGCGCGTCAACGCCCTCTATCTGCGAGGTGATCTTCGGCTGCAGACCGCTCAGATCAACCCGATAGATGCGGCCGATTTCATGCTCCCGGTCGCTGCCGGACACGCTGGCCACATACAGGCTGCGCGTCTCGCAATCAAGGGCCAGACCAAGCGTACCGTAGGGGTTGGCCTGCGTGGCCGGCGCCGCGCCGGGCAAGCGCATGAACTCGCTCATGACCCCGGTTGTGGCGTCGATCTTGAAGACCTTGCTCTGCTGATCGATCGGATTGGTATAGAGGTTGATGCGGGGCGTGGGCACGGTGTAGGCGTTGCCGTCCCAATCGATGACGATCGGCCCAAGATGTCCGGCCTCATCCCAGCTCGTGTGGGTGTAGACCCGGGTCTGCCCGGTCGAGCCCGCTGCCGGCGGATCCAGCAGCGCCAGACCGGTAATGTTGATATTCAGCGAGTCGGAGCTGTCCAGCACGGCGCTACGGCTGTAGCCCAGTTTCTCGGCAAACTGGGGGAACTTGCGACAGGCATTCACCGCACCAACCGACGCAGGCGGGCGCGGCACGGCCCGCGGGGCTGTTCGCGGCTGGGTGGCGACCAAAACTGCGGCGATGAGTCCAATGGCCGCGAGGCCCGCCACGCCAAGGAACCAGATCGGGATTCGGCGGCGGGCTGGGGCTGGGCCAGACGCCGGCGCCGGCACGGAAGCCACCGGTTCAGGGGCGGGTGACAGCGTGGGAGCCGGTTTGGCCTGTGGCCGCGGGGAAGACCGTTTGCGCTTGGACATGTTCCGTTGACCGCGACGATTGTAGATCACGGATCGTTTGTCGCTGGATTCACCTCGCGGGTAGGCGCCATAGAGCGTCAACAGCCGAGACTCTATGGCGCCTACCCGCGAGGTGAATCCACTGCACCGTGTCATCCATGCTCTAATGGCGGCGTGAGCGCTCTCGAACGCGCTGCTGGCGCTCCTGATTTTCGTGGTGGCGGCCCTGTATTCGTCGGTCGGCCGGGCCGGAGCCTCCGGTTACCTTGCCGCCATGCTGGTCGTCGGCCTGCCGGCGGCCATGATGCGCCCGGCCGCGTTACTGCTCAACGTCGGGGTCGCGACCGTCGCCTCGTTCAAATGCATTCGAGCCGGGGCCTTCTCGTGGCGGACGCTGCTGCCCTTCGCCCTGGCCTCGGTGCCGATGTCGTTTGTGGGCGGAGGGCTGGTCCTGCCGGCCGAAATCTACAAGCCGGTGATCGGGGCGGTGCTGATCCTGGCCGCGCTTCGCCTGCTGGCCGGCGCGCGGGAAGCTGAAGCCCGGCCGATGCCCATCCCCCTCGCCCTGGCGGCCGGGGGCGTGATTGGGCTGGTCTCCGGGCTGACCGGGATCGGCGGGGGCATCTTTCTCATGCCCCTGTTGCTGTTCAGCGGCTGGGCGACGCCGCGGGTCGCGGCCGGGGTCAGCGCGGTCTTTATCCTGCTGAATTCCAGCGCGGCCCTGCTCAGCCAGCCGGTGGCGCTCAGCGCGCTCCCGCCGGTGATGCCGATTTGGGCGCTGTGCGCCATCGCCGGGGGTTGGGTCGGGGCGACGTATGGCAGCCGCGCGCTGAATCCCGCCTGGACGCGGCGCGGCCTGGCGGTGGTGCTGCTGGTGGCGGCGGCGCGGACGTTAATCGTCTGAACCACGATCACGGAAGGTTATCGGCGTTATTCAAGGGCTAAACCTCGCGCATACGCCCGCCTCTTTCTGGATGGCTCCACAACCACCAGCAATCCAGCAGCCACCCAATTTGCCAACAGCACCCGTGCCATTCGGGTGGACAGCCCCAGGCTCGCGGCCACATCTGCGCTGGTAACAAGACGTTGGCGCTCAAACAAACCCAGAACAAATCGAAAGCGCGGATCCGTGGTGGTCGGCGGAATTATTCGTTCGAGTGATGAGGTCGATGCGCCGGCCGCACGCATCGCCTCGTCTTGGGCAAGCCGAAATCCGGTGTTCAACGTACGCAGGTAGTAGACCAGCCAATCGGTCACTTCGGCTTCCGCGCGGCCCTCATAATAGTTGTGGTGCGGGTGCGTAACCAGCGCTGCGTAATACCGGTCAAGATCAAGCGCATGCTGTTCTTCAATCGAAATGAAACCGTTCAGGCCATAGCCACCTCGGACCAGCAGGAATGTCGCGAGTAACCGCGCAGTGCGGCCATTACCATCGAAATAGGGGTGGATCGTCACAAACTGATAGTGCGCGAGTCCGGCGATGATTGGCACGGGCAAACTCTCAAGCTCCGCCAACGTCACCCATTGCACGAGACCAGACATCAGGGCGCGCACATCCTTCGCCTCTGGAGGCAGATAGATGATGTCTCGCGTGATCGAATCGCGGATCACATTCTGCCCGTCCCGATACGGCGTGGGCGCCGCTCGCGCGCCATGTTCCACCTTGGCATGGAGGGTTTTGATAAGGGATTCGGTCAACGCCACTTTTTTGGCCGCCTGCGCCTCCACCCACATGAGCGCCTGCCAATAATGCTGCACCTCACGCACATCTCGCTCACGCCCCGTTAAGTCGTGGGCGGCATCGATGACCTGCTCGGTCTCAGCCAAAGTGAGACGATTTCCCTCGATGCGAGTCGAAAAGTGGGTGGATCGAATGCGTGCGCGACGCCGGAGTTTCGCCTGCGCTGAAAGCGACAACGGGATACGCTCCACAATCGCACGTGCGGCTTCAATCTGCATCAGGCTATTCAGAATTCCCGGAACGAGCGCGTAGCGCGGCTTCCAAATCGGTTTTGCCATTGCCGATATTATGCCGTTAAGTTTCCGATAATTGAAGACGCCGCCTTTCTGTCAATCCGTGATTTCAAACAACGCCCGCCACGGCTCAATCGCCGTGTCGCAGACGGTCTCGGCGTAATACGCATCGCCCGCGCAGGTGCGGCAGGTGGGACCGTCGACCCCCGGAACCTCGCGCCCATTGATGATTTCCTCGCCGCACACCGCGCAGGTCACCCGCAAGCCGGGCCGGCTCATGATCTCCTCGATCGAGCGGGTCAGGCGGACCGGGCGGACCGCGAACAGCAAGTCATCCGGCATGCGCTGATAGCCGAGAAGCTGGGCCTCCCAGCGGTTGCGGGCCTCCGGCGCAAAGGCAGCCGCCCGGGCGCGCACATCCAGGCGCGGATGAATCCGCAACGTCATGCCCGTGCGGGTGTCGACGAAGACGGCCGCGACCTTGCCCAGATCCTCGACCCGCATCGTGCGCCGGCCGACCCAGCAGCCGGTTGCGACGGCCAGGCCATCAGAAAAACAGCCATCCGACTCGACGAAGGCCACCAGCCGCTTGTCGGTCTGAGGCAGATCGAGATTGAGGCTGACTGCCGCCGCCATCCCCAGCCGCACGCCGAGCACCTGGCGCGGACAGAGGTGTCGATGCAGCGTCTCGGTGGCTGTCAGGAGTTCGGCGAGGGTTTTCATGGCCGGAGGGGCCGCCCGAATCAGGCGGCCGTGTGCGCTTCGATGGCCTCGTAGGCCCAGGTCAGGGCCGACATCATGGTTGGGAAGCCATAGGTCGTGACGCCGAGCATCAGAGTGTGCTCAATCTCAGCAACGCTGGCGCCGGCTTCCAGAGCCCGATGGGTGTGCGAATGCACGGCGTTTTCGCCGCGCATCGCGGCGGCCATGCCGAGCTTGATCAGCTCGCGCGTCTTCAGGTCGAGCGGCCCACTGTCGGCGGCCGTCTCGCCCAGTTTTTCGTAGGCCCGAAAAACCTTGGGGTGGGACTTCTTGAGGCGCTGGTAAGGACCGGGTAGTTTGATCATGAGACATACACACTATCTCGTGTGGGTGCGGGAAGAACTGGCCAACTGGCCAGGTTTGAATGGGCCAGCCTGCCGATTCCGCCGCTCGCGGACCGGATTATGGTTATTCAGGATCTTGAATGTGATTCCCATGACCGATGTTACTCGCCTGTCCGACCTGCTCCGCTTGATCGCCCACCCCGCCCGGCTGGAGATCCTGAACCTGTTGCGCGAGCGCGAAATTTGCGTGTGCCAGATGGTGGCTCGCCTGGGCTATCGGCAGGCCTATATCTCACAGCATTTGATGGCGTTGCGTGAAGCTGGGTTGGTCGCCAATCGGCGCCAAGGGTGGAAGGTGTTCTACCGCCCACTCCGGCCCGGCCTGTTTGCCCTGCTCGATATCGCCGCCGAGGCGCTGAAGACGACCCCGGTCATGCCCGAATCCGGACTGAACGCGAATGAAAACCATTCTCCAGCGCGGGCTGCTCGCCGGCGCGCTCCTGCTCGCCTTCGCCGCGACACTCTCGCCCCTGCCGCTCAAAGCCGCCCAGATTAGCTCGCCCGCTGCGCCAGCAGCGCCTGCAGCGCCCGCTGCGACGGTGACCGTCTACTTCTTCTGGGGCGACGGCTGCCCGCATTGCGCGGCGGCCAAACCTTTCCTGGCCGGGCTTGCCCAGCGCATCCCCGGCGTCACCATCCGCGACTTCGAGGTCTGGTATGTGACCGCCAATCAAGCCATTCTCACCCGCATGGCGGCCCGCTTCGGATTCGAGGCCCGCTCGGTGCCAACGATCTTTATTGGCAACCGGCATTGGGAGGGCTACTCCGACGCGATCGGCCGCGAGATCGAGGCGTATGTCCGGGGCTGTGTCGCGTCAGGTTGTGTGGATGCCGGCACGGGCATCGTCGCCCCGTTGCCGGTCGATACGCCACCCCTCATCGGACCCGTAGCTCCGCTCGGGCCGGTGGCGCCAACGCCAGTCGTGGCGCCGGTCATCGCAGCCGGACCCGCGTCGGCGGCCGTCCTGGATGTGCCCCTGCTCGGGACGCTGAACCTGGCAAACGAATCGCAGATCGTGAGCACGGTCTTGATCGCCTTTGTAGACGGGGTGAATCCATGCTCGATCTGGGTGCTGTCGGTGCTGCTGGCCCTGACCTTGCGGACCGGCTCGCGCAAGAAGGTCTTTCTGATCGGGCTGGTCTTCATCACCGTCACCGCCTCAATTTACGCGCTGTTCATCGCCGGGTTGTTCACCATGCTGACGGTGATCAAGTTCGTCGGCTGGATCCAGGCCGCCGTCGCGCTGGTCGCGCTGGTATTCGCCGTGGTCAACATCAAGGACTACTTCTGGTATCGCGAAGGGTTGTCCTTCACCATCCCCCGACGCGCGCAAGCCCGGCCTGTATCAGCGCATGCGCAACGTGCTCAATGCCAGCCAGTCCACCCCCGGCCTGATCGGCGCGACGGTGGTGATGGCGGCGGGTGTGTCGCTGATCGAGTTCTCGTGCACGGCCGGTTTCCCGGTGCTGTGGACCAATCTGCTCACCGCCCAGAAGGTAACCCCGGCGGCGTTCGTTCTGCTGCTTGGCCTGTACATGCTGATCTACCAACTCGACGAGCTGGGTCTGTTCGCGGTGGCGGTCGTCACGCTCAAGGCCAATCGGATCGAGGAAAAGCACGGGCGGGTGCTGAAGCTGATCGGGGGCATGCTGATGCTGGCCCTGGCCATCGTCATGCTCGTCAATCCGGCCCTGATGAACAACCTGAGCAGCTCACTGCTCATCTTCGCAATCGCGCTGGGCGCGACGCTCATCGTGCTATTCGTCCACCGCTGGCTGCTGCCGCGGCTGGGCGTTCACATCGGCTCGGAGGCCGGACCCCGGCCCGCCCATCATGGCGGCGGGCGCCACCGCTGAGTCTGTTTTTTCCGACATTCCCGTTCCCCGGCTTCGCCGGGGAACGGGAATGTCGGAAATTGGTCTCAAAGGAGAAACATGACAAACGTAAAGATTCTGGGCGCGGGATGCGCCAACTGCAAGCGGCTCGAACAATCCGTCCGGCGCGTCGCCGAGGCGCGCCATCTTGACTTGACCGTGGAGAAAGTCACCGACTACGCCGAGATGATGAAATGGAACATCCTGCAGACGCCCGGTCTGGTCGTCGAGGACAAGCTCGTCTCGGCCGGGCGCATTCCCAAAGATGACGAACTCGCCCGGCTGCTGGTCCCGCAGGCATGAACAGTTCCGCCCCCTTGCCCG
Organism: Candidatus Brachythrix odensensis; assembly: GCA_016714465.1. Lineage (GTDB taxonomy): Bacteria > Chloroflexota > Anaerolineae > J036 > Brachytrichaceae > Brachythrix > Brachythrix odensensis. The sequence continues at coordinate 407,995 of JADKDT010000003.1, read as the reverse complement.
TCCTGCCCGATCGCCCCCACACCGCCCGCGCCTTCGCGCTGGTAGCGCTGGCCGCCGTCGCCTGGGTTTTCGCCTACAGTGTTGTCCAACCGCTGGCGGACTGGTTGGCCTACGGGCTGCTCGGCCTGGCCCAGGGCTCGCCGTTGGGCGCATCGGTTGCCTTCTTCCTCTACGACGTGCCGAAGATCCTGCTCCTGCTCAGCGGGATGATCTTCGTCATCAGCGTCATCCAGTCCTTCTTCAGCCCCGAGCGCACCCGGGCCTTCCTGAGCGGCAAACGCCAGGGCGTGGGCAACGTGCTGGCGGCGGCGCTGGGCATCGTCACCCCGTTCTGCTCATGCAGCGCCGTCCCGCTCTTCATCGGCTTCGTCAAGGCCGGGATCCCGCTGGGCGTGACCTTCTCCTTCCTCATCGCCGCGCCGCTGGTCAATGAGGTGGCCCTGGTCCTGCTTTTCGGCATGTTCGGCTGGCAGGTCGCGGCGTTGTACGCAGCCACCGGAGTAACGATCGCCATCTTCGCCGGCGCGCTGATCGGGCGGACCCGCCCCGAGCGCTTTGTCGAGGCTTTTGTGTTTGAGGGCATGGCCGGCGCGGGCGGGCTCGTCGAAGAGAAGCCGAGCTGGGTCGAGCGCCTGCGCGCGGCCTGGCAGTCCACCCGCGAGATCGTCGGCAAGGTCTGGCTGTATGTCGTGATCGGCATTGCGGTGGGCGCCGGCATCCACGGTTTTGTGCCCGAGGACGCGCTGGCCGGGATCATGGGCCGCGACGCGTGGTGGTCGGTGCCGGCCGCTGTGCTTCTAGGCATACCCTTGTACTCGAACGCCGCCGGGGTCGTGCCCGTTGTGCAGGCCCTGGTCGCCAAGGGCGCGGCGCTGGGGACGGTGCTGGCGTTCATGATGGCGGTGGTCGGGCTGAGCCTGCCCGAGATGATCATCCTGCGCCGGGTGCTCAAGCCCCGGCTGATCGCCACCTTCATCGGGGTGGTCGGGGCGGGGATCATCTTCACCGGGTATCTGTTCAACTTGGTTCTGCCGAGGTAAGGCGCATCGATCGCGCGGACGTTCGTTCCCGTTAACGTCTGCGTAGACGTTAACGTAAACGTGTCGCTTGCGCGCGGGCCGGATGCTCCTGAACCTCGGAGGTGGGCGCCATGGAATCGCGCCGCCTGCGAGCTTTGGGCGCCCACCTCCGAGGTCCAGGAACAACAACGCCAACCTCTGGGGCTCAGGAGAATCAGATATACTTCAACCGTCGTTGAATTACTTCCCTTGATGAAACGCGCACCAAGTTCACCCCTCGATCCTGCCGCTCTGGCGGACCGGCTGAAGGTTCTGGCCGAGCCCCGCCGCCTGCGCATCCTGAACCTGCTGATGGAAGGCGTGCAGTGCAACTGCGAACTGGGCGATGCGCTCGAAATGGCGCCCAATCTGATCTCGCACCACCTGAGCGTGCTGCGCCAGGCTGGGCTGGTCGATGTCACGCGCGATGCCGTCGACGCGCGCTGGATCTATTACGCCATCAACCGGCCCGCGCTTGACGAGTTGAATGCCGTCTTTGGCGCGTTTTTCGACGCGGCACGCATTCAGCCACGCCATCCCGCCTGCGGACCGCAAGGCGCGCTGGTGCGGGTCACCGAAATCGCGATAGCGCCAAAATGAAACACAAAGTCTTGATCCTGTGCACCGGCAACTCGTGCCGCTCGCAGATGGCCGAGGCGATCGTCAACGCCCGCCTGGGCGAGACCTGGGAGGCCGTCAGCGCTGGCACAAAACCGGCCGGCTACACCCACCCCCTGGCGATCCGGGCCCTGGCCGAGATCGGGATCGCCCATACCGGTCGCTCAAAGCACGCCGACGAATTCCGGGAGGTTGCCTTCGACCGCGTGATCACCGTCTGCGATTCGGCTGCCGAGGATTGCCCGGTCTGGCTCGGGGCCGGCAAGCGCGTCCACATTGGTTTCGACGATCCCGCCAAAGCGCAGGGGACGGACGAACAGGTCATGGATGTCTTTCGGCGGGTGCGCGATGAGATCGCGGCCCTGATCCCGGCGTATCTCAACGCCATCCCTTCAGCAAGCGGCATCCCCGGCGGAGCCGGGGATGCCGCTTGCTGATATTCCTAAAGCAATCATGCAAACAGCGCCCAAGAAACTCTCGACCCTCGACCGCTTTCTCACCCTGTGGATCTTCCTGGCCATGGCGGTCGGGGTCGGGCTCGGCTTTCTCTTTCCCAAGGCCGTAGCCGATTTCAATACAGCCGTCTCGGTCGGGACGACCAACATTCCCATCGCCATCGGGCTGATCCTGATGATGTACCCGCCCTTCGCCAAGGTGCGTTACGAAGAGCTCGGGGACGTGTTCCGCAACTGGAAGGTGCTTGGCCTGTCGCTTCTCCAGAACTGGGTGATTGGGCCGATCCTGATGTTCATCCTGGCGGTCGTCTTTCTGCGCGGATACCCCGAATACATGACCGGATTGATCCTGATCGGGCTCGCCCGCTGCATTGCGATGGTGATCGTGTGGAATGAGTTGGCCAAAGGGCGACAGCGAATACGCGGCCGGGCTGGTGGCCTTCAACAGCATCTTTCAGGTGCTGTTCTACAGCGTTTACGCGTACGTCTTCATTACCGTCCTGCCGACCTGGTTCGGGCTGAGCGGCTCGATCGTCAACATCACGATCGGCGAGATCGCCCAGAGCGTCTTCATCTACCTGGGCATCCCGTTCATTGCCGGATTCTTTACCCGGCTCATCCTGGTCCGGCTCAAGGGCAAGGCCTGGTATCACGAGGTCTTTGTCCCACGGATCAGCCCCATCACCCTGGTCGCCCTGCTCTTCACCATCGTGGTGATGTTCAGCCTGAAGGGCGAGCTCATCGTCACGATTCCCCTCGACGTGGTCCGGATCGCCATCCCGCTCCTGATCTACTTTGTGGTCATGTTCCTGGTCAGCTTTTTCATGGGCCGGGCGGTGGGCGCCGACTACAGCAAGACGACGACCCTGGCGTTCACCGCGGCGAGCAACAACTTCGAGCTTGCCATCGCGGTGGCCGTGGCGGTGTTCGGGATTGGGTCAGGGGTGGCCTTCGCGGCGGTGATCGGCCCGCTGATCGAAGTGCCGGTGATGATCGGGCTGGTCAACGTCGCGTTCTGGCTGCAGCGGCGGTATTTCAAGGGCGAGCGGGCGAAGCTGCCCAGGGCGGCGGCCGCCGCCGAGGAGGCTTGTCCGCCACCGGTAAGCGCAAAGTAGCGCTCACCCGCGCGCTTTGCGCCTATGGCGCTCCGCGCGCGGGTGAGGGGCAATTGCGTCACGCTCACGCCCCTCATTCCAACCCCTCTCCCGGCGTACTCGGTAGAGCCGCAAGATCTTGCGGCTCTACCGATATGGGCGTGTGCGCATATACGTTCCCGTTTACGTTTACGTTTGCGTTTACGTCGACGTAAACGTAGCGGCGCCCCTCATTGGCGCAAACCCCGCCTCACGACTAAACTTGCGGCATGTCCCTCACCCCGGTCCAATTCGCGGCCAAATGGCGCCTGAACCGCCGCAATGAGCGCGGCGCGTATCAGGAGCACTTCCTCGACCTGTGCCGCCTGCTGGGGCAGGAGACGCCCAACCAGGACCCCACCGGCGAGGCCTACGCCTTCGAAAAGGGCGCGGGCAAACAGGACGGCGGACAGGGTTTCGCCGATGTGTGGCGGCGGAACTGCTTCGCCTGGGAATACAAGGGCAAACACGCCGACCTGACCAAGGCCTACCAGCAGCTCCAGCAATACCGCGAAAGCCTGCTCAATCCGCCGCTCCTGATCGCAAGCGACATCGAGCGCATCGTCATCCACACCAACTTCACGAATGCCGTCAAACGGGTCTATGAGATCGGCCTGGCCGAGATCGAGCAGGACCGCTGGCTGACCCCGCTGGCGGAGGCCCGTTGGACGCGCCCGCACGCGACCCTGGTGGCGATGCTGCGGGCGATGTTCGCCGACCCCGAGTCCTTCCGCCCGGCGGAGACCATCGACGCCGTTACCCGCGACGCCGCCGTCAAACTGGGCGAGATCGCCCAGACCCTGGCCGGCTATGGCGAAGAGCCACATGCCACCGCCCACTTCCTCATTCGTGTCCTGTTCTGCCTCTTCGCCGAGGACATCGGGCTGCTCCCGCGCAACCTATTCCGCAACGTCATCGAGAGTTCGCTCTTCCAGGCCCCGGTGCTGCAAGCCAAACTGCGCAACCTGTTTCGGGATATGCGCGACGGCGGCTACTACGGCAACGAGCGGATCGTGCACTTCAACGGCGGGTTGTTTGACGACGAGAACGTGTTGCAGCTCGACGGCGAGGCGATGCGGACCCTGATCGCGCTGAGCGGGATGGACTGGTCGTCGATCGACCCGTCGATCTTTGGCACGCTGTTCGAGCGCAGCCTCGACCCGGCCAAACGCGCCCAGCTCGGCGCGCACTACACCGATCGCAGTGACATCAATCTGATCGTCGAGCCGGTGTTGATGGCGCCGCTGCGCGAGGGCTGGGAGGCGGCCAAGGCCCAGGACGAGCCGGCCGTGCGGGCCTTCCATGAGCAACTGGCCGGGACCACGGTGCTCGACCCGGCCTGCGGGAGCGGTAACTTTCTGTATGTTTCCATGCGGGCCCTGCTCGACCTGGAGAAGACCGTGCTAGCGGAATGCGACCAGCAAGGCTGGGCGCGCCCGGCCGAGCCGCGCGTCTCGCCTCAGAACGTGTATGGGATCGAGATCAACCCGTATGCCCACGAGCTGGCCCAGGCCACGGTCTGGATCGGCTATCTGCAATGGCGGAATGAGAATGGCTATGGTTTCCCGCCCGAGCCGATCCTGCGCAAGCTGGACAACCTGCGCAACATGGACTCCATCCTCGCCCCGGATGGGAGCGAGCCCGCGTGGCCGGCGGTGGATGTGATCGTGGGGAATCCCCCGTTTTTGGGTGGCAACAAGATACGAAAGAAACTTGGGACGACTATGTTGACCGGCCTTTGTCGCGTCTAGAAGAGCGTGTGCCAGCGTTTGCGGATTTCGTCTGTTACTGGTTTGAACGAGCAAGAGCACAGCTCGAGAACAGCAAAACTGAACGTGCAGGGCTGATTGCAACACAGGGCATTCGCGGAGGCGCGAGTCGAACCGTGCTTGAACGAATTAAGCAAACAGGCGACATTTTCTACGCTTGGAGCGACAAGGAGTGGACACTGGACGGGGCTTCGGTACACGTGTCAATCGTGGGGTTTTCTCGGACTGTCGCAAAAACCCGAACATTGAACGACAAGCCCGTGGTTGAGATTTTCGCTGACCTTAATCCGGGCGTAGACATGGTATCCGCCAAAACCTTGCGGAGAATCTGGGAATTTGTTTCATGGGTCCTCAGCAAAGGCACCTTTTGACATTGACGGCGCCACCGCGAACAAAATGCTGATTGCAAGTGGCAAATGAACGGCCGCCCAAACAGTGATGTGGTCAAGTCCGTTATGAGCGCCGTTGATATCGGCCAGGGTTGGCGGGGTAAATATACGATAGATTTCGGAATGTTGAGCATTGAATCCGGCTTCTGTCTACGACAGGAGACCGTTTGAGTATGTCAAGTCGCGCGTCTTTCGGTTCGCACCAGAATCGCCGCGCCGATTACGCAAGTAACTGGTGGCAATACGCAAGGCCACGACCGAGGCTTGTTGCGGTTGCTGATCTCACGCGAGTAATCGCTACTCCGGGAGTGGCAAACATCGCCTATTTGATTGGATGCATGTTTCGATGCTCGCCAACCAAGGCACCTTCGTATTCGCACGGCAAGACGACTACTTCTTCGGCTTTTGCACTCAGCCGCACGAGCTCTGGGCGCTGACGCACTGGCACGCAGGTTCGGCGAAGCCGAACCGGTTTTCGCATACGCCAACATCGTGCTTTGAAACCTTCCCTTCCCCTGGCCCTGGGTCGCGAGCCAACCCGACGATCCACGGGTGCAGGCCATCGCCCAGGCCGCCAGGGAGCTGGTCGAGAAGCGCGATCGCTGGTTGCAGGCCGACGGCGCCGCGGCGGCCGAGCTTGGGGCGAAGAAGAAGTCGCGGGCCGAGGCGCGCACGCTGACCAACCTCTACAACCAGCGCCCCACCTGGCTCGACCTGGCCCACAAGAAGCTCGACGCGGCCGTCTTCGCCGCCTATGGCTGGCCAGCGGATCTCGCCGATCAGGAGATCCTGGCCCGGTTGCTGGCGTTGAATCACGAACGGGCGAAAACCGCATAGCCCACGTTGGGTAGGGGCTCGCTTCCGCCAAGCTGCCTACTGCCGCCGTCATCCCCGCAAAAGCGCAATGGCATTAGGTTAAGGCGCGCATGCGCAAGACGCCGCATCAACGAGCCTCCATTCTTGTCATCCTGAACGAGCCCCTCAGGGCTTCGGCATGCGCGAAAGAAAGTGGGCGAGTGAAGGACCCCTGTGACGTCACCCTGCGCACACGTGGATCGGCATACGCGTGTTGTCACCGATTTCCTGTGCTTTCGCGCAACGTCACAGGGGTCCTTCGCGCGGCCGTTATGCATCTTGATGCATCAGCTCGGTGTGCCGCGCTCAGGATGACAAGGGCGGTAGTGTGTGCCGCGCTGCTCAGAACATGTTCGCGCCGGCTCTGACCTACCGTGGTAGAGACCCTTCGATCTCGCACTTGTCGCTAACCTGATTCCATTGCGCTTTCGCGGGGATGACGAGTGTTGGGTCGGCCACCCCATCCGCCATGAGTCCAGCACCCCGGCAGGGGTGCCAGCCGGTAGCCGGGGGTTGAGCGAAGCGAAACGACGTTGAACGTGGCGTGGCGCGCGTATTCGTCGACGGTTGCGTTGCCGTTCACGTTTACGTTTACGTGCCCGTTTACGTCGACGTCAACGTAAACGTAAACGTGAACGTGAACGGCATTCTGCGCGCCAGGGCCGCGTGTTCCTGCACCCCGGAGGTCGGCGCCAACAGCTCGATGCGGGCGAATATCTGCGGCGCCTACCTCCGGGGTTCAGGAAGAGACGCCCGCCATGAGCAACCCCAGCCGGGCCAGGGTTGCCTCGGCCCGATCCATGACCGCCATCAGGCGGCCCTCGTACATCACCCCAATCCGATCCGACAAGGCCAATAGCTCATCGAGGTCCTCGGAAATCAGCAGGGTCGCCATCCCCCGCTCGCGCTGCTCGAGCAGGCGCTGATGGATGTACTCGGTCGCGCCGATGTCGACCCCGCGGCTGGGCTGGGCGCAGATCAGCACCGCCGGCTTGCGCGACAATTCGCGGGCCAGGATCAACTTCTGAATATTCCCGCCCGACAGGTTTTTGGTCGGGGTGTCGAGGGTGGGCGTCTTGACGTTGAAGCCCTTGACCAGCGCGGCGCTTTCGCGGGTGATCGCGGTGGGGTCCATGAAGCCGCCGCGCGAGAAAGGCGCATGCCCATGGTCCTGCAGGATCAGGTTCTCGGCGACGCTGAAATCCTTGACCACCCCGTCTTTCATCCGCTCCTCGGGGATCGCCGACTGGCCGGCCGCGATGCGCTGAAGCGGCGAGGCATGGGTCAGATCCCGGCCATTCACCCGCACATGCCCTTTCGCCACCGGCCGCAAACCGGTGAGGGCCTCGGCCAATTCGCGCTGGCCGTTGCCCGACACCCCGGCGATGCCCAGAATCTCGCCCGCATGCACTTCAAGCGACACGCCGCGCAACGCGTCGCGGCCGCGGTCGCCGCGCACCCACAGATCGTCGACCTCCAGGCGCGGGGCCTCGCCCACCACAGGGGGCGCATACGGCTTCTTCTCGTATTCCAGGATCACCGGGCGGCCGACCATCTCGCTGGCGAGCTGCGCGCGGGTCGAGCCCGCGGTCGGATGGGTCGAGACCACCCGCCCGTCGCGCATGACCGTCACGCGCTGGCTGACATCGATGATCTCGTGCAGCTTGTGCGAGATGAAAATCAGGGCGTGCCCGTCGGCGGCCATCTGGCGCAACACCTTAAAGAGCTCGCCCACTTCCTGGGGCGTCAGCACCGCTGTCGGCTCGTCAAGGGCGAGCAAGGCGGCGCCGCGATACAGGGCCTTGAGGATCTCCACCCGCTGCTGTTCGCCAACGGAGAGCTGCCACACTTGGGCGTCGGGCTGGACCTTCAGGCTGTAGCGCTTGCCCAGCTCGTCGATGCGTTTCGACACCCGGTCGAGATCGAGCAGCGGCCCGCGCGACGAGGACAGCCCGAGCGCGACGTTTTCGGCCACCGTCAGCGCGGGCACCAGCATGAAGTGCTGGTGAATCATGCCGATGCCGGCATGGATGCTATCGGCGGGCGAGTTGAAGTGGCGCAACGCGCCGTTTAGATGGATCTCGTCCGCATCGGGCTTGTACAGCCCGCACAACTGGCGCATCAGCGTGCTCTTGCCGGCCCCGTTCTCGCCCAGCAAGGCGTGAATCTCGCCGGCCCGCACGTCGAAATCCACCCGGTCGTTGGCCAGCACACCGGGAAAGCGCTTGGTGATGCCCACCATGCGGAGTTCCTCGATGCGGTCGCGGCCGGTTGGTAATTGCGCCATGGGGGTTTTCGGAAACACCATCCCCCTGCTCCGCAGGGGGATGGTGTTTCTGTGGTTAGGTTAGGGGAGGGGCTTGATCGTGCCGTCGATGATGCCCTTCATGGCCGCGTCAACGGCCGCCTTGGCGTCGGCGGGGATGCTGAGCTTGTCGTTGTAGACAATCTTCAGACCGCCAGTCTTCAGCGACAGTTCAAAGGCCGTGCCGCCCTTGGTTCCCTTGGCGGACAGGGCCAGCATTTCCTTGACGACGCCGCTGAAGTCGTAGACCTGGCTTGCGCCGACCGTGTCGGGGGCCAGGGCGGTCTGCAGGGCTTGCGTGCCGAGCCAGATCGCCTTCTTGTCCTTGGCCACCCCGATCGCGCCGACCACGGCCTGGGACGACCCGGTCAGGACATCGGCGCCCGCCTTGGAGTGGGTCTCGGCCGCGGCCGCCATCAGCGACACATCGCTGAACGAGCCGGTGTAGACGACATTGACCTTGGCGTCCTTCTTCGTGTCGGTCACGCCCTTCTTGAAGCCGTCCACATAGGTCTTGGCATCGCCGGCTTCCACCGGTCCGCATACGCCGATGATGCCGCTCTTGCTCAGCTTGGCCGCCAGCACGCCGAGGGCATACCCGCCTTCCTGCGCGCGCGGGTTGTAGGCAAACACGTTCTTGATGCCCTTGTCCGCGAACGTATCGGTGGCCGTCCCCCAGGCGAAGGCGATATTTGGGAAGTCCTTGGCGATTTCCTGCAGCGAATTGCCATACTGCGTGCCGTGGGCGATGACGAGGTCGTAGCCCTGCTGAGCATAATCGCGGATGGCAGCCGCGGCGTTGGGCACCTGGACCATGCCCTCGGACACGGCCAGCTTCATCCCGGCCTCTCCGCCCATCGAGGCCTGCACGGCCTTGAGGGCGTCAAACATGGACTGGCTGAAGGCGCCGTCGTTGGATGCCGAGGGCATCACCAGGGCGACCTTGACCTGTTTGGAAGGCGCGGCCGGCGCAGCTTTGCGTCTTTCGGATGTGCGCCGGGCGGCGCTTCGCAGGCCAAAGCGCGCAAACTCGATTTAGTTCTCCCCCCGCGAGAATGGCTTGGACAGCGCTGTGGGTTGGCGCGCCCGGCGGCCAAACACAAGCGCGACGATCGTCAGAACATACGGCAGCATGACCACGAAGTCGCGATAGGACGAGGGCAGGATGTCCTTGACCTGCACCCAGAGTTGAAAGGCGTTGACCATGCTGAACAAGAGCGCGCCCACCATCACCCCTACCGGAGTCCAACCGCCGAAGTAAACCAGCGCCACGGCAATGAAGCCCAGCCCGCTGGTCATGTTCTCCTGAAACAGGTTGATCAGCCCGATCGACAGCGACGCGCCGGCCACGCCGGCCATCACCCCGCCCAGGCACACGCAGAAGTAGCGCACCCCCGCCACGCTCACGCCCAACGAGTCAGCGGCCTCGGGCTTCATCCCGGCCGCCCGGATCTTGAGCCCGAGGGTGGTCCGGTTGAGCACAAAGGCCGCCACCGGGACGAGCGCAAAGGCAACGTAAACGAGCGCGTTGTGCTTGAAGAACACATCCCCGACATAGGGCAGGTCGCTCAGAAAGGGAATCGGGATGGCCTGGAAGCCGTCGATGGCCTTGGTGCTGCCGAGCAGGCGCTTGAACAACAGCGACGACAAGCCCAGCCCAAACAGATACAGCCCGATCCCGCTGATGCCCTGCACGGCCCGCAGGTTCACGCTGACAAAGGACATCAGCAGCCCCATCAGCAGGCCGATCAGCATCGCCCCCAGCATGCCGAGGGCCAGGCTGCCTGTATTGGTGACGATGAAGAAGGCGGTGAACGCGCCCATGAGCATGATGCCGTCCACGCCCAGATTAACCACCCCCGAGCGTTGGGCGAACATCTCGCCCAGGGCGGCGTACAGATACGGGGTGGCGAGACGGACCCCCGAATACAGCACGCCCAGCAGGACCGGAAGGGTGAACAATTCGTTCATGCGTGCGGCTCCTGCTCACGCCGGCGCTGCGCCCGGCGCCGCACCAGGATATCGCTGCCGACGACAAAAAGAACGACCAGGCCATTCAGGGCGTCGATCAGGGCCGAGGGCACCTGCACCGCCCGCTGCATCTTGTCGGCCCCGACGAGGAGCGAGCCAAACAGGACCGAGGCCGGGATCGCCCCGAGCGGGTGCAGCTTTCCGAACAATGCCGCTACGATCCCGCTGAAGCCATACCCGCCGGAGACGCCTTCCATCATTCGATGCGACACGCCCAGCACCTCGACCGCGCCGGCCAGGCCGGCCAGCGCGCCGCTCAGCAGCAGGGCGAGAGCCTGGTAGACCGGGACGCGGATGCCGGCATAGCGGGCGGCGTCGGCGTTCAGCCCGACAGCCCGGATGCGATAGCCCAGGACTGTGCGCCACAGCAGCACATACACCAGCACAGCCATCACCACGGCGAAGATGGCCCCGGCATGCAGCAGCGTCTGCGGGATGAGGCGCGGCAGCCAGGACGTTTCCGGCAGGCGCGCCGACTGGGCCAGCAGCGTGCCAGACACGATTTCCTTTGGGTCGATCATCGGGCCGCGCAGCAAAAAGTTCGAGAGCTGCACGGCGATGGCATTCATCATGATCGTGGTCAGGATTTCGTTCACCCCAAAGCGGGCCTTGAGCACGCCCGCGATCCCGCCCCACAGGCCACCGACCAGCATCCCGCAGATCAGACCGCCCGGCAGCAGCACGAGCAGGGGCGCGTCCGGGAAACCGAGGGTGAAGGCGGTCGTGGCCAGCGCCCCAACGATGATCTGGCCTTCCCCGCCGATGTTGATCACGCCGCCGCGGAACGCAATGCAGATCCCCAGCCCAACCAGCAACAATGGCGTAGCCTTGACCAGGGTCTGGGCGACGGCAAAGGTGCTGCCAAAGGCGCCATCGGCCAGAGCCGCATAAGCGGTGGCGGGATTTACCTGCAGGGCCAGCAGCATGATGGCCCCGATGGCGAGCGCCAGCAGGACGGCGATGACGGGAGTCAACGCCTCCATGGCCTGTCCGGCAAGTGATTTCGCGCGTTGCATGATCCTCAACCGTTTGGTTCGGTGCTGTCGCGTCTCGAGGGGAGTAAATCCCCAATTGCCGAATTATAGGCGGTGTTTGATTGCGGAGGCGATATCCCCCCGCTTCGCGGGGGGATATCGCCTCCCGCAATCAAACACCGTTAGAATCTAGCGGGGAGGATATCCGCAAACAGCATGACCACCGGAATCAACCACTACCACCTGCCCGCCACCCTCAACGACGCATTGGCGCTGCTCGCCAAGCACAACGGCGCTGCCCGAGTCATCGGAGGCGGCACCGACTATTTTGTCGACGATGCGCGCGAGTCCGGCCCTGATCGACCGGAGGCCCTCGTTGACGTCACCCGCATGGCGGGGTGGCAGGACGTGCGGAGCGAGGACGGGTTCATCGTCATCGGCTGCGGGGCCACCCATGCCCAAATTGTGGCCTCGCCCCTGGTTCGGGTCGGCGGGACGGCCCTCATGGAATCGTGCGGGCTGATCGGCGGGCCGCAGGTGCGCAACGTAGGCACCCTGATGGGCAACATCGCCCACGCCCTGCCCGCCGCGGACGGGACCCTGGCGCTGCTCGCCCTGGGCGGGGAAATCGCGGTGGCCGGCGGAACGGCGGAAGCGCCCGGCCTGGTGTGGATGCCCCTGGCGCTGGCCTTCCGCGGCCCGGGCAAGAGCGCCATCGACAGCGCGCGCCAGATCATCGTCGCCGCCCGCTTCGTTCCAACCGGGCCGAATGAGGGCAGCGCCTTCGCCCGGATCATGCGCCCGCAAGGGGTGGCCCTGCCGATCGCGGGGTTGGCCTGCCGGGTCACACTGCGCGGCGACGAAATCGCGTCGGCCGCGATCGCGGTCGGGCCCGTTGCGCCCACCCCCTTCCGCGCCGCCCAGACCGAGGCCTTTCTGGCCGGCAAACCGGCCACCTCCGAGAGCATCGAAACCGCGTCAGCTATCCTGCTGAGCGAATCGAAGCTGCGTACCAGCCCGCACCGGGCCACGGCCGAATACCGGCGCGAGGTGCTGCCGGTGCTGCTGCGCGAGGCGATGCTGAATGCGATTGCAAGGGCTGCCGTCTGAATCACGGAGAACACGGACCCTGCAGATTACACGGAAGCGTAGGAGTTCACTGACTTCGAACGCTTCCGTGAAATCTGAAGCCTCCGTGTCATCCGTGATTCAGACAGGGAATCCGTGATTCAGACAATTGGGAGATAAGCATGCCAATCTTGACTTTTATCGTGAACGGGACCGCCCGCGAAGTGGATGTGCTCGCATCGGATTTTCTGGCCAGCGTGCTGCGCGAGCGGCTTGGCCTGACCGGCACCAAGATCGGCTGCAACGAGGCCGAATGCGGGATTTGCACGGTGCTGGTCGACGGCGTGCCGGTGAACTCCTGCATCTACCCGGCCCTCAAAGCGGCCGGGCGGGCGATCACCACCATCGAGGGGCTGGCCGAGGGCGAGCGCCTGCACCCCCTGCAGCAGGCTTTTGTCGACCATGGCGCGGTCCAGTGCGGGTTCTGCACGCCGGGGCTGATCATGACCGGCAAAGCGCTGCTCGAGCAAAAGGCCGAGCCCAGCGATGACGACATCAAGCATGCCTTGAAGGACACCTATTGCCGCTGCACCGGCTACATCAGCGTCATCAACGCGATCAAGGACGCCGCCCGCAGCAAGGGTACCAGCGAGCCCCACTTCACCCCGAACCTGCCCCGGACCGTTGCGCCGCTGAACTACGTGGGCCGGCCCCTGCCCCGGCCTGACGCGGTGGCCAAGGTCACCGGCGCGGCCAAGTACACCGACGACTACGTATTCGAGGGCATGCTTTACGGCGCGACCAAGCGGGCCGGCGTGCCGCACGCCCGCATTCTCAGCATCGACACGAGCCGGGCCCGGGCCTTGCCCGGGGTGCGGGCCGTCCTCACCCACGCCGATGTGCCAGGCCGGAACCTGCACGGCCTGGTCATCCACGACTGGCCGGTGTTGTGCCATGACAAGGTCCGCTACGTCGGTGACGCGGTCGCCCTCGTCGCGGCTGACACCCAGGCCATCGCCCATGCCGCCGCCGACCTGATCGACGTGACATATGAACTTCTACCGGTGGTCGACAACCCGGTCGACGCCCTGCTCCCCGGCGCGCCGCTCGTGCATGAGACCCCGCCGGCCGGCAGTTACGTGCATGGCAACGAGCTCAAACACATTTTTGTGAACAAGGGCGATGTGGACGCGGCCCTGCAGGCCAGCGACATCGTCGTGACGGGCGAGTATCAGACCGCCACGACTGAGCACGCCTTTCTGGAGCCCGAGTGCTCGATCGGGCCGATCACCCCCGACGGCAGGTTTGAGATCACCGTTGGATCGCAAATCCCGTATGCCGACCGGCAGCAGGTCGCGGCCGCGCTTGGGATCGAGGAGAAGCAGATCCGGATCAAGGGCGCCCTGGTCGGCGGCGGGTTTGGCGGCAAGGAGGACATCGCCGCCCAGATCCATGTGGCCCTGCTCGCCCAGGCCACCGGCCATCCGGTCAAAATCCTGTATCGGCGCGACGAGTCGCTGGTTTTCCACCCCAAACGGCATGCGGTCAAGTTCACCCTGAGCGTGGGGGCGATGAAGGATGGCCGGCTGAACGCGATGAAGATCGAGCTGTGGGGCGACGCCGGGGCTTATGCCAGCCTGAGCGACAAGGTCATGACCCGGGCGGCCACCCACGCCAGCGGCCCGTATGACGTGCCGCACGTCAAGATCGACTGCCACGCGGTGTATACAAACAACGTCCCGACCGGCGCCTTCCGCGGATTTGGGGTCACTCAATCGGCTTTCGCCATCGAGAGCGCGCTGGACGAGATGGCCCGCAAACTCAAGATGGACCCGATTCGGCTGCGCGAGATCAACGCGCTCAAGATCGGTTCAACCACCAACACCGGGGCCGAGATCCGCGAGGCGGCCGGGCTGATCAAGTGCATCGACGCGGTCAGGGGCGAGTTCGAGCGCGACCTTGCCGCGGCCGGGCTCACGAGCGCGGGCCCGCGGGCGTGGCGCGAGGGCAACAAGGCCTATGGCTGGGGCTTCGCCTGCGCCTACAAGAACACCGGCCTGGGCGGCGGGGCGGCCGACAGGAGCGAGGTCGAAGTCGAGGCCTACGAGGACGGCACGGCCGAGGTGCGCACCAGCGCGGCCGAGATCGGCCAGGGCCTGCCGGGGGTGCTGGCCGCGATCGCAGCCGAGGAGCTGGGCATCCCATTCAAGAACGTTCGGGTGCTCCTGAGCGACACCGACCTCACCCCCGACGGCGGGCCGACCACCGCCTCGCGCCAGACCTATGTCACCGGCAACGCAGCCCGGCTCAGCTCGATCAAGCTGCGCGAGAAGCTGGCTGAGGTCGCGGCCGAGATGCTGGATGTCACCCCGCGGGATGTGCGCTTCGAAAACGGGATGGCCCGCAACCACAACGGCCAGGTCTCCATCGGCGACGTGGTCACTCAGGCCAAGCGCGAGGGCCGGAGCACCCGCCTGAGCAACGCCTATCTCGCGCCCGAGACCAAACCGTTGGGCACCGGCGGCGACATGCACTTCGCCTTCAGCTATGCCGCCCAGGCCGCCCTGGTCGAGGTCAACCTCGACACGGGCGAGGTGGCCTGTAAGAAGATCATCAGCGCCACCGACGTGGGCAGGGCGATCAACCCGCTCGCCCTGCAGGGCCAGGTCGAAGGCGGGATCGTGATGTGCATGGGCAACGCCCTGACCGAGGAATACATCATCGAGAAGGGCGTGCCCTTCACCAACAAGTTCGCCCGCTACAAGATGCCCAGCATCAAGCACACCCCCGAGATCGCCTCGTTCATCATCGAGGATCCGGCCGCGGATGGGCCGTATGGGGCCAAGGGCGTGGGCGAGATCTCGTCCATCCCGACCACCCCGGCCATCACGAACGCCATCTTTGAAGCCTGTGGGGTGCGGGTGACCCGCCTGCCGGTGGATCAGGATCTGCTGTTACTGACGATGAAAGCGAGGAACTGACCGCAGACCGCGGACCGCAGGTGGGGATCGGCCGATCGGGATCATTTCACCACAAAGACACAAAGACACAAAGGAATACAGGTTGTTCTTTGTGCCTTTGTGTCTTTGTGGTGGATACCGAAACGACTGCGCTGGCGCGATCGCGCCATCTGGCGACAATGGCCAGTATGGATATTTTCGATCTGACCGGCCAGAAGGCGCTCGTCACCGGCGCCGGGAATGAAAGCGGGATCGCGATGGCGATCGCCCGGGCGTATCGCGAGCGCGGGGCCACGGTGGCCGTGCTGTCGCGCGGACCGGGCGTCTTTGAGGTGGCGAAGGCCGGCGGTTTCAGCGCCATCCAGGCCGACCTCGCCGATCGCGACGCGCTGAAACGCGGCTTCGACAAAGCGATGGCCCAGCTCGGCACACTCGACATCCTCGTGAACTGCCACGGGATCACCCATCTGCAGAAAGCCGAGGAATTCCCAATCGAGGTCTGGGATCAGATGCTCGAGATCAACCTGACCTCGGTCTTTTTGCTGTGTCAACTGGCCGGGCGGGTGATGCTGGACAAAGGTCGCGGCAAAATCATCAACATCGCCTCGATGCTGTCCTTTGTCGGCGGCACGCTCGCGCCCTCGTATGCGGCCAGCAAGGCCGGCCTGGCCCAGCTCACCAAGGCCCTGTCAAATGAGTGGGCGGGCCGGGGCATCAACGTCAACGCCATCGCCCCGGGCTACATCGACACCGAGATGACCCGCCCACGCCTGACGGCCAATCCCGAGCGCAAGCGCCAGATCCTCGAGCGCATCCCGATCGGCCGGCTGGGCACCTCCGAGGAACTCATGGGCATCGCCGTGTTCCTGGCCGCGCGCGCGTCGGACTACGTGTGCGGGGCCGTCATCCCCGTCGACGGGGGATTTTTGGCGCGCTAGACCGCCTCGCGCGGACACCCTAAGGGTTGGCCCGCATGGAACTGCGGCCGGTTAAGGCGAAACGGGGCCAACCCTTAGGGTGTTCGCCCCGCGCCGAACTGCACATCGACCGTCATGCCCGCACGCAGGCCGGCCGGGCGGTTGTCGAGTTCGATGGTCGTCTTGTAGACGACATCCCCGCCCAACGTATCCGCCAAAGGCGCAATACCGCTTACGCGGCCGGGCACGCTTTGGTTTAGAGCCTTGATGAAGACGGTGACGGCCTGTCCAACAGCGACCTTTGGCGCGTCGCGCTCGCTCAGATCAGTCGTCTCGACCCGCAGGCGCTCCAGATCGGCCAACACCAGCACGGGCGTCCCGGCCACGGCGATCTCGCCGGGCTGCGCGGCGCGCCGGACCACCACCGCGTTCATCGGCGCGATCAGCGCGTAGCGTTGCAGGCGTCCTTTCTGTCCGGCCAGAGCCGCTGTCGCCGCCTCGAGCTGGGCTTCGACGACGCGTCGCTGTTCCGGCCGCGCGCCCGCTCGCAGGTCGTCCAGCCTGGACTGGGCGGCGGCGAGATTCGCCTGAGCCTGCTCACGGTCCCAGACCGCCACCGGGCGGATCAGCCGATCAAGTTGGGCGCTGGCAGCGGCAACCTGCTGCTTGGCGGCGCTAAGTTCGGCTGCGTTGGCCGAGCCCGCGACCGCGTCATAGGCGGCTTGGGCAATGCTGTAATCGTTGGTCGCCTTCTCGAGCCCCAGCGCGGCCGGGTCGGCCCCGATCCCGGCCGGGTTGCGGGCGAAGGCCCGGTCGTAGGCCCCCTGGGCCTGCCGCAGGACGGCCTCGGCGGTCCGCAGCGCGGCAGCTGCGGCGGCGGTGTCGCCGATGGTTGGGCCGTCCGTCACCTGTTTGTAGCGCGCGTTGGCGGCAACCAGCGCCGCGGAGGCGGCGCCAATCTCGGCCGGCGCGGCGGGGGCAAGGGTCCGGCTGTAGGCCGCGCGGGCCGTGATGAAGGCTGCCTCGGCCTGGAGGATCTGCTCGAAGGTCGGCGGCCCGGCGGCCACCAGGTCGTAGGCGGCCTGAGCGACTGCGACGGCGGTCTCAGCCTGGCGAATCTGGCCCTGCTGCTCGGTGTCGTCCAACTCAGCCAGGACCTGACCGGCCTTGACCGCATCGCCCGCGCTGGCGCTGATGGTCTTGATCCGCTCGCTGACCATAAACCCCAGGCGAACCTCCTGGGCTGGCGCGACCACCCCGGACGCGGCGATACCGCCGGCGGGGCGCTGCGGCGTGGCCGCCCGCGGCGCCCCGCCCGCGCTGTCGAGGGCGATGGTCGGCAAGGGCTGGGGGGTGTTGGGCGCGCAGGCCGTCAGCGCAAGCGCGGCGATCCACGCGATTCTGAAAATTGCACGCATCTCAGACCTTCGCCGCCCCGGCCCCGTTCGCGGCCACCTGGCCATCACGCAACGTAATGACCCGGCTCGCATAGGCGATGACGCGCGGGTCGTGGGTGGCGAAGACAAAAGTGACGCCGGTCTCGCGATTCAGCCGCTGCATGATTTCCATGACCTGCCTGCCGTTCTCGGTGTCGAGGTTCGCGGTGGGCTCGTCGGCCAGGATCAGGGCGGGCTTCGAGGCCAGGGCACGGGCGATGGCGACCCGCTGCTGTTCGCCGCCGCTAAGCTGGTCGGGCCGGCGATGGGTCCGCTCCTTGAGGCCGACCGCGTCGAGGAGTTGCTGGACCCGGGCGCTGCGCTCGGCGGCGGGCAGCCCGTTCAGCAGCAGCGGCATCTCGACATTCTCAAAGGCGGTCAGGGTCGGGATGAGGGCGAAAAACTGAAAGACGAAACCGATCTTTGCCCGGCGCGTGTCGGCCCGCTGATCGCGGTTCAGTTTGCTGACATCCTGGCCGGCGATGATGATTCTGCCGCTGCTGGGCGTGTCCAGACACCCGATCAATTGCAGCAGGGTGGTCTTGCCTGAGCCGGACGGGCCGACCAGGGCGGCGAATTCGCCCGCCTCGATGGATATGCTCACATCCTTGAGTGCTGCTGTCTCGACATCGCCCGTTTTGTATACCCGCGAGACGTGCTCGACTTTCGCGACTTCCATGTTGATCTCCTTCGCCAAACATTCTGCCGGGTTCGGTATCCGCCGGCTGCGCCGGGGGATACCGAACCCGGAAATAGGTAACTATGCCTGCCTGCCCCCGCGCAGCGCTTCGACCGGCTCGAGCCGGGCCGCCAGCGAGGCGGGATACACCGATGCCACCAGGGTGACCAACAGGGCGGCGATGCTGAGATTAATAGCGTCTTTGAGGGTGAGCACGGCGTAGATGCGCTCGCCAAAGAGCAGGCCGGTCATGCCATAGTCTCAGATGTAGTAGCCGACACTCCCGAAGTAAGCCACCATCGCCCCGCCGATGATCAGACCCAGCGCAATGCCGCCCAGAGCGAGCATCGCCGACTCGGCGAAGAACATCGCCATGATCCGGCCGCTGCGCATGCCGAGGGCCGACAGGATCCCGATCTCGCGGGTGCGCTCGAAGACCGCCATGACCAGGGTGTTAACAATGACCGTTGCCGTGATGGCCAGGATGATCAGATACAGCAGGATCATATAGCTGTTGGCCAGCTCTTCGGTGTCGCTCAGCAGCGCGTTCATCCGATCCCAGGTGAGCACGGTGAACTGGCGGGTCTGCAGGGCGGCGACGACGGCCCCGGTCTGATCGCGGTCCTTGAGCAGGACGAAGATCGCGCTGGCGTGATCGCCGGCCCGGGTGATGGCCTGGGCCTTGGCGAGCGACATGAAGATGGTCCCGTTGTCAAATCCGGGCGTGCGGGTTGAGTAGATTCCGCGGATCACAAAGGCCTGGGAGTCGACGTCGCCATTGGCAGTGTTAACCAGGACGTTGGGCTTGTCGCCAGCCTTGAGGCCGAGTTTGTCGGCCATCGGCTGGCCGATGACGATCCCATCCCGGTCATCGGCGCCCAGCCACTGTCCGGACAGAATTCCGCTCCGATACGGGTCGTTGGCAGCCGAGGCCGGATCGACCCCGGTGATGCGGGCTGCCGCCGAGGTGTCGCCCGAGGCGACGATCCCGCTGGCGAACAAGCGGGGCGTGGCAACACTGACGGGTGGCAGCGCGGCGACCTGGACGGCAATCGCGGCCGGGCCTTCCACCAGATCTTCCCACGCCAGGCTGGATCTATTTTCGTTGTACGAGACGGCCCGGATCTGCAGGTGGCCGGTCTGCAGGCGAATGGAGGTATCCATCGAACTGCGGATCTCATATTCGATCACGGCGGCCATGAGCAGCAGCAGCGAAAGACCCATCCCGAGCGCAAGGGCCGAGAAGAAGGAGCGCCGCCGATTGCGGTTGAGGTCGCGCCAGGCGAGTTTGATGATCTGAAGCATGCTGGCCTCACACAAAATGCAGGGACTTGGCCGGCTCGTTGCGGGCCGCTTCGCGGGCGGGGTAGACGGCGGCGACGATCGCGACGAGAAAGACGACGATCCCGCGCTGGAGCAGATTCTCGGTCCCCAGGGTGGAATAGACCTTGCCGCTGATCAGGGCGGTGTATTCGGTCATCGAGGCGAGCTTTCCGTAGTCGATGCCCACCTGCCCGAGCAGGGCGTTGACGAGCAGCCCGAAGGCGATGCCGGCGATCAGTCCGACCACACCCAGCATCGCGCCCTCGAGCAGGAAGAGCAGGGAGATCTGTCCGGGCTTGAGGCCCAGCGCGCCCAGCACCCCGATCTCGCGGGTGCGCTCGTAGACGGCCATCATGAGCAGATTGAAGATCCCGATCCCGGCCACGATCATCATGATCACGCCAAAGATGTCCATGGCCGCGCCCTTGGAGCGGATGGCGGCCCGCATCTCGGGCAGGCTGGTCTCCCACGAGGCCAGCTCGAAACCGGTGGCGACCGGGCGCAGCGCGGCCATGACGGCCGGCTCCTGACCGATGCGCTGCAGGGTGATGGCGACCTCGGTGGCCGAGCCGCCCAGACCGTACAGATCCTGAGCCTCCGCCAGCGAGATGTAGACCGTCCGCTTCTCGAGATCGGTCAGGCCGATGTCGTAGATCCCGGCGACCGTCATCGTGCGCTGGCGCATCTGCTCGTGAGCGGCCCGCCCGACCAGGGTGAAGCGGTCACCGACGGCCAGGCTCATGGCGTCGGCCAGGCCTTTGCCGATGAAGGCGGTATCCCGATCGGCGGCGGTCAGAAAGCGGCCGGCCGTGACGCGTTGGGCGACCGTGTTGACCGTGCCTTCGATCTCGGGCTCGAGGCCGACGATGCCGACCGCGAAGGCGCCTTCGCGGCTGGTGGCCATCCCGCCCGTATTGATTCGCCGGCTCGCGGCAACGACTTCGGGCCGGGCCCGGACGGCTTTGAGGATCGCCGTGTCGTCAGGAAGCGCCAGCAGCGGCAACTGCTTCGCCTGGGCCTCGTATCCGGCCGCGTGGATCTGGACATTTCCGCCCAGGACCTTGATGGCGTTGCCGTAGATGGCCTGCTCGAAGCCGGCGATCAGGCCGTCGTAGAGCATCATCATGCCCAACACCATGCTGATGGAGAGCAGGATGATGAAGGTCCGCCGGCGGTGCCGCCAGATGTTGCGCCAGGCCAGTTTGAGATACAACGTCATAAGTTCACCTCTTTGGGCGGTTCCGAACGGCGGCCGCGCGGGGCTTGCGGGGGCGGTCCGGCCTGCGGGGCAAGCCAGGCGCGCAGGGTGGCCGGCTCGATGATCAGGAGCGACCCGGCGGGCGCGCCCAGCACGCGCTCGAGGGCGTCGGTATGGGCAGCGACCCGCGCCTCGATCCGTGGCAGGTCGGCGGCAGCCACATCCGGCTTGAGGATTTCGCCGGCCAGCATCTCGCTCAGATCAACGAGGACGTTCATGGCAATCTCGCCGGCCTGGTCGGGGAAGGGCGTATTGAGCGTGCCCTCGCGGATGCCCTGGCGGATCACATCGCCGAGCAACTGCGCGCTCAAGGCCGAGGTGCGGGCGCTCAGCTTCTGGCGCAGGACGAAGTTGTCATCCGAGTACAGCGTCCGGACGAGCGGCAGGAGGGCATCCCGGCGGTCGGTCTTCCAGCGCCCGCTCGCGGCGAAAAAGCGCCGGATCTTGTCGAGTGCCGGCAGAGCGGGATCATCGAGCAGGGGCTTGAGCACGCCCATCGCGTCGTCGCGCATGCGGGCGATGAGGGCTTCGAGCACGGCCGCCTTCGAATCGAAGTAGTGGTAGAAGGCGCCTTTGGACATGCCGAGGGCGTCCAGGATGTCCTGGATCGTCATGGGCTCATAGCCCTTGGAAAACACAAGCCGCTGCGCGGCGTCCAGGATGTCCCGGCGTCGCGCGGCGTTGTCCTGTTCGTTGATGACACGTGCCATTTCGGTCCTCGGCGATAAACAAACCGGCGGTCGGTTTATTTATCTCCGGGGAGTATACACCCTCACTTATCGACCCCGCAGAAAACCCGGAGGCTACGCTCATCCAGGCCAGGTAGATTCCTGCGTTAATGCTTAGGATTCGCGCGGGGTTGCTGGGCATTAGCGCTCGGGCTGGCCGGCTGTGGGGGGCCAGCCCGCCGCCCCCATCCCCCCAATAATCGCGGTAGCGGCGGCGCCAACGCAACCGACGCTCAGTACAGTCACAGTCGTTTCCGTGGCGACACCAACACCGGATTCGACTCCGACGGCGATGGCGACGCAAGCGCCAACACCAGCCCAGGTGAAGCCCGCCTTGGAGGTGGGCTCCACCTCTCTCCCTGTCAAGCCAGCCATGTCCGAAAAACTCCTCTACGACTTCGAATCCCCCGCCGAGATCTCCCAATGGCGCAATCAGGACGACCCAGTCATGGGCGGGCGGTCGCGCAGCCAAGCCGGGGCGGGTCTGCAGAGCACGCTGGTCTTCACAGGCCGGGTCTCGCTTGAGAACAATGGCGGCTTCGCGGCCGTGCGCTCGTTTGGCCTGCCCCAGGCGGTGGACATCTCCGCTTACAACGCCATCCAACTTCGCGTGCTCGGCGACGGAAAAGTGTATGCCTTCACCTTGACGACCGGGACGGCGCCAAATCTATTGTATGAGGCCCGCTTCCGCACAACGCCCGGTGAGTGGATGACGATCACTCTGCCCTACGCCGACTTCGAGCCGACGCGTTTCGGGTTCCGTCCACCCGGCGCGCCGGCGCTCAACGCCCGGGATATACGGGTGCTCGGGTTCATCATCTCGGACAAACAGGCCGGCCCGTTTGAACTCGGGGTGGATTGGATCAAAGCCGTGAGGTAGGAGCTGTCCGACTCAGGATTTATCCGCAGATTACGCAGATTTCCGCCGATTCCTTTTTTGGTAGCCCGATTTGAATCGGCGGAAATCTGCGTAATCTGCGGATAGATCAGACGCTCGCCGATCCGCGGCACGGCAACCGCTATCATCGGCATCGCCATCACCTGCGGAACGCCTCCCCGGCCCGGTTGTGCCGGGCTTCACCCGCATCCTCACCGCCCTCTCGCCGGTGCGCCTGCCCTTCGACTCGCTGAAATATATCGTCGACAACGCGGCGAAATACGGGCCGCTGTACGGCATCTACTTCAGCGACACGGTCACCTACGTCGTCAGCGACCCGAAGCTCGCCCACGAAATCCTGGTCGAGCGCCACGCCGAGTTCCACAAGGCCCAGATGCTGCGCAACGCCATCGGCGAGCTGATCGGGAACGGCCTGCTGACCAGCGAGGGCGACTTCTGGCGCCGCCAGCGCAAGCTCGCCCAGCCCGCCTTCCATTTTGCGCGGATCGCCGCATACGGCGAGACCATGGTCCGCCAGACGCTCGATCACATCACCGACTGGGAGTCCGGCGAAACCCGCGACGTTGCGCAGGACATGCTGGCGATCACCCTCGGCATCGTCAACAAGACCCTCTTTGGGATCGACGTCCGCGACCAGGCGAAGCGGATTGGCGCGCTCACCTACGTCATTCTGGAGGCCGCCAACGACCGGCTCAACAGTTACGCGCCGGTCTGGGAGAAGCTCTTCAGAACCCGCCGCCGGCGCGAGGAAGCCGCCCTGGGCGAGTTGTTCGCCATCGTGGACGGCATCATCACCGAGCACGGCAAACGCGCCGATAGCGGCGATCTGCTGTCGATGCTGCTCGCCGCCCGCGACGAAGAGGGCAATCCGATGAGCGCGCAGCAGCTCAGAGATGAGGTCATGACGTTGTTCGTTGCCGGGCACGAGACCACCGCCAACGCCCTGAATTGGGCGCTCTATCTGCTCTCTCAGAATCCCGAAGCTGAAGCCAAACTGATGAACGAAATCGCCGCGCTGGGGGGCCGCCCGCCGGCCATGGCCGATCTCGCCCGCCTGCCCTACAGCGAGATGGTGATAAAGGAAGCCATCCGGCTGTATCCGCCGGCGGCGGGCGCCACCCGCGAGCCCCTCCACGACATCGAGCTGGGTGGATATCACATCCCAAAGGGCGGCAACATCGCCATCTGGACGTACACCATGCACCGAAATGCCGCCTTCTTCCCGGATCCGCTGCGCTTCGATCCCGAGCGTTTCAGCCCCGCGCGCGAGGCCGACATCCCGAAGCATGCCTACCTGCCGTTCGGAGCCGGCCCGCGGGTGTGCATCGGCAACACCTTCGCGATGATGGAGGCCCGCCTGATCCTGATCACGATCCTGCAGCGCTTCCGCCTGACGCTCGCGCCGAAACAAACCGTCCAGGCCGAGCAGCTTTTCACGATCCGGCCCAAGGGCGGGCTGAAGATGATCGTGCGGCCGCGCGATGGCGCTTGAGCCGCTCCCACTTGGGGACACCCTCGGTTTCTTCGGGCTGCCGGCAGACCTGCGCGCGGCCCCCCTCGGCCGGGGTCTGATCCATCGCACCTTCACCCTGGCGCAGGGCACGTCGCCCGAGTACGTTTTGCAGGAGATCAACACCCGGGTCTTCGCCGATCCGGGTCTGCTCGACGCCAACCTGCGCGCAATTTCGGCCGCATTTCGCGTCCATCACCCCGAGGCGGCGTTCGTGCACCGGTCGCGAGCCCCGGCGGAGCAACGCCTATACCGGCATCCCGCCAGTGGCCGGTATTTCCGTATCTTTCCGTTTGTGACGAACACCGTCAGCCACGACACCGTCAGCGACGCCGACACCGCCTTCGAGGCGGCCCGCCAGTTTGGCCTGTTTGCCCGGCGGCTGAGTTGTCTGCCCATCGACGCAATCCGGCCGAGCCTCCCGCGCTTTCACGATCTGGATCTGCGGGTGGCCCAGTTCGAGCGCAGCCTGCGCGAGGGCAATCCCGATCGCATCGCGACCTGCGCGGCTTTGATCCAACGAGCCCGGGCCCAATTGGGCATCGCAGAGGGGTATCGCGCCGCGCTCGCTTCGGGGGCTCTGATCCCGCGGTTGATGCACCACGACACCAAGATCAGCAATGTGCTCTTCGACGCGCGCACGGGCAAGGGCATATGCGTGGTGGATCTGGACACGGTCATGCCCGGCACACTGCTCAGCGACATCGGCGACATGCTGCGCACGTATGTCTGCCCGGTTGACGAGAATCACCGCGACCTGAAGCGACATCGCAATCCGTCCGGAGGTCTACACCGCGATCGAGGCCGGTTATCTCGACGGGATGGGCGACGTGCTGACCGGCGGCGAGCGGGCATTGTTCGACTTTGCCGGCAAGTTCATGATCTTCATGCAAGCACTGCGCTTCCTCACCGATCACCTCAACGACGACGTCTACTACGGCGCGGCGTATCCCGGACAAAACCGCGACCGGGCGGCGAACCAGCTCACGTTGCTTGAGCGTTTTAGCGCATGTTTGTTGTAGGCGCAGCCTTTAGGCTGCGCCATGCCGGCCAGGGCCGCCGGTCGCAGCCTTTAGGCTGCGCCTACATTCTGCCTCCGCCGCGCGGCCGCAAAGCCGCGCCCATACTTGTCTCCCGTTGTAGGCGCAGCCTTTAGGCTGCGTCCAATCGCGCGGAGCTCCGCCGGTCGCGCAGCCTAAAAGCTGCGCCTACATGAGCGCAACATATCATTCCGATGCGGACGCGAGGATGTCGCGCAAGTCGTGCGGGAACGCGCCTGAATACGGGTATTCGTCCCAGCGCGTCACGAGCCCAGCCCGGACTGGATTGTTGACGATGTAACGCGCCTGCGATCCGACATCCCGATTGCTGCGCGTCACGTGATCGTAGAAGTCCTTTTGCCAGACACACCGATATTCCGGACGCTGGCCAAGCCAATACCCGCTCAGTTGCTTGAAGCCCTTCATGGCCTGCCACGCATCTGCCAGATCGTCAATGCCTTGGATCAGGACATGGGCGATCAGGCATGAAGCAATACGCGGGAACTTCGCAATGGGCCGCCGCCGCGGATCTCTTCAGATGCGACACAAACTCCGCCACGACTTGAGCGTTGTTGAACGTGAACAGGTGGCGGCTGTCAGCGACGCATGCCGTAAAGGCCACCAGGACGTGGCCCCGATATGCCTCGCGGGCAGTCGATGTTTCTTCTCGCGAATCATCGGGGCGATTCTATGTCAAGTGCCGGCAGGGCGCGCGGGCAATGCATCGCCGTTGTAGGCGCAGCCTTCAGGCTGCGCCATACGCACGCGCTGATTGTCGGCGCGCAGGCTGAAGCCTGCGCCTACAACCGCGCATAACGTATTCCCCTCGCGGCGCAGCCTGAAGGCTGCGCCTACACGGCGCCATCTTGCTCGTCAAGATGCGGGTAATAGTCCAACCCTTGCGCGTGCATGGCCCGCCGGTAGTTGACCGCCACCGCGTCAAAGGTCAGGT
Source organism: Candidatus Brachythrix odensensis (assembly GCA_016714465.1). GTDB lineage: Bacteria > Chloroflexota > Anaerolineae > J036 > Brachytrichaceae > Brachythrix > Brachythrix odensensis. Next base: position 381,639 of record JADKDT010000003.1, on the reverse strand, counting down.
GCAGCTCATCGGCCAGGTCAAAGGGGACCTGCTCAGGCCGCTGCGACTCGACGATGCGCTGGTCCTGCCCAAAGATGGTGTCTTCAAAGCCCTGCAACACCGAATCAGGCTGCTCGAGGTCATAGTTGCGGCCGATGATGCAATAGCCCCGGCTCTGGTTGCGCCGCATTGGCTGCGAGGCGAAGAAATAGACCATGCCCTTGACCCCGCCCCAGCCCAGGCGCAGCGCGATCGTATAGGGCAAATGCAGCTCATACCGGCTGCGCCGCTCGGGCTTGACCGTCTGCTCGTTGGCAAAAACCTTGAAGTCATCGCTGTTGGGCGCCTCGGGCCGCACCACGGTGTAATGCAAGACATGCCCGCGAACCTCGACGCTGTGCTCGGGAACCACAGGCCGGGCGACGTCGCCCAGCAGCCCCGGATGCACCCACGGAAAGTGCCCGAAGTCGGTGAAATTCTCGACCTGGCGCGAGGCGTCACTGGCCCAGGTGAAGGGTCCGGTGTTCACAATTTTCCACTCGCCGTTCTCGAACTCGGGGATTTCCGGGAGAGCATACCGGGGCGCCTCGCCCATCAGCACCCAGATCAGGCCATAGCGCTCCATGCAGGCATAGCGCTGGATGCGGGCTTTGGTTGGCACGACCGTGGGATTCGCTTTCTGCGGGATGAGGGTGCAGGCGCCCTCGGCGTTGTAGCGCCAGCCGTGATAGCCGCACACCAGTTCATCGCCGCTGACCCAGCCCAGCGACAGGGCGGTCCCGCGATGGATGCACAAGTCCTTCATCGCGTGCGGCGCGCCATCGGCCGAGCGCCAGATCACCAGGGCTTCTTCGAGCAGGGTGGTCGCAAACGGTTTGTCCGTCACTTCATGGGAATACGCCACCGGGTGCCAGCACAATGCGAGTGCCTCGGGAAATGCGCTCATGGTCGGCGAGTATAGCCAGCCGCTCGCATACATCTCGCGCCGCCAATCATTCAACAATATATTGCAATAATAAAGTACTATAATGTTTGATGCAATATGCATCAGCCTGTTCACCAATACAAAGCCGAGTTCTTCAAAGCCTTGGGACATCCTGTACGCCTGGCCATCCTCGATCACCTGCGCAAAGGGGAGATGAGTGTTGGCGAACTTCAAGCCGCGCTTGGACTGGACCAGTCGGCGATGTCACAACAGTTGTCTGTTTTGCGCAATCGCGACATTGTCATCGTCCGCAAGGCCGGCACCACTTCGTATTACAGTGTTCCGGATAAGACGCTGTTTGCCCTGCTGGATACCGCGCGAGAGATCTTCAACCACCAGCTGGTGGGAACCCAGAAAATGCTCAAATCGCTTTAGCGGTCGATCGCCATGAATATCTCCCAGATCTTTCCGCTGCCAGGAATCCTCAGGCGCGAATTCGCCGGTTACAGCCTTGCCGCATTCCAAAAAGACCTGCTGGCCGGCATCACCGTCGGGGCTGTCGCCCTGCCCCTGGCGCTCGCCTTCGGAATCGCGTCCGGCGCGACACCTGCCGCGGGACTGGTCACGGCCATTATTTCCGGCCTTGTTATCGGTGGATTGTCCGGCGCGCCGTATCAGATCAGCGGGCCGACCGGCGCGATGTCGGCCGTCCTCATCGTCGTCGCAGGGCGGCACGGCATCCAAGGTGTGCTGGTCGTGGGTTTTCTGGCTGGCTTCATGATCCTGTTGATCGGCATCTTCCGTCTCGGAAAAGTCGTGTCGTTGATCCCGCGGCCCGTCATCACAGGCTTTACCAGTGGCATTGCCGTCATTATTTCTGTTGGACAAATCGACAACCTGCTGGGCATCAAGACGCCGGCGGCGGAGAACACCCTCGCGAAGCTGCTGGGCTACCTTCAGGGCAACCTGCCTGTGGCATGGCAGTCAATCCTGTGCGGACTCATCGTCACTATCGCGATTTTCCTGCTGCCAAAAGCGATTACCCGGCGCGTTCCGGGATCGCTGATCGGACTGGTCACCGCCACTCTCATCGCCCAGTATTTTGGCTTCAGCCTGCCAGTGATCGGCGATATTCCCCAGACCATTCTGCTGGACGACCGGCTCAAGATCGGCGCCTCTATGTTGACGAGCATTCCCGGACTGTTGGTGCCAGCCCTGAGCGTCGCTGCCCTGGGCGGCATTGAGTCGCTCTTGTGCGGCGCCGTATGCGCAAATGCGACTGGGAAGAAAATGGACAGCAACCAGGAGCTGATCGCGCAGGGGTTGGGCAACATGCTGATTCCACTGTTTGGGGGCGTGCCCGCCACCGCCGCGATCGCGCGCTCGAGCGTTGGCGTTTCAAGCGGCGGCCAGACGCGCGTGGTCAGCATCGTTCAGGGCTTGCTCATGCTGGCCTGCGTGTTCCTCCTGGGCCCGATCATCGCACACGTACCGTTGGCCGCGCTCGCTGGCGTGCTCATCGCTACGGCCGTCAAGATGAACGAGTGGGAGGAGATTCGCTGGATGATCCAGCATGGCTTCCGATCCGCCATCTTCACTTTCGCCATCACCATGCTGGCCACCGCGTGGCTGGACCTGACTCAGGCGATCATTATCGGGATGGCGCTCAGCACGCTTGGTTTTGTTTTTCGCTCCAGCACGGTCACCGTGGAACGCAAGGAAGTTGACCTTGGGACGCTGCAAAAACTTGGCCACGCCATAAGAAGCGTCCATCCCGATATCAGCGTCATCTATGTGACAGGACCAATGTTCTTTGCTGCGGCCGAGTCACTGCGCGAATCGTTCGCCGAACATAGTGACAATCGCATGGTGATCCTCTCCATGAGAGGCGTGGCCCTTATCGATCTCAGCGGGCTTGAAGTCATCGAGGAACTATGGAAACGACAACGCAAACAAGGCGGCGAATTGATGCTGGCTGCGGTTCAGCCCGCGGTTCGGGCAGTATTGGATCGGTCCCGTCTCACCGCCGAGATTGGCGAGCAGAACTTCTTCTGGAGCGCCGACAGGGCCATCCTGGCAGCCAACGAGCTACTGATGGCAACCGCGTAAACCAACCCAATCACCGACAAACATATGCGGGTTGACATCGCGATTCTGCCCGATCTCTCGACCCGCAACACGGTCAGCCGGCTCGTCTGGGGCTTGCATCGGCAGTACCGCATCGGTCTGCGCGCGGCCAGGCACCCCTGGCACATCTCGCTCAAGCAGCCCTTTGCGGTTGATGACGCGGACCTGGCGGCCCTCGAGACGTTCTTCGATGCTTTCGCCGCCGGCATCCGACCTTTTACCATCCATCTGGATGAACTCGCGCAGCAGTCGTCGCCCACCTATCCCGTCGTGCTGTGGCTGGCCGCCCGCGAGACCTCAGAGCTGGGCGCACTGCATCAACAGCTCAACGCGGGCCTGCAAGAGCTGCTCGGAGGCGCGCCCGCGGCATTTGACGGCCGCATGTTTCGCTTCCACATGACCCTGGCGCTTTTGGACGCAGAGGATATTAGAACGGCCGACATCCCCCGATTGATGAGCGACCCTGCGCGCGTCGCGCCCAATCTGTCCTTCGAAACCAACCAGCTCGCCATGTTCATCAGCGACACGGACGAGACCGACCGGACCGGATTTCTGACTTACAAGGTCAAGTCGCTAACGTGACTGCGTCTCCCTCGGCAATCTCCCCGGGCAACTCAACCGTGGCGACGATCCCGCGCAGATGCAGGGCGGCCTTTGGGAAACGCGTTTCGATGCCCCGAATTCCCAGGGCCTGCTGAATCGCGCGACCAGGACCGCGACAGGGCATGTTCTCGAAGGAACGCCTGACAACTCGAGATTCGCGCCCAGCCACTCGGCCCGGACTTCAGCAACGCCCAATGCCAGGGCGATCTGGGCAAGCTCCTCGCTTGACACGATCGAGACTTGCCGCTCATTACGGATGATCGTGCCCCGCCGGTACCATGGCACCCGCGCATCGGCCCGGCGCGTCCAGCCGGCGTGTTTGTCGCCCTCAAAGCCGCCGAACAAGACCGTTGCTCGGGCGACGCGGGCGCTGACAAGGGTGCCGGACTCGCGCGCGACAAAGACGCGCGCGACTCGGCCGGCAATAGTGAAGTCACTCATGAGGGCGCAGTGTACGCGCTCATGAGAGAACCTTCATCCGAGCCACACGATCACGTTTTGAATCGGGCGCATACTCCGGAGTGACTTAGGGAATCCATCATGTCTCAAACACGCTCACCCCGCCTCGCCTTCAGCCGCCTCGCCCTCGTTCTGCTCGTGTTGGTCTTACCCGCTCGGACCACCCTCGCCGCTTCCGGCGATCTTGACCCAACCTTTGGCGCGGGCGGCATCCTCATCACCGACATCACCGACAACAGCTCCGAGACCGCCTACGCCGTCGTCGTCCAATCCGATGGCAGGATCATCGCCGGCGGTGGCGTGACATCAGGGGCCAAGACCGACTTTGCGCTGCTTCGATACAATGTCGACGGCACGGCGGACACAAGTTTCGGCCTGAACGGGGTCGTCACAACCACGATCAGCGCCGGCGCCGATACCATCCGGGCGATGGTCCTGCAACCGGATGGTGCCCTCGTCACCACGGGCTCCAGCGGGAGCAAGGTCGCGGTCGCGCGCTATGTGAGTCCAACGGGCGCGCTCGACCCAGGCTTTGGCGCAGGCGGCGTTGTCACGACGACCATCGGCGCAAGCGCGGCCCCTCAGGCGGTCGCCCTTGACTCGCTGGGACGGATCGTCGTGGCAGGCACGGCCAATGGCCACTTCTTCGTCGCGCGATACACAACCGCCGGCGCGCTCGATACCACATTCAACAGCGTCGGCACAGCCACCGCCAGCATCGGCGCAAGCGATTGGGGCCAGGGTGTCGCCGTTCAAACGGACAACAAGATCATCGTGGCCGGCTACAGTGATCTCGGTCCGAGCGAAAACTATGCGCTGCTGCGCTTCAACATCAGCGGCACACTCGATACGACCTTCAACGTCACCGGCAAGGTCAATACCGACATTGGGTCCAATACCAATGACCAGGCCCATGCCCTCGCCATTCAGCCCGATGGCAAGATTGTTGTGGCTGGCTTCTCCACGTCCGGCGGCCAGTCCTTTGCCACGCTTCGCTACAACGCCAACGGCAGCCTCGACACCTCGTTCGGCGTCTCGGGCAGGATCACCACGACGGTTGGCGCCGTCAACGAGGCCCATGCTCTCGCCATTCAGCCCACCGGCAAGATCGTGGTTGCGGGCGACACCGGCAGCGGCGGCAACGTGAATTTCGCGCTCGTGCGCTACACCAAGAACGGGGCGCTGGACACCACCTTCAACAGCGGCGGCGCGATCCCAGGCATCGTCACCACCGATCTCGCCGGCGGCAGCGATGATCTGTTGTACGGGCTCGCCATCCAGCCTGACAATCAGATCGTGGTGGCCGGATCCATCGACCAGGGCGGCGCCTCAGCCGTGGACGTGGCGATCGCGCGCTACGATTCACCCGTCGCGCCGCCGAGCGTGACGGACTTTGGCAAAACCCTGCTCGAAGATCACGCGCTCACCTTCAGCGCCGCCGATTTCACCAGCCACTTCAGCGATCCCGACAACAACAGTCTGGCGGCGGTCAAGATCACCGTGCTTCCAGCCAACGGGACGCTCAAGCTGGCGGGCGCTTCCGTGGCGGCCGATCAGGTCATAGCGGCCGCAAGCGTGGTTAGTCTGACCTTCACACCTGATCAGGACTGGAATGGAAACACCAGCCTGGCCTGGAACGGGTCCAACGGTCTGGTCTATGCGCCGCTGGATGCCGCGCTGGATCTCACTGTGACGGCCATCAATGACGCGCCCGCCTTCGTCAAGGGCGGGAACCTGATCGTGCTCGAGAACGGCGGGGCGCACGCCCTGCCGGCCTGGGCAACCGGGATCTCAGCCGGACCTGCCGACGAAGCGGGCCAGGCGCTGGCATTCACCGTGGCGACCAACAACCCGGCCCTGTTCACGGCAATGCCGACCGTCGACGCCATTTCCGGGGATTTTGCGTTTTCCTCATCGCCCAACGTTTTTGGCTCCGCCATCGTCACAGCGACGCTCGTCGACGACGGCGGGGTCGCCAACGGCGGGATCAACACCTCCGGGCCGCAGACGTTCACCATAGGCGTCCTGTTTGTCAACCAGGCGCCCTCGTTCCAGGCCGGCCCCGATCAGGTCGCGCTCGAGAACGCCGGGCCGCAAACCGTGACGGCCTGGGCGACCGGCATCTCGGCCGGACCTGCCAACGAATCGGGACAGGTGCTGACCTTCACCTCCGCCACCGACAACGACGCGCTGTTTGCGGCGCTCCCAGCCGTCAGCCCGGCAGACGGGCGCCTGACCTTCACGCCATCGCCCAACGTCTTCGGCTCAGCCAATGTGTTGGTCTCGCTCAGAGACAGCGGCGGCGACGCCAACGGAGGGGCCGACACATCCATCACCCAGACGTTCCGGATTACGATCACTTTTGTCAACCAGGCGCCCACGTTCATCGCGGGGGGCGACCAGACGGTCCAGGCGGGGAGCGGACCCCAGACGGTCTCAGCCTGGGCCGGAAGCATCTCGCCCGGGCCTGCCAGCGAGGCCGGCCAGGCGCTCACGTTCACGGTTCAGACCGGCAATGGCGGACTCTTTGCGGCGCTTCCCATCATCGATTCCGCAAGCGGCGATCTGACCTATGCCCCAGGTTTGCACGCCTGGGGGAGCGCGACGGTCACCGTGACGCTGACGGACAGCGGCGGGACGGCCAACGGCGGCGTCAATGCGTCAGCCCAGGCTGTATTCCGGATCGTGGTGCAGCCGTATCGCGTGTTCATGCCGATCGCACGGCGGTGATGCGCGCCGGCAATGGCAACGACAAAACCTCGCGGGTCTTGAAGACCCGCGAGGTTTCTGGCACGCCGGCGCTCGCCATTGTTCCTTAAAGCGCCGCAAACACGTCGACGTGATTGCCATCCGGGTCGTCGACAATCGCGTAGCGCTGGCCCCAGAAAGCATCCCAGGGCGCTTTCACACCGGGATAGCCCGCCGCGATCGCCGCAGCATACAGTGCGTCTACCTCGGCCGGACTCGCGCACTTGAAGGCCAAACCGACCCGGCTGCCCGTCGGCACCTGCCAGTCCGGGTTAAAGCTGCGCACCAAGGCCTCGCTGTCCCAGGCCAGACGATAGCCATTCGGCGTGATGACCTCGACGTGCGACTCGGCCTCCGCCCCCGCCGGAATGTCCAGGCCGATCAGGCGATAGAAGCGCAACGCGGCGGCCATATCCGCCACCACCATACCAACCATATCGGGAAGCGCCATGTTTCCTCCATCGCCTCGCAACGAGGCGCGCGTGTGTGTTTCAGTTCCTCGGAAATGATGTCCCCGGCTCCGCCGGGGACACCATTTCCGGATTGAAGGGTTTCTTACGCGCTAATGCAAATCCGTCGCCGCGCCCGGCACGGGCGTCAGGCTGATCAACGCACCGGCCACCCAGCTTGGCGCGGGCTTGCCGTAGGGGCCGGTCATGTCTTCTGACACCAGATCGTGAATCTCGCCGCGCATCGGCCCCCGCAGATAGCGGATCACCTGGCCCACGTCGCGGGCATCGCTCTTGGCGTCGACGCAGTGCTGGTTGTAGCCCCAGTAGTCGCCGGCCCGGAGCAGGTCCAGCCCTTCCTGGATACGCATGCGTCCCAGGGCCAGGCCGCCCGCCTCGGCTTCAAGCGCGCGCTCGGGCGGATCGTTGTAGGCAATGCCATGATGAAACGGGTCGGCCGTGCCCACCACGACGGCTCCCTCGGCGACGAGTGCCTGCATCTCGGCGATGCCGGGCAAAATATGGGGCCGCCCGCCGGCCAGGTAGGGATACCGCACGATGAGCTCGGGGCCCGCAACGGCCCGCCGCTTCAGCTCGGTCTCCCAGAGAAACAGAAAATTGAGCAGCGAAAACTCATGCCGCCAATCCTCGCGCCCATCCAGGCCCGGCCCTTGCGTCCCCCACGCCGCCTCGCTTGACACATCCCCGCCCTGGGCGACGCGCACCCGAGCGGCCTGAAGATCGTCATTCAGGGCATGCAAAACGCCCACCGCCAACACCTTTGGCGCGCCGGAGTCAAGGCAGGCATGGATGACCGATGCGATGTGATGGCCGCACACGCCGATGCTGACGTGGGGGAAGATCAGCGCCCCTCGCGCGCGCAGGGCTGGGGCGAGGTCCCAGGCCCGGCCGGCATCCAGCAGACGGTGAGCTCCGGCCGCGCCCAGTTCGGCGTGGGCGCGCTGGGTAGCGGCCTTGAAATCTGGAATTCCGGAGCGCTGAGTCATTGTTTTTCCTCTCTGGGCTCCGGCGAGATCACAATCCCCGCGCGAAGCGCGGGGATTGTGATCTCGCCACTCAGTTTCAGCCGTTGACGCCGATGACGGTCACGGCCGTGCCCTCGGTGAACGTTGACGTCATGGTGTAGCGATCGTAAATCTCGCTGCGCGGCGTCGTCCAGCGATAGATCCAGCGCGCATCCTTGTCCAGCAGGTTGATGCAGCCGTGGCTGCGCTCACTGCCGTAGTCGTTGTGCCAATAGGCGCCGTGAAAGGCGATCCCGCTGTAAGTGAAGTAGCTCACCCACGGGATGCCGGGCAGGTCATAATAGTCGTTGTCGCCAAACGCGCCGCCGTACATGTGCTGGCTCGGCGTTTTTCTAAAGATGCGATATTGACCGGGCGGCGTGCGAAAATCCTTGTCCGCGCTGAACCGCGCTCCAGACGCGCAGCGGGTCGCGAAGACCTCCTTGCCCTTCTCGTAGGCGATGACGCGCTTGTCCGAGAGGCGAATCTCGATGCGCTTGTCGCGCGGATCCACGTCTGGCGACAGCGTGGTGAACTCGGATTGGGGCACCTGGCGCAAATGGCGGGCCGGGACAAAATACGACCCCGGGAAGCTCTCATCCTCGACCTGATACCACCAGTCGTAGTCAAAAGCGGCCGCCGGATCGGCGGGGGAAGCGCCCTTGCCTGGGACCACCCTGATGACCTTATAGGTTGTGCCGCCGTAGTAGCGGTACTTGGTGCGGGCCGCGGACAGCGATGGCGCCACCCGAGAGTCGGTGAAGGGCACCGTCACCTCGGCCCAAAATCCCTTCGCGCCCGCATCCGTAATGCTGGGGTTGTACTCCCAGGGCACAATGTGAATCAGGCTGGAGTAGACGTAGCCCCCGTCGACCTCAAACCAGCGTTTGTTGTAGGACGAACCGGAGGCAGTCGTGAGCTCGGCGTACACCGGCCGGGTCTCATCCTGCGACATCTGATCCACCACCTTGGCGGAAAAGTTCGGCTCGTTATACACCCGAATACCCCACGAAATGGCGCGGGCAAACGAGATGATCGGCCGGCGCGCGATGATCGGCGCTTCCTTGCCATCCACGAAGGGCAGGGGGGGTAGGGGAGGCAGAAGGCCATGCGACGCGCCAAGCGCGCCGAGCTTAAGCAAGTTGCGGCGGGTGATTTTGATCATGGTGTCGAACTAGCGTGACGCAAGCGCGTCTTTGATGTCCTGCAGATAGACGGCCGGCCTCAGGTTCCCGCCCCGCCGCTTCACGACCTGACCCTGGGCGTCCAGGATCAGAACGTAGGGAAACCCATTGATGGCGTATTTGCGCACGATTGCGCGATTGATCGGATCTTCGAACTCGAGATGCACGAAGCGCATCCGGTTGCCGTACTCTTCCTTGAGCCGGTCCACGACCGGCCTCAGCCCCTGGCACGACGCTCACCAGTCCGTGTAGAACTCGATGAAGACCGGCTGCCCGGACGCGACCGCCAACAGGGCGGGGTCCAGCGGCGCTTCATCCGCCACAGGTACGGCTGTCGCTTCCCGCACGACCTCGAGCGATGCGATTACCGGCTTTGAGACTGCCTGCGATACGACGGTCGTTGTCACCACCTCGGGCTTGACTACGGCCTCGGACGCCGGCGTTGCGCAGGCCGCAAGAGCCAACACCAAGCCTACGCTGAGGGCGCGCCGGATCAGGGACATCGCTCGATTGTAGGCGAGCGGCGGGAAAGCGGGCTCGCCTGTCCGGCAATTCTCAGAAAAAGCGCCAGGGCCATTTCCAGGCTCCGCCTGGAAATGGCCCTGGCAAAACCCTTACTTCAGCGCCATGCGGCCGGCATAGGCCGCGCCATCCTCAAGCTGTTCCTCGATCCGGAGGAGCTGGTTGCATTGGCGATGCGCTCACCGCGCGCAGGCGCGCCGGTCTTGATCAGCCCGGTGTTGAGGGCCACCGCCAGGTCGGCGATGGTTGTGTCCTCGGTCTCGCCGCTGCGGTGGCTGACCGCCACCGACCAGCCGGCCTTGTGGCTCATCCGCACCGCGGCGATGCTCTCGGTCAGCGTGCCGATCTGGTTGACTTTGCACAACAGCGCGTTGCAGCTGCGCTCGGTGATAGCGCGCTTGATCCGGTCGACATTGGTCACGAGGTGGTCATCGCCGATGAGGAGGATCTTCTCGCCCATGGTCTTCATCATGAGCTGCCAGCCGGACCAGTCGTCCTCGGACATGCCATCCTCGATCGACACAATCGGATACTTCTTGACCCAGTCGGCCCAGTAGGCCACCATCTCCTCGCTGCTGAGCGATTTGCCATCGCGAAGGAGCTTGTATTTGCCGTCCTCGTAAAGTTCGGTCACGGCCGGGTCAAGGGCGATGGCGATGTCGACACCCGGCTTGTAGCCTGCCTTCTCGATGGCGGTCAGGATGACCTCCACGGCCTCGGCATTGCTCTTGAGGCTGGGCGCAAAACCGCCTTCGTCGCCAACATTGGTGGCGAAGCCCTTGCCCTTCAAGACCTTGGCCAGGGCATGATAGACCTCAGCCCCCCAGCGCAGCGCCTCCGTGAAGTTCGGCGCGCCAACCGGCAGGATCATGAATTCCTGAAAGTCGCTGCTGTTATCGGCATGCTTTCCGCCGTTCATGATGTTCATCATCGGGGTGGGCAGCACGTGCGCATCGGCCCCGCCAATGTAGCGGAAGAGCGGCAGGCCAACCGTCGCGGCGGCGGCCCGGGCGGCGGCGAGGCTCACCCCCAGGATGGCATTCGCGCCGAGATTGCTCTTGTTATCGGTGCCGTCCAGCTCGATCAGGATCTTGTCGATGCCGGTCTGGTCAGTCACCTCCCAGCCATCGAGCGCGGCGGCGATCTCGGTGTTGATGTGATTGACGGCCTTGCGCACACCCTTGCCGCCAAAGCGCTTTTTGTCGTCGGTGTCGCGCAGCTCCCAGGCCTCGTGGGCGCCGGTGCTGGCCCCGCTCGGCACGCCCGCGCGGGCCAATATGCCCTCGTCGGTGACGATGTCAACCTCGATCGTCGGATTGCCGCGCGAGTCGAGGATCTCACGGGCGAGGATGGATTCGATGTAGCTCATTTTTCCCTTCTTTTCGTAGGTAACGTTGGTAACGTTGATAACGTTGGTAACGTTGATAACGTTATCAACGCTCTCAACGCTCTCAACCAGATTCGCGATCGATGTAGATCTCCCCAGGTTCCGAGACGCCATTTTGGCGGCGCTTTGCAGATACCAGCTCAGATTGATGCCTGACTACTGCATTTTGCCACCAAGTTTTGCAGGATATCGAATTCGGCCTGTGGAGATACCCGACATCCAGCGCGACATAGGCCTGCGCGCGAAGCTCGCCAGCGGATGCCTTTGCCCTTCCCAGGTATTCAATAAACATCGGTGGCGTTCGGCTCTCAAATCCCTCAGCGATATTCGACAGGATTGACACCGCAGCGCGTCTCATCTGATCGCGCAGACCGAAGTCCCGCGAGAAACCACCCGTATTCGAAAGGCTGTAAACCATACGGGTCACCTCTCGGGCTGTCTTCCAAACCTCGAGATCTTCAAAACGCTCGATCGTCGCCATTCACCTCTTTCGTGTCGCTTGCCTACGTTGATAACGTTACCCACCTGACCAACGTTATCAACGTTATCAACGTTATCAACGCCCCTAACTCACGCGAAATCCGGTCCCCTTCGCCCCATCCTCCAGCGTCACGCCGAGGGCGGCGAGCTGATTCCGGATGGCGTCGGCGCGGGCGAAGTCGCGCGAGGCGCGCGCCTGGGCGCGGAGCTCAATCAGCATCTGGACCAGCCCGGCCTCGCGGGCTGCGCTGCCGCCGCTGGCCACCTCAACCGCTCGAATTACCCCAAGCACATCCCCGCCCAGCTCGCGGAAGATGTTGTCCGCCTGCTCAAGCGCCTCACGCGAGGCAATCCCCTTGTCGATCCACCGATTCGCCTCAGTGCCCAGGTCGAACAGGACAGACAGGGCAAGCGGCGCATTAAAGTCATCGTTCATGGCGCTGGCGAAACGCATCCGCATCTGATCGAGCGTTTCGATCAGGTTATTGGTCATCTCGGGCGTGGCGTCCGGACCCAGATCCGGCGGATTTTTGAGCGCCTCGCGCACCCGGCGAGCAGCCGTGTTCAGCCGGTCCGAGCCCTTGCTGGCGGCCTCCAGCGCCCCTTCGCTGAAGTCGGCCGGGCTGCGATACAGCCCGCTCAGGATGAACATCCGCAGCGCCTCGGGGCGGTGCCGCTCGAGGGCGTCCTTGATCGTGACAAAGTTGCCCAGCGACTTGCTCATCTTGACCCCGTCAATCAGGAGCGTGCCGCCCAGCATCCAATAGTTGGCGAAGGGCTTGCCATGGGCCGACTCGCTCTGGGCGATTTCGCACTCGTTGTGCGGGAAGATGTTGTCGACGCCGCCCCCGTGAATGTCGAAGGTCTCGCCCAGATATTTGGCGGCCATGGCCGAGCACTCGATGTGCCAGCCCGGATAGCCCCTCCCCCACGGCGACGGCCATTGCAGGATGTGGGCCTCGGGCGCGTTGATCCACAGCGCGAAGTCCTGGGGGTGGCGCTTTTCGTCGCGGACAGCCACCCGCTTTCCGGCTTCCATGTCCTCAACTTTGCGCCCGCTCAGCTTGCCATATTCACTGAACGATTCAACGCTGAAATAGACCGAGCCATTGACGACATAGGCGTGCCCCCCCTCGATCAGGGTCTGGATCATCTCGATCTGCTCGGGGACGTGGGCCGACGCGCGCGGCGAGATGTCCGGCCGGGCCACACCCAGCGCGTCCATGTCGGTGAAATACTCCCGCATGTACTTCTCCACGATCTGCATCGGCTCGACCCGCTCGCGGCGGGCGCCTTTCAGGATCCGGTCCTCGCCGTCGTCGAGCAGGTGGCCGACATCGGTAATGTTCTGCACGTAGCGCAGGTTGTAGCCGCTATAGCGCAGCCAGCGCACAATCACGTCAAACGACACGTAGGTCTTGGCGTGGCCCAGGTGAGAGTAGTCATAGACCGTTGGTCCGCACACAAACCTGGACACCTGCCCCTCGGTCACACCTTTGAAGGGCTCTTTTTGTCCGGTCAGGAAGTTGTAGATTGCCAGGCTCATGGTTTTGCGAAGATCATCCGCCCTGCGGCGGTTTGAAGCACTTTTGTTACGGTCACGTCGAGGGTCTTCTCCAGGAAGGCGCCCCCGCCTTCGACGACCACCATGGTGCCATCCTCGAGATAGCCCACGCCCTGGTCGTAGTCCTTGCCGCGCTGAATCACCTGCACTTGCAGCGATTCGCCCGGCAGCACCACCGCCTTCACGGCGTTGGCAAGTTCGTTGATATTCAACACCTGGGCGCCCTGCAGAGACGCCACCTTGTTCAGGTTGAAGTCATTGGTCAGGATCAACCAGCCGTGCTCCTTGGCCAGCATCACCAGTTTCTCGTCCACCTCGCGGGCCCGCGCATCGTCGTCGGTGATCCGCACCGGCGCCAGGGAATCCTTTTGCAGGCGCTTAAGCACCTCGAGCCCGCGCCGCCCGCGCGCCCGGCGCAGCCCGTCCGACGAGTCGGCGATGCGCTGGAGCTCGGCCAGCACAAAACGCGGCACGATCAGCTCGCCCCGCACGAAACCGGTCGTGCAGATGTCGGCGATCCGCCCATCGATGATGACACTGGTGTCGAGTAGCAGGCGTTCGCGAACCGGCGATTCAGGGGTGTCCTGCTCGCTGTCCGGATCGGACTTGCCGCGTGGCACGCCCTCCTCAGCGCCGCGCGGCGCCGCGCGCAACCTGAAGTTGACCGCCGCGAAAATCTCGCGATAGCGCGCGTTCATCAGTAGAAAGCCGATATTGGCGAAGATCAACGCCGTCACGAGCGGCAGGACCTGTCGGAACGGGTCGGGCAGATAGCCCAGCGGAATGGCGATCAGCGCCCCAACGGCCAGCCCGGTCACCACGCCGATGAAGTCGGCGATGATCTGGGCCACGCTCAATTGCGACAGCCGTTCAATCAGCGCGTTGAGCGGGGGCGCAAGCAGCCAGGGGAAAACGATGATCCCGACAACGCCCAGGATTACGGTTACGAGCGAATGGAAAAGGAGCGGCGTATCGAGCGGCACGGGGAGCGCCGAGCGCGGCACCAGGTCGGCGGCGGCCCAACCCAGTGTGCCCAGCAGGATCCCGCCGCACAATCGCAGCACCCAGTGCAGCGAGGCGGGGATGCGCATAAAGCACCTCAACAAACAGGAATAAAAGGAATAAGACCGGAATGAACATGGTCGGCAATAGCCGGATTGGCTGATGTTTGGAGGATGGTAACACACGCACAACGGCGTGTGCGAATGCTTGCCGTTGGCTGAGAAGCCCCCAGGGGGCAAAGGGGATACAGCAAGCGATCGTCCCCGGCTAAGCCGGGGACGATCGCTTGCTGCTCTCTTTCAGACCCCTGTTCCTGCGCCACACACGCTACAAGCCGGTCTGTTTCTTCAATTCCTCCAAAACTTCCAGCACTTTGTCCACCTTGGCCACCACGTCACCATCTTTTTTGGGCTTGTAGCCATCCTGCGCCAGAGGCTTCCAATGGATGTCCTTCCACGCAATCCACGCGGGTTCCAGACTGCGATCCAACGCCGCGTTCAGACCGCGGATGTTTTGGTGAAAGCCCGTTTTTGCCTCGCCCACATAGTTATCCACCGTGGGGCTCTTCTTGATCTCTGCGCCAAACTTACGGATCGACTCGAAATACGGCTTGATGGCCTCCAGCGCAATGCCCTTCAGGCGCAGTTCAATTTGGGTCAGGCGCTTCTCTTCCGCATCCCAAACACCCTTGCGGCTGTTGACATTCAGCGCGACCATGAACTGATCCGCTGCGAGCTTCATCTTGCCCACATGCGCGGTCGATGACGAAGGGGATTATCTTGCTCGCCTTCCACTTCTTCTCGATCGTCTCAGTCAGTGTCTTGATCGCCTGAAGCTGTTTCCGCACCGGTTCCAGCTTGCTTTGGTTGCTTATTGCGATGGGCCCCAGCTTCTGCGCCAGGGCCAGCGTTCCTTTGCCGGTTTTAGTGTTCGCTCGGTAGGCCGAATCCGGATCGAGCACGTCCCACGGCACCTTGTCAAACTCGACCTTCAGTTTAGCCAGGGCCGCGCCAATGCCGGTCTCGCCGGCCATTTTGGCGATGGTGCCCTTCTTGGCATTCCAATCAGCGACGGTCAAAATCACGGGAATTTCGGGGAGTGGCATAGCGTAATCCTCCAAGTTGACGCCGGGCGCAGGGGCCCGGCACCAGCAGAGTAGCGATTGGAAATGGCAGCGGCCTTCAGCCGCGCTTCTTGGCCTTCTTTGCCTTCTTGGCTTTCTTGGCGGTCTTCGCTTTCTTCGGTTTCTTGGCGGGCGCCTCTTCCTCGGCCGGCGTCTCTTCCGCCGGCGCCTCTTCTTCAGCAGGCGCTTCTTCTTCAGCAGGCACTTCTTCTTCGGCCGGCGTCTCTTCTTCGGCCGGGGTCTCGTCCGTCACCTCGTCGGTTGGCTCATCCATCGGCGGATCCTCCGGCGGCGGCTCGAGCTCGGCCAGCTTCTTCCGCTGATCCTCTTCGATATATTCCTTATTGCGTGCAAATTCGGCCGCCCAGCCCGCCAGAAAAGACGGCACGACAGGTTCAGGTTCAGGTTCGGGCTGCTGCGGCTCCGGAGGCGTTTCCTCGGCCGCTGGCTTTGCCTTGGTCTTTGATGTCTTGATCTCGGAACTAGTTTTCTTTGGCATGTCGGTATATCTAGCATGAGAGTAAGCGGCTGTCAACCCGCAGATTGACAATGTGATAAAGGGCGAGGACACACTCGCCGCGCAAGTACTCCGGCCTTCAGTGGTCTCAGAATACGCGCCCGTCAAACCACTGGTTGGGCAGCGCGTTCTTGTCGAAAAAATCCGCCCCCCTCACCTTGTTTTTGACCAGAGCCAGCGCCTTGTCCATCGACCATTCGCCTCTGAGCTTGAGCAGATTGGCTTCCGAAGCCGAAAGCTTGTTCGACTGGGCCTGGCTCAGAAGGTGGCCAGCCAGCTTTTCATAGAGCAGATCGAGGTTTCCCTTGAAATAGATACTGTAGGCGGCGTCCCGCCCGTGCGCGGCGGCAAATTTACGCGCCCACGCTGTTGGGAACGCGTAGGCAGCGTAGACCTCGCCCCCGACCAGACCCGCGACCTCTTCGGCGAAGTAGTTGGTGAAGCCCTCATTGAGCTGCATCTTGAGCTGCGCCAGGGGGGTCACTCCGCCCGGACCCGACAACACATGAATAACCTCATGGAACAGCGCACTGCTCTGCGCGGCCGTGTCCAGAATGAAGATCCTGCCATCCAGGGCCGTAAACCCCCCGCCCCCATTCGCCACTTCACGCTCGGCCGCCTGCCTGTGGGTCTCGTCAACCGGGACAGCTCCCCCGCGGGCGGCCATGTCGTTCGCCAGGGCATCCACCAGGCGCTCTCGCGACACGATAAAGAGCAGATCTTTGATTGAGCCCACATCGCTGATCCGGTCGCTGATGTATCGAAGCACATCGCCGCCGGTCGGATCGAACAGATTGACCTTCGCCCGAATGGATTCCTGCGTAGGCACTTCGTCGGATCTTGCGGGCTCGACGCGTGAGGGTGGCCCAACATTCGTCGCGACGGGCTGCAAAGGCGCTTCCTTCGGCCCAATCGAAGCGGGGGCCAGCACCCTGGCTGAGGCAGGCCGCAGCGCCGCCCAGAGATTCTCCGGAATTGACGCGAGGGTTGTCAGGATCGTACGCCCCAGATCGCCCAGGCTGCCCAGCAAATGGCGCTGAATAAGCGGGCGCGTTGCTCCGGCGGCGATCGGCGTCCCGGCGTCTGCCCGCGTATCGGCCGGAACGCCCATTTCTGGCAAATCGGAAGTTCGGCGCACGCTCTCCGAATCGGACTGCCCCCCGGCCGGGCGCTGCGCGCTCGCCTCCGCCTCCTCCCGCTCTTTCGCGGCATCGTCAACATCCTGGGGCGCGGCGATGGGCGCCTCGGTTTGCGGTATCCGCGGCTGGATGGGAGCGGCGCCCTGTTGCACCGTGTGGGCGAGTTCGTGGGCCAGCAGCTCCTTGCCACCGGAACTGCCCGGGTTGTACTCGCCCCGGCCAAAAAACACATCGCTCCCCATCGTGAAGGCCTTGGCCTGAATCAGCCGATTGAGCTGGCCCGCTTGCGCGTCGGCGTGCACTCTGACACCGCCAAAATCCGCCCCCATCCGCCGCTCCATGAAGGCGCGCGTGCTGTCGGGCAGAGGAGCGCCGCCTGCGCGGGCTGCGCCGAGGCGCTCTTCAAAATCCACCCCAGCGTCGAAGGCCGCGCCGGATCGCTGCGCCAACGCTCGGGCCTGCGGGTTATCCACCTCGATGGGGGTCGGCGCATGCTGGATTGGGGCGGGGGCAGAAGCGCTCCGCGACGCATAGGCGCTTCCCGAAAAGTACTCGGCACCAGAGTGCTCCGGCATCCGCATCGTCAGGACCTGCCTCGCCACCCGATCCGCTTCCCGTTCATGGCGATCACTCGCTGGCCCGACCGTGAGCCTGGCTTGAATACTCCGCTGCGCCCGCAGCCGCTTCACGCTTGAAGGATACGCCGGCCTGTGATAGTACTCGTCCAAAGGCTGAGCCTGGATGGACGCAGGCGCATTCACCACCTGCCGGGCCACCCGATCCGCCTCCCGCTCATAGCGATCGCCGACGGGACCGACGATGAGCTTGGCCTGGACTTTCCGTTGCGCCGACTGACTGCCAGCCAGGTCCGCCAGCGCCTCCAATTTGCGCAATCGCACGTCATCACCCGTTTCGTACCTGTGCCGCCGGGCAAGCTCGCGGAGCGCGTCCGTCGAGACCTGCAGTTTGCCGTACTTGATGAGGTCCCAGATTCTCTCCACAGCGCCGGCATCGAGGCTGGCAATATCCTTGACGCCCTCCAGTTCCAATTCAAACGCCAGTGTCGAGGAGCCGCCTATCCGGCTCTTGCGCCGTTCGCCAAGCTGCTTGCGCTCTTCCGGCTCAGCGGTGAGCGCGCCCTCGGCGACACGATCCCAGAGGTCCATAACATCGGCCAATGCGAGGTCTGCGATGGAACCTGCCCCCGTGCCCGCCACGGCGGTCTTTAACGTTCTGGACTCGTTCAGCAACTGGCGCCGCCGCTGGCCCAACTGCTTGCGCTCATCCGGTGTTGCCTCGAGGCTTCGCCTGATGATGCGCTCCCAGAGCGTCTGGATTTCATCCAGATCGAGGCTGGCAATGTCCTTGATGCCGTCCTGGACAAGCGCGCCAAGGCCCGTGATGGCGTCGATTTCTTTCGGGCCGAGGCTGTCGATCGTCCGCGCGTCCCGGCCGTCATTCGTGGCATTCCTCTTGTCGGCGAGGTATTCCGACAACGTCATCACCTCAACCTGCTGTCCCTTGCGCTTGAGGGCAAGCTCACGAATCTCGGCTGCGGTCGCGATGAGCCTGTTGTCCTCGACCAGCATCCAGATATCGATCATCGCTTCGCGGCCGAGGCCGGCGATGCTCTGCGCCCCGACCTTGGCGAGATATGCGTCCAGGGTCACACTCTCTGTCAGGAGCGCTCTATGCTTCCGGATCTGCTCAGCCTCCAGATCAGTGACCTTCAGCCCGCCATATTCACCATACACAAGATTCCTGATTCTCGTCACGCCGGCCAGATCAAGATCTTCGATTTTCGCAACGCCCTCTCGGGCAAGTTCAATCTCAAGGGTCGGGCCTTCCTGCCCATCGTCCACCGGCAACGCCTCCAATCGGAGTCCGAGTTCCTTGAGCTGGGCGGTGCTGATATCGAGCCTGTCCACCTCAACCAGGCGCTTGATTCTGAACACCCCATCCCGATCGAGGTCGGCGATTGTCGCCGCGCCTTCAAGGGCGAGCTCAGCTTCGAGGGTGGTTTTGTTGCTTTCAAGGCTGGCAAGGAGCGCCATGCGCCGCTTCCCAAGCGCATTGAGCTGGTCGGTGGTAACAGAGAGCTGCTTCGCCTCGACGAGCTCCCGGATTCTCTTCACCCCTTCCAGATCAAGCGCTTCAATCGCTTCCACGCCCTCCAGCGCCAGCTCATCGGCCAGGGTCCGTGCGCCCGGCCCGCCCGTGCGGAGCAAATCCACCCGCTGCCGGGCCAGCGCGACGAAGTCGGCGGCGGGCACTTCAAGTTTTTTCGAGGCGATGAGTCCTCTAATGCGTTCCACCCCGGCGAGGTCCAGGTCTGCAATGCTCTTGGCCTTCTCCCGATCAAGCTCCACCTGGAGCGTCGTGCGGTTTTGAATCTCCTTGGACAGCATCGCTTTGCGCTGCTGTCCAAGCCGGAGCAGCACATCTTTCCCCGGCATGGGATTCAGTTTGTTGGTCCTGACCAGATCTCGAATCCGCTCAACCCCGTCAAGATCGAGATCCGCGATGCTGGCCGCGTCCTCGCGCTCCAGGGCGCGTTCAAGCGTCGTCTGGTCAAGCTCCTGGATTCTCTCGAGGTCCCGCAAACGGTTCGCAAGCTTGGCCGCATCGCCAGTCGTGAGGGACAGTTTTCTGGTCGCAACAAGTTGCCTGACCCTTTCAGCCCCGGCCAGGTCGAGGCTGTCGATCACTTCCACTCCTTCCCTGGCCAGCACGAGCGAGAGGTCGGCCTCGCGTGGATTGTGTCCGTGCAGGGCATTCCGCCGTTGCCGGCCGATTTGAATGGGCTCGTCGGAATCAAAAAAGGAATCGCTTTTCAACCGGCCGGACGTCCAGCTCCCGGCGGTCGTGCGCGTAGATTCTTGCCCGTCTTCGACGAGGCCGTCGTCCTCCACCGTCTCGGGAACGAGCGGCGTTTCATCTTCATCAACCGTCACGTCAACCGATTCAGGTTCGGTGAGCCGCCTCTGTCGCCAGTAAAGCTTGCGGCGTTGGCCGGTCTCCACCTTGAGTCCGCCATCTTCGACCAGACCGATGAGCCTGCGCACGGCAGGCAGATCAAGGCTATCGATGTCCGGCACCCCCAACCTGGCCAGCTCACCCCCAATGGTCCTTCCCACCACGGCATTGCTGCGCATGCGGCCGGTGGGCGCGTCCTGTATATCGGGGGATATCGTTGTGCCGATTGGTCCGCCGCTCTCACGCCTGCGCAGGGTCGACTCTTCGCTCTGCTCGGTCTTGTCGAGAATGTCTTCACTTAGTTGGGCATCTCGCTGATACAGCTCGCGAAGCTGATCGGCATCCACCGTGAGTTTGCCGCCTTCGATCAGGTTGATGATCCGCTCGACATCGTCCAGATCAAGTTCCGCAATACTGTCCGCCGGCGCCTGAATGAGCTCCTTGACCAGGGTGATGCGTTCAAGCGGGTCCTGGCTGACTTTTTCCTCGCGCGAGTACAACTCGCGGAGCTGCCCGGCCTCGACCTTGAGTGCGTTGCCTTCGACCAGCTCGATGATCCGCTTCACCCCTTCAAGGTCGAGCGCGTCGATGGCAGTTACGCCTTCCGCGGCCAGTTCTTCCGCGAGCGTCTTTCGCGGGCCTTGCAGTTCCTTGCGCCGCCGGACAAGTTGACGGTGCTGGGCTGGACTGACTTTGAGCTCGTTGTAGCGGACGAGCGCGGAAATCCTCTGCAGGCCGCCCGCATCGAGACCCCCGATGTCCACCGCGCCCTCGCGGGCGAGTTCGTTCTCCAGGGTGAGCGTCTCGGGCTTGCGCGGGCTCAGCAGCGTCGCGCGCCGCTTGGCAAGTTCGCGGCGTTTTTGGATTTCGACGGTGAGCAAATTGCTCGAGACCAGTTCCCAGATCCGCTCGGCCCCTTCGAGATCGAGTTCCGCGATCGTGGTGACCCCTTCCATGCTGAGCTCTCGATCAAGGGTTGCGGCTTCGGGTTCGCGCAACTTGCGTTCCTGATTGCGCAATCGAACAAGCTGGCGAAGTTCGTCGTTTGAGACCTCAAACAGATTCTCTTCGACCTGTCTGAGGATGCTTTCGACCGCGGCAAAACTCAGGTCGGAGATCTGCGTCACCCCGTTGCTCGCCAATTCACCCACCAGCGACGGCGCGCTGCCCGCGATTTCCAACAAAGGCTTTGCGCCCGTGTCTTCAAACGGCGCAGGCGCGCTGATCGACTGCCGGCGCAATCCCTTCTGTTGCGGGCTCGGGCCGTCGAAAGTTTTCAACCTTTCCGTAAGGCGGTCGGTCTCTTTCGTTTCGTGGGCCTGTACGTCACCCGGGTTGTTGCCGGCCTTTTTTGCCAGGTCCGCAAGCTCTCGCGGTGTGAGCGTGACCTCCTGTTCAAGCGTGCGCGCCCAGATTCGCCTGGCCGCCGAGGGAGTCAGTCCGGCGATGGTCTTGGCGCTTTCGCGCGCAAGCTCCTGTTCGAGTGTTTGGGGGTTGGCGGTCTGATCTTTGCGGCGCTGAGTGAGCTCCCGGCGCTGGTCGACGCTGAGCGGAAGCCGTTTCTGCTCGGCAAGACTCCAAAGAATGGACACGGTCAACGGTGTGAGGCTGCCGATGCTCCGATCCTTTCGGTCCGCGAGCAACGCTTTGAGCGCCCGCCCGTCATAGGCTTCTTCCTTCTGCCGCCGAACCAATTGGGCGAGATCGGCATTCGAAAGCGCGAGATCCCCCGCCTCGGCCAGCTCCAGGATGTTGGAGACCTCGCTCATGTCGAGGTCGGCGATGGTCTTGGCCTTGGCCCTGGCGAGTTCGTATTTCAGGGTCGTTTCGTAGGTTCTGGGCGCGCTTAATACCGCCTTGCGCCGCTGGGCGAGCTCGCGAAGCTGATCGGGTGAGATCTCGAGGCCCGCGAGCTCGACGAGTTTCCAGATCCGTCTGATCGCCGCAAAGCCGAGGTCGGAGATTCCGTCCACATCCTCCACGGCCAGCTCTTCCTCGATGCTCGTCTTGAAGGTCTTGGTTTCCGCCAAGTATTCCTTTCGCCGCCGGGCGAGATCCAGCAACTCCGCGTTGCTGACCTCGAGTTTTCCGCTTTCGACAAGATCCCAGATCCGATCGACCCCGCTGCTATCGAGATCGGCAATTGTCAGAGCGCCCTCATTGGCCAGCTCCTCATCGAGGGTTCCGGTCTCGATGTCGGCGACGGCAAGCGCCTTGCTCCGCCTGACAAGCTCGAGCAGCGCGCGGGTCTCCACCTTGAGGCCGTTGTATCGGATCTCGCTCAGGATCCGGTCGGCCGCCTCAAAGTCCAGTTCGGCGATTGTCTCAACCCCCTCCCAGGCCAACAGTTCCTCCAGCTTCGGCTTTCCGGCATTGGCCGCATCTCGCTGCTGCTTGCGCCGTCGTTCAAGCTGTTCGCGCTCGCTCGGCAACAGCTTGATCTTGCCATCCACGAGGAGTTCGTTGATTTCATCCAGCGCTTCGAGATTCAGGTCGTTGATGCCACCCGCGGCGCGGATTTTGAGTTCATGCGCAAGGGTCGGTTTCCTGGTTTCGCGTTCCTGGAGCAGCGCCCGACGTCGCTGGCCAAGACCGCGCAGCATCCAATCGGGCACCTCGAGCCGCACCGGCTTGGCTGCGGCCGTGAGCTCCAGGATGGCCTCCACGCCCTCCAGGTCGAGCTCCTCAACCTTGGTTGCGCCATGCCTGGCCATCTCAAGCGCAATGTTCGTCTGGTATTCGCCCGGCATCGCCTTCACGCGGTTGCGCTGCTGGCCAAGCGCGAGAAGCGTGGCCGTTCCCAGCTTAAGCATCCCGTCCTCAACCAGGCTCAGGATTCCTTCCACCCCATCCAGATCGAGTTTGTCAAACTCCTGCGCCCCGAGCCCTTGGCGGGCCATCTCAATCTCAAGCGTCGTTTCATCTTTCTGCGCGGCGCCTTGCAGCGTTTTTTGCCGCCGCCCAAGTTCTCGAAAGTAGTAGACCGTCAGCTCGAGCTTCTTCTCCGCGACAAGGCGCCGGATGGCATCGATGCCCTCGAGATCAAGTTCATCGATCGTGGCCGCCCCATGCCGGGCAAGTTCCCTCTTCAGCGTGGTCTTTTCGGCGCCGGGCGCAGGCTTTGCTTTGCGCAGGCTCGCAAGTTGTTGCAGCTGAGCGGTCGTCACCTTGAGCTTTTTGTCCGCGACGAGCTCGCGGATTCTCTCGGCCGCCTCGACGCTGAGCTGGTCAACTTTCGTGGCGCCCTCCCAGGCCAACTCATCCTCAAAGGTTGTTTCGTACTGATCACGCTCGGCGGGCTTTGCCTTGCGGAAGCGGCTGAGGTCAACGTATTCCTGATTTGTCGCTCGGATCGTCTTCTTTTCGACGAGCTCGAGGATCGCCTCGGCCTCGATTTCCTCAAGTTTGTCGAGCTTCGCGACCGAAGTCCCCGGGGCCTTTGTCCCGTTCGCCACCTCGGCAGCCAGTTTGTCCTTGAGATACTGCGTGACGGTCTTGGCGCCGGTCAGCAGTTGCCGGCGCCGCTCGCCAAGTTGCTGGATTTGGCGGGGGGTGATCTCGATCCGGTTCTGCGGAATGAGATCGGCGATGTCGTCCACCCCGGCCAGATCGAGCTGGCCAATGGTCTCGACCCCTTCCCGCGCCAGCGCAACGGCCAGGGTGATTTTTGAGGCCTTGCCGCCCTCAGCCTCGAGCGCGGTCCGTCTCCGGCCCAATAGCTGGAGCTGGGCGGGCTCCAGCCGAAGCTTCTTGTCATTGACGAGTTCGACGACCCGCTCGACGCCGTCAAAGTCGAGCGCGCCGATGGTCTGCACCCCTTCGCGGGCCAGGGCATCCGCCAGAGTGACTTCGCCCGGTGTGCTGGCGCCGCCAACCACTTTCCGGCGCCGGCCCAACTGCTGGCGCTCGGCCGGAGTGACCATCAGTTTGCCGTCCTCAATCAGGTTAATGATCCGATCCAACCCGTCTCGATCAAGCTCGGAGATTCCCTTTACCTGCTCAAAAGCCAGCTCGTTGGCCAGGGTCGTCTCGTACGTGCTTGCGTCGGCCATCAGCGCCTTGTTGCGCCTGCCAAGCTGCTGAAGCTCATCGGGCTTGACTTTGAGTTTGTTGTCCCGGATCAGGCGAAGAATCCGCTCCAGCCCGGGGCGGTCCAGCATGGCGATGCTTGCGGCTTTTTCCCAGGCCAGCTCTTGCGCGAGCGTCGTTTCGTAGTTGCCAGGATCAGCCTGCAGCGCGCTGGCGCGCCGGCCCAGCCAGGAAAGCTGTTGAGGCGTGCATGCCAATTGGTCCTTTGCGATCAAGTCGACGATGCGGTCCACCGCCGCGCGATCCAGTTTGTCAATCGCGGTCTTGACTGGATTCGCGCCACCCTTGGGTCCAACGGCTGACTTGATCGAGACGCCGATTTTGGCGAGACCGTTTGGTTTCTGCGCGGGGCCGGCAAAGGTCGTTGTGTCAGCCACCCCTTCCGCAACCAACTCCTCCTCAAGCGTCGGTGTGTGGGGTTCATCGGTTGGAACCACATCCTGCGCGGTCGGCGTGGGAACATCGGTTGTCGAGCTCTGCGTGTCCGCCTGGATCGTGCCCGCGCCGGCGGATGTCCGGGCAATCGACACCGGCGCCGCAGGCTCCGGCGCGCGCATCGCGGCGCCGGTCTGCTGGACGACATGGGTGAGCTCATGGGCGATCAGCTCCTTGCCCTCGGAGGTCGCCGGCTCAAACGCGCCCTGTCTGAAGAACACATCTTGTCCGGTCGTAAACGCCTTGGCCTGAATAGCTTGATTCAGGGCGTCTGATCGGGCATCCGTGTGCACTTTCACGGCCCCAAAATCGGCCCCGATGCGCTGCTCCATGAATGACCGGGTTGCGTCGGGCAGGGACGCGCCACTCCCACGGGCGGAAGTGAGGCGGCTCTCAAAATCGGGGCTCGCGTCAAAGCCGGCGCCCGGGCGCGGCGCGGGCAATCCGGGCATGTCCTCGTCGTCCAGTCTGGCCTGTCGCTGCGCGATCGGCGCATGGGAGGCCGGCCCGGGCGAGGAGGCGCCAGGCTGCCCTCGGCCGCGACTGGCAGCCATGCGGCGTGGGCCGGAAACGGGCAGCGGTTTCGCCTGACGGGCGCCCCTGGCCGATTCCGAGGCCAGTCTGCCGCCGGCCGCCTCCGGATTGACCTTGGTCTGAAGGGTCCGCCCGGCCATAAAGCGGCTGACCGCCCGATTGCCGGCGGCCCGCTGGAGGGCCAGGACGTGCGCGGGATTAGGGCGCCCGTCGGCGGACAGTGACGCCAGTTGCTCGTAGGCGGTGATCGGACCGATATCGGCGGCCGCGGCCATAGGCTCGGCGGTCTTGGGCGCCGAGACGACGGGAGGGCTCTTTTTTGCGGCCGCCACCCGGCTGCTTCCGGGTTGATCCATCAGTCTCTCCTGCTGGCGCAATTCCCACGCGCGGTCAACCGCTTGCGTCGGAATCCGAACGAATCGTTACAGTTTACCGCCCGATTCCGGGCCGTCAAGGGAAGCCCTTATCTACGGCAGGCTCCTGCAAAGTCCGCAAGTCATTGGCGAGAACTTCGCGCCCAATCTATAAGCCAGCACTTTGCAGGAGAACGGGAGGAAATACGGCTTCTCCCTTTCTCCTGCAAAGTGCTGGCCGGGTCGAAGCGCGGAGGACCTATGACGGTGTCGGCGTCGGTGTTGGCGTATCCGTCGGTGTCGGTGTTGGTGTTGGCGTTGGCGTATCCGTCGGTGTCGGTGTCGGTGTCGGTGTATCGGTGGGCGTTGGCGTCGGTGTATTTGATGGCGCCGGGGTCGGTGTGTTCGATGGCGTCGGTGTATTTGTCGGCGTGTGCGTCGGCGTGTGGGTTGCTGCCAAGGTTGGCGTGCTGGTCGCTGTCTGGGTGGGCGTGCTGCTGGGCGTGCTCGTCGGCGTACGGGTCGCCGTGGGCGTCGCAGTCGGCGTTGGCGTCGCGGGAGGCGTTACCTGGATCACCGCGGATGCGCTGCTGTTTATGACCAAGACTTCCGGATGGCTCGCCGAGGCAGTCGCCGTATTCGTGAGCGTGCCCGACGTTGTCCCCGACACCTGCGCCGTCAAGGTGATCGAACCAGACGCGCCGGCGGGGAGCGCGCCAAGCCCGCAGGCGACGGTGGCGCCAAGTGAGCAGAAGGCTGGATCCACGGCCGAAGCAGTCACCGTGATGGCGGTCATACCTGGAGGCAGGGTGTCAACAATCAGCGCGCCGGTGAGGGTAAACACCGACGAGACGTTGGTCACGTGAATCGTGTAGGTGATCAGGTCATTTGGCAGGGCGTTGATCTTGCTCGCAAATTTCGTGATGGCCATCTGAGTCACCGAAATCACCCGGCGAGCAAGGGCTGGCTGACTCGACGTTGTCGGCGGGACCGCCGAGAAGGCGGAAGCAATGCCGCCATAGCTGGCCGGCACCGCCGTGACGGTGACCGGCAACAGGACCGTCACCGACGCGCCGGCCGGCATCGTCCCCAGCGAGCAATTCAGAACGGATCCCGTCACCGCCAGACAGCCGCCCACACCCGTCGCCGCGCCATAGATCAGGTTCGGATCGGCCTCCAGGCCCATGGTCATCATGGCGCCTGTGGCCACTGACGGGCCGGTGTTTGTCACCCGCACGGTATAAGTCATGACCCCGCCCGCTGGCGCGAGTGGCGGCACCGACAGCGAAACGGTCATTTGCGCGCTCACCACGATCGGCGTCGTGGAAACCAACGTGTTGTTGCTCGGGTCTGGATCCAGCGCCCCGGTCTTGAAGACTGTCACCGTGTTCTGAAGCGTGCCGGTGAGGCCGGCTCCGACGGTGAAGGTGACCACGACGGGGACGCGCGCGCCAGCGCTCACCGTCACCCCACCGCAGGTCAGCGTTGGCGCGGCGTACGAGCAGCTGGCCGGAGACTGTCCCAAGACCGTTATGCCAGCCGGGAGCGTTGCGGTCAAACTAACCGTCAAGGCCGTCGCGGGCGAATTGTTGCGCCGGTAGAAGGTCCACACGCCCTGCGCGCCCGCGGCGACCGGCGTGGCCGGGTCCTGTTCGGCTTCGAGCTCATACGCATTCAGGGCCACGTATGCGGCGGAGAAGTTATTCGACAGATCCGAATCCAGTCCGTTCCCAACCGCCCGGGCCGTGTTTGTCACCCAGACACTGCTCGCCGTGTTGACCTGGCCCCGTATTGTTACCGTAGCCGTAGCACCAGGCCCAATGGTGTTGAAAGTGCATGTGACAACAGGTGTCACGTTTTTGTTGCTGCAGAGGCTGTTCGGGCTCGGATTCCCTTGAAGCTCACCACTGACCAAGAGGAATGTCGGCACACGATCGGTCACCACGACTTTGGAAGCCACATTGGGGCTGGCATTGGTGATCAAAATCGTGTAAGTAACGTCGTCATTGTCATAGGCGATCAGCCTGTCGGCGAACTTGGTGACGATCAGATCACCCTGCGCCTGGACCAGCGTGTCTTCTGCGGGCGTCCCTATCGTCGTCGGCGGAGCGGCGGAGTAGGCCGACGCCGTCGTGGTATAGGCCTGCGAATCGATCGCATCGACCGTGGCCGTCACCAGCACGCTGAATCCCTCGCCGGACCCGAGTGCGCCCAGGGTGCAGGTGAATACGCTCGCAACGAGCGCCGAGCAGCTCGCCCCGCCGCCGGCCACTGGCGCGCTGAATCCGAAGTCGGACGTGTCCGGCATCGACTGAACCAGCACGACATTCGGGGCCAGCGACGGCCCGCCATTTGTCACCCAGGTCGTATAAGAAATCGGTCGCCCGACGAGCAGCGCCGGCTGGACGTCCAGGCTGACCGTAAGCGGCGCGCTCACGACGACGACCGCCGTCCGAGTGAGCGTGTTGTTGCTTTGAACATAGTCCTGCCCGCTCGAGCTCACCGTGAAGACGTCGATGAAGATGCCGCTCGCGTCAGCGCCGACGGTAAAGAAGAGCGTAGCGGTGAAGGAAGTGCGCGCGGCAAGGGTTGGCAGCGCGCAAACCAGGCTGTTGTCCGGGTCTGGCGCGTAGGCGCAGCTCGTTCCAGCATTCCCATTTGCGCTAAAGGCCGAGATGATGGCCGTGTTTGTGATGCCCGCCGGCACAACGGCGCTCAAGGTTACATTTGACGCCGTCAGCGGCGAAGCATTGAAGATCGCAAACGTATAGCTTGCGGGTTGGCCGGCCGTCAACGCCGGGGTGAACGTTGAGCGCGCCTGCAAATCAATCGTATTCAAGGTCAGGCTGATCGAAGCGCTCGCGGGGATGCCGCTTGGAACCGGATTCGTGGCGGTGACCACGGTCGCGGTGTTGACGTAGAGCTGCGCGGTATCGGTGATGACATCGGCCCCAATCGTGATGACGGCCGTGGTGTTGGGCGGCATTGACGAGAACAGACAGGTCACGGCCGGGGTGCCGCAGCCGCCCAGGCTCGAATCAGTATTCTGATGGAAGAAAATGGCGGGATCGAGCAGATCTTCCACTGTGACGGAGAACACCGCCGAAGGCCCGGCGTTCGTCACCAATAGGGTGAAGGTCACCCGATCGCCCGAATACGCAATCGGTGTGTTGGCGAATTTTGTGATGCTAAGCGCGGCGCTCGCGTTTAGAAGGGTTACGCGCGTATCCGTGTCGTTGCCTGGATCGATGTCGCGCGGCGTGACGATGGCAGCCGTTGCCGTCAGGACCGTGCGCAGATTCGAGTCAATCCCGACAAGCGCGGTATAGGTCCGCGAGTTGCCAACCAGGATGGGCGGCACGGTCCAGGCCAGATTGCCTCCGGATGAAGACGTTGCCCCGGGTGTCAGTGACAAGACCGTGACGGAAGGACTCACCGAAGCGGACAGGGTTCCGGTCTGGCTTCGGTTCGGACCCAGGGCGCTGACGGTAAAGGTATACACCACGGTTTGACCCGCCACCGCCGGGTCGGGCGCGACTGAGATCGTCACCTGGCTGTCGGCAGCGCTGACAAGGACGGGCAACGAAAGCACGTTGTTGCTGGCATTTGTGTCCGAAAGCGGGGATGTGGCCGTGTAATACCCGACCACAGTCTCGGTCGTCGTGATCAGAAGCCTGTAGCGCGCCGTCAAGGTCACTTCCTGGTTCACCGCCATCAGGTTGCCTAACGTGCATGTCATAGACACGGCGTTCGCGGGACCGCAAGCGCCCTGGGTAATCGATATGTCGATGTTGGCGGGCGAGGCGAAGATGCCCGCCGGCGGTTGAATCTCAAGTCCCGCGCCATTCACCGCGTAGGTGCCGATGTTCTTGATCCGGACGGTCTGGGTGAAGGTGTCACCCGGATTGGGTCCGAGCGGGTCAACCGAGCCCGTCACCTCGAGATCCGTATTCTTGCAGTCGCCGTATTTGACCGTGGAGGCGGACAGACCACCCGAGGACTGGGGCGAGCCGAACACGATGTTCTGGCCGTTATAGCTGAATCGCGGATGCCCGCTTTCGGAGGTGACGTCGACATAGGTCGGCGCGCCGCCGCCGTCCGAGGTGACGGCGAGATACAGCGAGGACACCGTTCCGGACGTGGACACGAAAGCGACAAGCGCGCCAGTCTGGTCCAGGGCGGGCTGCGCGTTCGCGGTCGCGAGCAACCCGGTCGTCGTCATAAAGGTAACCTGGCGAAGCGTTTGCGTCGCCGAAAGGACGTCACGCGCCACCCAGATTTGGGTCTTGTCAACGACTGCCGAACCGATATCCGACGACCAGGCGACCACAGAGCCATCTGCGCTGATGGCGATCTGCCCGCTGGTCTGGCTTGAGAACAATTGCAGTTCAGTGATCTCCGGCACGCCACTGAACCCGATTCTTGCGACCGACACACTCGCCACGGCGCTCCCGGGGCTGTTGGAATTCGTCGCGAATGCGATGCGCGAACCGTCTTCGGAAATGGCCGGGAAGTCGTTGGTGAAATCGGCCGTCGTGGAAGTCACCTGAACAAACGTGATCGAGGCGCCATCGATCTTGGCCCGGAAGATTTCAGTGTTGCCATCCGGGTTGCCGCCAGTGTAGTTTTGGTTAGAGGCAAATGCGATGTAGTAGACCGCAAATGTGTCTGATATCGAAGGGGAGTTGATGGACGGCCAGGTGTTGACCGCGGCCGCCGTCGACGAGGTCACCTGGGACAGGCCGATGTTGGCTTCGGAATCCCCGGCCAAGCCGGTGAGATCAGCGAGAAAGAGCTCAAAACTGCCGTCTATATTCTTGCCGGCGACAAGGTCGCGATCTGAAAAGAACGCAATTCGTTTGCCGTCGCCGCTGATGGCCGGCCCCAGGTTGAAGCCACCCAGGACAGTTCCGCTCGACTTGGTAACCTGGCGCGTTCGGGTGAACACGCCGCTGGTTCCAAGCTGGACAAAAATCTCGACGTTGCCGTCCGAATTGTCGGTGCCCGCAAAGTCGGCACTGGTTGACCAGAACGCGACCCGGGAACCGTCGCCGCTCACCGACGGCTGCGCGCTGACGCCCTGATTGACCGGGATGGCGTAGATGGCGCAAATAGTCGGGGAATCGGCATGCGAGGCTCGCGGGCCGAGAGCCGCCCAGGACAGACCGATCGCCGAAAACATCAGGACAAGGCGCGCCAGCCACGCGCGTCGGAGTTTGATCACGGCTTCACCTCCGGCGCGGAATTCCCGTCGCAGGGCAAGCCATAGTAGGAGCTCCGGCTTGGGGCCGATTCACCCAGATCGCTCAGCATGGTGACGAGGTATTGATAGCCACAGGTCGTATTCGCATCACGCATCTCCAGCGTGTTGGGCGGAACTTCGGCCAGGAGTGCAAACGGGCCCTGCGAGTCCAAAGCCCGGCGATACACCCGATAGGCCTTCAACAAAGACGGCGCGATCGCGGCGTCCCAGCGCAACTGGGTGCCGTTCTTCGACACCTGGCCGATCAACCGATCAACTTGCCATGCCGGGAACTGGCTCGCAACGGAAACAACGGCTTGATCCGCTGGCCGCAGCATCGCCGCCGCATTGCTCTGGATTCGCGGAAGGTAAAGCGTGTAGGTGGGCGGTGTTCCCACCGTGATGCGGGCGGAGGCGGAGGCAGACCGGGCGACGGGACAAGGATCTGTGACGACTGTCATCCGCACCGTGTATCGCCCATCGGGGGCGAAGGTGTGATATGCAAACTGCCCATACGCGGTGGCGCCATCGCCAAAATCCCAACTGAACACGGTATCGCCGGAAGCCGATGCAACATATCCGTCAAAACGAATTGGGGTCGACACAGGAATTGTTGGGGTCGGCGAGACGGTGAACGAGGCTCCCGACGGCCAGATGCACGTAAGTGCCCGAACCTGGAATGGCGGGCTGATCGCCAGGCTTGCGCCCCGATCAACAGGTCCAACGGTTGATTCAGGGACGATCCGGATTCGCAGACGGGCATTGTCGCTGACGGCGTTGTCCGCGGCCGCATCCCAAACAAGGGTGCCCACTGTGCCAGTAATCGTCGTCATGGTGATCGGCAGGGACGATGAGACGGCCAGCGTCGCGCGCGTCCAGTTCGCCCCGCCATCCGGCGAGTATTCGAGCACGGTGCTGACGACGCTGCGCCCATAGGGGGCGGGCAGCCCGCTCCTGGCCAATGGGTTTCTCCCATCGTTGGGGTCGAACACCTTGTAGGTAACCGTCACATGGGTCGAGCCCATTGAGGCGAGCAGCTCCGAAGAGGAGAAAAGATAGGCATCGGACGTTGCGCCCGGCCGCTTCACATAGGCGTAGGCGGGGTTGACCGGCAGAGTCTGGCTCAGGATGAAATTGGCGCCGAGGTGGGCGGCGGCGACCGTCGTGTTGTAGTACACCCCGTTCGCGTCATTGCCCGACTGGCTGGCCGCCAGATCAAGATACCCATCGCCATTGAAATCACCCCAGGCGACGCCGGTGAACACGTACTTCTCATTCGAATTCCACACCCAGACCAGGGCCGGCGCGCCGGGCGCGCTGGCGGCGTTCGCATAGACCTGCAGCGTGCCGGTCAAGTTTGAGGCCGCCAGTTCCGGGTAACCATCGTTGTCCCAGTCGCCCCAGGCGATACCCGTTGTCCGCCGGCTCGTGGGCGAGGTCCAGATCGGGACTGACCCGAATGTGCCCTGCAGATTCTCGAAGACCACATTTGGCGCGCCGTCATTGCCGATCGCCAGGTCGGGATAGCCGTCACCGTTGAAATCGGCGGCCGAAATGGCGGTGGCCGCGTACGTCGGAGATTCCCAAACCAGAGTGAAGCCGCCATCGCCGGTGTTCCGATAGAGCTGGGTCGGGCCGCCATAGTTGGCAACCGCAAAATCAAGGTAGTAATCCCGGTCAAAATCAAGCCACACAAGACCTTTCGGATTCACCGCGATATGCGTTGATGTCCATGCTGCGGTTGCGGTGATCGCGGTGCCGGTGTTCCTATACAGCAGGATCTTGCCGCCCTTGCTCGCATCCAGCAAATCAAGCTTTCCGTCGCCGGTGCCGTCTCCCAGGGCCACCACGTGATACGGCCTGGCCGAGGTGGGGCCGATGAATATCTGCGAATTGTTAAAGTAGAGCCGATCGTCGCTCAACGTGCCAACCGCAATCTCAAGCTTCTTGTCGCCGGTCACATCCCCGATGCCGACCGAATGCGGTCCCGCGCCGGAATTGATGATTGCGCCGGTCCCGAATGCGCCGGCCTCGTTGTAACGCACAGCCACTTTCGAGTCGGAGGTGCTCGCGCTCCCGAAGACCAGGTCCACATCGCCATCGCCATCGACGTCACCCGTTGCCACGCTTCCTGATTTGAGCGAGCCGGCAATCGGAATCATTTCGTCCGGGAATCTGGGGGTGATCGAGCCAAACGTGCGAGAGGCGCGATCGCGATTCGTCACGCCAATCGACAGGTTCTCGCCGAGATCAAGCCGCGCCATCCGAGCGCTCCAAACCTGGCCCGCATTCAAGGGCAATTTCACCGAGTCGATCAGCTTGAACGCGCCGGCCGTGAAGCGATAGGCGCGCGTCGCGGAATCGGCAACGATCAGATCCAGGTTTCCATCGCCCGACAGGTCGGCCCAGTCCACGGCAAGGGGTGTATTGAACAGGGTGGTCCGAATGACCGTGAAACCGTCGAAGCTGTTGTCGCCCTTGTTGTGGTAAATCCGGGCCTGGCGCTGCAGAGGCAAAGCCATTGCAACGTCCAGGTTGCCATCCCGGTCATAGTCTCCAACCGCAAAGTCATACGGCGGAAAATCGAGGTCACTGGCGATGCTTACGAGGTTGTCGCAACAGGCAACCCCCGAGCCGTCATTCAACAGGACAAATGCCCGATCGGGAAACTTCGACATGACCAGGTCAGGCTTCCCATCCCGATTGAAATCACCAGCCGCCAGCGCGGATGCGGTCTGACTCGTCATCACGCAAGCTGGATTGGCCTCCGTGAAGGCGCCGCCGCCCATATTGGCAAACAGGAACACCGTGCAGGCGCCGCTGCCTGAGCCGTTGATGGCGTTTACGCTGCCGACGATATCCAGGCGCCCGTCCAGGGTGAAGTCGGCGACAGTGAGGCGCGCCAGCTGGAGGGCGGATGTGAACTGCCCGACCGGATTCAGCGCGCCGTCCGCCGGCCGATAGATGTAATTCAGGCCAGCCGTGTTGGGGGTGTCATCGACGCTGTCGCCAACGACAATCAACTGCAATGTCCGGTCGCCGCGCACATCCGCCCACTTCACCCCCAGCGCTTTGCGCACCAGCGGGTCGCTGGCAAACAGCTCCAGCCGGCCGTTCACATTGCGATAGACGGTCACCCCCGAAGGCGCGCCAAGCGCCAGGTCGAGGAAGCCATCCCGGTCAAAGTCACCCCAATCCATCGAGATATTGCCGCCGATGTCCTTCGACAGCCAGTCGGAGGCCGATCCGACGACGACGTTCCCGACCTGCGGATAGCGCACCCGGACCGTCGATATTGCGCTTGCGCTGCCGATCCCAACGTCGCCGTTCATCGAATAGACGGCGCTCACTTGATTGATGATTTGCTCGCCGCCCTTCTGCCCAATGACGAGCGCGATGTAGCTCAGCGTCAGCGCCTGCGAGGGAGCCAGTCCGAATGTCCAGTTCAGCCCGCTCACCGACGTGACCGTGACGACATCCCCGTTGGGGCTCTGCACCGGCGTCGACTCCAACAAGAGTGAACAGGTATAGGCGAGACACTTCACGCCGTCCAGGGTGTTCACCGGCAAAAGATTCTGGGCATCGACACCGGTGGCGCTGTAGACGGCGGACTCATTCCTGGCCACGATCGTCACGGTGATGATCTCGCCGTTGTAGACAACCCCCGGCGCCGCGGGTGACGACACACTCATCGTCAACGTCACAGTGTCCGCGGCTGGGGCGGCAGGCGGGGCCGCTGTCAGGCGGGGGGCCGACAGCCCGGCCAGGGACGCCAGCAGCGCGAAAGTGATGAGGCTGCGGGGGAGCGCCTGTGTTCTTGTCATGGACATGCGGTCGAGTACCAACTGTTGGCGCTGGGGGCGGTCTCGGTCGCGGCGCCGTACAGATCCAGATAGACGGCGACGATGTAATAACCCCACCCGCAGGTCGTCGCGATGGCGCCGTCGTCCCATTGCCGCAGGGTCGGGCCCATCCCGCTGTTTTCATCCGCGATCCGGGTAAAACCGCCGGGGGTCTTGGCCCGATACAGGCGGAAACCAACGATGTCGCTTTGCGATTGCGACGGATAGAACCAACTTAGCTTGAGCGGCGGATTTGCCGAGTTCTGCCCGGTGAACTGGCTGGGGGGCGGCGGGACGGGCCGCGGCCGCAGGCTGATGACAATGAAGCGGGAGCTCGACCCGCCGGCGTTGGTCGCAACGAGGTTCCACGGGCTGGCCGACGTCAGTGGCACGATCGTATCGCCCGGGTTGGGCACGCTGGCCCCGTTCAGCTTGACCGAATCAGCCCCAGTGACCGTCCAGGCAAACTTCACCCGCGCGCCGGCGAGCACCTCGTATTTGAACGTCGTCGGAGGCAGGCTCGGATCCAGGATCTGGCTGACTTCGGCTTCGTTCGCCGGCGACGCGCCACTCGAGGCCTTGAACACCGAGATCACCGGCGGCGGGATCGGGGTGGGCGGCGGCGTCGGCGTGGGAGCGGGCGTCGGCGTTGGCGTCGCGGGAAGGGCGTTGACTTCGGCCGTTTGGCTCGTCACCTTGTCGGGGGTGTTCGAGGCCGCCATCAGGAAAAACGTCGTCTTGGCAACTGACACCACGAGGGTGCCCTCGCGGGTCAGGTTGGAGAGCTTTCCAATCTCCGGGTTGCTGATCTCGATATTGGTGTACGGGCCCTGAACCTGCCACGACAGGGTGATCGTCGACGGCGTGTCCGCGTTCAGCACAGTAACCGGGTTTGGAAGCGCCTTGAAGTAGGCGATCACGGGAGGCAGAGGCACCGGTGTTGCTGTCGGCGCGGCCCCAACCGTCACGTTCTGTTGCCGGTTGACCTGGACCGGCCCGTTGAAGGCTGTCAGCACATAAGACGTGTTGCCGGTGGGCTTCTGCGTGATCGCGCCCTTGGGAGGATAGCCGGACGCCCCGGCGATGAGCGGGTCGAGCGTCACCCGATCCGCGCCCGTCACTTCCCATTCGATCGCAATCTCCATCCCAGCCGTGATGACGGTCGGTTTGACATCAAATCGCAGGATCTGCGGCGGCGGGATGGGTGTTGGCGTGGGCTGGTTTGGCCGAATCGCGAAATTCTTCTTGTCGTCTCCGTAGTAGTTCTTGGCCACCAGCTCGTAGCGCAGATCGCCTTCGACCTTGATCCGCCGCTGGCCGCGCGCAATTTGGTCCGCGGGCAGGGTCTCCGGGGCGCCGTTGGTGATCAGCGACAGCTCTGTGCCGTTCGACACTTCCCAGAAAACAGTGATCGTATCGCCCGTGAGCGGCGAGCTCGGGTTGGCGGCAAACGACACAATGGTTGGCTTGACCGGATCGACGTTAATTGCGATCTCGCGGGCGGGCGGGGCCAGAAAGGGCAGCAGCCGCGAGAGAAAGTTCTCGCCGGTCAGGCGATAGACCTTGGTGTCGCGCGGCTTGATCTCGCGCGTGCCCGCCGTGCGATCCAGCTCCCCGATCTCAGGTTCAATCCGGCTCGTGGTGAAAGGCGACGCGTTCCAGCGCAGCGTAAGCGCCTCACCCGCGACAACGCTTGTCCGGTCCGCCCCGAACTCGTAGAGCTGCGGGCGAAAGACAAGTATGACGAGAAACGTCAGCAGCGCCAGGGCCAGCAGCAGCGATCCCACCCCGAACAACGGTCGGTTGGTGATCATTCCCGAAGCGACCTGGGTGAGCGGCACGGGACCCAGCAGCGTGGCCGTGAAACTGACCGGGTGGGTCGACGCGCGGGCGCTGAAAATGCGCCGGGCGAAGGGCGTAATGTGGGTGGTGACGACCGCGGTTTCCTCAGGCGCCACGCGCAGCTCGATCTGCCGCGACCGCCGCGGCGCGCCCTCACCCTGCTGAAACTCGAACTGGCACGCCCGCTCATCGTCGGTGCCATCCAGTCTCACCGGCAATTCGGCATTGCTGCGGTTGGTGATATCGAGGACCGCCAATGCAGTGTGCCGATTCTTCTGGAAATGAACCGCCTGCTGCTTGGGATCAAGCTCGCTCATGTCGAACTCGTAGTACGGGTTCAACGTGATCATCGCGCTGCGGCTGCACACGTGATCGGGATAGTCCTCGGAGCGCACCGTCACGACAAACGGATGCGCGCCCGCGCGGCTCGTCGGTTCGCGCGGCGCGCTGATGGAGATTTGGACATCCTTGCGGCGGCCCTCAAACAGACGGATCGCCCAGGTCGGCTCGTTGGATTGCACCCACTCGGCCGGCAATCCCTCCACCTCGATCGTGAACTCGGCCACAAGCGGGCCGCCATTGGTAATGGTTACGGTGAAGTTAACCTGGTTGTCAACGTCAACCGTCCACGTCCGTTCGGACAGTTCAACCAGGATGATGTCATCCGGCTGGTCGGCGACCATCTGCGGGCGCGGCATTGCGGGCGTTGCGCTTCCGCCACCCTGGGCCGGGGCGCGACCGGAGCTCAATCCCCCGCTGGCCAACGCCATGCCGGCAGCCGCTGCGCCGCCGGCAAACGCGGCGCCGCCGGTACTTCCGGCGCCACCTGCTCCGCGGGCCGCCCGTCCACCACCGCTTCGGCCTCCCGCGCCGGGAATGGGCGTAGGCGCGGTCTTGGCTTCGTCCAGCCAAAGCAGGGTATACCCGGCCAGCCCGATCTGGTCAAAGGGCTGCGCTTCCTGAGGCATGTTGCGGGCAACCGGGTCGCCATTCAGAGTGACCGCGTTGTCGCCGAAGTTGATCAGCTGATAGGGGCGCCGCCGGCAATCAAGCACCGCATGGAAATCAAGCACACCGGGCGCGTCGATGACGATGTCATTCTCCGGGTGCCGTCCGATGTTGACCACGCCCTTCTCGATCTCAACGTTGAGAAATCGAATGTCACCGTTGGGGAAGATCAGTTCGAGCTGGCTCATGGTCTTTTGACGGAAGGGCTGCCTAGAGTCGGATCAATCCCGCCCAATTGAGCAGGAACAGGCTCAGCCCTACGACCGCGATGGCGATCAGGGCGGTCAGTATCCACGGCAACCAGAAGTGCGCGGCCGAACGCGCGCCCAACAGGATGGAGATATTGTCGCAGGTGGTAGGAATATTCTGCGCGTCGAGCTCGATCGGCCTGGACTCCAGGGTCAGGGCATACGGCGCCGCCAGCGCGGCCCGGTTGGGCTGCGCGCGAAGGGTCAGGGTGAGCGCGTCCCCCGGCGCGATCGGTGGTGTCAGCACCCAGAAATCCTGCGGACGGGCGGGCTTCGGCGGCGGGGGCGGAGGCTCCTCCGCCACGCCAACAGTCCTGCTCGAGGTGGGCGGGCCGGCGATGGCCATCGCCACCGTGCCTCCGGCGGCACTCTGCTTGACGGCCGAGCCGACTTTGCCCTTCATCTCGGCCGCTTGTTTGGCCGCTTCGGATCCGGCTTTCTTGGCCGCGTCCACCTGCTCCTTGTAGGCGCTGGCCTCTCCGGCCACCTTGTCGATTTTCGCCTGGGCATCATCCACTCTCTGGGCCGCAAAAGTGGCCTGGCGCATCGAGTTTCCGGCGTTGGTCAGCGGCCGCGCGATCGCCTCAGGCAGGATCGCCGAGAGACCCAACAGAATATCGGAAATGGTATTTGTGATCGTGACCCCGACCCCGACAGCCTCGAAAACCTTGGCCTTCTTTTCGCCCAGACCCTTGAGATTCGGCTTCTCGATGGCGACCTTCGCGCCCTCGGCATCGGTCTGAGCCTCGGCCACTGCAGGCGCGCCAGCCGCCCCGGCGCCAGCCGCCATCGACGCGCTGGCGCCGACCCCGGCCCGCCGCGTTACGGGCGCGGGCCGCGACCGGGCAACGGCCGCCGCCGCGGCCTCTCTTCGCCATCCAGAAGCGCGCCCAAATCCTGCAGCGCCAGCGGCTGGTTGTTCATCAGGATCGAGATTTGCGAGCTCTTGCGCGAATCGATGACGCGCAGCCCGAATCGGGCCGGGATGTTCCCGGTATTGGCGACATCCAGCGCCACGGTTCTCGCCATACCGCGCCGCCAGCTCGCGAAGATCTGGCTGATGACCCACAGACTGGCCAGGCCGGCAAGAATGGACAACAACGGCCCAAGCACCACCGCCAGGTTGATGGGCGGAATCAGCGGCGGCGCAATCTGAAACTCCGCCGCGGCATCGGCAACGCGCCCGAGCTCATCTGTCGCCTTCACGGTCACCCGGTGGGCGCCGGCCGCCATATCGGCCGTCTTGATCACGATCATGGCGGGCGTTTGCCCCTCCACCGAAGAGACCAGCTTGCTGTCAACGAGGGTATCAACCCGCCGCAGCGCCACCGGCGATGTCAACACGATGACCGCCCGCAAGTCGCCCCCGGCCCGCAACGGCTGACCCGCGGGGGTGTCCGATGTCACACTGACCGCGACGCCAAGCGCAGCCGGCACCACCACGTTAATGATTGCGCTGCCTTCATTCCCGGCCGCGTCAACCACCCGCGCGGTCAGCCGCCGCGACCCGACCGCCGCCTGCGAGGCATCCCAATCCACGATGAACGGCGAAGTCGTCGAACGGCCGATCGCAACGCCATCCAGAAGATACTCGACCGAGACGATCGGGGCGGGCGCGCTGGCCTGGGCGGACAGCCCGACCCGGGTGGAGACCACCCGCCCGTCGTTCAGGCCCAGGATGTTGACCGCGACCTTGCCCGGTGTCGCGACGAACTTCGATTCAGCTTGCGCGCTGCCAGTCCGCGCGGCAATGACGAAGGCGTGGGGGGCGCCATCCGCCTTG
Source organism: Candidatus Brachythrix odensensis (assembly GCA_016714465.1). Lineage (GTDB taxonomy): Bacteria > Chloroflexota > Anaerolineae > J036 > Brachytrichaceae > Brachythrix > Brachythrix odensensis. The sequence continues at coordinate 342,054 of JADKDT010000003.1, read as the reverse complement.
ACCGACGATCGAAAAGAAACCCGATAGCCCTGGCGCAGGGTCAGGCTGAGCGATTGCAGATAGCTCGACACGCCCTCGGCCGCCGCGCTGACATACGCAGCACCGCCAGTCTTCTGGCCAAGCTCGGCCAGGTCAGGCTTGTTGCGCGCGCCATATCCGAACGCGTAAACTGGCGTTTTTGCGTTTTGCGCGGCCAGAATGGCGGCGGCCGAAGTCGTCCCCGACGTGTCTCCGCTGTCGGTAAAGAGCGCCACGGCCCGGCGCGCGGACGGGGCCGTGAAGGCGGCGGCCTCGCGGGCCGCGGCCTGGGCGCCATCATTCATGGCGGTGAAGGTTCCCCCCGCTTTCAGGCCGTCGAGCGCGCTGAGCAGCGCCTGGGCATTGCCGGTGGCGGCCTGGGCAATTTGGGTTGTGCCGCCGAACCCGATCACGGCCCCTTGATCGCGGGCTGAGAAACCATTGATCATGGCCCGCACGACGGCCTTGATCGCGTTGAGTTCGTCGGGGGTTGTCGCTGTGTCAATGGCGAAGGCGATGCCGATCGGCTGGGACGTGTCGCCCTGCGCCTCCACATCGGCGGCCGGCACCTCGTTTCCATCCTCGAGAACCTTGAGATCGGCCCCGGTCACGCCGCTGGCTGGAAGCCCGCCGTCGCTCAGAATGCTGACATACGAGACCACTCGCGGAAAACCCGCGGTGTCGACGCCGGAAATGACGATGGAAGAGATGGTTGCGCCACTCGGCAGGCTCGCCCGCGCGGAGACGGCGCCCAGCCCAGCGGAGACGGCCAGCAGCGCGGCGGCGATGGCGCGGCCAGGAACCAGTCGATGGGTCACGCCTGTACCTCCTGGGGGCGCATCCGCAGTAGCGCGCTGTGGGCAAAGAAGGGGGCGACGCGAACGGTGGCGCTGGCCGCTGCCGCCTCGCCAGGATAGGCGTCGGGGGCGGTCACCCGAATCGTGAAGGACCGCTCGCCCGCCGGCAGGCTCGGCCCTTTCGGATGGATGATCCGAATGGCCACGTCCTTGGTCGCGCCCGGAAAGAGAAGCGGGCTTGCCCCGAGTTCGTAACAGGCCAGGGGCAGGCCGCTCACTTCCACTCGGAATTGCACACCCGCTTCATCTCCGGTGTTTTGGACGACGACCCGGCCCTCGATCGGCAGATCCGGGGCCAGAATCGGGCTCGACAGCGTTACCTGCATCCCGATCTTGTCGGAGCTGACACTGCCCCCGCCCCGGGCCAGGACAAACGCGGGCAATCCGCCCGTGCCACCCGCAGGTGGCAGCGCGCTCAAGGCGCCCGCCGGCGTGGCGATTGCGAGGGGCCCCACCCGGGTAAGCGTTCCTCCGACCAGCATCGGCAATACCGGCTCGTCATCGCCCCGCATCAGAATGGTGTACTCGCCGAGCTTGAAGACCATGCCCGGCGCGATCTCGGTCGCCGCGCGGGAGGGAAGAATCTCGCCCGCGGTTCCAAGCGCTACGTCGACGTCGCTCAGATTGACCAGTCGCCGGTCGCCGGACCGGTTGGCCGATGCCAGAAGTTGGGCATGCCGGGCCGCGATGCCGCTGCCGCGCGCGCTGTCCAGCACCACGTCGCAGCGCGGGTCGCTGCCGAGGTAGATCAAGCTCTTGTCAAGCTTGAACTCGCGCATCCAGCCATCCCGGTCGGTGATGAAGAGTCTTGGCATCGGTTGTTTTTCCCAGCGTTTCGAATCGCGTGTGTCTGCGGCGGCCCTAGCGTACCCTGCCGCCGGCCCAAGCCAGCACATTCTGCCCGAACTCGTGCCCGGCCCGGATTTCCTCGCGGCTGGCCGGACCATCTGCGCGCTCGCCCTGCCACAGCGTCGCATAGTCGCGCAGGCTGAACAAGACGCCATTGTCGCTGGCCAACAGGGCCCCGGCGCCCGCCGCGCCCGCCGGCAGGAGACCAAAGACGTGCGGCTCGCCCATCAGGGCATGCCCGGGACCCAGTTCGCGCAACTGCACGCCCAGGGTCTGGAAGAGATCGCGCAAACCCGCTTCGGCGGGACCGTCTCCCGCAGCCGCTTCGGCGACCAATGTCGCGCCGCCCTGCAAAGCGGCATAGAGCCCCTTCATGTCATCGGCCTTCAGGGTGAAGGCCCCGCTTGCCAGGATGAAGATCAGCCCATACTTGCCAAGCGATCCGCCCGGCGCGACGGCATCATCGACGGCGACCCTTATCCCGGCCCTGGCCGCCGAACGCGCCAGCGCGTTGATGCCGGCAACCGCCTTCGGGCTTGGGCGGCCAACTTGCACGATGCCAGCCGCCAGAACGCCGGCGTCGCCCGGTCCGATCACGCGCCGGAAACGCGTGTCGATCTCATTCTCGACGGGATGGGAAGCATCTCGGGGATTGGTCGCGGGCGCGGTCTTTGCGCTCCGCAGGATGCGGGCCAGCTCGACATGGGCGGAGGAGGGCGGCTTGTCGCCGGCCTCGATCGCATACTCCTGGCGCACGCGCAGCGCGTTGTCGTCCTGGGTGAGCCTTTCCAGGCGCGGCGCGCTCTCACCAAAACTGAGATACAGGCGCACATCCCCGATCGCATTCGCCAGGTTAAAGGCCACCGGCTTGCTAACCACAATCAGGTTGCCCTCGCCGTCCAGCGCGGCGCCCGGCGTGACGTAGACCGAGCGGTCGGCTGGATCGCTGGCGATGACGTTCAATCCAGTCAATACGCCGTGACCCAACCCGAGCCGGGCCACGGCCCGAAGCTGATGACGGTGATAGTCGTGGGCTTCCTCCCACACGTCGGCGGTGACGGACATGCCGTCCGCGGGTTTGATGCGTTTTGCGGGCAGTGCCTGCAGGAACTGTTCGGGGTTTGCCATGGGAATTCGGATTAGTACTCGAAGATCTCGAGGGTATAGCTCGTGTGCGCGGGTTTCTCCGCCTCGATGATGGAATCAATGACGGCCCGCCGAAGCTCGGCCTCCGCATCTGCGATGCGGGGCAGGCGCAGCGTCACCGCAAAGCTGTGCGGCACGTTGTCCTGTCCGAGCGCAATGCTGGGGCCCAACAAGGCGTTCTTGCCAAGGCTGAAGTTGCGCGCCCGCTTTTCGTCGATCTTCGGCGTGACGCCCGTGTATAGCTCGAGGAAGTCGGCCAGACCGCCCGGCGTGCCGCGCCGCCGATACAGGGACACGATCGACGACAACAGCCGGCGCTGCTTGGCCTCCGGCCAGCGCGGATCGAGGGTGAGATCCACCCAGTGGGCATACCAGCGCAACAGGCCAAGCGGCATCACCATCGGATCAAAGTAATGGTGAATGTCGGTGATCTGTCGCTCGATGGGTCCCCACAGACTCTCGGCCATCATCAGCAGTTGGCCGATCACGGCATCGTCTCGATAGATGCTCGGCAGATACTTCAAGTACCTCGCCCTGCCTGGAATCAGCAGGGTAATGGCCTCGCGGGCATAGATGCGCCGGCCATCCGAAGCAGTGACGATTGCCTCCGCCAGAATCTGCAGCTCGGTCTCGTGCTCGTCGACGTTCAGGCCGCGCGGACCGATCCTGCCCACAATCGCAAAGTCATACGACCCGCCCGCGGGCAGATCACCCTCGACCTCCCAGGTGATCAGCCGCGAGTTCGAGACTTCGGTGACCGGCGGCGGGCTGCCCAGGTTCTCAGGCGACTCAAAACCAGTCACCTCAATGTCCAGGGGCACATCAACCGGCACGCGCAGGCGCGCGGCCGGGCGGGCCAGGTCAACCCGGATCATCAGTCGAACCGGGTCGCCCGAATAGCAGCGGTACTCGGCGGCCGCGCAGCCAATGCGGACCGTGGGCGCTTCGACTGCGCCAGGTGCCGCGGCCGAATCTTGTCGCTCAGCCATGATCGCCTACAACGTCACGACCCTCACGTCGTGATCGAGTGAACACAGAACCCCATCCGGCGGCACCTCGATGACCCGCTTCTCGGTGGCGGTCACAGTCGGGATCTCCATATCCGTCAGCTTGATCGGGACCGAGCCCAATTTGACATCGCGCACGTGCTTGACGCCCTGCACGCGCTGGATGAGCGCGTAGATCTCGGACAGATACAGGTCGCGGCCGATCGGCCAGCCCTCCCATGCCTCGCCGTCGGGCGGCGTGTAGCCGCCGATGGCCAACGGCGTGATGTATCCCCGCAACGTCTCGCGCACCTTGGCCTGGACCACATCCGGGCGCGCATAGGACTGCAGCACAATGTCCGTGATGACCCTGACGCCGACATAGATGGGCTCGCGGACCCGCATGGTCACCGTCAGCAGGCGGAACTGGTCGATCTTGTTGATGATGGCGGTCTGGGTCGGCCCATCCAGGCTAAGCCTTGTCAAATCACCATGCCGGACCGCGTCGAAGGCGGCCGGGATCACGATCAAATCCACCATTCCGGGGGCGAGCGATACGCGGCCGTCCTGCGATCCGCCGCGATCCGCCTGCTTGCCCAGAAAGGGATTGCACTTGACCCGCGCGACGTTGGTGCTTGCCTCGCGCGCGAAGTGCTCATAGTCATCAGCAGTGACCGCCCGCTTCTGCGAGCGCACTTCCTGGCGGGCGCGGTATTTGGCGGCTTCAATTGTTTCCGGATCGAGCCCGCCCGTGGCCCGGACCAGGTTGCTGGCGTTGTCCACGTACGCGATGGCGGATCGCATTTGCACGATCCGCTCCTCGGGCACGTTCCCGGTCACTCCGCCACCGTAGCGATACTGGCTGAAGCGGATGTTACGGCGCGCCTCGGGCACCCTCCCGTACAGGATGACCGTGCCATCCTGTTGACGCACAGCCGGGCCAAAAGAGACCTCACCGGTGTTGGTGTCCAGGCAATAGTGCCGATCAAAGGGACCCGATCCCGAGAACTCATCCACCCGCGTCCACGGCACCCAGACAAGCTCGCCGTCAATGGTTTCCTCAACCTCAACGGTTTCGCCTTCGCGCGGATCAAGGACGGGCGCATGCTGCAGGCGGATCTTCTGCCCAGGTTCGCCCTCGCCGACCCCAAGCGCCTCGAAGTAAACCAGGACGGCGTTGGTCGCCCACGTCGCCGCGCCCAGGGCGTAGGCCCGCAGTCCGGTCACGCGGGGCGATTGCGAGTACGGCCGCTGGTTTTGGGACGGTTCGTGGCGGCAGCGGATCCAGTAGGCCGTCCGGCCATGCACATCGGATGGCTTGGCGCGCAGGGGCAGATACAGGACGAGTGAACCCTGGGCGTTGTTCAAGCCGCCTGTCGTATCTGTCTCGCGCGGCCGCGTGCTCGGGAGGATGCGCTGCCACGTGTCATCTCCGACTGAGCACTCCCAGACCAGCGGGGGGTTGTCGCGCGAAATGCCGGTTGCCTGAGTCTCCACACAATCAAAGGCCAGCTTGAGCACATAGCCGGCGATCGGCTGATCGGGGTCGAACCCAATGTAAAAGGTATCTCCGGTCAGGGGTTGCGGATTGAAGACTTGAAACGGCTCGACATTCAGGCGGGCAAGAAAGTCGCGATTGAACTCCTGCTCCCGGCGCAAGTAGGCGAGCGTCGGGCAGCCAATGAGAAGTGACTCGTCGGTCGTGAAGATGACCTCGGGCTCGTTTTCGGCCTGGCGCGCCGAGATCTCGTATCCCCGCGGCACCGTCGTCGAAATGCTGTGGTCCTCGTCGTTCACGGGGAATGGCACCGCCAGGCGAAAGGTGATCTCGGTGGTCGCGCTCCGGGCCGGGCGCAGCTGCACGCCCAGCAAGTCGAGGAAGCGCGCGTAGTTCTTTTCCGGCACCCGGTTGAGCCGATAGGTGATGAGCTCGGTCATCCAGGCGAACAGCTCGATCAGGGTGATCCCCGGATCGCTCACGTTGTAGTCAGTCCAGTCGGGCGAGTATCGGACGATGCGGCGGCGCGCCTCGTCGACCAGATCTTTCTGGAAGCGCAGGTCGTCGAGAATGGGTTCAGGAATGGACATGAATCAGCCTTCTTCGTCGGCAATGTAGAACGGATAAACGATGCTTCGTGGATCGTGAGTGTCGCGAATCGTGTAGCGAATTTCGCACAGGATCGCGCCGTCATGGGTCGGATCGTTGCCGGCCCGGATGTCGTCGATATTGATCCGCGGCTCCCACATCGCCAGCGCCTCGCGCACATACAGCGCAACCAGGCTGTGGGTGCCCGAGTGGGAGGGATTGAAGATCAACTCCCAGGCCCGGCACCCGAAGGTCGGGCGCATGACCCGCTCGCCGGGAATCGTGCCAAGGATGATCCTGATCGCCTGCTCAATTTCGCTCACGCCGCTGGCCAGCGACACGCCGCCTCGCGGGTCGAGTTGCAGGGGAAATGACAACCCCCGGCCGATGAATTCGCGATCCTGGAGTTCATTCATATCAGGTGGCCACCACCTTCACCTGGCCCGCGCTTGCGCAGGGCATCATCGGAATCCCCGACGGCACGCCCATTCCGGCGATGGTCTGGATCAGCATGGGCGTCCCATTGCACATCACCTTGGTGGTGAAGCTGGGCGGCAGCAACGGCACGGTGACGTCCGGGCCGACGTTAACCGGCGGCGGCGGATTGGCGCAGCCGGCCACCGGCAACACCGGCATCCACTGCGCGCTGGGCGTTCCAGACAGCATCACCTTGGGGTTTGGCGTGACCGTAAGTTTGCCGCCGTGTCCGCACATGAGCACGGCGCCGACGGTGAGTAGAGGTCCTGGCATGGTTGTTTTCCGTTTGGGTTGGGCCTAGGGCAGAACCACGAGGCTGCTCTTGTTGATCTGGACAGGCATGCCGTCGATGGCGGCTGGCCCTGAGGCCTTCAGGTTGACCAGGCTGCCTTCCATCTGCAACGGCCCGGTCGTCTTGAGCTCGGCCCCGGCCGGGCCCTCCATCGCGACCCTGGCCTTGGCCTTGACCGTGAAGTTCAGACAATCGATGGCCACGTCGGCCTTGCTGGTGATGGTGATCCCCGTGGTGGATTCGAGCGCGACCTTGCCGGTCTTTGAGTTGATGTTGATGTCCCCGGTTCCTTCGATCGTGATCGTCTTCATGACCGAGTCGATGACGATCTTGTTCATCATCGTCTTGTCAATGATTTCGATCTTCTCCTGTCCCGGCGCATCGGTGAAGGCCAGAGTGTGGCCGGATGTCGTCTTGATGATCCGTTTGGCGACTTTGCCGCCGATGACCGCCATCGGCGCGGCCAGGGGCGGCATCGATGTCTTCGTCCACAAGCCGCCCAGCACATACGGCCGATTGACATCGCCCTGCTCGAACGCGACCAGCACCTCGTCGTTGATCTCGGGCATAAACTGAAAACCCTGGCTGCCCCCGCCATCGGGGTAGCGATCCGAGCCCAGTTGCTCTCCTCCATTCCGTCCATCCAGGGGAACTTGACCTTGACTCGGCCGACGTTCCCGCCTTCGAGGTCGGCGATCCAGTTGTTGTTGGTCACGACCCCGACCACGACCCCGTGCATGCGCCCAATATCGCGCCGTTCCGCGCTATCCACCAGGGAGGCCAGGGTGCCCGATTCGCTGCCGCCGATGGTGAAGCGGGTCTGGTACAGACCGTCGGAGTCCCAGACATGGGTGGCCCGGACAATCTGATAGCTGCCCGAGAAGCGCAGGCCGACACCTTTGATCAGAACCTTACCCCCGGCCATGATGCCCGGATGGCCCACAGCGACGCCGTCGGCCTGCAGAAAATCCAACTCAGCCTCTGCAGCCAGACCCTTGGCCAGGAGCGTCGCATCACTCAGCGTCGACATATCCCGCACGGTCTCGAGTTTCGTCACGCCAAAGAACGTCTTGGCCAGGGTGAAGTCAGCAGTGAGCGGGAGGCCGCCGCCGGGCGAGGCCGGCGTCACCGGCATGGCCCCAATGACGGGCAGACCCAGGTGATGACCCTTGACCGCCGCGGCGCCGCCCACCCCGGCCGCCGTAATCCGCGGATTGAAACTGCGCAGGTTCTTTCCCCAGGTCAGAATCGGCGGCGGGGCCGGGATCGTCGGCAGGTTCATCGCCGAAAAGTGCAGGCTCAGGCCGAGCGCATCCACCGACACCTGGGCGCCGCAGCGGCTCGCCCGCTGTTGCAGAAACTCCCAGTCGGTCAGGTGATTCTGGATCACGTAGGGCTGCGGGGAACCGATCACGGTCACGATCGGCGCAAGGCCGACGCTGGCCGCGATCTGCGACACGATCGCCATGTCGTTCTGCATCAGATAAGTCTTGGTCTTTCGGCCGCGATGCAGGCGATGCGATTTGTCGTAGCCGCGAATGATCATGATCGCCCGGCTGAATTCGTCGAACGACGCCTCGATCGCGGTGACCTCGCCCTTGATCAGCGGCAGGGGGATGGACACCGGCAGCGGCGCCGGGTCGGCCGGGTAGGCCATGATCGTCACCGGCGTGCCGATCGTCACCGTCGGCAGGTCGATGTACTTGTAGTTCATGGCCAGCATCTCGTCGAGGATATGGACCTCGAACATGCTGGGCAAACGGGTGTGCTGATCGACGACGACTTTGACAATGTACTTGTCGACCAGGGGCGACGGCAGGCCCGGAATGGTGACTTTGAAGCTCATCGGGCGCCCGCTCCATCGATCGGCGTTAGCTTCAGCACGGTGCCCGCGCGCACCGACATCGGATTGTCGATGTCATTGACCATCGCGATATGGCGCCAATTGGCCGCGTCGCCGTATTCCTGGTAGGCAATGAAGTCGAGCGTCTCGCCTTCGGCCACGATCCGCATCTTGCGCGCTTCCGAACGCGAGGTCGGGTTTTGCCCCAGGAATTCGTCAAGGACGGCCTCAAACGTGACCGTGGTCGTGGCGCGCAGGGGAATGCCTTCGGGCGAAAAGTAGGTAAACACGACGCTCAAGTCGGTGACCACCGCCTTGAAACGCATCATCAGCGAGAACATGCCCCAGATGAAGTAGACGAAAGGAGGCCGCACTTTCGCGCCCATGGCGCTTCGAATGATCTTCCACAGGGGGTTGACCTTGACCAGGTTCAGCAACGGCAACATCATGATCCGCACGTCCAGGTAGCCGGACTCGGACGTGTCGAAGTCCAGCTTCATGGTCAGCTTCTCGTGCTTCACCCCGGCGTATTCTTTCAGGCCTGGCTCGAGCTTGTCGCCAAAGACGTTCTTGTAATTTGCGCCAACGTCGTAGGTGATCTCGTTCGGATTGAACTGGCACGGGATCGGGATCGGGATGCCCTCGGGCGGCCACGGCACGATCATGGCCCGAATGGGCACGTGCCCCGACATGACGACGTCCTTCATGTGGCGCGGATCGATATTGGTCACCGATTCGGCGGCGCTGAACACAGATTCAGAAGTTGTCATATCTCACTGCCTCGCTCTCGCTCGCGTTCAAAGGCAAGCAGGCGCCGGATGAACGGATACACTCTCTGGGCCAAAAGATCATAGTTCAGATCCGGCTCGCTCCCCTTGCTGGGGGCCGGCTGATCCGGTACTGGCGCTTTCAGGCCGACTTTGGGCGCGGGTTCGCTGCTGTAGCCGGCTGGCCGGCTGGCTGACTTTCGTCGTGGCGCTGTCTCAGGCGCAGTCCGGGTCTCCGGCTCCCCGGACGGGCCAGATACTTCGGCCCGCTGGATGTGACGGGACGCCGACTGTGACTGGGCCGCCAGGAGCGGCACGACCAGCGGCAGGCTGTCATCGCGATCAAAACTGCGCCGGCTGTCATCGGTATCAGGCCCCGCCGCAATGGCCTCCCCGCCGCGCCCGGCCCGCGGGACCGTGGACATGGGCGCTGGCGAGCGCTGGATCCGGGCCGGAATTGGCGCCGCGCGCGGCGCGCCCGTGCCTGTCTCGGCCCTGGCCGTTGGACCTATTGGAGCGCCTGAACCGGGTTCCTGCGGCGCCATGGGCGGCGCAGGAGCACGTCGCAGCGCGAGATCCGGCCGGGGCTCCTGCTCCCGCCGAGCGCTCTGCCCAGCAGCCTCGCCCGGACCAGACGTCGGCCGAGCGCCGCCCCCCGTCGGTCGGGCTTGCTCAGGCTGCCCCGGCACTGCGGCGGCCGGTTGCGGGCCCTCGCCCAACATGCGTTGAACGGCGCGCCGCGCCAGATTCAGGGCGGAGGAGCGGGGTCGAATGGCCGCAGGTTTGACGGGCGCTTCTCCGCTTTCCTCGGGGGCAGGCGCCATCCCGGTTGGGAATTGAGCCTCCTTCGATTGGATCCGCGGATCGGATACAGCCGGCTGCGGCGCTTCGGGTGTCGACGGACGCGCCAGCGGCAAGACCGCCGGCACATCGCCGGGCTGGCGTTGAATCGGCGCGGCGGGAGCGCTCGCAGGCGCCGCCCCAGTCGGATGAATCGGGGGCCCTTCGGTGGGCTGCTTTGACCGCGATGATTCCGCATCCGGCGGCTCAGACGTGCGGGCGAGCGGCAAATCCGCGGCCTGACCTGCGGCCCTTTGGCGCTGAATTGGAGCGGCAGGAACTTGGGCGGGCGCTGGATCGGCGGCCGGCCCTTCAGTCGGCTGGCGCTGGATCGGCGCCGGAGGCGCAATCGCCGGAGGCTCAGGCGTGCGGGCGAGCGGCAAATCTGCGGGCTGGTCCACGATCTGCCGACGCTGGATCGGCGAAACGGGCGAATCCGCAGGCCTATCCGCTATCGGCTGATGCGGGAGCGGACTGGCCGCAGGGCGCGCTGGCGGCGGCTCAGGCGGCCGTGCGAGCGGCAGATCGACGGCCTGATCCGCGATCGTCTGGCGCTGGATCGGTGAAGCGGGCGGCGCGTCATCAGTCTGACGTTGTATCGGAGTTGGCGGAGGAGGCTCCAGGGGCACTGGACCAGGCCCTGCCCCGCGTGGACGCTCGGTCGGCGGCTCCGGATGCGCGATCGGCAGTTCGGCGGTCTGCCCTGCGCTCGGCGTGCGCTGGATCGGGACCGGCGGCAAAGTGCTTGAAGCTGCGTCCCACGGAGGGGACTCAGCTGATGATCCAACCGGCTTTCGCTGAGCTGTCGTGCCGGGCGAAGCGTCGGCCGGTAAATCGCGCGCGACTGGCCGCGCGGGCGGCGAATCGTCCGAGGGTGTCGAGGCGGTCTCACGGGGCGTTGGGTCGGACCGCGGCGCGGGCGTCTCACGCGCAGCCGGCGTGCGCTGAAGGATATCGCCAGGCGCTGATCCCGGACGCGCGGGCTGTGCCAGGGGCAAATCGCTGTTGGACGACTCGCCTGCTTCGCGCTGAATCGGTGCGCGCAGTGGCGCGCCAGCATCACTCGGGTCGGGCGACCCGGCCGCGGGCGGGGCCTGAATCGCTGAATCCTGCTCAAGTGCGGGGGGCTGACCGCCGGAAATCGGTGGCGCCGCAGGCGCACGATCGGGCGTGCGTTGAATCGGCGCTGTTGGACGGGGCGCCTGGCGCTCGGACGACAGATCGAATGGCGGTTCGGTCGCTGCGCCGCCCGCATCGGCGACCGGGTGTTGAGCCCGGCCCGGCGCTTCGACGGCTGGGGCAATCTGCCCGGGCGGGCGCGCCCCTGGCGCCGGTTGACCTGCCGGCCGCGCGGCGGGCGCTGCCGCCCGGCGCTGCAATCGGGCGGGCGCTGGCGCGGGCCTGGCTTGCCGCTTCGGAGCAGGAGCGGTGGGCGGCGTTGGGCGCTTGGCCTGCACCACTGTGGGCGCCGGGGCCGGAATGGGACGCCGGGCAAGTGGCATCACGTCGCCCGGGACAGGCGGAAACGCGCGCTGGATGGCCGGCCCGCTGGGTTCGGGCAGATCGTCGCCAAAGTCATCCGAGGGTGGCGTGAAGTTGGTTGGAACCACTTCCTCCACTCTGGCAAAACGGCGGAGCGCGCGTGAGCTCGGTGTGGCGGGCGGGCGCTCCGGCGCCGGCGTCGCAGCCGGAGGAGGCGCAGGCACGACCTGCGCCGACGGATCGACTCGGCGTTGAATGGGCGCCTGCGGCCCGTCCGTCCGGGGCCGAACAGGCGCCGGGGGCGGGGTGGCATCGGCCTTGGGCCGTGGGCCGCCGCGCTGAAAAGTTTCAACGACACGCCGGGCCGAATCATTTGACCGGCGCTGCGGGGTCGACTCCGAAGATTGGGCACCGCCTGTCGCCGCCTTGAATATCTTGGCGAACGGGCTGGACTCCGGGTCGAGGTCAGGCCGCACGACGGCCAGCCGTTGCAGCGCTTCGGCAGCTGATATCGCCGGGCCGGCATTCCTGGGGCCACTGCTCTCGCCACTGCCCGCGCCGGCGAGCGGCATTGGCCCATTGCCCGCCGTTTTGGCGGCGGTTGCGCCCGCCTCTGCCTCATCCGCCGGCGCGTACTTGCGCGCCACATCCGCGAGGGTGTTGCGCTCAGCCACTTTTTCGCTGAATCGGGCAACGCCTCGGGGAGCATTGGGGCTGAGCTGACCTTCAAATGTGACGCCCGGCGCGCCGCGGCCATACACCCCGGCGGGCAATGTGCTGGGCAAAACGCAGCTCGCGGACGATCGTTTTTCCGGCCAGATCCCGCCGCGTCCAGGGAGACAGCCGGCCCTCTGCCCGCGCGTGACGCGCAAAGACGCGCCGGCCCAAATCGAGGGCCGGAGCGCTTTCTGGAACGGCGCGGGTTGCTTCAGTCACGAGTTTGGAAAATCCTCAACCACCCGTTATCCCCCGGCGGCTTCAAGGGCCGCCTGAGCGGCGGCGGCGCGATCGGCCAGGATTTTGAGCTCGTCCGGGTCCGGAGCTTCGGAGGCGCGCAAGGCCGCGAGCGCGGCCTGGGCGGCTGTGGCCCGGGCCGCAAGCGTCGCCAGGAAGTCGGCGTCCGGCAATTCTCGGGCAACCCCTGCGAGCGCCGTCAAAGTCGCATCCGCCAACGGCGTCAGCCCCGAGCCAATCGGGGTGCGCTCAACGTCGCTCAGCGCGAAGCCGTTGTGGGCCAATTCAATCTGCTCCCAGGCGATTTCCATTGTCGAGGCGTTCAGCGAGACCAGCTCCCACTTCACCGGAAACGCGCCAAAGACATCCCACTGCTTCACTTTCAGATATTCCGAGTTGCCGATAATGATCGACATGTTTTTGCGCGTGACCATGCCGTCGTACATCCCGCGCCGGCACCAGTTCCACAGCTCGCGATCGTAGGTCAACCCGCGCTTAAGGGTAATGTTGGTGAGTTTGAGTTTGCCCGGCCGTTTGTGCACATAGTCATTCACGCCGCCCTCGTGAATCTCGTGCACTTCTCTCTCGATCACCAGGCCGCCGCACTCGAGGAATTCGCCCACCAGGATGCCGCCGATCTCGAGATAGAACTTGTAGTTCTGGGCAACCGATCGGATGCGCTCCTGGAAGCCTGAGGGAACGGGTCCGCGGTAGTAGCTCGTCATTGATGTAGTCCTCAGCGCATCCAACCGGAGCGTTCCCGATCGAGGATGGCCTCACGGCGCATCAGGGCCAGGATGCGCTCGGCAAGCAACGGCAGATCGACCGCCAGGGTCTCTTGCTCCGTGGATGCCTGCTCGGTTCCGCGGGGGAGCCCGGTGGCGTCCGGCACCACGACCGCATTGGCCAGCGGCAGGCTTACCCAGGGAATCGCCATCGTCGAGCTGTTCGGGTCCCCCAGCGCCTGTCGGGCTGGGAATCGTTCGTTCGAATCCATCATCCGGAATTGCCCCTCCACGAGCGCGAGCGCTCGAACTATTCCTCGTTCAGCCGGCGATTGATGCTCGCCACCTGCTTCACCCACTCCCGGCGATCGACATGCTCAAGACTGAGAATGTCCTCCCGCGGCCAGTGAAAGTGATAGGCGATGTAGGCTACCTCCTCGCGCAGGCGATCCAAGGGGTAGCCTATGCCCCCCCCAATTCGGCCAGATCCACCTCATGATCGGTCTGGCAATGCGGGCATGTCACTGTGACCGTGGTTTTGCCCGTCTCGTTGACGGACACATACAGCGACTGCAGGAAGGCCAGGTCGGCGGCGAACAAGTTCTCGATGATGTTGGTGCTGATCGCCGGCAGGGAGCCGAGGCGCACCACCACCCGGGAGAGCAGCACGATCGCCAGATAGGCCTGATTTGTCCGCACCCGCGCGTCGCGCAGAGGCAGGATCTCGTCCATCGCCGTCGCCATGCGCATGACACCCTGCTTGTGCAGCGCGCCATTCTGGTCGAGGTATCCGACCGGCAAGGTGAATTCAAACTCGGTTTGCATGAGCGGTCAGCGCGGGAGCCGGGCAACGCCATGGCGCCGCCCGGCTCCCTGTCGCCGTTTTACTTCGTGCGGCGCATGCCCTCGTGGACAAGCACCATTTCCTCAATACCGATGTCCGTGCTATCGGATTTGAGGTCGGGGCCTGAAACCTTCTGCGGCCAGGCATTGTCGAACGTCCACTCGGCCGCGTCGCTGTAGTCGCGATCCTTCATCTTGATCGTGCAGTTCAGGCGGGCCTCTTTCATCTTGCCCAGCTCCACCAGGGTGCGCCACTGGTAGACGGCCAGCGAGTTGGTGATGCCGCGCTTCAGCGTGACATCGCCCCACTTGAGCCGGCCGGGGATCTTCTGAACCACTTCGACGCCGTTCTTGTCCAGCGTCTTGTGCTCGATGATTTCGGTCTCGGACCCGATGCCGCTGCATTCGCTGAAGTAGCCAACGGGCAATTTGTTGATTTCAAGCACAAACTGCCACCCAACTAGGGGATCACTTTCGCGTGTTGCTTTCGCCATGGTTTATTTACTCCTGAAGAAGACTGGATTACTCGGAGCCTGGGCCGCCCCACTGGCTGATGCGGAAGATGACAAACTCGGCCGGCTTGACCGGCGCCATCCCGATTTCGACGATCATTTGGCCGCGGTCGCGGACGTCCGCCGGATTCGTCTCATCGTCGCACTTGACGAAGAAGGCCTCGCTCGGGGCCAGCCCGAACAGCGCGCCATCCCGCCACACGCCGGTAAGGAAGGCTGTGACATCGCGCCGGACCGAGCTCCACAGCCGCGGATCATTCGGCTCGAAGACCACCCACTGGGTGCCGCGCTCGATCGACTTTTCGACGAAGTTGAAGAGCCGGCGCACGTTGATGTAGCGCCAGGCGGGGTTGCTCGACAGGGTGCGGGCGCCCCACACGCGGATGCCCATACCGGGGAACGAACGAATGCAGTTCACGCCATTCGGGTTCAGGGTGTCCTGCTCGCCCTTGGTGACCGAGTAGGCCAGGCCGATCGCGCCGCGCACGACTTCATTGGCCGGAGCCTTGTGCACACCCCGGGTGTTGTCATTGCGCGCCCACACGCCGGCGACATGCCCGGAAGGCGGGACCATCACGGGCCGGTTTGTGGCCGGGTCCATGACCTCGATCCAGGGATAGTAGAGCGCGGCATAGCTGCTGTCATAGCCGGCCGTATCCATCCGCCACTTCTTGACCGCCTGCGGATTCATGTTGGGCGGCGCGTCGAGGATGGCGACCCGATCCTGCATGCGCTCGCAATGGGCGATGATCATCGTCTGGACGGCCTTGACCATTACGAGGTCCAGCTTCTGCCCGGGCATCGTCGTCATCAGGTCCGGGGTCACCACCATGGTGATGTCATCAATGGCCTCGAGGCCCTCGACGCCAGTCCGCTCAGTGACCTCGCCCTTGAAGTCGGTCATGAGGGCGGGCACGAGCGCCCGGCTGTCAAGCGACAGGGTCTGCTGCTGATCGCGCGGGGACATCTTGGCCAGTTCGCCGCCGGCGCCTTCGGCCAGGAGAATGTCGACCAGTTGCGAGATCTTGTTGTCCTTGTAGGCGACGATGGGCACTTTGCCGCCCTCTTCGCGCTCGACTTCCTTGATCGACACATCCCGGATCGTCTCGGCGTTTGTCCAGCCGGACGCGCCGCGGTCGCGCTCAACAATGATGTTGAAGGTCTGCGCGCCGGCGGCCTCGGGGGCAGCCGCATCGCCTTCCTTGGCCTTGCCCTTCTTCTCGGCGTGGGCGGCGCCCGAAACAGCGCCCGGTTCGATACGCACCCGCAGCTTCATGCCATCGAGACCGGCCATCTTGGCCCGGGCCACGAGGGCGGGCTTGCCCTCAGCGTTGAGCAGAATCGCCTGCGCGCGGGGGATGGTCTTGACGCTCAGGCAATAGCAGCGACTGCCGCCATTCTGGAAATAGCCGTAGACGGCCATCGGCATGCGCGCGCCATCGACAAAGCCGCCAAAGGTCTCGACATATTGCGACCAATTCGTCACAAGGACGGGCTGGCCGGCCAGGTCGCGAATGACCGTCTCGCCGTCAATCCTCTGCGATGACGACGCCTTCTCAGTGAATCCGACGAAACACGCCATCGCCGTGCCGACGCCTTCAATCGGTTTCGGGCCGCGATCGACCTCTTCAACGTATACACCTGGTGACAGATATTCTGGCATTATGTTCCCTCCCGAGTTGGGACTTGGCCGCGATTAATGCGGCAGATTGAACGGATCATGACAATGAGCCCCGCTGTCCGGCTCCGGCTAAACACGCTCAAGGCGATGCGCGGGCTACGGCCCCGTCGGGTTTCGCGCGCGCATGTGGATTGATTTGGCGATAGTTTCCCCTCCTCACTTACGTCAAACATCAATGTCATAGCTGAGCCCGGGCACCGCGATACGTTTGCGCGCAGGCGCGCGCCCTTCAGCGGAGAACTCAAGGGTGAACTCGCCCGGAACCATGTTGAACAAGGCGAACTCGATCACGCCCTCGTCGGACGTCCGAATCAGCGCCTCCATGCCGCGCTCTACAAGCTTCAGTCTGGGATTAACCGCCCCAGCCGCGCCGCGGACGAGCCCGCGGATCATCAAGTTGGCCCCGGCCGGCTGGTTGCCTGCCCCGTCCCGCTGGTTCATCCGGACCTCGCTGGACTTGACAATCGGAACGGTGACCTCGGCGAAGGGATTGACGGCCACGGTCAGGCGCAGCCCCACCCCGGGGCGCAGATCGTTGCTCAGCACCCCCCACAACTCAGTGGGCTTGTCCAGAATTTCTGGCTGGCCCATCTGCATGATGACGGGAAGCTTCAACTGCCTGAGCGATTCCGGCATGAGCTCCTCGGGCAGGGTCGGAAAGCGGAACATCATCTGCATGAGCCGGCCCAGCAGGCGATGCTCGTCATCGGGCTGGGTCGCCCAGGCCGTGATCATGTAATAGAGGTCCATCCGCACGGGCGCCCGGCGCGATGTCGCGGTGCCGCCATTGCTGGAGCTCTCCCAGGCCGTCGTCATCTGGCGCATCTTGACGTTCTCGCGCACATCGTAGAGATATAGATTGAGCGTTGGACGAGAGAGACGCGCGGACCATTCGCGCTTCGGCATATCGAAGGCGATGTCGATCTCGCTGTTTCGGATTGGCAACTCCTTCGATAGAAGTTGCCGGATGGCCTCATCAATCTCGTCAATCATTCACGGCGCGTTGCTGAATGGGCGACTCGTCCCCCCCGGGAGATATCGTCGATCGGTGATGCGGAACGCAACTCCCGGCACACCGCCGGTTGCCCGTTTCCACACAGGTGTTCATTGTAGACAAGGTTTCAATTAATGCAATGGCAGAAAGAGAGAATCCTAGAGAAGGGCTCTGCGACCATAACGACGGGCCGGGACGCCTCAGTCAGGTCGCCCCCCGAGACGGCGCGGGCGGGACGGCCGCGCTCCATTCATTTGGCCCATTGGAGCGCGGGCGTCTCGCCCGCGCCGTCCTGGGGGTACATCGATTCGGGTCGCCCTCAGCCGCGATCACGCGAGCAAGATGCCCGCGCTCCCAACTGCGGCAGTGGTATTCTGACGCCTGTCATGCGCCCGCCTATTGACCGGCTCCGTGTTCACTATTTCCTCGTCAAACTCGGGATGGCTTTTCGCTACCCTGCCCGGCTGTATCTGGTTTGCGGAGCAACCCTGGTTTACGAGGGCCTGCGCGAGCAATCCCTGGACATCGACATCGACTACGAGCTCGCCCCCGAGCACGAGGCCGAGTTCGCCCGGGTCATCACTGGCCTCAAAGAAGAGCTGCAGGTCAATATCGAGCTGGCCTCACCCGGGCACTTCATCCCGCTTCCGCCGGGATGGAAGGATCGCGCCCGCCATATCGGGCGCTTTGGCCTGGTCGACGCATTCCATTTCGATCTGATCAGCACCGCGCTGAGCAAGATCGAGCGCGGGCGCGAGGGCGATTACCAGGATGTGTTGGCCATGCTGCGCGGAGGCCAGATTGAACTGGCCCCGCTGCAGCACGCCTTTGCGGCCATCCTGCCGCGGGTTGAGGCCGAGAGCCTCAAACGCAACCCCGAGCGCTTCAAGCGCAATTTCGCGGCGCTGGTGGAAATGACGAAGACGACGATCCCGGAGGAATAGATCATGCGAATCGCGGTTACCGGCGGGGCGGGCAGGCTCGGCAGCGCGCTCATCCCGCACCTGCTCGCGGAGGGCCATGCTGTCCGCAGTCTGGACACGCGCCCGCCCAATTCGCCCCTGGACGGCGTCGAAACGCTCCAGGTGGAATTGACTGATGCGCAGGCGGTCATGCGCGCATTCGAAGGCTGCGACGCCGTGATCCATCTTGGCGCGATTCCATCGCCCCGGCTCGACCCCGCCCCTGTTGTGCACCACAACAATGTGGAGGGCGGCTACAACGTGTTGTGGGCGGCGGCCGAGCTCGGCATCTGGCGAGTCTGCCTGGCCTCTTCGATCAACGCCATCGGCGGGGTTTACTCGCGCGCGCCCCGTTACGACTATTTTCCGTTGGACGAGGATCATCCGACCTATGCCGAAGATCCCTACAGCCTGTCGAAGTGGATCCTCGAACAGCAGGGGGACGCGTTTGCCCGGCGCTACGAGAATATGAGCATTGCGAGCTTGCGCTTTCACGGCCTCGTCTCGAGCCGCGAGCAGATGAGCGAGGCCCGCCCCGAACTCGCGATTAAGCACCTGTGGGGCTACACCCTGCTTCCTTCCGCCGCGCGGGCGTGTCTGCTCGGCATCACCGCCAGCTTTCGCGGCCATCACACGCTTTACATCGTCGCGCCGGACACCAGCGTTTCCACCCCAAGCAGCGACCTGCTGCAAGCGCACTACCCCGGAATACCGGTCCGCCGGCCATTGCCAGGCAATGTCAGCCTGTTCGATTCGAGCCGGGCCGAGCGCATTCTGGGTTGGAAGCACTAAATGGAACAACCACGACCCGAAGACCGCGTTGGATCGTACTCGCGCCCGAGTGACCTGCGCATCACCGACATGCGCACCGTGACGGTCGGCTGGGGCGGCTGGCGCTTCCCGCTCATCCGGATCGACACCAACCAGGGGCTGTATGGGATCGGCGAAGTGCGCGATGGGGCCAGCAAGACCTTCGCCCTCATGCTGAAGTCGCGGATCGTGGGCGAGAACCCATGCAATGTCGAGAAGATCTTCCGCAAGATCAAACAGTTTGGCGGGCATGCGCGCCAGGCTGGCGGCGTGTGCGCGGTCGAAATGGCGCTGATGGATCTGGCCGGCAAGGCCTATGGCGTGCCGGCCTATGTCCTCGCCGGCGGCAAACACCGGGATGCCATCCGAATGTATTGCGACACACCCAACGAGCCCACTGGCGAGGCCATGGGTCACAAACTCAAGGAGCGCATGGCGCGCGGCTTCACGATGCTCAAGATGGACGTGGGTATCAACGATTTGACCGGTGTGCCAGGCGCGCTCTCATCGCCGGGCGGAATGCTCGATACGCGCAGCGTCATGCACCCGTTCACCCACATCCGATTGACCGACAGGGGCATCGGGATTCTGACCGACTATGTCGCCGCCGTGCGCGACATCGCGGGTTATGGGATTCCGATCGCGGCCGATCATTTCGGACACATCGGGGTCGAGGATTGTCTGCGCCTCGGCCATGCGCTGGAGCGCTTCAACCTTGCCTGGCTCGAGGACATGCTGCCGTGGCAGTTGACCGAGCAGTGGGCGCGCCTGGGCCGCGAACTGCGCACGCCGTGTTGCACCGGCGAGGACATCTATCTGCACGACAGTTTCAAACCGCTGTTCGACGCGCGCGCCATCAGCGTGTGCCACCCCGATCTGGCGACCAGCGGCGGCATTCTGGAAACCAAGCGGATCGGCGATCTGGCCCAGGAATATGGCATCAGCATGGCCCTGCATATGGCCGGCACGCCGGTCAGCACGATGGCGGCGGTCCATTGCGCGGCGGCGACCGAGAATTTCATCGCGCTCGAGCATCACTTCGCCGATGTGCCGTTCTGGAGCGATCTGGTTGCGGGTGCGCCGGCGCCCATCATCCAGGACGGCTACATCGCCGTCCCGGACGCGCCTGGGCTCGGGATCGACCTGAACGAAGATGTGATTCGCGAGCACATCGTCGCGGGGGATCCGGGCTACTTTGAGCCCACGCCCGAATGGGACAACGAGCGCAGCTGGGATCGGCTGTGGTCGTGATATGCGTTGTAGGCGCAACCTGAAGGTTGCGCGTCCAAACAACGGTCTTGTGTCGCAGGCGGGATATGTAGGCGCAGCCTTCAGGCTGCGCGTCCGAACAACGGTCATATGTTGCAGGCGGGATATGAGGCGCAGCCTGAAGGCTGCGCCTACATATCCCGCCTACATTCGCCCCGACACCACCAGCACAACAACAACAATCACCGCCTGAATCAACAACACCACCACGAACTGCCCCAAAAACGATGTCTTTGCCGTCTTGTGGCGGAAGAGCAGCATGCCGATGAGGGCGGCGGGCGTGCCGCCAGCCAAAGCCAGGCCGAGCAATACCCGCTCGGGGATGCGCGTGCGGGCGCTCCCGGCGATGAACTTGTCGTAGCCATACATCCCCAGTGTCACCGCATTTACAGCGATCAGCCACGCCCAAAGCGGATGCAGCGGCCCGCCCAGGGCGAGCAAGAATGCCAGGACGATAACCAGGCCAAAGGTAAGCAGCAATGTCCGCGTCACCGGCGCCATGCGCGGGCGCGAGCGGCGCGGGCGCGGGGTCGAAAACCAGCCGCCCATCCTCAGATCACGCCCTCAGCCCGTTCGTAGCGGGCCAGCCAGCCCGTCGCAAAGTTCGTGAAACGATGCTCGAAGATCGCCGCCCGGATGCCGGCCATGAGGTTGAGCAGGAAGCGCAGGTTGTGGGCGCTCATCAAGGTCAGACCGAGCATCTCGCCGACCTGGAGCAGGTGCCGAATATAGGCCCGGCTGAACGACTTGCAGGTCGGGCAGTCGCATTCAGCGTCGAGGGGCGCGTCGTCCTCGGCGTACTTCGCGTTGGTGACGTTGATCCGCCCATCCCGGGTGAAGGCCGCCCCGTGGCGGGCCAGCCGGGTGGGCAAAACGCAGTCGAACAGATCGATCCCGCGGGCGACGCCGCGGATCAGATCGCGCGGATCGCCCACCCCCATCAAGTAACGCGGCCGCTCGCGCGGCAGGACGTCGTCCATCCACTCGAGCACCGGATACATCTCGGCCTTGGTCTCGCCCACAGCCAGCCCCCCAATCGCATAACCGGGGAAATCCAGCTCCATGATGATCCGGGCCGAGAACTCGCGCTGGTCGCGGAAGACCCCGCCCTGCACGATCCCAAACAGGGCCTGGTCAGCCCGCTTGTGTGCGTTTCGGCAGCGGCGAGCCCAGGCATGGGTGCGGACCAGCGACTCGGCCACATATTCGCGGTCGGTCGGGGGCGGGCACTCGTCGAAACACATGATGATGTCGGCCCCCAGGTTCTCCTGAACGGCGATCGATTTCTCGGGCGTGAAGCGATGCAGGCTGCCATCGATGTGGCTCTTGAAAGTCACCCCCTCGTCATCGATCTTGCGCATTTCGCTGAGCGAGAAAACCTGAAAACCACCGCTGTCGGTCAGCAGCGGGCCGGGCCAGCGCATGAACTCGTGCAATCCGCCCCGGCGGGCCACCAGCCCATCCCCCGGTCGCAGATACAGGTGATAGGTGTTGGACAGCACGATGCTCGCCCCCATCTCGGACAGCTCGCGCGGCTGGATGCCCTTGACTGTGGCCTGGGTGCCGACCGGCATGAATACTGGGTTGGGACAATTCCGTGCGGGGTATGAAACAGGCCGGCCCGGGCCCGGCCGTCCGCCGCCCGCAATTCGAATTCGAACATGCGGGATATCATAGTGGCTCCCAAGTCCCCCGATGGGATGTCATTTCGGCGGCGAAGCCCCCTGCTTCGCAGGGGGCTTCGCCGCCGAAGACATCGCTTCGGGGTTCCATACCGATGAACATCCTCCAAAAAGCCGCCCTGGCCGTGCGCGCCGCGCTGAGCGGGCCGGCCCGCCCCATGGCCCCGCGCTCGCGCGACGAGTCCTTGCTCGAGCGGCAACGCGAGCTTGCCCTGCGCCGCAAGGAGCTGGCCGAAGCCCGGGCCCGGCTCACGGAAGAACTGGCCCGCCTCGACACGCAGGCTGATCAGGCGGTCAAAGCCGGCAATGACGCGGCCGCCCGCGAGCGCCTGCGCCAGGCCAACCAGACCCGCGACGCGCTGGCCAGCAATGCCAGCATGCTCGAGACCCTGGTCCGGACCGAGCAGGAGATCAAGGCCCAGATGGAAGCTGTCGCGCGCGGGGCCGCGAAAACCCGCGAAGCGCTCGATCGAGCTGCGGCCGCGCCAGCCTCGGGGACTGGCGCACAGCCGGGTGCTGCCAAAGCGGGCCCTTCAACCAGCTCAGGGCCCCTCTCATCACCCAACCCTGGCCTGGCTGACGCGCCGCCCGCCCCGCCGATCGAAGACGAGGCCAGCCTGCGGGCGCGGATGGACCGCCTGCGCGGGCCGGGCTGACCCATGGCCGTCTACGATCTCATTCGCTTCGGCACACGGGTCCTGATGGGCGCGGTCGCCCGAGTCACGGTCGAGGGCGCCGAGCATCTTGCGCGCCCCGGCGGCTACATTCTGGCCTCGAACCATTTGAGCGCATGGGACCCGCCCTTCATCCTGTCGATCACCCCGCCCCGGCCCAAATTGACCGTGCTGGCGGCGGCCAAGTGGCAGAAGGTTGCGCCTTTGCGTTTGATCTTTGACGCCATGGACGCCATCTATCTGCGCCAGGGCGACGCAGACCGGGCAGCGCTCAAGGCCGCCCTGGCCCTGCTCAAGGCCGGCGGGACGATCGGGATGTCGCCCGAGGGCACCCGCAGCCGGACCGGCGCGCTGATCCGGGCGCGCTCGGGAGTGGCCTGGCTGGCCCTGCGGGCCAACACGCCGGTCGTGCCGGTGGCGATCTGGGGGGTGGAGAAGATCAACCGCGAGCTGCGCCGGCTGCGCCGGGCACAAGTGCACGCGCGGGTGGGCCCGGCCATCTCCTTTGCTCCCGACCTGAGCGCCGAAGCCGCCACCGAGCAGCTCATGCGGGCGATTGCAGCGCTGCTGCCGGAGGAATACCGGGGGGTGTATGCGTGAAAATCGCCGTCTATGAAAGCAGGCTGGCGAATCTGGGCGGGGGTGGCCGCCACGCTCTGATGGCCGCCCTGGCCCTCGCCGAATCGCACGACGTCGAATTCTGGCACGAGCGCCCGGTCGACTCCGCGCTGTTTCGAGAACGCTGGAATGTGTCCGTTGAGGGCCTGAGAATGCGCGAGGTGCCGGCTGATGACGCCGCGGTCAGCAAGATGACGGCTGGCATGGATGGCTTCATCAATGCCGCGCAAGGCCGTTTCATCCGGCCCCGCGCGAGCCACTCGGCGTTTCTGTCGTTCTTCCCCACCGGGGTAGATCTATCCCTATCCGGACGGACGCGTTGGGCGGCCGGCGCGTTGATCCGGGCTGCCGGCCTTGGCGGGCTTCTGTCGGCGCGCCTGCGCGAGCGCTTGCGCACGCTGCCAACCCAGTCCGAGATTCAAGCTCTGGCCGCCTACGACGCAATCCTCGCCAACTCCTCGTACACCCAGCGTTGGGTGCGGCACTACTGGCATCGGAACAGCCAGGTGCTCCATCCGCCGATCGAGCTGCTCCAGCCCCTTCCAAAAGAGAACCTCATTCTGCACGTCGGGCGCTTTTTTGTGGGCGGGCACAACAAGAAGCATGACGTCATGATCGATGCCTTTCGCGAGCTTCTGGCGCGCCTGCCTGTCAGTGAACACTGGGAGCTTCACCTCGCCGGAAGCATTACGCCGGGAGTCGATCACCAGGCCTATGCGGATCGGATCCGCGACCTCGCCTCCGGCCTGCCCGTGCGCATTCACCAGGCCATTGACCACGCGGCACTTGGGGGACACTCTTCGGGCGGGCGCGGATCTACTGGCACGCCACTGGCTATGGAGCGGATTTGCGGCGCTCACCGGACCAGGCAGAGCACTTTGGCATGTCGATTGTCGAAGCCATGTCGGCAGGCGCGGTGCCGGTGGTCTTCGCCGAAGGTGGGCCGGCCGAGATCATCCTCCCTGGCAAGGACGGGCTGGTATGGCGCACGCGCGACGCGTTGATCGAGAACACCCTTGAGCTCATCCGGCGCCCGGATCGGCAAGCAGCGATGTCGGCTGCCGCCATCACCCGCAGCCGCGACTTCGAGACACGCGCCTTCATGCGCCGGACGCGCGCACTGTGGGACGGCATCGTGCGCGCCGGGCGGACTTGAGGCGGAACCCGTCGAAGCGTTCGCTCACTTGAGCATCAGCGCCAAAAGGCCCGGCCCGCTGTGGAGGAATACTCATGCGCGCCAAGATCAGCGGCGGCCCGCGCGGCCGCGAGAATCCCGATCGATCCACCGCCAAGCCACTCGCCAGGGCATGATCGATCGCGCCGGACGACGAGCCAAGGCCGTAGTTGTAGCCAGGCCCGCCTGGCGCGACGAAAGATGGGTTTCCCGAGAAGGTTGTGCCAAGAAATATGAAGCTTCCAGCCGGAGCCGGAGATCCGTTTGAGTTGGTGTCCTTCGTGTTGCCGAACAGGAGATTCTGGGTAAACGTCAGCGTGTTCAGGGGTTTGACATGCACCGCGGCATTTGTGGCGGCCGGCCAGGCATTGGTGTGATTGGCGATGATGCTGTTGGCAATTCTGGCATGGGCGCCCTTGCTGCCTACCTCGATGAGCAGCACGGCTTGCCCGTCCATGTCTTCACTGACCGTGTTGCGCGCAATCGTGACGTGATTGAGCTCCGCCCGGGTTGCCTGGATCCACACCCCGCCCGCGCCGCCTCCAGCCGGGATAGCCCCAGGCCCCTCTTCGACCCCGTTGTCAGCAACGACGCTGTTTGTGATCATCAGCACGGGCGTGAAACTCCCCCCGATTGCGGTGGAGTTGATCCCACCCCCGCCCGCGGCGCCACGCGTGCCGCTGGAACCTGTCCCCCCGATCGCCCGGTTGTGGACGATGGAAACACGGTCGAGATGGACTTCGGCTTCAATTGCCTCCACGCCGCCGCCGTTGCCCAGCCACCCATTGATCGCGGCGCCTCCGCGGGCCGTGTTGTCACGCACGATCGAATCGCGCAGGGTGAACGTGCCCAGTTCAACCCTGAACGCGCCGCCAAAGGCGCCGCCCGATCGGTTGGCCGCATCACCGCCCTGCGCCAGATTGTTAACAGCCGAGACGTTGTTCAACAAGACCCGGTTCCCCTCGCCCCCAAACGATCCAGCGCCACCCAACCCATCACTTCGTTCGCCGCCACCATCAGCCCCGTCACCGGCCGAGTTGCCGGCGCGCGACACATTGCCATTGAAGTGGAGATACGTACCCGTCATGATCGTGCGGAAACTGTACAAACCGCCGCCGAGTGAATACCCGCCCCGGACAGAGCCCTGGCCCCCCTGCGCCGTATTGCTGATGAACTGAATACTGTCGAGTGAAGCGCTGCCCCAGCGCACGGCCGCGCCGCCTCCGCTGCCCGCGCCGCCGTAGACGTATCCGCTTCCAGATCCCGTGTTCTCGCCAATGGACTCATTGCTGAAGAATACGATGTCTTTCAGGACAATATGGGCGAACTCCGACACGAGTCCGCCGCCGTATGCGTAGTATTTGTCGAATCCCGTGCGAGCAGAGTTGCCTTTCGCCTTGCCGCGCATGATTGTGAAACCCTGCAGGGTGAATCTCGTGAGCGGGCCCGTGCTGGCGACGAACACACCGCGCTGGGTCGTCTGGCCATCCAGGACGGTCAGATTTCGCGCCGGATCCGCAGTGATCCAATTCGTGCTGGTATAGCCGCCATATATCGAGAGACTTTTGTGGACGACACACACGATCCCGGTGGTGCCAAATCCGTAGCCGATGCATGGATCCGCCGCGGCGTTGAACACATAGGTCCCGCTCGCCACCAGGATCGTGTCGCCGTTTGCAGCGCGATTCACCGGATACTGAATGCTTCGGCATGGCAGCGCTTCCGAGCCGCAAGAGACGTTGTCCACGCCAGTTGGCGCGGCGTGCCAGATTGTGGCGGCCGGCGCCGCGGCCGCGCCCCGCGCCGATATGCATGCGGCGAGCATCACCAGGGCCAATATCCATTTCGGGGTCACTCAAGCCACCAGCACACGCGGTGATTATCGTGTCACAGCCTGAGCGCCGCCCGTTTTCGCGCGCAGAAAGGCGAGATCTGAAGGCCGGGCGGCGGAGCGGATCTCGGCCATGTGGAAGAAGAAGTCCGCTATTCGCCCGATTCGGGCATGCGCCGAAGAGCCTGGCTATACAGCGTTCAACGGATTCTGCTTACCGGCGCACAGGCGCACATAGTGCAACGCTATGCGATGCAGGGCGATCCGAAGGCGCGTGATCAACGGACCTATCAGCGGGATCCGTGACGGTCGCGCATCAAGTTCGACATACACGATGGGATGGTCAAGCGCCCGCTTCATGTCATCCGTCAAGGACGTCGCAGGCGCTGAGACCGCGGGCTGGGCCGCCTGTAACGCGTCAAGCGAGCCCACGCTCGCTTTGCCAAGCGCCAGAAGCTGTAGCTGGGTGGCCGCGAGCTCAGCCGCCGTCTGCTGCAGCAGCAACAGCAGCATATCGTTGAGTTGGGCCTGTCGACTGATTACATCACGCAAGCTGGCGGATTTCTGGCGAGGATCGAGCAGTTCGCCGCGCAGCTTGTTGTGAAACT
Organism: Candidatus Brachythrix odensensis; assembly: GCA_016714465.1. Classification (GTDB taxonomy): domain Bacteria; phylum Chloroflexota; class Anaerolineae; order J036; family Brachytrichaceae; genus Brachythrix; species Brachythrix odensensis. The sequence continues at coordinate 315,074 of JADKDT010000003.1, read as the reverse complement.
GGCGCGCGACCTGAATCCCGGCGCCAAGATCATCGCGCGAGACGCTGCCCTGCAGCAACTCAAACTCGATATCGTCGAGCACGTCGGTGGCGGATAGGAGTCGGGTCATGTTTTGAGCGCCGCGGCCATCATGCGCCGCTGGCGGAAGATTGGGAAATCACGCGCCGGTATACCTCGACCATCGCGCGCGCCATTTGGATATGGGTGAAACGTTCGAGCAGCCGGGCACGTCCAGCCAGACCGAATTCGCGAAGCCTGGCCGGCGTACGCAGCAGCGACAAGATAGCCTGTACCAACTGACCCGGCGAAGCAGGATCGACCAGGCTGCCGCTGATCCCGTCATCGATAACCTCAGGGATGCCGCCGGCGCGGCATCCAATCACCGGCTTCGCGAAGTTCATTGCCTCGAGATAGATCAGCCCAAAGGATTCATACAACGACGGCGCGACGAACAGGTCGCACGACTGATAGAGCATCGCGAGCTCGGCATCGCTGACCTGGCCCTTGAACGCAACACGGTCAAGAAGCCCGGGATGGCGCTCGGCGAACCAGTCCGGATACGTTCGGCTGGTGCGCGCAAGAAACCCATCGTTCAGGCTGTTGTCGGCGCCGGCGATGACAAAACGCGCCTGGGGCGCGGCGGCGATCACCTTCGGAATCGCGGCGAACAGATCGGCGATTCCTTTTCTTTTTTCGAGCCGGCCGACGTACAAAATCGTTACCGGCGCATCCGCGGCGCGATCTAGTGGGTATGGACGAGTTGCGCTGTCAGGAACCGGCTCGATCCCATGCGGCACGACCCGCAGATTGGGATGATCCGGTTGAAGGCCGTACACCCGTTGAGCGGTCTCAACGGTTGCCAGCGTGTTTGGGACCAGGAAGCTGGCCCGCTCGATCAGAGCCTGCTCGAGCTCGCCCATCAGGCGCGCGTCCTCGTCCACATCGCGTTGCAAGTCGGCAATCTGGCGCGTGGCCGTCTGGAGGTGCGCAATCACGGGCAACAGGCCGCTTACAGCCGTGACCAGACCATCGACCTGCCAAACCGGAGAATCGACGACCTGCACACCGTCGTTGAGCTTTATCCGACGCAGTGTTTCGAACACGCGGTGGCTATGGTTCAAGGCATAGTGCAAGCGCGGCAGCCGGCGATACGAGTCATAGCGGTCCAGCCGCATCGCCAGGCGATGGGTGTACGCGCCATCATAGAACGACAGCTTGTCTGTCTCACCCCGCGCGATCACATGCACGCCGTGGCCGAGCGCAAAAAGCCCGCGCGCCAACAGGTTGTTCTTCCGCCCGATACCTTCAGTCTGCTCAGGCGGGTAGTGGGTTGTCAACAGCGCCACGCGCACAGGCGGCTCAGACATCAGGATCTCAGGTCTGTGGCCCTGGACCGGATCCACGCTCGGCTGGCGGGGCGAATCAGTGTTCTGGAAGGGATGAATAGGGAATGTGCTCATGTCAGCGGCGCGCCTGGCTTCTCCTGGTTCGATCAGGCTGCGCGGGCGCAACAACGCGCGCACGGCGCCGCGCAGGCCGTACCAGGGCACCATCACCCGCATCCGCGCCGCCTGCGCGGCATCCAGCTGTTTGCCTCGGCGCAACTGCCCCGCCCAAAGCCATTGGCCGTGGACATAGCGCAGACACCGGCGCAGGATGGCTCCGCCCGTATCGCCGCTGGCGCGTCCATTTCGGATCGCATAGTACACGACGGATCGGGCATGTATCCACCATTTTACGTTGTACGTATGGGCGATCCGGTTTCGATTTGACGCCGGAATGTGATAGACCACGCATTCCTTCACGGGCTGGACGACTTTTCCGGCATTTGCCAGACGAACAGCGATGTCGGTGTCGTCGTACACCCACTGAAACAGCGGGTCGAACCCCCCGACTTCAAGCAGGGCTCGGCGCCGAAAAGCCATGTTCGTGCCCATCATCCGGCCGACCCATAACCGCGCCTCGGTTGAGGGAATCATCCACTCGAGCGGAGATTCCCGCACATCGTGTTGCTCGGCCAGGGATGAAGCCACCCCAATCAGATGCTGGGTGATTGCGCGCAAAGGGTCAACCGCATAGACCCTGCCCCCTGTCGCATCAAGACGCCGGTCGAGAAAAAGGCCGGCCAGTTGTTCCAGCCAGCGGCGTGACGGAACGGCATCGTCGTCAACATAGGCGACAATGTCGCCGCGCGCAGCCAACAGCCCGATATTGCGCGACAGGCCAAGATTCGCCGCCGGGCAACGCAGAACGCGGAGACGGCCGGCGTACTCGGCCAGCACCTCCAACGTGTTGTCGCGAGTGGGTCCCACCACGACGATGAGCTCAAAGTGGGGATAGCTCTGCCCCTCAAGTCCGCGAAGCAGCGCGCGCAGAGGGCCGGCGCGGTCCGTGGTGTTGACGATAACGGAAAACGCCAACGGTCCACCTGGCTCCCCGGGACTGCCGACGGCATCAATGGTAGTCATACAAAGCCATCAGCTCGAGCGCGCGCAGGTGATCGGCCGAAAGCCGCGCCTCTCTGGAGAGGTCGGACAGGGCGCCGCGCACAACGGCGGCCTCCGACGAGATTGCCTCAGCCAATCGAGCGTCGATGGCCTCGGCGCTGGCATGCCGCGCGCGCGCGTCAGCCGCCAGCCGGGCCAGATCATCGCGCAGCGCGCGCATGTCATTTTCAATGCGTGCTGCCGCGCGCCGCTGCGACGCGGCTCGGTCGGCTTGGGCCATTGTCTGCGCCGTTTTCTGCGTCTGCGCATCCGCTTGCGCCACTTCGGAATAGGCAATAGCCCGGCGAACCAGCCTGGACTGCAGTGCAGCCTGGCCTGCCGCCACCGCCTGAATCTCCAGCAGAGCGGCCGCCAAGACCCGCCCCTCTCGGCCGGACATCGCGTGCCAGGGGCGAATCAGCCAACGCCGGATCAAACGCCGCCACCACGAATCGGACGATGCGGTTGCCGAACGACCGTCCCGCAGCCAGGTTAATGCTTCAAAATGCCGGGTGGCGGCTGCGCCCGCAAATTCCTCCCCTCCGCGCGCGGCGAGCTCCAGGCTGATCAACATTTCGCGCAGGGCCGCCACGGCATCGGAAGATTCAGGTTCGGGCGCAGCGGGTGTGCGCGTCGTTTCATCCGGCAGTTCCAGCGGTTCCGGCGCTGACGGCGGGATTGGCGGATCCGAGGTATCCGCGGCGGGCGCGACAGCGATGTCTGGCAACGGAATTGCCGGCATCGCGACGCCTGATCTTTCTGAAAGCCGGAGGGTTCGATCAAGCGACGCGCGAAGCACGTTGGCGAAGCCCACCCGCAACTGGGTGACGCGTTCGGGGGCGACCGTCCCTCCCTGCTCCAGGCTCATTCGAGCGACCAGATCGGACATCTGGCGGAGTGTCTCCCGCGCGCCAAGGGCGCGCCCGGCGCACTGATCGAAATACGATTCCCGCGTCAGGCTGTCCAGCTCGGCCTGAAAGAATTCCGCCAGATCGCGCGCATGAAAATGCTTGCTGACAAAACGATATCGACTGCGGTGCTGATCGGCTGTATGACGAAGCGGATCGCGCTGCCACTCTGCCCCGCTCAACAAATGGGTAGCGGTCGCGCCAGGGACGAGAATTGTCTCGATGCCCAAACGGCGGGCGCGATAGCAGTAGTCGCTTTCTTCGTAGTAACCCGGATAGAAGCCCTCATCGAAGTCCCCAACGCGGGACTGGGTGGTTCTTAGGATTGCAAACAGCGCACCCGTCACATAGTCTGCGGGAAATGGACCCGGCCCGGGAGGCGCCGTGATGTGCGCGCCGATGGCATCCGGCCGGCGGACGAAGGCGCCGACATGGTTGAGTTGTCCCGTTGCGTCGTAGAGCAGCGCGCCAGCAATCCCGGCGCCGGGGCGCTCCTCCAACCCAGCGCGTAGAGCGTCCAACCAGCCGGCCCCCGGCAGGCAATCCTGATTGAGTAGAACGAGCAGGTCGCCGGTGGCGTTGGCAATACCGACATTCACACCCCCTGCGAAACCCAGATTGACCGGTTGGCGCAGCAAGCGGACAGCCGGATACCGAGACGCAACCAGATCACCCGCGCCATCGGGCGAAGCGTTATCGACGCAGATCACCTCATGCAGGGCGGAGCCCGAATGCCGATAGACAGCATCCAGACATTGGGCAATGACCGGCGTGCCGCGCCAAATCGGAATAATGACGGTTGCGCGCATAAACGCCAATTTTAACGCGGCGAGCCCCGCGGATCGCGCCAGAACTTGCCGGGCGCTACCGCAACTTCTCAATGTCCAGGATTGAGGCCTTGTTCTTGGTGGCGACCATGACAAGCCTGGCTTGACTCAAACACCGGTCGGGAGAAGAATCGGAACCCCGCGACTCTCAACATCTGTTCGAGGCATTCCCGATCCATCACCCACCAGTTGGACCCATCATTGTTCAGCCTGCCTCCACCCACAAATTTCATCAATCCAGATCGTTGATACATGAGTTTCGGCGGAAAGCCCATCCGAACCCGGACGCCATTCAGGATGCTTTCGGGTATTACTTCACCCTCGATCAGAATAGCATCGCGAGTAAGCCGGCCAATATCCTCAATGACCTGAAGTGGATTCTTGAGGTGATAGAAGATCCCGGTAAACACCGTAATGTCAAACTCGCTCCCCAATTCAACAAGGCGATGAGCATCCATGTTCAAGATCTCGAAATCATCCAGACGGTAGATTTCCTTGATTTTGCTCGATTGCGAAAGATACCGGTCCTCGAACTCCAGTCCCACGATCTTTCCCGCCCCCAGATTCTTCAGTTGAATTGGGAAAAAGCCAGCGTTCGTTCCAACATCCAGAGCCGATGCCCCATGCAGATCGGCCGGAAAACAGGCCTTCAAGCGATCCCAAACCCGCTCATGCAGGGCCGGTCCAATTGGTCGGGTATAGACATCGTGGCCGAGGAATATTCTTTGGTACCAGTAATCGTAACCGTTTACAAAGGCCAGCGCATCATCCTTGTTCGGAAAATACGCGGGTACATACCGCCTTGGCATGCTGGAATCGTAGCACGGCACAGCAGGCATGACTCAGACGGCATCAGCCCACACTCGCCCGCGGGCCAGGGTGGTTTCGAGATGCATTCCGCCCCTCAGGGACTTGGTGTCAGAGTCAAGTCAATCGCGCCCAAAAGCAGATTTGCCCGGTCGATTTGCTCGACACCCGTGTCGGGGTCCACGAGCGACGACGTCAGCGTGATCGTCTGCGCTCCGGCAGCAACAGGGAATTCCACAGCGACACGTGTCCCGAACTGGAGGGGCATCACGATCGGCGGGCCGGCAGCTGTTTTCACCATCAAGGTGCGCGGGTTCGCGCCCCCTCCCAGTTTGCGATCGTAAGCGCCAACAACCAGGATCTCGAGTCGCGCCAATCCTTTTGTTGGGGATGCCAAATAGAAGGAGGTTGGCACGATCGCCTGACGCTGCGCGCTGTTCCCATTCACCCAGCCAGAAAAGAACGTCTCCTGCATCACCAGCGACGGCGCATAGACCTCGGGCGGAGAACCAACCGCATATACCGTGACCTGCTCGTCATCTCGCACTGGTGTCTCATTACCGAACACCGTGCGCACAAATGTCTGGACGCCAAGATCGGCCCAGCCGCCCCGGTCATAGCCGGACAGGCCATCAGGCTTGTGGACAACCACGTATCGATACCCGTTTCGAGCAAGCTCGAGCCTCGCATTCGCATATCGCGAAGCTGGAGCCCCATTCACCCGGATGTCGGATTCATAGCCAGTACTGTTTGTCGACTCGGCCACAAACTCCGAGAAGACGGGGTGGATGTTGGGGTAGCGGGAGACATGTCCGGTAGCAATGGCTTTGCGGTGGACGAGCTGAAACCACTGATAGCGCGCTGCGTAAGTGATGTACGAACTGGCATAGCCAATCTCGCGTTCGGGGCGAATCGGCAGGTCAAACACCGCATAACGATCGGGGTCCTTTTGCGATTTCCGCGTAAAAGGCGGGCACAACTGGCGGCTTCCACGGCGTCATGGGCGTGTTCCAGCACTCAACTACAAGCAGGGCAGCGCACACGATCGGCAAAACGCTTCCGACCCGCCGCCAACGCGCCTGAGCCAGTTTCAGGCCCATGCCCGCCAGAATCGCCAGGGCAGTATAGCCAACGATCATGGCTCGGCCGGGCGTCCGCAGAACGTCCAGACCGGGCAAGGAATTGAGAAACGCAAATGGCAGAGCGATCGGCACCTGATGCACGGTGAAACTCGAGATGCCGTTCACTTGCAGCACGGGACCCAGGCTAAACACAAGCGCGAGGGCGAGGACAGCCAGCCAGCGGCCCGAACCCGGCGCGCGCCGGACTACAGCGAAACTCAGCAGCGCCAGCGCCGTCCAGGCCATGAATACAGAGCTCTCGGTCGGACTGCGCCCGATTGCTGTCACAAGCGATGGTTGAAGCACAGGCGCCATGCTGCTGTTGAGCCAGGAACGGCCAAACGATCCCGGAAGGATGAATTGCAGGGCGTCGGGCTGATGAATTCGAGATTCGGTGGCCCGGACAATATCGATGCCACTGGCCGCAACCTGACGCCCGATAAGGCCGACGTATGGCACAACAAATAGCGCCATAAACAGACTGAGCCTCAAGATGCGCCGCAGTTGCGGCCCTCGCTCCGCATCGGCGCGGTGGATCCACAGCGCGTGGGCGCACAGCGCGGCGGCCAGCAATCCGCCATAGACCATCAGATCCCCGGATACGAAGGCGGCAGCCAGCAGCGTCGCGCCGGCGGCCGGCGACCACTTCCAGTCACGCTCTGGGTCAAGCGCCCGAGAGGTGAGAAGGGCCAGGAGTGGAATCAATCCCAGAAAGACGATATGCAAATGGCCCGCCTCGATAGCGGCCATGCGCAGTGGCGCAAACAGCAAGACGAGCCCCGCGAAAAACGAAGGGGGCCGGGGCAGACCCAGGCAGCGCGCCGTGATGTACATCAACCAGCCGGTTAGGCTCGATCCGAGCAGGATCGCCCCGTTGTAGGTGGCGATGGGCCCCCACAGCGCAAAGGGCAATCCCAGCAGGCCGAGCACCGGGCCGGTGGACGCCGACGCTAAACTCATGCCTACAGGCGCAAAGAGCAGCGTGGTGGACAACAGAGGCTCGCGCCCAGCCAGCGCCTCGCGCAAGTGCCATTGGTTCCACACGTCGAGCAGGGAATCGAAGGCATCGGGCAGCGCGCTGGAAAACGAGCGCGCCAACGGCCAGGTTGCGGCGATGCTGAGCAGCGCGAAGAGGAACAGGACGGCGGTATGCTCGCCGATGACCGGGAGCGCGGCGCGCAGGCGTTGTTTCGGCGACAGTTTTTCGGACATGATTCAGGCCGATTTCCGCGTCTGGCGCAATGCCGGAATGCGGCTCAATGGGTCAAGGTTCGAGTTGAAGAACGGGTCGCCCGTCGCGACCATCAGACCGAGGCGCTGATCGGCCAAACGCTGGTCGGCGGGCGTAATAGCGTTGGCCCGGGTCGCGCCCTCATGATGGCGCAGGCGGGCGTACGGCGTGTACATCACGCTGAACCCGGCCGCGCGCAGCCGCAAACACAGATCGACATCCCCAAAGGCGATCGCGAAGCCCTCGTCAAAGCCTCCGACCTGCTCAAACGCGGCGCGGGGGACCAGCATGCAGGCGCCCGTGACTGCGCTCAGTGGTCTGTACCAATTGACTGAGCCAAAGTAGCTGCCCGCGTACATTTCGCGGGCGCCGCTAAAGAGATGCCCCATGCCGACGATGACGCCGGCATGCTGGATTGTTCCATTCGGGTAAAGCAGTTTCGCGCCGACAGCCCCCGCCCCGGGCCGCTCCGCCCAACGTGTCATCTCCTCCAGCCATCCCGGCTCGAGGACCTCGGTGTCGTTGTTCAGGAACAGAAGCAGATTCCCGGTGGCAGCCCGTGCGCCGATGTTGCAGGCGCGAGAATAGTTGAACGGCTGAATATCATCCGTAACGATGGAAACCTTATCGCGCCAAATCGCGTAAACGCCCCGGGTCGCCGGCTCGACACTGCCCGTATCCACCACGATGATCTCGAAATCTGGATACTGTGTGCGCTGGACAAGCGACTCCAGACAACGCGCAAGCAAGGCGCTCTTGTCCCGGCTGGGGATGATGATCGACACCCGCCGCCCGGAGACGGGCCAGGCGAAGCGAAACAGACCCGGCGCGAGCAACTCATACTGAACCTCGCCAAGACCCTGACGGCGCAGATGCGCCGCGACCACACTCGGTTGCAGATCTATCACCCATGGTTTGGCGCCAAGGTTCATGGCAACCGAGCCCGGCAACTGCCGCCAGTGGTAAAGCACCCGCGGAATATGCGCGACTCGCGCGGGACACTCGGTCAGCCGGAGCATGAGGTCCCAATCCTGAGCGCCATCCGTTGCTGGATCAAAACCACCGACGTCCCGCAAAAGACGGGTTCGCACCACCGCGTGCATGAGGGGATTGCCTGAAAGCAAGTGCTCGGGCGCCCAGGTATGCGGCTTGAACCATGGGTCGCTGTGCACGCGGCCATCCGCAGAGACCTTGTCCTGGTCAAAATAGACGATGTCGGTATCAGGTGTCGCGTCCAGGCACTGCCCAACCTCGTACAGTAAATCGGGCTCGATTAGGTCGTCGTGATCGAGCAACACCGCATAGTCGCCTGTTGCGGCGGACAGCGCAGCATTGCTGTTTCCCGAGATGCCGAGATTGACATCGAGCGACACAACCCGGACTCGGTGGTCGTCGGCGCAATATCGGTCCAGCACGTCTCGCACGCCGGTCAGGGTCGAGGCGCCATCCGCAAGCACCAGTTCCCAATCGCCGTATGACTGCGCTCGGACCGATTCGATCATTTCCGCGAGCACGCTGGCGGGCGGATTGAACACCGGGACGACGAAGCTGAAACGTGGGTTTCGATCCTGACGATGGCTGGCGGCGCGCTGCCCCGCCAGGGTGGCCCGAGTGGGGCGATGGGCCACCAGCCAGGCCGGATAGGGATCAACCGCCTTGGTGAAGCCTTCGGGTTTTCGCTCGATCAAACCTCGGCGGTTGCGCGAGAGAGCGGCCCTCAGACCCGCCAAGGGCCCGCTGACCTTCTCGACGAGCTGCCGGCGCAGCAAGTCCCGTTCATTGGCAATGGCCCCAATGCCGCGCTCATAGGCCGCCACGGCCTCGCCAACGTCTGAAAGCCGCCGAAACCGCAAAGCATGGGACGTGACAAAGCTTGCATCCAACCCCAAGTCGCGAAAAAAACCGCGCCGGGCAAAGGCTTTAGCCCAATTTTCCCAAACGCCATCGGGCGCCGAAAACAGGATGTCGTTGGTCATCGCGCAGATCTTGTCTATCGTTGGCGCGGCTTCCAGAGTATCCGGCACCGGCGCATCGTCCCAGACGACAAGGTCGTAGAAACGACTGAAGGGCTCGGCCAGCGATTGCGCAATCACGTACGCGGGAGAAATCGAGGTGGCCGCCTCTGGTCGTTCCGTCTGCCCCCACGCAAGCACGCCGCGATTCCGAAGTTTCTGAACCAGGCTGCCGTCACCGCATGCCAGGACGAGCACATAAGCTGGGCGAATATGGTCGGCGATGACTTGCGCCGCCCGGTCGGAATCAACCAACATCCCACTCTCCGACCATCGTCACCAGGCCATACCTCTCGCGGCTTGCGCCCGGGAAGACTTGAAACGCGTAGAGCCGATCGTGATAGGCGTACATCTTTGAGTCTTCACGATTGTGGCTGGCGACTGACACCACGTAGCCACCCTCGAGCAGCGGGAGCTGCGCGACTCGATACGTCACTTCGCCCTCGCCCTCAACAAACTCGATGGGCGCGCCCGAAAACATCGTATTCGGCCCGCAGATATGGGCGCCTTGCTGAGAGTGAATCGCCAGCCCAAAGATCGGGTCGAGGACGCGCTTCGCCGCGCGATATCGAATGCGGATGTTCATCTCCGCGCCCGTCAGAAACACCCGGCGCACCGCCCCTGACGCATCCAGAAACTCCACGTCGGTGATCTCGACCTCGCCCGTACCCCAGCGGCCCGGGCCGACTTCCGGCCCGTTCGTCAGGCCCTGGGCGGCGCCATTCTTGGCCGCCTCGTCCTCAGCCACCCGATTGAGATACGCCATCGCCACATCGGTCGAGTTGCCGACCTTGCGCACCAGGCCGTGATCAAACCAGACCGCCCGCTCGCACAGGGCCTGGACCGTGCCGAGGTCATGCGAAACGAGCAAAATGGTGACGCCTGATCGCCGCATTTCGCCGATACGGGTCATGCATTTGTGCTGAAAAGCCGCATCGCCGACGGCCAGCACCTCGTCCACCAGCAGGATTTCGGGATCGAGGTGCACGGCCACGGAGAAGCCAAGACGGACATACATCCCGCTGGAATAAAGCTTGACGGGCACATCGATGAAGCTGCTGACTTCGGAAAACTCGATGATGGCGTCAACCTTGCGTTTGATCTCGCGCCGCGACAGGCCCATCAGCGCGCCATTCAAGTGGATGTTGTCCCGCCCAGACAGCTCGGGATGAAACCCCGCGCCAAGCTCGAGCAGCGCGGTCACCCGCCCATTCACCCGCACCTCGCCAGAAGTCGCTTCAAAGATCCTGGCGATGAGATTCAGCGAGGTGCTTTTTCCCGATCCATTGGGACCGATCAGCCCGACCGTCGCGCCGCGCGGGACTTCGAAACTGACATCCTTCAGCGCCCAGAACTCGCGCTCGCCAGGCAGGATTAGCTTGCGCTGAAACGCCGCGACCAGCGCTTCCTGGAATGAGCGCGGGCGGGAGCGGTCCATCCGAAAGCGCTTGGCGACCTTGTCGAATTCAATGGCGTTTGACATTCAGAAGGAAGCAATATACCCGGCCAGGGCGTCCTGCCATGGCGGCATACGGTCGAGGTCCAGATCCGCCAGGGCCCGATTCTCCAGGACGGAATAGGGCGGTCGGCGGGCCGGCGCGCCAAACTCAGCGCTGGTGATGGCCGCCACCGCAGGCACCGCGGCGATCAGCCCACGCGCCGCCGCCAGGCGGAAGATCTCGGCCGCGAAGTCGCTCCAGGCGCAGGCGCCGGCGTTGGTGGCGTGATAGGTGCCCCAGACGCGGGTCTCGATCAGCAGCGCGAGCTGGGCGGCCAGATCGGCAGTCGATGTCGGCGTGCAGATCTGGTCACCGACCACCCGGATGGGTTTGCCCTCGCGGGCCAGGCGCAGCATGGTGTTGACGAAGTTGCCGCCCTTGCCGCTTGCCCCGGCCCGCCCATACAGCCCGCAGGTGCGCACGATGTAGTGCTTTGGCCAGGCCGCCCGAATGAGCAACTCGCCGGCCAGTTTGCTCGCCCCGTAAGCGCTGAGCGGATTAGGGGCATCGGTCTCGACATACGGCGCGCGCTTCGCGCCGTCAAAGACGTAGTCGGTGCTGATGTGCATCAGGGCGCAGTCGGCGGCTCGGCAGGCCAGGGCGAGCTGCTGAGCGCCCAGGGCGTTGATCCGCAGTGCCTCGCCCGCATCCCGCTCGATGTCATCGACCCGATGAAAGGCGGCGGTGTTCAGGACGAGCTCGGGCTTGAATTCGGCGACACGCTCGGCAATGGCGAGTTTGTCGCCGACGTCCAGCGCGCGCAGGCCGCTGTCCGGCCCGGGAGCGCGCGCAGTGGCGAGCACGGTGTGGGCACTCAGGGCTCGGCGCAGATCGACGCCGAGCTGGCCATTGCCGCCCAGAAGGAGGATTCTCACAGATCTTGATTCTAGGCGATACCCTGGCCCTCCGCCTGGGGTATCGCCTGGACTCAAGAGCTTCGCCTGCCGTAGAATCGAGCCATGGCCAAGCGATTTCAGCACCTCATCGGCGGGGTCGAGGTGGACAGCCCGACCCACACCCTCTCCCGCAACAGCAGCAACCTCGAAGACGTCCTGGGCGAGTTCCCCAACGCCACCCGCGAACAGGTGCGCCTGGCCTGCCAGACCGCCCGAGATGCGGCCGCCGAGTGGCGGCGCACACCGGCCCCGATCCGAGGCGAGATCATCGGCAGCATCGGGACGGCGATCACCCGGGAGAAGGAGGCGCTCAGCCATCTGCTCACCCGCGAAATGGGCAAGACCCTCAAGGAAGCCCGCGGTGACGTGCAGGAGGCCATCGACACCTGCCACTTCTTCCAATCGGAGGGCCGCCGGCTGTACGGTCAAACGGTCCCAAGCGAGATGCAGAACAAGGAGCTGATGACCTATCGCCGGCCGCTGGGGGTGGCCGCCATCATCACCGCCGGCAACTTCCCAATCGCCGTGCCGAGCTGGAAGATCATCCCGGCCCTGGTCACCGGCAACACGATCGTATGGAAGCCCAGCGAGGATTGCCCGGCCGCCGCGTACGCCTTCGCCAAACTGATGGAGGAGGCCGGCCTGCCGGCGGGCGTCCTCAACGTGGTTTTCGGCGGCGGCAAAGACGGCGCGGGCCAGTATCTGGTCGAGATGCTCGATGAGGGGCTGCTCAACAAGATCGCCTTTACCGGCAGCACTGCCGTCGGACGGCAGATTGGGGCGGCGGCCGGGCGCAATCTCATCCACCCCACCCTCGAGCTGGGCGGCAAAAACCCGCTGGTCGTGATGCGCGACGCCGATCTGGACAACGCGCTGTCGGGCGCGCTGTGGTCGGCCTTTGGCACGGGCGGGCAACGCTGCACCAGCGCGGGGAATATCCTCATCGACGCGCCGGTCTACGCCGAGTTCAAAAAGCGCTTTGTGGCCATGGCCCGCGAGGTCGCGATCGGCGATCCGCTCAAACAGCCCGGCGTGTTGTATGGCCCGTTCATCAACGAGCGTTTCTTCCGGACCTGGGAGCAGCACTACGAATGGGGCGCAGCCGACGGGGCCAAACTGTTGTATGGCAAGGGCCGCATCACGCGAACCAGCAAGCCAAAGGGCTTCAAGGGCGACCCCGAAGCGGCCTTCTACGGCTGGCCGACGATCTGGGAGGCCAGGCGCGGGATGAAGATCTTCCAGACTGAGGTGTTTGGGCCGACCATCAACCTGGTCAAGGTGAACGGCATCGACGAGGCGATCGAAACCGCCAACAGCGTTGACTACGGGCTGAGCAGCGCGATCTACACGAATAACCGGGATTGGGCCTACCAGTTCAAGGACCGCATCCAGGCCGGGATGACCAGCATCAATAACTCGACGACTGGGGCCGAGGCGCATCTGCCATTTGGCGGGGTGAAGGGCAGCGGCAACGGCACCCGCGAGAGCGGGATCTGGGTGCTCGAGAGTTACACCTACTGGCAGGCCGTGAATGACGATGTGAGCGGCAAACTGCAGCTCGCCCAGATGGACACCGGTTACATCGCGCCCCGGCCGCCGGTGGATGTTGGCGCGCTGGTGGACTAAGCACAACGCAGGTTGTGCCATATGCGCTGATGGATGGGCCGCGCCTTGAAGGTGCGGCCCATCTATCAACGGCGGTCATCCCCCATCGGCTAGACTTCCAAGCATGACCGCCGCCGGATCCCATCGCAGCCTGCTCATCATCACCCACGAAACGATTGGCCCGCGCCTGGCTGGCCCCGGGGTGAGAGCCTGGGAGATTGCCAACGCGCTCGCTGCCCGGGGTTTTCAGGTCACCCTGGCCACGCCCAGCGCGGGCCTGGACGGCGTGCCCGACCTCGCAATCCGGCAATTCGCCTGGGACAAGCCGGCCTCACTTCGGGCGCTCATAGACGCGACCGAGGTCGTGCTGGCCCAGGGCCCGGTCCTGGCCCGCGTTCTGCGCGAGATCAAAATGCCGATTCGGGCGCAAGTGATCGTCGACGGCTATGACATCTCGGAGATCGAGATGGTCATGCTGCGCAATGCGACGCTGTCAGATCGCGCCGATCCCACGCCTGAAATGCTCGACGATATGCGCCTGTATTTGCTGCAGGGCGACACTTTCCTGTGCGCCTCCGCAAGACAGCGCGACCTTTGGACGGGCCTGCTGCTGTCTGCCGGGCGGTTGAATAGCCAAACGCTGGAACGCGACCCAGGGCTGGAACACCTCCTCCGCATCGTTCCAATGGGCATTCCGGCTCGGGAACCTGCGCCTGCCCCGCCAAAGATGAAGGGCGTCATTCCGGGGATCTCCGCAACGGACACGGTCCTGTTCTGGGGAGGCGGCATCTGGGACTGGACCGACCCGGGGACCTTGCTCGATGCGCTCGAGATCGTGCTGGGTGAACGAAACGACGTCAAGCTGGTCTTCGCCTCGCTGCATCACTTCGAAGTGGGGAACATCCCCATCATGACCGCCGCGCGGCAAGTTCTTGCGCGGGTGGAAGCCAGCCCCGCGCTCAAGGCATCCGTGTTTTTCTGCGATTGGGTGCCGTATCAGGACCGAGACGCCTACCTGCTCGAGGCCGACATCGGGGTGAGCCTGAGCATCGACAGCATCGAAAACCGGTTCGCCGTGCGGGCCCGCCTGCTCGACTATCTCTGGGCGGGCCTCCCCAGCGTTGTGACCAGCGGCGATGACTACGCCCAACTGCTCCAAAACGCGGGGCTCGCCGAAGTCGTGCGGCCGGGCGACGCGGCTGAAACAGCCCAGGCGATTCTGCGCCAACTCGCCCGGCCCACGCAACCCCGGCCGCCCGCGCCGGGCTCACATGCCAAACTGCGCTGGAGCGAACTGGTCGCGCCCATCGCCGACGTGCTATCGGGCACGCACCTGACTGCGGATGCGCCGGCGGCCCGCGCGCGCCTGGCCGAAATGCTGCGCGCCCCCCACGTGGCGGCGCCCAGCGAAACCCAATTCGAACGGACGCTTCTCGAGAAACGCATCGCCGCATCCGAGCAGTGCGCGAAGGTGAGAGAAGCGGAGCTTCTCGCCGCTCTGCAGGACCTGCGGGAAGACGCTGACGCGCGGCTTGCCGCGCTTGGCCGGGATCAGCAAGCGCTTGAACTGCGCCTGACGGGAGCGGAGTCGCAGTTAGCGGCCGGCATGAACCGGGAAACGGCGCTCGCAGAACAGCTCGCCGCGGAAAAGACAGCGCTGGCCGGCGCGCTCGAGGATGGGCAGATCAAACGGCAGATGTTCATCTCAGCCCGGGATGAGCTGGACGTGTTCAAACAAAGCCGGTTGGCTCGCATTGCCTTTCGCCTGCGAGCGACCCGGGCGCCCCGGCCGAAGGCAGCGCCGAGCCTGAGCGGCTCACCCGGGGTCGCGGATCGGATGTGGCGGCTTCTGGCCCCGTTGGCCCCGGCCGGCACGCGGCTCGGGAGCGGGCTTGAGCGCGCGCTCGGATTTCTCGATTTGTTTGCGCGCCAGGGCCTGCGGCCGCTGACCCGGAAACTGCAACTGACCTCGCAGCGTGATGCGGCAAACCGGTTGACACCCTCGGCAGCGCTTTCAGCCGGAATCACAACCCCCGTTCCGAATCCGCTGCCTGTCGGGAAAGGACTTGGCCTGCTGATCGGCGGCTGGTGCGCGCGTCCGCTGGCCAAGGTTGCCGGCGCCAGCATCGTGCTGGATGGGCACGAGGTTTGCGACGCCCATATTTCGATCCGACCCGATCTCTTTCCCCTGCCGTTCCTCTGGGGGATCGATCACGAGCAGCGCCGCGCTTCGATTGGCTTCTGGGCGGTTGTGCCGTTTGGCGCGACGGCTGCAGAAACAGAGAGCCGCCTGGCGCTTCGGTTGATCCTGGCCGATCAGAGCGTCGTCGAATCGCCGCTCGGCAATATCAGGCTGGCGCCGAGTATTTCCGCGAACGACGCGCCGGCGCCAAGCGCCATTCGCCCGCCGCGGCCAGCTGAGCCGCTGATCGCGATCTGCATGACCACCTTCAACCCGGACAAGCAGCTGTTCGAGCGGCAGGTCGCCTCCCTCCAGGCCCAGACCCATCAAAACTGGATCTGCGTGGTCAGCGACGATTGCTCCAAACCGGAGTCATACGAGAACATCGCGGCGACGCTGCGCGGCGATCCGCGCTTTGTCCTCACCCGAAACACGCAGCCGCTGGGTTTCTATCACAATTTTGAACGCTGCATCGCCATGGCGCCCGAGGCCGCCGAGTTCGTCGCCCTCGCGGACCACGACGACTTCTGGCATCGGGACAAACTCGAGACCCTGCTCGCCGCCTTCAACCCGGACACGACGCTGGTGTACTCGGACATGCGGATTATCACCCCCGATCAGCGCGTGCTGGCCAACACCTACTGGACGACGCGCGACAACAACCATACGAACTTCGCCTCGCTGCTGATGGCAAACTCGATTACGGGCGCCGTCTCACTCTTCCGCAGGGCGCTGCTTCCGGATCTGCTGCCATTCCCGCAGCGCATTGGCGACTCGTTCCATGACCACTGGATTGGCTGCGTGGCGATGGCGTTGGGGAAGGTCGGCTATGTGCCGCGGCCCTTGCACGATTACGTCCAGCACCGGGGCCAGGTGATCGGCCACTTTGTGCCATCCGGCAGCCGCCTGTCGCGCTGGCTTGGCGCGCTCGCCCGGATTAACCCACGCAATGCGCGCAGCCTGGCGCAGGCGTATCTCAATCACGGGTCGCTGGTCTATTTCAACGACGCGGCCCGGATCGAGGCCATCGCCCGCACCCTGGATCTGCGCTGCGGCTACCGGCTGAGCGATGATCGACGAAAGGTCATCCAACGCTTCGAGCAGATCCTTGGCGGCGCGTCCTGGCTTTGGCTGACAACCCGCGGGATGAATCCGAAGCGGGCCGCGGAAACGGTCGGGGCCGAGCACTACCTGATGCGCGGCTTTACATGGCGGGCCTACGCTCAATTGAAACCGCGCCTGCTGCGGACGCCCAAGCCTGCCAGCGGCACGCTGCAACAGACTGCGGCGCCGTCCGCGCCTGCCCGGGCCATCGAGTTCCCGCAACGGGCGCAGGTCATTCGGGAGAAGATCAGCCCAATCCACCTGGATATCAGGGCATCCGAGCCGGAGCGGATCAATCTGATCATCCCGGGCATCGACCTCAAGCACTTGTTCGGCGGCTACATTGGCAAGCTGAACCTGGCCCGCCGCCTGGCCGAGCGCGGACATCGGGTGCGCATCGTTCTGGTCGACTATTGCGACTACCTGCCCTCGTTGTGGGAGACCCAGATCCGCAAATACCAGGGGCTCGAGCACTTGTTTGAGCGGGTGGAGGTTGCGAATCAATTCGATCGAAGTATTCCGCTGCCCGTCAGCCCGCGAGACCGCTTCATCGCGACCACCTGGTGGACGGCCCACATCGCCCACGATGCCTGCCGCCAGCTCAGATCCGATCGCTTCCTGTATCTGATCCAGGAGTATGAACCCTTCACGTTTGAGCTCGGCTCGTTCTACGCGCTGGCCGAGCAGACCTACGCGTTTCCGCACACAGCGCTGTTTTCAACCCAACTGCTGGCCGATTACTTCCGTGAGAATCGGATCGGCGTGTTTCGGGGTGAGATTGCCGACGGCGAACACAACAGCGCGGCGTTTCAGAACGCGGTCACCCCGATCGCGCCGCCAACCCGCGACAGTCTCGCCGCCCGGCAGACACGGCGGCTATTGTTCTATGCCAGGCCCGAACAACACGCCGCAAGAAATATGTTCGAACTTGGAGTCCTGGCCCTTGCCCGAGCGATCGAGGATGGTGTGTTTGGCGATGAATGGGAGTTCCACGGCATTGGAACGGTCGGCGAGGCCAACCAGGTCCAACTGACCCGAAACCGCGCGTTATCCATGCTGCCACGTCAAACCCAAGACGCCTACGCGACGATGCTTTCCGGCTACGATATCGGGCTCAGCCTCATGTATACGCCGCACCCGAGCCTGGTGCCGATCGAAATGGCCTCGGCCGGCATGTCGGTGGTGACAAACACCTTTGCCAACAAGACGGCTGAGCGGCTGGCGGAGATCTGCACCAATTTCATCGCGGTGGAGCCCGCGATCGATGCGATCGCGCACGGGCTGCGCAAGGCGGTCGAACGTACTTCGGACTTTCTGGCCCGCACGGACGGCGCGAATGTGCGCTGGTGCCAGGACTGGGACTGCGCCTTGAGCGACGCCCTCATGGCCAAAGTAGAGGATCTGCTGGGGAGAGCGCCGCAAGGCTGATTGCTGGCGCGCCCTGGCTGCCGATCACTGCGCGGCGCAGCGAATCGTCCGCTCGCCGACGCCGAGCGGCTCGCGCGTATCGGCAAAAGTCAGGGTAAGGGTATGCTCACGGCCATCGCGCGGTATCCCCGTCAGCGGACCATAAAAGCCGTGCGCGCCCATGCCGATTCCGACCGGAATCAGGTCGTTGCGTTGCCGATCGGCAGTCTGGCTGCCGATGCGGGTGCCGTCCAGCCATACGCCCACGACGATTGGGCCGGCCGTGTTTCGATCCCAGGCCCAGCCCGACACGGTATCGCAGGTAACGTAATCGGCAAAGCCTTGGTATGAAGGCTTGACGCCGGCAGCCGGACCATTCTCAATCTTCGAGGGCCGGGCTCCATTTCCATCCGCGCGGCCCATCCGGCTGGACCCATAAAAGCCTTCGCTCCGCCGAAGCATTTCCTCGGAATACTCCATCGGCAGCGCATAGAACGGATAGATCTTGTCGACGACGAGATCCTTGGGCACATTCGGGGCGCCGCTCAGCATGCGCGATTCGAACTCGCCGAGCCAACCCGACACGGTGCGGATGTCGGCCCACCCGCCGGCCCAGGATCCCGCATAGGCGACGATCAGAAAGAGGACGGCGACTGCCAATGCCGCCCGCTCGAGCCACTCTCGACGCCGGGAACTGGCCCCCGGGACCAGGCCTGCGGCGACGGGGACCGCCAGATGCCCGCCCGCCAGACCAATCCAGAACAGCCCGGTAAGCGCAACGTAGTGCGATGTCTGGGCGGCATACGCCACATGCGAGCGGCCGGCGCCGACCAGCGCAGTCGTCGTCATCGTAAACGCCAACATCAGCATCCATGGCAGGACGGCCGGGGGCAATAGACCGTTGATCTTTCGGCCGCGAACCAGCCTGAACCCCAGCGCGACGACGGCCATCACGCCGAACAGTCCGATGACGCCGGCGAGATCGGCATCTGGGATGGTCGTGAACGGGCGGCCCAGAAACGCGAGCGCGAACGAACCCATTCGAGCGGGGTTCAGGAGGTTGCCTGTGAGGATGCCCGAATCGGATGCATACGCATAGTCGGTGAAGTAGAAACCGATCGCCGCCACGGCGGCGCCGCACCAAAACGCGGCTTGGCCGATGCTCCGGAGTTCGGTTTCAGGCGTGGCTCTGGCGCGAAGAATGATCAGCCCGGCCAAGCCCACTGGCGCAGCAACAAACCGGCATGGAATAGCTGCCAACCAACGCGAACACGGCGGCGGTGATGACCCCGGACCAACGGCCCGGCCGAGCCGTCAGCGCCCAGAACGACGCCACCACGCAGGTGAGCGCCAGATGCCAGGCGACCTGCAACCCCATCAACCAGTTGTAACTGCCCGCGGCGTGAAAAATCAGCATTGAAGCCGCCAGCGTGAGCGGCAAGACCCGCTTCGGGCGCAGGGAAGCCCTGGCCATACGCCACACAAGCGCCAGTTGCAGTGCCGCCACCGCGATCGATGCGAATACCTCTGCCGGAATACTCCATCTTCCGAGGAAGGTCGCTGGCCCAACGATGATGATGCGCGGAAACACGAAACGGTGGTCGACGTGTCGCGCCATAAAGTCGCTGAACTGCAGGCTCCCATCGCGCAACTTGAACAGCAACGGCGCGACCGCCCACTCGTCCCACAGCGGCACATCACTGGCGTAGACGGCGGCGATCAGGACGATCAGCGCCGGCGGCGCGAGGACGAGCAGCCAGGCCAGGCGGCGCCAGCGGGACCGGATCTCAGCCGCGCGTGGCGACATAGATATCGTGGTAGCGATCGAATTCGCCCATCGGGAACCGCCGCACGTCGCAAAGATGCGTCGTTTCGGCGATTCGACGTCGAACATAGGACTCGCTGCTGATGTTGGATCCGTAGTGAGAGGCGTCCAGGCGCCCGCCTGTTTCGTTTCCGGCCCAGAAGACAAACTCGCGCGTCCAGTTACCGCGATCCGCGTATTCGCCAGGATTCAACAGCGCGAACAACTCATAGCTGTGCGAGCTGAAGACAAGGCGGCCGCCGGGCCGAAGCGCGGCCGCCAATGCGCCGAGCCAGAGCGGCCAGCTCGCGTCGGGGAGATGGGTAAACAGCGAAAAGGCGAAGATGACATCGAAAGTCCTGCCGCCGGCAACCGGCGCGTCAGGATTCGTTAGCTTGAACAATAGCCATCCACACCAATGACCTGGCGCTGAAAGTCCAGCATGTCCGGTTCAAGGTCGGCCACGGTCACGGAGCGGAGCACGGGCGCGAGCCAGCGTGAGACGCGGCCATACCCGGCGGCGAAGTCCAGCAGATCGACCGATTCGGGGTCGATACCCGACTCGAGCAACCCCTTGAGCAGACCGGTGGCAAGCTCGCGCCCGGTGTCGAGGTAGTAGGTCGTGGCCTCGGCATCGGATGGCAGGGCCGCCCGCGCGTAGCGGAACATCTCATCATTTTCAGAGATGGCCCTGACAACGCCAGCCTCCATCTTGACCAGGAAATCATCGAAAGTATGCATGGTTCGTTTGGTAGGGGCGTGATTATCGTCGGCGCGAAGTGCGGCGAACCTCGGCGCCAAGGCATGGCTCTTGCAAAGTCACATGAGAAGACATTTAGCCTCCCGTTCTCCCGTTCTCCTGCTAAATTGCAGGCCCGAAAGCGGGGCGGGGGCGTTTTTGGGCGCGGAGCAGCTGACTTTGCAGGAGCCATGGCGCTCAGGAACGTTAGCGATTACGCGCGGCGCAATCGAGGACAATAGAAGAATGCCCACCCGCGAAGCGCCGCCTTGCCCGTCCTGGAAACCAGGGGTTCTGCCCAACCTGCGCCCGCGGGGTCGCTTTTTCTGCCGACGGCACGTGGTTGGGGAGAGTTACCGTTGCTCAAACTGCGGCCATCCCGGGAACGGGCTTTGATGATGACAGTGAAGGCCGTTCCCGAACTGGCGCGATCTGGTCATCCATGAATCCTCGCCGGTGGATCGCGGCGCGAGCGTCCGCCTCGCGGGCGAGTGCCCGGGCTACATTCCCTCGCAGTTCTATCCCGATCAACCCCACGGGACCCGCCTCGGACGATATCGCTGCGAGAACCTCGAATCGCTCACCTTTGCGGACGAAAGTATCGACCTGCACGTCACACAGGATGTGCTGGAACATGTCTTTCATCCGTCAAAGGTCTTCGCGGAGATTGCCCGGACTCTGAAACCGGGCGGCGCGCATGTCTTCACCGTGCCCATCGTCAACAAACACAGTCCATCCGTCCTGCGCGCGGCGGGCCGGCGACGGCCACATCGAGCACCTCGAGCCGCCGGTCTATCACGGAAACCCGATCAATGACAGCGGCTCACTGGTCACCGTGGATTGGGGCTTTGATATCTGCGAGCGTATCCATGCGGCTTCCGGGTTATTCACGCACGTTATCCAGATCGACGATTTGAGCCGGGGCATTCGGGCGGAATACATCGAGGTGCTGATTTCATTCAAGCCCGCCCAAACCCGCGCGCAGGATAAGATTCCCTGAGAGGTATCCAAAATTGACTGGCGAGATGACGCTCCCCACGCTTCGCGTGGGGAGCGTCATCCCGCCGAGGATAGCTTCGGAAGAGCCTGCCGACTGAGATTCGGACCATACTCAACCCACTGATGCCAAACAGCGACGAGAGAACCCGTTTCAAAGCCGCTTCATCGAGATCGTGATCTACGCGGCCCTGTCCCTGATCTATGTGTGGCTGATGGGCGGTTTCAAGGTTCAAGCGTTGTTCGACGCCGTCTACGACGACGCCCTGTTTATGAAGCTCGCCGGGCATATCTTGAACGGGGCATGGCTCGGCCCGTATGACGTGCTGACCCTGGTCAGGGTCCCGGCTTCCACCCGCTCTTCTTGCAACCCGCATGATTCGCTCGGCATGCCCGTGGTGACGCTGCAGGCCGGGCTGTATGCCGGCGCCTGTCTCACCTTCTGCATCGCGCTGAAGCCGGCGCTCAAGACCCGCTGGCCACTGGCAGTGCTATTTGCCGTTCTTTTGTTCAATCCGGCCAACGGGTCGCCGCAGCGGATCGTCCGCGATTTTGTCTACGCCTCGCAATCCATCTTCGTCCTTGCCTGCGCGATCGGCGCGTTCGTCCGGCGGGACCGGTCAATCGGGGTTGTGGCCGGATGGTTGTGCGGATGCGGCTTCTTTCTCGGTTGGATGGCCATCACCCGCGAAGACGGCATTTGGATCCTCCCGCCGTTGCTGGCGATGACGATCTTCTTCTTCGTCAGGCTGACCGGGACAAGCACGCGTCAGCGGATGTGGCGTGCGGCGCTGTTTTTGGCCATCCCCACGCTTCTCCAGGTCGGCATAGTCGCTGGCGTGTCTCTGGTGAACCTTCGGACGTATGGCGGGTTTGTCGAAACGGAGTTCACCGCCCGCGAGTTCAACGATGCCTATGGGGCGCTCTTGCGTGTCGCGCCGGAACAAGATGTCGGGCGTGTGCCCGTGAGTCGCGCGACACGCCAGCGGCTATATCCGCTTAGCCCCGCCTTTCGCGAGCTACAACCCGCGCTGGAAAACCCGAACAATGGCTGGGTGTGCCGGACTGGCTACGCCGGCTACGAGTGTCTGCTCGTGGCAGAGAATGAGATTCCGGGAACCTGGTTCATATGGGCGTTGCGCGACGCCGCCAGCAGCGCGGGCATGCATCGGTCCCTCCCCGCTTCGCGCGAGTACTATGCCAGGCTCGCCCGTGAGATCAATGCGGCCTGCGATGCTGGCCACCTCACCTGCCTGCCGCCTCGCTCGGGGTTCGCGCCGCCACTCGGGTTGGACACGATCCCGCAAGTTGGGGAGTCCGTAAGGGCTGCCTTGGAATACGTCGCGCAGTTTCGCCTGGCCAGTCCCGCCGCGCACGCCAGCCTGCCGAGCAGTCCGGCGTCGCTCTCCCAGATGGCGGCGCTGCGGGTGTTTCTGGACGACACGCTGCCGTTTCAGGATCAGACTGAGACCGGCGCCACCCAGGTCAGCGGGTGGGCGGTCAGCGCCTCAAGCGATCTCACGCTTTCGGTCCAAAGTGGGCTGGGCGAGCCGCAAACCGCCAACATCACGACCCTGGCCAGCCCCGATGTCGCGGCCTATTTGAGCGGGCAGTATGGTCGTCCAGTTGCCTTCGCGGATCGCGCGCGCTTCTTCCTGACGACTTCCTGCGCGCAGGCCTGCCAGATCGTGCTATCTGGCCCAAACCAACCGCCCACGACCTTTCCGATTGTCAACGCCGGCCAGCGCCTTGAAGACGCGGGGATCCTGGGGTACCTGGACACTGTCGTCGCGGTGCCGCCCACGTCGATCCTGTGGCGTCAGCACGACCATTGGAAACTGCGGGTTCTGTCGGATATTCAATCGGTGTATCAATTTGGGGCCGAGAGACTCGCCCAGCTTGCGCTGATTGCCCTCGTCATCGGGGGCGCGCTCATGTTCACTAAGCAGCGCGACTCGGTGGCCGATGGGTGGCTGGCGTGCATCGCCCTGGGGATTGGGCTTTTCTGCCGCATTCTCGTCGTCGCGCTTGTGGACGCCACCTCATTTCGAGCCGTCAACTACCTCTATCTCTCGCCAGGATATCCCTTGCTCCTGGCGGTGTCGGGGGTGGCGTTGATCGGGGTCTTTCGCAGCGCGATCACCGCCTGGTTCACTCGCGGCACCTCTTCGGTGAATTCGACGAAGATCGAGCCGTAGTTCTCCAGGAAGTATCTGCGCGGCAGCAGCGTAATCCCATAGAAACTAGGGGCCAATTCGCCCCCGCCGCCGGTCGGGTAGAACTGGACTTCGCCCTGCCCGTAGCGCGCCTGCATCACTTCCGGCGCCGGCAATAGCCCGCCGTACTCATTTGTCAGCGTGTCGCGTCCCGGGCCGGCCAGATGATCAAGGAAGGCGCGGGCCATGGTGGTGATCACCAACCAGCCGCCCGGGCGAAGCAGGCCGATCAGGTAGTCCAGCCAGGTCCGGGTAGACACCGGCGACAGATGCGAGAAGACCGAATAGGCGTAGATCAGGTGAAAGCCGCGGCTGAGGCCACGGATCGGTGGCAGGACATCATTCTTGCGAATGTCGCACGGATTACGTGTCTCGCGCAACCAGTGGATCGAGTCAGTTAGACAATCGGCGACGGTGATCCGCCGCGCGGGCGCATCGCGCAGGAAGAAGCGCGACACCCGCCCCCATCCGCCGCCAAAATCGAGGATTCGCGGATTTGCCGCCTGCCGGAGCTGGCTGCGCGCAATGGCATATTCGTAAAAACTGCGGGCCTGCAGCAGGTTGTCCCGCGCGGACAGGCCCGTAAACCGCAGTTGGACGTCGTCGGGGGGAAACGTTGGAAGGGAGAGGTTGTAGCGCTCGCGCGCCACCTCTGGTTCGAACTGCAGATCAAACCAGGCATCTTCGGACAACTGCGCCAAGGCGGCCGACACCTGAGGGGGGCGATCGAGGGCGCTTGTCAAGGATGCGAGCAGAGTTTGGAGGCAGCGCTTGGGCATTATTCTCGCGAAGCGAAAGCGTGTGTCTACCGCGGCCTGAGCCGGAGGATCTTGCCGTCCTCGGCGTCGGTGCTGAAGTAGATGAAGCCGTCCGGTCCAACGGTCATATCCCGCAACCGGCCGTAGGTGTTGTCGATCAGGATCTCCTGCTCGGCCACCCGCTCGCCGTCGAGGGCGAGCCGATACAGCCGGCCGGTCTTGAGCGAGACGAAGAAGAGCTGGTTGCGCCAGGCCGGGAAGGCGTTCCCGGTGTAGAAAACCAGGTCGCTTATGGCGATCGTCGCGTTGTCCTCGTATTGGCGGACGGCCGGGACGTAATTGGCGATCCGGCCGCACACGGGCGCCGTCCCCTCGCAGGCCGGCCAGCCGTAGTTCATCCCGGGCCGCAGGATGTTGAGCTCATCGCGCTTCTCGGGGCCATGCTCGGTGCTCCACAGCGCCCCGGTCACCGGGTGAAAAGCCAGGCCCTGCGGGTTGCGATGCCCGAGGGTCCAGATCGGGCTGTTCCCAAACGGGTTGCCGGGCGGGATCGAGCCGTTGGTGTTGATACGGAACGTTTTACCGCCCAGTGAGGCGGGATTCTGGGCAAGATCACGCTGGGAGGCCTCACCCATGGTCGCGTAGAGGAGACCATCCGGCCCGATGACGACCCGGCAGCCATTGTGAAACATCGCGCCGGGCATGGCGTCGATGAGAATGGTTTCGTCGATCAGCGCCCGGTCGCGCAAGCTGAAGCGGCTGAGCCGGTTGAGCGGCAATCCCGCCGCGCTGTAGCTGTAGCAGGCATACAGCCAGCCCGTTCGAGCAAAGTCCGGATCAAGGGCCATTCCGAGCAGGCCAGCCTCGCCACCCACCCGGACCCGGGGCAGGCCGCTGAAGGCGGTCACACCCCCGCGGGCAACATCCACCGCGCTGATCACCCCTGTATTGCGGCTGGTGAAGAACAGCCGGCCATCTGGGGCGAAGTTCAGGCTCCAGGGCCGGTTGACACCCTCGATGACAGTCTCGACCCGCCAGGGGGCAGATTGGGCGCTCGGGATTGGGGTGGGCGTCGCCGTTGCAGGCGACGTTTTCGTTATCGTCGGGGTAGATGTCAACGGCAACGCAGGCGTCGGTGTCTGCGTCAACGCGGCCGTTGGCGCCGGCGCGGGCGCGACGGATGTGGGCGTCACAACAGCGCAGGCGCTCAGGGCTACCGCAACGCCCGCCAGGATCATTTTCATTGAATTGCGCATCATCCTCTACTTCAGCAACGCGCCAGACAGCGCCGCAAACGCTTCGAGCCGGGCCGGGCGGGCCGGGCCGTCGAGGGTGATCGAGATGTCGGCGCTGGCGGACCCGGCGATCGCCGGGCCCAGAAACTCGCGCCCGACGCCGACGACCTTGCCAGCCGCGTCAAAGCCCACGACGATGACATTGGTGTTGTTGGCCGCCGCGCCGCCGGGATTGCGAACCGTTGCCGTGACTTTCAGCGGCGCCGCCGCCGGCAATGCGCCGGCGGTCGCCGTCAACGGCTTGTAGAGCCCTGGGTTGGCGAGGCGAACCGGGCGGGCATTGACGACGATTGACACGGGTGTGGCGCCAGCCGGCACGCTGAGCTCTTCGACCATCCAGCCGGGCTCGCCCGGAAATAGCGCCCCAAATTGGCCGGCCTTGTAGGCGACGAGCTTCTTGTCGCCGTCAAATGCGAGGATCTGATAGTCTGACGCAGCGACGACAGATATCTGCCCGGCGCTCTGGAGCTGGAACACGGCCACGTTTTTCTGCGCGCCGCCGGCGGTCTTGTACGACAGCAGGGTGGCCTGACCTGCGCTCACATCCGGCGCAGCCCGCAGGGCGAGCTCGGGCGCGTAGGCGCTCGCCCCGCGCGGGCGGGGAAAGGCCGCCCAGCGCTTGGCCGCGGCGCTGCCGGTCACAAAGAAGCGGACCGGGGTAACGGCGTTTTTGCGTAGGAAGCCGACATATAGGCTGCCCCCGGCCACGAGGGCGTCACTGGCGTCGTAACCCAGGGCGGGCACAAAGACGTTCAGCACGTCAAAGGGATTGGGATTGCGGATTTCGACGATGACATCATTGTTGCCGCTGCCCTGCGAAATCGGGCTGATCGACACGACCTCAAGGGGTTTGACCTCGGCCGCCTTGCTGTCGGTAGTCGCGCCCGGGACCGCTTCGACCCGGGCGATCGTCGCCGTGGGGGTGACGCTGGCGGCATACACCAGGGCGCCTTTCTGACCCGCCCAGAGCGCTTCGGCCGGGACGGTCTGGCTGAACAAGATCGTGCCGCCCGGGTCAAAGGCCCGCAATTGGAGCGCAACGCTCCCCAAATCGCGCTCGGGGTTGGGGTTTTCAAGCTCGATCAGGAACTGGGTCATGTTTCCGGCGCGCGCAACGCCGGTCTTACCGACTTTTTGGCGGCAGGGCCTTTCCCGCGGGTGCGGCGACGGTGGCGGCACGGGTCGGCGCGGCGATGAGCGGCGCAAGTGTCGCCGTGGCGGCCGGGGCGGTGGTCGGATTGGCGGGTGGGCGGGTGGGCTGCGCGGGAGGGGCGGTGGGCGCGGGCGCAGCCCCGCCACAGGCGGCGAGCAGCGCGGCGGCGAGCAGCGCAGCGAGCGGTCGAAGGTTAGGCATGGGGCGATTCTCGCGGGAGATGATCGTTTGTCAAGGCGCGATGGTTGGGCGCCTAATATGGGGTTCAGTGTCCGAATGGCCTTGGAGCGCAGCCTGGCGGGCCAATCGCAAGGGCAGCGCCTATGCCATCTCAGGAGTGGCAGCGCACGTTGTGGCCCAACGGTTTCAGGCAACCCTGAGTCATCGTGGGATCAACCTCGCGGGCCGGCGCCGGATGAGACTGAACCTCGGAGGTAGGCGCCGGCGACTTGCGCCTGCAACGAGATCAGGCGCCTACCTCCGAGGTTCAGGCAGTTACGCGCCAGTGCCGCGAGGCTGAATTGGCTAACGCTCAGAGTACCCTGGCTGGCTAAAGCCTAAGCTCCAACACGCAAAACCTGACCACACCTTATCCACCTGACCAAACCTGACGAACGTTACCAACCTTACCAACGTTATCAACGCCCCTGCCGCCGCATCCGCCACGTCCCGATGATCCCGTAAGGCAGGAAGAGCACGATCGCGATATAGACCAGCCCAAAGAGCAGCGGCCAGCGCGGGCCAAAGGCGTCGTTGAGCCAGTAGCCGACCAACTGCAAAAAGCCCGCCCCAAGCAGGCTGCCCGAAAGCGTGCCCGCCCCGCCGATGATCGTCATCAGCAGCGCGTTGATCGTCGTCCCGGAGGCCAGCATGCCCGGGTTCGCGCTCAGGTTCCACAGCGCGCTCATCATCCCCGCCAGGGCGGCCAGCACCCCGGCCAGGGTCATCGCAATGAGCTTGTAGGCAAAGGTGTTGAACCCCACCGTTTGAGCGCGCTGCTCGTTCTCCCGGATCGCGATCAGGATCCGCCCGGTCGGCGAGTCGACCACCCGCTTGGCGATCAGATACACGATCAGGCAGAAGGCCAGGGTGACAAAATAGAACGTCAGGCGCTCGTTGGTCGGGCTGAGCCAGGCCGGGACCGGGATGCCCTGCAGGCCGTCCTCCGCCCCGGTGAACTCGCGGAAGTCAGATGCCTCGGCCAGGATGAAGAACATCTGGGCGAAGGCCAGAGTCACCATCGCGTAATACACGCCCTTCACCCGCAGCGACAGCGCCCCGACCAGCAGGCTTTGCAACAGCGCGACCGCGATCACGGCCCCAACGACCGGGAGCAACTCCCAGCGTCCGTGCTTGAGCAGGATTCCGGCCACATACGCCCCGCCGCCAAAGAACATGGCGTGCCCAAACGACAGCACACCGGTGATCCCGAGCAATAGGTCATAGCTCAGCGCGTAGACCGCCAGGATGAAGACCTGGGCGAGCATGCCCTGCCAGAATTTGGGCGCGCCGGCATTGACCGGTTCGCCGCTCAGCAGCGACAAAGCGAAGGGAAACAGCGCCAGCCCGATGACCAGGGCCAGGCCCATTCCGTTGGATTTCAGGACGCGCAGGAGATCCGTTCGCATGGCCTAGTCCTTCTTCCCAAACAGCCCGGCTGGACGGATCAGCAGGACCAGAGCCATGATGATGACGGTGCTTGCCCGGGCGATCGAGGGCGACATCTTGATCGCGTCCTCGAGGAAGGGGATCTGCACCCCGGACAGCACGAGCTGGTCGCCAAAGGCGCGGGCCAGCCCGACCAGCAGCGCGCCGGCCGTCGCCCCGCCAAAGCTGCCCATCCCGCCGATGACGATGGCGATGAAGGACTGCAGCAGAAACTCCTGCCCGATCCCCAGGTTGACCCCGATGATGGGCGCCGCCGCCACCCCGCCAATCCCCGCCAGAGCCGCGCCCAGGGCGAAGACGATGGTGAAGATCCGCCGCACGTTGATGCCCAGAGCCTGGACCATCTCACCGTCCTGCACCCCCGCCCGGATGATGATCCCCAGGCGCGTCTTGCGGAGCAGGATCGCCACGGCCAGGAACATCACAATGCCCAGCCCGATGACGAAGAGGCGATAACTGGGGAAGGCCCGCCCAAGCACCAGGATCGACGAGCAGTGGTCGCTCAGAAAAGCGATCAGGTCGGGCGAGGGGCAACTGTCGCCTGGCGTGTTGAAGAATGCCGGGGTGGGCATGAAGAAGCCGGCCGTCCCCACACCGCCTTGATCGCCTCGCCTCCGACAAAGGTCAGCCCGAGGGTGAGCAGGACCTGGTATATCGGGCGCGAGTACAACGGCCGGATCAGCGACCACTCCATCAGCGCGCCCACGCCCGCGGCCGACAGCGCCCCGCCGATGAGGGCCAGGACAAAGCGCGCGTCGGTGGACCAGGCCGCCAGAAACGGGGCGTTGAAGATGGCCAGCCCGAGATAGGCGCCCAGCATGAAGATCGTGCCGTGGGCGAAGTTCAGCACGTCCATCAGCCCGAAGATCAGAGACAGCCCGGCCGAGACCATGAAATACAAGAAGCCGAGGGTGAGCCCGGACAGCAGGATGCTGACCGCGACCTTGGGCTCATATCGGCCGAACAGGGCCAGGATGAACAAGGCCATCAGCCCGATCCCGAGCAGGGCCGGGCGGGGGATGCGGGGGAGCCTAATTTTCTGTGTCATTACCCCACCCCCAGATACTGCCGGGCCACGGCCGGATCGGCCACGAGGTCGGCCATCGCCCCGGCCTTGACCGCCCGGCCGTCGTCGATGATGACGTAGTGGTCGGCCACCTGCGACGCCATCCGGAAATTCTGCTCGACCAGCAGGACGGTGGTCTCGCCCGCCAGGCGCTTTAGCGCGCGGGCAATGTTCTCGACGATGATCGGGGCCAGGCCCTCGCTCGGCTCATCGATCAGGAGCAGGCGGTTCTCGGGCACCAGCGCCCGGGCGATCGCCAGCATCTGCTGCTGCCCGCCCGACAGGTTGCCCCCGCCCCGCGACAAGAACATCTTCAGGTCGGGGAAGAGCTCAAAGATAAGGTCGCTGCGTTTGGCGAGATCGCCCCGCTTGCGCTCGGCGATCTGCAGGTTCTCCTCCACCGACAGGGCGCGGAAGATCGCCCGGTGCTCGGGCACATAGCCGATGCCCAGAGCGGCAATGTTGTAGGCGCGTTTGCCGACCAGGGCCTGGCCGTCAAAGGTGATCGTCCCGCTGCGGGGGGTGAGCAGGCCCATGATCGAGCGCAGGGTGGTGGTCTTGCCAGCCCCGTTGCGGCCGAGCAGGGCGGTGACGCTGCCGCGCGGCACGCGCAGCGACACGCCCTCCAAAATATGCGACTGGCCAATAAAGGTGTGGATGGCGTCGACGATCAGTAGATCGGTTGTCATCCTGTCCCCAGATAAGCGGATTGAGCCGCTTCGTTGGCCTTGATCTCGGCCGGGCTGCCCTCGGCCAGGATCCGGCCCTGGTGCATGACCGTGATCCGGTCCGAAATCGACATCACCACATTCATGTTGTGCTCGACCAGCAGGATGGTCTTGTCGCCCGAACTTCGGATATCGGCGATGGTCCGCATCAGCTCGGGCACTTGCTCGGTGGCCATCCCAGCCGCGGGCTCGTCGAGCAGGAGCAGCCTGGGATCGCCGACAAGGATGATGGCCAGTTCGAGCTTGCGCTTGTCGCCATGGCTGAGAGCCGCGGCGGGCAGCCCTGCCCGAGCGGCGAGCCCGACTGTGCCGAGGGCCTTGAGGGCCTGATCGACATAGCGCCGCAGGCTGGCGGCCGGTATCCACATCTTGAGGTTGTCGCCGCCCAGGGCCTGGGCGGCCAAACGCACATTCTCCAGCGCGGTCAGGCTGGGGAAGATGTTGGTGATCTGGAACGCCCGCCCGATTCCAAGATGGGCGATCCGATGGAGGGGGAGGCCGGTGATATCCCGGCCTCGATAGAGTACTTGACCCGCGGTCGGGCGCAGGGTCGAGCTGACGCAGTTGAACAGGGTGGTCTTCCCGGCCCCATTCGGGCCGATGATCGAGCGAAGCTCACCCTGTTCAACGCGCAGATCGACGCCGTCGACGGCCCGAAAGGCGCCGAAGGCCTTGACCAGGCCGCGGGTCTCAAGAACTACTTCTTGCACCGATTGAGCTCGGCCGGCACGGCGCACGGCGGGGCGGTTTCTTCGGGCTTGAGCAGTTTGACCAGTTCGACGAACTTGAAGTCCGGGTCGGTCGTGTTGAGCAGTTTGACCAGCGGCATCGGCTGGAGCAGAACATGATCCTCGGGCCGGACGGTGTACTCGCCCTTCGGCCCGTTGAACTTCATCCCTTCGAGGGCCTTGATCATCTTGGCCGCGTCGGGGTCGCCGCCGGTGGCCTCGAGAGCCTTGACCAGCATCACGGCGGAGTTGAAGCCGCACTCGGCGAACAGATCGGGCGGGGTCTTGAACTTGTCCTTGTGCATCTTCACCAGGTAGTCGTTCTCCGGGTTGCTGAAGAGCGAGTAGTGATAGACGCTGACGCCGACCGCGCCCAGGGCGGTGCTGTAGCCGGCCTTGAGCGTGGCGTTGTCGCCCATGCCCGTAGCCACGACCATCGACTTGAACACGCCGAGCTGCTGCATCTGCTGGAACATCGGCACAAAGCCCGCGCCGGCCCAGGTCACGATCAGCACATCGGCCTTCTTGTCCAGGATCTGGTTGATGTAGGGTGTGAAGTCGGTGGTCTCGAGCGGGGCGAAGACCGTGCCGCTGCCCTTGGCATCGTCATTGGTGACGAAGGCGCCGCCGAGGCCCTTGACCGTGGCGTAGAAGCCGGCGGCCGAGCCCTGCCCGAAGGCATTGTCCGGGGCAATCTGGATGAACTTCTTGCCGAGCTGGAGCAGCGCCCCGCCCATGGTCAGGGCGTCCTGGATGCTGGTCCGGCCGGCCCGGAAGGTGTACTCGTTGAAGCCCTTGCCGGTGACATCGGGCGACGCAGCCGGGCAGGCGTTGTAGATGACCTTGTTGTCCTTGGCCAGGCCGGCCACGGCCAGGGCGACGGCCGAAGACGGCACACCGGTCAGGATCTTGGCCCCATCCTTCTCGATCGCCTCGCGGGCGAGGGTGATCCCAGTCTCGGGCTTGTCACCGGCATCCTTGATGACAATCTTGATGTCCTTGCCGGCCACCTTGTTGGTGCCCTTGGTGGCGTAATCCAGGCCGATCGCGAAGCCGTTCTCGAGCATCGGCCCGTAGATGGCCAGCGAGGCCGAGCGGTCGGTCAGCAACCCGATGGTGACGGCGCCGGCAGCGGGCTTGGGGGCCTCGGTCGGCTTGGGGGCGTCGGTGGGTTTGACGGGGACGGCCGTCGGCGCGGGGGTCGCAGCGCCCTGGCAGGCGGCCAGGACGAGGGCGACCGACGCGAACAGGGCGCGGGCGCGTAACGATGTGGCGTGGGTGTTCATCTTTTCTCCCTTCTGTATGCTCATTTCTCTGGCTGCGGCTCTGGTCACAGAAACCGGCCAAATGAGCAGTGTGACGGAATCGGGCCCGCCTGTCATCCGACAAGTGGCCAGACTTCGTGCGACAATTCGGCAGCCTCCAGCCTAGCTTCTGCGGGTTACATGCTGGTTACCAGGATCCATTTCCGACCTGTGCTTGGCCCGCTTTTTCACCACAAAGGCACAAAGACACAAAGTAACCAAATGGATACCTTTGTGCCTTTGTGCCTTTGTGGTGAAAATTACGGATAATCGGTCGGCAACCCCATGGCCCGCCCTTCCCTCTTCCGCCAACCCGACTTCGCCCGCCTGTGGGTGGGGCAGACCCTCTCCCAGATCGGGTCGCAGATTGGCGGGACCGCCATCGGGTTCCTGGCCATCCTGACCCTGAACATGGGCGCCGGCCAGCTCGGCGTGCTCAACGGTCTGCGGGCCATCCCCGCCCTGGCCTTTGGGCTCTTTGCCGGGGTCATCGTCGACCGGCTGCGGCGCAAGCCGCTCCTGATCGCCGCCGACCTCGGCCGGGCGGGGCTGCTCGCCCTGATCCCCATCCTGGCCCTGACAGGCGGGCTGCGGGTCGAGCACCTGTATGTCATCACCCTGGGGGTGACCAGCCTGGCCGTCCTCTTCGATGTGGCCTATCCAGCCTACCTGCCCGCCCTGGTCGAGCCCGGCCAGTTGGTCGAGGGCAATAGCAAGCTGGCGATGAGCGACTCGATCGCCGAGATCACTGGCCCCGGCCTCGGCGGCGCGCTCACCCAGGCCCTCTCACCGGCCCTGGCCATCGCCTTTGACGCGGTCTCATTTGTGGCCAGCGCGCTGTCGCTCGGGATGATCCGCCGGCCTGAGCCGCCGCCCGCGCCAGCCGAGGCCCGCCAGAGCATGTTGCGCGAGGCCCGCGACGGCCTGCGTCTGGCCGCCCGAGAGCCCATCCTGCGCGCGCTGCTCGGCGCCGACGCGGTGCAATCCATCGCCAGCGGCATCATCGGCACGCTGTATCTGCTCTACGTCACCGAAACGCTGGGCGTTCCGCCGGTTGTCAACGGCCTGCTGATCGGCATCGGCGGGGTCAGCGCGCTGATCGGCGCGGCCGTCGCCGACCGGGTCACGCGCCGCTTTGGGATCGGCCCGACGATGGTCGGAGCACGCCTGTTGTCCCCAGTCTCGGGCCTGCTGCTGGTGTTTGCCTCCGGCCCGCTGAGCGTCGTCGTCGCGATGCTGGCGCTTGCCCAGGCGACCGACGCCAAATGGGCGATCTACGGCGTGTGCGAACAGAGCCTGCGCCAGGCGGTCACCCCCAACGCCTTTCTGGGCCGGGTCAGCGCAACCGGCCGGCTTCTGAACGGTGTGTTGCTCCCCATCGGCGCGCTGCTCGGCGGGGCGCTGGGCGAATGGCTCGGCCTGCGCCCGGCGATCGGGATCGGCTTTCTGATCCTGGCGGCCTCGATGCTGTTTATCCTCTTCTCGCCGATACGAACGCTCAGGGCGCTGCCGGTGAGCTCAGGCGATCAACCTCGCGGGTAGGCGCCATAGGTTTTTGGCGGGTGAGGCTCTAGGGCGCCTACCCCCGCGAGGTTAATCGTCACGCAGCCTACCTCCCCGTCAACTCCACCCGCACCCCGCCGGTGCCGGCCGCGTCCATGAACACCGCCCGTTTGCCGGCCGTGCCCTGATGCGCCTTCGGGGCAGTCTGAAAGCCCAACGCCCGAACCTCTTCCATCGCCTCGCCCACATCATCGACCTTGAAACAGAGGTGATGCAACCCGGGGCCGTTGGCTGCCAGCCAGGCCGTAATCGGGTGATCGGGCGTGAGCGGCTCAACCAGTTGCAGATGGGTGTTGCCCAGATCGAGGTGGGTCAGGCGCACGGTACCGGCGTTGACGACCTCGCTGAGCAGGACGGCAAACCCGAACTGGTCGCGCCAGAGTTTGAGCGCCTCCTCGGTGTCCGGCACGGCGATGGCGATGTGGTCAAGTCCCTTTGTATTCATAGGTTTATTGTCGAAATCGATATCCCGCGGCTACGCCGCGGGATATCGATTTCGACCAACAATCTGTCAGGCGAAGCGCAAAACCGGATCGCCGAGCGCGTCCATGCGCGGCTGGATGCCGAGGCCGGGCTGCTCGGAGGCGGCCATGCGGCCGTTCACCCGCTGCGGCGCGCCGTCGGCGATTGACTGGGTGACGTAGCTGTTGAAGTCGGTCGAGGTGAACAGAAACTCGGGCGGGGTGCTGTGGGCGAGGTGGGCGATGGCGGCGGTGGTGATGTCGCCGCCCCAGCTGTCCTCGAGCGTCATGGCGATGCCCAGTGAAACACACAGGTCGCGGGCCTGCTTGATCTTAGTCAGCCCGCCGAACTTGCTGATCTTGAGGTTGACCACGTCCATCGCCCCGTCGGCGGCCCCGCGCAGGATCATGTCGACCGAGTCGATGACCTCATCCAGCACAAACGGCAGGGCCGTCCGGCGCCGGATGGCCAGGCACTGCTCGTAGCTGGCGCAGGGTTGTTCGATATAGACATCCACGTCCCGGACCGCATTCACCACCCGGGCCGCCTCGTGCATCAGCCAGCCCGTGTTGGCGTCGGCGATGAGCTTGTCGCCCGGCTGCAGGACCGCCCGCGCCGCCCGAATGCGCTCGATATCTTCATTCGGGTCGCCGCCGACCTTGAGCTGGAAGCGCTGGTAGCCCTCGGCCCGATAACCGGCGACGTTACGGGCCATCTCGGCCGGCGGGCGCTGCGAGATGGCCCGATACAGATGCACGTCCGCGCCGTAGCGCCCGCCCAGCAGGTGGCAGACCGGCATGCCGGCCGCCTGCCCGGTGATGTCCCAGCAGGCCATGTCGATGGCCGACTTGACATACGGATGGCCCTTGAGCAGATGGTCCATCGTGCGATTGAGGGCCAGCAACTGGGTGGGATCCTCGCCGATCAGGCGCGGGGCGATCTCGGCGATCCCGGTCCGCACGCCATTGGCATAGGCCGGCAGGTAGACCGGCCCGAGCGGGCAGACCTCGCCGTAGCCGGTGATGCCGGCATCGGTGCCAATCGCGACGACGGTGCTGTCGAAGACCGACACGCTCTTGCCTTCCGACCAGGCGTAATTGCCCTCGACCAGCGGCAGATCGACCTGGAAGACGGTGATGGTTGTGATCTTCATCTTGGGCTCGCGTGTTGCCGCCTGTGGAACCGCGGCGGGCCGATTCTAGCGGAGTCAGGTTTGTCCGCAAATTACGCTTCCGGGCCCCCACGGCAGCACGCCCCCCTGCGCGCGGATTGCTGCGGCGTTGGTTGTTTGCCCCCTCCCTGCCCCGCGCGAGCCGCCCCCCCCCCCCCCCCCCCCCCCCCGCCCCCCCCCCTACCCCCCCCCCACCTCTCCCTCCCCCCCCCCCGCCCCCCGGGACATGGTGAGGTGGCGCCGTCCCCGCCGGCAGTTACGATTTGCACCGAATATCACTTTTTGGGTTCTGCGGCGCTCACGTTCCACAAGAACCCATCGGCGCGAATCTGCGTAATCTGCGGACCGATATCCCCCAGCCCCTGCCCGATAATGCCCATTCCATGAAACGCTCGCTCGCAGCGCTGCTTCTCGCGATCGCCCTTTACACGGCGGTCGGCGCGTGGGATTTGCGCCTGCCCGGGCTGATGTCGGACGAGGCCGCCGACGCGGTGCCCGCCCTGGAGATGCTGGCCGGCCAGACGCCCAGCGCCATGCAGAACATCACCCTCTTCGGGCGCGAAGTGCCGCTGATGATGCTGCATCACATCGGCCCGGCCTCGATCTACACCAGCGCGGCCGGGTTCGCCCTGTTCGGGCCCAGCGTGGAATCGCTGCGCCTGAGCCAGCTCGCGGTGGGCGCGCTCGCCCTGGTCCTGCTCTGGCTGCTCGCCCGCCTGTGGGGGGGCGATCTCGCCGCCGCCATCGCCGCGCTGCTGTGCGCGAGCATGCCGCCTTTCATCTGGTGGAGCCGGGCCGGGGCCAACTACACCGTCCCACTCCTGCCCCCTCGCCCTGGGGATGATGCTGGCCCTCACCCAGTGGTGGCGCCGGAGAGGCGCGGGCTGGCTGGCCCTGGCCGCCCTGCTCTTCGGCGCGGGCGTGACGACCAAGATCCTTTTCGTCTGGATGCTGATCCCGCTCGGGGTAACCCTGCTGCTCGGGGCGCGCCCGGCGCGCGTGCTCGCCGCGCTGCGGGCCATGCGCCCGGCCGCCCTTGCGGTTGTCCTCGCCGCCGGGCTGCTCGGCCTCGCCCCACTCATCGCCCACAACCTGCCGGTCCCCCAGACCCTCAACTTCATCCTGAGCAACGCCGGGCAGACCCAGAGCTATGGCCACGACAACCTCAACGTCGCGGCCAATCTGGCCGTGGTCCTCGCTGACTTCGGGGCGATGATGGGCGGCAACACGCTGCACATGGGCATCCCGGGCACAGGCCTGCCGCTGGGCGCCCTCGCCCTCGCCCTCGCGTTTGTGTATGAGCTCGTCACGTTGCTCCGGCGGCGCCGCGCGCCGCGCCCCGGCGACGGCGTGCGGGTCTTCCTCCTGGCCTGCCTGGCGGGCATCCTGCCGGCCAGCACGATCTCGACCAGCAGCATCGGCGCAACCTATGTCTTCATCCTCGTCCCCTTCGCCTGGCTGCTGATCGCGCTGGCCATGGTCGACGCCGCGCGCGCGCTCACACCGCGCCGGCCGCTGGTCCTGGCCGCCACCGTCGCCGCGCTGGTCGCCAACCACGCCGCCGCCAACGTCCTCATCCTCGACGGCCTGGCGCGCACGGGCGGCCGGGGAGGCTGGTCGGACGCCGTCTATGCGCTGGACGCCGCCCTCGCCGGCGACCTGCGCGGGCGTCCCCTCATCGCCATGGATTGGGGCTTCAGCCGCAACCTGGAGTTCCTGTCGAACCTGAAGCGCAGGCCAACGGAACTATTTGAGACCCGCCCGCAGCCCTCGCAAAAATTCAGCGACGCCAGCATCGTCGCGCTGCGGGACCCGGCTTATTTGTATCTCTTCCATGCACCAGCCCACACCTTCTTCAAGGGCCACTGGGAGGTCTTCTCGCGCGAAGCGCAGAAAGCCCACAAGACGCTCACCCTCGCCGCGGCATTCAACGAGCGCGACGGCGCGCCCAATACCCTGGTCTACACCGCTGGAGATACCCCGCCCAGCTTCGTCATTTCCGACACCCTGGCCGGCCGGAATGCCCGCTTCGAGACCGGCATCGGGCTGCTCGGCGGCCGGGTCGACTACGACCCGGCCCGGCGCGAGGTGGCGGTCCTGCTGCAGTGGCAGTCGGCGGCCCGGAGCCTGCCTGATGACACCGTCCTCGTTCACGTCGTGCGCGAGAGTGACGGCGCGGTGGTGGCCAACGGCGATGTTCAACCCGTCTACGGAGGCTACCGCTTCCCGGCCTGGCAGCCGAGCGAGGTCGTCCTCGACCCGCATTGGGTGAGCCTGCCCGAGGGCCTGGCGCCGGGCACGTATCAAGTCCGAATCGGGCTCTACGACACCCAGACAAAGCAGCGCCGGGCCATCGACGACCCGCTTAAGGATGCGAGCGGCAACAGCCTGATGCTCGGCCGCTTCACGATTCCCTGAAAAGGGAATTTGGGAAACGGACTCCCTCGGCTTCGCCGAGGGAGTCCGTTTCCCAGAAATCTATCCGAGGCGATTAATCCCGTTAAAGGCCGCCGTCTTGTAGCACTCGGCCAGGGTCGGGTAGTTGAAGACCGTGTTGACGAAGTAGTCGACCGAGCCCTTGAAGGCCAGGACCGCCTGCCCGATGTGAATGAGCTCGGAGGCGCCCTCGCCGATGATGTGCACGCCCAGCAGCTCACGGGTCTCGAGGTTGAAGATCAGCTTGAGCATGCCGTTCTGGTCGCCAATGATGTTGCCCCGCGCGATTTCGCGGTAGTGGGCGGTCCCGACCTCATACGGCACACCGTCTTTGGTCAACTCCTCCTCGTTCCGCCCGACAGTTGAGATCTCCGGGATGGTGTAGATGCCATATGGGAACAGGGCCGGCACACTGACGGCCTCGACCCCAAATGCGTGGCAGGCCGCCAGGCGGCCCTGCTCCATCGATACCGAGGCCAGGCTGGGGAAGCCGATGATGTCCCCGGCAGCATAGATGTTCGGCACGCTGGTCTGATACTGGGCGTTGACCTTGATCCGGCCGCGGTCATCGGCGGCGACGCCGGCCGCCGGAAGGTTGAGCCTGGCCGTTGCGCCCGTCCGCCCGACGCTGTAGAGCGCCTTGTCGGTGACGATCTGCTTGCCGCTCTGCAGGCTGATCCGGACCCGCGTGCGCCCGCCCGCCTCCTGGACCGGTTCGATCTGCTTGACTTCCTCGCCCAGGCGCAGGGTGACCTTGTTCATCCGCAACTGGTAGGCCAGGGCATCGCCGATCTCGCTGTCGATGAAGGGCAGCAGCCGGTCGCGCTTGTCGATCAGGGTCACCCGCACACCCAGCGCGGCGAACATGCTGGCGTACTCGCAGCCGATCACGCCCGCCCCGACCACGGTCAGGGTGCGGGGGAGCTCGGCCAGGCTCAGAATCTCGTCGCTCAGGAAGATGTTCTGCCCGTCGGCCGGCACCCTCGAATCGTGGGTGGGCGCGGTGCCCACCGCGATCAGCACATTGGCCGACGTGACATCCCGTTGGGCATGCCCATCCATGCCCTTGAGCAGGACCGTGTGCGCGTCGATGAACGAGGCCTCGGCCGAAATGACTTCGACCCGGTTGCGGATGAGCTGGCCGCGGGTGACGTCGATCTCGCTGCGCATCACCGCGTCGGCCCGGAAAAGCAGGTCGCCCATGGTGATGTCCTGCTTGACGGCGTAGGATGAGCCATACACATTGCGCTCGCGATAGCCCGACAGATGCATGACGGCCTCGCGCAGGGTCTTGCTCGGGATGGTCCCGGTGTTGATGCACACCCCGCCGATGACGGTTTTGCGCTCGACAATGGCCACCCGCTTGCGCAGCTTGGACGCTTGAATCGCCGCCCGCTGCCCGGCCGGGCCGGAGCCAATCACCACCAGGTCATAGTCATACTGCGTCATCATCATCCTCCGGGCCAATCGAACAGTCCCAAAATCGCATGGCCGTTAGCAGGAGAACGGGAGAACGGGAGAAGGCATTTACCCTCCCGTTCTCCCGTTCTCCTGCTAATCCTCCGTCCGGCTGCCAGCGCAGCAGATAACTTGGCAGGATCCATGCCGACTACTGTAGCCAGAAAGGGGATTCGCGCAACTTCGTGGACAATAGGCGGATGAACCTCAGACCCCTTGGCCGCAGCGGCCTCAACGTCAGCCCCGTGTGT
This sequence comes from Candidatus Brachythrix odensensis, assembly GCA_016714465.1. Lineage (GTDB taxonomy): Bacteria > Chloroflexota > Anaerolineae > J036 > Brachytrichaceae > Brachythrix > Brachythrix odensensis. Next base: position 275,193 of record JADKDT010000003.1, on the reverse strand, counting down.
CTGGGCGGCAATGTCTTTGGCTGGACCATCGACCAGGCCGCCTCGTTTCCAATCCTGGACGCCTTCCTCGCCGGCGGCGGCAACTTCATCGACACCTCCGACGCCTATTCCACCTGGGTGCCAGGCCACACCGGCGGCGAATCCGAGACCATCCTGGGCGCCTGGATGGCTGCCCGCAAGAACCGCAGCCGGGTCATCCTCGCCACCAAGGTCGGCAACAAGATGGGCGACGGTGGCCAGGGCCTGTCGCGCGCCCACATCCTCAAGTCGGTGGACAACTCGCTGCGCCGGCTGCAGACCGACTACATCGACCTGTATCAGTCGCACATCGATGACAGCGAGACGCCCCTGGCCGAAACGCTGGAGACCTACGACGAGCTCATCCAGTCGGGCAAGGTCCGGGCCATCGGCGCGTCGAACTACACGGGCGCCCGGCTGAGCGAGGCCCTTGACCTCTCCACCGCCAAACATCTCGCCCGCTACGAGTGCTTGCAGCCCTTCTATAACCTGATCCGCCGGAGCGGATATGAGAGCGACCTCGAACCGGTAGTCATCGCCCGGAACGTCGGGGTGATCCCGTACTCGTCGCTGGCCAGCGGCTTCCTGACCGGCAAGTATGCCCGCGAGGCGCCCCTGCCCGAGACCAAGCGCTCGGGCGGGGTACAGACGCGCTACATGGCCGATGACGGCGCCTGGGAAGTGCTTGGCCGGGTGCAGACGGTCGCGCAGGCGCGCGGCGTGACGGCCGCCCAGGTCTCGCTGGCCTGGCTCATCGCCCGCCCGTCCATCACCGCGCCGATCGCCTCAGCGACGTCAGTGGCCCAGTTGGCCGATATTCTGGCCGCGGCTTCGCTCGACTTGTCGGCGGCCGAGATCGCCATCCTGCAAGGGGACTAGCCATGCGCGCAATGCGTTTTCACGAGCACGGCGGCCCGGAGGTCTTTCGGGCCGATGAGGTGCCGCTGCCCGAGCCCGGCCCCGGCCAGGCCCGGGTCAAGCTCGAGGCCGTCGGGGTCAACTTCATCGATATCTATCATCGGATGGGGACGTACAAAGTCGCGCTGCCCTTCACCCCGGGCCAGGAAGGCGCCGGTGTTGTTGATGCGTTGGGCGCGGGTGTGACCGGGCTGAGACTCGGCGAGCGGGTGGCCTACGCCTTCTCGGGCGGCGCCTACGCCGAGTACACCCTCGTCCCGGCCGACAAGCTCGTGCCGGTGCCGGACGGCGTGTCGTCCGCCTTTGCGGCGGCCGTCATGCTGCAGGGCACGACCGCCCACTATCTGGCCACCGACACGTTTGCGCTCGGCCCGGGGCACACCGCCCTCATCCACGCAGCCGCCGGCGGGACCGGCAACCTGCTGGTCCAGATGGCCAAACTGCGCGGCGCACGGGTGATCGCCACGGCCTCGACCGAGGCCAAGCGCGCCCTGGCGACCGCAGCCGGAGCCGACGCCGTGCTGCCCTACGAGGACTTCGACACCGCCACGCGCGCGCTCACCCTGGGCGCGGGTGTCGATGTCGTCTACGATTCGGTCGGGCGCGATACCTTCGACCGCAGCCTGAACTGTCTGCGCCCGCGGGGCGTGCTCGCCCTGTTTGGCCACGCCAGCGGCACGGTTTCCCCGGTCGACCCGCTGACCCTGATGAGCAAGGGTTCGCTCTACCTGACGCGACCAACGCTGGGAAACTATCTGCAGACTCGCGAGGAACTGCTCCGCCGAGCTGGCGATGTGCTGGGCTGGCTGGGCAGCGGCGCGGTCAAGGCCCGCATCGACCGGTCACTTCCACTGTCTGAAGCCGGCGCCGCCCAGGCCGCCCTGGCCGGGCGCGCAACCACCGGGAAGGTGGTCCTGATCCCCTGACCGGCATGACCCAGTTTTCGCTTGACAAGCTGAATCCCAACCAGCGCCGCGCCGTCGAGGCGAAGGATGGCCCGCAGCTCATCATCGCCGGCCCGGGCAGCGGCAAGACCCGCGTGCTGACCAGCCGGATCACGTATCTGGTCGGCGCGCGCAATGTCTTCCCCTACCGGATCATGGCGGTGACCTTCACCAACAAGGCCGCCCGCGAGATGCGCGAGCGGCTGCAGGTGGCGATCGGATCGGCCGCGGGCGAAGTGGCGATGGGGACCTTCCACAGCCTGTGCGCCCGCTTCCTGCGCCGGGACGGCCCGCTGATCGGCATCGACCGTAACTTCGCCATCTTCGACTCGGACGACCAGCTCAGTGTCATCAAAGCCGCCTTCAAGGAGCTGAACCTCGACGAGAAGCGGGTCAAACCGTCGACGGTGCACGGCATCATCAGCAACCTCAAAAACGAGCTGGTGACGCCCGAGATGTTCGCCCCGGATACCTACATCAACGAGATCGCCCAACGGGTCTACGAGAAATACAACGCCATTCTGCGGGCAAACAACGGGCTGGACTTCGACGACCTGCTGATGGAGACCGTCCGGCTATTGCGCGAATCGGCGCCCGCCCGCGAGCGCTTGCAGGAGCGCACCTTGCACGTGCTGGTGGACGAGTTTCAGGACACCAACATCGCCCAGTACGAGATGCTGCGCCTGATCTCGGCCAAGCACCGCAACCTATTTTGCGTCGGCGACCCCGACCAGTCGATCTACAAGTGGCGCGGGGCCGACTATCGCAACGCCCAGCGCCTCGAGAAGGACTTCCCGGAGCTTGCCGTCATCCCGCTCGACCAGAATTACCGCAGCACCCAGACCATTCTGGACGCGGCGATGGCGGTCATCAAGCGCAACCCGAACCGGCGCCACATCAACCTCTTCACCGAGAAGGGCCCCGGCCCGCGGATTGTGCAGCGCGAACTGTACAACGCTGAAGAAGAGGCCCAGTACGTCATCGACACAATCGCCGAGATGGCCCGCCTGAAGGCGGCCGAACCGGGCGAGGTCGCGGTGATGTATCGGACAAACGCCCAGAGCCGCGCGCTCGAAGACGCCTTTGTGCGGGCCGGCCAGCCATATCGCCTGGTCGGGGCAACACGATTCTATGGGCGCAAGGAGATCAAGGACGCCCTGGCGTATCTTCGGATCGTCAACAACCCGGCCGACTCGGTCAGCCTGCGCCGGGTCATCAACGTCCCGGCCCGCGGCATCGGCGACAAGAGCATCGCCACGGTCGAGGAGTATGCCCGCGAACGCAGCCTGTCGATGTTCGAGGTTCTCACCCGCGGCGATATGACCGGCCGGGCGGCCAAGGCCCTGGCCGACTTCGGCGGGCTGTGGAAGTCGTGGGTGGGCCTCAAGGATGAACTTAACGTCGCCCGCTTGTTCGATCAGATCATGAAGACCAGCGGCTATCGCGAATGGATGCGGGACGGCACGGATGAGGGCGAGGACCGTTGGGCAAATGTGAGCGAACTGCGCAACGTCGCGGCCGAAGCCGGCGACACGCCGTTGCAGGATTTCCTCAACGACGTTGCCCTGGTCAGCGAGACCGACAACGTCGAGGACAACCCCAACGCGCCGACACTCCTGACCCTGCACGCGGCCAAGGGCCTCGAGTACAAAGTCGTCTTCATCACCGGGCTGGAGGATGGGATTCTGCCCCACAGCCGCACCTTTGACAAGCCCGAAGACATGGCCGAGGAGCGCCGCCTTTTTTACGTGGGCATCACCCGGGCCAAAGAACGGCTGTATTTGCTGCGGGCGTTCCGGCGCGGGCTGTATGGCCCGAGCGACGCCACCGAGGCCTCCCTTTTCTGCGCGACCTGCCCGAGGCCCTGGTCGACGGCAAGAAAAAGACGACGGCCGACTTGAAGACCGAGACCACGACCTGGTCGGGCAACCCGGCCCGCTGGGACACCGGCACGCCTGGAAAACCGGTCGAAACGACCCGGACGGCCAACGTCGGAACCACTTTCAAGCCCGGCGACCGGGTCGTCCACGCCAAGTTCGGCCCGGGCCTGGTGCTGCGCAGCATGAAACAGCGCGACGACGAAGAGGTCGAGGTGTTCTTCGAGGGCCATGGCGGCAAACGCCTCTCGGCGGCTTTGAGCGGGCTAAAGAAGTCTTAGGCGGGTTGTCGAATATCCCTGACACCCGGACGTTTCACGCGAAGAACGCGGCATGGCGATCGTAGCGCCGCGCTGACCGTTTCGAGCGTCAGGAATACATGGGCGCCCAATCACGCCCGGCAAAGAGCGACGAGGTCTTGAAAGGATGCGGCCTCCGGGCCCGCCTCCGGCGCAGGCCCCAACGTAGCGAGCTCACGCTCGGCCGCCTCGCGGCTGCGGGCCATCGCGGCGGGATGCCCCATCACCCCAGCCAGCACCAGGCCGGCGCGCGCTTTCTCGCCCCGGGTCCGCAAAAGCCGCGCGCCCGTCACCAGAAAGTCAAGCCCGTCCGGGGTCGCCTCAAGCGCCAGCGCCAGGCCGAGGGTGGTGTCGAGGTGAGCCTGGGCCTGGCCAAGCTCACCCAGCCCCAACGCCGCCACGGCCAGGTTATGGGTGCTGTGCATCACGCCCTCGCGCATGCCCATGTCGCCAAACACGGCGATGCACTCGCGCGACATCTCGACCGCTTCGTCCCAGTCGCTCAGTTCGAGGGCAATGCAGGCGGTGTTATTGAGATTGATCGCCATTCCGCGCCGGTCATCGTAACCGCGCTGGATCTCAGTGGCCTGCCGATATCGCCGGCGGGCGTCTTCGAGCCGGCCCGTGAAATAGTCGACGTTGCCGATATCGCCAATGGCGACCGCGCGGATCTGCTCGTCGCCAAGTTCTTCGAGGATGTCGGCCGCCTCCTGATAGTGCCGGCGCGCGGTGTCGTAGCGGCCCAGATTCGATTCAACGATGCCCAGTCCGATCAGGGCATCCGCGGCTCCGGCTAGCTCGCCCGCCTGGCGATACAGGTCCAGGCTGCGCGCGATGAAATCGCGCGCGCGCTCGAAATCGCCCTGGATGAGCGGTCCGTATCCCAGATGCCGGATGGCCAGCGCCTGGGTGCCGAAATCGCCCAGGGCGGCCGCCGCCTGAGCGGCGTCCGTCAGCAGGAGACCCGCCTCGACCAGGCGCCCCGTCCGATTCAGCGCTGTCGCCCGGCGGGCGACGAGTTGCGCCCAAGTCCTGGCTGCGCGCTCGCCGACCTGTTCGGACGCGGCGGCGAACAGTATGTCAATCTCGGCGTACCAGCCGCGGGTGTCCCACAGCCAGTACATACCGCGACAGGCCTGCCCAAGCGCCTCAACGTTCCCGCGCTCAACGGCCCAGGACCACATCTGGCGCAGGTTCTCAGTTTCGGCCCGGATGGCGTCGGCCGCGTCCTTCTGCATCCGTCCGCGCAATTGGGGCTCGCGACGGCTGAGAAACGCGGCGTACCAGGCGCAATGACGATCTCGCGCCCGATCACTCTCCGCAGCCCCATATGTTTCGCGCACGAATTGGCGGACCAGTTCGTGCAGCTCGAACCGGCCCGCCGAGGCGGCCTGCAACAGCGACTTGTCGGCCAACCCGGACACCACCTGGCGTGAGGCGTCGGCGACGGCGGCGCCCGCCTCGAGTGAGAAATCAGCCGGAAAGACAGCCAGGGACGCAAGCGCGCGCCGCTCGAACGGGTCGAGCCGCGCCCAGGATTCATTGAAGACGGCTTCGAGACTGGCGTGCCGCTCGGGCGCGTCACGGGCCGAGGATGTCAGAATGCCATACCCTCGTTCGAGCGCGGCCGCGATCTCCGCGCACGACATCAAGCGGGCCAGCGGGGCGGCCAGCGCGATCCCAAGCGGGAGCCGGCCCACCAGCCCGCACACCCGTTCGATTTCAGCCCGGGCCGGGCCGTCGGGGTCCAGGTCGACCATCACCCGCCGCGCGATGCGGATGAACAACGCCCGAGCCCCATCCTTTGAGAGCCCCTTGACCTCGAACAGCCACTCACTCTGCAGGCGCAGCCGCTCGCGGGATGCGACCAGGATCTTGACAGCGGGCGCATCCCGAAGCAGGCGAGACAGGAAGGCCAGGGTCGCTTCATCACCGGCCAACCGATCCAGCCCATCAAGGACCAGCAGCAATTCCTTTTGCGCAGCGCGGCCAGAAGCTGAGCCTGCGGATCGCCCCGCCCAAAGACAAAGCGCAGGGCCGCCGCAATCGCGTCAAGCAGAGCGCCCGGCGACTCGGCCGCGTTGGCCGGCACGAACACCACCCCATTGAGAAACCACGGCCCGCACGCGCGCCCGGCGGCCAGGGCCAGGCGGGTCTTGCCCGTCCCGCCCATCCCGGTCAGGGTGACCATCCGGCAGTGCGGATCGAGCAGCAGGCGGCGCACCTCAGCCAGCTCGGCCTCCCGATCCACCAGCGGGCCCTCATCCGCATATCTGTCAATGTTCCCGCCAACGCCGCTCAGCGCCATCCGGATGCGATCCGCAAGCTGGCGCGTGCGCGGTTCGGGCTCGACGCCGAGTTCGCGCTGCAGGGTGCTCCGGCATACTTCGAACTGAGCCAACCCGGCCGCCCGCTGGCCGCTTCGGGCCAGGAGCAACATCAATTGGCAATGAGCTGCTTCGTCGAGCGGATCATGCGCGACCAACGCGCGCAGATGGCCGGCCGCAGATTCGAAATCACCCGCCAGGGCGTCGGCCTCGGACACCTGGCGCAGCAAACCGGCCGCGGTATGGCGCAGGCGTTCACGCTCAACCACCAGCCATTCTTCAAACCCCGACGCATTTCGGACAACGAAGCCTTTGAGCAGTTCGCCGGAATAAAGCCCAAGGGCTGCCCGTCGGGCAGTCAGGTCGCCCTGCGCGCCGCGCTCGAATGCCTCGACGTCGAGCGCATAGGGCGCGGCCGTGTTGAAAGCGACACTGTCGCGCTCGATCAGCAGCCAGGTGTCGAACGGTTTTCGAAGCGCGGTGAGCGCCTGGCGCAGGCTGGTCTTGGCGGCCTCCTCATCCGAATCGCCCCAGAGCAGCGCGGCCAGCGTGTCGCGGCTGTGCCGGCGCCGGACGCAGGCCAAAAAGGCCAGAAGCGCCTGGGTCTTGGCCGAAGGGAGCTCGGCCGCCGCGCGCAGCCCGGCCATCGACCCGTCGCGCGCGGACACGCCGGCCGCATTGATGACGCCAGCCTCAAATCCACCCAGGAGCCGCAGGTGAAGGATGTTGGGCATTTTCTTGGCTGATTGTACGTATTTCGGCGCTTTTCACGATCTTATGACGATCCCGACGCAGGATATGGGCATGGACACGCCGGCTGACACGCCCTCGACTGACACACCTGACGATCCCCGCTATGGGGCCTTCCTCATTCGGGTCTGGGCAAATGATCGGGACGGACGCGTGCGGCTGGTCGTGCAGCAGGTCGGGAGCGCCCGCCAGACCGCCTTTGCGGACTGGAATGGCATTCCCCGGCACGTTCGAGAGTGCCTGGCCCGGTCAGAAAGCCCTCCCGAAAATGATCTTCGCGATCACCCTCCCCGCGCTTCGCGCGGGGAGGGTGATCGCGCTGAATGTTGATAGGGTAGCTTCTAGCGAAAGTTGAACTCCTCGTAGTGAATCTGGCCGGTCGGCACCCCGGCCGCCCGGAATTGCGCGGCGAAGGCCAGGACCATCGGCGGCGGACCACACAAGTAGACGTCCGCGCCGGCCACATCGAAGGCGCATCCCGCCTTGATCTTGTCCAGAGTCAGGCTGCCGTCGGTGCTCGAGACGTTGCGGATTGCGGACAAGGTCGGGAAACGCGCCGCGGCCGCCTGGAACTCATTCCAGAACACCCCATCCGGCTCGGCCCGAACCGAGTAGAAGAAGGCGATCCGCTGGGCGGGCGCATCGCTCAGGCTGCGAATCCAGCTTAGAAATGGGGTGACCCCGATCCCGCCCGCCACCCAGATCTGTCGCGGGCCGCCCGTGCGGAAATCAAAACCACCATGGGCGCCCTCGACCCGCGCCAGAGCCCCTTCGCGCAACCCGGCCTGCAATGCTTTGGTCCAATCCCCACTGGCCTTGATGGTGAAACGCAGATACGGCTCGCCCGGCGCGCTGCTGACCGTAAACGGATGCGACTCGCCCAGGCCCGGCTCGCCCGGAAAACGAACGAACGCGAACTGGCCGGCCCGCTGCCGCACGGACGCGCCGTCCGGTTTGAGCGCCACCTCAACCGTCGAGGGGTTCAACTTCCGCACCGACTCCACCACATAGCCCGCGCCCTTGGCCAGGAGCGGGGCAAGGAGCTGTTTGTAGACGTAGGCCGCGGCCGCCGCATACACGCATACCCGCCAATAGCCGGCGGCCAGCTCCGCGGTGTAGAGCAGGGTCGGGGCGTTGAAGGCGTGGAACATGCCGAGAATAAAGAAGGCGCCGACCAGGCGATGGGTGTATTTCCAGTGGTGATAGGAGAGCTGGATGTAACCGTTAATGACCGGCAGGCGCGGGGCAAGCGTCAGCGCAATCAGGATCAGAAAACCGGCCAGCGCGATCCGGCCCAGGTCACGGGCCAGGGGGCTCTTGCCCGTGATCGGGATTAAGACAAAGTGCAGGATGACCAGCCCCAGGCCGGTCAAGGCGGCGGTCTTGTGGCTCTTGTACATCCGGTCGAGCCCGCCAAAGAACGGCTCGAGCACGGGCAGACGCAGCGACAGCACGATCGCGCAGCCCATCAGGATCATCCCGGTCGAGGACAGCATCTCGGCGATGACCTGGCGCAGATAGTCCGCTCGTCCATCGTTCGGGGGGAGACCCATCAGCCAAAGAATGACGTTCGTGATCGCCAGCACGGCGATGGCGTAGTTGCCGAGTCGATTCAGGTTCGATTGATTCATGGTAGGAGGCCCTGCCGATGCCGAACGATTATGGGGCCGCGATCCAAAAAGCGGAATACCCCCCCATGAACTTTCGGAATCGAACGTCCCCGCCCCGGTGTACGCCGGGGCGGGGACGTTCGATTCCGAACAACTTACTTTAGAATCGCCCAAGGAGACCAGCATGTTTGATGTGATTGTGATCGGCGGCGGGCCGGCCGGCGTAACCGCCGCGCTGCGGGCTAGAGAGTTAGGCGCGACCGTTGCGCTTGTCGAGCGGGGCAACCTCGGCGGGACCTGCACCAACGACGGCTGCGCCCCCACCCGGGTGCTGGCCAAGGCCGCCCGGCTGCGGCGGGATATCGAGCAGTTCAGTGACTACGGTCTGTCGGTCACCCCGCCCGAGCTCGACTTCGGCCGGCTGCTCCAGCGCACCCAGCAGGTGATCTATCAAATCCACGAGAAGAAGCAGTTGCTGGGCCACCTCGAATCCTCAGGGGTGAGCGTGCACGCGGGCGTGGGCGAGGCCCGCTTCATGGACGCCAACACGATCGCATTCGGCGGGCAAAGCCTGCAGGCCCGTCGCTTCATCCTGTGCGCGGGCGGGCGGGCGCGCCGGCTCGATTTTCCCGGGGCTGAGCACGCCCTCACCCACACCGATGTGTGGACGCTCACGCGCCTGCCCCGCTCGATCATCGTCGTGGGCGGAGCCGCCACCGGCTGTCAGCTCGCCTCGATCTTCGCCGCCTTCGGCGCGAAGGTGACGATCCTCGACCTCGCCCCGCGCCTGGTCCCGGGCGAGGATGCGCTGGTCTCGCGCGCACTGGCCGAGGCCTTCACCCGCCGGGGCATCCAACTCGTCACCGGCATCCAAGGGGTCGAGCGGATCGAAAGGGCCGCTGAAACCACATCGCTGTATTTCAAGCTGGACGGTGGGCTGCATCGGTTGGACGCCGAAGCGGTCCTGCTCTCGACCGGCTGGCTGGGCAACCTGGCGGCCCTCAACCTGCCCGCCGCAGGGGTCGAAACCGACGGGCGCTACGTCCGGGTCAACGATCAGCTTCGGACCAGCGCCCCCCACATCTACGCCGCCGGCGACATCACCGGGCGGATGATGCTGGTCCAGAGCGCCAGCAGCGAGGCCCGGGTGGCGGCCGAGAACGCCGTGCTGGATTCAGGCCGCAGCGACGCGCATCGGATCGTCCCGCATGGCAGCTTCACCGATCCGGAGTACGGCAGCGTGGGCCTGACCGAGACGGCGGCCCGGGCGGCCGAGTCCCGCGGCGAGCTCAGACCGATCGTCGCCGAAGTCGCCTATGCCGACCTTGATCGGGGCGTCATCGATGGGCACACCGAGGGCGCCTGCAAGCTCATCGCCGACGCGGCCACCCACCAGATCATCGGCGCGCACGTGCTGGGCGAGCAGGCTGTCGAGATCGTGCACGTGATCGCGGCGGGCATGCTCGCGGGCATGACGATCGAGCAGTTGGCCGAGATGGAGATCGCCTACCCGACCTACACCGCGATCCTGGGCCTGGCCGCCCGGCGCATCGCCCGCGATCTGGGCAGCGTCAGCCTGTCGCCCCAGTGGCGGGCGCTCGGCCCGGCCAAGGCGGCCGAGTGGGAGCGGCGCGACGGCGATCGCCGGGACGCCTGAGCCCATTTCACGATCCTGTCACACGCTTGCGCTAAAACCTGGCAGCGGGCAGACTGCCCGGGTTCACAGTGCGGATTCCAGGAGGCGACATGCAGCCGATCAAATTACACGCGGACGCGCCGTTGTTGGCGCGGGGGCTATTCCTGAGCACCGGCCTTGCGCTCGCCTTTGCGCATTTTCTGGCCACGCCTGCCCCTGCCCGAGCCGCCTTGCCGGACCCGGCCGCTAACGGCGACCGTCCAGCGGCCGGCGGCAAGTGCGACTGGAGCGGATCCACCAACGCGGCCTGGGAGACCGTCTCGAACTGGGGCGGGGCCTGCGTCGGCGTGCTGCCCGGCACCCTCGATGATGTGCGGGTGCCCACCGGTGCCAGCCGCTTTCCGATTCTGAGCAGCGCCCAGACCTTTCGCGGGCTTGAGATCGAATCAGGCGCGGTGATGACGATCGGGGCGGCTGGCTTCGCCACCCTCAGCGGCGACGCCCTGATCAGCGGAACCATCCGCTCGCTGCCGGCGTCCCGGCTCAAGCTGGCGCCCGGATTCGATGGCAGCGCCGCCCGCTTCACGGGGGCCGTGTTGATCGAGGGGAAATTGGACTTGAGCGGGCTGACCGCCGCCACCCCCACCCTGATGCTCGGCAATGACGCCCAACTCACCATCCGGCCGGGCGGGTCGCTGGTCGCCAACGCCGCGCCCCTGTCCGGCAACCCGTGGGTGATCAAGGGCCAGGTCGACAACCAGGGCCTGATGCATGTGTTGGCCAACCTCAGCATCGAATCGCCCACGGGCACCCACACCAGCACCGGGCACATCGCGGTCGAAGGCGAATCATCCCTGATCTTCAAGGGGAATGGCAGCCAGCAGGTCGTGCTCAGCGGGACGGTGGCCCTGACCCGCAGCTCGGGCCTCAACCCGCCCCCCGCCTTTCTGATGGAAGGCGGCAAGCTGGTCATGCAGGGCGGCCTCCTGACCGGGACCGGGGCGATGGCTCTGCGAAACGGGGCGGAGCTGGCCCTGGCGAGCGACGATATCTTCTTCGGTGGCGATCTGCAACTCGACATGGTCCAGGTGACGGGCCGGGCCCTGGTGAACCGCCATCTATTGCGCCTGTCCAACACCAGCGTGGCCGACGGTGTCGACAATCGCGGGCAGACGACCCTGGTCCTCTCCAACACCATTGGCGGGAAGCTGCTGACGGCGGCCGGGTCGACCCTGCGCTTCGCGCCGGGCGCGGATGGCGAGCTGGTCCGCCTGCGGGTGAACGGCGAGATCTCGAACAGCGGGGCGCTGGTGTTGACCTCGACCTCGGCCCTGTCCAACTGGGAGTGGCTGATCAGCGCCCCGATGCTGACAAACCGCCCTGGCGGGCAGATCAACGTGGCCCTGAGCCAGGCCCGAGCGGTCTTTGGCGGGCAGGTCATCAATCAGGGCGTCTTCAATCTGGACGGGGCGACGATCCTGACCACAACGGATGTTGTCCACACCAACACGGGCACCATCAATCTGGCAGGCGGGTTCCTGGATGCCGCCAACAGCGACTTCGTCAACCTCGGCGTTTTCAACTTCAGTGGGACGAGCCCCGCGGAAGTGACCGAGCGTCCTGGGGCGCCATGGGCAGGCCCTGGCGAAGGCGGCCTGTGGGATGCGCGCAGTATCACCAACGGCCCGGGCGGGAACATCAACGCCGGCCCCGGCGTGCTGTCGGCCAAGGCTGGCGCGCCCAGGCCCATGTCGATCAATCGCTACCGGATCAACGGCGAGCTGCGCAACCACGGCACACTCAATGTATCGGACGAATTGACCGTGACCTATCCCGGGGCCGTGCATAGCAACGCCGGGGTCATTCAGATCAACGACGGCTTTCTGTCCACGCCCGAAAGCCTGAACAACGACGGGACAATCAACTTCAACGGCCTGGTCGCCTCGGGCGCTGCCCTGCAGCCTTTGCCGCGGGCGCGGGGCCTGGTTCCATTCCAATGCGCTGAACAATGGGCCGTCAGGCACCCTCAACATCCACGCCAGCGCGATCGACGGCGTCAGGATCGAAGCCCAACTCGCGAACCAGGGCACCCTGAACGTCAACGCCACGATGGTCCTCACCCAGGCCGGCAGCACCCACACCAACACCGGCACGATCAACCTCAACAACGACCTGGAGATCGGGGGTGCGTTCAGCAACAACGGGGTGATGAACTTCGGCAGCGCCACGTTCAACGGCCCCGCTGCCCCGGCCCAGACCTTCCGCGTTATCGGCCAGTCCGGGCTGCTGGCAAACGGCCCGGGCGGGACGATCAACGCCCTGCAACACGCGGTTGTGGAGGCGCAGCTGCTCAACCAGGGCACGCTCAACGTCAATGCGACGATGGTCCTCACCCAGTCCGGCAGCACCCACACCAATACCGGCACGATCAACCTCAACAACGACCTGAACATCGGCGGGGAGTTCAGCAACGCCGGGGTGATCAACTTCGGCACGGCCACGCTCAACGCGCCCAGCGCCCCGGCCCAGACCTTCCGCGTTATCGGCCAGTCCGGGCTGCTGGCCAACGGCCCGGGCGGGACGATCAACGCCCTGCAACACGCGGTGGTCGAGGCGCAGCTCGCCAACCAGGGCACGCTCAACGTCAACGCCACGATGGTCCTCACCCAGGCGGGCAGCACCCACACCAACACCGGCACGATCAACCTGCATAACGACCTGGAGATCGGGGGTGAGTTCAGCAACGCCGGGGTGATGAACTTCGGCTCGGCCACGCTCAACGCCCCCAGCGCGCCGGCCCAGGGCTTCCGCGTTATCGGCCACTCCGGGTTGCTGGCCAACGGCCCGGGCGGGACGATCAACGCCCTGCAACACGCGGTGGTCGAGGCCCAGTTGCTCAACCAGGGCACGCTCAACGTCAACGCGACGATGGTCCTCACCCAGCCCGGCAGCACCCACACCAACACCGGCACGATCAACCTCAACAACGACCTGAACATCGGGGGCGAGTTCAGCAACGCCGGGGTGATCAACTTCAACAGCGCGCTCACGCCGACCAGCGCGCTGCAGCCGCTGCCGCGAGGCCAGGCCATCTGGATCCAGGCCGGCGCGCTGAACAATGCGCCGTCGGGGACCTTGAACGTGCTGGCGCCAGGGGGCGGCGCGATGCCGAGCCTTGCCCACATCGCCAACGTTTCGCGTCGAGGCAGGGCTCATCAACCAGGGCACCCTCAACGTCGGCGCGAGCCTGGAAGTCAGCGCGACCGGTCTCATCCACCACAACACGGCGTGATCAACGTGCTGGCGGATGCCAGCTTCGGGCGAGCCTCTGACAAACGCGGGCACCATCTCCATCACCGCCGCCCAGCTCAGCGTTGCCGGCGCTCACCCAGACCGCCGGGCTGACCACCCTGAATGGCACATTGAGTGTGCCGGAAGCTTGGCTGTTGGGCGGCGCGCTGCGCGGCGCAGGCGCGCTGAATGGCAACCTGACCAACGCCGCGCGAGTCGCGCCCGGAAACTCGGCGGGGGCGCTGAGCGTGGGCAAGCACTACACCCAGTTACCGGCGGGCAGCCTGGACATCGAGCTAGGCGGCACGACGCCCGAGACGAGCTACGACACGCTCAGCGTGGGCGGGGACGCCATCCTGAGCGGCACGCTGAACGTCACGCTGGTCAACGCCCGCGCCCGTGAATGGCAACACCTTCACTTTCCTGACAGCAGCCTCACGGAGCGGCGTGTTCTCCGCCGTGACCGGCGCGGCCCTGGACCAGCGGCAAGCGCCTGGCCCCCGTCTATGGCGATGACTTCGCGGCGCTGGTCATGCAGGGGCGGGTGACGTTCCTGCCCCAGCTACTGCGGAACTAGGGTTGCCCTCTATGGCGAAGAGTTGTTCCGTTACGTTAGGCGAAGGGCGCACGCACCCCGCCCTTGTCATCCTGAGTTCGGGACCGCTTGCAGGGGAAAGGGCAGCCAGAACACGCGGGGCCGCTTGTCACCCTGAGTTACGGACCGCCTTCAGCGGAAAGGGCGGCAAGAAACGGCGTGTGCGCGGCAGCGCACACAAAAAGAGCAGGCATCCTGAGCGGAGCGCATCGGCGCACGCTCGAGCGCCGACCCGCAGGCGCGCCGATGCGCGCAGTCGAAGGAGGCCCCCTGAGCGCAGTCGAAGGGCGCCTGCATTCGACTCGTCAGCGGAAGCGTCCTTCGACTTCGGGCGGCTGGTACGGCCAGAGCCAAGCTCATCCCAGCCGCCGCCCTCCGCTCAGGATGCTTCCGCAGTTGGATAGCGGGCTTGGTTTCTGAGCAGCCGGGCCATAGCGCTCGGGCAGGCGCGTGCGGAGCGGAAGGGCGTGCCGCGGTTCGATGGGCGCGCTCAGCATGACCTTCTACTTCTTGTCATCCTGAGCGAGCCCCACAGAGTCTCAGGCGGGACGAGCGTTGGGGGCGAGCGAAGGACCCCTGTGACCTCACCCTGGGCATGGGTGAATCGGCACACGCGTGTTGTTGCCGATTCACGTTTCATTCCGTTGTACGTCATTGGGGTCCTTCGCGCGGCAGTTACGCATCTTGATGCATCAGCTCGGTGTGCCGCGCTCAGGATGACAAACGTTGGAGGGCCACACCACCCCAGCCCGTCCCCTGCAGTCCGCGTGCCCGCGGCGTAGGCCGGGGCGGGGAGCTCGATTCCGGCGCCTCGTTTTCACGATCTCGTCACGGTATCCGCCTATGACATCTGCTATGGCAATCCTATTTCCTTTCCTCCGCTTCGTTCATATCGCCGCCGCCATCTTCTGGGTCGGCACAAGCCTGTTCATGCTGTTCTTCCTCGAGCCCACGATCCGTTCGCTGGGCGCCGAGGGCGGCAAGTTCATGCAGCGCCTGCTGGGCGGGACCCGCTTCAGCCTGGCCATCACAGCCGCGGCCTGGGTGACGATCCTGGCCGGCCTGATCCTGTACGGTCCCATCACCGGCGGCTCAACCCAGATCATGTTTGGGCAGCGTCTGCCGCTGACCATCGGCGCGATTGCCGGGATCGCCGCGGGGGCGGTGGGCGGGGCGATGCAAGGCCGGGCCTCCGCCAAAATCACGGCCGTCGGGGCGCGGATGGCCAAAGCCGGCGGCCCGCCCGCCGCGGCCGACCTGGCAGAGATGGGCCGGCTGCAGGGCGTACTCCGTCAGGGAAGCATCATCAGCACGACCTTGATGGTCATCGCCGTGATCGGGATGACCTGGCCGGGGTGATGGGGCGGGCCTGCTTGCCTAAGAACTCCTGACAGAACCTGTTTTCGGAGGCGATATCCCCCCCGGCGAAGCGGGGGGGATATCGCCTCCGAAAACAGGTTCTGTCAGGAGTTCCAAACACCGTTTGCCCGATAACGCGTGATATTTGGCCGCAGTCTGCATTCTCCTTGCGACCATCCATACACAAGGAGAACAAAATGACTATCGGAATCAGCACGCGATCGACTTATCCTGCGACCAACGTGGTCGCCCTGAAACGCGGTCAGTACAGCACCGAAATTGCCCGATTGACGGTCAATGCCGGCTACTACATCATCACCGCGAGCAGTGGAGTCGCCTACTATCAAGGTAATTCGCCCATCGCGGAGTTGGTATTCGGCCTCTCGCTCACGTTGGGCCAGACGACGCTCATCAACTACGCGACGCTCTATCCTCCTCAGACGACGGTGATGTCGAATATGGGGCAGTCCATTGCAGCGATCACCATGGGCGCGGTGGCCGAGCGCCGCGCGAACATCCTGTTGCTCGGCACGGTCAATGCGCCCGTGCAAATCAACTTTGCAAATCCCATGATCACCGCGATCAAGGTCGATGAACTGAGCTTCGGCTCGGCAAGGTCGAATGTCTTCCAAGACTGGAATCCCGAGCTTGTCGCCAAAGTGCTCAAGACCCTCAGGAGCAAGTACAAATTGGACTACCCGGACAAGGAAGCATAGAAGCGATCGAAAAAGACTTCGGCGAGATCACGATCCCCGCTCTTCGAGCGGGGATCGTGATCTCGCCCATCATTTTCAGGATGCCTTCCAGTGGAAATGAAGATGCCACCCCCGGCCAGGCCGGGGGTGGCATTCTCGTCGGAGTCCAGGAGGCGACTAGCGGCCCTTGCCGCGGGTCGTCACGTCGAAGATCACCGCCGCGACGAGGACCAGGCCGCGCACAACGTACTGATACGCAATCCCGATCCCCATCAGGTTCATCCCGCTGGTGAGCGAGAGCATGACCAGCGCGCCGATGATCGAACCAATCACCTTGCCCACCCCGCCGGCCGCCGACACGCCGCCGACATAGGCCGCCGCAATGGCGTCCAGTTCGAACAGGGTCCCCGCCGTCGTCGTCGCCGATTGCAGCCGGGCGGTGAACAGAATGCCGGACAACGCCGACAACATCCCCATCGAGCCAAACACCACGTAGATGATGCGCTTGACATTGATGCCGCTCAATTCGGCCGCCTCGGGGTTGCCGCCCACCGCATAGATGTGCCGGCCCAGCACGGTCTGGGTCGTGATGAAGTGGTATATCGCCAGCACGATCAGGACAATGACGACCGTCCACGACAGACCGTTGTAGCCCGACAGGACCCAGGTAATCGCGCCCACGATCGCGGACACAAACACCAGCTTGAGGATGAACAGATCCATCGGCAGGATCTCGAAGTTGTAAGCCTGTTTTTGCTTGCGATCATTGACCTGGCCCAGGATGAAGAAGACAATCCCGATCAGGCCAAGCAGCAGGGTGATCTTGTGCACACCGGGCAGAAAGGCCATCTCGGGCAGGTCCGGGATGTAGCTGTTTCCCAGGGCGTTGAAGGTCGCGTCCGGGATGATGATCGTGCCGGTGCCCTCGGTGACGAGCAGCAGCAGGCCGCGATAGATCAGCCAGCCGGCCAGCGAGGCCACAAACGATGGAATGCCGAGTTGGGCCACCGGCAAGGCCGTGATCAGCCCGGCGATCGCGCCCAGGACCAGCACCAGCGGGATGACGACAAAGACCGGAAGGTTCCACTGCACCAGGGCGACGGCGGCGATGGCGCCAAGGAAACCGGCCAGAAAGCCCACCGACAGGTCGATGTGCCGGATGACGATGACCAGGGTCATGCCCACGGCAAGCACGGCGATGTAGCCGGTCTGATTGAGAAGATTGCTGAGGTTGCGGGAGGAGATGAAGACGCCCTCGGTCGTGATGGTGAAGATCAACATGATCACGAACAAGGCGATGTACATGCCGTACTCGCGGATGTTTTGGCGCAGCGTTTTTTGAAGATTCTGAAAGAACATGATTCGCCTCGTCAGTTGGTGGCCAGTTGCATGACGCGTTCCTGGGTGGCTTCGCTGATCGGCAGCTCGCCGGCGATCCTGCCGGCGGCGACGACATACACACGGTCGCTCATCCCGAGCACCTCGGGCAGCTCGGACGAGATCAGCATGATGCTCATCCCCTGCTTCACCAGCTCGGTCATCAGCGTGTAGATCTCGAACTTCGCGCCCACGTCGATGCCGCGGGTGGGCTCGTCAAGGATAAGGACATTCGGCTTGACAAACAGCCACTTTGCCAGCGACACCTTCTGTTGGTTGCCGCCGCTGAGGTTGACGACCTTCTGCTCGACGCTGGGGGTCTTGATGTTGAGCGAGCCCTTGTACTGGTTCGCGATCTTGATCTCAGCGTTGGCATTGACGACACCGCGCGAGGCGAGCTCGCGCAGATTCGCAATTGAGATGTTCTGCTTGACGTCCTGGGACAGGATCAGCCCATCGCCCTTGCGATCCTCTGAGACATAGGCGATGCCCGCCCGAATGGCATCCTCTGGCAGCCCAAAGACCGCCTTTCTACCCTTGATGGCAAGCTCGCCCTTGAGGTGATAACCGTCCGGATTGCCGAAGATGCTGTGGGCAAGCTCGGTCCGGCCGGAGCCCATCAAACCGGCAAAGCCAACAATCTCGCCCTTGCGCACATTGAAGCGGACATCCTTGAGCACATCCCGGCCCAGCAGCGTGTCAAAGGCCGTCCAGCCCTTCACTTCCAGCACAATCTCGCCTGGCGGTATTTTTTCGCGGCGCGGATAGATGTTCTCGATCTCGCGGCCGACCATGTGCTTGATGATCGCCGCTTCACTGACTTCGCCCTTCTTGGCGTCCAGGGTGATGATCGTCTGGCCGTCCCGCAGGACCGTGACCGAATCGGCGATCGCAAAGACTTCCCGAAGCTTGTGCGAGATCAGAATGCACGTGACACCGTGATCGCGCAGGCCGCGCAGCAGAGCGAGCAGGTTATCGCTCTCGACCTCGTTGAGCGCCGCGGTCGGCTCATCCAGGATGAGCAGTTTCACATCCCGGCTGAGGGCCTTGGCGATCTCGATCAACTGCTGTTTGCCAACACTCAGGTCCTTGACCTTGGTCGCCGGGTTGACCGTCAACCCGACCTTCTTAAGCATCTCGCTGGCTCGCTTGATGGTCTCGTTCCAATTGACGAGGAAGCCATTCCGAATCTCGTTGCCCAGAAAGATGTTTTCGTAGACCGACATCTCCGGGACGAGGGCCAACTCCTGATAGATGATGGCGAGGCCGGCCTTGTCGCTGTCGGCGATGCCCCGGAATTGTTGGGCCTGGCCGTTGTACAGGATGTCGCCGGTATAGGTGCCGTGCGGATAAACGCCGCTGAGCACCTTCATCAGGGTAGATTTGCCGGCGCCATTCTCGCCGACAAGACAGTGAATCTCCCCCTGGGCCACCTTGAAACTCACATTGTTCAAGGCTTTTACGCCGGGGAACTCCTTGGTGATGTTCTTCATCTCCAGGATTGGACTGGTCATGGGTTCATCTGCTCCTCTATTGGGTGCGCAGGATGGTGAAAAACGCCCCCCACGGTAATCCTATCAGGAAACCGCGGAGGGCGTTTTTTCAGGCGTCAGGGCCGGACATATCGATGATTCTGCGCCGTCCCTGACGGCCTGATGAACGACAACTACGGCAGATTCTTGAAGTCAGAAGCCGGGTAGTAGCCCGAGTCAATGACAGCGGCCTTGACGTTGGCCTTGGTCACGGTCACGATCGCGGACGGCTTGGCCGGGATCTGGGCCTTGCCATTGTCATAGCTGGCGGTCTTGGCCGGGGTCTCGTTCTTGAGGAACGACAGCGCCGCCGAGATCGCGTCCTTGACCAGGGTGCGAACGTCCTTGAGCACCGTCATCGACTGTTTGCCGTCGATGATGTACTGAACCGAGGCCTTCTCCGCGTCCTGGCCCGTCACGAAATACTTCGTCACGGCCTTGTCGGCGGCGAACGCATCGGCGATGGCCCGAGCCGTCCCGTCGTTCGGGGCCACGATGTAGACCGTGCCCTTGTCGGCCGCGCCAGCCTTGGTCAGGTTGGCTTCGGCCAGGCTCTTTGGCCGTGTTGAAGTCCCAGTTCGTCGTGACCTGGCCGATGATCTTGGCCTGCTCGTCGCGGGTGAGCTTGGCCTTATCCTTGGCCGCCACGGCTTCGCTCGAGTTCTTGATCACGAACGTGCCGTCGGCGATCTTCGGCTGGAGCTTGTTCCACGCGCCCTCGAAGAACAGGAACGCGTTGTTGTCCGACGCGGCGCCGGCATACAGATACAGGTTGTTGTTCTTGCCGGTCGCGTTCTCGATCAGATACTGGCCCCAGGCCTCGCCGACCGCGACGCTATCGAATGTCACGTAGAAGTCGACGGCGTCGGTGCCGCGGATCAGGCGGTCATACGAAATGACCTTGATGCCGGCCTTGCGGGCCGCGTCGGCGGCCGCGCCGGCGGCGTTGCCGTCCTGCGGGGTCAGGATCAAGACCTTGATCCCCTTGGTGATCAGCGCTTCAACGTTGGCCTTTTCCTTGGCGCTGTCGCCCTGGCTGAACAGAATCTCAGCCTCGGCCCCGGCCGCCTTGAAGGCTTCCTGGAAGCGGGTCTGGTCCTGGATCCAGCGCGGCTCATCCTTGGTCGGAAGCACAATGCCGACGGCCAGCTTGCCAGCGGGAACGACGGCCGCAGTCTCCAGCCCCTTGAAGTCGGTGGCGGGATAGTAGCCGGAATCAACCACGGCGGCCTTGACGTTGGCCTTGGTCACCGTCACGATCGCGGACGGCTTGGCCGGGATGTCGGACGTGCCATTGTTGTAGGTCGTGGTCTTGGCCGGGGTCTCGTTCTTGAGGAACGCGAGCGCGGCGGTGATCGCATCCGCCACGAGGGTCCGGACGTCCTTGAGCACCGTCATCGACTGCTTGCCGTCGATGATGTACTGAACCGAGGCCTTCTCCGCGTCCTGGCCCGTCACGAAATACTTCGTCACGGCCTTGTCGGCGGCGAACGCATCGGCGATGGCCCGAGCCGTCCCGTCGTTCGGGGCCACGATGTAGACCGTGCCCTTGTCGGCCGCGCCAGCCTTGGTCAGGTTGGCTTCGGCCAGGCTCTTGGCCGTGTTGAAGTCCCAGTTCGTCGTGACCTGGCCGATGATCTTGGCCTGCTCGTCACGAGTCAGCTTGGCCTTATCCTTGGCCGCCACGGCTTCGCTCGAGTTCTTCACCACGAACGTGCCGTCGGCGATCTTCGGCTGAAGCTTGTTCCACGCGCCCTCGAAGAACAGGAACGCGTTGTTGTCGGACGCGGCGCCGGCATACAGATACAGATTGTTGCCCTTGCCGGTCGCGTTTTCGTTCAGATAATTGCCCCAGGCCTCGCCGACCGCGACGCTGTCGAATGTCACATAGTAGTCGACGGCGGCAGTGCCGCGGATCAGGCGGTCATACGAGATGACCTTCACGCCGGCCTTGCGTGCGGCGTCAGCGGCCGCGCCGGCGGCGTTGCCGTCCTGCGGGGTCAGGATCAGGACCTTGATGCCCTTGGTGATCAGGGATTCAACGTTGGCCTTTTCCTTGGCGCTGTCGCCCTGGCTGAACAGAATCTCAACTTCGGCCCCGGCCGCCTTGAAGGCGTCCTGGAAGCGGGTCTGGTCCTGAATCCAGCGCGGCTCGTCCTTGGTCGGGAGCACGATGCCAACGGCCAGCTTGCCGGCGGGTACCGCGATTGTTGCGGCGGGCACGGCGGTCGCGGCGGGGGCCGCGGGTTTGGGCGTATCAGCGGGCTTGGGGGGAACCGCGGTCGGCGTGGCGGCGGCCGTGCAGGCTGACAACAGCATGCCGGCGGCGGCGATCACGGCCATAAACTTGTATTGCTTATTCATCTGGGAATCCTCTTCTTGTCGCTGGCGCCAGAAATGGCGCCGCGTGAAATCAAATGGGGTATTCGGCGTGGGCGATTCTTGGGTCGGTGCACCTCCTCCTCTTCTTGGCGGCGTTAGCGCGTCAATCCGGACCGGACGAGCTCAATGTCGGGCGGATGTGAATGAATTCCGCAGCGCCCGTTCGGTTAACAGTAAGTGAAGTCCGGGAGCCCCGCAAGCCGTTCACCCCCCAGAAACGCCCCCAACCACCCCCCAGATTTGTTGATACTCAGGGATACGAGGCCGGCAACGGGCGCGCGTCGCCGAGCCAGGCTCCGGCCGCTATAATCTCAGCGTGCCCACGATCCTCCTGGCCGACGACCATGCTGTCGTGCGCGCCGGTCTGCGCAAAGCGCTGGACGGGGTGGACGGGATGACGGTCACGGCCGAAGTCGGCGATGGAACCGCGTTGCGGGCCGCCCTGGCTGACCTAACCCCCGACCTGCTGGTAATGGACGTAGCCATGCCCGATTTTGAGCCGGTAGCCGCCATCCAGGCCATGAAACGCGAGCAGCCCGGCATGCGCATCCTCATCGTCAGCGCCTATGCCGACGAAGTCGATCCGGCCGGGCTGCTGAATGCCGGGGCCGATGGCTATCACATGAAGGATCAGCCGCTCGCGGATCTGGTTCTGGCTGCCCAGCGCGTCCTGAAGGGTGAACGTTGGATTTCGCGCCCGCTGGTCGATCAACTGCTCCACCGCCCGTCGGCTTCAGCGGCCGCAGATGGCCACCCCCCGTTGCGCGAGACACCCGCCCTGACCCGCCGGCAGCGCGAACTGTTGCGCCTCATTACCTACGAGTACGACAACCGGGCGATTGCCCAAACGATGGATGTCAGCGTGAAGACGGTCGAAAACCATCTGACTTCGCTGTATCGGGCCCTGGGCGTGGCCAGCCGGCATGGGGCGACCGAATACGCGGGCAAGCACCCGGGGCTGCTGGCCACCCATGGGCTGGAGGCGGGCGACCCGCGCGACACGCGAGACAACGCGCTCTCGCTCTTGTTGGTGGATGACAATCCCCGTTATC
The DNA here is from genome assembly GCA_016714465.1 of Candidatus Brachythrix odensensis. Lineage (GTDB taxonomy): Bacteria > Chloroflexota > Anaerolineae > J036 > Brachytrichaceae > Brachythrix > Brachythrix odensensis. The sequence goes on along the minus strand of JADKDT010000003.1, from coordinate 252,531 downwards.
GACAACAGCTCGCCCGGATGATCGGCAAGGCCTGCCCTGGCTCGCGGCTATATGAAGCCGGGGACACCGCCCAGGCCCTCCGTTTGGCCGTCCAGGTCAAGCCGCGCCTGGCGCTGATCGATGTGGTGCTCTCGGACGAGGACGGCATCCTGTGCGCCCGCAGAATCAAGGCGGTCAGCCAGAACACCCGCCTGGTGCTGATGAGCGCCTACCCCGACCGCGAATTCCGCCGGCTGGGAATGAGCGCCGGCGCGGTCGCCTTCATCGACAAGAAGGACATCGACGCGGCCACCATGCGCCAGATCGCCGAGGACGCCCAGGGCAGCCGGATCAGTTCGTGATCGAAGGATAGGGGCTGGGAATCTCGATTGTCATATCGAGCCCGCCGCCCTCTGATCGCGAGATGTCCATCGTGCCGCGCAACAGCGACACCCGCTCCCCGATGCCGACCAGCCCAAAACTCTTGCGTTGCGAAAAGGATGCCAGATCGAGCTTGCCGGACAAGCCCTGACCGTTGTCGATCAGCCGCATCGTCAGGCTGGCGGTTGGCGTGCGGCTGAGGGCAATCCGAACCTGGGTGGCCCGGGCGTGTTTTGCGCACGTTGCTCAAGCCCTCCTGCACGATGCGATAGACCGATAACTCGATGGACTCGGGCAGGCGGCCCAGGTCGGGATCGATTTCAAGCTTGACCTCGATGCTGTTCGCCGCCGACCACTGCTGGGCGAGCGAGCGGATCGCCGAGGGCAGCCCATGCCGGTCGATGGTGGGCGGGCGCAGGTCGCTGCACATATCCCGCACGTTGGACACGGCCTGGCGCAGCCCGCTCCGGATCTTCAGCAACTCAGCCCGCTGCTCGACATCGGCGGCCTCATCCTCGACCTCTTCCAGTTGATAGGCGAAGCTCAGCAGATCCTGGATGACCTGATCGTGCAATTCGCGGGCCAGGCGCTTGCGCTCCGCCTCACGCTCGGTCATCAGGCGGTGGTGGGCGTCCTGCAGCGCCACGTTCAGGCTGTCGAGGGCATCCAACTGCACCCGCATGCGCGCAATGAGCGCGCGATTCTGCTCATCCCGCGCCTCAAGGCTCTGCTCGAGTTCGCGCTGCGTCTCCCGCAGTTGTTCGGCCTGGCGCTGGGCGATGTGATAGTTCTCGATTGCCCAGATAACGGGGGTGATCTGGTCCTTGCGATTTGCGCCGACGATCAGCTCAACGATCTCACGCGGCGTGCATTCGGCGGTTGTGCGGAGCGTCGCAGTTCGGCCGGGATGGAGGACCAGGATGCGCTGAGTCACCTCAAAGACCTGTTTGAGGTCATCGCTGCCGAGGATGACGGCGGTCCCCTGCTCGGCGAGCGCGCGGACGCGCTCGAGCAGCGCGCTCTGCCGGTCATAACTCAGCGCCTCGAGCGCGTTGTCGAGCAAGAGCAGCTTCAGCGGGCGGCATAGCGCGCGGGCCAGGCCAACGACATGGCGCTGCTCGCCCGAGAGGGTTTGTGCGCGTTCGCCCAGCAGCGACGCGGGCATGTCGAAGGCGGCCAGCAGCCCGCGCGCCTGGGTGACCATCGCCATCTCGTCCGGCAGAATCCCAAGGCGCATGATGCGGCTGGCCTCGCGGCCGAGAAAGATGTTTTGCAGCACGCTGAGGTTGCCGGCCAATTGCGGCTGCTGATGGGCGATCTCGATCCCGAGCCGGTGGGCGTGGGCGGGGGACTTCAGCGCGGTTTGCCGTCCGTCGATTTGGATGAGGCCGCTCGTCGGCGTCTGGGCGCCGCTCAGCACCTGAAAAAGGGTGGTCTTGCCCGAGCCGCGTTGCCCCACCACACCCAGGATCTCGCCCGGCCCGATGTCGAAGCTGGTGTCTGCCAGCGCGGCGACGGGGCCGAAGTATTTGGCGAGGTTGTGGGCGTTGAGCCGCATCTGAGCGAGTATAGCAATTCAAGTTCAGAAACGACATGCCCCCGCTTCGCGGGGGCATGTCGTTTCTGAAATGGTTTAGGTGGCCGGGAGAGCCATCCGGCGCTGGCGCGCCCAGTTGACGACCCACGCGACCGCGAAGAACAGCGAGGCGGCCAGCACGATTGCGGCCCCGCTGGACACCTCGAGGTAGTACGAGGCGTACAGCCCGGCGAAGACGCTGGCGACCGCGAAGGCCGTCGCATACACGATCATCCGGGGCAGCCGTTTGGTCAGCAGGCTGGCCGCGGCCGCCGGCGTAATGAGCAGGGCCGTCACCATCAGCACGCCCACCGTCTGCGCTCCGGCCACGATCGTCAGCGCCAGCGTGATCAACAGCCCGGTTCGAATTGCATTCACCGGGATGCCGATCTTGCGGGCGTGGGTCGGGTCGAAGGAGGTGACCAGCAGCTCCTTGAAGAACAGGAAGATGGCCGCGGCGACAAAGAGCACCAGCAGCCCGGTGAAGACCAGATCGCCCCCGGTGACGCCCAGGATGTTGCCGAACAGAAAATGCGACAGGTCGCGGGCGTAGCTGCGGGCGGTGCTGATGAGCAGCACCCCCAGGGCAAGCGCGGCGGTGAAGACCACCCCAATGGCGGTGCTGTCGCGCAGCTTGCCCTCGCGGCTGAGCGCGCTGATGATGGCGGCCGTGACCAGAGCGGAGACCAGGCCACCGAGAAAGAGATTGCCCTGGGCGATATAGGCGATGACGACACCCGGCAGCACGCTGTGCGAGATCGCGTCGCCGATGTATTCCATCCCGCGCAAGACGACAAAACAGCCCAGCAGGCCGCACACGATCGCGACCAGCAGACCGGCCGCCAGTCCACGTTGCATAAAGCCGTTGGCCAGGGGTTCGAGCAGAAAGTTAGCCATAGGCTTGGCGCAGCACGTCGGGCTGCATGACCTCGGCTGGGGTGCCATCCGCGACGACATTGCGATTGAGCAGGATCACCCGGTCGGCAACATCGCCGGTCACGACGCTGCCCAGGTCGTGGGTGGATGAGATCACAGTCATGCCTTGCTGCTGCAGCTCGCGGATGAGATCCATGATGCTGCGCTGGGAGGGGGCGTCGAGGCCGGCGAAGGGCTCGTCCAGCAGCAGCAGCCTCGCGTGCTGGGCCAGCGAGCGGGCCAGGAAGGCGCGCTGTTGTTGCCCGCCGGACAGGTCGCCGATCGAGCGGCGGGCCAGTCCGGACAGCCCGACCTGCTCCAGGGCGGCGTCCACCGCTTTGTCATCGTCGCGCCCGGGCCGGGCGAACCAACCCAGGTGCGAGTAGCGGCCCATCATCACCACATCCCGGACGGTGACCGGGAAGCGCCAATCCACATCCGTGCGTTGGGCAAGAAACGAGGTGTGGGGGTGGCAGGTGTCGATGTTCGTCTCAAAGACCTGGGCCATGTCCGGGTTGGGCGGATGGAGCAGGCCGGCGATGATCTTGAGCAGGCTGCTCTTGCCTGCCCCGTTCGGCCCCAGCAGGGCCACCCGCTCGCCCTGGCGGATGCATAGGCTGACGCCCTCCAACGCGGCGCGCGTCCGGCCGGGGTAGCGGTAGGTCAGGTTAGTCAGACATACTGCGTGGGCGATCGCCGACATGTCGTCGGTGTGCATGTGGCGGGTGTAGTAGAGGCGGGGCATGGCGTGGATCAATCCCGAGGCGCGAACACCCTAAGGGTTGGCCCCCTTCCGCTTTTCCCCGCCGCGAACCCATGCGGGCCAACCCTTAGGGTGTTCGCCCTGGAATGCGTGTGCCATCTGGCCATCATCTTGGCGCCCCCACGATCGTCACTGTGTTGTAGCGAATCATGTCGATGTAGGTCGCAGCCGGGCCCGTCGCGTCGCTGAGCGTGTCGATATAGAGCGCGCCGACAAACGCCACGCCGGCCTCCTTGGCCACGGCCTCGGTCAGCTTGGGATTCAGTCCAGCCTCGGGAAGACCGCCTTGACCTTGTTGGCCTTGATCAGGTCCACCAGGCGCTTGACGCTCTGGGCCGACGGCTCGGCCGCGGCGCTGCTGCTGCTGGCGATGACGGCCCCCACGACCTTGAAGCCATAGCGTTCGGCGTAGTAGCCCATCGCGTCGTGGGTGGTGACCAGCACCCGCTGGGCTTCGGGGATCTTGCCTGTTTCAGCCTTGACATAGGCGTCGAGGTCTTTGAGTTTGGCGACATAGGCATCGGCGTTCGCGTTCACCGCAGTGGCGATGGAAGGATCGAGCGCGGCGAGGCCCTTCGCGACGTTACGGGCGGCCTGTTGCCAGCGCGCAGGATCCATCCACACGTGCGGGTCCCTGTCAAATTCCGATGCAAAGGCCTGATCGATGGCATTGAGCGGGATACCTTCGGCCGCGACGATGATAGGGCGTTGTCCGCCGGCGTTCTGGATCAGTCGGGTCAACCAGGCGTCCTCGTACTGCGCGCCCACGACGATGATGGCGCCAGCCCCAGCCACAGTTCTCGCGTCGGTGGGGGTCGGCTCGTATTCGTGCGGATCGCTGCCCGGGGCGACGATCGAGACGATGCTGGCGTTCGGGATGCCGACAACGAGGTTTGCGACCAGATCACGAACCAGCGGCGTGCTCGCCACAAGCCGCAGCGTTTGAGCGGCCGGTGGCGCTGCCGGCGCGGCGCCGCAGGCGGAAAGCGCCAAAGCAGTGATCACCAGAAACAGGCGGCCAACGCTCATTGCCCAGCCTCGGCGCAGTTCGAACATTCCAGCCACATCTCGCGCGGGAGAACAGGCAGCGCTTTCGCCCCGGCCCCGCGCTCGAATACCGGGCGGTAGAGCACCTCGCCTTTGCGATGGCGCTCGCCGCAGGTATGGCAGGCCTCGGGTTTATCCAGCACAAAAGTGGTGTAACCGGTAATCACCCAGCCCATGTGGCGGGTGTGGGCCGCCAGGCTCTCCAACGCGGCCCGCACGGTCTGCGACTTGTTGCCGGCGTAGTAGGTGCTGGAAAGCGTTTCCAGCAATTCGACAGTGGCGTCATCGAGGGTGAAGTTCAGGCGTTGCATGATTTCGCTCAAAGTGTAGACAGCGGATACACACTGAGTATACACTCACGGGGACGACCGACCGGGGCCTTCGAGGCCCCGGCTGAAAAGACAAAGGTCTCCCTCTTGCCGATGACGTTCGACGGCGAATTCAGCGCAATCGCGGGATCCATACCCCCAACCCAACACCGTCATCCCGCGCGATCCCTTCGACAGGCTCAGGGCGAGAGCGCGGGACCCATACCGCGGTGCGGGCGATATCGCGGACCCCGACCACGTGGGTCCGATGGCATCGGTGCGGGCGACACGGCCGGGGTGCGGGCGAAGCACCCGCTCGCACGTCAGGGCGGGCATGGATTCGAAGGCGGGTGCTTCGCCCCTACACATATCGCGTGACCCGTTATCGATCCAAGCCGCGCAAACGGCGCTCGGCGTCGGCCAGCCGCCCGCCACTCACCCCCGCATCGCCCGATAGCGCCGGATCAAGGCGTTGGTCGAGCTGTCATGGCCGAGCTCGCCATCGCCCGCCAACTCCGGCAGGATGCGGGTGGCCAGGGCCTTGCCCAGCTCGACCCCCCACTGGTCAAACGAGCCGATGTCCCAGATCGCGCCCTGAGTGAAGACGATGTGCTCGTACAGCGCAACCAGCGCGCCCAGAATGCGCGGGGTCAGCCGCTCGGCCAGGATCAGGTTCGAAGGCCGATTGCCCTCGAAGGTCTTGTGCGCGACGAGAGCCTCGGGCGTTCCTTCCGCCCGAACCTCGGCCTCGGTCTTGCCAAAGGCCAGCGCTTCGGCCTGGGCCAGAACGTTGGACATTAACAGGTCATGGTGCGCTCCCAGCGGGTTGAGCGAGCGGGCAAAGGCGATGAAGTCGCACGGGATCAGCCGGGTACCCTGGTGGATCAACTGGTAAAACGAGTGCTGGCCATTGGTGCCGGGCTCGCCCCAGTAGATCGGGCCGGTGGCGTAGTCGACGACCCGTCCGTCCAGCGTCACATGTTTGCCATTGCTCTCCATCGTGAGCTGTTGCAGATAGGCCGGGAAGCGCTTGAGATATTGGTCGTAGGGCAGCACCGCCACCGTGTGCGCGCCCAGAAAGTTGGCGTTCCAAATCCCTAGCAACCCCATCAGCACGGGCAGGTTATGTCCGTAGGGCGCGGTCCGGAAATGCGCGTCCATGCCGTGAAAACCGGCCAGCATCTCCCGGAATTGGGCAGGGCCGATCGCCAGCATCGTCGACAGCCCGATGGCCGAGTCCATCGAGTAGCGCCCGCCCACCCAGTCCCAGAAGCCAAACATGTTGGCGGTGTCGATCCCAAACTCGGCGACCCTGTCCGCGTTGGTCGAAACCGCCACAAAGTGTCTGGCCACCGCGGCCGGATCGCCCAACGTCGCGAGCGCCCAGGCCCGGGCTGTCCGGGCGTTGGTCATCGTCTCCTGGGTGGTGAAGGTCTTTGACGCGACGATAAAGAGCGTCTCGGCCGGGTCGAGGTCACGAACAGCCTCAGCAAAGTCTGTGCCGTCAACGTTGGACACGAAACGGCAGGCCAGGTCGCGGGCGGCGTAGTGGCGCAACGCTTCGTAGGCCATCACCGGGCCGAGGTCCGATCCGCCGATGCCGATGTTGACGACCGTTCGAATGCGCTTGCCGGTGTGGCCCGTCCACGCCCCTGAACGCACCCGCTCACAGAAGGCGGCCATCCGATCGAGCACGGCATGGACGTCGGGGACGACGTTGCGGCCATCGACCCGGATGTCGGCATCCCGCGGCGCGCGCAGGGCGACATGCAACGCTGCCCGGCCCTCGGTGAGGTTAATCTTGTCGCCCCGGAACATCGCATCGATGCGCTCGCGCAACCCGCTCTGCTCGGCCAGCGCGATCAATAGGCGTAACGTCTCCTCAGTGACCCGGTTCTTGGAGAAGTCGAGATACAGCCCTTCGGCCTCGCGGACAAAGCGCGTGCCGCGGGCGGGATCCTGGGCGAACAACTGGCGCAGATGGACGCCTGCTTGCGCGGCAGCGTGGGAGGTGAGCGCGCCCCAGGCGGGGCGCTCGGTGAGGGAGTTTGTAGAAGGGTTCATCGTGTATTTGCGGAGTTGATTGTCCCCGGCTCCGCCGGGGACAATCAACTCCTCCCAATTTCGTCGAGATCAGCAAATTGCAGCGACCACAGATGCTGATATAGCCCGCCCGCGGCCAGGAGTTCGTTGTGCGTCCCCTGCTCGACGATGCCGCCGGCCTGCAGCACGACGATCCGGTCCGCCCGCTGAATCGTCGACAGGCGATGGGCGATGACAAAGCTCGTCCGCCCGCGCATGAGCCGCTCAAGGGCTTCCTGGACCAGGCGCTCGGACTCCGAGTCAAGCGACGAGGTGGCCTCATCCAGGATCAGGATGCGCGGATCCTTGAGCAGCATCCGGGCGATGGTGACCCGCTGGCGCTGGCCCATCGACAGCTTGACCCCCTTCTCGCCCACGACCGTGTCATACCCGCCCGGCAGGCCGATGATGAAGTCGTGGGCGTTGGCCGCCCGGGCGGCTTCCTCGATGGCGTGCGTGCTGGCGTCGAGCCGGCCATAGGCGATGTTCTCGCGGATGGTCCCGCCAAACAGAAAGGCCTCCTGCGGCACCAGCCCGATCTGCTCGCGCAACCCGCGCAAGTCAAAACCGCGCGAGTCCCGGCCATCGATGAGAATCCGCCCGGCCGTGGGCTCGTAGAAGCGCGGAATCAGGTTGACCAGGGTGGTCTTGCCCACTCCGCTCGGACCGACGATGGCGATGGCCTCGCCCGGACCGGCCCGCAGCGCGATCCCGCTCAATACCGGCTGCCCGCCGTCATAGCCAAAGGCAACGTCCTCGAAGACGACCTCGCCTCGGAGCGGGCCCGGCATCACCGCGCCCGGCGCGGCGAAAGGCTCGGGCGCAGTGTCGAGCAACTCAAAGATCCCGCCGCGCGGCGCCAAGCGCCTCGCGCACCCTGGCATACAGCCCGGCGAATTCGCCCAGTGGCCCGGCCACCATGAACATGTAGAAAAGAAAAGCGACCAGCTCGCCCGGGGTGAGCTCGCCCCGCGCAACCTGGCGCCCGCCAAACCAGAGCATGAAGGTTAGCGCGCCAAAGCCCAGAAAACTGATCAGCGGGACGAAGACCGCCCGCACCCGGGCCCGCTGCATGGCCGTGCCGTAGGCAGCCTCGACTCGCGATCCAAAACGCGCCCGCTCGAAGGCCTCGCGGGCGAACGACTTGACCACCCGGATCCCCGACAGCATCTCCTCGAGGGCGACTACGGACTCCGCCAGGCGGTCCTGAAACGCGGTCGACAGACCCTGCAGGCGGCGGCCAAAGAGCAAGCCCGCCAGCATCACCGGTGGAATCAGGGCGAAGATGACCAGTGTCAATTGGGCATTCATCACCAGCATGAGGACGATCCCGCCGGCCAGGCTGATGGTCTGGCGCAGCAGGCTGAGCGGGGTGTCGGTCAGGGCCTCCTGGGTGACGGTGACGTCGTTGCTGATCCGCGACACGATCTCGCCGGTGCGGCGCTCGGCGAAGAAGCGCAGGGGCAGGGTCTGCACCCGCCCATGGATGTCCAGGCGCAGGTTGGCGATCAGGCGCTGGCTCACCCCGGCCATGAGATACGAATGGCCAACCGAGAGCAGGCTTTGGATGACGAACAGGCCGAGCAGTCCGAGCGCGATCTGGTCAAGCTGGACGGCGCTGCCGGTGACAAAGACGCCATCGATCAACCAGCGCACCGCCGCCGGAAGGGCGAGGGTGACCGCGCTGGAGAGGGCGAGCAACACCGCGGCAACCGCCAGCGTTTTCCAAAATGGGGCGATCAGCCCGACCAGGCGGCGCAGATCGGCCCGGGTCGCGGGGGAAGGCGGTTTGAGTTTCACGGGCGCGTGGAATCTTACCCGCATGCTTCCTGCGAGGTCGCCCGGGGAGTGCGCCTGACGTATCCCAAACAGCCGTGTCTACCGGTCCATTCGATCGATCTGACCACTTATCGCCAAGTGAGGGAACGACTCTGGCCAAGGGTACGGGTTCCACGTTGATGGCGCAAGTGGTGAGTATGTCTTGGCTCATAACGTTGTCGTCTTCACGCACACCCCACATAATTGTCATCCTGAGTGCGCCCAACAAGTTTTCGCCGGGACGAACGTTGCGGGCGCACGAAGGACCCCTATTGCCTATCACCAGACATGCGCAAATCGGCAGCAGCGAAATGACGCCGATTCGTGCTTCATCCTGCCGTACGTCACAGGGGTCCTTCGCGCGCCCTTGACGCGTGTGTATGCGAGCGCTCGAAGGGGCGCGCTCAGGATGACACGGGTGGGGGTGTGCGCTGCCTGTGGCCTGAGCAGTTACGATTTGCGCCGATATCCTTTGTCCGAATCGGTCAGAGTAATTGCCAAATGCGCGACAATACGAAAGGAATGAAAACCGTAACCATCTCGCCCAAGCACCAGATTGTGATCCCACTTGCGATTCGTCAATCGCTGGGCATCAGGCCTGGGCAGAAGATCCTGGCCTTGCAGGCTGAAGGTCGGATTGAGCTGATTCCCGTCGTGAAGGCAAAGAAGTTGCGCGGATTTCTGAAGGGCATCGACACGTCCGTCCAGCGCGATGAAGACCGGTTTTAGGTACGGCGAAGACCTTGCGGGTCTTCGAGACCCGCGAGGTCTCATGAACCCACTCAGCCCGGCGCCACGAATCGCCCCCAGCCGGGCGCGCCGACAACGTCGTTGCCCCGGGCGACCACCCGCCCGCGCACGATCGTCATCGCAATTGATCCCTTGACCGGCAGGCCGTTCCACATCCGGGCCGCGCCCGCCGCCCGCGTGCGCCATTGGCCGACATCGATGCGGCTCTCTCCGCGCAGATCGACCAGGGTGAAGTCCGCATCCGACCCAACCGCGATCGCGCCCTTGCGCGGATACAGCCCGAAAATGCGGGCGGCGTTCGCGCTGGTCAGATCTGCCATCTGCGACAGGCTCAGCCGGCCGTCGATGACGGCGGTCAGCATGAGCGGAACCAGCGCCTCGATCCCGGGCGCACCGGGCGGAGCGGCCCACATGTCGTTCCAGTGCGGCTCCTTCTCCGAGGCCAGAAACGGCGAGTGGTCACTGCACACGAAATCGATCTCGCCGCGCTGCAGGCGCTCCCACAGTCCGGCCACCAGCTCGGCGCTGCGCAGCGGCGGATTGGTCTTGGCATACGGGCCGTGCTCCTCAAACAGATCCTCGGTGACAAACAAATATTGCGGACAGGTCTCGACCGTTACCGCCTGACCGCGCCGGCGGGCCTCGGTGATCATGTCGACGCTGTGCGGGCTGGAGCAATGCACGATGTGCAGCCGCGCGCCGGCCGCCCGGGCAAGGGTCAGGCACTGCGCCACGCAGGCTTCCTCAACGATGGGCGGGCGGGCCCGGCCATGGCTGCGCGGGCCGTTCTCCCCGGCCGCGCGCGCATCGGCGCTCAGCCGGTCGATGAGCCAGGCATCCTCGGCATGCACGGCGGCGGCCAATCCGGTGGCGGCCACGGCCTGCAGCGCCCGGAAATAGTCGCCCGGGTCGGGGCAGCAGATGCCCTTGAACTCGCGCTCGCGCCCGACCGGCGTGCGGGTGCGGAAGCTCTTGAAGGCGCACGCGCCCGCGGCGGCCAGCCCGGCGATATCGTCGAGGTTGTCGCCAGCCGCGCCGCCATACAGGCCAAAATCGATATAGGCCTTGGGCGCGGCAATGGCGACCCGCGCCTGCAGAATCTCGCCGGTGTGGACCGAGGGGGTCGAGACCGGCATCTCGAGCAATGTGGTGATGCCACCCGCGGCGGCGGCGGCGGTCCCTGAAGCGAAGTCCTCGCGCTCGTTGCGGCTGGGGTCGCGCAAGTGGGTGTGGGTGTCAATGACCCCCGGCAGGACGATCAGCCCGCTGGCGTCGATACCTTCCGCCGCGTCGCTCAGCGCGCCCGCCGCCGTCAGCGCAACGATCCGCCCGTCGCGAATGGCGATGTCGAGCCGGTCCACGCCAGCCGGTGTGACGACCGTCGCGCCCGTGATCAGTGTGTCCGCCTGCATCGTGCCTCTCCTTGGCGCCCGCGGCGCCCCACGCGTCAAATCCCGAGCCCGGCCTGCCCCGGCTCCGCCGGGGCAGGCCGGGCTCGGGTATTAGGCAACATCCAGCAGCTTCAGCCGCCGCAGAATATCCTTGAGATCAGCCAGCGTCCCTTCATCCAACCCCGCGCTTGGCGCGCGCACGAGGGTCGTATTCAGCGCCCCGCGCCAGTGATAGATCACCTTCCGGATCGCCAGGTTGATCAGCGGCTGGTTCTCAAAACGGATGAGCGGGCAATAGCGGAAGAAGACGTCGGTCGCGCCGTCGATGTCGCCCGTCGTATAACGATTGTAGATATCGACCAGAATCTCGGGAAACCCAAACCCCGTCATGGTCCCCACCGCGCCGCGCTTCATTTCTTCCAGGAACATCATCCCGCCCAGCCCGCCAAAGACGCGCAGGTCGGGGTTGGCCGCCAGGGCGCGGGCCACCTTGGGCGGAGACGGCTCATCCTCGAGCTTGAGCCAGCGGCAGCGCGGAGCCTCGCGGGCCAGCGCGGCAACGAACTCGACCGACATGTAAACCCCGACGCTGGTTGGATGATCCTGCACCACGATCGGCAGATCAATGGCCTCGGCAACGCTCAAGTAGTGCTTGCGCACGGCCGGATCATTGACCGGCCGGGCCAGGCGGGGCGGCGCCACCATCACCGCCATTGCCCCCAGCGCCTGAGCCTGGCGCGAGAAACTGATGCAGCGTTCAGTCGCGTCGTGGGAGGTCCCGACGCAGATGGGAATGCGCCCATCGGCGGCGGCGACAAAGGCCGCCACGCTGCGGGCCCGCTCGTCATCCGAGAGCTTGGCGCCCTCGCCCATCACCCCGAGGATGGTCATACCGTGCACGCCCAGCCCGACCACGAAGTCGGTCAGTTGGCGGATGCCCGGCTCATCGAGGCTGCCATCCGCCCGCCAGGGCGTTGGCACGATGTTGTATATCCCCCGCAGGAAGTCGTCGCTCATGTGTCTCCTGAGTGCGTGCCTGGTAGTCCGAATACTGATCCCCCAGCTCCGCCGGGGATCAGGATTCGGAACTCTCAGCCCTGGGTCACTCGCGCATAGTGCCGCTTGCCAACCTTGAGCACCACCGGCGCCTTCAAGTCCAACGTTTCCTTCCAGTCCGCGACCTTGCGCCCGTCGACGGTGACGCCGCCGCCCTCGATCAGCCGGCGCGCCTCGCCCTTCGACTTGGCGAGTTTGGCGTCGGCGATGACGTCAACGATGTTGGCCGAGCCGGTCACGGCGAAGACCGGGATGTCATCCGGCACATCCTTATCCCTGAACCGCGAAACAAAATCGTGCTCGGCCCGCGCCGCCGCATCGGCGTCGTGGAAGATTGCAACAATCTCGCGGGCGAGTTCCATCTTGATGTCGCGCGGGTTGATCGATGGATTCGCGATCCGCTCACGAATATCAGCCAGCATGGGCGGGGTATAGCGGGTGACCAGCTCGAAGAAGATCAACATCGCCGAGTCGGGCAGGCTCATCACCTTGCCATACATGTCCTCGGGCGTGGACAGGATGGGGATGTGATTGCCCAGCGATTTGGACATCTTCACTATTCCGTCGGTGCCGGGCAGAATCTTGACGAAGATGCCGATCTGCGGCTTCTGTCCAGCGGCGTCCTGGAGCTTGCGTCCGGCCGTTAGAATATTGAAGAGCTGATCGGTCCCGCCGACCTGGACATCGGTCTCCTGCGCGACCGCGTCGTAGCCCTGCATCAAGGCGTAGAAGGTTTCATGCAGGTAGATCGGGTCGCCTTTTTGCAGGCGCTGGGCAAAGTTTTCACGGCCCAGGAACTGCTGTACGGTGAAGTTCTGGGCCAGCCGGATGACATCGATGAAGCTCAGCTCGCTCAGCCACTCGGCGTTGAAGCGCACCCGAGTCCGCTCGCGGTCCAGGATCTTGAAGGCCTGCTCACTGTAGGTTCGGGCATTGTGGGCGACTTCCTCGCTGGTCAGTTGCGGGCGCAGCTTGTCCTTGTCGGACGGGTCGCCAAGCAGGCTGGTGTAGTTGCCGATCAGGAAGGTCACCTCATGGCCGAGCTCCTGGAACTGGCGGAGCTTGCGCATGGTGAGGGTGTGGCCCAGATGCAGATCGGAGGTGCGCGGGTCGTAGCCGCAGTAGATCTTGAGCGGGCGCCCAGTCTTCTGGCTTTCCTCCAGGCGCGCGCGCAATTCGCGGGTCATGGCGGCGGCGGTCGGCGCGTCGCCATATTCGGTGCCCTGCATGAGGAGGGCGACCTGTTCGTCGAGGGTCATGTGCGATGGCATAGCGCCAGCGATTGTATGCGAAATGCGGGCATGTTCGCTGCACGAAAGAAATCTATCCGCAGATTCACGCAGATTCTCGCCGATTTCGTTTTGAGGGACTCGGCATTGCCTCGCGCGTACGACCCCCAAAAAGGAATCTGCGCCAATCTGCGTGAATCTGCGGACAGAAAACTTGGTGCCAATGCGGTTGAGACAGGCACCGGTCCTTGTGCTAGTCGAAAGATCAATACCCGCGCTCGAAGTCAACCTCGGTCGGCATGCGCTTTCCGGTGACGTAATACTGGTAGTTGTCGATGAAGATGTCGACGACCCGGGACTCGTAGTCCGGCGCCATCCCGGAGACGTGGGGGGTGAGGATGACGTTGTCCAGGTCCCACAATGGGCTCGAGGAGGGCAGTGGCTCGGTCTCAAAGACGTCCAAGGCCGCGCCCGCGATGCGGTGCGTGCGCAGGGCCTCGATCAGGGCCGGCTCGTCGATGATTTCGCCGCGGGCGATGTTCACCAGATAGGCGCTGGGCTTCATCAGCGCCAGAATATCGGCGCTGATCATCGTGCGCGTCTCCGCTGTTAGCGCGGCAACGATGACGAGGTAATCGGCCTCCGCGGCGAGTTTGCCCAGGCCGTCACGCTGGAACCAGGTCACGGGCGGTTCGCCGGGCGCGGCAGCGCCCACCACGGCCTGTCTCCCACGCATGGCCATGATCCGCATGCCAAGGGCCGCGCCGAGAGTGGCGATCCGGTTGCCCACAGCGCCGTAGCCGACCAGGCCGAGTGTCGCCCCGTCAAGGACATTCGTCCGATAGCTGCGCCGGTTAATGGGCCATCCCCCGGGCCCCCCCGATGCGCGCCAGTGCAGGAGTTCCGAAAAGCGATGAGCCAGATTCAGCATCATCATGAGGGCGAACTCCGACATGACGACCGCATGGGTGCCGGCCGACGTGGTCAACCGCACCCGGCCGCCTCCGAAAATCGGCTGGCCGATGACGTGGTCGATCCCTGCCCAGTAACCCTGCAGCCAGGCAAGGCGGGGCGTCTGCTCGGGAAGCGGAAGCTTCCGGCTGTCGCTGACGAACAAAATGTCGGCTTCAGCGAGCGCTTCAGGCGACGCGTCAGCAAGGCTTGCGCACCGGCTGACGATGGCGCCGGGCATGCCCGCCTGCAGACGAGCGAGGCTGGCATCGGAAAAGGGATGGAGGAGCAGCACGTTCATTTGAAAAGCGAGGGGCGAGATCACAATCCCCGCGCTCCGCGCGGGGATTGTGATCTCGCCCCTCGTTATTGGGATCGCTTCTAGCGAATGGCCTTTTCGGTCTTGGCGTCGAAGATATGGATGTTGTCCATGTTGAACGCCATGCTGACGCTGTTCCCAACCCGGCCCTTGCTGCGCGGGTCGACCCGGGCGAGGAAGTTCTTGTCCTGCGCATTCAGATACAGGATGACTTCGTTGCCCATCAGCTCGGTCACTTCGATCTTGGCATCGACCATTTCCTTGTCAATGCCGACCGGGGCGAATTCGGGGTCGTGCACGTCTTCGGGGCGGATGCCGAAGATGATTTCCTTGCCCATATGGCTCTTGAGCGGCGCATGCTTGAAGCCCGGCACCTTGACCCGAAAGATCCCGGTGTCCACGTACATCTCGCCGTCGCCACCGGTGAGGGTGCCCTTGAACATGTTCATCGACGGGCTGCCCATGAAGCCGGCCACGAAGATGTTGTCGGGCTTGTCATAGAGCGACTGCGGGGTATCGATCTGCATCAGCACGCCGTCCTTCATGACCGCAATGCGCGTTCCCATCGTCATCGCCTCGACCTGGTCGTGGGTGACGTAGATGAAGGTCGTGCCAAGCTGCTGGTGCAGTTTGCTGATCTCGGCGCGGGCCTGCACGCGGAGCTTGGCGTCCAGGTTCGACAGCGGCTCATCCATGAGGAAGACCGCCGGGTTGCGGACGATGGCGCGGCCAACCGCCACGCGCTGGCGCTGGCCGCCGGAGAGCTGCTTGGGCTTGCGGTCGAGCAGGGCCTCGATGCCGAGGCGCTTGGCCGCTTCCTTCACCCGCTTGTCGATTTCGGTCTTGGCCACCTTGCGCAGCTTCAGGCCGAACGCCATGTTGTCATAGACCGACATGTGCGGATAAAGGGCGTAGGACTGGAACACCATCGCGATGTCGCGATCCTTCGGGGGCACGTCGTTGACGACGCGGTCGCCGATGTAGATCTTGCCGTCGCTGATTTCCTCCAGGCCCGCCAACATGCGGAGCGAGGTCGTCTTGCCGCACCCGGATGGGCCGACGAAGACGAGAAACTCCCGATCATTGATCGAGATGTTCAGGTCGGATACGGCGGTGACATCGCCGAATCGCTTGTACACGTGCTCAAACACAACGCTAGCCATTTAGCTGCCTCCAGATTGACTTTCCAGCGAATATGGTAATTTGGTTTGGTAATCGCCGGACAGGGAGCATTGTACCCGGGACGCCATATCGCGCAAGCGGCCTGGCGCATTTCATTGTGGGGCACAAGCCGGCGATGCCACATCCTGAAGTTCGCGTTCTTCCTTCGTCCGGCAAGGCCAGAGGCTGAGTTGGGCTGGCACTGCCGGTGGCGGGGATTGGCCTGCGGGCGGAGTTGTCTGAGACGACTACACCACCTTCCCTGAAGATCCATCCATTTCAGACGCAGAATTGTCCGCGGATATTCCAGGAGCATTCGGTATTCATTTTCGATTTGCCCCGCTCCCGATTGCGAAATGTAATGGGAACCTCCTTCAACCGGAAGCCATGGTTCTTGCACTTAGAAGCGTTTCGACCCCGACTGAATACGCAGTTGAAACATATCTGTCGAGCCGAATGGTCTCAATGACTTTTCGACGATACAACTTGAAAACCACCACTGCTGTCCAGCACATGGACGCCCAGAAATAGGAAATTCACCAAGTTAATGGTTATGCTCAGAGCGCGATTGACGGCTGCGCAATTGATAGCGATTCCACCCTTCACGTAACGCGATCCGATTATCACATCTGCAGTCGGCTCCGCCTCGACGAGCTTCGGAATGTCGCTGGGATGGTGCGAGAAGTCAGCATCCATCTCAATCACGTGCGTAACGTCCGGATCGGCGAGCGCGCGCCGGAAACCGGCAATGCCAGCGCTCGCCCTGCCGCGCTCCTGAAGTCGGTGGAACGCATCCACGCGGCTCGGGTATCTGGCCGCCAGAGCATCTGCGATTGCGCCGGTACCATCCGGCGAATTGTCATCGACAATGATCAGTTTCACCTCCATGTCCGGACGTAATGGAAGTGTCAGGATGTTCTCGCACAACTCAGCGATATTTTCGCGCTCATTGAACGTCGGAATCACTATGGCAAGCTTCACGGGAGACGATTGTATCCGCGCACCCGGTGGCGCTGATCGAAAGGGTGCATTTCATTCTGGGGGCTGAATCTGGCACTTAACAAACGACAAAGCGCGCAAGGCAATCCTGGAGGCGACCGCGGCGGAGATCGACAAGTTATTGGCGCGGGAAGAAGCAGGGGAGACGATGGTTTTGACGGATATGGGGGACACGGTCCTGGCAGATCGAGCGGCAATCGGACTGACGACAGCCCCGCGGGTGGTTGAGCTGCGCGAATACAGTCGTGGAGCAGGCATCCCAGTGAATCCCGAGACCGGCAAGCGATTGCACCCAGATGGCCAAATAGGGCGGGTGACAACACGGGTCGGGTAGGTTTCGAGTACACGCGAGTGCATGCGCCCCCAACGTGCAGGCGACGCATCCACCCGACCCGCCCTATAATCCTCCCTCCGATGCGTGTCACTGTCGTTCTGCCGACCTATAACGAGGCCGAGAACGTCACCCTCCTGCTCCCCGAGCTTCTTGCGCTGCCGCTCAGCGTCCTGGTCGTGGACGACAACTCACCAGATGGCACCGGCAATATCGCGAGCGAGTGGGCGTCCCGCGAACCGCGGGTGTCGGTCTTGCGCCGGCCTGGTAAGCTCGGACTGGGGACGGCCTACGTGGCTGGATTTGAGCGCGCCCTGGCCGACGGCGCAGAGGGCGTATTGACGATGGATGCGGATTTTTCGCATCATCCCCGGTACATCCCGGCGATATTGGCCGCGGCCGAGCACGCCGACGTGGTGATCGGCTCGCGGTATATCCCGGGCGGCGACGTGCTGTATCCCTTCCACCGGCGTTTCTTGAGCAAGACGGCCAATTTCGTTGCCCGGGCAGCGCTGGGCTTGCGCGCCCACGACTGCACGGCCGGCTTCCGGCTGTATCGGGCCGCGGTGTTGCGCAAGGTCCCAATCGGGCGCATTCGCTCCAGCGGCTATTCTTTTCTGGTGGAGATGCTCACCTGTGCCCAGCGCACAGGCATTCGGATTGCCGAAGTGCCGATCATTTTTGCCGATCGCGAGCGCGGCGTCTCGAAGATCTCAAGCCGCGAGATCTTCAAGGGGATGACCACGGTGGCGCGGCTGTTTCGCGATCGGGTGCTGGGGCGGTTGTAAGCACACCCAATGCCCGTGGCTCGCGAATGCGTCTCGCATCCGGCAGTGTCGCTGCGCGCCACTGCCGGGAAAGAGGGGCGCGCTCAAGCGTCGGATATTGGGACGCGGAAGTCAATCGAGACATCGTTCATCGAATTCGATGCCAGTTGCCCGCAAATATGCAGTCAACTCGTCGCGATAGGATTGCCGTTGATGATGCTCCTCCTGTCGCTCAATGTATCTCTTCACCCTCGTAAGACCAGAGTCGCTCACCGTAAAGGCCGAGTAGCCTTCCTGCCATTGAAACCCAGGGAATGAACACCATGCCTTCGCCCGCGCCGACGACGCCGATTTCAACGCCCTCATGAAGTCCGACAAGCAATGAGTCGGACTCAGACCAACCAGAAGGTGGACGTGGTCTTCCACGCCACCAACACTGAGAGTAATGCCGCGGCTTTCACGCACGACACCGCCCATGTATTGGTGCAGCCACGGACGCCAGGCCGACGCAATCGTCGGTTCGCGATGCTTCGTCGCGAACACAAGGTGGAAGTGCAGGCTGGTGTAGGTCGACGGCATCTTCAACGACTCCCAACCTCGGCATACAGGGCCTGGAGGGCACGCTCAGAAAACCCGAGATCCTCTGCCGCCCTCCCACCCCCTCCGGGGCAGCCGCGTAGAGCTGCAGGGCGTCGCGGGCAAGTATCCGCTCCCGTGCGCTGGCCGGGTCGCCCAGAAATGCCCGCAGCTCCGCCCTGGACGCATTCGCGGTGGCGCCAAAGGTTGCCAGTGCCAGGGCCACCCCTGCTTGAAACAGATAGGCCTCGCGCTCCATCGCCAACTGGGTGAAGTCGGTCTTGCGGGCGGGATCCACAGCATGCTCGCGCTGAAAGGCATGCAGGACCTCGTGCGCCAGCACCGCCACATCGGCGGGGTTGCTCATGTCCAAACGCGAAACGCCGATGAGATAGCGGCCGCTCCTGGCCGGAAAACTGATCCCCTCTGGGCCCTGGAGCAATCCGATCCGGCGCAGACCCTCGTCGGGGAGGATGCGAATGTCAAGCTTGTCCAGCAGGCCCGGGTCCATCGCCAGAAGCTCGGCTCCGAGTGGCGCGCGCTGCAGCTGGGCCCGAAAGAACGCCCGATCCGACTGGCTCATGGGCGGCGAAATCGAGACCAGCAGGCGGGCCGGTTCAAGCCAGATTGGCGCATAGCCGTTGGTCGGCGGGTAGGCGAGATCGATCTGGGCGGGCAGGATCTGCGTGTCATGGGCCAACTGCGCGGTTGCGTACAGGTCAGCCAACGGCCCATTGGATACCCGCCTGCCGTCCAACTCGCCAGATACGGCCGGCCCTGTAAGCGCCAAACTCGCATCGCGCTCAGCCAGTTGCAGACGGGTCCGGATCTGGAGCGCCCCGCGCTCCGCCGCCTCAAGCGCCTCGGCCAACCGCCGCAAGGCTGGCATCACGCTGCCATCCATCTCCGCTTGAAAAGCCTGCGCCCCCGGGCCAATCCAATCCCCGCCGCGCAGGGTTTCCTGGCAGAACGCAAGCCGAGTGCGCGCGGAACGCACCGCTTCCGCCTCGCGCGCGAGACGCGCGGCGATCTGGGCCATCAGGTCATAGTCGATTCGAACTCGGGGAGATCGATGCAGTTCGCTGGACACAGTCAGACCCTACGCGGAAATCGTCCCGCCGCGCCTGACACTTGGCTGACATCGACCTCACGCCTTTGACTTTCGGCATTACCATATCGGGGGAGTTCCACAACATGCTGACGCTTCTCGAGAAACTTCTCTTCATCCTCGCCGTCGCCGCCTCACTGAGCCTGTCATACGTCACCTTTGGCCGCATGATCCGCGTAATTCGGCGCGGCCAGGGCACGCTGCTCCTCGACCAGCTCCCCAGCCGGGTGATGAAGGGCCTGCTGGCGCTGGCCTCGCAGGGCCGCATCATCCGCAATCGGAAGGTGGCCTCGCTCTTTCACTATGGCGTCGCCTGGGGCTTTATCTTCTATCTGCTGGTCAACGCCGTCGATGTGCTCGAGGGCTATGTGCCCGGCCTGCGCTTCCTGGGTGATGGCGTGCTGGACGGGCTGTATCGCCTGCTGGCGGATCTATTCAGCGCAGCCGTGCTGATCGGGGTCGCCTTCTTCCTCATCCGCCGCTTTGTCGCCCGGTCGCCCGAACTGCGCTTCCGAGCTAACGTACTACAGCACCCCGCGGTGGCCGCCGGCGGGGTGATGCGCGATTCGCTCATCGTCGGCGTCTTCATCTTCTTTCACGTCGGCTTCCGTCTGCTCGGCGCGTCGTTTCATGTGGCCGAGTCCCCTGACGCGTGGCAGCCGATTGCCAGCCTGTTGGGCCGGCTATGGGTTGGCTTCGCGCCGATTGCGCTTGAGACCGGGCGGCACGCGAGCTGGTGGCTGGCCCTCGGGTTGATCCTGGCCTTCCTGCCGTATCTCCCCTACACCAAACACGCCCATCTGTTCATGGGCCCGTTCAACTTCATGGTCAAGCCCGAGCGCAAGGCCCTCGGCGCGCTCGAACCGATCAACTTCGATGACGAGAGCGTCCAACAGTTTGGGGCGGCCAGGCTGACCGACCTCAGCCAGAAGCACATCCTGGATGCCTTCGCCTGCATCATGTGCAACCGCTGCCAGGACGCCTGCCCGGCTTACGCCACCGGCAAGTCGCTCTCCCCGGCCGCGCTGGAGGTCAACAAGCGCTATCACATCCGCGAGCATTTCAATCTGCTCGCCAGCGGGGGCGAGGACAGCCTCAAACTGATGGACTACGCCATCAACGAGAGCGCAGTCTGGGCGTGCACGAGCTGCGGGGCATGCGTCGAGGTCTGCCCGGTCGGGAATGAGCCGATGTTCGACATCCTCAACATCCGGCGCAACCAGGTCCTGATGGAGAGCAGTTTTCCCGCCCAGCTCAAGACCGCCTTCACCGGGATGGAGCGCAACAGCAATCCATGGCAGATGAGCGAGGATCGCCTGGCCTGGACAAAGCCGCTGTCCTTCGCGGTCCCAACGGTCGAGGACAACCCGACCTACGAGGTGCTGTATTGGGTCGGCTGCGCCGGCGCGTTTGACCCGAACGCCCAAAACATCGCCCGGGCCATCGCCACCGTGCTGCATTCGGCGGGGGTCAACTTCGCCGTGCTGGGCAATCAGGAGATGTGCACCGGCGATGTCGCCCGCCGGGCGGGCAACGAGTATCTGTTCTTCGAGATGGCCAAGGCGAACATCGAGGTGCTACGCGAGGCGGGGGCGGATAAGCGAACCATCATCGCGGGCTGCCCGCACTGCCTGCATACCATCGGCAAAGAGTACCAGGATTTTGGGGCAGTCTTCAACGTCGTCCACCACACCCAGTACATCAACACCCTGGTCGGAGCGGGCAAGCTCAAACTGAATTCCGCCCGGCTAAAGGCAGCGACGGACAGCGTCACCTTCCACGACCCGTGTTATCTCGGCCGGCACAACGGTGAGACAGAGGCGCCCCGCGCGGCCCTCACGGCCGGGGGCGCGACCCTGGTCGAGATGCCGCGCAATCGAAAAGCCTCGTTCTGTTGCGGCGCGGGCGGCGCGCAGGTATGGAAGGAAGAGGAGCATGGCACCCAGGCCATGAGCGCAAACCGCTTTGCCGAGGCTCAGGCGACCGGGGCGAAAAACCGTCGCGATTGGTTGCCCCTTCTGCGCCCGGATGCTCAACGACGCCAACGCCGGCGCGGGCTCGCCCATGCAGGTCAAAGACGTGGCCGAATTGGTGGCTGAGGCGATTGAGGCCTGAAAGACACCGCTGCCACCCCGCCCGGGCCGGCCTCAGCGCAAACGGCAATCAGGGCCTGGAGCGCGGATCAGCACCGTCGCGGGTCCAAATCGGCTTTGCTTGTAACAGTCTGCTAGCGCCTTCTTCGCCTCCCGAGCTATCTCGTATCGCCGACTTGATCCACTCCTTGTCGGTCCAAGACAGGGCGTCGACGCGCCTGCGACCCGCCAAATCGAGCAGCGCGCGGCTATCGGCCATATAGCCGTAGACTTGCTCGCCGTCAAACGGGAGATTCCACAGCATGTCCTTGTCAAGCAGCACATAGCCATCCGGCGGAACACTCTCTCGCAGCAGACGCGTTGCGGCCTCCCGATCCGCGTAGGAGTAGCCATAGCGGTAACGCGTGGAGTAGGTGGCCGTGAATTGCAGCAGATCCGTGGCGAGATACATGCCAATTGCGGTCGCGGCCAGCATCACCCAGGCTAGTGCGGCGAAGCCGGCCCTACGGCGGAGCGCCAGCGCCGCTGCAGCGGCGATCGCCACGCCCGACGGAATCCCAACGCGCCCAGTGCCGCCAGCCCGCGATTGAAGCCGGCTCGAAATGGAGGTGGTCTTTACGTGGTCAGGTAGATCTTGAGCAGCGGATCGCCCGTCACCAGGAGGATGTAGGCAAAGGTGAGCGCCCCGAGCAGGATCGCAACCAGCCCAAGACGGCGCGGAAGCGCGTTCCAAGCGTTGAACAACTCGCCCGCGACGGCAATCGTCATGAAAGGAAACATGATTGTCTGATAGCGGGGATAAGCGTAGGGGGGAACGAGGAAGAACGTATAGAACGCAAACGCGCCCACCGAGAGAATCACTCCCGCATCCATAGGCGTCAACCGCCCCTTGATCCACCGGTGAATGGTTCGCAGAGCGATCACCAGCCAGAGGATCCCCATCGGCAGCGAGACCCAGAACAATAGCAGGCCGCTTCCCTGCGGAGCATAAGTCATGACCGTCTGGAGCAACGAGCGGTCAATTGTCCGGTCCCACCCAAAGGCGCGCGCCGCGTCCGCAAGCGTGTAGCCGGTGAAGGCGGAGTACACCAGGTGCGTCCCGACAAACAACGCGGCGCCGGCCACGGCCGCGATTAAGGAATCGCGCACCTTCCGCCATTCGCCCAGGCGCCCGTGATAGAGCCAGAGCGTCAGGACCACCATTGGCGGGGTTGTGAGTTTGACCCACAGGCTGAGCGCGAATACCACGGCCGTCACCGTGATCCGGGCGATTGGACGGGCGTCGCCGAGGCCAAACCAGACCCATACCAGGCCCAAACACATCGCCGCAAGCAGCCCGGTGTCGAAATCGATCAGGATGCTGTTCTGCGTCACGAGCGGGGAGATGGCGAAGAGCACTGGCGCAATCCACTGCGCTCTGCTTCCGGATGTTGCAGCCAGCCGCCGTGAGATCGGGACGGGCATGAAGACAATCGCGATGTTCGGCAACAGAGATGCCAGCCGCGGGGCGGTGCCTCGCCCAGAACCGCCAGGAGCAGCTAGAACCGACGAAGTGCTCGTGATCCACAGATTGCGGGTGAAAAATCATCAGCCGAAAACGGTACCAATCTGTTGCGGAGAGGTAGACATCATTTTCATCGCCGGTCAACGGCTGCCAGGCCATGGCGGCGAAGGCGACGACAAGAAAGATAGCCGCGCCTGCCGCCATCAGCCAGGCGAGGCGATTCGGGGATCGAAACATGGTTGGCGGGGATTCTGCTGAGCGACAACTCTACCAGAGGGCCGAAAAACAGGAACGGGCGCCGACATTGCTGCCAGCGCCCGTTGCGCGTCGGGCCTGAGCCCTGCGCTTACTTCTCTTCCTTAAAGGGCACGTGCTTGCGGAGATGCGGATCGTAGCGCTTGATCTCGAGCCGGCTCGGGTCGTTCTTGCGGTTCTTCTCGGTCCAGTAGGTGAAGCCGCTCTCGCTGCTCTTCATCTTGATGACGATTCGATTGCCTTTCTTCTTTGCCATGATTTACTTCCAACAAATGAGCCGGAGGCGACATCCCCGGCGCACGCCGGGCGGGGATGTCGCCTCCGGAATCGTTTTTAGGTGTGCTCCTAAGTCCTAAAGCGTGCCCGCCATCGGCAGCAACGCCAGTTGACGCGCGCGCTTGACGGCCCGGGCGAGCATGCGCTGATTCTTGGCGCTTAGCCCGGTCCGGCGGCGCGGCAGAATCTTGCCCTGTGAATTGACATAGCGGCGCAGGCGCTCAAAGTCCTTGTAGTCAGGGGTTAGTCCCTGCGCGGCAAACTCGTCCACCCGCTTGGGGCGGGCCGACTGGGCGTCGTAGTTGTTGGCGCCGACATTCTTGCCCGGCTTCTTCTTGCCAAAGGCCTTCTTGCCACCACGGAAGCCCCCCTCGGAGCCGCCCAGAAAAATCATTTGTCACGTATTCTCCTTGACTTGCCGCGCCAGGCGCGGCCCTAACCGCGCATAACACGCGGCCTAAACTGGTGCCCGATCACGGGCGCCTGCGTCGTTGGCGCAGGCTTTAGCGGGAGCAGATTTTAGCACATGGTGGTCTTTGCGCCGATCGCAGCCATTTTGGGAAGCCATGCTCCCGGCTTCCCAAAATGGTTCCTATCTGAAGTCGCTAGGGCGCCTTGAAATCATCGCCCAGGATGACCAGCGCATCCATGGGATTGGACGGCTCGAGGCGGGTGACAACCTCGCTGATGGGCACCCCCAGCGCGGCCGCAAGCTGCTGAATGTAGGTTTTTCGGCCGTGATAGTCAATGAGAACCGTTTTCTTGTAGTTTCCGCTGGCGTTCTCCACCCGCGCCACGGTGAAACCCTTCGTCTGCAAAGCCGTCTGAGCGCTGGCGGCCAGGCCCTTGATCTGGGTGCCGTTCTGGATGACGATTTTGCCTGGCGCGGGTGTGCCAGCCACGGCAACCACCGGCTTGGGGTTGTAGAGCTCATCGCGCAGTTCGCGGATCTTGTCCCGGTTCGGGATGAGGACGCTGGCGCCCTGGGGGGTCGTCCAATACTGAGTAGCCGTCTCGTCGATCGACACCCTTGCGATGCGCTCGGACGGAATATCGCGGGCCAGCATCGCGAGCTGGGCGAGCTCAAGCGGCGAGAGATTGCTCTCGATTGAATCGCGCAAGGTCTGATAGATCTGCGGGGCCTGGGGCAGCAGCTTCGCCAGCGCGCCTGAATCAAGCGCCTTGTCGCGCATTGCCAGGACCACCTGCTGCTGGCGGCGCATCCGATTGAAGTCGCTGCTGCCGTGGCGAGTGCGGGCGTATTTCAGGGCGGTCACGCCGTCCAGATGCTGCCATCCGGCCTTGAGCCTGAACGGGTCATACCCGAAACTCATATCCGGATAGGACAGATCGTTGATGTCTTCTTCGTTGTAGACGTCGATGCCGCCGAGCAGATCAACGAGCTTGACGACGGCGTTGAAATTGACCCGGACATACGACTGGACCGGAACGCCAAAGTTGTACTCGACTGTCTGCATCGCGTACTTTGGCCCGCCCAGGGCGTGGGCGACGTTGATCCGGTCCTGGGTATTGCGCCCGGGCAGCGGCACATACAGGTCACGCGGGATGCTCAGCATGCCGGCCGTATTCGCGACGGGATCGAGGGTGAGCAGAATGAGCGAGTCCGAGCGGGCGATATTCGGATCTTCCTTGGGGCGTTGATCGATACCCAGCACCAGCACATTCACCCGCTCCGTGCCGCGCCAGCCAGCCAGTTGGCCCAGGGAGAACTGATTCGCCGGCGCCGGCGTGCCATTCACCGAAGCCGCTGGGGCGGCTGGCCGCATGAGGACTCCCAGCGCCGTGATCGCCACATAGCCGACCGCCGGGATGATGATGACGGCCGCAATCACCGCCACGAGAACAATGGCGCGATTCGGGGGGCGCCGCGGCGGCGGACGCGGCGGGGGCGGTTGCCCAATGCGGATGTTCATAAGTGCGAAACGGGCTCGAACCGGGTCAACCCCTGACGCCAGCCGGCCTCAGGACGGTCAGGACATCCGCCGCGAGATGCAGCGAACCGGTAACGACGACGATCTCGTTCGAGCGGGCCAATCTTAACGCGTCCCGGATGGCCGAAGCGGGCGGGATGACAACGCTGGCCGGACGATCACCCGCCGTCTCCGCCCACATCGCCGCCAATTGCGCCGCCGGAACGGCCCGGTGATAGCGCGGCTCGGTCAGGATCACCTCATCGGCGAAGCCCGCCACCGCGCGCAGAATGTTGCGGGCGTCCTTGTCGCGCAATACGCCGATCACCGCCCGGATCGGCCTCCCGTCAAAATACAAGCGCAGCGACTTTCCGAGCTGTTCCATCGAATAGGGCGTGTGTGCGCCGTCGGCAATCACAAGCGGGGTGTGCTGGAGGACCTCGAAGCGGGCCGGCCAGCGCGCCCGGGCAAACCCCGCCCGAATGGCCGCGGGGGTGAGCCGCGCCAGGCCGCGCTCGCGCAGCGCATCGAGGGCGCACAAGGCCGCCGCCGCGTTTTGGAGCTGATAGGCGCCCAGCAGCGGCATGGCCAGGGGTTCGGCCCAGGCGCCCGTGACAAAGGTCTGCTCGATCCTGCCGGGCTCGACCGTCACCGAGCGGGTCTGGCATGCCCAACGGTCTTCAGCAAACCTGAGCGGCGCCCCGATCACCGCGGCTGCCTCGCGCAGGGCGCGCGCGCCCTCGTCCGACTGTGCCGCAGCCACGCCGATCCCGGCGGCGCGCAGGATCCCGGCCTTTTCGGACGCGATGGCCGCATGGGTGGCGCCCAGCATCTGGGTGTGCTCGAGGCTGATATTGGTGATCACCGACACCATCGGCTCGGACAGGTTGACGGCGTCGAGACGCCCGCCGATGCCGATCTCCATGACCGCGATGTCGGCCCGTTCGCGCTCAAACCAGCGATAGGCCATTGCGGTGTAGGCCTCGAAACGGGTGGGCATGCCCAGGTCCGGCCGATCCCACGTCTCGACGATCGCTCGGACAGCGTCGGTCAGGTCAGCAAAGACCGATGACGGCATGTCGCGCAGCCCGGCCCGGCCGCGCGAGAAGGCGAAGCGCTCAACCGGGCTATGCAGATGCGGCCCGGTGTAAGCGCCGACCCGGTAACCCGCGGCGGCAAGGGCCTGGGCGATGAGGGTGACGGTGCTGCCTTTGCCCTTTGAACCGGTGACCAACACGCAACGTTGGATAATGCCCGGCGCGCCGCCCAGCCGCTCCAGCATATGGCGGGTGCGCGGGATGCCGTGCTCAAAGGCGTACGCGGCCGTATAGCCCGGCGGGTCGAGCGATTCGAGATAACGGGCGGCCTCGGAAAAGCGCCTGGCCTGCATGGATTTGTTATACGGGCGGCCAGGGCACGCTCCGCTCGTAGCGGTTCGGGCTCGGAAACACCTTGATCTCGAGCAGGCCCCCGATGCGCCGGTCGAAGGCGTCAACCTCGGCCTTGTCCAGCACCTGGCGCAGGGCCTTGCCGACCGGCCTGGCCGGGGCCAAAGCGGACTTCAGATTCTTCAGATCGTCGAGCATCTCCTCCGGAATCGGCTGGCGGGCAAATTCCCAGATCACGGTGCGCAGCTTGTACTCGGTGTTGAAGCAGATACCGTGGTCGATCGCCCACACCCGCTCATCCCGGTCGAGCAGGCAATGCCCGCTCTTGCGGTCGGCGTTGTTGGTGATGAGGTCAAATACGGCCACCCGCATGAGCTGATCCGCCAATTCGGGCCGGTCGCGAAACCGCAGATAGTGCTGGTCAGGATCGTTGTCGATGTAAAGCTGAACCGACCCAAAGCCCTGGGTGCCCGTGCGCAACACGGTCGGCGGCACGAGATTCCAGCCCAGGGTGTCACTCACCACCCAGGCGGCGTATTCGCGCAGGCACAGGGTGCCCTCGGGGAAATCCCACAAAGGCGACTCGCCCTGACGCGGCTTGTAGACGGCAAAGAGTTCCAGCGGATCGCCGTCCTCATCCCGATAGCGCGGATCGGTGAGCTTGACCAGAAAAGTGTAGTTCGACCCCCACGGCAGCAGGCCCAGCGATTCCATCTCGCCGCTGGCGAGCAGGTCCATCGCATCCGTGAGATTCAGGCTGGCCATCGGCGCTGAAAGGCGGGAGCGCCGACGCTCAGGCGAAGACGATTTCGTCCGAGTGGCCATTCCGGCGCGGGCAAAAACCGTGCCCAACGCCATCGGGGTCCATGGGCTTGCCGCACAACGGGCAAATCGGGCGGCCGCGCGAGATCACTTCCATGCCGTGGCGGGCCAGTGCATCCATCTGGGCGCGGGTGCCGAAAATCCGGGCGACGGTGGTGTTCTCTTCGTCCTCATCGGGCGAGAGCTCTTTGGCGACGATGACGACCAGGTCACGATCTTCGTCGTAGCCCAGGCCAAGCTGGCCAACCCGAAACTCGGGCACGATGGGCTCCTCGAGATCCATGTCCGCGGTGATCTGCATGAAATTGGCGCCCTTGGGGAACTTCGTGCGCAATTCCTCGAGCATCTGCTCCAGGACTTTGCACAGCTCGCGGACCTGCTCCTTTTCGCACAGCAAGGTCACCAGATCGCGACCCTTGCGCGCCTGGGCATAAAACGTACGGTTTCCGGGCTCGCCCACGGCATTTACCGTGATTCGTTGCGCCGGATTCAGTTCAATAACACGACCCATGGCTCCAAGAACTCCGCGGTGATTGTACACACGCGGGCGGGCAGCCGGTATATTTGACGGATGCGATTCGGGCAGATTCTCAGGTTGGGGTGCGGGCTGGCGATGGCCAGCGCGCTCGCGGCCTGCGGCCAGGGCGGGGCTCAGGCGCCCGATGCCTATGCCATTGTTATCCTGCCGACCCGCACCCCCCGCCCGGTTCTGTTACCCGGCCCCACCCCGGTCAATCCAGGCACGCCCATCCCGCCGCCCACTTCGCCCACGCCCACTCCGCGGCCGGGCGGGCAACCGGGCCGCTGCAACATGGTCGAAATCCCGGATGGGTGGCACATCTCGGCAAGCTGCAGCCTGACCGAGAGCGAGACGTCAGCGGCCGGGCCAATGGTGTGCCAGATCCAGCGCAATTCGTGCGCGTTTAGTTTGCTGATCGACAATCGCGACCCAACCATCCGCTATTTCCGAGAGGAACCGCCGGGCTTCAACGACGAGGACAGCCTGATGCACCCGGCCATGCTGTCGCCGCTGACCCGCCTGCGCGAGGCGGTGGCCCGCGAGTGGGGCGGCCAATACGAGCTGATGGTCACCGACACTTATGATTCTTTTGGCGACCACGATGTCAACCAGCCCACCATGGCCAAGAAATACGCCTTGCACTTTGAGGGCCGCTCGATCGACCTGGTCACCTGGCCGGTCGAACCCGCCCGTTATCCGCGCCTGTGCGCGCTCGCCCTCACCGCCGGCTTTGACTGGGTCCACAACGAGACGGATCATTGCCACGCCTCGATCAGGGCCAAGAGTCTGTGCGAGGTGTGTTTGGGGCGTTGATAACGTTGGTAAGGTTGGTAACGTTCGTCAGGTTTGGTCAGGTGAGTAGGGTTTGGTCAGGTGGGCCAGGTTCGTCATTGGTCAGGTTGTTGCCGACGGAATTAAGCTCGGGACGCCTGCGACACCCGCCCAAAAGGCCAAGAGATACCCAGGCAACGCCCGCCCACCATCCAAAGGCGAAATCAGATCCAGCCTCATCGCCCTTCTCCGTCAACACCCCCACTTCACCCAACTCACTGGTTCCGAACTACCCCTCAGGACCCCAACACGCTGTCACTAACTCGACAACCTCGCAACCATGCACTCAACTCACCCCCTCCCAACCCGACCAACTTTCGAAAACCCCCTTTAAACTCTGCATCCCTACCCTACAATAAATCCTACTCTCAAACTGTCACCCCGCCATGGTCCTAATACTGCACCTGACAACCTCACCAATCAAAACCCAGTCTTTTCTCTGCTGTGCATGCACTGCAGCACTGGAACACCCCCCAGCCCACGTAATTGGCAAGCACTGGCTCGCTCATAACGTTATCAACCTTACCAACGTTATCAACGAGAAAGGGCCTGCTCAAAATCCGCGACGATGTCCTCGATCTCCTCGCAGCCGACCGAAACCCGGATGAGGTTATTGTTCTTCGGGCGGGGGTAGACGAGGGTGAACACATCGCCCAGGCTCACCCCGATCCCGCACATCTCGAGCGCGTTGGCGAAGCGGTTCATCTCGACCAGCCCGCCCCGGACCTTCATCGCCAGCATGCCGCCAAAGCCCTTGCTGTACTGGCGCCGGGCGCTCTCGGCCTCGGGATGCGAGGCCAGGCCGGGATAACGCACCCACTCCACCTTTTCATGGGCCTCCAGGAATTGGGCGAGGGCCAGCGCGTTGGCGTTGTGCTGGCGCATGCGCAGGGGCAAGGTCCGCGCGCCGCGCAGGAGCAGCCACGAGTTGAAGGGGCTGATGCACTGGCCAAACGAGTCGAGCTTGAAGCGCCCGCGCCGGACATCGTCGCGCCGGCCGGCCAGCACACCGGCAACGGTGTCGCCGTGCCCGCTCAGGTATTTGGTCGCCGAGTGCACGACCAGGTCGGCCCCCGATTCGATCGGCCGGAAGAGATACGGGCTGAGGAAGGTGTTGTCGATGATGAGGGTGAGCGCGTGCGCGTCGCACAAGCGGCGCAGCTCGGCCACATCGGCGACGCGCATGTTCGGGTTGGTGACGCTCTCGGCGAAAAGGACTTTGGTGTTGGGCCGCAGCGCGGCCTGGACGGTCTCCATCCGCCGCACATCGACAAAGCTCACCTCGACCCCCATCGCCGGGCAGTCCTTTGAGAAGAACTCGCGGCTGATGACGAACAAGTCCTCGTCGACCAGAATGTGATCACCGGCCCTGGCCGAGATCATCGCGGCGATGGCGACCGCAGCCATGCCCGATGAGGTGACGAGGGCTTCCTCGCTGCCCTCGAGGGCGGCCAGCTTCTTCTCCAGCACGGCGGTGGTGGGATTGCCCGTGCGGGAGTAGAAGAAGTGATCGAGCGGCTCGGCCACAGCCTGGATCATGTCCTCGGCCGTTTCGAAGGTGAAGGTCGCCGTTTGGTAGATCGGCGTGTTGTGAGCGTTGGTGACCGGGTCACGGTTTTCGCCGGCATGGATGGCGAGGGTTCCGAATTTGGGGGCTGGAGTGGGCATGGGGGTATTTTCCCACTGGCGATCTCGCGGACGGGTTCGTCAGGTTTGATCAGGTGGATAAGGTTTGGCCAGGTGGGTAAGGTTTGATCAGGTGGATAAGGTTTGGTCAGGTGGATAAGGTTTGATTAGGAATGAGTGTTGAACGTTGGAGCGCAGGCTTCAGCCGGCAAGGGGGCTCGAGCGCCTGAACTATTGATTCGTAGATGACACGGATTGCGCGAATATGCACCGCGCGCGACAGACTAAACATGGATGGGCAGGATGGACAGGATATTGGCGGCTATTTATGGATGTTCCCCACCCGTAGAACCAACATTTCCTCGACCCCCGCCGTGCCGGCCGAACGTAACGGCGCGCCTCTCGAAGCGGGCAAAGTTCTGGACTGGAACGACTTCCGCGGGCACGAGGTCGTGACGGTGGCGGACGCCAACGGCGACAAGACCGAGACCCGCTTCTACCGCGGGGTGAACGGCGATCGGACCGGCTCGGGGCCGGCCAACGCCGGGCCGGTGACGTGGTATGTCACGGGCAGCGACGGCATCCAACGCCTGGACTACAAGTGGCTGCGGGGCAAGGCCTATGAGACCCGCCGGATCAGCGCGGCAGGCGCGGCCCTGACCCGGGCCGAAACCCAGTTTGTGTATTCGATCACGGCCAGCATCGGGCTGACCGCGGCGTATTTCGTGGCCCCGAACCTGATCACCAATACGTTGTATGGCAGCGCCCAGGCCCCAACCAAGACGACCCAGACCGGCTACACCTACGATCTGTTTGGCAACGTGCTTTTCGAAAAGCAGTTTGGCGACGTCACGACGAGCGCCGACGACCGGATGAGCGAGAACGTCTTCATCGACGGGAGTAATGTTGCCTATTCGACGACGGCCTGGATTCTGGACAAGCCGCTCAACAAGAAGCTGTGGCAGGGAACGGCCCCAGGCGGCGTGGCCCAACTCAAAGCCTTCAGCGAGTTCGCCTATGACGGCTTGGCGTATGGGGCGACTCCGACCAAGGGGAACATGACCGCCTCGCGGAGCTATGCGACGTTTGTGTCGTGGAGTGACTACACCCGCTATGAAGCGACGACGAGTTATGACGCCTATGGCCGACCCATCAGCGTGACCGACGCAAACACCCAGACGACCAACACAAGCTATCACCTGTTCTACGGCTATGCCCAGACCGTGACCCTGCCGGCGGCGCAGAGCGGCCAACCGCGGATGAGCGCGCTGACGGTGATGGATCCGGGCTGGGGCAACGTGCTGCAGGTGACCGACGCGAACGGGCAGGTGGTGAGCCTGAGCTATGACACCTACGGCCGGCGCACAGGTGACGCTGCCGCTTGACACGGGCAACACCCAGGAGTTCTACTACTACAACCTCGAGCGGCCGGCCCGGGTGCTGAGCCGCCAGCTTACCTCGGGCGGGGTATATCTTGAGTCGCACCAACTGGTCGACGGCTTTGGGCGTAACCTGCAAGCGCAGGTCAACGACACGACGGCCGGCTACCGCCTGCTGACTTCGGGCCTGATGGACGGGCTGGGCCAGACCCGCTATGCCAGCGGGTCGTATCAGGCCTCCGGTCTGGCCGGGACGGGGTATGTCACCCCGACCTGGGCGAGCATCCCGACCTACAGCGCGCCGGCGTATGACGCGCTGGGAAGGCAGGTGGTCGATGAAGCCCGCTCGTTCACCACGACGCTCTACAGCAGCACCTTGAGCTATCAGGGCTGGAAGACGATCGCGACGGACGCGAACGGGAAGCCCTCGGCCCGCGAGGCCGACGCCTTTGGGCAGCTCATCACCGTTACCGAGTATCTGTCCAACGCGACGATCTCGCAGGCGACGACGTATGCCTACGACTACCAAGGCAACCTGGTCAAGCTGGTGGACGCGCTGGGGAACACGACGACCATCACGTATGACCTGCTGGGCCGCAAGCTGGGAATGCGCGACCCGGACATGGGCGTGTGGGGGTATCAGTACGACGGGAACGGCAACTTGACCGTACAGACCGACGCGCGCGGGCAGCAGGTTCAGTTCTTGTTTGACGCGCTGAACCGGCCGATCGAAACCCGCGATCCGAACGCGAGCTGGACACTGGAGAAGCGCTACTACGACGAAGCCGGGTATGGGCTGAGCAAGGGCCGCCGGACGCGGGCCGAGGCCTATGTCGGCGGCGCGCTGAACAACACGATCGCGACGACCCATGACGCGCGCGGGCGGGTGACCCTGGACCGGCGGAGTATCGGCGGGGAAAACTACGACACCCAGGCCAGCTACGACTCAGCCAACCGGGCATTGACCTCGACCTTGCTGACGGGTGAGGTGCTGACCCCGAGCTACAACAGCCTGGGCCAGGCCTACGCGCTGAGCGGGAGCCAGGGGTATGTGAACGGGGCGTTCTACAACTACCTGGGTAAGCCGAGCGAGATCCAACTGGCCAACGGACTGAGCCAGCTCACCAACTACTTCGGGGTCGACACGCCAGCGGCATTTGGGACAAGCCAGTTCGGGCGCCTGCGCCAGATCTGCGTCGGCCCGACCGCGGCGGGCAACTGTTACGACGACCAGCGCACGGGCGGGACGACGGCGACGCAACTTAACCTGGTCTACTGGTTTGACAACCTGGGGAACCTTACGGAGATGGGCGACCGCTCGGCGGGCTACACCGTCGGCGGGTCAGGCCATACCAACCACACGTATGCCTACGACGACCTGAACCGGCTGATCAGCGGATCGGCGAGCGGCGGCGAGTTCCCGAACTTCTCGAGCGCGTGGACGTTCGACGGGCTGGGGAACATGACCAGCAAGGCGGGGATGGTCCAGGGCTACTCGGCCTCGGGGCCGAGCAGCGTCCGGCCGCACGCGGTGATCACGAGCAGCAGCGCTTTGGACGGGAACTACAATTACGACGCAAACGGCAACATGACCACCTGGATGGACGCGAGCGTGACGTATACCCAGAGCTGGGATGCCCAGAACCGGCTGGGCAGCGTGACCGCGTCAACGAAGAACACGGCCTGGGTCTATGACGCCGATGGCGCCCGCGTCAGTAAGAACGACGGCGCGATCACAACGGTCTATATCGGTGGCTCAGTCGAAGTGCAGATCAGCGGGACGCTGCGCCTGACGACGACGTATTACTTCTTCGGTGGCGCGCGGATTGCGATGCGGGTGGGGGCAAATGTGACGTTCCTGCATGGCGACAGGCTGGGCAGCGCTTCGCTGGCGACCGACGCGGCCGGCAACGTTTTGTCGCAAGAACGCTACTACGTCTGGGGCTCGGCCAGCATGATGAGCGGGACCATGCCGACGGACTTCCAATGGCAGAATCAGCGGCGATTGGACGAGGCACAGGCCGGCAGGCTCTACGACTTCAACGCCCGCTTCTTCATGCCCGTCACGGCGCGCTTCATCAGCCCGGACAGCATCGTGCCGAACCCGGCCGACCCCCAGAGCCTGAATCGCTACACGGCCATGGCGAATAATCCGCTCAGGTTCACGGATCCAAGCGGGCATCGAGATCAGAAGCATACGAAAGCTGTGGGGGAGCTTGCCTTGGCGGTTACACCTACACGGGTGGTGGCGGATCGAGCGGTGGTGGCTCGAGCGGGGGTGGATCGAGTGGCGGAAGCAATGGCTCGAGCGGTGGCATCCTTCCGGGACCGCCAAAACTGAAATCGGCGAGTTCTGGCTATGATGTCACGAAATGGCTCGTAAAGTTCATGAACCAGATGCAGAATCTACCGATAGCGCAAAGCATCTTGAGCTTCAATAAGAACCCGTGCGATATTCTCGGCTGCCTTAGGAAGGTGCTGGCGTTCTATTTGTTCATAACGCTGGTCCAAAACGGCGCGCCATGGGACATCAAAATCGAAATGGAAAGCCAGCTTGGGCCGGAGCTTGTTATCGGCGGGAAGTGGTTTGAGTATTCAACCCCAGGGAATATTGCGTATGGGTTTCTCGGCGCTGCCCTGGGGTTCACTAGGGCGGAAATCGCCATAGGTGCCGGAGGCGCGCAGGCATACGACTATTGCGTGGTAGCCTGTAGCGGTAAGACGCCCTGCGAAGTCGGCCCGATCGCGGCAAATCCGCGGCCGATTGGCAAAGCAGGGCCTGGGCCAATGCTTCCTGGCATCTGGCCTCTTGGCGACACTGTCGACGATGCCTATGCGGTCCGATTGGGATATGAGCTTTATGGAGCGACCCGAGGCAACGCGACCGTGTCTGCGCTTACCGTGGCGATTTCGGGACGAGCGCATCTTATGGCCCATCGAGGCGGATCAGGGCCGGCAGAAGACGCCATCGACATTTCGAGCTCACCAGTGGATCGCTTCGAGCATAAGGCAGCGCCCTAATGCCTACCATGACTAACCGGAAATTCCTGCTTGGGTTCGCGCTGTTGGTTGCCTGCGCCCTGGGGCCTGGGGCCCCAGACCGCGATTGCGTTACGCGAGACTTGGTGATCGGACTGGAGGCCTTTCCCCCTGGGGGGAACTCGACTTCTGTCAACAGATCAAGTGCGCCGATCGTCGACAATGCCTACCGAGGAGTGTACTACGTAGAGGGTCCCACAACATACAAGGTCGCAAGGTTCCCAAATGCCAATGGGGCAAAACGCGACTTCGAGCAACGCAAAGAGCACGATCTCGGATGGCCCAGGTCTGAATCTCTTGCTCCGAAAGCAACTGTGTACCGCAGCGGCGTCGCGGATCAGCAGTACTTGCTCTGCGACGAAGGTCTGTGTATCTACTTCGCCCGCTATCAGGAATACACCACGATGGTCGCTGCCAACATGGGTCCAAATATGACCGGCGAGGCGCTGAACAAGGTGATTATGGAGGTGGATCGCAAGATGACTGAGTGCCTGGCGAAACCAGTGCTGAAATAGCCTTACTTGTCTTTAGGATGAACATATGTGCGTTTTGCGTTGATATCGAGGTCAGTCGGCGCAAGTCCAACAGTGAGGTGACATTAGCCAACGCACCAACATCCTTGGGACTGGTTCGCCCAACTGGCCCGCCCAAGCCAGTTGGGCGGACGCGCCCGATCAACGCATCACGGAGTACACGGACGCTGCAGATGGCACGAAAGCACTCGTCCCCAGTTGCTCAGACGCCTCCGCGCAATCAGCAGCGTCCGTGTCGTCCGTGATTCTGACGGCGATGGGCGACCGCTCGGCCGGCTATACGACCGGCGGAACGAGCCAGACCGCCCATACCTATGTATACGACAACGTGGCCGGCCGCGTTCGTCAGGTGGGTAAGGTTTGATCAGGTGAGCCACTTGACCAAACCTTACCCACCTGACCATACCTTTCCCACCTGACCACATCTTACCCACCTGATCAAACCTGACGAACCATTTACAATGCCGGCCCACAAGGAGACCCTCATGCGCAAGAACATTTTTCGAGACAAGATGAAGGCCGGCCAACCGACGTTCGGCACCCGGACGACCAGCGTCTGGCCCGAGCTGGTCGAGGTCATCGGCCATACCGGCGCGTTTGACTACGTTGAGTTCCTGGCCGAGTATGGCGACTACGACCTGCACGATCTGGAGAACTACGCCCGGGCCGTCGAGCTGTTCGACATGGCCTGCATCATCAAGCCCGATCAGCAGACCCAGGGCTGGGTGGCCCAGCGCGCGATCGGGGCCGGCTTTCAGGGGGTCAACTTCGTCGACTGCCGCTCGGCGGCCGAGGCGGCCGAATGCGTGCGTCTCGTGCGCCCCGAGACGCCGACTGACGGCGGGGTCAACAGCGCCGCGCCCCGCCGCTTCGCGCTGATGGGCGAGGCCGGCTCACCCGCCTATGTTCAGGCGCTCCGCGACGTGATCGTGATGATCATGATCGAGAAGAAGGCGGCGGTCGAACATCTGGAAGAGATCCTGGCCGTGCCAGGCATCGACATGGTCCAGTGGGGGCCGAGCGATTACTCGATGAGCATCGGCCGAGCCGGCGAGCGGAATCATCCCGAAGTCAAGGCGGCCGCAAAGAAGGTCTTCGAGACCGCGTTGCGGATGGGCATCCCGCCCCGAGCCGAGATTGGCTCGCCCGATGACGCGCGACGCTTCCAGGACATGGGTGTGCGCCACTTCAGCCTGGGCACCGATATCAACATCCTCCACGACTTCCTCAAGAAGAACGGCGAGGAGCTGCGCAAGGTGGTGAAGGGATAGGTGTAGGTTGCGCGTTGGGCGATCAGGTTTCGTCGGCGCCGCCCACGTCAATGACGAGCTTGCCCCGGGCGCGCCCATCCCCGAGGTAGCGCAGGGCCTCCGGAACCTGGCTCAGCGGATACTGCCGGTCGATCATTGGGTTGAGCATTCCCGTTTGAACAAGCTCGGCGGCTGCGATCAGGTCTGCGCGATTCGGCCGGACCATGAGCACGGCAACCCGCTTGCCCGTGGCCCTTCGGATTAAGGGCCCGAGGAACACGAC
This sequence comes from Candidatus Brachythrix odensensis, assembly GCA_016714465.1. GTDB lineage: Bacteria > Chloroflexota > Anaerolineae > J036 > Brachytrichaceae > Brachythrix > Brachythrix odensensis. The sequence goes on along the minus strand of JADKDT010000003.1, from coordinate 215,294 downwards.
CTGGAGCAGGGTGGCAGCGGACCCGCCCACCACATAGAGGCTGCCGCCGGGTCGCAGCGCCCGGGCGTATGCGAGGGCCGAGCGATAGGCGACGAGGTCGAGGATGAAGTCGTAGCGCTCTCCGCCGGCGGTGTAGTCCTCTCGGGCGTAGTCGATGACGTGATCGGCGCCCAACGCGCGCATGAAGTCGAGCTTGCCGGCGTTGTCCACCCCGGTCACTTCGGCCCCGGCTTGTTTGGCCAACTGCAGCGCAAACGCGCCCGCCCCGCTGCCAGCCCCGTTGATCAGGACGCGTTGCCCAGGCTGAATCTGACCTTTGTCGCGAATCCCCTGCAGCGCGATCACCGCGGCCTGAGGCAGCGCGGCCGCCTGCGCAAAGGTCAGGCCGGCCGGCTTCAGGGCCAGGGCGTTTCCCCGCGCGCAGACATACTCGGCGAACCCGCCGAGGCGGGCGAGGATGTCGCCAAACACCGCATCGCCAGGACGGAATTGGGTATGCGCCTTACCGACCGATTCAACCCGTCCGGCAATATCGGAGCCGAGGATGGGGCGGCTCGGGCGGAAGAGCCCGCCCAGGCGGGCATACAGGGGTTCGCCGATCAACCCTTCCCAATCGGACCGATTGACCGACACTGCGTGAATCTTGATCAGAACTTCGTCATCGGCCGGGACCGGCTTTGCAACGTCGGCGAGCCGGAGCGCTTCGGGCGGGCCGTAACGGGAACAGACAATTGCTTTCATTTTCCTCGATGGGGCAGCATGCCCTCGTCGCTGGAATATAGCGTTCTAGGCCTCCCCGTAGCGCCGTTTGACCTCGGCGACCGAGGCCGCCACCATCTCCTCGAGCACGCCGAGATCGATGTCGCTCAGCCGGCGGACGTACAGGCAGGCCTTCCCCATTTTGTGCTTGCCCAGCCGGGCCAGAAGCGCGTCGCGATCCGGATACTCCGGAGAGAAGTAGATGCTGATGTCGCCCTTGCGCGGGGCGAACCCGGCCAGGCAGGACTCGCCGCTATGCCCGCTCGCATAGGTGTAGTGATAGCGGCCATAGCCGATGATGGTGGGCCCCCACATGCGCGGCTTGTGGCGTGTCACCCGGCGCATCATTTTGTCGATGATCGCGCAGTCTGCGCGGCGCGCGGCGTCGGTGATCGAAGCGAGGTGTTCCATCGCGTTGACATCGGTCTGTTTGGTCTTGTTCTCTGCCATGATTACCTCCAGTTTGCCCCGTCATAACGGATTGTCGGAAGCGGTAGTCCCCGGCTCCGCCGGGGACTACCGCTTCCGACGTTCCACCAGCAGATCCTTCACGACGGCATCTGTCGGAGCGGCCTTGCCCGGCACCTCCAACAACCCCAGCGCCTGATCAAGGGTATGCCGCGGGCGCTTAGCGCGGCCCGTCTGCTCATCGAGAACGACGATCTCCGGACGTTGGGGGTGGATGCGGACCGGGACGACCGCGCCCGCCGCCGGCAAGTGATCAGACGTCAAGTACTCCGCGATATTGACTTCATAGGCGTCTCCGCCCGGGGGTGTGACGTTGAGTCGAATTTGATACTCGCGCCGAATCGGCCGCCAGGTGAACGATACCGAGGAACCTTGTTTCGTATGCCACCCGGTTGGCGCGATTTCCAGCACCTGGGCGGTGGCGGCCAGGCCTCGCTCGCGCGCCACTCGGAATTCGGGAGGCGACCCTGCACGCTGAACGCGGCGGAAGAAGACAACGATGATGGCAGCCAGCCCGATTACATACGCAAGCATCAGCGCGACAATCGCCGCGGTCGGCGTGCTCCTGCCGGGGTTGAGCGCAGCCCAAGCGAGAAAGAGGAAAGCGTGCAGCAGGACCATGAGGCCAGCCAGGAGCACCCACTCCTGAGTCATCCTGCGTGCGCGCTGCCGTCCGAGATTCACCGCCCCCCATCCACCGACAGCGTCTGCCCCGTCACCCAGGCCGCGGCGTCGGAGGCGAAGAACAGCACCGCGTTGGCGATGTCGTCGGGCGTGCCCAGGCGGCGCAGGGCGATCCCCTCGACCAGGGCGCGCTGGCCGGCTTCGCCGTAGCTCTGCCATTGCTTCTCGCTGGCCGGGTTGGAGCGCACAAACCCCGGCGCGACGCAGTTGACGGTGATGCCAAACGGGCCCAGCTCATGCCCGAGCTGGCGGGTGAGGGCGATCGAGGCGGCCTTGGCCGAGGCGTAGGCCTGGATCCCGGTCAGGCTGATGCCCAACCCGGCCCCGCTCGAAATAGTGATGATCCGCCCGCGCCCGGCCGCCTTCATCGCCGGCGCGACCGCCTGGGCAAACCAGAACGGGCCGCTCGCGTTAACGTCGAAGATGCCCTGCCACTGCTCGGGCGTCACATGCTCGAGCGGCTGGCCGACCTGGCCCAACACACCCCCGGCGTTGTTGACCAAAATATCGATCCGGCCCGTCGCCGCGCGGGCCTCGGCGGCAAAGGCGAGCACCCTCGGGCGGTCGGTGACATCAACTCGCCGGACCTCGATCGCGCCGGGCAGGCCGGCCGCAAGGGCGCGGGTCTCGGCAAGTTCGTCCTCGAGCAGGTCGCAGCCCCACACCTGCGCGCCCTCGCGGGCGAAGCCCAGGGCGATCGCCCGCCCGAAGCCGTGCGCAGCCGCGGTCACGATGGCGGTCTGTCCAGCGAACCTGATCACACTTTATCCACCTGATCAAACGTTGGTAACGTTGATAACGTTGGTTAGGAACGTTGAACGATAAACGTTATCAACGTTATCAACGTTATCAACGTTATCAACGTCACCAACCCTCACCGATCAACGCCCGGGTCTCGTCCACCCCAGTCTGCCACAGGCGGAGTGTGTCCTCATCCGGACGCTGGTAGCGCCCGCCGAAGTTGCCATCGCCCAGCAGGGCCCGGGTGACCACCGGGTCGGCCTGGCGCAAGGCCTGAAGATCAGACATGGGCTTCTGGACGTCCGGCATGGCGACGCCAGCCAGGCGCGTCCAAGGCATGTTCTCCATCCATGACGCGTGCGAGGCGACCGGGTCGATGGCCTGGACCTGGGCCCAGGCGCGGGGCGCATTCCACCAGTTGTGGAAACGAATCCGCATGCCGGGATGGTCGAGGACGAACTCATCGGCCGCGGCGCTGGCCGGATTGTTCCCGCCGTGGCCGTTGACGATGACGATGCGCCGGAAGCCGCTCCGATGCAGGCTGTCCAGGATGTCGCGGATCACCGCCACGTAGGTGCTTACCCGCAGGGTGACCGTGCCAGGGAAGGCGCTGAAGTAGGGGGTGAGCCCATACGCGACGACCGGGAAGACCGGCACGCCCAACGGCTCGGCCGCCTCGGTCGCCAGGCGCTCGGCCAGGATGGCGTCGGTGGCGAGGCTGAGATAGGCGTGCTGCTCGACCGAGCCGAGCGGCAGCACAGCCCGGTCGTCGTGGCCCAGATAGGCCTCAACCTGCATCCAGTTCAGTTCGGCGATGCGCATTGAAGTCATATGCGAGAACGCCATCCCCGCGCTGCGGGCGGGGATGGCGTTCTCGCGTGATATTTTCCGGATGGCCTTTAGAGTTTCTTCTCCGAGCTGTGGCCGGGGAAGGCCTTCGAGCCCGGGTGCAGATACTGATACGCGAAGTTGACCGCCCGAGTACCCTGGGCCAGGCCATCGACGATCAGGTTGAGCGGCTCAATGCCTTCCTCCGCGCTGATGTCGCCGGCGGCATAGACACCCGGCAGATTGGTCTCCATCTTGCTGTTGACCTTGATGAAGCGGCTGCCCACCATCTCCAGCCCCCAGGTCTTGATCGGCCCGAGGTCGACGCTAAAGCCAAGGGTCAGAATCACAGCGTCGGCCGGGATCGTGGTCTCGGCCTTGGTCCGGTTGTCAAAGATCACCGCGGACTCGATCTTGCCGTTGCCGGCCACCGACTTGAGTTCGTAGAAGAGCTTGACTTCGACAGGCGAGCCCATGAGTTGGGTGACCGAGGCGCCATGCGCGCGGAACTCATCGCGGCGGTGAATGAGGGTGACCTTGCGGGCGTAGTCCTTGAGGTTGAGGGCCCAGTCGACGGCGCTGTCGCCGCCGCCCACGATCAGGACGTTCTTGCCGCGGAAGGCGGCCTTCTCTTTGACCGAGTAGAACAGGCCCTTGCCCTCATACGGGACAAACTCGGGGCCGGGCAGCTTCTTGGACTGGAAGGCGCCAACGCCCGCGGCGATGACGAGGGTGCGGGTGTGATGGGTGCCTTTGTTGGTGGTCAGCAGCCATGTGCCATCCTCCTGGCGGGTGATGGTCTGCACGCGCTCGCCCAGGCACATGGTGGGCGGGAAGGTGTTGGCCTGGGTGACCATGTTCTTGACCAGGTCGATCGACTGGATGCGGGGGTAACCCGGCACATCGTAGATGAATTTCTCGGGATACAGGGCGGTCAACTGGCCGCCGGCCTCGTCGAGGGCGTCGACGATCTTGCACTTCATCTCGCGCAGGCCGGCGTAGAAGGCGGCAAACAGGCCGGTCGGGCCGGCACCGATGATGGTGACATCGTAGAGTTCGTTCGGGTCGGACATGAAAGCGCTCCGGTGTGGAATGAATCAGATGGATGAATCAGGGTTGCTAAGAACTCCTAACAGAACCGTTTTTTCGAGGCGATATCCCCCGGCGTACGCCGGGGGATATCGCCTCGAAAGGCGGTTTTGTTGGCAGTTCTTAGGAATTTTAGCACCCTGAACGATAATGAACGGCGTCCGAGTTCGCCAGATCGTCGCGGCCGGCGCGGGAAACCGCGACGGCGGAGGAAAGTCCGGACTCCACAGGGCAGGGTGCTGGCTAACGGCCAGGCGCAGTGATGCGACGGAAAGCGCAACAGAAAACAAACCGCCGGGGCGCAAGCTCCGGCAAGGGTGAAAAGGCGAGGTAAGGGCTCACCAGCGCGGCAGTGATGTCGCGGCTTGGCAAGCCCCACCCGGAGCAACGCCAAAACGCGCAGATGAGGCGGCCCGCTGATGCGCAGGTAGGCGGCTTGAGGCCCGCAGCAATGCGTGGTCCAGAGAGATGACGGTCCCGTCGTTCCCGCAAGGGGGCGATATGACAGAATCCGGCTTATCGGCGGACTCGGACAAAGCTCAAAGCAAACCCCGGCTTCGCCGTGGGGTTTGCTTGCGATGTTAACTGCGTGCGATCTCGGCCCGCACAACGGGGGCAACCTTGGTCCCAAGCAGCTCGATGGCCTTCATTACCTTGGCATGCGGCATGGTCCCCACCCCAAGCTGCAGCAGCATGCGCTGATGGCCAAAGATGCGATGCTGAAAAAGGGTCTTCTCGATGATCTCGTCGGGATTGCCGACGAAGTCCGAGCCGCGCAGGGTGCGCGAGGCCTCGAATTGCTGGCGGGTAAGCGGCGACCAGCCGCGCTCGCGGCCGATCTTGTTCATCACCACCTGCATGCGGGGGAAATACTCATCGGCGGCGTTGCGCGAGTCCTCGGCGATGAAGCCATGTGAGTTGATCCCGATCGGCAAGAGCGCGGGGTCATGGCTGGCCTGGCGGGCGGCGGCGCGATAGATCTGCAGGAAAGGGGCGAAGCGCTCGGGCATCCCGCCGATGATGGCCAGGGCCATGGGCAGGCCGAGCAAGCCACCCCGCTCGGCCGACTCGGGCGTGCCGCCGACAGCCACCCAGACCGGCAGCGGATTCTGAATCGGGCGCGGATATACCCCCAGATTGTCAATGGCCGGGCGGTGCCCGCCGGGCCAGCTCACCCGCTCCGAGTCGCGCAGGGCGAGCAGCAGCTCGAGCTTTTCGGCGAACAGATCGTTGTAGTCATGCAGGTCGTAGCCAAACAACGGGAACGACTCGATGAAGGAGCCCCGCCCGGCCATGATTTCGGCCCGCCCATTCGAGAGCAGATCGAGGGTGGCAAATTGCTGGAAGACCCGGACGGGATCTTCCGAGCTGAGCACCGTGACAGCCGTGGAAAGCCGGATGTTCTTCGTCCGTTCTGCGGCGGCAGCCAGGATGACGACTGGCGCAGATGAGACGAAGTCCGGGCGGTGATGCTCGCCGACGCCAAAGACATCGAGGCCAACCTGGTCGGCCAGTTCAATGGTCTCGATCAGGTTGCGCAGGCGCTCGGCCGGGTCGATCAGCGCGCCGGTGACCGGGTCGGGGGTGCGTTCGGCAAAGGAGTAGACGCCGATCTCAAAGGCTTTGGGCATCCGGCGATTATCCCCAGAAGCCGGCCCGCGCGCCCTGATCATTTCATGACTCCTGAGCAGTGGCCTGGCCGCTTCCCGCGTAAACTCGCCCCATGCGCGCGCTCACCCTCCCCGGCACAACCTTGACCGTCGCGGCCCTCTGCCTCGGCACAGCCGAGTTCGGGGCCGCGATTGCGCGAGCCGACGCCTTCCGCCTACTCGACGCCTACACCGACGCCGGCGGCAACTTTATCGACACCGCCAAGGTCTACGCCGACTGGCGCCCGGGCGAGCGCAGCATCGGCGAGAAGACGATCGGGGCCTGGCTGCGCCAACGAAACGGGCGTGACCGCCTCATCATTGCCACCAAAGGCGTCCACCCCGACCTCGCCAGAATGGGCGTGCCACGCCTCGCCCCGGCCGACATCGCCGCCGATATTGAGGCCAGCCAGCGCAACCTGGGCGTCGACGCCCTCGATCTGTGGTACCTCCACCGCGATGACGAGTCCAGGCCGGTCACGGAAATCATCGAGACCCTCAACGCCCAGGTCGCCGCCGGCCGCATCAAGCACTTTGGCTGCTCGAACTGGCGGACCGAGCGGATCGCCGCCGCGCAGGCGTATGCCCAATCCCATGGTCTGCAAGGCTTCAGGGCCAACCAGATGATGTGGAGCCTGGCCGCGGTAAATCATAAAGCGTTGGGCGATCCGACCCTGGTCGCGATGGACGCCGCCATGGCCCGCCTGCACACCCAAACACAGCTCGCGGCCGCGCCCTACACGTCGCAGGCGCATGGCTTCTTCCACAAGCTGGACGCTGGCGCGATCAGCTCAGCCGGTGCTTTCCGCGACGGGGCATATGCCGATCCAGTCAACCGAACCCGCTACGCCCGCCTGCGGGAACTGCGCGCGCAGACCGGGCTGTCTCTCACCCAGCTCGTGCTGGGGTATCTGATGGCCCAGCCCTTCCCAACCGTGCCGGTCATCGGGCCGGCCAGCCTTGCCCAACTAACGGACTCCATGACTGCCGGGGATGTGGCGCTGTCGGCCGAGGACGCGGAGTATTTGGCCGCGGACAATTGATCACGGATGCCACGCGCGTCTGAATCACTGAGAACACGGAAGCTGCAGATGACGCGAAAATGCGCTCACGCGCTTGCGGCGCGCTCGGCAGTGGCATCCGCAGCCTCCGTGTTCTCGGTGATTCAGACCGGGACGCCCGCGCGACAAGGGGGAACACCGATTCACGCCGTGATTAGCCGCGACGCGCGGGCAAGATGCCCGCGCTCCATGCCCGGCCCTGCTGGAAGCGCCGCCGACCGGCATCTCTGATTTGACACGTGTGCGCTTCCGGGTCATCCGCAGCGTCCGTGTCGTCGGTGATTCAGACAGGGGCAATCCGCGCCTACCACGCCCCGGCCGTCTGGCCGGGGTCGAGCACGCCGCCACCAGCGACGTAGATCTGATCGATCAACTCCAGCGCGCGCCGGGCGTCGGTCAGGGTGGCGAGGGGGGCAGCAGCGCCGCTGGCCACCTCCGCAAAATGGGCGAGCTCAGCCGCGTAGCCCATGAGCAACAGCGAGTTGTTGCGGTCGGCCGGCACGGTGAAGTTGGGCTCCCAGGCCTCGCCCGGGCCTTCGGGCGGATAATACCGATAACGCACAACATTATCGACCGTCACAAAACGCCCCGCCCCGGTGATCTCGGCGTACTCGTTGTGCTGGCGCCAGGACTGGGTCGTGGCGAAGTTCAGCAGCCCAACCGCCCCCGACTCGAAGCGCAGCGACACGGCATACGACCATGAGGGCCCGGGCCACTCGGCCCGCTGAACCTTGACATCGGCGACCTCGCCCATGAAATAGCGGGCCAGATCGACCAGGTGAATCGGGTTGTCGACCAGATAGGTGTATTCGTCGGGATACAACCCGCCGCCGACCACGAACTTGCCGTAGAACGACGTCGGCGGGCCGAAGTCGGAAGCGCTCATACGGGTGCGGGCCAGCCGATACGCCGCGGCATGCCGCTTCATGAACCCGACCTGGACAGCGATGCCGGCCCGCAGGGCGGCGTCCTCAAGCGCGCGGGCCTGGGTGACCGAGCCCGCCGCGGGCTTCTCGCAAAACAGGGGCAGCCCGGCCACAAGCAGGCGCTGGACCAGCTCGAAGTAGTCGGGCGGCTGGACGGCCACCAGACACGCGTCGATGTTGTCGCGCTCGGCCCGCAGCAGGTCATCGACGTGGAGATAGACCCTTGGCACGCCAAACAGGCGGGCGGTCTGGCGGGCCGTCTCTTCGTCCTGCGGCAGCGCGCACAACGCAACCACCTCTATCGGCGCCAGGCGCAGGGACGGATACAGGCTGGCGTTGGCATGGCGGCCCGCGCCGATAAAGGCGACTCGAAGTTTGTCCATGTTTGCTCCTCCGGCGGAGGGGTCCAAAGATCCGGCTTGATCGGCATCCCGCGCGGAGCGCGGGATGCCGATCAAGCCAAAGTTGTTTTGCCGATCATCAGCGGGCGAAGATGAGCGGCCGCCCGCCGCAGTTCGGCACGGCAATCCTCCATCGTCGCGTTGGGATACTCGAGCTCGAGCGCAAAGTCGCCCCGATAGGCGTGCCGGCGCAGCGCCGCGAAGAACGCGCCATAGTCAATGTCGCCGTCGCCCGGGGTCACGTTGATGCTGCCCTCGCGGTAGTCGCGCAGATGGGTGTGCTTGACCCGCCCGCCGTACTCGCCCAGAGCGCGGGCGAGGGTCGCCCCACCGTTGCGGATATGGCTGCTGTCCAGGGTCACACCGACATGGGTGCCCAGCAGGTCCAGGAAATCCAGGGCCTGATCGAAGGTCTGGGCGAGCGTGCCCATGTGCGGGGCCTCCACCAGCAACTGCACGCCCAGATCAGCCGCCTCGCGCCCGATCTGATCGAGGTGGCCAGTCACGAGCCGGGCCTGGCTGAGCCACGCCTCCGGCTCGGCCTTGCGCCCGGGTTGGGCGGAAATCGCCCGGCAGCCCAGGGCCACAGCCAGCTTGAGCGACGCGCGCAGCCAGGCGAGTTCAACAGCGGGTCCGGCCGGCCCGTTCAGAGCGGTCAGCGACCAGGTGTTCATCGTCGCGGCCCGCAGCCCGCGCGCGTCGAAGAGGCCACGCAGTCGCTGGCGTCCCGCATCGTCGAGGGCAACCGGGTCGGCATGCGGGCAAAAGCGCGGGATGAGGGCCAGATCAACCGTCGTGTAGCCTTCGGCCGCGATCCAGTCCAGCGCGCTCGCCAGATCAAGCGCGCGAAACGTAATAGTCGAAACAGCCAGCTCGTTCATGCCTCGCGCCTATCCCTTCACCGCCCCGGCGGTCAGCCCGGCGATAAACGAGCGCATCGTGACCAGGAACAGGATCAGCATCGGCACCGCGGCGATCACGGCAGCGGCCATGCCCGCCCCGGGCTCGGGACGGGAGAAATCATTGAAGTAGATCAGCCCCGTGACGGCCGTGCGGGCCTCGTTCGAGTTGGCGACCAGCGATGGCCAGGCGTAGTCGTTCCAGATCTGCCAGACCTGGAAGATCGCCATCGCGCTGATGATCGGCCAGGACAACGGTATGGCGATCCGCATGTATTCCTGGAAGGCAGACGCGCCATCGACCTTGGCCGCGTCGAACATCTCCGAAGGCAGTTCCTCGAAGAAGGTCCGCAGCACCACCAGGGTGAAGACCTGCTGGGCGGCATAGGGCAGGATCAGCGCCATCAGCGTGTTTTGAACCTTCAGATTGATGATGAGAACGTAGTTGGGCACCAGCAGCACCGTGCCGGGCACGAAGAGCAGAATCCCAACGAGCGAAAACAGCACATTCCGGAAGGGGAAGTCGTGGCGGGCAAAGACATAGGCGCTCAGCGAGGCCATGAACAAGTTGGCGCTCACGGCGGCGGTCGCGACGATGATGTTGTGGGCCAGCGGATCGCGCATGAACGCCCAGGCCATTTCATAGTTCTTCCATTCCAGGGGGAAGGTCAGGCCGATGGGCTGGTTGATGAACTGATAGGTGTCCTTGAGCGACAGCGCAAGGAGGGTCAGCACCGGCACAAAGGTGAAGGTTGCCAGCAGGACGAGAACCGTGTGGATGAAGGCCTGTCCGCCGTCGAACCGGAAACGATGCCGGGTCATGCCTGCCCCCCGCGTTTTTGATCGTTCCGCGCAATCCGGGCCCGCACGGCGAAATTGATAAAGGTCAGCGCGATCATGACAACAAAGAGAACGGTGCCGATGGCCGAGCCATAGCCCAGATCGAGGTCATCCCGGATCGCCCGATACATCTGCAGACCAGGCACCAGCGTCCCGGCCGTGCCCGGCCCGCCGTTGGTCATGATCAGCGGCGCGTCAAACGAGCGCAGGTAGAAGATGAAGGTCAGGATGATGAGGAGCACGATTTGGGGGGCGGACGAGCGGCAGTTCGACCGAGAAAAAGCGCCGGATCGGGCCGGCGCCATCAACCTTGGAAGCATCGATGACTTCGCCCGGGATGGATTGCAGCGCGGCCAGATAGATCAGGAAATTCAGCCCGGCCACCCAGGGAAAGCCGACCGCAATGATGGCGGGCAGGGCGGTGCTGATCTCACCCAGCCAGATCCGGGTCCAGCTGCTCAAGCCAACCGCGCGAAGCAGGAGGTTGAAACCGCCGTCGACGCCATAGAACCAGCGCCACACGAAGACGACGACCGTGCCAGGCACAACGATCGGAAGCACGAAGATGATCCGCCACAGATATTGCATCCGCCCGCCCGTGAGTCGGAACACAAGCAGCGCCCCAAGCAGAGGCATGCTGGAGACGATGACCAGTTGCGAGAGCAGGATGACGGCCATGTTGCGCCAGGCGGCCAGCGCGGCGGTCTCCTCGAACATGCGGGTGTAGTTTTCAAGCCCGATGAAGATGTCCTGCTTGAGATCCCAGTAGCGGAAAGAGTGCCACAGCCCGGACAGTAACGGCCCGTAGTAGAAGGTGATGAGGCTGATGGCGGTGGGCAGGAGCAGCAGGTAGAGCACCCGGCTGCGCCACATTTTGCGGGCGAGGCGCGCCCATCGGCCCGAGGGCCCGGCGAGTTTTGGTGTGGCGGCTGTCATGGAACTCCAGTCGGGCGATCTTCGAATGAGGGTTTGGAAGCGATCACCCCCGGTTGCGCCGGGGGTGATCGCTTCCGATAGCCAGTTGCGACCGTCAGACTACTTCCAGGTGTCGGCCTTCCACTCGGGGTGCTGGCGGACGGCGGTCTCGGCCAGGGTGTCGAGCAGCTTCTGATAGGCGACCAGAGACTGATCGAGGGTGGCTGTCCCGCCGAGGTAGTCCTGGAAGATCTTGATCTCGGCCACGGTGCTGGCCTGGGCAAATGCGTTGTTGATGTCCATGAAGCTGGCCCGCGAGGTCGAGGCCGGCGGATCGATGAAGCCGCTATAGCGCTTGGCCTGCTGTGGGTTGCCGGCGAAGACCTTCTCGGGCGCGGTGCCCGAGACGAAGCACGGCACGCTCTGCAGACCGCACCAGTAGTCGTTGCCCTTGGCGCTGGTGACGTACTGCAGCAGGTCCAGGGCCAGGTCGAGCTTGCCCTTTTCGACGGTGGTCTTGGGGATGAACAGATACTGCGAACCCGAGCCCAGACCGGCGTTGCCAATCCGCTTGGGAGTGCCGCCCTTGAGCGACGGAAGATAGAAGGTCCCCCAATTGAACTTGACGTTAGGATCGCCCTCGATGATGGGCATATTCAGCCGCACGATCGGGTAGAAGGCGACCTTGCCCTGGGTGAACAGGTTGCCTGGGGCGGGCGGCGCGAGGTATCCCTCGTGGAAGTAGGGCGACCAGTCCTTGAAGGTGGTGAACAGCGCCTGGACACCCGGGTCCTTGACGTTCCACTTGCCGGTCTTGATGCACCACACGGCCTCCTTCTGGCTGATCAGCCCGTCCTTCTTCTCGTCGACCTGGCCATCGCAGGCCTTGACGATGTCGGGCATGAGCTCGTCAGTCATGATGCCGACATACCAGGAGAAGACATAGGCCTCGTTGCCGGCCGTGGGCATGAAGAAGGGCTGGATGCCGGCGGCCTTCAGCTTCTTCTGGGCGTCGACGAGCTCGGCCCAGGTCTTGGGCAGGGCGGTGATGCCGGCCTTGTTGAGCAGGTCCATGTTGTAGAGCACGGCCGTGTCGCCCAGGTCGCCGACGAAGGTCGTGCCCACCATCACGGTCTTGCCGCCGGTCGTTACGCCGTCCAAGGCGATGGCCTTGAGCGGGAAGTCATCCTTCCAGGTCGGGTTCGCGCTGTACGGGTTGGGCTTGGCCAGGTCGGCCGTGAAGTCATACTGCAGATCGACGTCGATCTGGGCGGGCGAGGGGAAGTACTGCATCACGACATCGGCCAGGGTCTTCGAGCGCAGGTTGGTGGTGATGAAGCCGAAGATATCGGTGACGTTGCCGAGCATGGGCTGCAGGGTGAGCTTGACGTTGGGGTGATTCTTCGCCCACTGCTGCATCAGCAGATACATCGTGTAGGACGGATGCTTCGGATCGGCCGAGATGTCGCGCCAGGTGTTGATGACCAGTTCGCCCTTGAGATCGGGCCGGCTGGCCGCGGTGGCGACAGGCGCGGGCGGGAAGGTCGGCGCGACCGGAACGGCCGTAGCTGCCGGCGCAGCGGTCGCGGCTGGCGCCGCAGGTGCCGTCGTGGCAGCCGGCGCAGCGGGCGCCGTGGTCGCGGCGGGCTTGGGCGCATCAGTGGGCTTAGCGGGGGCCGCCGTCGGGGCGGGCGTGGCGGCGCCGCAGGCGGCAAGCAACAGGGCGGCGGTGATGCCGACGCCCAGCCACTTCGCGCGGCGAGCAGAGGAAGGTGGATGTTCCATCGCGGGTTTCTCCTTTTGAATCAGGCGGTTGGTTTCGATATCTTACTGTTTCTTTCGATATCTGTCAAGAAGGCGCCGCTTTCGAAAGATATTGACAAGATTTCGAAAGCCTTTTACAATGTCGGCGTGTCTGCCCACCTCTCGATCCTGCGCAAGGACAAAATCCTGGAATACCTTCGGACGCGCAGCACGGCCAGTGTCACCGAGTTGAGCAGTCTGCTTGATGTGTCCGAGGTGACCGTGCGACAGGATCTCAACACCCTGGCCGCGGAGGGTTTCCTGGCTCGCACCCGCGGCGGCGCGATGCTCAGCAGCCGCTCCACCAACGAGTTCACCTTCGGCGCGCGGGTGGCCATCAACGCCGAGGTGAAGCAACGCATCGGCGAGGCCGGAGCCAGCCTGATCAACCCGGGCGATTCAATCATCCTCGATGCCAGCACGACCGGCCTGTATGTGGTTCGGGCGTTGCTCACCCGGCGCGATCTGCACGACATCACCATCATCACGAATGGCATCCAGACCGCGCTCGAGCTGGTCAATCGCCCGGACATCACCACCATCCTGACCGGCGGGCAACTGCGCATGACGGCGGTGTCGTTGATCGGCTCGGTAGCCTGGGACATGCTGGCCGGCATCAATGCGACGATTGGCTTCTTCGGCGCGCGCGGCATCACGGTCGAACATGGCTTGACTGACGTGCACCTGCAGGAATCCAACGTCAAGGTCAAAATGATCGAGCGCTGCCAGCAAGTGGTCGGCCTCGTCGATGCCACGAAATTTGGAGAAGTGTCCCTCATCAGCTTCGCGCCAATCGACAAGGTGCAGCGGATCATCACCGATACGGCCGCGCCCGCGGACCAGGTGACGGATCTGCGCGCCCGCGGCGTCAACGTACTGCTGGCCTGATCCGCACGCGCCGCGCCAGCGGCCCAAACCCAAACCATGAGCAAACTCCTGAGGATCCCCTCCGACGGGCTTGAGATCGTGGCCGAGACTTTCGGCGACGGTCCGGCCCTGGTCTTCGCCCACGGCCTGTCCGGCAATCGGCACGGCGTGCGCCGGCAACTCGCCGCCCTGGCCGACCGCTATCGCATCGTCATCTTCGACCAGCGCGGGCATGGGGACTCGAGCCCGGTAACAGATCCGGCGCTCTTCACCCCCGAAGCGATGGCCGAGGACATGGCCGCGGTGATGGATGCGTTGAACATCGACAAGGCCATCGTCGGCGGCGAATCAATGGGCGCCGATACCACCTTGACCTTCGCCCTGCGCCACCCTGAGCGGGTCCAGGCGCTGCTGCTGACCGTGCCGGCGTTTGGCGACGCAGTCAACTCGGAAGCGCCCCGCATGATTGAGATGGCCGGCCGCATCCAGACCCTCGGCCTGCCCGCGTTTCTGGCCGCCGCGCGCGAGGTCTGGCGCGACCAATTCTTCTGGCCCGAGGACGTCATCGAGGTCGTCGGCGGAACCTTCGCCTCGCATCAGTCGGACAGCCTGGCCACCGCCATGCGCACCGTCATGAACTGGACGATGCCCGATATGGAGCCGTTGCGCGCGCTGCGCTGCCCAACCTGCGTCATCGGCTGGCCCGACGACCCGCTGCACCCGCTCGCGCTGGCCGAACGGATCGCGGCGCTCATCCCGCGCGCTCAGCTTGAAATCATGCCCACCCTGCCCGAGGTGGTCCACAATCCCGGCCTGGTCGGGGCCATCTACGGGCGCTATCTTTCGCAAATTCAATAAGCCGTCATGTCCAACGCGCAACGCTATTCCCTTCTGGCCGAACAACTTGCCGAAACCGGCGTCGATATCGAGGTTGCCAGGGCGGCCCTCAAACACCAGCGGATCGAGACGCCCTCGTGGGGGTATGCCAACAGCGGCACCCGCTTCAAGGTCTACCCCTGGCCGGGCGCAGCCCGCAGCGTGCCCGAGAAACTCGATGACGCCGCGCTGGTCCACAGCCTGTGCGGTATTGCCCCGACCGTCGCCATCCACATCCCGTGGGATCGCCCGCCCGACGACGACTATGCCGGCATGCGCCAATATGCCGAGGCAAAGGGCATCGCCATCGGGGCGGTCAATCCGAATGTCTTCCAGTCCGAGGACTATCGGCTTGGATCGTTGGGTAACCCGTCCGCGGCGATTCGCGAGGCCGCCCTCGACCACATCATCGAGTGCTGCGAGATCATGCCGAAGGTCAACAGCGACATCCTCAGCCTGTGGTTTGCCGACGGCACCAACTACGCCGGGCAGGACGACCTGCGCGCGCGCAAACAGCGCTTCGAGCAAGGGCTTGGCGTGGCCTACAGCCGCCTGCCTGGCGGGTCGCGGATGATGATCGAGTACAAATTCTTTGAGCCCGCCTTCTACAGCACAGATGTGGCCGACTGGGGCATGGCCCTGGTTATGGCCCTCAAGCTCGGGCCGCAGGCCCAGGTGCTGGTCGATCTGGGCCACCACGCCCAGGGGGTCAACATCGAGCAGATCGTCGCGGCGCTGCTGGACGAGGGCCGTCTGGGCGGCTTTCACTTCAACAACCGCAAATACGCCGACGACGATTTGATCGTGGGCAGCGTCAACCCGTATGAGCTCTTCCTGATCTACAACGAACTGGTGGCTGCCGGCGAGGCGGCCCGGGATGTGGCCTACATGATCGACCAGTCGCACAACATCGAGGGCAAGATCGGCCCGATGCTGCAGTCGGTGCTGAACTGCCAGGAAGCGCTGGCCAAGGCCCTGATCGTCCCGCGCGCGCGCCTGGCCGCCGCCCAGGCTGCTGGTGACGTGCTGCAGGCCCACCGCCTGCTGACCGACGCCTTCCGGGCCGATGTGCGCCCGCTCCTCATCGCGGTCCGCGAGGAGATGGGCGTGCCGGCCGACCCGATCGCCGCTTACCGGGCCGGCAACTACGAGGCCCAACGGGCCGAGGCGCGCGGAAGCCAGCTTGGCTCAGGCGGTTACGCGGTCTGAACCCCGTCCCGAGATGCAGACGGACACCCGCTTTGCCCGGCGCGCCGACTGGATCTGGCGCGCGCGCGGGTTGAGCCAACCCGGATTTGCCAACACCGCCCCGCCCGCCGAGGGCGAGGCGAATCGCTTCGTCTATTTCCGGCGGACGTTTGACCTGATCGAGGTCCCGGCCTCCGCGCAGGTGTGGGCATCGGCCGATGGCCGGTATCAGCTCATCGTCAATGGCCACAGGGTCGGGCGCGGGCCGGCCCGCAGCAATCCGGCCTGGCAGTGCGTTGATCCGTATGACATCGCGCCCTATCTGAAGCCCGGCCAGAACGTGATCGCCGCGCTCGCCCATTCGTATGGCCGCAACACGGCCTGGTATGAGCTGCCACAGTGGGAGGCCGCCCGGGCCTTTGGCTGCGGCGGTTTTTTTCTGCAAGGCGATGCCGGGGACATCCGGCTCGATACCGGCCCGGTCTGGCGCCATCTCGTGTCCGAGGCCTGGCAGCAGAACACGCCCTCGGGCAGCCTGGGCTATGTCGAAATCTACGACGCCCGGCGCGCGCCAACGGACTGGGCCGACCCGCAGTTTGATGACTCGGGCTGGCAGCCGGCCGAAGCGCTGCGCGCGCCCGGCCGCAACACCAACGCCGTCATCACCCCGTTCTCGGTCATGGTCCCGCGGGCCATCCCGGCCCTGCGCGAGGCGATCGCCCAGCCGGTTCGGATCGTCGCCATCGGCGAGACCCTTGGCGGACGGGCCGAGCCGGATGTGGCCGCCCAGCTCGCCCGCGAACGCCTGGAGCCGCTCAGAGAGGGCCAGGTCGTGGGCGCCGAGTCATTGCTGAGCGAGGACGGCGCCGCGGTTTTCCGCGCCGACGCCGAACACGCGCTCAGCATCGTGCTCGATTTTGGCCGGATCGTCACAGGGCACATTCATTTTGAATTGGACGGCCCGGCCGGCGCGACGGCCGATTTCGTCTGCGACGAGCGCTTGCAGGAGGACGGCCGGGTGCGCCTGGGCGAGGGCATCCCGGGCTTCGACATCCGGCTAGCCCACCGCTACACCTTGCGCGAGGGCGCCCAAACCTGGGAACGCTTCGAGTGGAGCGGCTTCCGCTATCTGCAGGTGACCTTCCGCAACCTGAGCGCCCCCCTGCGCGCGCGGGCGATTGCGGTGAACACGTGCGGGTATCCAGTCGAGGCCCGGGGCGCGTTCGAATGCTCCGACCCGCTCCTGAATCGGCTGTGGCAGGCGGGCGCCGACACGCTCAGGCCATCGATGCAGGACGCCTATTTGGACTGCCCCTCGCGCGAGCAGCGCCAGTGGGTGGGCGATGGCTATGTCGAGACGTTGATTAATTACGTTGCGTTTGGCGATGCGCGCCTGGCCGCCCAGTATCTGCGCCACACCGCCCAGTCGCAGCGCCAAAACGGGCTGACCACGGCGGTGGCCCCGGGGGATTTCGGGGCCTGGAGTTTCTTCAACATCCCGGATTTTTGTCTGCACTGGATTCTGGCCATCGAGCAATACGTGCTCTACACCGGACGAACGGATATCCTGGATGAGCTTTTTCCGTCGGTGATCAAGGCCCTGGCCTGGTTCGAGCGGCATCTCAACCCAGAGGAACTGCTGACCGACGTGCCGCATTGGGTGATGATCGATTGGGCCGAGCTGGACAAGGCCGGCCAGGTTACGGCCCTGAACGCCCACTTTGTCGCCGCGCTGCGGGCGGCGGCCGGGATGGCCGCGCGGGTCGGCGCGCCGCGCGAGGCGGCCCGCCTGAGCCGGCTGGCCGAACGCATCACGGATGCCATCAACCTTCTGCTTTGGGACGACGCGCGGGGGGTCTACGCCGACGCTCGCAATGGCGGCCGGTTGAGCCGGCGGATCAGCCAGCAGACCAACGCGGCGGTCTTCGCCTTTGGAGTCGCGCCCGCCGAACGCCGGGGGGCCGCGTTGAGCCACGTCCTAAGTGAACACCGCCTGGTGCTGACCCGCGCCCTGGACAAGGATCGCCAGCCCGAGGTCGCCTTTGACGAGGAAGACGATGTCGTCCTCGCCCAGCCGTTTTACATGCACTTTCTGCACCGGGCGATGGCCCAGGCCGGCCTGCACACCGCAATCCTGGACAACCTCCGGCGGCGCTGGGCGCCAATGCTGGCCGAGGGCGGCACCTTCTGGGAAAGCTGGGCGCTGATCCCAATCACCAGCATGTGCCACGCGTTCTCGGCCACCCCGACCTTCGACCTGACGACCGAGACCCTGGGCGTGACGCCGCTCCAGCCGGGATTCGCCCGCTTTCGGGTCGCGCCGCAGCCGGCCGATCTGGGCTGGGCGCGCGGCGTTGTGCCGTCGCCCCACGGCGACATCCGCGTGGGATGGGTGCGGGCCGGAGACGGGCTGACCCTCACGCTTGATATCCCGAACGGTACGACCGCCGAGGTGCTCACGCCTGCTGGTCTGCGCTGGACAGACATCGACGGACAGGCCGTCAACACCCGCGCGGTTAGCGCGGACGCGGGCCGGCACCAGTTCACCGCCATGCCTGAAACCAAGGAACACCCATGAACAATCCGAACGCGCGCGATCTGCACCATGAGTCGATCATCATTGACGGCCTGAACGCCAGTAACTTCTTCGATCCGCGCGTGTTTCCACGCCTCTTTGCGGGCGGCATCACGGCCGTGAACGCGACCGTGGCAGCCTGGCATACCCCCGAGGAGGCCGTCAATCTGATGGCCAACCTGTTGAACGTCATCGCCGAGCGGTCGGACATCCTGATGCAGGCGAGAAGCGTGGCCGACATCCGGGCGGCCAAGGCCTCGGGACGGGTCGGCGTCATTGCCGGCTTTCAGGGCGCCGAGCCGATCGGGGCCAACCTCAACATGCTGAAGCTGTACCACGCCCTGGGCGTGCGGATCATCCAGCTCACCTACAACTTCCGAAACCTCGTCGGCTGCGGCTGCCAGGAGCCCGAAGACACGGGGTTGAGCGCCTTCGGTCGAGAGGCGATCGCCGAGATGAACCGGCTGGGGATTCTGATCGACCTGTCGCACTGCGGCATCCGCACCACCCGCGAGGCCATCGACGCGTCCGCGGGGCCGGTGGCCTTCACCCACGCGAACGCGCTGGCCCTGTGCGCGATGCGGCGCAACAAGAGTGACGAGGCCGTCAAGGCGGTCGCCGCGCGGGGCGGCATGGTCGGCGTGGTTGTCTTCCCGCCCATGCTGACCTGCTCGCCCAACGCCAGCCTAGACGACTACGTGCGGATGATCGACCACTACGTCAACCTTGTGGGCGTCGATCACGTCGGGCTGGGGCCGGACTTCATGGAAGACATGGATCCGCTGGTCGCGGCCGCGTCGCTGAAGGGCCTGCCGGCCGACACGCTGAAGGCGTTCGCCGCCATTCCGCCCACCGTCGGGTTTGAATCCATCAGCGCCTGCGCGAATGTCACTGCCGCGCTGCTCGCCCGCGGGTATTCAGCGGCCGACACACGCAAGATCATGGGCGAGAACTGGCTGAATCTGTATCAGACCGTCTGGAAATAACACTCACATATGCCGCAACATCTTTGGAACGACACCGACTTCTCGGCGCTGCCCGATCTCGACGGGCTGGTCTATCGCTCGAACCTGCTCGGGCGTGATCGGAGCGTCATCAACATCTACGGCGGCAACACCAGCGCCAAGATCGCGCAGGCTGATTTTGCGGGGCGCATGACGCCGGTGTTGTATGTCAAGGCCTCGGGCTCGGACGTGGCGACGATGAAGGCCCGCGACTTCGCCGCCCTGCGCCTGAACGACATTCTGCCCCTGATGTCACGCGCGGCGATGAGCGACGAAGAAATGGTCGCCTACTTGAATCACACCGCGTTCGAGCCAGGCCGGCCGCGCCAATCAATCGAGACCCTGCTGCACGCCTTTCTGCCGTTTCCGCATGTCGATCACAGCCATCCGGATGCCCTCATCAGCCTGGCCTGCACGCCGTTTGGCGAAGCGACCGCGCGCAAGGTGTTTGGGGCGCGGATGGCCTGGGTCGACTACATCCGGCCGGGTTTCACCCTCAGCCAGCAGATCGCCAAAGGCGTGCTCGATCACCCGGGCGTGGAGTGCGTGGTGATGGGCAAACACGGCCTGGTGACCTGGGGGGATACGGCCAAACAGTGCTACGACACTACGATCCGCATCATCGCCGAGGCCGAGGACTACATCAACGCCCAACGCCAGGGGAAAGCCGTCTTTGGCGGGGTCAGGACGAGCGGCCTATCGCGCGCCGAGCGCGAGACCCTGGCCGCCGAAGTCCTGCCGTTGGCGCGCGGGCTGGTATCGGCCCAGCGCAGCGCGATCCTGAGTTGGGACGACGCCCCTGAGACGCTCGACTTTGTCAGCCGCGAGCGCGCGCCTGAGCTTTCGCAGTTGGGCGCGGCCTGCCCCGACCATCTTGTCCACGTCAAGCGCCAGCCCTTGTTTGTGGACTGGGCGCCCGAGCAGGGCGCGGCCGCGCTGCGGGCAAAACTGAGCGAGGGCGTGGCGGATTTCGTCGCGCGCTACACCGCCTATTTCGAGCAGCACAAAGGTCCGGGCGATGAACTGCGCGACCCATCCCCGCGGGTGATCCTGGTGCCCGGGCTGGGGATGATCAATACCGGCAAGGACGCGACCGAGGCGGATGTCAGCCGGCAGCTTTATCATCGCGCGATCAGCGTGATTGGGGCCAGCGAGGCCGTGGGCGGGTTTGAGAGCCTGAGCCCGGCCGAGGCGTATGGGATTGAGTACTGGCCGCTGGAGTTGTACAAGCTCAAGCTGCGCCCGCCCGACCGCGATCTGGCCGGCAAAGTCGCCCTGATCACCGGCGCCGCGAGCGGGATTGGCCGGGCCACCGCCGAGCGCTTCATCGCCGAGGGCGCCCATGTCGTGATCGCTGACATCAATATAGAGGGGGCCCGCAAGGCGGCCGCCGATCTGGCCGCGAAATACGGATTCCGGCGGGCCATGGCCGTGACCTGCGACGTGACCCGCGAAGAACAGGTTGTGGGCGCGTTTGCGGCCGCGACGCTGGCCTACGGCGGGATCGACATCATCGTCAACAACGCCGGCATCGCGGGCGGCAAGCTCATCGAGGACACCAGCCTGGCCGATTGGCAGCGCAACATCGACATCCTGGCCACGGGTTACTTTCTGGTCGCGCGCGAGGGGTTCCGGCTGCTGAAGAGACAGGCCCGGGGCGGCGCGCTGGTCTTTGTGTGCAGCAAGAACAGCATCGGCGCGGGAAAGGGCGCCTCGGCCTACAGCGCGGCCAAGGCGGCCGAGCTGCATCTGGCCCGTTGCCTGGCCGAAGAGGGCGGCGAGTTTGGGATCCGGGTCAACAGCGTGCTGCCCGACGGGGTGATCCAGGGCTCGTCGATTTGGAACAGCGAATGGCGCGAAGCCCGCGCGCGCAATTATGGGGTCAAGCCCGAGGAGATCGAGGAGCTGTATCGCAAGCGCAACACGCTCAAAGTCAACGTCACGCCGGCCGACATCGCCGAGGCGATCCTGTGGCTGGCCGGCCCGCGCAGCGCCAAGACCACCGGCGGGGTGATTACGGTGGACGGCGGCAACGCCACGGCGTATGTGCGCTGAAATGCCCCTCTCCCGGCGGGTGCGCGCGAAGCGCGCGGGTGAGGGGCGCGTTACCTCGCGCACGAGCGGCGACGGCAGTGCGCTAGCCGAGGGGAGTCGCCCCTCACCCGCTGGGAGCGGGTATGGGGGGCTGGAGTGAGGGGCATATGAAGACTGTCCTCGCTATCGACCTCGGCGCCGAAAGCGGGCGGGTGGTGGCCGCCCGCTTTGACGGACAGCGCCTGACCTGCGAAGAGATCCACCGCTTCCCCAACGGCCCGGTCAATGTGCGCGGTGCGCTGCAGTGGGATGTGCTCCGGCTGTGGCAGGAGATCCAGACCGGCATCGCCCGGGCGGCCCGCGGTGATGCCCGGATTGACGCCATCGGCCTCGACACCTGGGGAGTGGATTTCGCGCTGCTCGACCGGGATGGGAATCTGTTGGCCAATCCCACCCACTATCGCGACAGCCGCACCCAGGGCATGCCCGAGTGGGTGTTCGAACGCATCCCGCGCAAGCGTGTGTTCATGCAGACTGGGATCCAGATCATGCAGATCAACTCGCTGTATCAACTGGCCAGCCTGGTCCGTAATCACAGCCCGCTGCTCGAGACCGCCCAACGCCTGCTCACCATCCCGGATTTGCTCACCGGCTGGATGACGGGCGCGCCCGTGAATGAGTACACCAACGCAACCACGACCCAATGCTTTGACGTTGGAACGGGTGATTGGGCGTGGGACATTCTGGATGGCATCGGCATTCCGCGCCGGCTCTTCCAGCCGGTGACGCAACCCGGGCGCATTCATGGGGCGTATGAGGGCATCCCAGTGGTGCTGACCCCCCACCACGACACGGCCTGCGCCGTGCTGGGCGTGCCGGCGGCCGACGCGAACTTTGCCTATCTCTCATCGGGCACCTGGTCGCTGCTCGGGCTTGAGCTGCCCCACCCGATCATTACCCCGGCCGCGCTGGCCGCCAATGTCACCAACGAGGGCGGCTACGGCGGCACTGTGCGTCTGCTCAAGAACATCATGGGGCTGTGGCTGCTCCAGGAATGCCGGCGCGTCTGGGCGGGGCGAGGTGAAGAGACAGGCTACGAGGCGCTGGCGAGTTTGGCGGAAGAAGCTGCGCCGATGCGCAGCCTGGTCGATCCGGATGCGCCCGCGTTCATCAGCCCGGGCGATATGCCAGCCCGCCTGCGGGCCTGGTGCGCGCAAAGCGGCCAGCCCGCGCCACGCACGCAGGGCGAGATCGCCCGTTGTATCTTCGAGAGCCTGGCCCTGAAATACCGCCAGGTGCTCGATAACCTCAAAGCGCTCTCGGGCCAGCGGGTGGACGTGTTGCATGTGGTTGGCGGCGGGTCGCGGAATGCCCTGCTGTGCCAGATGACGGCCGACGCCACCGGTTGCGTCGTCGTCGCCGGGCCGGCCGAGGCGACCGCCATGGGCAACGCCGCCGCTCAGCTCATCGCGCTGGGCGAATTGGGCGGCGTCGCCGAGGCCCGCGCGCTCATCCGCGACTCGAGCGCGCTGCAAACCTATGCTCCCCGCGATGGCGAACGATGGCAGGCGGGCCTGGCCCGTTTCCAGGCGCTGCTCGCCGGATAACGCTACCCACCCACACATACATATGGCTTCCTTCACCGTTGCCCAGCTGCGCTGCGAATACCGGGAGAACCCGTTGGGGATCGATGAGTTGCGCCCGCGCCTGGCCTGGCAGATGCGGACCCGCCGGCGCGGGGCGCGCCAGAGCGCCTTTCAGATCCTGGCCAGGGACGAGGCCGGACAGACACTCTGGGACAGCGGGAAAATCGAATCTGACCAATCGACACAAATCGAATACGCTGGCCCTGAGCTGCGTTCGCGCCAACGGGTGACCTGGCAGGTGCGGGTATGGGACGAGGGCGGCGTCAGCGTTTTGTCGCGCCCGGCCTGGTGGGAAATGGGGCTGCTCGAGCCCGCCGATTGGACCGCCGGCTGGATCCAGGGCGGACTGGTCGGCGGCCCGCGCACGATCGTCCCGGCTCCGCTTCTGCGCAAATCTTTCACGTTGGCCAAGCCGGTGGCGGCGGCGCGGCTATACGTCAGCGCGCTCGGTCTTTTTGAGGCGCGCCTGAACGGCCAGCCTGTCGGCGAGGATGCGCTGGCACCAGGCTGGACAGAATACGCCAAACGGGTGCGCTATCACGTCCATGATGTAGGCAGCCTGCTGGTCCCCGGCGAGAACGTGATCGGGGCGCTGCTCGGCGACGGCCGGTATTGCGGTCACGTTGGTTTTCAGGGCCGCCAGCGCTACGGCGAACGCCCGCGCCTGATCGCCCAGCTCGAGGTCGTGCACCCGGACGGGTCGCGCACAACGCTTGGAACAGACGGTTCCTGGGCAGTGGCGTATGGACCCCTGCTGCAGGCCGACCTGCTCATGGGCGAGCACTGGGACGCCCGGCTCGAAATGTCCGGCTGGGACGCGCCGGGGTTCGACGCCGCGGGATGGCAGGCGGCCGAGACCTGGCAGGGTGCCGCTCCGAGCCTGGTGGCCCGCAATGGGCCGGCCATTCGCCGCATTCAGGAGCTTGCCCCGGTGGCCGATCCGCAGCCGATCGAGGACTTTGGGGTGGCGCGCTGGCTGTTTGATTTCGGCCAGAATCTCGTGGGCGTGGTCCGGCTGCAGGCGACCCTGGCCTCGGGCGTGACCCTGACCCTGCGCCATGCCGAAACGCTTGACGCGGACGGACGGATCTACACGGCGAACCTGCGCAGCGCGCAGCAGACTGATATTTACACCTCGCGCGGAGGCGCCCAGGTCTATGAGCCGCGCTTCACCTTCCACGGCTTTCGGTATGTCGAGGTCCATGGCTATCCGGGAGCCCCGCCACGCGATCTGCTGAACGCCGTCGTCATCCATTCCGATATGCCGCCGACGGGCGCCTTCAGTTGCTCGAATCCCCTGATCAACCAACTGCAACGTAACATCGTATGGGGCCAGAAAGGCAACTTTGTGGATGTGCCCACCGACTGCCCGCAACGCGACGAGCGCCTGGGCTGGACGGGCGACGCGCAGGTATTTGCCCCCACGGCGGCCTTCAACATGGACGTGGCCGCCTTCTTCAGCAAGTGGCAGCAGGATCTGGCCGACGCCCAGCACGAGAATGGGCGCATCCCGCCGATTGCCCCGGACACCCGTTTTGGCCATGAGGATGGCGGCCCGGCCTGGGCCGATGCCATCGTCATCGTGCCCTGGACGATGTATCAGCGCTACGGTGATGCGCGCCTGCTGGCGCGCCACTACGCCTCTATGAAGGCTTGGATGGCCTATCTGGCCGAGACCAGCCCCGGGCGCATTCGGGCCCATCCCGACGGGGTGCCGCGCCAGGGCTATGGCGATTGGCTGGCCCTGGATGGCAGCGGCGGCACGCAAGGCGCGACACCCAGGGATCTGATCGGGACCGCCTATTACGCGCAGGGCGCCCGATTGATGGGCCAAATTGCGCAGGCGCTGGGCAAGACGGGGGACGCAAAGCGTTATGCGCGCCTGTTCGAGGCCATCCGGCGGGCCTTCATCCATCGTTTTGTCACCGACGACGGCCTGCTGATCGGACAGACCCAGACGGCCTGCGCGCTGGCCCTGCGCTTTGGTCTGCTGCCAGCCAGGGCGCGGTCGGGCGTGTTCAGCGCGTTGGCGCGCGATATCGCGGCCCGCGGCAATCGCCTCTCGACCGGCTTTGTCGGCACCCCCCACCTGCCCTTTGCGCTCAGCGAGAACGGGCGAGCCGATATCGCCTACGCGCTGCTGAATCAGCGCGACTGGCCGTCGTGGCTGTACTCGGTCACCCAGGGCGCGACGACGATCTGGGAGCGTTGGGACGGTTGGACAAAGGATAAGGGGTTCCAGACCCCGAGCATGAATTCGTTCAACCACTATGCGTATGGCGCAATCGGGGCCTGGTTGTATGCGGTGGCAGCCGGAATCGATGTGGACGAGACACAGCCTGGCTTCAAGCGCATCATGTTCCGGCCGCATCCGGGCGGCGGGCTCACCGCGGTGACGGCCAGCCTGGACGGGCCTTTTGGCCGGATCGAGAGCGCCTGGCGCGCCCGCGGGGCGGTCTGGCGCTGGCGGGTCGTGGTGCCGCCGAACTCGACCGCGCTCGCGCACGTGCCGGCCAGGGAGAACGCCGCGATCAGCGCCGACGGCGGCGCGCTCGTCGCGCGCAACGCCACACAGGCGATCTACGCACTGGAGGCCGGCGCATACGCGTTTGTGGTCAAATAAGCGCGGAGGATTCATGTCAATCGAAGCTCCCTTCCCTGAACTGGTTGAGTTGTTGACGATGATGGGCGAGGCGGGCAGCCGCCTGTCCGAGATCAACGCGAGCGAGGGCGCAGCCGGCAATATCTCGTTGGGCGTGGGCTGGCCGATCGAGCCGCGCCGGCAATTCCCGATCTCCGAGACCCTTCCCCTGCCCCAGACCGCGCCGCACCTGGCCGGCTGGGCGTTCCTGGTCACCGGATCCGGCCGGCGCCTGCGCGAGATCATCCACGACCCGGCCGCCAACGTCGGCGTGCTGGTGGTCGGCGAGGGCGGCGCAAGCGGCACGCTGCACACCTCGCCGCGACGGGCCTTCGCCCGGTTGACCAGCGAATTCAACTCGCATCTGGCCGTGCACGCCGATCAGATTCAGCGCAGCCAGACCAATTTTCATGCGGTGGTGCACGCCCAGCCGCAACACCTCACCTTTCTCAGCCACATCGCCCGGTATCGCGATGAGGCGACCCTGAATCGGCGGCTGCTGCGCTGGCAGCCCGAGTTGATCATCCAGTTGCCGATGGGGGTGCGAAGCATTCCGTTCATGCTGCCTGGCTCAGCTGAGCTCATGGCCGCCAACGTCGAGGCGCTGGCTGAGCATCCGTTGGCAATCTGGAGCAAGCACGGGGTGATGGCCCGCTCACCCGTGTCGGTCAAGCGCGCGGCGGATCTGATCGAGTATGCCGAGACCGCGGCCCGCTACGAGTACATGAACCTGCTCAGCGGCGAGCCGGCCGATTGTCTGAGCGAGGACGAGATGCGCCGCATCGCACATGCCTTTGGCGCCCCGCGCACGTTTTTGGATGCCCCGTAGAGCCGGCCTGGCGGGCCGGCTCCCCTGTGCCTTACGTACTCCGCGGGACCATCGCGCGCCCCTGCCGCGTTGGAGCCGGCTCCCCCGTGCCTTACGTACTCCGCGGGACCATCGCGCGCCCCTGCCGCGCTGGAGCCGGCCCGCCGGGCCGGCTCTACGGGTCACCGCATGGGACCGTCGGGGTTGTCGCGATGACGCTCCCATTCGGCCGGGTTGTCCAGAATGTACTGGCGCGCTGCCATAAGCGCCTTCTCGTTCCGCAGAATGCGGTCATGAAACCGGGCCTGCCATTCGAATGCGGGAAAGCCCGCGGCCCAAATGCGTTTCGTGGCGATGGATTTGATCTGGCCGATGATTGCGCCCACCGACCCAGCCAGCAACCGTGACGGGCCCGTCTCCTCCTCCCGGTGGGCCGTCTCCTCCCGGTGGGCCGTCGCTTCGGCATCATGCAGGATGAGAATCCCGTGGACGTGGTCGGGCATCACCACCCACGCATCCAATGTCACATTCGGGCGAACGATGGCGGTCTTGTGCCATTCGTCATCAACAATCATGCCAACCGAGGTTGGAAATGATTGACCCTCGTCGATGCGGGCCAGGCACTCCACGCGACCCTTGACACACCACGTGACAAAGAACGCCCCGGCCGTGTAGTCGCCGCCCACCTTGCGAGCGGTGGGGATGCGGAATATGCCCCGCCAGCGCAAGTCAGGATTTATCGCGTCGCTCGGCGGTCGAGGTCCTATCCACGCGCCTCAAACAGTTCGATCGGATTGCCCGACGGATCATCCACCAGGACCTGGCGCCCGCCCGGCCCGGCGATGGGATCACTCCTGAAATGCGCGCCCGCCGCTGTCAGCGCGGCCAGGGTCGCGTCCAGATCAGCGACCTCGATCACCAACCGATTCCATCCGCCGGGCGCCGGTTGCGCGCCGCTGGCCAGCGGCTTTGAAGCAGAGGTTCCCGGCCCGCTCAGCCACAGGCCCAGATCATCGCGCTTGACGATCGCAAAAGGCGGACCCCAGCGCTCATCGAGGGCAAAGCCCAGCATCGCGTAAAAACTCAACGCCGCATCCACGTCGCGCACAAGATAACGAACAGAAGCCATGTATCACCTCCGAAAGCGCAGTCAATTCTACTTTGCAAGCCGCTGCCGGACGGCGTCACTGCGCAACTCGCGCAAAGCGTCGGCGGCAATCCAGCGGGCCGCCTTCGAATCCTGCCGCTGGATCTGCTCAGCCGTGCTGACGGCGGCTCGATTCAGGGCCGCATTTCGCTTTCCGATATTGCGCAGCGCCCAGTTCACCGCCTTGCGCACGAAGTTGCGCTCATCGCTGGCGGCGCCAGCGATCAACGGGAGCCAGGCGATGAACTCGGCGTCGGGCGCGTTCTTGTCATGCCACACCACGCAGGCGATCAGGACAAAGGCCGCGCGTTTGACATACTCCTCGCTGCGTGTCGACCACTCTTGAATCTTGCGCCGCGCAAAGGGCGTCTTGTCAAACAAGTTGCTGCACACCTGATCAACCACGTCCCAGGAATCGAAATCCAGGGCCCAGGCCTCCATGTCGCGCTCGCTGAGTTTCGCCGGATCAGCGATCATCGACGCGACAATCCGCGCGTCAGCGATGCCGGTTTTCCACAGCGCCAGGGCCAGCGCATGATCGCGTCCAATCGCCTTGGCAATCCGGCGCATCGCGGGCACCGACACGCCCAGGCGCTGGGCGCCAACGATGCCAACCCGGGCCATTTCGGCGCGATTAGCTGGATTGGCCGCGGCGTGAAGCTGGGCGACAACCGTGGACAAGGGAGCCATTATCCCTGTGCACTACTCCAACCCGTAACGATGCAGCAACGCCGTATCGCCGAGGATGTCCGCCGTCGCGCCATCGGCGACGATCAGGCCGTTGTCCATCACCACGGTCCGGCGGAACAGCTCGCGCACCATCGGCAGATCGTGGGTCGAGACCAGCATCGTCTGGGGCAGCGCATCCAGAAGGTGGATCAGCCCGCGCCGCGAGCGCGGGTCGAGACCAGCCGTTGGCTCGTCCAGGACCAGGATCTCCGGCTGCATGGCCAGCACACAGGCGATGGCGACCCGCTTCTTTTGCCCAATGCTGAGGTGATGCGACACGCGCGGGCCAAAACCGCCCATGCCCACGTCGGCCAGGGCGGCATCCACCCGCTTGCGCACTTCGGCCTCGGTCAAGCCTTGATAGATCGGACCAAAAGCCACGTCGTCAAACACAGTGGGCGAGAATAGCTGATCATCCGGCATCTGGAACACCAGCCCGACCGCCGCCCGCACCCGCGAAAGCGTCTTGTCGTTGACGTCCATCCCGGCCACCTGGATGCTGCCGCTGCGAGGCCGCAGGATGCCGTTCAGGTGAAGCATGAGGGTGGACTTGCCGGCCCCGTTCTGGCCGACCAGAGCCACCTTCTCACCCGCCTCGATCTTCAGCGACACGCCGCGGAGCGCCTCCTGCCCGTCGGGGTATGCGAAAGCGGCGTCTTCAATTTCAATTCGGTGATGCACGGTTATTCCAAAGTTGCGTTCCGCCAAAGGCGGATTCAGAACACGAGGGACAAGCCCAGCAAAAGCGCCAGGACGAAAAAGGCAGCAAACAAGACGACCCATTGCGCGCGCGGGATGACGGGCATGGGGAAGGAACGGATCTCGCCGTCGTAGCCGCGCGAGGCCATGGCCAGATAGATCCGGTCGCCGCGCTCGATTGCGCGCAGGAAGAGGCTCCCCGCCATCGCCCCTGCGACCCGGGCTCGCCAGATCACGCTCCCACCGACTTTGCGGCCGGGCTCACCCGACACCCCGCTGCGGGCGGCCCGCGCGCGGAGCATGCGCTGGGTTTCATCTGCCAGAACGAACAGATAGCGCCACATCAGGCCGAAGGTGGCGACGAAGAGCTTGGGCACCCGCAACGCGCGCATGGCCAGCAGCAGCTGGGGGAAGGAGGTGGCCGAGGCGAGCACAATCGCCATCTGGAGCGACAGCCAGGACTTGATGGCGATGCTGGCAAAGCGCGCCGCGCCGGGGGCGCTGATCGGAATG
Organism: Candidatus Brachythrix odensensis; assembly: GCA_016714465.1. GTDB lineage: Bacteria > Chloroflexota > Anaerolineae > J036 > Brachytrichaceae > Brachythrix > Brachythrix odensensis. The sequence goes on along the minus strand of JADKDT010000003.1, from coordinate 185,504 downwards.
CCGCCGCCGATCGGGAGCGTAACGAGTGTTGGTAACCCGCCGGTGATCAGCAGCGGAGCGGCCGCCAACACAAAGGGCAGGGCCAAAACCGAGCGCTTGAGCACCGGCCCGACACCCAGTTCCGACAGCACAATCACCGACAGCGAAAGCGCCAGGAGCAGCGCATACAACGCCCACGCGCCCATCGGCATCAACGCCACAACAAGGATGAAGGCGACCGCCAGGCTTAGCTTGATGCGCGCATCGAGGGCGTGGACGACGCTGTCGCGCGGTTGATACGGATCGAGATAGTGAAGATGCATGAACTTCGGCCCGGCCAAAAAGATCCTAGACGCTCGGCGTTGCGCGCTTGCGGCGCGACCAGGCCAGAGCGCTGGCCGCGCCGAGGACGATCAGCATACCCAGCAACCCGGCGGCAATCGTCGCCAGAGCCTCATTCTGTATGCCCGGCACAACGTAATCAGGAAACAGTTCGAAGGCCGGCCCCTGGGCCTTATCGAGGAAGCCCTGCTGTTCGGCCACCCACTCGAGGCCGTCCGGGAAAGCCGACGCAAGCGGAGATGCGACCGCCAGCAGAACCGCAATCAGGACGCCACCGATGACCAGGCCGCGATTGCCGCCCTTGGCAGGCGCATCTCCGGTCACGAGGTCACGCCGGGCGGCATAGACCACGGAGAGCGCGCCAACCGTAATGAGGCCCTCGCCAATGCCGATCAGCATATGCACAACGCCCATGGTTGGGACTGCGATGTTGGCCGTTGTGGTCCCCGACGCTGCCAGCTGCAGCGCGACCGCAAGCGCGGCCACCACGATTGACGTCCACCCCGCTGTAAAGCCACTCAGAAAGACGCCCACCCGCCGCTCGCCTGCCAGGCGCTTGATAACCGTGAAGATGCCATACGACACGAACGAACCAATGATGCCCATGTTGACGATGTTGCCGCCCAACGCGAGCAGTCCCCCATCCTGGAACAGCAGGGCCTGGGCGCCAACCACGCAGGTCATCACCAGAATCGACGCCCACGGCCCGATCAGGATGGTGGCCAAGGCCGCGCCCATGAGATGGCCCGAAGTGCCGCCAGCGACGGTGAAGTTGAGCATCTGGCCGGCGAAGATGCAGGCCGCCAGCACGCCCATCAGCGGCACCTGGCGCTCGCCCAGGGTCTGGTTGACCTTGCGCAACGAGATCGCGATGAAAATCAGGGCGACGATCCACAGCGCAATCGAAACACCCACGGACAAGAAGCCGTCGGGGATATGCATTTCAGCGGGCTTGCTCAACATATTGATTCCTTGGACAATAGCAACAGCGCAAACCAATTGCGCCACTTCTGTAAGTTTGGATTATCGCCCCGAAATCCTTATTGCGACAATTCGCAACGGCGCTAACAAGCTTCTCAGTTTCAGCCGTTCTCAGGAGCCGCTCACCAATTCGTTGATTGGAGGCGATATTCCCCGCGCCGGCGCGCGTCGACGCGGGGAAACCGCCTCAACGGATCGCCGTGACCGGCGCTATTTTTTCGCCGGGGACGCGGCGCGCTGACATGCGGCGCACAGGCCTGTCAGCACGAGATGCGGGGTGGAGAGCGCGAAGTCCGCCTGGCGCCGGACCGCCCGCACAAAGGCGGCGACGGGCGCATCATCGAGCACGACCGTTGTGCCGCAATTCTGGCAGACCAGGTGGTGATGCGGGCGCTCGCCGATGACTTCAAAGACGCGCTGGTCGTCGATCTCGGACTGGCTGATCAGCCCGAGGTCGCGCAAGAAATACAACGTGCGATAGACCGTGGCCCGGTCGATCCCGGCCGTCTTTCGGCGCACCCGGGCGTAGATGGCGTCGGCAGTCAGATGGGCGCCAGCCCGCCCGCTCAGGGCGTCGTAGACGATCTGTCGCTGCGGCGTGGCGCGCAGGCCATGCTGATGGAGCAGATCGCCCAGGTCCCGGCTGCGGGGCAATGGGGGAGTGCGAGGCTTCACGGGAGGGACAGGATACCGCAGCCCATCTCACCAGGACCTTACCCAGCGCTCGAGCAGGCAAAAATCGGTGAAACCCACTGAGGCGTACAAACCATTGGCGGCGGCCGAATACGCGCTTACCGTCGCCTGGGTCGCTCCGAGGCGCTGCAAACGATGCAGCGCCTCAGTCATTACCGCTGTTGCCAATCCCAGGCGCTGGTGCTCCGGCGCGACCCCAACCGGCTCAAATGCGCCGGAACGCGTCACGTCGTCAAACCAGACCGTGGTGAAGGCGGCATGCGCCCCGTCGGGGGCGACGACCACCAGGTCGAGATCGCGCCTGTACAGCGGCGCGCGCTGGATGTTGCGATACCAGGCGCCGCCATCGCGGGCGTACTGGTCATCGGGCGCGTCGGGATGAAAGGCCCGCCACGACACCCAGCTCCGGCGCTCGCGTTCGATCGAATCGGACGCGGTGTCGCCCAGCGCGCGCACAGCATAGCCAGCCGGGACGGACACATCAGGTATCGGCAAAGACGCGGGCCGATAGCGCTGATACTCGGGCCAATCGCCTCGGACGTAGCCCAAATCGCGGAGCAGCGCCTGGCGCGCGGCCTCGTCGCTGTGGCACCAGACGGTGAGGGTATTGCCTCCCTCGGGCGTCCTGGCAGCCAGAAGCTCCTCTGCCGCGTGGATCATCTCTCGGTCGAGTGCCTCGTTGCGGTGGGCCGGATGGACGTTCAGGAATGCCTCGCCCTTATCCTCGGCATTCAGAAGCGCCGCAAGGCGGCCGTCCTCGGCCTCCCACAGAAACAGAAACTCCTGAAGCGGCCGGCGCACAATATTCTCGAGCCCGTGCCAGCGCCAGTAGTCGAGACGAAAGGTCTGCCAGCAGCGGTCGCGCCGGCCATTGGCCAGATACGCGTCGCGCAGGAACTGGCGCGCGCGCCAGAAATCATCGTCGGTCAGGCACGGCCGGATGTCATATCGCATGGGCGAAACTGTCCAGAGGCGACATGCCCCGCCCCGGCATACGCCGGGGGCGGAGCCCGTCGTTTCTGGCAGCTAGTCCCCGAAGCAGATGGCCATTTCGCGGGCCGACAGCATGGTGTCGCAATCCGGCGGGACGGTCTTCAAGCGTTTGGTGGCTTCTTCCAGCGGGATGTAGTTCACGGTTGGCGGATTGAGCGCGACCATGACCCCGCTCTGGCCTTCAGCCAGGGCCCGGATCGCGGCAGCGCCGAACCGCAGCGCCAGCAGGCGATCGGCAGCCGTAGGCGTGCCGCCCCGCAACAGATGGCCCAGCACCACCAAACGGGTCTCCCGGCCGGTCATGGCTTGCAGATCGGCGGCGACTTTCTCACCCACTCCGCCCAGGCGCTCAGCCTTACCCATTTCTTTCTCGAGGACAGATAGGCCGCCCCCGATCGGGCACGCGCCCTCCGCCACGGCGACAATGGTGAACGGCCGCCCGTTCTGCTCGCGCTGGTGGATCTTCTCGGCAACCTTGTGAATGTCAAAGGGAATCTCGGGGATGAGGATGACATTTGCGCTTCCGGCAATCCCCGAATGCAGCGCAATCCAACCCGCATAACGTCCCATCACTTCGACAACCATGACCCGCTGATGGGCCTGGGCGGTGGTCTGCAGCCGGTCGAAACAGTCCGTCGCGAACGCCACGGCCGTGTCAAAACCGAAGGTCGCGTCGGTGCCCTCGAGGTCGTTGTCAATGGTTTTCGGCACGCCGATCACCTTGACGCCTTTCTTGGCCAGCGCCGCCGCGATTTCCATCGAGCCATCCCCGCCGATCGAGATGAGGGCGTCGATGCCGTGCACGGACAGGCCGTTGACCAGCTCGTCAGTCCGGTCACGCTCAAACTTCTTGCCGTCCGGGCCAACCGTGGGATAGCGCAACGGATTGCCGCGATTGGTGGTCCCAATGATGGTCCCGCCCAGGCTGGTGATGCCGCGGACCGAGTCACGGGTCAGGGGAACGACGCCGCCATGCGGATAGTTCTTGGGGGCCAGCAAGCCAGCGAAACCGTCGCGGATGCCATAGCACTCCCAACCACGATTGAGCGCCGAGAGTACTGCCGCGCGGATGACGGCATTCAGGCCGGGGGCGTCGCCGCCGCCGGTGCAGATGGCGACGCGATACGGTGAGGAAACGTTATTGAGCATGATCTTGTTCGGGCGATAGCGCGTTCCGGGCGGCGCATCGTGGGGAGCCGGAAGCGCGGATTTGTCTACCCAGCGAGTAGTGTATCCCGAAAATTGGGGGCCCTGCGCCATTGCGCATGACAAACACGGTCGTCAGGCCGCGGGATCGACACAGGCGCTGCCGAGCAACTGGGCCTGGCCATCGAGGCAGGCGATGCGCCGGACCCGGCCCGGATTGTCCAACGCAAATTGGGTTTTTGGCGCCCTATCCGCCCAGCGCAAAATCGATGACCTTCGTCCAGTCCTCGAGCGCCATCGCGCGCCCTTCGGCCCAGGCCCGGGCAAAGTCGGACGGATCCAGATGCTCGCGCACGTCGGCGAGTGTGCGCTCACGGTCCTTTTGTTCGACCGGCGCGACGGGCGAGCGCATCGCTTCGCGCAACGCATCCGCGGCCCCGAGGACGGTCGCCGCCCGAACACACATGCCTGCGCCGGCCGCCGCGCCCGCCCAGCGCTCAAGGGTCAGGAGTATTCCGTTTTGCGGTGCCGCTCACGCAGCAGGACCAGACTTTCCCGCAACATCGCCAGCGCCGCCGCGCTGTCGCCCGCCCGATGCGCCATCCAGCCCAGCAGACTCAACGACAAGGGCGGCAGCCACCAGGCGCCGGTTTCGCGGGCCTGGGCGAGGCTTTCCTGGAGCAGTCCCCGAGCGGCCTGGAATTGCCCCTGGTAATAGAGGAGTTGACCCTGGCAGTGGTTGGCGTAGCTCAGCCCACGCCCATCGCCGATTTCGTTGATCAGCGCGTGTCCGGCCGCAATCCGTTCGGCGGCTGTCTCCAGCTCGCCCCTGGCCGTGTGGATCCAGCCCAGGCTTAGCAGCGTGTCGGCGACGAGCGCCCGCTGTCCGAGCCCATCGATCATCGGCAGGCTCTCTGAAAGCAGGCGTTCGGCGCTGGCGTGCTCCCCCCGCACGGCGGCCACATTTCCCAGACCGATCAACGCCAGCGACATCGTGCGTCGATTGCCGATCCGGCGGCCGATCGCCAGACTCTCGCCGTAGCGCGCGCCGGCTTCCTCCAGATCGCCAAAGTGCAGATCGGTCGAGGCCAGTGTCGTCAGAACGACTGAAACGCCGTTCAAGTTTCCCAATCTGCGATGCAGCCCGAGGCTCTCCTCCAGGGTGGCGATGGCCTGGACGCGGCCGGCCTCCGTCGTGGCGCGGTTGAGGGATTGCTCGCTGATGTCCAACAAGGTCCAGGCCACGCCCTCGTCGTCGCCCAGCGCCCGGGACATGGCCAGGCTCTCTTCCAGTGGGGCGCGTCCGGCCGCGCTTCGACCGCCATTCGACAGCACCGCACCCAGGATGCGCAGGGCCGTCGCATGATCGGCGCACGGAGCATGGGCGCGCCAGATCGATAGGGCTTCCTCGTAACGCCGCTGGGCCGCCGCATAGTCGCTCAGGCAATAGGCAAGGAAGCCGGAGGCGTTGAGCGCCTTGGCCCGCGTCAGCGTGGGCCCGGCAGTCTCCGGCTGGGCCAGCACCCGGGTGAGCCAGGCCAGGCCCTCGGACCAGTGCCCGCGCACGTTCCAGAATTGCCCGAGGGCGCCGCACAGGCGCATTCCGGCCTCGGCCCCGGCCTGCCCCCGATCGAGCGACCACTCCAAGGCCGCGCGCAGATTGGCGTGCTCGGTTTCGAGCTGGCTGAGCCACGCCGTTTCCTCCGGGCCGTGCAATCCGGCGTCACCGTTTTCGCCCAGCACGACGAAGAATTCCAGGTGCCGGTCGCGAACTTGCCCGGATTCGCCCGACTCGAGCAGCTTTTCGCGGGCATACTGGCGCATCGTCTCCAGCATCCGATAGCGCTCGCGCCCATCCTGCTCTTCGGCCAACACGAGCGACTTGTCGACCAGGCGGGTGAGTGTGTCGAGGATCGTGGCGCCCTCGAGATCACCGCTCGCGCAGACCCGCTCGGCCGCCTCGAGCGTCCACCCGCCCACGAAAACAGACAACCTGCGCAGGGCCGCCCGTTCCGGCTCCACGAGCAGATCCCAGCTCCAGTCGATCAGCGCGCGCAGCGTTTGCTGGCGCGGCAGGGCGGTTCGGCTCCCGCCGGTCAGCAGACGGAAGCGATCGTCGAGCCGGACCGCGATTTGTTCAGGCGGCATGACCCGGACCCTGGCCGCGGCCAGTTCCAGCGCGAGAGGAATGCCGTCCAGGCGCTGGCAGATCTGGGCGACGGCGGGGGCGTTGGCCTCGGACAGAGTGAACCCGGATTTGACGTCGGCGGCGCGCGCCTCAAACAGGCGGCCCGCCTCGGACCGGGCGAGCTGCTCGAGCGCCAGCGCGCCGGCCTCGGGCAGCGACAGGGAGGGGACGCGGCAGACGCTCTCTCCAGCGAAGCCGAGCGGCTCGCGGCTGGTGGCCAGCACATGCAGGCGCGGCGCGCGCCGCGCAAAGCGCCTCGATCAGCCGCGCGCTGGCCTCGATGAGGTGCTCGCAGTTGTCCAGCATGAGCAACGTCTGCCGGTCGCGCAGGTGCCGGATAAGCCCATCCAGAAGCGGCCGGCCGGCCGCCTCGCGCACGCCGAAGACCGCCGCGATCGTCGGGAGAATCAGGGCCGGGTCGGATAGGGGGGTCAACTCGGCCAGCCAGACCCCGTCTGGATAGGCCTCAACCAGCGCCTCGGCTGCCCGCAACGCCAGGCGGGTCTTGCCGCTGCCGCCCGGGCCGGTCAGGGTCACCAAACGGTTTGACTGGAGACGTTGGGCAATATCGGCCTGTTCGCGCTCGCGGCCGACAAAACTGCTGAGCTGGGCGGGCAGGTTGTGCCGCGGCGGGCTGTCGGGGGCCGCCGCCTGCGTTGCGGCGGCAGGGGATCCGGCCAGCCCTCCGGCCTGGATCTGCTCATACAGCACGGTCGTCTCCGGCTGGGGGGCGGCGCCCAGCTCCTCGCGCAGCAGGCGCTCGCACTCCTGGTACTGGCGCAGGGCGGCGCTGCGCTGACCGGTTTGGGCATACAACCGCATCAGGCAGCGCTGCGCGGCCTCCTGCAGTGCGTCAAGCGCCAGCCAGCGCCGGGCGTAGCCAATCGCATCGCCGGCTTGGCCCCGTTCGTTCGAAAGCAGGGCCAGACGTTCGAGCGCCTCGGCCATGTCGCGGCGCAATCGCTCGGCCTGGAAGAACTGCCATTCCTCAAAGGCGGCGCTGTCGCGCAGGGCGAACCCGCTCAGGAAATCAGCGCGATACAGCTCGGCGGCCTGAACGAGAAGCGGCAGGCAGGCCGGGCAGGTTTCGGCTTCCGCATGTCCGTGCGTCCGGCGTTCCGCCAGGCGCGCCTCGAACTCGCGCGCGTCCACCCACACGCCGGCGCTGGGATTCAGCCGGACCGTTTCGCCGTCGGCCTCGATCAGATCGCCAACCTTCGACTTGTTGAGCGCCCATAGCGTGCGGCGCAGGTTGGCCAGGGCTCGGGACTGATCGAAGTCCGGCCAGAGCAGCCCGGCCAGGGCCTCGCGGGCATGCCCCAGGCCGCTGACCGCCAGATACGCCAGCAGCGCCGTCGCCTTGCGGGTTTCAAGGTCGATGGCTTCGCCGCCACGCTCGAGCCTGGGCGTTCCAAACAGGAAGAGCTTCAAGTCTGCCATGCGACATGGTCATTGTACTTTTCGGCAGTGACACCCCCGGCGGACATGGCTGCAGAGTCCCTGTTCTCCGGCTAGACCCGCCGGCCGCTACGCGCAAAGCCCTTTGCAGGAGAACGGGAGAACGGAGGAAAACATGTCCTCTCCCGTTCTCTCGTTCTCCTCAATTGGTTATGAAAAGGCAACGCTGTTCGTAACGCCGGGGTAACGCCCAGGTGCCGGTGGAGGGCTACCGTGATTGCAGGAGACAGCACACGAGGAGCGCCATGATCGACACAACCACTTTCCTGCTCAAGAACGCCTATGGGCGCAGCCCGCAGTTCGGCGCGGAATACCGCACCAGCCGGATGGCGCGCAATCTGTATCGCGAGGCGCAATTGAAGGGGCGGATCGGCGCCTGGTGGACGGCTTTGACGCCCCGCCGGAACGGCGGCCAGCTCCTCAACTTGGACGCCTACGTGGCCGGCCGCCCGGTGGCCGCGCGATCCTCGGCCCGGCCGCAGACCGTCAACCTGGGCCAGATCCGCGGGAGCGTGGGGCGCCAGCGCGATTTTGATGCCGGCTTCCATCCCATCGAAACGCACACCGAACAGCGCTGGATGCGGGTCGCCACTGCCCGCGAAGAAGGCCGCGGGCTGCCGCCAGTGCAACTGATCCGGGTGGGCGAGATCTTCTTCGTGCAGGACGGCCATCACCGTGTGTCGGTGGCCCGGGCGCGGGGCGAACTGGATATCGAGGCCGAGGTGACCGAGTGGACGCTCGCCTCCTAGAAAAGAAACTGGAAGCACACGTGCCCGGCGACGCCGGGCACGTGTGCTTCCAAGAACTACAGATTCGGCGCGACCTCAACAACGAGATGATGGATGACCCCGTCCCGCTCAAAGAGGTGCCGGCTGGTCGCAGAGTCCAGCGCGTGGCCCTCGACCCGGCGGGTCGTCCCATCCGAAAAGTGAATCTGGGCGCAGGCCTCGCCTGACGCTTCCAGGATCACTGGCACCTGGGCGATCGTGTAGGCGAGTGAGCCCGCTCTTAGCGCGAGTTGGGCCGGCTTGCCATCCACGGCAATATAGTTGAACGTCGCGGGCGCGGAGGCGAATTCGCCCCGGCTCAGCAGCAGGAAGTCAAACGTAAGCGCGCCATTTATGACGGTATAGCCCAGCTCGGCCTGGCGGGTCAGGATCTCCTCCTTGACCATCCCGGTCATGCCCGGTTGCTTGGCCCCCTGGCCCTTGGGCGTGTGCGAGTACGGATCGGTGGGGAAGGCCCCATACGCGTCGGGCGTCTTGTTGAAACTCAATCCGAGGCGGATATCGGCGTAATGGGCGAGCAGCTTCGCCGCGGCCGGTTCGTTGCGGGCGCGCTGGGCGGTCTCCTGCACGGCCAGCAGCAGCTTGGAGACCATGTGCCAATACACGCTGCCCAGGCCTTCATACGCAAAGAACGTGCCCGATCGCCCGGTGAATTCGCTGTGGCGGAAGACGGTCTCAAACAAGGTCTCGATCTTTGCGGCCTCAGCCTCGACCAACGCCGTGTAGCGGGGCTGGCGTTTGAGCGCCTCCAGCGCTGCGGTCACGCCCTTGACGTTGCGAATGTGGCCGCTGAAGTGATAGTGGCCGTCCTCGTCATGGACAAACAGGCTGCGATCACCCTCCTCCAGCAGGGCCTTCACCCGGGCCAGTTCGCCGACCTGGGCCGCCGTCATCCGATTGCGCTCGAGCAGCCCTGGCAGCGCCCGGTCGGGATACAGGATGTAGGTGTGCTGGTCGGCCCGGTAGAGCGGACCGTGGCGCAGGCTATCCAGCAGCGCAACCGACTCGGCGCCGGAGAGCAGGCCCGACGACAGAATCGCGACCTGGCCTTCCAGCATTTCATACAGGTGGGCGATGGAGGCCCGCCCGTCGCTCAGATGCAGGATGTTGTAGGCGTGATACAGCCCGTCGTCGCGCTTGTTGGCGCGCAGGGCGTGTTCGACATGCTGCTGGGCAAGATCGAGAAAAGCCAGCAACTCGGCGACAGGCACAGGCGTGACTGCGCCGGTCAGGCCAGCCGCATAGACCGTTGCGCGAAAGGCGCCGCCGGCCTGGCCCAGCCCATCCATCATCGCCCGACGATGCGCGTCGCTGAACGCGCCGATGAGGGTGCCCTGGAATTGCGATAAGACGTTGGAAATTCCGGTGAAGAGCGTCCGGACTTCCGCGCTGACAGGCACGGCCGAGGCCCCATTCTGGACCAGCAGGTCCTTGAAGAACGCGATGTAGCGCCGCAGATAGCCCAGGGTCACCACCGACAGGCCCTTGCCAACCAGGGCGTTGTTGGCGTCGTTCCATTCCGGGCGCTGGGTGTTCATCCAGATCCCGCCCTCGGGCACGAGGTTGACCACCTTGGCGAGCAGCAAGGTCAGGAGCTTTTCGGTCAGCGTGACGTGCAGCACCTCGCCATCCGGCCCGCTGAGCAGCTTGCCGTCCGACCCGCGCGCCTTGACCCGCGCCTCGATCTCGTGTTCGACCTTCCAGTCAAAGTCGATGGTGCTGGCCGAGTCCTTCAGCAAATCCGCGTACGGTTTGATCCGGTAGGGAACGTTGGCGTAGCTGAAAAGAGGCTGGGCCAGGAACTCCTTGAGTTTGCCCGGATGAAGTCGGGCGCTGACCTCCATCAGCTTCTGCAGGTAAATAATCTGATGGTCGCTCCAGTAGCCGATGTTCGCCCATGGATTGTTTGGCTCGGGGATCTCCCAGTCGATGCCCTGGCGGGTGATGCGATACGGGTTGTAGCCATCGACCGTTGTCGCGTTCACAAAGGTCGAGACCATGCCCTCGATGTACTCGGGGTACGACCAGGCCAGCGCCTCCCAATTCTGGAAGATGTCGCGCCAGTTGCCCTCGTAGTCCAGGCGCCGGGTGCCATCTGGATTCTTGACCCGGATAGCGAAGCGGTTCCACGGCCGGCTGGGGTCGCCATGCCGCCGGCTGAAGGACAGGGGCAGATAGGCGTAGGTCAGTCGGATCAGATCCGGCGCGCCGACTTCCTCCGCACGGGCATGCAACTCGGCGATCCCCAGCGTTGGCGGCAGCGCCGCAAAGAATGCCGGATGGGCGGCAAGGACAGCACGGTTGCGGCCGGCGATAAAGGCGATGAAGTCCTTCGCGTCGATCTGGTATGGGTCGAAGAAGACGCCCCCCCGCATGCAGTTGAACATGACGTTGGCGAAGTGGCGGGCGTCGGTGAGGGCGCTCCCGCTTGTCTGCAAGCCATCCGCGCTGGCAACCAGGTTCTTGAGGGCGGCCGTGCCGGCCTCGATGTCGCGCTCGATCTCGGCGATCAGCCCGGGCCGGTCACCGCGCAGCCGGCGTGACAGTCGGACGATGGCGGCGCTGTCCTGGCTCACCTCGGCAATGAGGTGCCAGGAACGCTCGGCCCCGGGGACGAGGTCAAACGTGGCGCGGGCGAAATACGCCCCCCGTTTCCCGCGCGTCTCGACTTCGGGCGTAACGCCCCGGCCGGAGCGAAAACTGTCGAGCTGGCTGGATGAGATCAGGTAGTCGGCCCCCTCCAGGCCAAGCTGGACGACTGTCGTCGCCAGGAGCGATTCGCTCGGCTCGGCCAGATCGGTCAGGGTCGAGTTGAGCGAGAAGACCGCGAGCCCGGTCGCGGCGTCGACTTCCGCCCGCTTGTAGGCGTCCAGCAGCGGGCTGAACTCGTTCTGGGTGTTCGGGCTGATATTGGCCGGCAGCAGGTTCTGCAGGCCGTCGAGCAGTTCGATCGCGCAGGCGGATGCGCCCATGTTGAGCAGCCAGCTGGTTTTTACAAAGCCAAAGGCGTCGCTGCTGCGCCAGGCGTAGCGGTAGACCAACCCCAGGCTGTGGTTGATTTCCTCGAAGACCAACGCAGTCCCGGCCACGTTCTTGTAGAGGTTTCGCTCCAGGGTGTAGATGCCTCGTTGGCGTGTGGAGAACGGCTCCCACAGGCTCGTCCGCCCGGCGCGAGTGGCCAGCAGGATGGCCTTGGGGCCGGTGTGTTCGCCGCTCTCGGTCAGTTTGTCGTCGGTGTAGTACGGGAAGAGGGCCTGCTCGGCGCTGACCCGCCCGGCGGACAGCCCGCCGGTGGAGGAGATAAAGAGCCAGTGATTGGAGCTGCTGACGACGCTCATGAAGAACGGCGGCATGGCATCGTAGTTGCGGATCTTGTAGAACGTGTCGCCCAGCAGGGCGACATACTCTCCGCTCACGTCCTGCTGCGCCTGTTGTTGCTGTGTTTCGCCGATGAAGATCGGGCGTGTTGTGGGGTCACGATTGAGGCTCCTACTTCCACCGCGCGGGCGTGTTTGGCCCCGTGTCCGGGGAGAAATGTCGCGGAGGGAATTGCACGTGGCCGCTTGACGCGCCCCGAAACGCACGACCTCGGCCGCCGGATGGGTCGTTCAAAAGTTGGCCGCTTGCCCGGCGATCCAACCCGTCGTCCAGGCCGCCTGGAAGTTAAATCCGCCGGTGATGCCGTCGATGTCGAGGACCTCGCCGGCGAAGTAAAGGCCCGGGCAGACCCGGCTCTCCATCATCCGGAAATCGACCTCATCCAGGGCCACACCGCCGGCGGTGACGAACTCCTCTTTGAACTGACCCTTGCCGACGATGCGGAGCACCTCGCCGGTCAGCGTGCGCACCAACGCATCCGCGTTCCCACGGGGAAGCTTGGCCCAGATCTGGGCCTCGTGGATGCCGCTTCGGGCGACCAGGCGTTTCCACAGCCGAAGCGGAATCTCGCCAAAGGGCGATTGGGTGCCGACATGCTGGCCGCCGGTGTTGCGCTTGCGGGCGGCCAGCACGTCCAGGATCGCCTCGGGCTTGAGCCGGGTGATCCAGGCGATCTCCAGATCGGCGACGTAGCGGGCGGCAGCCAGCTCACGGGCCGCCCAGGCCGACAGGCGCAGCACGGCCGGCCCGCTCAAGCCCCAGTGGGTGATCAGGACCGGGCCGATTTGGCTGAACTGGGCGGCCCCATCCCGGCTGAGCGGCTCGAGCAGCAGCCGGACACGCGCCTGCGGCACGCTCAGCCCGGACAGGCCGCGCAGCCCATCGTCGGCGATCTCAAAGGTGAAGAGCGAGGGCGCGGGCGGCACGAGCGTGTGGCCAAGCGCGCGGGCCAGGGCGTGGCCCTGGGGCGCGCCGCCGGTGGCGAGCAAGACCCGCGGCGCGCGCAGCGTCTCGCCGTCCTGGAGGGTGACCGTGAAGGCGTCCGCCTCACGTGTCATCGCCACCACCGCCGCGCGCAGGCGGACGTCGACGTCGGCCTCGCGGGCGGCCCGCTCGAGGCAGTCGACGATGGTGGCCGAGTCGTTGGTGTCGGGGAACATGCGCCCGTCGGGCTCTTTCTTGAGCGCCACCCCGCGGGCGGCGAACCAGTCCACGGTCTGGCGCGGGCCGAAGCGGGTGAGCGGGCCGCGCAGGGCCAGCCCGCCCCGCGGATAGCGGGTGATGAGCTCGGCCGGCTCAAAGCAGGCGTGGGTGGCATTGCAGCGTCCCCCGCCCGAGATGCGGACCTTGGCCAGGGTCTGGGCCGAGCGCTCAAGGATGACGACGTGCCGGGGCGAGGTGCGTTGGGCGGCGGCGATGGCGCCGAAGAATCCGGCCGCCCCGCCGCCCAGGACGATGAGATCGGCATCCATGGGGTGTGCATGCGATTGTAGGGGCTTGCAGGGGGTAGTCTGGATCTATCCGCAGATTCCGCAGATTTGCGCAGATTTCATTTCGGAAAGGAATCTGCGCTAATCTGCGTGAATCTGCGGATAGATCCATTGCCCATGCCGGCCGGTATCCCACTACAATCCCACTCCATGCGCATCGACCATCTCGTCTTCCTGGTTCACGATCTGGACATCGCCGCGCGCCAGTGGGCCCGGCGCGGCTACACCGTCACCCCGGGCGGCACGCACGCCGGGGGCTGGACCCACAACAAGCTGGTCTGTCTGGGCGACACGAGCTACATCGAGCTCATCGCGTTTCGAACCGCCGAGGCCGCCCCCCACCGCTGGAATCGCTTCCGACCGTTTCCGGGTCTGATCGATTTCGCGGTCCGGGTCGACGATATTCATGCCGCGGTCGCAAAGGTCCGCAAGCTTGGGCTGGACTACGCTGCGCCAAGCGACGCCGGGCGCGTCCGGCCGGACGGGGTTGAATTGCGCTGGCGGGGGGCCATGCCACAGGACACGACCCTGGGCCTGCCCTTCCTGATCGAGGACCTCACCCCGCGCAACCTGCGCGTGCCGGCCGGGGCCGCCCGCAAACACCGGAACCTCGCGACTGGGATCGCCTCGTTGGACATTATCACCCCCGACCTTGGCGCGGCCCTGCCTCATTTTGGGGCGTTGTTCGGGCGGGCGATCGAGCTCGCGCGCGGGGCGGCGATCTTCCAGGCCGGGCCGGGCACGCGGATCACCCTGCGCACGCCGGCTCGCGGCCGGGCGGCAGCGGTGCTGGCCTTGCGCGGGGCGGGGCCATTCGAATGGAAAGCCGCACGGTGATCCAATCAGTTAACAGAAGAAGGAAGAAGGGAAGGTTTTTCCTTCCTTCTGCCTTCTTCTGTTTGACCGACTTTGCCCGGCGCTATTTTCCTGCTTGATTCATCCGCCGCGAGTGCAGGTGGGTGATGGCGATCGCCAGCGCGTCGGCGGCGTCGTCCGGCCGGGGGATTTTGGCCAGATTCAACAGCATCCGGACCATCTCCTGCATCTGGCGCTTGTCGGCCTGGCCATAGCCGCTGACGGCTTGCTTCACCTGCAGCGGGGTGTATTCGGCCAGCGGCAAATTGGCGTCGGCCAGCGTGAGCAGGGCTACCCCGCGGGCTTGCGCGACCGGGATGATCGTCCGGGCGTTGGTGGCGAAGAAGATCGCCTCGATCCCGCACTCGTCGGGCTTCCAACGCGCAATCAGCGCCTGCAGCTCGCCCCGCAGGGCTTGCAGCCGGGCGGGAAAGGCCTCTTCCTTGGGGGTCTCGATCACCCCGTACGCCACCGCAACCAGCGAGCCGTCGCGCTCCTCACGCACAACCCCGTAGCCAGTCGTGGCGATACCAGGGTCGATCCCCAAGACGAGGATTGAGCGATTTCCACCGTCAGTCATGCATCACCATAAACAGAAGAAGGGAAGAACGAAGAGAAAACAATACGTCCCCTTCCTTCTTCCCTTCTTCTGTTGAGCAGGCGAGCCGGGCAACCGGCGACGCGCTACGCCATGTTGTGATAGACCGTCTGCACGTCGTCGAGCTCTTCGAGAGCCTCCACGGCGTTGAGGACCTTCTCGGCATCCTGCTCGTGCAACTCGGTCTGGGTGTTGGGGATCATCGCCAGTTCGGCCTCTGACACCTTGATATTGGCCGCTTGCAGGGCGTCCCGCACAAAGCGGAACTGATCGGCGTCGGCGAAGACCTCGATAACGGCATCCCCGGTCTTGACGTCCTCGGCCCCGCCCTCGAGGGCGGCCTCGAAGACCTTATCGGGATCGACGCCCTCTTTGCGCTCAATGACGAAGTAGCTCATCCGTTTGAACTGCCAGCCCACCGAGCCGCCCTCGCCCATCATCCCGCCCGAGCGGGTCAGGGTCTTGCGCACATCAGCGGCGGTGCGGTTGCGGTTGTCGGTGACGACCTTGATCATGACCGGCACTTTGCATGGCAAATAGCCTTCGTAGTAGAGCTCCTCGAGGATGACGCCTTCGCCGCCCACGCCGGTGGCTCGGGCAATCGCCCGCTCGACATTGTCCTTGGGCATGTTGGCGTCCTTGGCCTTGTCGATGGCCAGACGCAAACGGAAATTCGTTTCGGGGTTGCCGCCGCCCTCGCGGGCCGAAACGGCGATTTCACGGCCGAGGCGGGTGAACAGGGCGCCGCGCTTGGCGTCGGTGGCGCCCTTCGCGCGCTTGATGGTGGCCCATTTGCTGTGTCCTGACATGTCGGTTACCTCGTTGTCTCATCGAACTCGCTCCGCTGTCGCGGGGTGGCGGAAATAGCGTTCCGTATTGGTTGCGGGAAGCAATTATACGGGAGGCGGGCAGGGCCGCGCAACTCATGTCAGGCTGGCGCTGTCTGGGCCGTCTTGGATGCTCGAAGCGCGCCGCGCTCGGCCGCACGGAAAGTGGCAACGATGGCCAGCCCGAGGGCCAACTCGCCGAGATTTCCCCCCAGTGGAAAACGCAGCATCAGCATCGCGCCGATGAGCATCAACACGCCACCGGCAAGCAGCCAGGCCCAGCGCGCCCGCCACAGCAACAGGCCGCCAATCACCATGATGACAAGAATGGCGCTGACAGCCGGGATGGGCGGACCCTTGAGCAGGGCAAATTCATTCCGATAGCCCAGCACTTGCGAGCCTGTCTCATACGGCACAAGCTTCAGGTTGAGGATGTCCTGGAACGCGCCAAACGCGATCAGGGCGGTGGCCAACACGCAGAAGGCGATATGCCAGGCCCGCGACTGGGCCCACTTCAGGCCAGCCATCCGAGCCATCCCGATGGCATAGATGATCAGCATCGGGGTGAACAGGGCGTGGGAGATGAAGCGGGGTGTGTTCAGCATTTTCAGCGTGTCGCCGTAGCCGATCAGCCCGCCCAACCCGAGGATCAGGTTTTCATAGATCAGCCCGCTGATGAGGGCGACGATGATCAAGCCGTACGAATTCGACTTGCGGCGGAGCTGCCGGATGGCGGCGACGAGCAGCGCCGCCATCAGCAAGCTGATGACGAGATGGATGATGGATTCGATGGTCAGCATGATTCTTGTTTTCTCCCGTGGAGGTCGTCAGGCAGGGGCCGGCTGCATTGCCAAATGATGGGCGGATTTTAGTGATCAAACGCAGACTGTCAAATCAGTCCGGCGTTGCGGGCGGTCAACGCGGCCAAACGGAGTGCTTGGGATTCAGCGCGTATGATCGGCCCGATGCTGGCACGTGTTCTGATCATCGGCGCTCTGGCCTTGGCTGCCTGCTCGGCCGCAGCCCCGGCGGCGACGCCCGTCCCTGGCGCGCCGGCCGAGGCGCAAAGCCGGGTCATCCCGCTTGCCGCGCCGCTCAACACCCCTCTGGCCGAGATTTCGGGCCTGGCCTGGCACGGCGACGATCTGATCCTTCTGCCACAGTACCCCGACCGATATGGCGGGCTGTTCGCCCTGCGCCGCCAGTCCATCCTGGACGCGCTCGACGGCCGGGCCGAAGGCCCGCTCAGGCCCCGGCTCGTTCCGTTGGACGAAGACGGGACTCCGTATCGGGTCGGCGGCTACGAGGGCTACGAATCAATCGCGTTCATTGGCGATCAGATGTTCCTGACGCTCGAGACCCACCGCGGATTGCCCGGGCTCGGGGCGATGCTGGGCTACATCGTCGCCGGGCAGATCGCCCCCGACGGATCGGCGGCGAGCCTGAGCGCGATGACGCGGATGGAGATCCCGGCTCAGGCCGGGCTCGACAACACCACCGACGAGGCCATGACAATTGTCGACGGGCGGTTGGTCACCTTCTACGAGGCGAATGGCGCGGCCGTCAACCCGCGCCCGGTCGCGCATGTCTTTGAGCCGGGCCCGGCCCGCCTGAGCGTTGCGGCATCGATGACGATGACGGCGCTCGAGTATCGCCTGACCGACGCCACCCCGGCTGGGCCGGATGGCCGCTTCTGGGTCATCAACTACTTCTTTCCCGGCGACCGCGACAAACTGAAGCCCGCCGCGGACCCGATCGCCGCCCGCTTTGGCGCAGGCGCCACCCACGCGGCCTGCCCGCAAGTTGAGCGCCTGGTCGAATTGCGGGCGGCGGCCGGCCGGATCGAGCGAACCGATACACCGCCTGTCCAACTGACTTTGTTGAGCTGCGCCACAGCCCGCAATTGGGAAGGCCTGGCCGAGCTGCCCGGGCGGGGCTTCCTGCTCGCCACCGACCAGCATCCGGAGACGATCCTGGCGTTTGTGGCGGGCGCTGTGCGCTGAGTTTGATTTAGGAAGCGCCTTCCCGGCGCATGCTGGGGGCGGGAATCGCCTCCAATATCAAAACCTTTCGCGCGTTACATCTCAAGATCAATCAACATCCCCATCTCGGCCGCGGCCGCGGCGAGCGCGCCAACATCCGACCCGCGGATGAGGGCGACTCCCGGCCCGACCCGTTCGATCAACCCTCTCCGGCCGGCATCCAGCCGCAGCAACGCGTCAAGAAGGGCCGGCTCGCGGGCGCGCAGCAATACGCCGGCCTCGGCCCGCGCTTCAGCCCCGCGCTCGGTGACCCGGCCGATGGCCCGCGACAGCGCCGCCGGCAAGACCGCGCCGGCGCCCTTCTCGAGGAATTCAATCGCGCGATGTTCGGTGATGCCCTGGCGCGCGGCGGCGCCCAGCACGCGCGGAGTGAGGGCGAAAACCCAGCCCCCATCCTCGCGCGGGCCGAGGGGCTGGGCGATGCGGGCCAACTGAAAGCGGGCGAAGCGCGCGCCCGGCAGCGCGATGACTTCGGCGCCGTTCCCGAGGCGCAAGCTGGGTTCTGGGGCGGCGATGGCCGGCTCACCCAGGCGATCGGTCTCGAGCCACGCCAGCGGACCGCTCAGAAGCGCCATCAGATATGCGCCTTCGATCCGCTCCCAGTGCTCAAACCCGTTTAGAAACTCGCCGGTGCGCGCATCCCGGATGTGCCAGGTGTCGTAACGCCCGTCCGGGCGCATAAACTCCGGCGCGTCGCGCTTGACCGCCGCGACGATCGCGCTGGCGGCCAGCACGGCCTGCCAGGGCGGCGGCGATGACCGCAGGTCGCGTAAAAGCGTGTGCCATCCGCCTGGCGTGGCGCGCTCGGCCGCCGCCTCGAGCGCGCGCAGCGCCGACTGGCGCTCCCGAACAGGCGCATTCGACCAGGCGTGGGTCATCTCAAACGACAGCCCCGCCACCCGCCACAAGTCATTCCAGTCAGGGTTGTCGCGCCAGGCGGCGAATAGCGCGTCGCGCTGGCGGCCGGGCGTGAGTTGAAGCCAGCTTGCGACCGGTTGCGGGTTCAGGCGCAGGCGGCCGTCCTGCGCGCGCGCCCAGCCCATTGCCCCAACCAGCCCGGTCAGGAAGGCGAATCGCCCACCCGGCCGGCCATCGGACACACCCTCGGGTTCGCGCAGCCAGCGGCCCGCGGCCTGGCGTGTCTCGCGCGCCCATTCGCCATCGCGCCGCACCCGGGCGTCCTCGGTCTGAATGTGGATGAGGAGCGTGGTGATGTCGTCGAGCAGGTTCGAATCGATCGCCCCCGGGCTGGCCCCTGAGTTGGGCCCTGAGCTTGCCGAAGGGGTCGCAGGCGTCGCAGGGGCCGCGGTCTGGGGAATCAGCGCATCCCGCAGCTCGGCCGGCACGAAAAACCATTCGGCCGGGTCGCGCGCGGCGCGATCAAAAGCGCGGAAGATGAAGCCGCGGTACCACAGCGTCTCGGCGGCGTTGGCGGGCGCCCGCCATGGGCGCTCGCGATCGAGCCGGCCGGGGCCCATCGGGCGGATTTCGCCAAAACGGCGCTCGAACGCAGCGGCAGGCAGTCGGCCGTTGGATACGAGAAGCTGGTTGAGCGCGGCGAGGGCGTCGGCGGGCAGCCCATCCCGGACGCGCAGGGCAGCCGGGGCGCCATCGATGTCCGAGTCACGCATCGCGGTCGAAAGCGCCTCGGCCATTTCGGCCGGCGAGGCCGCTTCGAGCGGGATGTCCCAGGCTTCGGCAATCGCCATCACCCGCTGGGGCGGTTCATCGAGCAGGCTGGCCCGCAGGGTGCGCATGGCGCAAATGATAAGCCGGCCTGAGAATGTTTTGCGAGATGGCAATCCCCGCGCTTCGCGCGGGGATTGCCATCTCGCAGGATGTTCTTCAGGCTTCTAGAACTTGAGGGCGGACATGGTGCCGCGCACCAGGTCGGCGCTCTTCTTCATCATCGCGGCTTCATCGTCGTTGAGCTTGACCTCGATGATTTTCTCGATGCCGGTGCGGCCCAGCACAACCGGGACGCCGAAATACATGTCACTCAGGCCATACTCGCCATCAAGATAAGCCGCGCACGGGCGGATGAGCTTCTTGTCTTTCAGGATGGCCTCGACCATCTCGGCGACGGCCGCGCCGGGGGCGTAGTAGGCGCTGCCGGTCTTGAGCAGGTTGACGATCTCGGCCCCGCCCGAGCGGGTGCGCTGGACGATGGCGTCGACGCGCTCTTTGGGCATCATTTCGGTCATCGGCACACCGGCGATCGTGCTATAGCGGGTGAGCGGGACCATTTCGTCGCCATGGCCGCCGAGCACAAAGGCGTGGGTGTTCTCGACACTGACGCCCATTTCCATCGCCATGAAGGTCCGCATCCGGGCGCTGTCAAGCACGCCGGCCTGGCCCATCACCCGGTTCTTCGGGAAGCCGTGCTGGCTCAGGACTTTGTAAGCAAGAAACGCCATCGTGTCGAGCGGATTGGTGACAACGATGACGATGGCGTTTGGCGCGGCCGCGGCGATGTTGTTGGCCACGTCGGTGATGATCTTCTGGTTGATACCGACCAAATCTTCGCGGGTCATGCCCGGCTTGCGAGCCACCCCGGCGGTGACAACGACGATGTCGCTGTCCTTGATGTCGGCGTAGTCGGTGGTGCCGGTCACTTTGGTGTCGTAGCCCAGCACCGGGCCGGCTTCGGCCAGGTCGAGGGCCTTGCCCTTGGGCATGTTCTCGGTGGCCGGGATGTCGAGCAGGACGATATCGCCAAGCTCGCGTTCAGCAAGCCAGTGGGCGGTGGTGGCGCCGACAAATCCGGCGCCGATGATGGTGATCTTGTTTCGCATAATGGTGATCTCCGTATGGGTGGAATTGTGGTTATGATACTCCCGGGCCGGGGCGGCTAGAATCACTGCAAAATGGCCCATATTGCGCTTCTCTATTCCGACACGGGCGGGGGTCATCGCACCGCCGCCGAGGCCATCGAGCAGGCGATTCTGGGGCTCGCCGGCGGCGCGCACCGCGTGACACTTTCCAATAGCATCGCCTACCTGCCCTTCCCCTTCAACCGGAGCGAGGCGACTTACGCCGACACGATGCGCCACGCGCCGTGGCTGCACCGGCTGAGCTATCACGCCCTGGATGGCGACCTGCGGCGGCGTTTCATCGGTCATTGGGCGATGGCCTTCGACGGCCGGCGGGTGATCGCCTTCGAGCGCGACACCCGGGCCGATGTGTATGTTTCGTGTCAACCCCACTTCAACCCGTTCATGCCGCGGGCCCTGTTGGCGACCGGGAGCAAGGCCCGCTACATGCACGTGGTGACCGATCTGCGCGACGTGCACGCCTTTCATTTCACGCCGGTGGCCGACCTGATCATCGTACCCAACGAAGAGGTCCGAGCGCAAGCCATGCGGCATGCTCTGATTCCGGATCGCCTCGCCATCGCCGGGTATCCCATCCTGCCGGACTTTGTCAGCCGTCTTCAGGCTGGGCCGGAAACGCGCCTCGCGCTCGGGCTGGCCGCCGACAAGCCGGTGCTGCTGCTCATGGGCGGAGGCGAGGGGATGGGCGAGCTGTATGCGACCGCGGCCGGCCTGATGCGCGCGCCCTTGCGCGCGCAATTGATCGTGATTTGCGGGCGGAATGCCGCGCTGAAGGCGGCCCTGGACGCTCTGGATGCAGCCCTGCCCACCCGGGTGCTGGGTTTTGTCGACAACGTGGCGGAGCTGATGGGCGCCAGCGACATCGTCATCACGAAGGCTGGCACAGGATCGTTGTGCGAAGCCCTTGCGGCAGGGCTGCCAATCATCATCTATGACGCCGTGCCAGGCCAGGAAGACGGAAACCGCGACTACATGCTCGATCATGGCGCCGCGGTATACCGCCCCACGCACGATGGTGTGCTCGCCCAGGTGACGGCCTGGCTGGCCGATCCTCGGGAGCTTGCGCGCGCCGGTGAAGCGTCAGCACGGGTGGCGCGACCTGCCGCGGCGCTGGAGATTGCGCGCGCGGTGCTGGCCCATCTCGAGCGATGACCGCGTCCCTCGAGCGGCCTGTGGTTATGGTCGCCGAGACCGCCGCTCTCATGCCCGTCTCCGTTTGA
This sequence comes from Candidatus Brachythrix odensensis, assembly GCA_016714465.1. Taxonomy (GTDB): domain Bacteria; phylum Chloroflexota; class Anaerolineae; order J036; family Brachytrichaceae; genus Brachythrix; species Brachythrix odensensis. The sequence continues at coordinate 163,692 of JADKDT010000003.1, read as the reverse complement.
ACGCGCTATTTCAATTCGTCGCTACAATATCGCTCGATCTGCGCTTCGCGGGGTGGTCTTTGCTTTGCCGCGCCCCTCAAAACGCATGTCATCCATCTCGTGATAACGCCTCAGCGCAGAAGCCCCAAAGCCAAGACGACCCGTCCGGGTCGTGCTGGCGCGTCCGGCGCCGGAACGGGATCTGGATGATCTGGACCCTGCCCAGATCCTGATGGACGGCAATGCGGACGCGATTGAGGACGCTGGCGACGACGATATGGCCGAGGACGGCGGCCAGGATTCGAGCCCGGATTTATTTGCCTCCGAGGAGGACGATCTTGCGGCGGCGTATGCCCTGGCCGAAGCCGATGATGACGCGCAGGACGATCTCAGCGATCTGGAAAAGCGCCGGGGCGGCGAGGGCGACGGGAGCGGCGGCAGCGAGGGCGCTGATCCGGTCCGAATGTATCTGCGTGAGATCGGCGAGACGCCGTTGCTGACGGCCGACCAGGAGCTGCGCATCAGCGCCGTCATTCGGGCAACGTCGCTGGTGGAACTCGTACGTAAGGAGCTGGGCGCGGAAGCCGTGCTTGAGTCCGCCTTCAATCGCCTCATCAAAGCCTGGCGCGAGATGGGTGTCGAGGCCCGCCGGCGCATGGCCGCAGCCACCCCGAAGGAACCATTCTCGCCGCCTGATTTTGCGGCGTTGATCGCCGACGCGCGGTTGACCCCGGCCCGCTTTGGCGACAATACGCCTTCCTACATGCGCGCCTATCTGCGCGGCATCGGCTGGGTGAGCGACCCAACCGTCACCCAGATCAGCCGGCCGATGTTCGACGCGATGCTCTCGGCGATGATCCTGCCCGCGCCTGTTGTCGAGCAGCTCGAGCAGGTGCCCGACGATGCGCTCGGATCCATGGAATGGGACGAGGCCATGGCCTGGCTCCCTTCGCCCGAGGAGAGCGAGGAGCATCTGATCGGGCTGCAATCCTTGAGCGACCGCGCCCACAAGCTGCTGGTCAACTCGAATCTGCGCCTGGTGGTCAGCATCGCCAAGAAATACATCGGGCGCGGCATTTCATTCTCCGACCTGATCCAGGAAGGCAATATGGGCCTCCTGCGCGCAACGGACAAATTCAACGCATGGCTGGGCTTCAAATTCAGCACGTATGCCACCTGGTGGATCCGCCAGGCGATCAGCCGGGCCATCGCCGACCAGGCCCGCACCATCCGCATCCCGGTCCACCTCGTCGAGACCATCAACAAGATCCTGCGCCTGCAGCGCCGGATGACCCAGGAGCTGGGCCAGGAGCCCACCTCCGAGGATCTGGCGATGGAGATGAATGTCTTCACCGAGCGCGAGCAGATGCAGATCCTCGAGGCCGAGAAAACCGGCAAGCCGCTTGACCCAGTACTGATCCGCAAGCGCGAGCAGGCCGTCAAGCGTGTGCAACAGATCCTTGGCGCCGCGGTTGAACCGATGTCGTTGGACACGCCGGTGGGCAGCGAAGAGAGCAGCATGCTTGCCGACTTCATCAAGGACGAGACCGAGATGTCGCCGTCGGACAGCGCTTCGCTCGAGATGCTCAAAGAGCAGGTCCGCAAGGAACTGGGCAACCTGGGCGAACGCGAGCGTGGCGTGCTGGAAATGCGCTTCGGATTCAAGGACGGCAAGACCCACACCCTCGAGGAAGTCGGGCAGGCCCTGCATGTCACCCGCGAACGGGTGCGCCAGATCGAGGCCAAGGCCCTGCGCAAACTGCGCCACCCGCACCACAGCCGCAAGCTTCGCGATTACCTCGGCGATCAGTAGCTTTGCCGGAAATGAATACCCCCGGCTGCGCCGGGGGTATTCATTTCCGGCGAGAGGATTTGCGTTTTGGGGCTATGATCATTGCAGGAGGATCTACATGATTACCAGACGTTTTGGCCGCAGCGGGCACATGAGCACCGTGGCCATTTTCGGCGCGGCCGCTTTTGGGCAGGTCGATCAGGATGTCGCCGATGCGACTGTCAAGCTGATCGGCGAGCACGGGCTCAACCACATTGATGTCGCGCCATCCTATGGCAAGGCCGAGGAGCGCCTTGGGCCGTGGATGCCCAAACTGCGCGAGCGGTTTTTTCTCGGCTGCAAAACGCAGGAACGCAGCCGCGACGGCGCGGCCGCCGAGCTTCGCCGCTCGCTCGCGCTTCTGCAGGTCAGGGCCTTCGACCTCTTCCAGCTCCATGCCGTGACGACAATGGCCCAGTTGGACGAAGCGACCCGGCCCGGCGGCGCGCTGGATGCGGTTCGCGAAGCGCGCGAGCAGGGATTGACCCGCTACATCGGCATCACCGGCCACGGCGTCGAAAGCCCGGCCGTCTTTCGCGAGGCGCTCAACCGCTTCGATTTCGACTCGGTTTTGTTCCCGGTGAACTTCGTGCAATGGGCCAACCCGGTCTATCGTGAGAACGGCGAGGCATTGCTCAAGGCCTGCCGCGATCGGGATGTCGGGGTGATGGCCATCAAGTCGATCACTCGGGCGCCATGGGGGACCCGGGCGCGGACCGCCCCAACCTGGTATGAGCCGTTCACAGATCCTGCCCACATCCAGGCCGCCGTGAACTTCACCCTGTCCCAGCCAGGGGTGACCGGCATCTGCACCGTCGGCGACACGCGGGTGCTGCCCCTGGTGTTGAATGCCTGCGAGCAATTCTCACCGCTCAGTCTGGCCGAGCAGGAGGCCCTGATCGCCACTGCGGGTCAGTTTGAGCCGTTGTTCGCCTAATGTAGCCCGGAAGCAATGGTCGCCGGCGGAGCCGGCGACCATTGCTTCCGGGGACCTATGCGGGGAGTGCCCCCAGGCGGGTCAGCATCGCGGCGCCGGTTTTGATCCCGGCGATGAAGCGCCACAGCTCGAGGTTCTCGTTCGGGGCATGATTGGCCTCATCGGCATTGGCGTACGGCACGGTGAAGGCCGGGATGCCCAGAATTTTGGTAAAGACGTAATCGGGCAGGCTGCCTCCCAGGGCCGGCACGAACAGCGGCTCGGCGCCCTGGGCGTCGACGATGCCACGCCGGAGGGGCTCGGTGTAGATCGATTCGATCGGGGTCTTGCTCGGCTCCATGCTGCCCTGGAATACGACCTCGACCTCCGGCGCATGCCGGGCGACATGGGCCTTGACCCGCTCAAAAATGTCGGCTGCGCGCATCGCCTCGACCAGGCGGATGTCGCACTTGGCGATGGCCGTTGAGGGCAAGACGGTCTTCGATCCGGGCCCGCCGTAGCCGCCGTGCAACCCGTTGATGGTGAATGTCGGCCAATTTGACAGGCGTTCGTAATAGCCGCGCCCGGCCGGCGCGTCCAGCCGGGTCAAACCAAGCCCGCCCAGCGCGCCCGCAACGTCCAACGGCAGCGCATCGAGGGCCTGGCGTTCGAGCGGGGTTGGCGGCAGAACGCTGTCGTAAAAGCCGTCGATGAGGACCTTGCCCTCAGCGTCCTTCATCGTGCTTAGCAGATGCACGAGCGTCCAGATCGGGTTGGGCGCCACGCCCCCGAAGTTGCCGGAGTGTAGATCGCGATTTGCGCCGCGCGCCCGCAACTCGAAGCTCAGCACCCCGCGCACACCAAACATGATGCACGAGCGGCCGCTCTCGTGGACGGGCCCGTCGCTGGTGATGACGAGGTCGGCTTTAAGTTCGTCGCGGTGCTCGCGGACAAAGTCGGCCATGCGCGGGCTGCCGATCTCCTCTTCGCCTTCGAGCACGACGATGACACTGCAGGGCAGGCGGCCGGTCACGGCCAGGAGCGACTCGAGGGCGAGGATCTGAGCAAAGTGCTGGCCCTTGTTGTCGCCCACACCGCGCGCATACAGCCGGCCGTTTCGGATCGTCGGTTCGAAGGGCGGCGAGATCCAGGCCTCGAGCGGATCAGGCGGCTGCACGTCGTAGTGGCCATACAGCATCACCGTTGGCGCGCCGGGCGGGCCGGCATAACGGCCTACGACCACCGGCCAGCCGGCGGTCGGCACGGCCCGCGCCTCCAGCCCCAGCCCGCTCAGGGTCTCGACCAGAAAGGCCGCGACCTCGGCGATGCCTGTTCCATGCGCGCTGATGCTCGGCCGGCGGACATAGTCGATCAGCCGGGCGACAAAGGCATCCTGATTGCGATCAACGTGGGCGAATAGGGCGTTCATGGGTGAAGTATCCGTCATGCGTCGTTGTTTTTTCACGGGCACTTTGCAGGAGAAGGGGAGAACGGGAGAATGAAGAACGTTTCTCCCCTTCTCCCCTTCTCCTGTGCAAGCGATCGCTGCCGACTGAAGGATGACGGATGACGGATGACGCATGACGGGCTAACATAGCCCCATGTCCGGATACCCAATCCCCGCCGGCGAAGTGCGGGTGGAGACTATCGTCGTCAACTCGCGCTTTGTGTGTGTGTTGGGCGAGGCCCGCACCGCCGCCGAAGCGCACGACTTTGTCAAGCGGGTCAAGGCCGAGTACCCCGATGCGAGCGCGCATGCCTACGCTTTTCGGGCCGGGCACGGGGCGAGCGTCACCGAGGGCTGCAACGACGGCGGCGAACCGTCCGGCACGGCCGGCAAACCGATGCTGGCCGTCCTGCGCGGGACCGATCTGGGCGATGTGGCGGCCGTGGTGGTTCGCTATTTTGGCGGGACCAAGCTCGGCACGGGCGGGCTGGTCCGCGCGTTCAGTGGCGCGCTCAAAGCCGGGCTCGAAGCACTCCCGCGGACGGAACGCGTCACCCGCGTCCGGGGCCGCTGCGGCATGCCCTATGCGTTGTACGAGCGGGCTCGCCTGCTCGTCGCCGCGCGGGGCGGAGCGATCGTGGCCGAGGACTTCGGGGCGGAGGTCACCCTCGATGTGCTTTTCGCCGTGGATGCAACGGCCGGATTCGAGGCGGCGGTGCAGGAGCTCAGTGGGGGCGGCGTACAGGTAATCTGGGAGACGTCCGGGGCCTGAAAGGCTCCGGTCGCCTCCTATAATCCCCAGCATGCCCTCCGAAGACGCAAAACTGGTGCTCGTCGTCGACGACGAGCCGCGCATGATCAACTTTATCCGGATGAACCTCGAGCTCGAGAGCTTTCGGGTGGTATCGGCCGAGAATGGCCTTGAGGCCGTGAAGCGCGCCCGCGAGCTCCTGCCCGACTGCGTCCTCCTCGATGTCATGATGCCCGAGATGGACGGCTTTGAGACCCTGCGGGCCATCCGCGAGGAAAGCAGCACCCCCGTCATCATGCTCACCGCGCGCAGCGACGAGGACGACAAGGTCCGCGGCCTGAACCTGGGCGCCGACGACTACATTACCAAGCCGTTCAGCCCGCGCGAGCTGGTCAGCCGGGTCAAGGCCGTTGTGCGCCGGTCCGAGCTGCCCTCCCAGGTCGACAAGGCCCCCATCCGGGTCGACGAGCACCTGCAGGTCGACTTCAACCGGCGCGAGGTCATCGTGGGCGGCACAACGGTCAAACTCAGGCCGACCGAGTGGCGCCTGCTGTATCACCTCATGCAGAACGCCGGCTGGGTGGTTCCGCACGAGACCCTGCTGTCAAAGGTGTGGGGCTGGGAATACCGCGACGAGACCCAGTATCTGCGGCTGTATATCACCTATCTGCGCCAGAAGATCGAACCCGACATGCAGCACCCGCGCTATATCATGACCGAGCGCGGGACGGGCTATCGGTTTGTTGACTACAAGACCAAGCCGAAAGGGTGATTCTGAATGAGTATCCACCGGCTTCGCCGGTGGATACTCATTCAGGGAATTCTCTCAGGCGCTGAGCAGGGCGATGAGTATCGCCACTAAAACGAGGGCGATTGCCGCCCAGCGCAGCGCGCCGGACAGCCAGACCGCGCGGCCGTGTTGCTGGTGGGCGGCTGTGCCGGCGGCGAGATCCCGGGTGTTCGTCGGCGTCACGCCGGCGATGCGCTGCAGCCACCAATTCCGCGCGCAGTAGGCGTATTGGCCCAACTCGCTGGCCCGGATGATGCGGCGTTCGGGCGGCAGCGACGGCATGCCCTACTTCACCTTGGCCTTGGCGGCCGCGCGCTGGTAGCTGTTGCGCATCACGATCGCGCCCTCTTCCATGTTGGGCGTCTCGCACATGACCCGCCCGCCGGCCCCGAAATCGGCCAGGGCCTGGAAGAGCTCCTTGTATTTCACATCAGCGACGTCGAGGTTGAGGTGGCGTTTCTCGCCCTTGCTCGTGTACTCGATCCCGCTGAAATGGATGTGCATGCGTTTCAGCCCGCGCTCGCCAAGACCGGCGGCGATGAGCTTGAGCGCGCCGGCGAACTCGGCATACGTGTTGAACGAGCCGTCGCCCGGGCGGGCGTGCAAATGGGCAAAGTCGACGCAGGGCAGCACATCCTCGATCTCGCGGCTCCAGGCGATGCACTCCTCGAGCGAGCCCAGCATCGCGCTTTTGCCCATCGTCTCGGGCCGCAGGGTTACGGCCACCTTCTCGCGCCGGATCGTGTCGGCGACCTCGGCCAGCCGATCGCGGGCGATTTTCCACGCGACGGGGGGTTCCATCTTCATGTACGAGCCGGGGTGAAAGATGATGTCGGTGGCGCCGGCCTTGTAACCCGCCCGGCAGGCGGTGAGCAGGCGCTCGCGGCCGGCCAGCCACATCTCCTCGGTCAGGGCGTTGAGGTTGATGTAGTACGAGGCGTGGACGCTGAGGGCGACATCGGCGGCGAGGGCGGTCTCACGGAGTTTGGCGCAGGCCTCATCGCTGATCCGGATGCTCTGCACCCAGGCAAACTCGAGCGCGTTCAAGGTCATCTCGCGGATGCGCTGGATGCCGCCGACGCTCCCGCCGTTCTTGGGCGCGCTGAGCGGCGTGCCCACGGTGCCAAATCGAAAGGGGAGGGTGACGTGGGTGGCCTTGCTCATGGGCGGCATGATACGTCATGCGTCATTCGGCACACGTGATCCGTCATTTTTCAGCGGGCACCTTACAGGAGAAGGGGAGAACGGGAGGATGATTGGGAAGTAATCTCCCGTTCTCCCGTTCTCCTGCAAACGATTGTCGCTCACCGAACAATGACGCATGATGACGGATGACGCATGACGCGCCTTAACCCGGAAAACCCCTTCCGCCCGTATACTCCCCGCCCATGAACGACCCCAAAAAGATCCGGGCCTGGAGTCTCTACGACTGGGCCAACAGCGCCTACAGCACCACCGTCGTCGGAACCGTCCTCCAGTCGTATCTGGTCGCCATCACCCCGGAGCGCCAGGGCCCGGCTCTGTGGGGGGCTTGCATCACGATCTCGGCCATCTTGTCGTTCGTCCTGGCCCCGATCCTGGGCGGGATCGCCGACGCCACCAACATCAAGAAGAAGATGTGGACGATCTTCATGCTGCTCGGTTCGATCACGACCGTCCTCATGTTCTTCATCACCCCCGGGCTGCACATCCTCGGGGCTGTGCTCGCGGTGATCAGCAGCATCGGGTTCTCCAGCTCATTCGTCTTCTACAACGCCTTTCTGCCCGAGATCGCCAGCAACGACAAGCGCGACCGGGTGTCGTCGCTTGGCTTTGCGATGGGATATCTCGGCGGCGGGGTCCTGCTTGCCCTCAACCTGGCCCTGATCCTGGGCGGCGAGTCGTTCGGCATTCCGACCGGTCTGGCGACCCGGATCAGCCTGGCGTCGGCCGGTCTGTGGTGGCTGGGCTTCTCCATCCCGATGCTGCGCCGGATTCATGACATCCCGAACGCCAAGTCGGGGACGAAAATCAGCGGCAACGTCATCACCGCCGGGTTCAAGCAATTGGCCAACACCCTCGGCCACGCCCGCCAGTTTCCGCAGGCCTTCAAGTTCCTCATCGCCTTCATCCTCTTCAACGACGGGGTGCAGTCGGTGATCGGCCTGGCCGCCACCTTCGGGACAGACGAGCTCAAGCTCGGGCAGACCACTATCATCGGAGTCTTTCTGATGGTTCAGTTTCTTGCCTTTGCGGCAGCCTGGGTGTTTGGCCGGATCGCCGAGAAGATCGGCGCCATGCGGGCGATCAAGGGCAGCCTGGTGATCTGGACTGTCATCGTCACGATGGCATTCCTTTTCGTGCGCGAAGCTTGGCACTTCTGGGCGTTGGGCGCGGCCGTGGCGATGGTCCTGGGCGGGACCCAGGCGATCAGCCGCTCGCTCTTCTCTCAGCTCGTGCCCCGGGACAAGTCGGCCGAGTTCTTCGGCCTGTACGAGACCAGCGACAAGGCTTCCTCGATCTTCGGGCCGCTTATTTTCACGATCGTATTTGGGTTCACCCAGAGCGTGCGCGGCGGGATTCTGGCCCTGATCATCTTTTTCCTGATCGGGCTCGTGATCCTGGGATTTGTCAGGGTCAAGGACGGCATCCGCGATGTGGCGGAGTACGAGGCGAAGATCGGGTTGGGGACCGCAGACGGCTGACCTCAGTTAGGGTATTTCCGTTGTAGGCGCAGCCTTCAGGCTGCGCGGGTCTGCGGGTGCGGGTCGATGCGCGGCCTGAAGGCCGCGCCTACAGCCGTCATCCCGCGCGAAAGCGCGGGATCCATACAATCGCCCGCGTATACTGCCCGCCTCACTTTGCGGTGCCGCATGACGCGGCTTCCAACAACTTGGGGCCTCTGCTCCCAGGTTCACAAAGGAAAACCATTCATGTCAACTCTTTCTCTTGTCGCGCGTCTCGGCGCGCTGTGTCTGGGCCTGGTCATCGGCCTGCCCATCCTGACGATTTCCGGCTGTATCCGCTGACGATCCGATGGCCTACGACTGCGCGAGCCAGAGCGCCATCCCCCAGCCCGAGTGCGCCGCTCTGGTGGCGCTTTACAACGCAAACCCAGGCGCCAGTTTTGACGCCGGCTGGCTCCAAACCGGCAGCTCGCCCTGTGACTGGACCGGGATTACCTGCGCCGGCGGTTCGGTGACTGAGATACAACTGACCGGCATCGGTCTGACCAATATCCCGGCTTCCATCAACGCCCTGACCCAGCTCACCCGGCTCGGCCTCGACCAGAATCAGCTCAGCGGCGCGCCCACCCAGATCGGCGCGCTGAGCGCTCTTCAGTTTCTCGACCTGTCGAACAATCAGATGGTCAGTGTGCCGGTGTCGCTTGGCAACCTGACGAACCTCAATCAACTCTGGCTGAACAACAACCAGCTCGCCAGCGTCCCGGCCGGGATATCCAACCTCGTCAGCCTGACCGTGCTGTCGCTTCATCAGAACCAGTTGACGGCAGTGCCCAATGTCCAGGCCCTCGTGAGGCTCACCACGTTTTCGCTGAACGACAACCAGGTCGCCGTCGCCCCGATTGGGATTGGCAGCCTGCTCAGCCTCACCCAATTGCCGCTCAGCCGCAATCTGCTCGTCACCGTCCCGGCTGAGATTGGCAACCTGACCGGCCTCACCAGCCTGTCCCTGAATGAGAATCGGCTAATTGCTGTCACAGGCGCAATATCGGGCCTGGCCCAACTCAGCATCCTGGATCTCTCAAACAACCAGCTCTTGACGGTGTCGAGTTCCATCGGCGCGCTCAGCAACCTGACCGAGCTCTACGTGGGCGCCAACCCGATCACGGGGCCGCTGCCCAGCGCCCTGCTCGCCCTAAACCTGATCGAAACATTCTGGTTCCAGGACACGGGGTTGTGCGTGCCGAACACGCCCGCGTACACAGGCTGGCTGGCCGGGATCACCACCGTCAACGGCACGAATGCGACCTGTCTTGCGCCCAGGGCGTTTCTGCCCATTGCGCTCAACCCCTGATTCGGGTAGCTACTGCGAGGGCGATATCCCCCGGCGTACGCCGGGGGATATCGCTCTCGCGGCGGTTTTTGGTCCTACCGGTAAAACGTATACCCGTTCGCGATTGATTGGGCCAGCAGAGCCAGGGCGTGCGGGGCAAGCCCCACCCACACGATCGTCACCGCCGGCGCGATGACGCTGAGGTGCAGGGCACGGGCCTTGAGCCGGCCCCAAACGTCACCGATGAGCTGGCGCAAGGTCTCCAGCCGGCTGGCCGCCTCCATCTCGAGGGTGGCCGGGGCGTCCTCGGGACTGGGCGTGGGCGAGACCTCGAGCAGCGCGCCCAGCCCGCGCACGACCGCGATGCCGACGCTGGCTGAGGCCAGGATCGACAGCATCATCAGTTCCTGATCGCCAAGGGCCAGCGAACGGATGGACATCCAGCGTGAGACAAAGCCGATCGTGCCCGGCAGCCCCGCCAGCGACAGCCCGCCAATCCCGATCGCCAGGGGCGCCCAGACCAGCCGCCGCCCGGCCCCGCGCAACGTGTCGAATTCATCACTCCCGAACTCCTGACGGAGCAGAGACACGCCCAGAGCCAGAAGCCCGAACGAGATCGCCCGCGCTCCAATCCCGATGGCAATGGCTTCGATCGACAGGACCGTGCCGAGCCCGGCCTGGATCAGCAGCGCCCCGATCTCAACTGCCAGCCCGCAGGCCATCACCCGCCCAAACGAGCGCTGGGCCCAGGCCGTCAGCCCGCCAAAGGCCAGCATCAGGATCCCGCCGAGGTTGGCCGCGCTGACGATCAGCGGGCTCGTCCGGAACCACTCGTATTCCTGACGAAAGGACAGGAACAGAAAGGTGATCGCGCCGAGATAGACCGTGGCCAGAAAGGCGGTCACCAGCTGCGGCGCGTCGCGGGCGACCGGGTGGGTCCAGGTGAAGATCGGCAGCGCGCCCATCAGCAGGGCAAAGCCAATCAGTAGAAGGGTGACCGCCGGCGCATACGTCGCCGCGTCGGGGGCAACCGCCTGGGTTGCCTGGGCGACGACATAGCCAGCGCCCAGAAAGCAGGGCAGGGCCAGGGTCACGATGGTGAGGAAGCGCAGCGCGCCAAGGGTGGCGACCCGATGCTGCTCATGGGCCTCCTCGCGTTCGACCTGGATCATCATCGCGGCCAGCGAGGCCGCCACTTCGAGGGCCAGGGCGCTGAAGACGAAAGGCCGGATCATCAGCGCGACGCTCAGGGCCGACAGCATCGCCAGCCCGAGCGGGACAAACGTCCAGCCCTGGTTCGCCCGGACCGAGAGGGGAAAGATCAGGGCAGCGGCGCTGAAGATCAGAATCAGCGCATAACGGTCGAAATCGCGCACTCGCAGGGTCCGCCCCAGGATGGTCAGGGGCGCGTTGAGCTCGATCTGATAGCTGCCGATGGCCAGAACCGTGCTGCCGCCGGCCGCCGGCAAAGCCAGCAGCAGGATGACAAACAGGCAGGCCCCGACCGCGATGGGGAGCTCGAAGATGCGCAGACCGCGCAGGGCGAGCGCCGGGATGGCGGCTGCCAGCGGGACGGCGATGATGAGCAGTGCGACGGGGAGCATGGTGAAGGCTTAGGTCGGGGCCCGGGCCCGGTCGGCGACGTCGGCCAGGGTGAGATACGACAGCGCCACGCCCAGGGCCAGGGTCATAAAGCCGAGCAGCACGGCCACGCTGACGCTTGGCTCGGAGCGGGGCGTAGACCAGCTCGACGCCCGAGATGAACATCAGCAGCCCGATCCCCGCGTTGAGCGCTTCCGAGGCCGTGGCGGCCAGGAGCAACGCGGCGCCGATCAGGACGTAGGCGCTCAGGGCGACATCGGGGGTGGCCTTGGGCGGGGGAAAGCGAGTCGCCGCGCCAAAGGCCGCGGTCAGGACAAAGGCCGTGGCGACCGCCCGCAGCAGCACCTGGGCGGGCACGCTTCGCCAGGATGGATGCAGAATGCGCTCGACGGCGACCGACTCGCCGCGCGCGGCGCGCTGGTCATCAGCCCGCTGGGCGGCGATGCTTAGCGACAGACAGACCAGGATGCCGGCCAGAATTTTGATGACGGCGACCCCGGACTGCGACACCCGGGCAAGCATGATTCCCACCACGACATACTGGCCGATCAGGACAGGCAGGGCCAGGCGCCAGTTGCGGATCAGCGAAACGACGATGGCCGATGCCACCAGCGCCACCAGCAGCGGGCCGGTCGCGAGTTGCGAGAGTCTTTGCAGCAGAAGCGCCAGATCGGACACGCTCGTGATTATCGCGTATCAGGCCATCCCCCACGCCTGGCGCAGGATATTGATCAACAACTCGGGATAGGTCCAGCCCACCGCCCGCGCCGCGATGGCGGTCAGGCTGTCCTGGTCGTCCCGCCCGGGGCGGCCGGGCCCAGTCATATTCGGCTTCATGTTGACGTCAAAGAGCAGAAACTGACCGGTCGCGCTGGCCCGCACGTCGATGCGAATGGGCGCCCGGGCCCCGATGAGATCGGCTGCGCGCTCGCAGTGGCGCAGGACTTCGGCGTAGCGCATGCCCATCCGCTCCTCGGCGTCGATGAGGCGGCTGTTCGCGCTCACCGGCACTCGCCCGCTGTAGGGGGCGATGCCATGCTCGTGGCTCAGGCGGACCACCGGCGGGAGCGCCCAGTGCTGGCTGAAGCGGGCCTCGGCGATCCCGACTTCGTAGCGCCCGGGCGGCAGCACGGTCAGCGTGGCTTCGATCCCAGGCAGGTATTCCTCAGCCAGAAAGACCTCGCCATAGCGCCCCGAATCCAGCAACTCCCCCAGATGGGCGCGCAGCTCGACCGGGCCGGCCACGACCTTGACCCCCTCGCTGCCCCGCCCGCGCAGAGGCTTGACGACCAACGGATAATCGACACCTCTTGGCAACACCGGCCCCACCGTGAGGGCTTCGGCTCCGATCCGGAACGCGGCGGCGACCGGGAGACCGTGGGTCCGTAGAAGCTCGTTTGTCGCCCACTTGTCATCAAAGCGCTCGACCAGTTCGGCCGGCTGGCCGACCACACGGATGCCCTTCTCGCGCAGGGCCAGGGTGATCGGGTGGGTGGCGTGCAGGACGGTGTTGGCCCACAGCGCGCGGGCTCCGCGCTCGATGGCCTGGCGGATGCCAGCAGCGGTGTCGGCGAACGTCCAACCGGTGTCGTGCTCGGGTGGCGGGTCGGCCTCGGGCGTGATAACGGCGAGCCCGGCCTGGCGCAGGATGAAGGCGATATCGGCCCCGCTGTCGCGATAACCGCCGCGTTTCATCGGCTTGCGCGCGCCGCGCACAGCCGGGGCGGGCTCGGCCTGGTGCAGCACGGCGACGGGCTGAGGGGGCGCTTCGATCACTCTGGAAGTGTATCCGGAAGCGAACGCCCTCGCCCCGGCTGCGCCGGGGCGAGGGCGTTCGCTTCCGGAAAGACAACCCTGCGGCGCATGATCGCGAAATGCGTGTACAACAGGACACAGGAGAATCCCATGACCACCCCCCCCACTGACTATTCCCGCATGTTCGATCTGACCGGCCGCGTCGCGCTCGTGGTGGGCGCGGGCAGCGGCATCGGCCAGGCCAGCGCCCAGGCGCTCGGGGCCTTTGGCGCCCACGTGATCTCGGCCGACGTCAAGGCCGACACAGCCGAGGCCACCGCCCAGGCGATTCGGGACGCCGGCGGGCAGGCCAGCAGCCTCGTCCTCGACATGCGCAGCCGGGCCGAAATCGCCCGCGCCCTGGCATCGGCCCCGGCACCGGACATCCTGGTCTCGACGCCCAGCATCAATGTGCGCAAGCCGGTGCTGAGCTACACCGAGGACGAATTTGACCGGGTGGTCGGGCTGAACCTCAAGGGCACCTTTCTGCTGTTGCAGGAGGTGGCCCGCGGGATGGCCGAGCGCGGGCGGGGCAGTGTCATCGTGTTTTCCAGCATCCGCGGCGAGGTCGTCGAACCCGGGCAGGGCGTGTATGCGGCCACCAAGGCGGGCGTGCGCCAGCTCTGCCGGGCCATGGCTTCCGAGCTCGGCCCGATCGGGGTGCGGGTGAATCTGATCGCGCCGGGCGTGGTCGAGACCCCCCTGACCGCCCAGATCAAGAACAACCCGGCCTGGTATCAGGCCTACGCCGAGAAGGGCGCGCTGCGGCGCTGGGCCCAGCCCAGCGAGTTGGCCGGCGCAGTCGTGTATCTGGCCTCAGACGCCAGCTCGTATGTGACCGGCAGCGTGTTGTATGTGGATGGCGGCTGGATGGCCCAGGACGGGCGCTTCACCCCGCCGCTTTAGCGCCATGCTCACCGCCCTTGAAAAACGGGCCCTGGCCCTCATCGATGACGATGAACTTGTCGCGTGGACTCAGGCCCTGACGCAGATCAACAGCGTTTGGCGGCCCGAGTTGGGCCTCGGCGAGGAGGAAGCCGCCCGCTGGGTCGAGGCGCGCTGCCGCGAGATCGGGCTCGAGACCTGGTTCGAAATGGTCCAGCCCGGCCGGCCCAACGTCATTGCGCTCCTGCGCGGCGTGGTCACAACGGGTGAAAGCCACCCATTGCCGGTCGACGCCCCGCCTCTGCGCGGTCCTACCCTCATGTTCGAGGGCCACACCGATGTCGTTACCGAGGGGGATGCTCAGGCCTGGACCACCCCGCCCTTCAGCGCGACCCTCCGCGACGGGCGGATCTACGGTCGGGGCGCCAACGACATGAAGGCCGGCCTGGTGTGCGCCCTGGCCGCCCTCAAGGCCCTCGTCCGCAGCGGAGTTCGCCTGCGCGGGAATGCCCTGCTTGGCGCGGTATGCGACGAGGAAGGCCGGATGATCGGGATCAAGGCCTTTGTCGATCGCGGATGGGCCGATGTCGTTAGCGCCGCGATCGTGTGCGAGCCCGAGGAGAACCACCTGTGCGTCGAGCAGAAGGGCGTCATGTGGGTGCGGGTCGTCATCCGGGGGGTGATGGCCCACGGCGCCATGCCCCTGACCGGGGTCAACACGGTCTATCCCATGGCCCGCTTTCTCGATGCCGTCCACGCCCTCGAGGAGCGCGAAATCGTGCGCCACCCGCGCTCGCCGTTTTTGGGGCAACCCAGCATCACCCCAACCATCCTGCGTTCGCCCCCACCCGGGATGGGCGAGCCGCAGAACAACGTTATGCCCGGCGCGACCGAAGTCGTCCTGGACTACCGCCTGATCCCGGGTCAGAATCCCGAGGCCCTGGTCTCCCAGACCGAGACCCTGCTGCGGGCCGCCATCGCCGTCGATCCGCGCCTGACCGGTGACCTGACCGTCTTTGAAGTCCGCCATCCCACCCGTACGGATCCAGCTCACCCGATCGTGGCAGCCCTGGCCGCCGCCCACCTCGACCTGACCGGCGGCGCGCCCACCTACGGCGGCGTGCCCGGCTCCACCGACGGGACCATACTCAATGCTCGCAAGGGCATCCCCATCGTCACCTGCGGGCCGGGCGATATCTACGTGCCGCATCACGTCAACGAATGGGTGAGCGTGGAAGAGATCAAGCTATCGGCTCGAATGTATGTTCTGGCGGCATTGCGCTTTCTGAACGCGGGGTCGCCATGAACAACGATCTGACCGATGTGATCGGTCTGAAGGTCGGGCATTGGACTGACCCGGCCAACGGCACGGGCTGCACCGTGGTCCTGTGCCCGCCCGAGGGCGCCGTGGCCGGGGTCGATGTGCGCGGTGGCGCGCCGGGCACGCGCGAAACCGACCTGCTTGATCCGACCTGTCAGGTCGAACGGATCAATGCGATTCTGCTGGGCGGGGGCAGCGCCTTTGGCCTGGCCGCCGCCGATGGCGTGATGCGCTGGCTGGAGGAACGCCGGATCGGTTACCCGGCCGGGCCGGCCATCGTCCCGATCGTTCCGGCCGCGATTCTGTTTGACCCCTCGGCGGCGTTGGGCGGCCGGCGGCCCGGGCCCGGGGCCGGCTACGCGGCCTGCGGCGCGGCGGCCAGCGGCCCAATTGGGCAGGGCAATGCCGGGGCGGGCACGGGTGCGACCTGTGGAAAAGCGTTGGGCATGCAGGCCGCGATGAAGAGCGGGCTGGGCAGCGCCAGCATTGCGCTGGCCAATGGGGTCGTAGTCGCCGCCCTCGTCGCCGCGAATCCGTTTGGCAACATCCAGGACTGGCGCACGGGCGTCACATTGGCCGGCGCGCGCGATCCAGGCGGCGGCTTCGCCGACCCGGTCGCAGCCCTGGGGGCGCAGGGACAGGATGTGGCGCGGGCGTTTGGCGGAACCAACACGACCCTGGCCGTGATCGCGACCAACGCCAAACTGAGCAAATCGGCGATCACCCGGGTAGCCCAGATGGCCCAGGACGGCCTGGCCCGGGCCATCCGCCCGATCCACACGATGATCGACGGCGACGTGGTCTTCGCCGTGTCGTGCGGGGATATGAGCGCGGACGTCAACCTGGTCGGCGCGCTGGCCGCCGATGCGCTGGCCGACGCCATCGCCCATGCCGCCCGAGCCGCCACGCCCGCGTTCGGTCTGCCCTGCGCGAGAGACTTTGCCATCCAAGCGCCTCGGAATCCCTGAACCGCGAAGCGCCAACGATCGCCTTCTGGATACGCCACCTTGCAGGAGAACGGGAGAACGGGAGAAACAATTCCTTCTCCCGTTCTCTCGTTCTCCTGCAAAGGGCCCTGGCGCAACTCCCCCGTCTTGGCAATTCCCCGGTTGCAGACTAAGATCGGGCGTGGCTCAATTTCGGGTCACTTTTTTCAGGAGGCATCATGCAAGGGTCAGGCAAGTCAGCGAATCCGTGGACGTTTGGCACACGCGAAATGGTGTTGGCCGCGATCTTTGGAGCGATGGTGATCGCCCTGCAAGTCGTCGGCATCGGCTCGATCCCGGTTCCGAATCTCAGCGGCGCGATGACGACGCTG
Organism: Candidatus Brachythrix odensensis; assembly: GCA_016714465.1. GTDB lineage: Bacteria > Chloroflexota > Anaerolineae > J036 > Brachytrichaceae > Brachythrix > Brachythrix odensensis. The sequence continues at coordinate 147,062 of JADKDT010000003.1, read as the reverse complement.
CTCATCCCAGTGATCCTGGGCGCCATCATCGGCGGCCCGATCGTGGGTCTGATCGCCGGTCTGGTCATGGGCATCATGTATCTCATTCTGCCGGCCACCGCGGCGTTTGGGCCGATCACCCTGATCGTCCCGCGCCTGCTGATGGCCCTGGTGGCGTTCTTCGTCTACCGGGCGCTGAAGGGCAGCAACACGATCGTTGCCGCCGCGGCCGCGGGCGGGTTGGGCGCGCTCACCAATACCGTGGCGGCGGTCGGCATCGCCATCATTCTGGGCCAGGTGCCTGCCTCGATCATCCCGGCCGTCGTTCTCCAGGCGCTGATCGAGATGGTTGGCTGCGCCGTCATCATCCCCATCATCGTCGTCGCCGTTGATGCGGCGATGAAGGCGCGCCGTTAGGTCTTTGGAAACGATATATCCCCCGGCTCCGCCGGGGGATATATCGTTTCCAGCAATAGCTAGAGTAGTCGACAGCGCTCCAGCAGGGCGCGATCAGCCAGGACCGCATCCGGCTCGCCGTCGGCGACGATGCGGCCGGCGGACATGACGACGACCCGGTTGGCGTAGGCGCGCACAAGCTCAAGGTCGTGGGTGGCGAAAACCAGCGCGTCAAACTGGCCGGGCCGGGATAGATCATCCATCAGGCGCAGCACGTTGTCGGTATCCTGGCCGGCGGTCGGCTCATCGAGCACCATCACCCGGGTCCCCATCGCGATGACGCAGGCCACGCTCACCCGCTTTTGCTGGCCAAAGCTCAGGGCGAAGGGCGAGCTCTCCATCCGGTCGGCCAGATTGACCGCCTCGGCGGCCCGGACGATATTCCGGGCAATTGCATCGGCGTTTTGCCCAACGTTCTTCGGCCCGAAAGAGAGCTCCTCGCGCATGGTCGGGGCGAACAGCATCACCCCCGGATTCTGAAAAACGTAGCCGACCTGCTGGGCGATCTGGGCGATCGTCATCCCCGCGGCATCGGTTTCGCCAATGCGGACCCGCCCGCTGCTGGGCCGGTGCAGGCCGATGAAATGCCGGCACAACGTGCTTTTGCCAGCGCCATTGGCCCCAAGCAGGGCGATGATGTCGCCCGCACGAACCGTAAACGAAACGTCGCTCAGCACCTGCGGGCCCGTGCCGTGCCGAAAGCTGACGGCGTCAAGCGTGACGAGCGACCGGCCGCCCGGATCAGCCGGCGCGATGGCGCGGCGGGCGGGTGTGGCCGGGCTGGGGAAGCCCGCAGCCGGGCCGTCGTAGACCAGCGCGCCACCATCCAGCAGCACGCACTGGTCGGGGTGGGCGGCGAGCACATACGGGTGGCGGTGCTCGACCACGACCACTGCCACCCCCTCGTCGGCCAGTGCCCGAAACAGGGCCATCGCCTCGCGGGCCGAGGCCGGATCGAGAGAGGCCAGCGGCTCGTCGAGCAGCACCGCCCGCGGGTTCATCGCCAGCACGCCCGCAATTGCGACTTTCTGCTTCTCGCCGCCGCTGAGTGAAAAGGTCTTCCGCTCGAGCAGGCCGGTGATGCCCAGCCGCTCGGCGATGTTGCGAATGCGTTCGTGAATCTCGTCGCGCGGCAGGGCCACATTCTCCAGACCGAAGGCAAGCTCATCCTCGACATCCGTCGCCACGAGCTGGCGCTCGGTGTCCTGCAATACGGTGCCAACCCGCCTCGAGACCTGCATCAGGGTGAGGTTCGCCACCCGCTGGTCGTCGAGCAGCACCGCGCCGGTCAGCGCGCCGTCAGGATAACGATGCGGGATCAGGCCGTTGATGCAGCGCATCAGGGTGGTCTTGCCGCTCCCGCTCGCGCCCGCGACAAAGGCCAGCTTCCCGGACTCGAACCGGGTCGTCACATCGCGCAGCACCGGCCGCTGGTCGCGGTAGGCGCAGGTGAGATGCTCGACGTCGATGCTCATGCCGCGGGCAGGCCGATCCAGCCCAGACTCAGCGCCGCGGCGAGGGCCAGCCCAAGGACACTGAGGACGATGAGGACGAGGTCGCGCGCGCCGTAGCGCAAGGCGCGAATCCATGACCGTCGCCGGACCGCGCCAAAGCTGCGCGATCTCCATCGCGTCGGCGACGTCGGTCGAGTCGACCACGCTCCGGACGATGACAGGGATGACCAGCGGCGCAAAACGGCGCACCCGTTCGGCGAAGCCGCCTTTGGGCTTATCCAGCTCGAGCCCGCGCGCGCGCTGGGCGTCCATGGTCTGGGCGAAATCGCGCGAGAGGGTTGGCACATAGCGCATCATCAGGTTCATGGTGAAGGCGAGTTTGTCCGGCGCGCCCAGCCCGCGCCACAGCACCCCGTAGTCGCGCGGGTTGATGGCCCGCACGGCGACGATGGTGGCCAGAAAGGTGGCGAAGAGCTTGAGAGCGTTGACGAAGGCGTATTCGACCCCGCGCCCGGTGATGAGGTTGAGAACAGTAAAGATCGCGACGATAACAAGCAGGGCGATCCAGGCCTGGCGTGTCTCGCGCCAGGTCAGGCGGGCCAGCAGCGCGATGGCGGCGGCCACGGCGATCATCCCGCCCAGGACCAACGGGTGGGTGATGAGCAGCACGCTGGTGGTGAAGCCCAGGTAGAAAATCACCTGGGCCCGCGGATCAAACGATTCGACGACCGAGCCGCGCGGGGTGTAGTCGAACGAAATCATGGACGTTTGTATGTGACGAGGACCGCACGTGCTGGCTTTCCTTGCGGTTGCCGGCTCGATCGTAGGCGACCGCCCACACTTCGGCCGTGCCCGAGAAGCCAACCGGGATCGTCCACTTGACGCTATAGGGGGCGACCGTCTTGATCGAGAAGGGTTTCTCGTCCTTGTTGGCGAAGAATTCCACCCGGTCGATGGCGACGTTGTCGGTGACGACGGTCGTCACGTCGATCCACTCTTCCTTGGGCGCCTCATAGAAATCCCCGGCCAGAGGTTGGGCCACTCGCACATTCGGCGGGATGGCATCAACCGTTACGCGCACCAGGGCGTCAACACTCTTGCCATCCTGCTCGATCCGGGTGAGTTTGAGGGTGTAGGGCCCATTGCCCATCCCGGACAAGTCCCAGCGCTCGAGCACGTTGTTGTCGACCTGCTCGCCATGGTCGGGACCGATCTGTTGGAACTTGTCAGGGGCGGGGCTGAACCCGGGGGCGAAGGCGAGTTTATAGCCCACCCAGTTGCCGCCCTTGGCGTTGCCCCTGATCTCGATCGGTTCCGTCGCCACGAGCGGACTGACATAGCTGCCGTCCGCAGGGGTGGCAATGGCGACCTCGCCCTGGGCGATGGTGCTGCCGGCCTGGGCGTCAAATTCGAACGGCGCGAGGGGATAGGCCGCTTTTTCCGCATCTGACCATTCGCCAATCCAATCCGCGGCCTGGGGCGGAAAGACATACATCACCCTTTCCTCGACCATCTCCGGCGGGGTCCCGGGGCCGGCCAGTTTGCCGGTCTCTTTGTTGATCGGGAATTTCTGCACGACGCGGCTGACCTGGGTCGGCTCGGTGCCCTTGACGAAGATCTCGTTTACGCCCGGGCAGATTCCGTTGGAAGCCAGCCCGTCGATCTGGCAGATGCCCCGGTCGACAATGCCGTCGGGACGGGTGAATTTAGTGTTCGGCGCGTTCTTGTGCAGCGCGTTCATGACATCGACCCAGATCGGCGCTGCGCCCGTCAGCCCGGTGACGCTGCGGTCCATGGACGTATTGTCGGTGTTCCCCACCCACACCCCCACGACGTAGTCGTTGGTATAGCCCATCGTCCAGTTGTCCTTGTTGTCGTTGGTGGTCCCAGTCTTGACTGCGGCGGTGCGCTTGCCGGCCAGGTCGAGCTTGTCGCCAAAGGCGGCGGCGCGCGCGTTTGGATCGGACAGGACGTCAGACAGGATGTAGGTAAGCTGCTTGCTGTTCGGGCCGAGCAGGTCGGGCTTGAGGGCCGGCTGGTACTGGTAGAGGACCTTGCCCTTGGCGTCTTCGACCCGCAGAATGGCGACTGGATCGAGCTCGCGGGAGCCGGCCTTGCGCTGCGAGGCGGGCCGGGGTGTGCCGACCATCGAGCCGCCGTTGGCGAATACGTTATACACGTAGGTGAGGTCCAATAGTTTGACTTCACCACCGCCCAGGGTAAGGGCCAGACCGTAGAATTCGAGGCCCTTATTGAGGTCAGTGATGCCGAGCTTGTGTGATAAGCGGAGAACATTCCCAATCCCGGCCTGGTTGAGCGCATCGACGGCGGGAATGTTGTAGGAGCGGGCCAGGGCCTGGCGCATGCGGACCGGGCCGTGGTACTTCCGGTCGTAGTTCTCAGGCACATACGGGATGTCGCCGCCCGACGGGAAGGTGTTGCGGACATCCCAGAACATCGTCGCCGCGCTCTTGCCCTGACGCAGCAACTCGAGATAGGTGATCGGCTTGAAGGACGAGCCGGGCTGGCGCTCCGCGGTCGCCACGTTGAACTTGCCATCGATGGTGTCGTTGTAGTAGTCGACGCTGCCGAGCATGGCCAGGATCTCGGCCGTGTCGCGTTTGAGCACAACCAGTGAGGCGTTGTTGGCGTTCTTGCCGGATTCCTGAAGCGCGGCGATCTGCTTTTGAGCGAGTTTTTGCACTTCCTCGTTAATCGACAAATCGAGGGTGGTGTAGATGCGCAGGCCGCCCCGGTTGACCAGATCGGTGGCCGCGTCGGAGGTGATCCCGAGGTGATCGGAGAGCACATCGACAACGTGATCGCGGGCGTACACCGCGAAATGCGGCGCCTGGATGTTGAAGCGGCTCTGGCGAGTGCGCAGATTCAGCGACTGCACCCGCGCGTCATCCGCCTGTTGGGGGGTCACCGAGCAGTCCTTCACCCCGGCATCGGTGCCCTCAACCATGGCTTGCAGGATGATCCCCTGGCGGACCTTGGCTTCATTGGGCTTGTCGTACGGATTCTGGGCGGGGAATTGCGGGATCGGGGCCAGCGCGGCGGCCTCGGCCAGGTTCAGGTCGCGGGCGCTCTTGCCGAAGTAGACCCGCGCGGCGGCCTCGATGCCATAGGCCAGGTTGCCGTAGAAGTTGGTGTTCAAATACCACTCGAGCTGGGTCTTCTTGTCGTAGCGCCGGTTGACTTCAATCGAGATCAGGGTTTCGCGGATCTTTACCTCGGTGGTGCGCTTTGGCCCTACCCGTTCCTCGATCGGGGTGATCGCGTTTTTGACCAACTGCTGGCTGATGCCCGACGCGCCCTGGGTGACGCCGCCCTGCAGGTTATTCAGCACCGCGCGGGCCAGACCGCGAATGTCGACGCCCTCGGTTTCGTAGAAGCGCCGGTCTTCGCTGGCGACCACGGCGCAGCGCAGAAACGGCGAGATATCGTCATATTTGACCCATTGCCGATCTCCGGCGCTCTCGTCGAGAACCTCGTAAAGGAGTTTGCCGGTCCGGTCGAGGATGCGGGTAGTCTGGAAATCCTGCTCAACCTTCTGCAGTTTGCTCGGGTCTGGCAGGTTGCTGGTAAGGGTGTTGTAAACGGCGCTTGCGGCGGCGGCGACGGCCACGGGAATGGCGAGCGAAACCGCGCCGGCGACCACCCCCAGGACAATGAGCACGCGCAAAATGCGCATTGGTCCACTATTTCGGACCTTGTAGCGACGGCGCTGGCGCAGGCGGATCAGGTTCGTCGATCTCATGAAACCGGGATCATATCGTATTGACGGGGTTTATCCACAGATTCACGAAGATTCAGGTCAATTCACTCATGTTCTAGTCCGAGTCATTTGCGGACAAATCTGCCGGCGAAATCGGCACCGATGCCGCGGATCAGTCGGTTGTGATCAATGATCTATCCGCAGATTACGCAGATTTCCGCCGATTTCTATATTGATAAATCGGTGGAAATCTGCGTAATCTGCGGATAGATCATTTGAGTCATGACGACCAAAGCCTGACGCATTACGATACGCCCATCACACATCATCGCCTGTTCTTGTCCTGCTCCAACTCGCCGTCCTGCTCGGGCTGGCCAGCCTGGCCCGCCATTCGGCGCCGCTGGTCAGGCTCGGACCGCAGCAGCAGGTCCAGACCCGCATGCCGATCGCGGGGGTGCACACCCGCTTCAGCGACGAGGTCGAGGAGTGGAAGATCCAACGCGGGCTGGCCATGGCCCGCGAGATGGGCGCCGCCTGGGTGGTCGAGTTCTTCCCTTGGGCCTACGCGGAGCCCGCGCCCGGGCGCTACGACTGGGCGGCCTTTGACCGGATCATCAATCATGCCAACCGGCAGGGCCTGACCGTCATTGCGCGCCTGGGGTTTGTTCCGCTGTGGGCGCGCGAGAAGGCGGTCGGCAAGACCGGGGCCGAAAACACGACGGTGACCTTCCTTCCGCCCGCGCTGCACGATGACTTTGCGACCTTCGCCGCCGCGTTCGCCAGGCATTATGCCGGGCGGGTGAAATACATCCAGGTGTGGAACGAGCCGAACCTGGCCCTGGAGTGGGGGATGCGGCCGGTCGACCCGGCTGGTTATGTGGCGATGCTGCAAAAGGTCTATCCGGCGATCAAGGCCGCCAACCCGGACACGATCGTGCTGGGCGGGGCGCTGGCCCCTACGCTGGAATCCGAGGGCAGCGCCGGCGGGCTGAATGATCTGACGTTTCTGGGGCGGGTCTATGCCGCGCTGGACGGTGGAGCTCGTCCGTGGGACGCCCTGGCCGTCCACGCCTACGGCTTCGATCGCCCGCCCGAGGAGGCGCCCGCGGCGGACCGGCTGAACTATCGGCGGGTTGAATTGGCGCGTGAGATCATGCGCGCCCACGGCGACATTGGCGATGTCCACATCACCGAAGCGGGCTGGAACGACGATCCGCGCTGGCCGCAGGGGGTGACGCCGGCAAAGCGGATTGCTTATACGCTGGGTGCCTGGGAGTGGGCGAGCGAGCGCTGGCCATGGGTGAAGAGCGTCTCGATGTGGGTGTTCAAATTGCCGGCCCCGGCCCGCAACTATCGCGATCGATTCACGTTTATCACGCCCAGCCTGGAGCCGCTCCCAATTTACGAGGAGGTCCAGAAGGCGCTGGCGCCGTAGAAGGCAAATTCGAGACCTTCGCCCCATCCCGATACACAAACAGCGCCGCGAGTTCGCGTTCATCGAGCCACGGCCAGGCCTCGTCCTCGCCCAGGATGAAGGCTGTCTTGGCCGCGATGTCGGCCTCGACCGCCGTCGGAGCGCGCACGGTGACGCTGAGGAGGTTGTTGTCAGCGGGTTGGCCCGTGCGGGGATCGATCAAATGGTGTCGAACATCGCCGTTGCGCAGCCACCAGCGTTTGCCGATCCCCGACGTGGCGATGGCGCCCGCCGAAAGGGTGAGCGTGTCGAGGACGGCCGCGGGCTGCAAAGGATCCTCGACCTCCACCCGAAAGCCCTCACTTTCCGGCCAGGCGCCCGCGACCCGGATGTCGCCCCCGGCGTCGACACAGCACGGGCCAAGGCGAGCCAGGAACTCGGCCGCCCGATCAGCCGCCCAGCCCTTGGCGATCCCGCCCAGATCAAGCAGCGCGCCCTCGGGAAGGGCCACTGCCCCGTCCGCATGGAATTCGATCCGGCCCCCGGAAGCGGGAAACCCGGTCGAAGCCGCCAGCCCGCGCAGGGTGACGCCCGAGCCGATCGCATCAAACGTTTTATCATAACCTGCGGCGATCACCTGGGCGCCGGTCAGCGGATCGTAGATGCCGCCGGTGTCGGCCCGCATCACCTGGGCATCGCGCAAGACATCCAGGAGCATCCGCGATGGGCGCACGCGGCGCTGGCGATTGAGCGCGCTGACTTCGCTGTCGGCCCGAAAGCGGCTGAGGGCGTACTCGACCTGCAGAAAGAAGCGCTCGACGGCGTCCAGGGCCCGGTCCGCCTGCCGGCGATCCCCGCACAGCAGCCAGGCGGCGACGCCGGTGTTCATCGCCCGGAACGTGCGTTCGCGCCACATCCTATGCGCCGGCTTTGGCGGCGCGCTGGCGACCGGCGGCCACGATCCGATACAGAGGTCAGACCGACGACGCCCGCGAGACTCAGCCCGTACACCGCCTGCATGACAAAGAGCTTGCTGTCGGAGCCGCTGTTCAGCCCGTGCAGGGTGATCAACACAAAGGCCACAAAGCTCGCGTAATGCAGGGCGCGCCACAGCCGCTGGGCGCGTTTCTTGAAGTAGATGCTGACGGTCACGATCAGACTGAGATACAGGCCGACCTGTCCCGCACCCACCCATAGCGGCTCATAGGTCGATGCGCCCGGGGTGAGCAGTGTAGCCACCGTAAAGGGCAAATAGCGGTCAAAGAGCAGCACCACCGCATGCAGGGCGGTGAACCCTAGTGACAGCCAGGACAGAAAGTCGTGCATGCCATACGAGACCGGCGCGGGCAGCTCGCCGCTGCTGCTGCGCGCGCTGAGCAGCAGGCCGTAGACCATGACCCCGACCATGAGCAGATACGCCGCAATCCCGGACCCGCGGGTGGTGAACCACGACAGGTTGGCGTCTTCGCCGGCGAGGCTGCCGACCAAAAATGCCGCCGCGAGCGCGGCGAGGACGATGAGCACGCCCGTCAGGCCGATCAACCCGTAGCTGAGGTCGCCGACGAGCAGCGGTGCTGGCGGAGCGCTGGCCGGCGGAGTTGGCGATGCCGGCGCACGGCTTGGCCCGGCGCCCGGCGGGCGCGCACCCGGCGCGGAGCCAGGTGGGCGCGCGCCGGGCGGTTTGATGGGTGTGGTGGTGAGTGAAGACATAACGCTGTTCGACCTATGACTTCTTGGTCTTGACCGGCGGCGGGGGTGGCGGTGGCGGCGGTGGTGGTGGCGGGGGTTGCACCTGCGGCTGCGGTTGAGGCTGCGGCTGCGGTTGAGGCTGGGGCTGGGGCTGGGGCTGGGGCTGGGGCTGGGGCTGGGGTTGCGCCTGGGGCTGGGGTTGCGCCTGGGGCTGGGCCTGCGGCTGCGGCTGGGCCTGCGGTTGGGCCTGGGTCTGCGGGCGAGCAGTAGGCTGGACGGCTGGGGCCTTGCTGGCTGGCTTCGCGACCACCCGGGCCGGCACGGCGGTGCGAACCGGGACTGCTGTCCGGGTTGCAGCCGCCTTCGGGGTCGGCGACGGCGACGGCGTCGCGGTCGGCAGCGCCGTCGGTGCCGGCGGCGGGGTCAGAGTGATTTCGGGGGCGGCCACGACACCCGGAGCCGCCACACCCAGATTCTGGACGGCGGCGATCTGGGCCGCCTCGACCTTGTCACGCGCCTGGGCGTCGACCTTGCCCAAAAGCAGGAGCGTAATGATGGCCACCGTGACAAAGACACTCGAGAACAGGCTGGCCACCTTCATGGCTTGAAGGGTTGTCTTATGTTTCATTTGTTTGGGTTTCCGGATTCAAACATGATCATGCCGTGGGCTGGATGCCGGCGCGTCAGTGGTGCTCCTCATCATGGTGCTCTTCCTCGTGATGCTCTTCCGGATGGTCTTCGTGCTCCTCCTCCTCGTGATGCTCCTCCTCGTGCTCCTCCTCCTCCTCGTGATACTCCTGTTGCGGCGGCTGGGGCGGTGGCGTGACACGCGGCTGAACTGGGGCAGGCTGGGGGGCCGGTTGCGCGGCCCGCGCGGGTTGCGCCGCTGGCGGGGGAGCGGCCTGGGGAGCTGCCGCCGCGGGAGCCGCCCGGGGCGCCGCTTCGCGGGTGATGACGGGCAGCGCAGGCACGGGCAAATCGGCGGCGATCTTCGGTTCGGGCTCTTCGGCCTCAGCCTCGATCGATCGATAGGGGACGAGGATCTCGGCATCGGACGGTTCCGCCCGATAGACAATCACATCGACGAGGCTGTCGCTGGCGCGAGGCGCCGGCTGGCGCGTCGGAAGCGCCGCCGTGGGCAAAGTCTGCATAACTACGGGCTTGGGTTTGGCAGCCTCGGCGTTTAGCTGGGCCATCGTCGTGGCGCGCTCGGAGGCCATCACGTAGGTCCCAGCGAGCATGAGCGCCACGGTGGCGCCGGAAGCGATCAGAATAGTTGCGCGGTTCATTTATTTATCAGCCCTCCAGGCAGTAGATGGGCAATACATTAAGCGCGCGGGGCTGAAGAATCACAAGACGGCGATGAGAGGGTTCTCATGGCGCCGTTCGACCCGGGTGCCCGAATGCGCTATGCCTCGCTGATGTCGTTGTCTGCGTCTTTCTGATCGTGCTGCTGCGGGTTACTGGCAAACGCCAGGTGGGCCAGCTCGCCTCGATTGATCTGGTCCTGCTGCTGGTGCTGTCCAACGCGGTCCAATACGCCATGAACGGCGGCGACATCAGCGTGATCTCTCGCGCGCCGAAGACGGCCGCGGATGCGGCCTGAAGCGCGATTGCCGATTCTACGAAAACTGCTATTCTCGTTCGCAATCTCAATCTCGTGGAGAAAAGCGAACATGAAATCAAAACTGATCCTCGCCCTGGTGGCCGCCCTCGGGCTGGCTTCCCCTGCCCAGGCCGCGTCCGGCGGTCTGCAGTTCTCGCTTGATGCGCGCCAGGCCGGCTTCTCGGCCAAAGAGCGCGTGGTCGTTCAATTGACCGTGTCCAATCCGGGCAAGGACGCTGGCTCCCTGGCCGCCTGGCAGGCGCCCGAGCTCGATCTCGATGATGCCCTCTTCGCCGTCACCCGCGACGGCAAGCCCGTTGATTACGTCGGGCCGTTCGTCAAGCGCAGCGCAGCCGACAAGTCCAACACACTGCGACTGGACGGCGGGGCGAAAATCGTGCGCGAGATCGACCTAAGTGATGCCTATGACTTCAGCCAGACCGGCGAGTATGCGATTGCCTACGCAGTCCAGGGCGCGAGCAAAGGCGAGACCTTCACCTCCAACGCCATCACATTGCGCATCGATGGCCGTGCCCGAAACGAGAAGTCGCCGGAGCGGACGGCCAGTCTCGTGCCGCAGCTCAACAGCAGCGTCGCCTTCAGCGGACGCTGTTCAGCCACCCAGCAAAGCACGATTCTGAGCGCGGTCGCGGCAGCCTCGACCTATGCCAACGGCGCGAATACCTATCTCGCCGCTGCGCCCAGCGCCACCCCGCGCTACACCACCTGGTTCGGCGCTGTCACGACGACGCGCTGGAACACCGCCAAAACGCACTTCACGGCAATCAAGGACGCGTTTGACACCAAGCCGATCGTTGTGGACTGCAAGTGCAGAAAGAGCTACTACGCGTATGTCTATCCGAACCAGCCCTACAAGATCTATGTGTGCAATGCATTCTGGAGCGCGCCGATGACGGGCACCGATTCCAAGGCCGGCACGCTCATCCATGAGATGTCGCACTTCACCGTCGTGGCGGGCACCGACGACTGGGCGTATGGCCAGACCGCGGCCAAGAGCTTGGCCAGCAGCGACCCGGCCAAAGCCCTCGACAACGCGGACAGTCACGAGTATTTCGCAGAGAACACGCCGGCACAGCCCTGAGTCGCGCCGTTCAGCGCGGCCGCCGAAGCGAGCGTCCCTGGCAATGCCAGGGACGCTCGCTTCAGGACGTAAAGTTGCAGCGGCGGCCTACCCATCGGCGGCCATTACCTCATCAAGAGCGGGAGGTAGGCCTGCTGGCCGCGCGGGGCCAGGACGGTGAGCGATGGCCGGATCAATTCGAGCGTGCCACTGCCCGAATAGCGCCCGGCCACGAAATAGAACGTATGCCGGCCGGCCGGCGCGGCGATCAGACCGGAATCCGCGACAACCCGATCCGTGCCATCGCCGCTGTCGGTATAGACGTTCGTCCAGCGATCGGTGTCGCTCGAACCGTTCGGGTTATCCATCCCCGAGCGGAACGCACCCTCCCAACCCGCGCTGCCGTGAGGTAGCCCTGCGGATGCGTTCACATCCACAATCGCAAAACCAGTCGCTGGGAGGTCCAACGTGCACGTGAGCACCGTCATGTAGGCTGAAGATGTTGTTTGCCAGTCGCCCGATCCCTGGTATTTCCCGCAGGTCCGGGCGATGACGTTGTTCTCTGGGAAATAGAGCACGCTCAGGGATGGATTGAGCAGGCGAACTGCGCCGCTGCCGGTGTAGCGGCTCACGCCGAAATAGAAGGTGCGCATGCCGGCGCCGACCTGGGTCAACATCGAACTGGCCAGGGCCTCATCCGTGCCATCCCCCGTGTCGGTATAGACATTTGTCCAACGATCGGGCCAGCCCGTGTTCGCCGCGTTGTTGTCAATTGCGGTGTGATACCGCGCCTCGTAAGGCGCATCTTCCACGGCGGCCGAGGCGGTTGCATTCAGATACACCCAGCCTGGGGAGGGCAGATCGAGCGCGCACGATTGCACGACCACGAACGCGCTGCTCGTGGTCGTGAAGTTCATGCTGCTGGATACACCACAGGACTTGACCTGGCTCGACCCGACCGGAAAATACGCCACACTGAGGGCCGGGTCGTAGGCCACTACAGTCCCGCTCCCCGAGTAGCGCGTGCCCAGAAAATAAAAGGTGTGGGTGCCTGAAGCCACGGACAACAGGATTGACGTTGCAACGGTCTTGTCTGTCCCATCGCCCACGTCGGGATAGATGTTCACCCAGCGCGAGGTGGCGGATAGGGCGGACCCGCCGCTATCAATACTTAAGCCGAATCGACCCTCATACGCGACATCTTGTAAACCCAGCCCAGCGGTCGCGTTGATGAACACGAGCCCGTCGGCCGTGACCGTCAACGTGCAGGAGCGAATCACCTGCCAGGCGCTCGAGGTCGTGGTCCAATTCGCGTTGCCCGCGTCACCGCAAGCCATGAAACCGCTGCTGTCGCCGGCGATGCCGGGCAAGGCCAGGTCGCTTCTGGCCGCGCGCCCGGGTTCCGCCGCGTTCTTTGTCCCGGCCCCGATCAGATCCAGGCGCGTAATCCCGTGCGGATCGGAGGCGGGCGCCTGCGACGCGATCTTTGACCGCGTCGATTCGGGGCCGGGGTTTACCCCGTTATCGGCCGCGACGGGCCGGCCGGCCTGGGCCACCAGCAGCAGCCCAAGCATGACCCCGACACAACCCACAACCTGTCGTTGGGCGCGAGATCTGCGGTTCATTTGACACCCTCCCGAGAACGCCCCCCGCATCAATAATCATACGCCCGGACCCACCCCGCATATGGCCGGGAGGGTTCATCCCATGGCTATTGCAAAGTCGCCTGACGGAATCCCTGAACCGTGCCACACCCACCGATCGTCGTCTGTATTGGCAACTCGCAGGAGAAAGGGAGGTCGGGAGAAAGCATCTACCCTCCCGTTCTCCTGCTAATTCATTGGCCCGAATCTGGGGAGGCGGCGTAGTGGCCGCAGAACGGCTGACATTGCATCAGCCATGGCGTCCACCCGTCAGGCGCCGGTCGCGCCAGCCGCGCGCAGCCGCGCAATGTCGGCCTCGGCATACCCGAGTTCACGCAGGACCTCATCGGTGTGCTCGCCCAGCCGCGGCGGCGGGCGGCGGATCGCCGCTGGCGTCTCGGACAATTTGGCCACCGGCCCCAGCACCGGCAGCTCGCCCGCCATGGGGTCCGTCACGGTTCGGATCATCCCCCGCGCCTGGGCCTGGGGGTGGGCGAGCGCCGTCGGCACGTCCTGAATTGCCCCGGCCGGGATACCGGCGGCGGCGCACAACGCATCCCACTCCACCGTCGTCCGGCGCAGGAGATAGGCCTGCAGGCGCGGGACGAGCTCGACCCGGTGGGCCACCCGCCCCGGGTTGGTTTGAAAACGCGGGTCCGCCCACAACTCGGGACAGCCGGCCAGGTCGCACAGCTTGCGATATTGCCCGTCCGATCCGACCGCCAGCGCGATTTGGCCGTCGGCGGTGTCGAAGGTCTGATACGGCACGATGCTGGCATGGGCGTTGCCATACCGGCGCGGCGCGGCTCCTGCCAGGGCGTTTTGTCCAACGTTGGCCAGCCATGCAAGTTGGGCGTCAAACAGGGCCACGTCGATGTACTGCCCGCGGCCGGTCGCGTCGCGATGGTGAAGGGCGGCCAGGATCGCGTTGGCGGCGAACATCCCGGCCATGATGTCGGCGATGGCGACCCCGGCCTTGCTGGGCGGGCCATCCTCCGGCCCGGTGATCGACATCAGCCCGCCCTGGGCCTGCACGACAAAATCGTAGCCCGGCCGGTCGCGCCACGGGCCGGTCTGGCCATAGCCCGTCACAGCACAATAGATCAGCCGGGGATTGAGCGCCGACAGCGCCGCGTAGCCCAGGCCCATCTCGTCCAGCGTCCCGGGCAGGAAGTTCTCGAGCACGATGTCGGCCGTCTGGGCCAGGCGGCGCACGGCCTCGCGGCCCTCCTCAGCCTTGAGATTGAGCGTAATGCTGCGCTTGTTTCGATTGACCGAGACGAAATAGGCGCTCTGGTCGGCCATCCAGGGCGGCCCCCACTGGCGGGTGCCGTCGCCAGTCCCCGGCTGCTCGACCTTGATCACATCGGCTCCGTAGTCAGCCAGGAGCTGGCTGCAATACGGGGCAGCCAGCACGCGCGACAGGTCGAGCACCCGGATGCCTGAGAGCGCGCCGGGGGCGGGAGGCGATGGTGACACGGGTTCGGGGATCGGCATTGCTGGATTATCGGCGGGGGTGGGGAGCGCGTCTGAATCGCGGATTACACGGATTGGTTCGGATTTCACGGAACAGGGAACACCATCGAAATCTGTTGTTCCGTGAAATCCCGATCACGGATGACGCGGATTTCTCTCGAATTCCACGGAACGGAAATGATCACCTTGACGCGCTGTTCCGCGTAATCCGGACTAATCCGAGTAATCCGTGATTCTGACGGGGTTGTCACGGGCTTGAACGTCAGGAACAGGCCACTCTTGGGCCGCGCTGGGCGCAGCCTTTTCCGCCGCCCCCCAACCGCTTGTAGTAGTGTTTGCTGTTTCACGGCGCCCCCCCCCGGAAAGGCGCTTCCGTCACCGCCGTGTTTCAACGCTCACCCTTACTCCCAGTTCGAACCCCTTCGACCCCCCGGGCAGTTCTGCAGTGGGCTGGCTCCGGTCACGGATCGTTACGTTTCGCTCGGATTTCGCGAACAGCGCGTCAAGGTGGTGTTCCGTTCGAATCGACATCCGTGATCTGACGCGTTACCTCACTTCCGATTCCACGGAACAGGGTCACCTGGACTGGTTCCGTGAAATCCGCCAATCCGCGAATCCGTGATCAAGTGAGCATCAACTGAGCTTGCGGATGAGCGGGACCCGGCGCTATGAAGTGGCTGGCCGGCTGACATGCCGGTCTGCAGGAAACCGCCATGGCCAAACTCACCCGCCGTCTCGCCGCATTCGCGGCGCCGCTCGCCATCATCCTCGCCGTGGCGTTGCCTGCCCTGGCCGACACCTATCCCGTCGATGACGTTGCCGACCTGGTCGACGACAACATCGGGGATGGAATCTGCCACACTGCCATGGGCACCTGCTCCCTGCGTGCGGCCGTGCAAGAGGCGAACGCCCACGCCGGCCCCGACGGCATCACCCTTCCGGGCGGCACCTATGTCCTCACCCAGACCGGATTTGGCGAAGACAACGCCGTGACGGGTGACCTGGATATCAGCGGCGATCTGACAGTCACCGGCGCGGGCGCGGCCTCGACGATCATCGACGGCGATGCCGCCGACCGGGTTTTCGACATCAAAGTACTGGCCGGGCATGCCGTGCAGCTTGCGGCGCTGACCATCCAGAACGGTGATGCCCGGCCATCGGGCGCCGACGGGATCAGTTCCGGGGGCGGCATCTTCATCGATGACGAGGCCACCCTGAATCTGACCGACGTCGTCGTCGCCGCAAACCACGCTGACTCGGGCGGTGGGATCAACAACTACTACGGCTGGTTATCGGTCAGCGGGGGCGCAATCCTGAGTAATACCTCGAACTACGAGGGCGGCGGGATCGGGAGCGGCGGCTACTACTACGCCTATGGCGGGGGCGGATCGGCGCCGACAAAGGAAAGCAGCCCGTTGCGCGTGCCGGGCCCGGCCGATGCGAACCGGGTCGGACCAGCGCGCGGGCCGTTTACCTCCACCCGCCCCGCTCCGGGTCAGGCTTCGGCGCCTTCGGCAAAAGTCACCGTATTTCCAGCCAACACGATCATCCTGAGCGCGACGACGATCGCCCAGAACTTTGCTGATGGCTACGGCGGCGGGGGGGTGTATGCCAGCGGGCCGTTGACGGTGACCGGGAGCGATATCCTGAGCAACACGACCGGCAACCAGAACGGCTATGGCGACGGCGCGGGCATCGAGCTTTACGACACCTTCTTCATCAGCGGCACTCAAATCGTGTCCAATACTGCCCTGCGACAACGACGACGACAGCGGCGGTGGCCTGGCCGCCTATGGCTATGACCGGGGCTACATCCTCAACAGCGTCATCGCCCGAAACAGCGCCAGCTACGGCGGAGGGCTCTACATCTCCCGCTACGGCGCCTACATTACCGGCACGAGCTTCCACGACAACTTCGCCTGGCAATACGGCGGTGCCATCTACGGCGGGCTGTCTTCCTACGACAGCCTCCTCAGCCTGCTGAACACAACGATTGACCACAACAGCACCCGGGGCGATGGCGGCGGTTATTACGCCGACAGCGGCAATCACCTGCTCCAGAACGTCACCCTGGTCCACAACACCGCCGATGCCGAGCGCGACAACACCGGCGATGGCGGCGGCCTGACGATCGGAAGCTACACAACGGTCCGCGCCCGCAACACCATCCTGGCCGCCAACGCCGTCACCCCGCCCGAAACCCGAGCGGTCTATGCCAACTGCCTCACGGAGGGCTACGAAGCCGTGCTCGAATCGCTCGGCCACAACGCCTTTGGGATCGGGGCGAGCTGCCCGATCTCGGGGCTGCTGCCCTCCGATTTGGCCGGCGTCGATCCACGCCTGGCCTCGCGCGCAAACGACGGCACGCTGACGCCCCTGCCAGACAGCCCGCTCATCGACGGCGGTGACGGGGCCGCCTGCCCGGCCGTCGACCAACGCGGCGTCGTCCGCCCGCAGCTCGGCGGGTGCGATATCGGCGCGGTCGAAGTGACGACGATGACGGTGGCCGTGCTGTCCGGCTATGTCTATGGCGATCGCGGCGCCGATGGCGTTCGCGGGCCGGGCGAGCCGGGGATCGACAACGCCGAGGTGCGGGTCATCGGCGGCCCGATCGACCAGGTGGCCCGCGCCGCCCCGGACGGGTTCTGGGCCTTCCTTCTGCCGGCCGGGGTCTACACCCTGACCGAGACGCAGCCGGCCGGGTATCTAGATGGCATCGATACGTTGGGCAGCGCGGGTGGGACAGCCGGTAACGACACCTTCGTAGGCATCGTCCTGACCGCCGCCCAGCGCGGCGAAAACTATCTGTTGGGGGAGAGCGGACCTTCGCTCGTGGCCGGGCACATCTTCGTGGATGCGGACGAGGACGGGCTGTGGAACCCGGCCATCGACTATGGCCTGTCGGGCCAGACCGTCACCCTCAGCGGGACCACCCGCGTGGGCGATCCGCTGGAGCTGACCGCCCTCAGCGGCGACGCCGGTCTATTTGTCTTCCCCGCCATCCCCGCCGGCACGTATGTCCTCAGCGAGACCCAACCCGCCGGCTACGTCGACTACACCGACACGGTCGGCACGGGCGGCGGCGTGCTTGCGGGGGTGAGCCCGGACAACGACGTCATCGCCGGCATCGTCGTCACCGATAACACCGACATCGGCGGATACACGTTTGGCGAACTGATCGCCCTCTCGATCGACACGATCGAATTTGTCGACTATGACGCTGATGGCGCGCCTGACGCCATCGAGGACCGGATCGATGGCATCAGCATCACCCTGAGCGGCCTTGATTTTCGCGGGCGGGCGGTGTCGGTGACGCTCTTGACCGGTGACAGCGGCAGCGGGAGCATCACGTTCAGCGGCCTGGCCCCAGGCGTTTACACTCTGACCGCCGCTCAACCCGAGGGATATGCCGATGGCCCGGATCTGGCCTACCTCAGCAGCCCAGGCCTGATCGGGAATGACATTGTCAGTGGCATCGTGCTGACCACGGGGGTCGCCTACCGTTCATATTTGTTCACCGAGTTTCCGCCTGGCATCGCCGGTTTGGTTTATGAGGACGCCGATCTGGACGGCCGGTTCGCCAGCGAGAACGGGATCACCGGCATCACGGTCACCCTGACCGGCACGACCGATGTTGGCGCGGGCGTTTACATGACAGCCTTCACCGACTACTACGGGCGCTTTGTCTTCACCGGCGCGCTGACCGGCACCTATGGGCTGTGGGCGGGCCAGCCCGACGGTTTTGTCGATGGGCTCGAGCAGGCCGGCTCCTTCGGCGGCGTCACCGGCACGATCGGCAGCGACCTGATCAGCAGGATCCAGTTCACGCCAACCCGCCCGGATGGCAGCCCAAACGGCGGGGCCGGCTACACCTTTGGCGATATCCGAGCCGCTTCGATTCATGGGGATATCTTCATCGACAGTGACGAAGACGGCAACTACGACGCCAGTTTCGTCTACTGCACCGACTATCCACAGTTCTACACCTGCGATCCGGCTCTGTCCGGGGTTGGGATCATCCTGACCGGTATCACCGCCGACACCGGCGAAAGCGTTTTGCTGACGACGACGTCGATGGCGCTGCCGCCCGAATACGGCAGCTTCTTTCGCGCCCGTTATGCCTTCTCGAATCTTCGGCCCGGGACCTACACCATCACCGAAATCCAGCCCGAGGGCTATGACGACGGACCCATGCTCAACGCTTATCCTGCGGCCACCGTCAGCGTCAATCGCTTTGGCGAGATTCAAGTTGGGCCATTCAATAACGTCGGGCCGTACACGTTTGGCGAGCTTCCCGGCGGCATCACCGGCTACGTCTTTCAGGACGCCAACAACAACGGCGGGCGCGACCCAGGCGATGCGGCGATCAACGGAGTATCGGTGAACCTGACATACCGCCTGGACGCGGGCGGTACTGGGATTAGCACGACCACAACCAACGGCGCGGGCCGGTATCGTTTCCTGAGCATTGCGCCGGGCGTGTATACCCTCACCGAGCAGTCGCAGGCGCTGAGTCCACTGAGCGCGTATCTCGACGGCGCCGAACAACCAGGCTCGTTGCCGGCGACGATCAGCGACGATATCTTTGCGGGCATTGTCATCAGCACCGGACAAACGGCCAGCGGGTTCAATTTCGGCGAGCTCAACCCGAGCACGCTGCAGGCGCATGTCTTTCACGATCGCGACGGCGACGGGACCAACTCCTATCCCCAGGACGTGGCGCTGCCAGGCGTCACCTTCGTGCTGACTGGCACGGACGATCGCGGGCCGGTTGGGCCGTTGACCCAGACCTCGGACGGCGGCGGCTACACCTATTTCCAGCGCCTGCGCCCGGGCTTGTACGCCCTGGTCGAGGTCCAGCCCGCAGGTTTTGGAGAAGGTGGCATCAATACGTTTAGCGGGATTGGCCTGACCGCGACAAATCGCATCGACGCGATCGGCGCGTACACACCCGGCCTGTATGTCTATTTTGAATTCTTCGAGCGCCGGACCGGATTAGACGGCTTCAACTATATCGACGTCAACAACAACAGCCGGCTCGATCCGGGCGAATACGGCCCGTATGCCAGCGTCAGCGCGGTGCTCAGCAGCACCGACAACGGCGGGGTCTACAGCACGACGACGGTCGGCTACTACGACGGCTACTATGAATTCACCGACGTGCCATCCGGAACCTATCAAATAGTCGTGGGACAAGCGCCCGATCTGCTCGACAACACCGACCAGCCCGGCACGGTCGATGGCGCGCCGAGCGGCATGGCCGGCCCATTGGGGAGCGACATCATCACCGGAGTCGTCTACGTCTCCGAAGCCGCCGCCCAGAACTACAACTTCGGCGACCTGCAGCCGTCCACGCTGCAGGGGAACGTCTATCTGGACCTTAACAACAACGGCTATTTCGAAGGATATCTCGGCGAAGCGGGGATCGAAGGCGTGACCCTGACCCTGGCCGGGCCAAACGACACCGGCGCGGCGGTCGCGCTAACGACGACGACGAATGCAGTCGGAGAATACATCTTCACCGCTTTGCGCCCCGGCATCTACACCCTGACCGAGCGTCAGCCCGATGGTTACAGCGATGGCATTGATCGCAGTGGTTTCCCGACGGGCGCGCCGAGCCAGGATTCCTTCGGCGCGATCGTCCTGAGCTTGCCGGGAACAAACGCCGGCAATTACCTCTTTGGCGAACGGCAGAACGGTCTGACCGGTTACGTCTATAACGACGTCACCGGCGACGGGATCCGGCAGGGCTTTGAGCAGGGCATTGGCGGGGTTCAGGTCACCCTCAGCGGGACGCTCGCGGGCGGGTCACCCATTCTGTCGACCACCGAGACCAACTACGGCGGTTTCTTCAGCTTCAGCGATCTGCTGACCGGCACCTATGAGCTGATTGAAACTCAACCCGCCGGCTGGATCGACGGCGATGAGCGGGCCGGGACGCTGGGCGGCGCCGCCGGCGATGATGTCATCAGCGCGATCCCCTCACCGCCGATTCGTTTGGCGAGAACTACACCTTTGGCGAGTATCAACCTTCTTCGTTGTATGGCTATGTCTTCCTCGATCTCAACGACGATGGCTTCTTCAGCAATGGCGAGTTGGCCATCCCCGGTGTCACGCTCACCCTGCAGGGCCTGACCGACCGCGGCGCGGCCGTCATATTCACCGAAACCACGGTCAGCTACGGCTACTTTGCCTTTGGCGGGCTGCGCCCCGGCACTTACACGCTTACCGAGATCCAGCCCGACGGCTACACCGACGGCAAGGACCGCTGGCCGAATGGCGCGCTCGGCACAACCAACGACCAGTTCGTCCTGACCGTCCCGCCGGGCACGGGCAGCGGCTCGTATCTCTTTGGCGAGAGCAAGGCCTTCCTGAGTGGCTACGTCTATCACGACGCCAACAACGACGGCTTTATGAGCGGCGGGGATTCCGGGCTGCCCAATGTCACCCTGCATCTGACCGGGACGCGCGACAGCGATGGCGCGCCGGTAACGGCCCTCACCCGCACCAACACCTTCGGGCTGTGGCAGTTCGTCGGTCTTCCCGCCGGCATCTACACCGTGACCGAGGCTCAGCCGGGCGGGACCTTCGACGGGCGCGAGACGCTCGGCACGGGCGCAAGCGGGTTCATCGCCGGCAACGATATCTTCACCGGCCTGGTCGTGGCGGGCGGGGGCGGGCTGAGCTACAACTTTGGCGAGCTGCTCCCCGGCGGTCTGACCGGCTATGTCTTTTTCGACGCCGACAACAACGGCTTCTTTGGGGCCGAGCCGCCTATCGCCGATGCCCAGGTCGTGCTGAGCGGGATCTCCTATGACGGCCAGCCGGTCGCCATGACGACAACGACCGGCGGCGACGGCGGGTATGCCTTCTCCGGGCTGAAACCCGGGACGTACACGATCACCGAGACCCAGCCCGACGGATATCTGGACGGCCAGGATCGGATCGGCAGCGGGGCGGGCGGCGTGCTCGCGGCGAATGACGTGCTCGGAGCGCTCAACCTCGCCAGCAACACCACCGGCACGAACTACGTGTTTGGCGAGCGGATCAGCGGGTTAAGCGGCTATGTGTATCGCGACAGCAACACGAACGGCGCGCGGGAGAACGGCGAACCGGGGATCAACAGCATCGTGGTCTATCTCTACGGCATCGATGCGAACGGCCCGCTCACCCGTTTTGCCGTCACCCCCAACAGCGGCTTCTACTTCTTCAATGACCTCTACACCGGCACCTATCGCCTGGTCGAAGGCGCCCTGGTCGGCTATCTCGACAAGGACGAGACCATCGGCACGCTGGGCGGCGGGCTGGGCGGCAGCGCCCCCGACTACGACGAGATCAGCAGCATCGCCTTCACCCGCGGGCAGTATGGCGAATCGTACAACTTCGGCGAACTGATCCCGTCCTCGCTGAGTGGCCTGGTCTACTACGACATCAACGCCAACCTGACCTACGACGGCGGCGACACGCCGATCAACGGCGTGACGGTCGTGCTGAGCGGCACAACCGACCGCGCGCCGGGCGTTGTATACACCACGACGACCGTCGGCGGCGGCTTCAATTTCGCCGGCCTGCGCCCGGGCGTCTACAGCCTGATCGAGACACAGCCGGACGGCTATACCGACGGGCCCGAGACCATCGGCACGGCCGGCGGCATCTCAACGGGCGAAGACACGATCGCCTCAATTGCCCTGCAGGCCGGACAGAACGCCAGCAACTATGGCTTCTCCGAGCGCCAAAGCGGCCTGAGCGGTTACGTCTATCTCGACGCCAACAACGACGGCGCGCGATCGGGCGAGTTGGGGATCTATGGCGTGATCGTTGTGCTAAGCGGGACGGAAACCGGAGGCGCGCCGGTGCTGCGCCAGACCGAGTCCAACGGCAACGGCTATTACAACTTTGGCAACCTGGCCAGCGGGGCGTATCGTATCCTCGAACAGCAGCCGGCCGGGTATCTGGATGGCCGCGATACGGCCGGCAGCCTGGGCGGCGTCGCCGGACAGGACGCGCTCAGCGTCACTTACACCGCCGGCCAATTCGGCCAGAACTACAATTTCGGCGAGTTGCTGGCGGCCTCGGTCTTTGGCACGGTCTACGTCGATTTGAATGACAACGGCGCGCAAAACGGCGGCGAGCTGGGTATTGCCGGCGTGACGGTGACGCTGCGAGGGGCCGAGGACCTGGGCATCCCGGTCTGGCAGACCCGCACGACCAACAGCGCGGGTGGCTTCGCCTTCACCGGGCTGCGCCCGGGGGTCTATACCCTGGCCGAGTTCCAACCGGCCGGCTACTCGGATGGCAAGGACAGCTTCCCGAACGGCGCGAACAACCCGAACACTGACGTGTTTGGCGGGCTGGCGCCGGCCTCGGGCCAGGATCTGGGCGCGTATCTGTTTGGCGAGTCGAACGCCTTCCTGAGCGGCTATGTCTACGAGGACGCCGACAACGACGGGTTCTTCGACCCGGGCGAGGCCCCGATCTCGGGCGTGACGATCCTGCTGAGCGGCACCCGCAGCAGCGACGGCAGCCCGGTCTCGTATGTCGGCGCGACCGCGGCAGCCGGGCTGTGGCAGTTCGTCGGCATCCCGGCCGGGATCTACACCGCGACTGAGATCCAGCCGTTGGGCTTCCTCGACGGGCGCGAGACCCTCGGCGCGGGCGCCGGCGGCGCGATCGCCGGAAACGATGTGTTCACCGGCCTCGCTGTCTCGGGCATGGGCGGGCTGAGCTACAACTTCGGCGAGCTGCGCGCGGCCAGCCTGAGCGGCTACGTGTATTTCGACGTCGACAACGACGGCGACGCGGACTTCGGCGAACCGGTCATCCCCGGCGTCCTGGTTGTGTTGAGCGGCAAGGCCTGGGATGGAACGCCGGCGCTCGTCACCGGAACCACCCTTGCGAATGGGAGCTTTACGTTTGGCGGGCTCGCGCCAGGCGTCTACACCCTGACCGAGCAGCAGCCGGCCGGCTGGCTGGACGGACTCGACCGGGCCGGCGGCGCCGGTGGCGCGCTCGACGCGCCCGACACGATCGCCGGGATCATCCTGGGCAACGGCGCGGCGGCGACCGACTATCGCTTTGGCGAGCGGATCAGCGGGCTGTCCGGGCGGGTGTATCGCGACCTCAACGACGACGGCTATATCGACCCGGGCGAGACTGGCGTCGCCAATGCGGTGGTCTATCTGTTTGGCCTGACGGCCGGCGGGCCAATCTCCCTGTCGGCGAGCACAAACGGAATCGGTTTCTTCTACATTGGCGACCTGATGACCGGAACCTACGTCTTGTCGCAGACCCAGCCGCTTGGCCTGTTTGACGGCATCGAGCGGGCCGGCGGGCTGGGCGGCACGGTCGCCGGAAGCGCCCCCGACTTTGATCGGATCGAGGGCATCCCGCTGCTCGCCGGGCAATACGGTTCGGAGTACAACTTCGGCGAGCTGCCGCCTTCATCCCTGGCCGGCTTTGTCTACTACGACGCCAACAACAACGGCATGCGCGACGGGGTCGAGGTTCTGATTGCCGGGGTGACCGTGACCCTGAGCGGGACCGACGACCTTGGCCGGCCGGTGCTGATCACGGCGACAACGGACGCCACAACCGGCTTCACCTTCAGCGGGCTGCGCCCGGGCCAGTATGCGATCAGCGAGGAACAGCCCGAGGGCTATACCGATGGGCCCGAGACGATCGGCAACCAAGGCGGTCAGCTCGGCATCAACGACCAGATCGCCAACATCAGCCTGCTGGCCGGGCGCAACGGCACGGGCTACCTCTTTGCCGAGCGCCAGAACGGGCTCACCGGCTATGTCTACCGCGACAACAACAACGATGGCTTCCGCCAGCCCGGGTTGGGCGAGGGCGGCATTGGCGGGGTGACCGTGATCCTGACCGGGACGACGGCCGGCGGCGGGGTGTGGATGACGACGAGCACGACCTCGGCGGGCTTCTTCAACTTCGGCAATCTCGATGCCGGCCCGTATCGGCTGCGCGAGATACAGCCGGCCGGCTACCTCGACGGCCGCGAGCAAGCCGGCAATCTGGGTGGAACGGCGGGCAACGACATCATCGACCTCACCTTTAGCGCGGCCCAGTACGGCACGGGTTACGCCTTTGGCGAGCTCGCGCCCGCTCGGCTGAGCGGCCATGCCTACAACGATCAGAACGATAACGGGCTATATGAGTACAGCCTGTCCTTTGGCGAAGGCGGCCCGTATTACGCCGGCGAGCCCGGCCTGGCGGGAGTCGTCGTCGTCATGACCGGCGTGGACGACCTCGGCGCCAGCCTGCACCAGACGGCGACGACGAGCGGGCTGACTGGCGACTACGCCTTCGGCGGCCTGCGCCCGGGCGCCTACACCCTCACCGAGCAGCAGCCGAGCGGCTACGCCGACGGCAAGGACACGGCCGGGTGCTGCGCCGCGGCGACGACTGCCAACGACCAGTTCCGCATCTCGTCTCTTCCCGTTGGCATCGACGCGCAGGGCTGGAACTTTGGCGAGCGGCGCAGCGGCATCGCCGGCGCGGTTCGGGCCGGGCTCTACGGCGGCATCAGTGGGGCGGCGGTCCGGCTGTATGGGGTGGATGCCAGCGGCGCGGCAATCACCCGGGCGACGGCGACCGACGGGCTGGGCGGCTTTGTCTTTGGCGACCTGCTTACCGGCACGTATCGGATCTCCGAAACACAACCCGCGGGCTACCTGGACGGCCTTGAAAGCGTCGGCAACCTCGGCGGGCTGGTCGGCGGCGCGGCGCCCGACTACGATGAGATCGGCAGCATCCCGTACATCCCGGGCCAGTTCGGCGACGGCTACATCTTCAATGAAGTCGCTCCAGCCCGCGTCACAGGCTATGTTTTCTACGATGTGAACGGGAGCGGCGACCGGGATGGCGGCGACCTCAACCTGGCCAACGTCACGGTTGTACTGAGCGGCACAACGGACCGGGGCCAGCTTGCGCTGCTGACGACGACGACCGGCAACGACGGCGCCTTCGCGTTCGAGACGCTGCGGCCGGGGACCTACGCCCTGATCGAGTTGCAGCCCGACGGCTACACCGATGGCGACGATCTCGCCGGCACCCTGGGTGGCACGCCCGACGGCGCGGACAGCATCCTCAACCTGACGTTGAGCGCCGCCAGCGAGGCGATCAACTACCGCTTCGGCGAGCGCCAGAACGGGCTGAGCGGCTATGTCTATGCCGACTACGACAACAACGGGCTCAAGGGGCCCGGCGATGGCGGTCTGGGCAGCGTGGTCGTGATCCTGACCGGCACGACCAGCGGCGGGCAGCCCGTCAATCGGGTGGCCCAGACCAGCAGCTCGGGCTACTACAGTTTTGGCAGCCTCGCCAGCGGGTCCTATCGTATTCGTGAAGCGCAGCCGGCGGGCTACTTCGACGGCATCGACAGCCTTGGCAATCTCGGGGGCATCGCTGGACCCGATCAATTCGATGTCACGTTCACGGCCGGTCAGTTCGGCCAGAATTACCTCTTTGGGGAACTGCCCGCCGCGGCGGTCCAGGGCCGGGTCTTCCTCGACGTCAACAACGACGGGGCGAATGATCCGAGCGAACCCGGTATCTCAGGCGTGAGCGTGATGCTGACCGGGACCAATGACCTCGGCCAGGCCATCACCCAGACCCGCCTGACAGATGGAAACGGCGGTTTCGTTGTGAGCGGACTGCGCCCGGGCAGCTTCAACCTGCTCGAGACACAACCGGCCGGCTACCAGGACGGGATCGACACGGCCGGCCCGGCTGGCGGGACGCTCGCCCCGCCGGATGGGATGCGCGGGATCAACCTGACGCCCGGCGCCTACGCCAGCGGGTATCGCTTTGGCGAGCGCATCTCGGGCGTGAGCGGCTTCATCTACGCCGACGCAAACGGCGACGGCTTCCGCCAGCCAGGCGAGAGCGGCCTCGGCAACGTGTCGATGCTGCTGACCGGCGTAACGAGCGGGAGCGTCGCCATCACCCGCGCGGCCATGACGGATGGCTATGGCTTCTATGCGTTTGGTGATCTCGTGGCCGGATCGTATCGCGTCACTGAGCTCCAGCCGGACTCCTACCTGGACGGCATCGACAGCGCGGGCACGCTGGGCGGCACGCCCGGCCCGCTCGGGCAGGACACCATCGACTTTGCTTATCCCGGCTCAGGGCTGGGCCAGGGCTACAACTTCGGCGAGCTTGGGCCGGGCTCGGTCGCGGGCTATGTCTTCTACGACATCAGCAACAACGGCCTGTTCGAGTGGGCGAGCTGCAACCCCGAGTTCGACCGCTTCTGCGTGTGGGACGAGGAGAGCATCGAGACGCCGGTCGGCGCGGGCGCGCGGCTGACCTTGCGCGGCATGAATGATCTGGGCGAGGCGATCTACATCACGGCGACGACCAACGCGAACGGCCACTATGAGTTTGGCGGACTGCGGCGCGGGACCTACACCTTGACCCAACTGCAGCGCGACGTGGACGTCGACGGCCAGGACAGCCAGTACCCGCCGGGCAGCGGACACGCGCCCCTCGCAACCAACGACGTCTACGCCGGCTTCTTCCTCGACGTCGGCCAGGGCGCCGGGGCCGTCTTCGGCGAGATGCCGAGCTTGAGCGGCTACGTGTATCGGGATGACAATGACAACGGGCTGCGCGAACCGAGCCTGGCCAGCCTGTGCAACAGCCCGGAGTTTGGCGTCGCTGCCGTGTCGATTCAGATCAGCGGGATCGACATCTACAACAACAGCGTCTCGCGCAGCGCGAGCACCTTCGGGGTAAAGCCCGGGGCGGCCAACCGCTGCCACGAGGGCTTCTACTACTTCGGCGGGCTGGTCACCGGCACCTACAGCGTGCGCGAGTTCCAGCCGGCCGACTATCTGGACGGGCAGGAGCACGTCGGAACAGCCGGCGGGCTGACGACGACCAACGACATCATCTCGCGGGTCGTCTACACCCCGGGCACCTGGCACACCGGCTACGACTTTGGCGAGTTGCGCAACATCATCGCCGGCTGGGTGTTTATGGACGCCAACGCCAACGGGCTCTACGACGGCGGAGAACCGGGGCTCATCCAGCCCGCGACGATCCGCCTGACGGGCCGCAACAGCCTCAGCCAGACGGTCGACCTGACACAGATCACTTATGGACGTTATGCGTTCAGCGGTCTGCGCCCGGGGGTCTACACCCTGACCGAGGACCAGCCGGCCGGATATCAGGACGGGGCCGAGCAGCTCGGGGTGGGCGGCGGCGGCGTTATTGCCGGCAACGACATCTTCACCGGACTTGTCCTGGCGCCCGGGGCGATCGCCGACGGCTATACCTTTGGCGAGCTGATCTCCTCGACCCTGACCGGGCGGGTGCTTTACCGGCCCTTCCCACCCTCGTCGGCGGCGAGCGAAGGAATGGCCGGCATCGAGATTTCCCTGTCGGGCCGCTCGGTTTCCGGCGCCGCGATCGCGACGGCGACAGTGACCGACGTGGGCGGCGGGTATGCCTTTGGCGGCCTGCCGCCAGGCACCTACACCGTCACCCAGGTTTCGCTGCCGACCGGCTACACCGACAACGGTGTGGCGCTGTGCCAGCCTGCGGCCAGCGCGGGCCTGCTCTCGCGCAGCATCGGCGGGATCACCCTGGGCTACGGCGGGAGCGCCTCAGCCTGCAACTTTCTATATGGCCCGGCGCTCACCGGGCTGGTCTTCGCCGACAACGACGGGGATGGCGTGCTCGATCCGGGCGAGGCGGGCATCGGCGGCGTGCGGATCGATCTGTATGGGACGTTGACCGACGGCGGGCTGGTCACCCGCAGCATGACGACCGGCTGCGGCGGATTGCCCTGCGGGCGCTTTGCTTTTGGCGGGCTGCTGACCGGCACGTATCGGCTGGTCGAGACCCAGCCCGGCGGCTTTGTCGACGGGCCCGACTTCCCCGGCACGCTGGGCGGCCTGACGACCACGGCGACCTATTCCAACGATGTGATCGGCCAGATCGTCTACACCCCGAACGGGCTGGGCGAGAACTACCGCTTTGGCGAACGCGCCTACGCCTCGGTCGGCGGGCTGGTCTTCCTCGACACAAACGCCGACGGGCACTTCTCGGGCGATCCCGAGCGCGCCCTCTACACCCCGATCGTCCTCGACGGGGTCAACGATGTCGGCGAGTCGATCCTGATCACGGGCGCGAGCGGTTTCTACGGCTATGGCTTTGGCGGGTTGCGCCCGGGCGCCTATACCGTGACCGAGATCCAACCGCTGGGCTACACCGACTGGGTCGACAGCGTGGGCAACCGGGGCGGATTCCCGGGCGACGATCAGACTCGCTTTATCCCGCTCGGCTGGGGCGATGGCGCGGCCGGCTTCAACTTCGCGGAGCGCCAACTCGGGCTGGCCGGAGTGGTCTTCGCCGACCGCGACGCCGACGGCGGTTACGTCCCGCCGCCCGACGGGCCTGACACGGGCATCAGTGGTGTGACGGTCTGGCTGACCGGGACGAACCTGGCCAACGAACCGGTGGCCCTGTCCGCGACGACGATGTCCAACGGCGGATTCCAATTCCCGAATCTGCAAGCCGGGACCTATACCCTGACCGAGATCCAGCCAGCCGCCTACACGGATGGTGCGGCCACCCCCGGCACGCTGGGCGGGACGGTCTCCAACGACCAGATCGCCAACATCGTCCTCGGTGACGCGGGGTATGGCCAGGGCTATACGTTCGGCGAGATCCCGCCCTCGTCGATCTCGGGCTACGTCTACGTCGACGCCAACAACGACGGCTTCAGGGGCGGCGGCGAGCCTGGCATCGCGGGGGTGAGCGTGACGCTGAGCGGATTGACGGCTCAGGGCGCAAGCGTGAATTGGATCACCCGGACCAACACCGCCGGCGCGTTCACCTTCCGCAACGTGCCGTTCGGGCTGTATGCCCTGACCGAGACCCAGCCCGACTTCCTGGATGGCCTTGACCGGGTGGGCCAGGGCGCGGGCGGGCTGGCCCTCAACGATCAGATCATCAACCTGGCGGTCTACCAGCCGCTCGACGCGGTGAACTATCTCTTTGGCGAGCGGTCGTCGGGGATCTCCGGCTACGTGTATGTCGATGAGAGCGGCGACGGCGGCCGCCAGATCAGCGAGACCGCCCTCAGCCCGGTGACGCTCCGCCTGACCGGGGTGGCCTTCAATGGCGCAGCGGTGAATCAACAGACAAAGACCGGGCTGAACGGCTACTACGCCTTTGACGCGCTGCCCGGGACGTATGCCTTGCTGGAGGTTCAACCGTTTGGCTATCTCGAGGGGCCCACCAGCATCGGCACGATGGGCGGGGCGCTGAGCGGGACCAACGCCATCGTGGGGATCGTGCTGTCTTCGGGCGGGGCGGGCACGGGCTACGACTTTGGCGAGACCGCGCCCAGGGGCGCCGATCTCGCAACGGCGATGGGCATTGACCCGCTCATCGTCGGCAGCGCGACCCTCGACGTCGACGGCCCGAACAAGGCTGGCGTGGGCGGGCTGAGCGCGCCGGTGATCGGATCGTTCCCGAGCGAGGGGGCGACCTGGGCGTATCTGGGGACGGGCAACATGGTCTTCGCCGACCAGCCCAACAGCGCGCCAAACACGTTTGGGCTGGGCGACTATGCCCGTCTGGCGATCACCCTGACCGTGCCGGTCTCGCAGACCTGCATGAGCGTGGACTTTGCCTTCTACAGCGAGGAGTTTCCCGAATTCGTCGGCTCGGCCTTCAACGACAACTTCGAGGCCTATCTGGACGGCTTGCCGTTCGCCCGCGATGCGAATGGCAACCGGATCAGCATCAACTCGGTGTTTGGGGCTTTGCCGGGCTATGCCGGTGGCACAACGTATGATGCCGCGACGCAACGCCTGCGGGCCCAGGTTGAGGTCACCCCGGGCGTGACCAGCGTGCTGAGCTTCACCCTCAACGACGTCGGCGACACCGCCTACGACAGCGCGGTGTTCCTCGACCGGGTGCGCTTCAGCCGGCCGGGCGGGCGCGGCTGCCGCCCGGGCGCCGACTACCCGATTTCGATCAACCTGAGCAAGACACTCTCGCTGGACGCCGCGTGCGGGGTCACCCAGGCGATCACGGTCGCGCCGAATACGGAGGTGTATGCCTGCTACGTTGTCACGAACTCGGGCGAGTACACCCTCAGCCGCCACAGCCTGAGCGACAGCGCGTTGGGCGTGGTGCTGGCTGACGATGTCTTCGAACTTCCGCCGGGGGCGAGCGCCAGCGTGATGGCCAGCCAGTTTGAGACCCGAACCAACGGCGGAGTGGCGACCTGGACGGCGGTCTTCAGCGGGACGTTTATGACCAGCGCCAGCGCGGCGACGACCGTCACGGTGCCGGGACTGACCCCCACGCCGACTCCGCCGCCGCCGGGAGGCGCAACTTTTGTCCTCAACCCAGCCATCACCCAGACCCGCCTGGGCGTGCCGATCACGGTCGCGCTGATGATCACGGACGTGGCCAACCTCGGCGGCTATGAGGTCGCGCTGGGCTTCGACCCGGCCCTGGTGACGGTGACCCAGGTGACGGCCGGGCCATTCCTGGCCAGCACCGGACGGACGGTCCTGCCCTTCACGACGGTGATGAGTGCGAACGTGATCCGGCTCGGCGCATCGTCGATCGGGGCGGGCGCGGGGCCGAATGGGAGCGGGGTGCTGGCCTGGCTGCAGCTCTCGCCCGTCGGGGCGGGCATGGCGGCCCTGGATGTGCGCGAGGGTATCGCCAGCAACGCCGCCGCCGGCGCGATGACGGTGACCGAGGTGGATGGGCAGTTGACGATCAACAATCCGGGCGCCGCGTATCTGCCGGTGGTGAGGCGATAGAAATACTACCTACAGCGCTATCCTCCGGCTTCGCCGGGGGATAGCGCTGCGGGCATCAGACCAAGTTCAGAGTTCCTGGCCATGATCGAGACATCCCGAACCCCCCGCCATTGGCGGCTTTGGCTTGCCGCCGCGCTCGGCACGGCGATGCTGGCCCCGATCCGGCCGACGAGCGTGTCTGGGTCAAGGCCGGCCGTGGTTGCTGACATCAAAGCCCCGGCAACCCCGCTTCCCCTCCTGCCGCTCGCCGAGCGCAAATACCTGCTGCCAGATGAACATGGGCAGGATGGCGATACGGCCGAGTCGGAGGAAGACCTGTCGGCCGACCAGCCCGACGCCGCCCTCCGGTTTCGGCGCTTGTCCCTGCAGGATGAGAACGGCTCGATACCGATCGACGGCATCGCCAAAGGAATGACGCAGGTGCGGGACATGCGGGCCAGCCAGTTGAGCCGGGGAGAACCCGCCATTGGCGGAATCACCCTGGCCCAGTGGCAAAACGACGGCCCCGCCGAGATCGGCGGGCGCGTCCGGGCTCTGCTCTTTCCGCCCCTGCACCCGACCTGGCTTCTAGCGGGGACGGCATCAGGAGGGCTGTGGCTGAACAAGCACGACGGCACGGGCTGGGTGTCCATGCTGCCCGAACTGGCCCATATCCCGGTCAATACCTTCGCCGCCGATCCGAATCAACCCAACATCATCTACGCGGGCACGGGCGAGTCCTTCTACGCCCAGCCGCAAGACCCCAAGTCCAGCGTGCTGAACAACAGCCTCAGCGGGATCGAAGGCGATGGCATCTATGTTTCGAATGATTCCGGGCTCACCTGGCAGCGGCTCGCCAGCACCGATCCCGCCACCACCCCCGAATTTGCATTTGTAAATCGCATCGCCGTGTTCGCCGACGATCCGCTGAACCCAAATGCGCGGTCGATCCTTGCGGCGACCTCAAAGGGTCTTTTCCTCAGCAATGACGCAGGCGCCGCCTGGACGGAGATTACCGACCTCGACGGACCGGTATGGGACGTGGACGTGCACCCGACCCTCTCCCAGACACACGCGATCGCGACCGTCTATCGCAAGGTCTACACGACGACCGCCAGAGGCGTGGACGGCACATGGGATTACGGCGACACGATCCCCAACACGCCCGCCAACCGCCGGATCGAAGTGGCCTATGCGCCCAGCAATCCCAACATCGTCTATGCGTCGCTCGACTACGCCAGCATTCCCATCACTGCCGGCGACAACGCCGGCTCCACTGGCGAGCTGTGGCGCAGCAATGATGGCGGAGCCACCTTTGCGATGGTGAACAGAACCAGCTATTTCCTGTCGTTTCAAGGCTGGTATGCGAATGCCATATGGGTTGACCCCACAGACCCCGAGGTCGTCTTTGTTGGGGGACTGGATATCTGGCGCAGCATGGACGGCGGACAGAACCTGCGCAAGGTCAGCGATTGGATCGACTATCAGCGGAACGGGTTCTCGGCCCATGCCGACCAACACATCTTTGTCAATGATCCCGGCTTCGACGGAACCACGAATCTGGCCCTGTATGTCGGCAACGACGCCGGGATTTTCCGCGCCGACAACGCCTATATGATCAATCTCGCCACCAATTGGGATCACGGCCCCACCGATGGCCTCGCGATCACCCAGTTCTATGCCGGCGCGGGCGGCAGCAAACCGACCCCCCGAATCATCGGAGGCACCCAGGACAACGGGTCGCTCGTATATGAGCCCGGAAGCGGGAACTGGCGCTCTTTCTATGGCGGAGATGGCGGATTCGTCGCGGTCGACCCGGACAACTCAAACAACATCTACGGCGAGTATGTGTATCTATCGCTGGCGCGCTCGGTCGATGGCGGCGCGACCCAGGCGGAGCCGATCGTGACCGGCCTGCGCGACACTGGCTATTCGACGAGCAGCCTGTTCATCGCGCCGTTCGCGCTGGACCCCGGATACGCGCCGTTCGCCTATGCCGGCGGCCTGTCGGTGTGGCGCACCTTCAACGCTGACTCCCCAAACCCGCAGGATGTCAGATGGTCGGAACTCATCGCGCCGCTGACACGGACGATCGTGACGGTGAGCGGCCCAACGGTATTTACCTACTACGTGAGCGCGGTCGCGCCGTCGCCGGCCTCCCAGGACCTTTGGGTGGGCTATGCCGATGGCACCCTCCGGCGCCTATCCGGCCGCTTCGGGTTTCAACCCAGCCCCCAGGCGACCGCCACGCTCGAGAGTCGTTTTCTCACCAGGATCGTCCCGCATCCGTCCAACAGCAACATCGCCTATGCGCTCTACGGAGGCTTCACGCCCAAAAACCTCTACAAGACGATTGACGGCGGCAAGACGTGGCGCGATATCGGGGCCGCCCTGCCGCGCGTGCCCTTCCGCGCGCTGGCTATGCACCCGAATGATGCGCGCTGGCTCTATCTCGGAACCGATGTCGGCGTGTTCGCCAGCGAGGACAGCGGCGAAACTTGGTCGGCGGCGGCGCTCGGGCCGGGAGCCATTTCGATCCAGGATCTCTTCTTCGTCGGCCCGCGCCTCTACGCCGCGACCCACGGCCGGGGCATGTACTCGGTCGAGCCCAACCCGGCCCCGCCGCCGCCGCCCGTCCCGACGCCACCAGCAACACCACCGCCGCCAAGTATTGCGTGTTTGATACCGCCACCAGCCGCGGCCGTGACCCAGCGTGCCCAGTCCACCCCGCCCGCGCCCGCCTCGTCCTTTGGCCCGACCAGCAACCAGGCGCCCAAACTCGTCGCCGCCACCGGCGCGAACGGCATCCTGCAGATCTTTGACGGGATCAGCCTCAACGACTCGGGGACGGTTGCCTTCGCCGCCCGCTCGACGAACGGCGAAGTGCTCTACGTTGGCAACACGCCCACCGACACGCGCAAGGTCAACCCCATCTTCGAGGGCCCGGGCAAGACCTATGACGGCTATGTCGACATCAACAACAACCTCAAGGTTGCCGCCCGGATGCGCTTCATCGGCGGGTTCCCGCCGACCACGTTTGTCCAATTCTGGGACGGCACGCCAGCAGGCGCGAACGCCGGCGAGATCATCGGCCGGGGCGGCGCGGGTCAAACGTTTCTGACCGTCAACCAGCGGGTCTCGGTCAACGACAGCGACCACGTCGCCTACACCTATCTCGAGCAAGGCCCCGGCGGCGCGCTCTTTGGCGGGGTGGCCGAGTTCCAGCCCGCCCGGGGCGAGAGCGACCCGCTCAAACTCGATCAATCCACTGCGGTGCTGTATCCCTCTCTGTCCGAGGATGGGCATATTGCGTTGCGCGATGGGCTCTCCGGGGCCAGCCCGATCGTCCTGATCGATCCCGACTTTGGCGGGCGAAAGACGATCGCCGGCGCGGGCTGGTCCGACCTGGGCTGGCGTCCGGGCGTCTCGGAGAAGGCCGAAGTGGTCGCCTTCCACGCCAACCTGTCCAACACCGCCATCGTCACCGGCGCGTATCGCGACGCCGGGCCGGGCATCTTTATCTCGCTCGACCGGGGCGCCTACACCGGCCAGTCCGGTCAGCCGCGCGAGGTCTATCGCATCGCCGGGATCGCCTGCTCGGGCATGCCCGGCGACTACGAGGACAAGAGCTCTATCCGCAGCTTCGTCCCCGAGAAACCGGTCATCGTCAACGACAAGATGACCGGTGATGGGCGTCAGTTCTCGGTCGCCTACGTCGCCCGCGGGGCGTATGACGCCGAGGCCGTCTTCCTCACCCGGATATCCCTTCCGAACGATGTCACATCCGGCAAGCCCATCTCGCCAATCCTGCAAACAGCCCGGATCATCGGCGTCGGCGACCTCATCAGCAATGTGACCGGCGCCATCACCGGCGTCCTCGGCGCGGTCGTCACCCTCACCATCAGCCCTCGGATGACCGCCCGCGACCAGATCGCGATCTGGGTCCAGACCGACACCGGCGCGCAAGCCGTGCTGCGCACCGGCCCGCAGCTCCATCGGCCGGTCCTCATCGTTCCCGGCATCGTCGGCACCGGGCCGGCCGAGGGCAGCATCGCCTGGTGGAAGCAGCGCGGGGTCGATCCCTCGCAGATCGTGATGGACCCCCTGCTCGGCGTCTACGATGACATCTCGCAGACCCTGGTCAACCATGGCTACACCCTGGGCGAGGACCTGTTCATGATCAACTACGACTGGCGGGTCGCGCCGGGGATTTTCGACGGCCAGGTCGACGGGCAGGTGAGCAACCTCACCGCTCAGGGGATCAGCGACAACGTCTTCGAACGCGGCGTCGACTATCTGGGTTACTACCTGCGCAAGGCCGCCGACAAGTGGAAGGCCGAGTACGGCACCGAGCTTGATACGGTGGACATCGTCGCCCACAGCACCGGCGGGCTGGTCACCCGGGTCTACGCCCAGAGCGGCGCCTACGGCGGCGCGATCACCCCCACCCTGCCCGGCGCGGCGGCCCATCTCCCGAAGATCCGCAACTTCGTTTCGGTCGGTGTGCCGCACGCCGGGGCAGCCAAGGCGTGGAACCCGCTCCAGAACAATTTCGGCGACGACCTCTCGTTCCAGGTCGTGCTGTCCAAGATCCTGTACGCCGAGTATCTGTACTTGTAGGCGAGCCCATCCAATTACATCGAGGGCCCCGAGGGTCCGCTGTCGCTGAGCATCCTGAACGACGCGAGCGAGGACATTCGCCAGCGCGACTTCATCTCGCGCTACCTGCCCACCGCCGACAGCCTGCTCGCCACCTATCCGTTCCTGGCCTATGATGATCCGGCCGGCTCGTACCTGGACAATACGACCCAGGGCGGTCCGGATGCGCGAAAGTTCCACAACCGCCTGCTCGAGGATTTGAACAACGGTGATCTGCAAGGCACAGGCACGCGCATGCCGCCAATCGCCGGCCTGATTTCTGGCACCCTCAGCCTTGTCGTCGGCGAATATGGCGACAAGACCCCCATCTGGGTCAATAGACAGACCTCCGGCACCACAACCTGCGCCGTCGCGCAGGCGACCAATACCGGCTTCTCGGTTATCGGGCAGTTGCGCGACTTTGTGCTCAGCGCGGCCACGCTCGGGAGCGCCGAAGCGCTGGTGAATGTCGCATCGCGCCTGGATGTGGTGTTGGGCGCGCTGTCCTTTGTCGGAAACCTGGCCCAGGCTCTGGTCGCCAATATCGTCCCCATGAGTTCATTTGCCGGGCGCTGCGCCGATACGGGCGAGAACTGGTATCGCACGATGTCGCGCGAGCCCAGCTTCCACGACCCGATGATGTTCTGGAATCGCAAGGGCGACGAGACCGTGCCCTTTGGTTCGGCGGCCGGCATGTTCCTGGACCCGAACGGCTTTCCACTCGGGTCGAACGTCGTGCTCTCGCAGTATGCCAATGTCGACCATGTCGGGCTGATGTACGACAAGCGCACCCAATTCGCCATCCTCTCCGGCCTGGAGGTCGAGGGACGGAGCGCCGGCAAGATCAGTGTCGACAAACACAAGGGTTCAGGCGGCGCGCTGATCAACGCCTACTCCCGCATCGGCGGTTTCCTGGTCAACAACCTGGACGCCCTCGACCAATACCTCAACCCGGTCCAGCAGAACATCGTCAAACAGGCTCTTCAGCAGGCCTATGACCTCGCGATTGCCTTTATCAACAACGACGCGCCGAGCTATCTGGATTCGATCATCTTCGACCCGGTCCAAGGCTATGTCGTCGACGAGCAGGGCCGCCGCCTCGGATGGACGCTGGAGGAGGGCCGCAAGACCGAGATCCCGGGCAGCTATTGGATGGGTGATGATGGCGGATCGGGGATGGCCTTTATTGCCGGGCGGACGCCGCACACCTTGAGCCTCGAACTGATCGGGCTCGGGACGGCATACTACGTGCAGTCCGAGATTGCCGGCCCTGGCGGGATCGCCGCCCGCGAGTACAGCGGCACGCTCGCGTATGGCCAGCGCATCACGCTCGAGGTCCCCTCCCCTCCGTTAACCGGGCTGGCCGACAAGATTGCGCCGCTGGCCGAGTGGATCTCGCCAACCGAAGGGATGAGCGTGCCAATCTACGCCGCGCTGGACGCGGTCGCCCGGGTCGCCGACGACGGGGTGGTCGCCCGAGTCTTATTCTTCTTCGATACGGATGGGAATGACAGCCTGGACTTCGCGCGCGAGATGAAGCAGGCCTATGGCGATCTCGAGGATGCCTTCCCGGCCCGCTTCGAGTTCGTCCAGGGGCCGACCGGCACGCGCACCCTGATCATGGTCGCCTTCGATCCCTTCGGGCATTCGACCGTCCTCACCCGCGAGGTCACGATCACCGCGGCGGAGGGCCCGCCGCCGACGATCACGCCAACTCCGACAAATCCGCCGCCCCGGACCGCCACCCCAACACCAACAGCGACATCCACGCCGACTCTGACGCCCACCCCGACGCCCACCCAGACCCGCACCCCGACCCCGACCCGGACGGCCACGCCCACGCCGACGGCGACCCGCACGCCCGCACCCGGCTGCATCGGCGACTACACCGGCCCGCTCAATCTGCCCGACGGCTTCATCCAGATCGACGACGCGCAATACAGCGCCTACCGCTGGAACTCTACGACTGGCGACGGCCTCTATCAGGCCCGGCTCGACTTCAACACGTCCGGGCGGGTCGACGCCGGAGACGTGCAGGTCGTCGCCGCGCGCTGGGGGACCGACTGCAATCAGTGGCCCAACAGGCCGGTGGTGGGCGGGGCCGCGCACGCGCTGTCGGTCCAGGTCAGCCCCGACGGCCCCGGCGCCTGGCGCATCGACGTCTCGGCCGCCGGCGTGGCCGATCTCGGCGCCTGGGAATTCACGTTGGACATCCCGTCCGGCGCGGAAGTCGACGGGCTGAGCCTGGGCGATTTTGCCGACAGCACAGGACGGTCCTTCACCGCCCTGCCGCTCGAGAAGCGCCCAGGGCCAGATCAGCCTGGCCGCGCTCAGCCTCGGCGCGACGCCGCCCGGGGCGAGCGGGTCGGGGTGCTGGCCTCGTTGCGGGCCACGGGCGCAGAGCCGCCCAGGGCCGCCGTCGTTGATGCGATGCTGGTCGACACGGCCGGCAATCGCATTACACCGATGGTCCGGCTGTATCTGCCGGCGGTCGCGCGCTAATCCGGTCAAATCATGGGGCTATGCCGCGTTCCGAGGGCCGTTGGCCCTGGCTGATATGCCGCCGCGTTCCGTTGGCCCTCGATTATTCGCCCCTCGAAACCCCGCGCCCGCCCCGTATCGACCCCACCCGAAAACTGGACATCTTTTGACCTTCCACCCGGACACCCGCTCGGGGCATCTTCTTCCTCACGATGCCCCCGTGCCGACACCCTGCCTATCGCCTCGGCCTGGCCGCCCTGGTCGCCCTCGCCGCGCTCGCGCCCATGCGCCCACCCGCCGCGCCGCCCGCGACTGAACTCACCCCGGCCGAGGTGACCGCCGCCGAACTGGTCCAGACCAAGAGCCCGCTCCTCGCCCGGCTGCTCCTGCCCGAGGAACACGCCGGCGATGCGCTGGTCTTCGAGGCCGACGGCGGAGAGGAGGAGGAGAAAGCCGCCGACCGGCCCGATGCCGCCCGCGATTTCCGGGCGAAATCCCTGCGCGACGAAAAAGGCCGCATTCCCGCCGATGGCATGACTCGCGCAGTCGCGCAGATCAACGCCATGCAGGCGCGCCAGAAGACCGCCGGGCGCATCTCGGCCGCCGGCATCAGCCCGGGCCAGTGGAAGTGGGACGGCCCGGGCAATATCGGCGGGCGCGTCCGGGCCCTGCTCTTTCCGCCCCGCCATCCCGACTGGATGCTGGCCGGGACCGCCAGTGGCGGAGTGTGGCTGAACAAAAACGACGGCACGGGCTGGCAGCCGCGCGGCATGATCGCGCCAAATCTGCCTGTCAACGCCCTGGCCGCCGATCCCACCAACCCTGACCGCATCTACGCCGGCACCGGCGAGTCGTTCGAGGCAACCAACCCGCCCCCCGGCAAGTCCGAACTCAACGACAGCCGGGATGTCATGCGGGGCGACGGGATCTGGGTGTCCAACGATTCGGGCCAATCCTGGGCCCGGCTCCCATCTACTGCCTATGCCGATAACGGCGCCTTCAATTTTGTCAATCGCATCGCCGTCCTGACCGCCACCGCGGCCCTGTCAGTGCCGACGCTCCTCGCCGCAACCAGCACGGGCCTGCTTTTCAGCCAGAACAACGGCGCCGCCTGGCAGCGGGCGGATTGGGACCTGGGCCAGATCACCGACCCGGTCTTCGACATCCGGGTTCACCCGGTTCTGAGCGCCACCCATGCCATCGCGGCTGGTCACCACCGCATCTACCGCACCCAGGATGCGGGCGAAACCTGGGCCGAGGTGCCCGGCATCCCCGCCGCCGCGGGCCGGATCGAACTGTCTTACGCGCCCAGCAATCCCCTCACCATCTACGCCTCAATCGACTATGCCGCCGTGGCGCCGGCCCCGCCCAACGAGAAATGGAAGGGCGAATTGTGGAAGAGCACCGATGGCGGCGCCACCTTCGCCCCGGCCAACGCAACCACCTATTTTTTGCAGACACAGGGGCACTACGACAACGCGATCTGGGTCGACCCAACGAATGACGGCCGGCTGATCGTGGGCGGCATCGATCTGTTTCGCAGCCTCGACGGCGGACGGACACTTCAACAAATCAGCACCTGGCAAACGGCCCGGCGCAGCCTGCCCTCCTCCGCCCATGCCGACCAGCACGTCATCATCGGCGAGCCGGGCTACAACGGGACGAGTTACAAAACGATCTACGTCGCCAACGACGGGGCCATCTTCATGAACGACCAGGTATTCGCCGCCGTTCCCGGGCTGGCCATCCCCGCCTGGGATCCCTCACCCAGCATCGGGCTGACCATCACCCAGTTCTATGCGGCCTCGGGCGGCACGAAGCCCGTCACCACCGTCATCGCTGGAGCGCAGGACAACGGGGTCGTGCAGTATTTCCCCGACACGGGAGTGTGGCGAACGATCGGAGGGGGAGACGGCGGCTATACCGCCGTGGACGTCGACAACACCAACGACTTGTTCATGGAGTATCTCAACCTCGCGATCTATCGCAGCAACAACATGGGCGTGTCGACCAGCGACTACATCACCGGCGGTTTGACCGAGGCGGGTGACGAAGACAAAACCGAGTTCATCGCCCCCTTTATTCTGGATCCAAGCTTCGTCGAGGAAGGCTATGCCGGGGGCGCCTCTGTGTGGCGCAGTTTTAACCTGCAGGCGCCCAATCCCGCCCGGGTCGAATGGACGCGGATTCGGCCCCCCTTGAGCGCGGCCGCCAGGCCGCCCCTGGTCACCGCCATGGCGGCATCCACCCGCGGCGCCCAGGATCTGTGGGTGGGTTACGACGATGACGGGCAGGTGTCACGCACCCGCGAGCGCTACGCCCCGATTCCGGCCTGGGAGGACTTCGCCCCGGGCCCTGATCGCAGGGTAACTCGGATCGTTGTCCATCCCGACAACCCCGACATCGTGTATGTCCTGTTTGGTGGATTCAGCGCAGACAACCTCT
Source organism: Candidatus Brachythrix odensensis (assembly GCA_016714465.1). Lineage (GTDB taxonomy): Bacteria > Chloroflexota > Anaerolineae > J036 > Brachytrichaceae > Brachythrix > Brachythrix odensensis. Next base: position 106,189 of record JADKDT010000003.1, on the reverse strand, counting down.
ACAAGACCATCGACGGCGGCCTGACCTGGGACTCCATGGCCGCCGGCCTGCCCCAGGTCCCCTTCCGCAGCCTGGCCCTGCATCCCGATCAGCCCGATTTCCTGTATCTCGGGACCGAGGCCGGCATCTTTGCCAGCGAGGACGGCGGCGCGACCTGGTCAGTCCCGCAGGACGGCCCGGCCGTGGTCTCGGTCGAGGACATCTTTTTTGTCGGACGCCGGCTGTACGCCGCCACTCACGGCCGCGGGCTGTACTCGGTCGAGCCAAACGTTCCGGCAAATCCGCCGCCCACGCCAGCGCCACCCCCGCCCGGGCCGACGTTGCTGTGCCTGATTCCCCCGCCCAGTGGCAACGCGCCGCAGCGCCCGCAGTCGGCGCTGGTCGCGGCCGCGGCCATCACGCCCGCCGCCTACTACGCGCCGCGAAGCAACCAGACCGTGCGCCTGGTCGCCGCCACCGGGCAAAACGGGCTGCAGAAGATCTACGACGGGGTCAGCCTCAACGACGCCGGCTATGTCGCCTTCGTTGGGGAGACCGGCATGGGCGAGGCGCTGTGGGTGGGAACGACCCCCAGCGACACGCACATCATCAACCCCCAGTTTGAAGGCCACGCCATCACCTGGGATGGCTTTGTTGACATCAACAACAACCTGAGGGTTGCCTCGCGCTCGCGCTACATCGGCGGATTCCCGCCCGTCACCTACGTCGATCTGTGGAACGCCCAGCCGAATTCATCGACGGTGGGGGCGATCCTCGCCCGGGGCGGCGCGGGGCAGATGTTCCTCACCGTCAACCAGCGCGTCTCGGTCAATGATCAGGATTCTGTGGCGTTCACGTATCTCCAGCAGGGCGCTGAGACCGGCGCAATCTTCGGCGGGGTGGCCCTGTACACCCCCACCCGCGGCCTCGAAGACCCGATCATCCTCGACCAGTCGACGGCGGTGCTCTACCCCTCGTTGTCAGAGGATGGCCATATCGCGTTGCGGGATGGTCTGTCGTCGAACAGCCCCATCGTCCTGATCAACCCCGATCTCGGCGGGCGGGTCTCGATCGCCGGGGCCGGATTCACCAACCTGGGCTGGCGCCCGGGCGTCTCCGAGAAGGGCGAGGTGGTCGCCTTCCAAGCCAATCTCGCCGACACGGCCATCATCACCGGCGCGTATCGCGACCCCGGTCAAGGCGTCTTCATCTCGCTCGATCGGGCGGCCTATACCGGCCAGGCCGGCCAGCCACGCGAGCGGTATCGGATCGCCGGGATCGGCTGCAGCGGTGACCCGGGCGCCTACGAGGACACGAGCTTCGTGCGCGGGTTCAACCCGGACAAGCCGGTGGTCGTCAATCACGCTTTTACCGGCAGCCGGCGTGAGTTCAAGGTGGCCTGGATCGGCCGCGGCGCGTATGACAGCGAAGCAGTTTATGTCACCCACGTCACCCTCCCGCCCGAAGTCGCCTCCAGCGCGCCAATCACCCCGATCGTGTCCACCGCCCGCGTCATCGGGGTCGGCGACACGATCACCGGCGTCGCGGGCGCCATCGTCACCCTCACCATTGGCCCAAAGATGACGGCCCGGGGCGAGCTCGCGATCTGGGTCCAGACTGACGCCGGCGTCCAGGCCGTGCTGCGCACCGGGCCGCAGCTCCGCCGGCCCGTCCTGGTCGTGCCGGGCATCGTCGGCACGGGGCCGGCCCTGACCTCGACCGTGTGGTGGAAGCAGCGCGGGCCCGATCCGCAGGAGATCGTCATGGATCCGCTCCTGGGCGTCTACGACGATATCTCGCAGACCCTGGTCAACTTCGGATACACGCTCGGCGAAGACCTGTTCATGGTCAACTACGACTGGCGCCTGGCTCCCTATCTCTTCGACGGAACCATCGACGGGCGCATCACCGGCTTCACCGCCCAGCAGCTCAGCGACAGCACCTTTGAGCGGGCGATGGATTACCTCGGCTATTACCTGCGCAAGGCCGCCGACAAATGGAAGGAAGCGACGGGCGAGGAACTCGATGCCGTCGATCTGATCGCCCACAGCACGGGCGGCCTGCTCGCCCGCGGTTATGTTCAGAGCGACGCATACGGCGGCGCAATTGCGCCAGGCGGTCCAACGGGCGCGACCCATCTTCCCAAAGTCCGCCACATGATCTTCGCCGGGGTGCCCAGCCTGGGCGCGGCCAAGGCCTGGAATCCGCTCTACAACAACTTCGGCGACGACACCTCGTTCCAGGTCGTGCTGTCCAAGATCCTGTATGCCGAATACCTGTATCTCAAGGGCAGCGATTCGAACAGCATCGCCGGGCCCGGCGCGCCGATCGCCTATCGCGATCTGCTGGGTGAGACCGAGGACCTCCGCCAGCGCGACTTCATCAGCCGCTATCTCCCAACCGCCAACAGCCTGCTCGCCGTCTACCCCTTCATCGGCGACGATGCGAAGGGCGGATACCTCCAGTCGACCGGAGACGCAAGCGAATGGATGCCGTTCGACAATCTGCCCCTGCTCGACCTCAACAACGGCCTGCGGGTCGGAAATGGGACCACGGTCCCACGGGACATCGGCCTGATCTCGGGCACCCTCACCCACGTCGTCGGCCGGGATGGCAAGAAGACCCCGATGTGGGTGGAGAAGACCTTTGAGCCCAGCGTCAACTGCGCGTTCTCCCGCGACGCCATCGAGGTATTTGATGTGGTGGGTGATCTGCGCCGCACATTGTTCAAAGACGCCACCAGCGCAACCGCTCAAACCTTGCTGAATGTGCTGGACCGGCTCAATGTGCTCTACAGCGCGCTGACACTCGTCAAGAACATCAACCGGGCCATCTTTCACGACATCGTGCCGTTCGACAGCTATCTTGGGCGCTGCGCGGCCGAGGGCGAGCGCTGGTTCCACACCCGCCCGACCGCGCCCACGGCTTCCGTCCCGATGATGCGCTTCAAAGACCTGGGCGATGAAACGGTGCCGCTGGGCTCCGCCATCGGGCTGTATGTCGACGCCAGCGGGCGGCCGCTCACGTCGGCAGTCCAGGTTTCAACCTTCGTCGGGGTCGACCATGTCGGGCTGATGTATGACCGGGACACCCAACTGGCGATGGTCCAGGCGCTGGGGATCGATGGGGCCAACCCCAACATCGTCAGCGTGGCCGCCCACAAAGGCTCGGTGGGCGCGCTCTACAACGCCTATCGCCGCATCGGCGGCTTTGTCGTCAGCGACCTCGATGTGCTGACGGCCGGGCTGGGGACTGTCCAGGCCAGTTTCGTCAAAGAGCGATGCGCGAGGCCTACTACTTTGCTTCAATCTATCTTCAGACCCAGGCCCCAACCTGGCTGGCCTCGATGGCCTTCGACCCCATCCAGGGTTTTGTCACCGACGAGCAAGGCCGGAGGCTGGGTTGGTCGCTGGCCGAGGGTCGGGTGAGCGAGATCCCCGGCGGCTACTGGCTGGGCGACGACAGCGGGACAGGGATGGCTTTTATCGCCGGCCGCGATCCGCTCAGCCTGACCCTGGCGTTGACAGGCCTGGGCGTGCCGTACTACGTTCAGTCTGACATTCTCGGGCCAGGCGGCCGGACGAGTTACGAGGTCAGCGGGACGCTGGCCTATGGCGCATCGATCTCGGTGCCTCTGCCCTCACCGGGTCTAGCCGGCTTGGCAGACACGTTTGCGCCGCTGGCTCTGTGGATCAGCCCAACCGAAAGCATAACGATCAACGTCAACAGCCGGCTCGACGCGCTGGCCCGCATCGCCGACGACGGCGCGGTCTCACGGGCGTTCTTCTATTTCGATGCGGATGGCGACGAGGATCTAAACCTGGACGAGGAACGGGTGGAGGCGAACACCGATCTGCGGGATCAGTACGCCGCCGCCTTCGATTACGTGCGCGGGCCGACCGGGACGCGCACCCTGCTCCTGGTCGCCTTCGACCTGTTTGGCAACGCGACAACGCTCACTCGCGAGGTGAACATCGGCGGTCCGGTTGGCCCGCCGCCGACGCTCACCCCGACGCCGACGCCCGCGCCCTCGCGAACCGCCACGCCGACCCCCACGCTGACGTCCACGCCCACCCACACGCCAACGGCGACGCCCACTCAGACCCGCACACCCACCCCAACCCGGACGGCCACGCCCACCCCCACCGCGACCCAGACGCCCTCGCCCGGCTGCATCGGTGATTACACGGGCCCGCAGAGTCTTCCCGACGGTTTCATCCGGATCGATGACGCGCAGTACATCGCATACCGTTGGAACGCAACCACCGATCATGGCCTGTATCAGCCCCGCCTGGACTTCGACATCTCCGGGCGAATCGACGCCGGCGACGTGCAGGTCGTTGCCGCGCGCTGGGGCAGCGACTGCAATCAGTGGCCCAATGCCCCGGCCCTCGCCGGGTCCGCCAACATGCTGTCGGTCAAGATCCTCCCTGACGGTCCCGGCATCTGGCGCATCGACGTATCGGCCATCGGCGTAGCCGACCTCGGCGGATGGGAGTTCACCCTGAACATCGAGGATGACATTGCAATCGACGGCGCCGTGCTCGGCGAGTTCCCGGACAGCACCGGGCGGACCTTCAGCCTCCTGCCCCTCGAGAAGCGGCCCGGCCAGATCAGCCTGGCCGCCCTCAGCCTGGGCGCGGCCCCGCCGGGGGCCAACGGGTCGGGCCTGCTTGCCTCGCTCCGAGCGACCGGCGGGCAACCGCCCACCGTCGCGGTTGCCGTCGCCATGCTGGTTGACAGCGCTGGGAACCGCATGACGCCATTGAACCGGCTGTATTTGCCGGCTGTGGCGCGCTAGAGGTACTTCGGCGAGAGCACACTCCCCGCGCTTCGCACCCGCGAGTGTGCTCTCGCCACCCATTTCATCGAAAAATGGGGGGTAGTTTTCCCCGCCCACTGAAGCTATACGTAACCGCTTGCGCGTTTAGCACAGGTGTAGCAATATAGAGTGGCGTGCCATGGGACACTCTGACCCACTGCCGAATCTGGCGCCCACAAAATCAATCCGCCCGCCCACTCAAACATGGTCACGAATCGCGATGTCGCCCAAAAGGCGGGCGTAAGCCTTGCCACCGTCTCACACGTCGTGAACAACACCCGGCCGGTAAGCGCACTAACGCGCCAGAAAGTCGAGCGTGCGATCAAAGCCCTCGACTATCATCCCAGCGCGCTGGCCCGCAGCCTCTCCACCCATAGCACCCGCACCATCGGGCTCATGGTGGGAAGCATCACCCTGCCGCTGACCGCCCATCTTTACCGGGCGCTCGAACCCGCCTTTAGCGCGCGCGGTTACTCCCTCGTTCTGCGCAATATCGGCGAAGATCCGACCCGCGAAGCGGCGTGTTTGGAGGAGTTTTTAGGCCGCCGGGTGGACGGCATCCTGCTCTTTCCCTCAGGCAAGCCCTTGCCACAGCATGCGGCCTGCGAGGCCGCCGGCATCCCAATGGTGTTCCTGAATCGTCGCCCGAGAGGGATCCCCGGGCCGCTGATCGAGTTGGACAGCTCGCGCGCATGCGAGGAGGCGACCGAATACCTCGTCGGCCTTGGCCACCGGCGGATCGCGCTGCTCAATCGAGAGTACCACTTCGCCCCGTTCACCAGCCGCGAACGTGGATATCGGCGCGCCATGCGGCGGCACGCCACGCCGCCCCAGGTGACCTATGTGCCCGGCCGAATCGATGAGAGCGAGCCCGCCGCTGAAATTGCGGCGCGGCAGTTGCTCGCGGGATCGCTGCGGCCAACCGCCATCATCGCCGCCAGCCACGGGATCTCGATCGGGCTGCTCCAGGCTATCCGAGCAGCCGGTTTGACGTGCCCGCATGATCTTTCAGTGATCTGTTTTGACGACTCGTCATGGTCAATGTGCGTTGATCCGCCCCTGACCGTGATGAAGCACCCAACGGCCGCCGTAAGCAATGCCATCGTCGAGACGCTTCTGGCCGAAATTGCCCCGAAGCCCGCGAGCCGCAAGTCGATCATCCAGCGCTTTCATGGGACCTTTGTCGAACGCGCCAGTTGCGGGCCGCCTCCGATCCTCTCTCGGGAACCTTAAGGCCCGCTCAGGAAAAATCAATCCCCTGTGCTACCATCGGCAGACCCCTCATTCGGGTAAATAGATCGCGTCCGGGAGGAACCGCCATGAACAATCGCTCATTTTTGCGCGGCGCCATCATCGTGCTTTCGGTGATCACCGCCATCATCCATTTCACCCGCGTTCCCTTCACGGGCATCCCATTTCTCCTGAATGCGATCGGGTTTCTCGTTCTGGCGGCGGCGGTCGTATTCGAGCCCCCATTTCTTGCCGGCCGGCAGCGCCTCGTGCAGTACGTCTTGATGGGTTTCACAGTTGTCACAATCCTGGCCTGGGTGGTGATGGGTGACAAAAGCCTCCCCGATGGCCTGATTGGCTATATCGCCAAGATCGACGAACTGCTGCTGCTCGTGGCTGTGTTTCAGTATGGCCGCCTGACAAAGACCGCCTGAGGCCGCTGCGCGCCATGGCCGATCCGCTCGTATTGACGCGTCAGGCGCTTGCCCGCATCCCAACCGATGCCGGCGAGTTCAACCTTTGCCTGTATTCCAACAACCTTGACGCCAAGGAGCACCTCGCCCTTGTCATGGGCGATGCTCAGGGCAAAGCCGATTTGCTGGTGCGGATCCATTCCGAATGCTTCACCGGCGACGTGCTCAGCTCGCGGCGCTGCGATTGCGGGCCGCAACTGCGCCTGGCCATGGAGCTCGTCGCGGCCGCCGGCCAGGGCATGATCGTCTATCTGCGCCAGGAAGGCCGGGGCATCGGCCTGCAAAGCAAGCTGCGCGCCTACAACCTGCAGGACCAGGGCTATGACACGGTCGATGCCAACTTGTTGCTGGGCCACCAGGCGGATGAGCGCGACTACACTGCCGCCGCGCTCATCCTCGCCGACTGGCAGGTCGATTCCGTCCGGCTCATGACAAACAACCCGGACAAGATCGACAGCCTGCGCCAGCTCGGGGTGAAAGTCACCGCGCGGGTGCCGCTCCAGGTCGGCGAGAACGATGAGAACGCCCAGTACCTCAAGACCAAGGTCGAGCGCATGCGGCACATCCTCAACCTGCCCTGAGCCATGGCCCAGCGCCGGCCCTTTGTCACAGTTGCCTTTGCCCAGAGCATCGATGGCAGTCTTGCCGCCGAGCCGGGCAAACCAATGCCCCTGAGCGGACCCGAGTCGTCGGTCTACACCCACCGTCTGCGGGCCGCTCACGACGCCATCCTGGTCGGCATCGGCACTGTGCTTTCGGATAACCCGCGCCTGACCGTCCGGCTGGCCGCCGGTCCGCATCCGCAGCCCATCGTCGTTGACAGCCGGCTGCGCTTCCCCCATGGCGCGGCGCTCCTGTCCCACCCCACCCATTCCGTCTGGATCGCGACGACGGCGGCCGCGCCAAAAGATCGACTCCAGGCGTTATCCGAGGCGGGCGCCGACGTGTTGGCGCTGCCGGCCGATCGCGCCGGATGGGTGTCCTTGCCCCATCTGCTCGATGAACTCGGCGCGCGCGGCATTCAACGCCTGATGGTCGAAGGCGGGGCCGCCGTCATCAGCGCGTTCCTCCGCCCGGGCCTTGCAGACCGCTTGAGCGTCACCATCGCCCCCCGCCTGGTGGGTGGCGTGCGCGCGCTGCAGAACCCGTCACGCTCCCGCTCCGGGACGCAACGTGGCGAACGTCAGGCCCGGATGTCATCTTCGAAGCGCGCCTGTCCGATCGGGAGGACCCATGACCCGCCACAGCCTGTGGTTCGACGCCCCCCGCCATGTCACGCTGCGCGAAGAGGCCCTGCCCGATCCGGCCGCGGGCGAAGTTCGGGTAAGAACGCATGCCTCGGCCGTCAGCCCGGGCACCGAGATGCTGATCTATCGCGGCGAGTTTCCGGAGGGCATGGCCGCCGACGACGGCATCGCCGCGCTGGGCGGCGCGCTGGCCTATCCGCTCAAATACGGCTATTCGACCGTTGGACAGGTCGAGGCCCTGGGCGCCGGGGTCGCGCCGGAATGGCTGGGCCGCTGGGTCTTCGCCTTCCACCCGCACGAAAGCCACTTTGTCGCGCCCGCCGAAAGCCTGCTGCCCATCCCGGCCGGCATCGCCCCTGAGGATGCCCTGTTTCTGCCCAATATCGAGACCGCTGTGAATTTTCTACTCGACGGCGCGCCCCTGATCGGCGAGCAAGTGGCGGTGTTTGGGCAGGGCGTCGTCGGGCTGCTCACCACCGCCCTGCTGGCCCGCCTGCCGCTCGGGAACCTGATCACCTTCGATCGCCTCGCCAACCGCCGGGCGGCATCACTGGCGATGGGCGCCCGGGCCAGCCTGGACCCGGGCGAAAACGACGGAGCGGCCCGCCTGCGCACACTGTTCAACACCGGCGGGTACGACGGGGCGGATCTGGTCTACGAGCTGAGCGGCGCGCCGGCCGCCCTCGACCAGGCGATCGCGGCGGCCGGCTTCAGCGGCCGGGTCGTGGTGGGCTCGTGGTACGGGCGCAAGCGCGCCGCGCTCGACCTGGGCGGGCGCTTTCATCGGGCCCGGATCCGCCTGATCAGCAGCCAGGTCAGCACCCTCACTCCCGAGCTGCACGGGCGCTGGACGAAGGCCCGCCGGATGGGTGTGGCCTGGGATCGCCTGCGGGAGCTGCGCCCGGCCCAACTCATCACCCACCGTTATCCCTTTGCCCGCGCGGCGGAGGCCTACGCCCAGGTCGACCTGCGCCCGGCCGAGACCCTGCAGGTCATCCTCACCCACGCCGCCTGAGCGGCGGCCACCGGAGACAGCATGTATTCAGTCGCAGTCCAACGCAAATTCGTCGCCCAGCACTTCCTGATCGGAGGCGACTGGGGCGCCGAAAACAACAAGCACTCGCACGCCTACGCCATCGAACTCATCCTGACCGGCGACCGGCTGGATCAGCACGGCTATCTAGTCGACATCGTCGATATCGAGCGCCATCTCGATGGGCTGGTCGCCTACTACCGCGACCGCACGCTCAACGAGTTGCCTGAGTTCGTTGGTCTGAACCCCAGTATCGAGCACTTCGCGCGAATCGTGTGCGCGACCCTGGCCGCCCGGCTGAAGGCAAACACGCTGACGGCGATGACGGTCAAGCTGTGGGAGACCGATATCGCCTGGGCGTCATATACCCTGGCCCTGACCTGACGATGCGGATCGGGCTGGTCATCTACGGCGCGCTCGACACCCAGTCGGGCGGATATCTCTATGACCGCCGGCTGGTCGCCCACTTGCGGGCAGCCGGCGACTCTGTCGAGATCCTGTCGCTGCCCTGGCGCACCTATGCGGGGCATCTGAGCGATTCGCTTTCGCGGTCGTGGGCGGCCCGCCTGCGCGCCGCTCGATTTGACATATTGCTCGAGGACGAGCTGAACCATCCTTCGCTGTTGCGGGCATCCGGCCTGGTCCCGAAGGCCACACGCCGGGTCAGCATCGTCCACCACCTGCGCTGCAGCGAACGCCGGCCGGCCTGGCAGAACAGGCTGTATCGGGCGGTCGAAACGCGTTACCTGCGCGGCGTCGGGGGCTTCATCTTCAACAGCCAGACCACCCGGGCCAGCGTCGAGGCGTTGATCGGGCCAGCGGCCCGCGCCGTGGTCGCAGTGCCGGCCGGTGATCGTTGGACAAACCTGCCGATCATGGAAGCCATCGCAGCCCGGGCGCTGAGCCCCGGCCCGCTGCGGGTGATCGCGGTCGGCAACGTCATCGAACGCAAGGGCTTTCACGCCTTGATCGACGGTCTGGCGTTGTTGCCTCGCGAGGGCTGGCGCCTGCGCATCTGCGGCCGGTTGGACGCCGAGCCTGATTACACCCGGCGCCTGCGCGCTCAGATCGAGCGGCTTGGGCTGGGTGAGCAAATTACGTTAGCCGGCGCGTTGGGCGATGCGGCCCTGGCCGAGGCTCTGGCGGCCAGCGATGTTCTGGCCGTGCCCTCGAGCTACGAGGGCTACGGGATTGTGTATGTCGAGGGGATGGGATTTGGCTTGCCCGCCCTGGCCAGCGCGGCCGGCGCGGCGAACGAAATCATCACCCCAGGCCGCGACGGCTGGCTTGTGCCGCCCGAGGACCCGGCCGCCATTGCCGGCGCGCTGAAGCCGTTGCTGACCGATCGGGGCCGTCTGCGCGAGATGAGCCTGGCCGCCCGCCGGCGCTTCGACACGCATCCGACCTGGGAGCAGAGCATGGCGCGGGTTCGCCGACATCTTCAGATGGACTCCACCTTCCAGGTGGGGTCCATCTGATCCGCGGCAGTCCCTGCAGATGGGCCCCACCTCCCAGGTGGTCCCTGCCCCCCAGTCCCGGCCGATGGGCCCCACCTCCCAGGTGGAGTCCATCTGATCCGCGCGGGTCTCCTCATGCAGATGGGCCCCACCTGGAAGGTGGAGCCCATCTGCATCAACCCGTGTCCCGCAGCCACACTCAGGACGCCCGCCGCGTTCGGTTTCCGACCGGCGATCGAATCAACTGACTGGTCCCAGCCGATGAGATGGGCCCCACCTCCCAGGTGGGGTCCATCTCATCCGCCACAGCCGCCCGCAGGCAGATGGGCCTCACCTGGAAGGTGGAGCCCATCTGCGCTACCCCACCCCCATCTCCCGGGTCGCCACAATATCCGCCCCCAGGCCGAGCGGGTTCACCGCCACCACCTGGCCCACCCGCACCGGCGCGTCGATCACCAGATCGCGCAGGGCGGCGCACAGCGCCAGCACCCGCGCCTTGGGCACCGCCGCGCTGGTCTTGACCGGCAGGCGCGGCAAGGCCCCGCCGCGCAACCCAACAGTCAACGCCACGTTGCGGCGCGGGTCGATGTGCTCCTGGGCGGCGTACTCCTTGCCCCGCTTGCACGAGAACCCCCGGATCTCAACAATCCGGTCCTCCTCGGCCGTGTCGACCTCGAGGCGGCAGCCCAGCGGGCAGCCAATGCACAGATAGTTGGCGGTGGAGATCGATGGGGTCATCGCCTACCTCGGCAGCACGTCGATGCGCAAGGCATCACCGTGGAAATTCTGGAGCATGCGCGGGCCAACTTTAAGGTTGATCATCTCGGCCGGGAACACATAGCGCACCTTCTTGTCAACCGTAAAGCGCCCATCCGAAGACGAGAGCCGGATCACACTCTGCTCCATCGGCTTGCGCACCCGCAGATAGACCGTGTGCTCGCGCTCGGTGCTGAGCGAATGCGGGACACAGTAACCGACGTTCTCGCCCGCCGACAGGCGCACGTTGTCTTCGGGCGGCCGGCGCCCCTGCGCCGCCAGGCCCGCCCAACGCCCGGCCAGCCCGGCCTCCGCGCTGACGAAATCGACCAGGTCGTGAATGTGCACGACGTTGCCGCAGGCGAACACCCCATCCCGCGAGGTCTCCATCGCGCTGTTGACGACCGGCCCATTGGTGACCGGGTCGAGGCGCAGGTTCATCTGGCGCGAGAGCTCGTTCTCCGGGATCAGCCCGATCGAGACCAGCAGCGTGTCGCAGGGCACATCCCAGGCCTTCGAGAGCACCGGCTTAAGGTGATCGTCGACCGGCGCGACCGTCACTTTCTCCACCCGCTCGCGGCCATGCACCTGCACCACCGTTGTCGACAGGTGCAGCGGGATGTCGAAATCGCGCAGGCATTGCACGATGTTGCGGTTCAGCCCATTGGCATACGGCATGAGCTCAAAGACGCCGACGACCTCCACGCCCTCCAGGGTCAGACGGCGGGCCATGATCAGGCCGATGTCGCCCGAGCCCAGGATCGCCACCCGCCGGCCGGGCAGACAACCCTGCAGATTGACCAGGCGCTGGGCAAAGCCGGCCGTCAAGACGCCAGCCGGGCGCGCGCCCGGGATGCGAATCGCGGCCCGGGTGCGCTCGCGGGCGCCCATCGACAGGACAGCCGCGCGGGCCTCGATCAATGTGACGCCGTGCTCGGCCGACATCAGCTTGATCCGTTTGTCGGGCAGGACATCCAGGGCATACGCGTCGCTGAGCACGTCGACGCCATGCTCGAGCGCTTCGCGCAGCACCCGCCCGGCATACTCCGGCCCGGTCAGTTCCTCTTTGAAATGGTGCAGCCCAAAGCCGGCATGGATGCACTGGAGCAGGATCCCGCCGGCCTCCTTCTCGCGGTCGACGACGAGGACGCGCTCGGCCCCCGCCTCGCGGGCCGCCAGCGCCGCGCCCAGCCCGGCTGGCCCGCCGCCGGCCACGACGACGTCATAGACCCCCTGCAGATGAGCGGGTTTTGAACTAATCATGGCTCGCCTCCTGCGCAACGCCCGTCAAACGGGGAATCGCCACCCAGGAGCCGCCCCCGCGTTTGGTGACGTCGGTAAAGGGAATGTCGAGCTCGCGAGCGAGCAGCTCCATGCAGCGCGCGGCGCAGAAGCCGCCCTGGCAGCGGCCCATCCCGGCCCGGGTGCGGAACTTGATCCCGTCGAGGGTCTTCGCTCCGCGCCCGATGGCGTCGAGGATCTCGCCCTCGGTGATGAACTCGCAGCGGCAGCTCATCCGCCGGTAGCGCGGGTCGCGCTCCGCCAGTTCGATCTGGGCTTCGGTGCTGAGCGACATGAAGTGCACGGGCGCGGGCAACCCGGGCGCGAAGTCATCCCGGGGCGCCAGCCCCAATCCCTCGTCGCGCAGCAGCCCGACAACCCGCAGCGCGATGGCCGGGGCGGCGGTCAGACCCGGCGACTGGATGCCGGCGATGTTGATAAAGCCTTTTTGGCTCGTGGGACCAATCACGAAGTCGTCGCCGTCCGCGGCCGCCCGCAAGCCGGCGAACTGGGCGATCACATCCCGGGGGCAGATCCCCGGCGCAAAGCGTTGGACAGAAGAAAAGACCTCATCCGAACCGGCCGCCGAGGTGGTCAGGTCGAGGGGATCCTCCACCGAGTGGGCAGTCGGGCCGACCATTAGCGTGCCGTCGTAGGTGGGGATGACCAGGATGCCCTTGGAGACCGGGCTGGGACAGGGGAAGATCACCCGGGTGATGTGCCCCTGCAAGCGCTTATCGAGCAGATATTCTTCGCCTTTGCGCGGATGAATCGCCAGCGCGGGTGCGCCGGCAAGCGCGGCGATGTCGCCCGAGAACAGCCCGGCCGCGTTCAGGACGAAGCGGGTGTGGAGCGTCCCGCCGCTCGTGTCGACCGCCCAAATTCCATCGGCCAGGCTTAACCCCAGCACCGTTGTCTCGGTGCGCAGGTCGAGGCCATTCCGGACCGCGCTCTCGGCCAGGCAAAAGCAGGCCTCGTATGGGTTGACAACGCCCGTTGTGGGTGCGTGCAGAGCGGCGATGATGTCCTGGGAAAGGTTGGGCTCCGCCGCCCGCACGTGTTCAGCCGTCCACATCTCCAGCCCGGTCACGCCTTTGGCCCGCCCGCGGCTGAGCAGGTTCTCCAGAACCGGCAGGTCGGCTTCGCTCAGGGCGATGGTCAACTCGCCGATGCGCTTGAACCCAAAACCCAGGTCGGCGGCCAGCGCATCCCACAGTTGGTTGCCTTCCCATTCCAGACCGCCCTTGACGCTGCGCGGATCGGAATGGTGCCCGCCATGGATGATGCCGCTGTTGGCCTTGCTCGTGCCAAAGCCCACATCGCATTCCTTCTCGAGCAGACAGACGCGCAGACGGTAGCGGGTCAGCTCGCGGGCGATGGCGCATCCCACCACACCGCCGCCGATGATGACGACATCGAGGAGTTCGGGCATCGTGACAGGCGCCGGGCGCGCCACCAAGCCGCGCGAGCGCAAACTCCGGCGCGCGCACAGCATGAATGCTGCGTGTCTGGGAACAGCGCGGCCGGGAGGCCGTCGTCGCCGGTCCTCGTAGTCTACGCCCGTTCGGGGAACGGGCATACACTTATCGTTGGTAACGTTGATAAGGTTGGTAACGTTACCAACGTTATCAACGTTACCAACGAAACCGACATGACCCTGAAACCGCCCGACCCTCACGATCCCCGCCTGGGCGAGCTCGTCTCGCGCGAGCCCGCCGATTACGCCGCCGCCCGGGTAGTGCTGCTCGGCTGCCCGCAGGACATGGGCGTCGAGCGCAATCATGGGCGCGTGGGCGCGCGCGAGGCCCCGGCCGAGATCCGCCGGGCCTTCTACCGGCTGACGCCGCTTGGCCTGGCGATTGACCCGGCCCGCATCTTCGACGCCGGCGACGTGCCGATCCAGGCCACCCTCGAGGAGAACGCCGCCCTGCACCAGCGCATGGTCCGGCGCTTTCTGGCCGATGGCAAGCGGGTGATCGTGCTCGGCGGCGGGAACGACATTTCATACCCGGACGCCTCGGCCCTCGCCCTGGAATCGCAACGCATGCTGGCCTTCAACATCGACGCCCACTTCGACGTGCGGGCCGACATGCCCATGAACAGCGGCACGCCCTACCGCCAACTCCTCGAAGGCGGCTTTATCGCGCCCGAGCGCTTCCACGAGCTGGGCTACCAGCCCCAGGTCAACTCGGCCGCCTATCTCGGCTATCTGCAAGACAAGGGCGCCCGCGTGCTGGGACTGTCCGAATGGCGCAGGAGGGGTGTTCTGGACGTTGTGCGGGACACACTTGCCGGCAGCGACGCCGACGCGATCTTTTGGGGTTTTGACATGGATGCCGTGCGCGGGGCCGATGCGCCGGGCGTCAGCGCGGTCAACCCGCTCGGGCTGGGCGCCGACGAATTCGTCGGGCTGTGGGCGTTGGCCGGATCCGACCCGCGCACACGCGTGGTCGAGCTGTCCGAGGTCAACCCGCGCTACGAGGTCGACGGCCGGACCGCCCGCCTGGCGGCGGTGGCGGTGTGGTCGTATCTGGCGGCGCTTGCTGGCTGACCGACGACGACACGATATCCTCTTGATCGTCATCCCGCGCTTTCGCGCGGGATGACGGGTGAATGGCCAAGCAAGGCATACTTACCCCCATGACCACGCATCGCTCCACCACCATCACCGCCGATGACGCGATCGCCCGCATTCAAAGCGGCATGCGCGTTTTTGTCACCGGCAACTGCAGCTTTCCCCGCACCCTCATGGACGCCCTCGTCCGCCGCGCGCCAAAGGTCAGCAACGTTGAAGTCATCCAGGTCCTGACCATCGGCAGCGACGACTACACCCGGCCCGAGATGGAGGGCCACCTGCGAGTCAACACCCTCTTCATCAGCGCCAACGTGCGCAAGGCCGTCAACGAAGGCCGGGCCGACTTCACCCCGGTCCGGCTGGCCGAGATCCCGATGCTGTTCCGCAGCGGAGCAGTCCCCCTCGACGTGGCCATGATTCACGTCTCGCCGCCGGATGCCCACGGCTTCTGCTCGTATGGCGTCGAGATCGGCGTGTCGAAGGCGGCGGCCGAAACCGCCCGTCTGGTCATCGCCGAGATCAACCCGCAGATGCCGCGCACCCTGGGCGACAGCTTCATCCACATCAGCAAGATCGACTACGCCGTCGAGGTCGATTACCCCCTGCCCGAGTTCGATCCGGGCGACAACGGCCCGCACAGCATCTCGCTCAACCGCCAGATCGGCGCCCACATCGCCGGAATGATCCGCGATGGCGACTGTCTGCAGCTCGGCATCGGCGGCATCCCCAATGGCGTGCTGCCCTTCCTCAAGGACAAGCGCGACCTGGGCGTGCACTCGGAGCTGTTCTCCGACGGCGTCATCGACCTGGTCGAGCGCGGGGTCATCAATGGCGAGCGCAAGAACCAGCACCCGGGCAAGATCATCGCCGGCTTCTGCCTGGGCTCGCGCCGGCTGTATCAGTGGGTCCACGACAACGCCCTGATCGAGTTCCGCCCAACCGAGTATGTCAACGACTCGCTCATCATCTCGCGCAACGACAACATGGTGGCGATCAACAGCGCGCTGGAGGTCGACCTGACCGGCCAGGTGTGCGCCGACAGCATCGGCACCCGGCTCTACAGCGGAATCGGCGGACAGCTCGACTTTATCCGTGGGGCCGCCCACAGCAAGGGCGGCCGCCCGATCATCGCCCTGCCCAGCTCGGCGGTGATGAAGGACGGCGCTCGAATCAGCCGCATCACGCCCACGCTCAAACAGGGCGCTGGGGTGACCGTGCCGCGCTACGATATTCATTACGTCATCACCGAGTTCGGGGTGGCCGATCTGTATGGCAAGACCATCCGCCAGCGCGCCCGGGCCCTCATCGGCATCGCCCATCCCGAGTTCCGGGCCGAGCTCGAGCGGGCCGCAGCGGAGCTGAACTACTTCTAGGCGCGGCGCGCACCCCACTCGTGTCATCCTGAGTTCCGGACCGCTTTCAGCGGAAAGGACGGCAAGAAACGGCGTGTGCGCGGTAGCGCACACAACAAGCGCAGGCATCCTTCGGCTTCGCTCAGGAGGACTCCTGAGCGGAGCGCATCGGCGCGCATGCGTCGATGCGCGCAGTCGAAGGACGCTTGCGCTCCATTCGACAGCGGAAGCGTCCTTCGACTGCGTGCGGCTGGTTCGTACGGGGCCAAGCTCATCTCGGCCGCCGCCCTCCGCTCAGGATGCTTCCGCAGGTGGATGACGAGCCTAGTTTCTGAGCAGCGCGCCCCTCCGAGCGCCAGCACGCGCACGCGGACAAGGGCGCGCGAAGGACCCCTGTGACGTACGGCAGTCTCAAGCGTGAATCGGCACCGATTCGCTTTGGCCGATGTGCGCATGCCCATGCCTGAGCAGCTACACAAAAACCCTTATCGCACGAACACCCGACTCGCGGTATCGAAACGGAAAACTACCCCGGTGGTGGATACCAACTCCAGAACATCCCCCGTCGCGCCGGTGATCTTGACGATGCCCGTCGCCTGCGGCGTATGGTATGCAGTGCCCGCCTCCGTGACGGTGATCGCGCCGGTGAGAGGATCGACGCGATGGCGATAGACCAGCAGATCGCCTTCGGGCCCCGTTCTGCCGCTGCTGAAGTCGCGCGGTCCGCCCGCAAAACCGCCAGCCGTTCAAGGCCATCCGGCGAATCCGGAAGCACCACACGTTGAGCGAAAGATGGTCCTTGCGTCCGGTGGGGTCCATCAGGATGGTGATGTGGCCATCGCCGGCCGGCTCGCCACCAAATTCCCGCGGTATCAGCCGGGTTGGGAGCGGCCGGAGCGCGAGGATGGGTGGCGAGGCCATGGTTGGAAGGCGCGCGCCTTCCGGCAAAGGAGTCCGGCTCGGTAATGGCGCGTCCGCGGTCGCCACAAGCGCACTTTTGGTCGCAGCGTTGGACACAACGTTGAGATGCACGGCGGTCTGATCCGCGGTCGGCGCGACGATCACGAGCGGCGAGTTGAGCGGGCCGCTTGTGGCGGACATCTGCGGAGTTCCACTTGCTGTGCCGCCAATGCAAGCTGACAGCAGGCTGAGCCCTGCCACCAGAAACAGTGCCCATGGAGAATTGGCGTCTCGGCTCATCCCTACACCCACATCCGTGATCGTAGCTCCGAAACGGCCAGCGCCGGGACGGGGCGTATCGTTTCCATAGAGCCAAAGCCCGTCATCGGGCGATAATGACGTCATGACTGAAGCCGCATACCGTCTCGAAGCCGCCGACGCCATCGCCGCCCAGGGCGCGGACGCCGCCGCCGGGCTTACAACGATTGAAGCTCAGGCGCGCCTGGCCAAATACGGCCCGAACGAGCTGCTCTCCGCCCCGCCCGTGCCCGCCTGGCGCAAGTTCCTCGCCCAATTCAACAACCCGCTCGTTCTGCTCCTGCTCGGCGCGACGGTAGTGTCCTTCATCGTCTGGCTGATCGAGAAGGACAGCTCACTCCCGTTTGAGGCCCTGGCCATCCTCAGCATCGTGGTGCTGAACTCGATCCTGGGCTATGCCCAGGAGGCCCGCGCCGAGCGGGCGGTGGCCGCCCTCAAGGCGATGGCGGCCGCCCACGCGACCGTCCTGCGCGACGGGGAAATCAAGGATATCCCGGCGGCCGAAGTCGTGCCCGGCGACATCCTGATCCTTGAGGAGGGCGACACGATCGCCGCCGACGCGCGCTTGATCGATATCGTGGCCTTGCAGACCTCCGAATCCGCCCTGACCGGCGAGAGCCTGCCGGTCTCCAAGAGCATCGAGGCAATTCCGGGCGCCCCGGAGATCGGTGATCGGCACAACATGGTCTTCAACGGCAGCGCCGTCACCTATGGCCGCGGACGCGGTGTGGTGACCGGGACTGGGATGAAGACCGAGATGGGCCATATCGCCAATCTGTTGTCCCAGGGCCGCGAAGAGCCGACCCCGCTGCAGATCGAGATCGCCCAGGTCGGGCGGGTGCTGGGCATCGCCGTCATCGCCATCGCCGTGGTGATGATCGGCGCCATCCTGATCACCCAGTCGGTCCGGACGGCGGGCGGGATCGTCGACGCGCTCATCCTGGGCGTGTCGCTGGCCGTCGCCGCCGTCCCCGAAGGGCTGGCCACCATCATGACGGTCGTCCTCGCCCTGGGCGTGCAGCGCATGGCCAAACGGAATGCCATCATCCGCAAACTCGCCGCGGTCGAGACGCTTGGCTCTGCAAACATCATCTGCACCGACAAGACCGGCACGCTCACCCGCAACGAGATGACGGTCCGGGCCCTGGTGACCGCCGGCGGGCGGGTCGATTTCGGCGGGGCGGGCTACGCGCCCAAGGGCGAGGTCAGCCATGCCGGCCGGCCGCTGGCCGAAGCGCCGGAAAGTCTGCGCATCGAGGCGGCCCGGTCGCTGCGCGCCTCCATGCTGGCCAATAACAGCGGGTTGGCCCTGCGCGACGGGCGCTGGGCAATCCAGGGCGATCCGACGGAAGCCGCGCTGCGGGTGGCCGCGCTCAAGTTCGGGCTGGAGCCCAACGGAATCGAGCACCGCTTCGAGCGGACCGGCGAGGTGCCTTTCTCCTCCGAGCGCAAGCTCATGAGCACCGTCCACGCCGACGCCGAGCAACCCGAACGGGTCTTCATCTTCGCCAAGGGCGCCCCCGACGTGCTGCTGGGCCGCTGCACCCATGAGCGGGTGGGCGAGGATGCCGTGGCGCTTGACGCGCCCCGGCGGGAGCGCATCCTGGCCTCGATCGAAAGCCTGGCCGGTGAAGCCTTGCGCACGTTGGGCGTCGCGTATCGCACCGAGTCGCGCGAGAGCGTGCCCAAGCCGCCCGATGCGGGCGTCGAGCGCGATATGGTTTTCCTTGGCCTGATCGGGATGATCGATCCGCCCCGGACTGAAGCCGCGGCGGCCATCCGGCTGGCCGAGACGGCCGGCATCCGGGTGATCATGATCACCGGCGACCATCCCCGGACCGCCCAGGCAATCGGAACCGAACTGGGTCTGGTTGGCGCGGCCCGGACCGGGGCCGAGATCAACGCGATGGATGAGACCGCGTTACGCGCCGCTGTCCGGGATGTATCCGTATTCGCCCGGGTCAGCCCGGAGCACAAGCTGCGGATCGTGCGCGCGCTCAAGGCCAACGGGGCCGTCACCGCGATGACCGGCGACGGGGTCAACGACGCGCCCGCGCTGAAGACGGCTGATATCGGAATCGCGATGGGCATCACCGGCACCGACGTGTCGAAGGAAGCGGCCGACATGATCCTGGCCGACGACAACTTCGCCACCATTGTCGCCGCGGTCGAGGAAGGCCGGGCGATCTTCTCCAACATCCGCAAGTTTTTGCGTTATCTGCTCTCGTCGAATATCGGCGAAGTGCTGACGATGTTCCTGGGCGTGATGCTGGCCGGCGTGCTGGGCATCCCGTCCGCGCATGGCGAGCTCCTGGTCCTGCCTCTGCTGGCCACCCAGTTGTTGTGGATCAACCTGGTCACCGACAGCGCCCCGGCCCTGGCGCTGGGCCTCGATCCCGCCCGCGCAGGCGCGATGCAGCGCCCGCCCCGGGCGAAGAGCGCGGGCGTGCTGGATCGAAGGATGTGGACGGGCATCGTGTTCGTGGGCGCGGTCATGGCGGCCGGCACGCTGCTGGTGCTGGATGCCTCGCTGCCAGGCGGGCTGATCGCCGGCGTCGGGACGCTCGTCCACGCTCGGACCATGGCCTTCACGACCCTGGTCCTGTTTCAGCTCTTTAACGTCTTGAATGCCCGCTCGGACGAGCGCAGCGCCTTTGAGGATCTGTTTGTCAATCGTTGGGTGTGGGCGGCGGTGGGATTGTCCCTTGCGTTGCAGGCCCTGGTTGTGTATGTGCCGTTCCTGCAGCAGGCCTTCCAGACCACCGCCCTGAGCGTCGAGGACTGGCTGTTGTGTCTGGGCGTTGGCAGCACCGTGTTGTGGGCGCGCGAAGCCGTCAAGCTCGTCCGGCGTGTCCTGACACGGCGCTGACGTCTTTCGCGTCCGAAAGTCATCCCGAAAAATACCTGGCGAGATCACAATCCCCGCGCGAAGCGCGGGGATTGTGATCTCGCCAGGTATTTTTCGGGATCGGCTCTAGAATATTCCGCGCAGGATCAGCAGCAGACCAACCAGGCCGAGCACAACGGCGACCAGCCGGCCGGTCAACGTGACAATCGCGCTAACGCGCTTCCACAGCGCAGCAAGCTGCGGGCAGCCCGCTTTCCCGAATTGGGGCTACACTGACTTGGCAATCTGGCGTTTTTGACTGGGCTGCAACATGGAGGACATTCACTAGGCGAAATTCGAAAGGGTCGAGGAAATCGACGTTACTCCCGACAAGGTCTGGAAGGTCATCATCACCCCGGACGTGTGGACGAGTGGATGCCAGGAATCACTGGCATCTCCGGCGCCGGGCCGGCGGTGGTGGGGTCGTCGTATCCGTATCAGGCCGGTGACAAGACGGGCAAGGCGACCGTCACCCGGCTCGAGCCGGGGCGGATGCTCGAAATCGTCACCGAAGTGGGCGGCCACAAGACCACCCACCACTTCACCCTCTCCCCGCGCACGGGCGGGCTGCTTGGCCTGGGCGGGGTAAACGGCACCAAGGTCGATTACGTCATGGAGTACGCCCCGGCCGGCGGAATCCTGGGCGCGTTTGTCGCCGGTGGAAATCCGGTGGATCTGCTGAAGGTCAAGAACGCACTCGCGCGGCTGGAGAACCTGGCCGAGAAGCCGGATCTCTCGGGTGGCATCGGCAAGCTGTCGTCTTAAGAGGCCTCGGCGCCTGCGGCCGGGAAATTTGCCGGAAGCGACCGTCCTCGCCCCGGCGTACGCCGGGGCAGGGACGGTCGCTTCCGGCGACAAGTTTCGACACACGCAAACAAGGAGACACATCATGGGACTATTCGCAACACTGATTCTGGGCGGTATCGCGGGCTGGCTGACCGGCATGATCATGAAGGGCGGCGGCTACGGCCTGCTCGGTGACATCGTGCTGGGCATCATCGGCGGCATCGTCGGCGGCTTCATCGGCGGGTTGATCTTCGGCGTGGATATGGTCAACGGGATCAATCTGACCAGCCTTCTCGTCTCAATCCTCGGGGCAGTGCTGGTGGTCTGGCTCTCGCGCCTGATCCGCGGCAGGCGCTGATCTTCTGTTTTCAGGTGAAACGGTCCCCAGCTTCGCTGGGGACCGTTTCACCTGAAAGATTTGGCGCGCCGTCCCGTTATATTTTCGAGATCCAGACCTGAATCTTGGTCCGATCGTAGTCGAAGTTTCCATCGGTGTCGGGCTTGCCCAAGACCTTCTTAAGATCCACGACATCGGTCCAACCCGCGCCAAGTACATGCCCATTGACGGCCCGGATGCTTGTGCCGCCAATGGCGACCGCGCCATGGAAGATCTGACGGTCGATCAGCCGGTAGAAACCCACTGCCGATCCGGCCGGGATCGCCGATTTGCCATCCCAGCGTTTGCCGGATAGGAACTTGAGCTTATCTCGCCAGGCATTCCCATTTATGGACGCAATCTCCGTGGGCGTGATGCCTTTGCCGAGGAGGAATCTCACATACGCGACGGCGTCGTAGCAGATTCCACCGGTGTACTTGCGAATATCGGCCCCCTTAAGCAGTGCAAGCGCGTGCTTCTTTCGCTCCGGCTCGCCCAGCATGGCGACCTTGGCTCCTTCTGGTTTCAGACTCATAAACTATCTCCTTGTTGGTGAATGCGTGCTCGACCCACACTATTTCTTTGATCTTTAGTAGTGTAGACCTCTTGGCTGGCGTGTCCAGTCTGAAAAATCCCGAAACACCCTGCCCGCCCCCGCGCACGCCGGGGCAGGCAGGGTGTTTCGGGGAATCCCACGCCCCGGAGCCGAGAGGGATATGTGCTCTGACCGTCCATTCCTGGTGTATATTTCACCCTTCCAATGGATATGGACGACAAAGATTATCTGATTTTGCGCGAGCTGCAACGCAACGCGCGAACGACAAATCTCGAATTGGCGCGCCTGGCCGGCCTCTCGCCGACCGGGCTGCAGAAGCGCCTCGAGAAGCTCGAATCGGCTGGCGTCATCGGCGCGTATGTGGCCGTGCTCGACCGCGACAAGCTCGGCTACGACTTGATGTGCTTCGTCCACGTCAACCTGCGCTACCACTCGGTCGACCTCGTCCGCAAGTTTCGGGCGGCGGTCAAGGCCATGCCCGAGGTGCTCGAGTGCCATCACATCACCGGCGAGGCCGACTACGTGCTCAAGATCGCCGTGCGCGACCGGCAGCAGCTCGAAGCCTTTCTGGTCAACACCCTCACCCCCGCGCCGGGGGTTGAGCGCATCCGCACCAGCCTGGTCCTGAACGAGGTCAAGTCCACCACAGCGCTGCAGCTCGGAGCTGATCCGGAGCCAAAGCGTCAGCCGCGCCGGACGCGCAAGGTTCAAGATGTCTGACGATTTCCTCCCCATCAACCGGGTCGACCACATCGAGTTCTATGTCGGCAACGCCCGCCAGGCCGCCCATTTCTACAAGACCGCCTTCGGCTTCGCCCAGACCGCCTATAGCGGGCTCGAAACCGGCAACCGCGAGCGCGCCTCGTATGTGCTCGAGCAGCACAACATCCGGCTGGTGCTGTCGAGCGCGCTTTCGCCCGATCATCCGATCGCCCGGCTCGCCCACCTGCATGGCGACACCGTCGCCGTCGTGGCGGTCGAGGTCCCCGACGCCGCCGCGGCGTATCGCGAGACCACCAAGCGCGGGGCCACCGGCGCGATCGCGCCCATGGAGATCGAGGACGAACACGGCCTGTATCGCGCCGCCGCGATCCGGCTGTATGGCGATACGCTGATGAAGTTTGTCGAGCGGGGCAAGTACCGCGGGCCGTTCGTGCCGGGCTACACGGCCGTCGACTATGCGGGTTCGCGCAACGCCCAGGGCAAACCCACCGGATTCGGCCTGATGCACGTCGACCACATCGTCGGCAACGTCGAGCTCGGCGCGATGAACCGCTGGGTGGATTTCTTCGCCCAGACGATGGGCTTCGAGCAGCTCCGCCATTTCAGCGACAACGACATTCACACCGAGTACTCGGCCCTGATGTCAAAGGTCATGATGAACGGGAACGGCAAGATCAAGTTCCCGATCAATGAGCCAGCCGAAGGGCGCAGGAAGTCTCAGATCCAGGAATATCTGGACTACCACTATGGCCCCGGGGTGCAGCACCTCGCGTTGAGCACCGGCAACATCGTCGAGGCGGTCACCCGCCTGCGCAATTCGGGGGTCGAGTTCCTGCGCGTGCCGAGCGCCTATTATCAAGAGCTCGAAGCCCGGGTGGGCAAGATCAACGAACCGGTCGACACGCTGGCCGAACTCGGGGTGCTGGTCGACCGCGACGAGGAGGGATATCTGCTCCAGATCTTCTCCAAGCCGGTCGAGGACCGCCCAACGGTCTTCTACGAGATCATCGAGCGGCACGGCTCGCGCGGGTTCGGGGTGGGCAATTTCAAGGCCCTGTTCGAGTCGATTGAGCGCGAGCAGGAGCTGCGAGGGAATTTGTAGGGATATGCCGATGGCGAGCGCATGATTGACTCCACCCACGACCCCAACCTGCGGAGCTGGGTCACGTCGGCCAACGACCCGGATACCGGCTTCCCGATCCAGAACCTGCCACTCGGCGTGTTTGCCGATGCAGGCGGCAGCCGGATCGGGACCGCCATCGGGGATTCGGTGCTCGACCTGGCCGCCTGCGCCGAGGCCGGTTTAGTCGACGGCCCGGCCGGGGCAGCCTGCCGCGCGCCCGATCTCAATGCGCTGATGGCCCTCGGCTCGCCGCACTGGCGGGCACTGCGCCATCGGCTCAGCGCGCTCCTGCGCCATGACGCGCGGGAGCGCGTCTCGCTTGCCCGGCTGCTCAGGCCGTTGGGCGAGCTCGAGATGCGCCTGCCGGCCCGGATCGGCGACTACACCGACTTTTACGCCTCGATCCAGCACGCCACAACGGTCGGAGCGCAGATGCGGCCGGAGAATCCGCTCCTGCCCAACTACACCTGGGTGCCGATCGGCTACCACGGGCGGGCCTCCTCGATTGTCGTCAGCGGCACGCCGGTCATCCGCCCGCGTGGCCAGTTCAAGCTCGAGGCGGAAGCGCCCCTCTACGCCCCCACCCGGCGGCTGGACTACGAGCTCGAGCTCGGCGCCTGGGTGGGGCCGGGCAATCCGCTTGGCGCGCCGGTCCCGATCGCCGAGGCAGGCGCGCGGCTGTTCGGGCTGAGCCTGCTCAACGACTGGTCGGCCCGGGACATCCAACGTTGGGAGTATCAACCGCTCGGGCCCTTCCTGGCCAAGAATTTTGCCACCAGCGTCTCCGCCTGGGTGGTGACGCTGGACGCCCTGGCCCCCTTTCGCTGCCCCGCCTTCCCCCGCAACACCGACCAGCCCCAACCGCTGCCCTATCTCAACGATCCGGCCGATCAGGCAGGCGGCGGCCTCGACATCATCCTCGAGGTCCTGCTCAGCACCCCGCACATGCGGGCCCGCGGTGACGCGCCGCACTTGCTGAGCCGCGGCAACGCCCGCGACCTGTACTGGACCCTCGCCCAGATGCTCGCCCACCACAGCAGCGGCGGCTGCAACCTGCGGCCTGGCGACCTGCTCGGCACGGGCACGGTCAGCGGGCCGGCCCCCGACTCACGCGGGTGTCTGCTCGAGTTGACAGACGGCGGCAAAGCGCCGATAACGCTGCCCAGCGGTGAGACCCGCCGCTTTCTCGAGGACGGCGACGAGGTCATCCTGCGCGGGCACTGCGCGCGAGAGGGTTTCCGAAGCATCGGACTGGGCGAATGCCGCGGGATCGTGAATCCTGCCCAACGGATGGAGTAACACACATGCCTTTCTATCGCGCGCTCGGGGACATCCCCCACAAACGCCACACCCAGTTTCGCAAGCCCGATGGCGGGCTGTATCGCGAGGAAGTAATGGGGCTGGAGGGCTTCCATGGCCACGCCGCGCTGCTGTATCACCACTTCCTGCCGCCGCGGGTGGTCAATACCGAGTATCTCGGCGACACCCGGGTCGACTACAGCGCTTATGGCGCGCTGCGCCATCGCGCCTTTGCGACCGCGGAGGCGCCAGCCGGGGGCGATCCGGTCGCCGCCCGGCGCGCGCTGCTGGGCAACACCGACGTCAGCCTGAGCGTCAGTCGCGCAACGCGAAGCATGGACTACTACTACCGCAACGCCCAGGCCTACGAGACCTGGTTCGTCCACGAAGGCGCGGGCGTGCTGCGGACCCAGTTCGGGCGCATCCCGTTCACGAGCGGCGACTATCTGGTCATCCCCTTTGGGGTGACCTGGAAGATGGAACTCGGCACGGCCGAGGGGCGCTTCTTTGTCATCGAGTCGCGCGGACAGATCAACACGCCCAGCCGGTATCGCAACGACTATGGCCAGTTGCTCGAACATGCCCCGTATTGCGAGCGCGACTTCCGCCCCCCGGCCGAGCTCGAGACGTTCACCGAGCGAGGCGAATTTGAAGTCCGGATCAAGGCTCGGGATGGGATCACCCGGCACGTGCTCGACCATCATCCGTTTGACGTGGTGGGCTGGGACGGCTATCTCTTCCCGTATGCCTTCAGCATTCATGACTTCGAGCCGATCACGGGCCGGGTGCATCAGCCCCCGCCGGTGCATCAGACCTTTCAGTGCGATGGCTTCGTGGTCTGCTCGTTTGTCCCGCGCCTGTTTGATTACCACCCCCAGGCGATTCCGGCGCCGTATAACCACAGCAACGTCAACAGCGACGAGATGATTTACTACTGCGACGGCAACTTCATGAGCCGCAAGGGGATCGAGAAGTACGACATCACCCTGCATCCTTCAGGCCTGCCGCACGGCCCGCAACCCGGCGCGACCGAGGCCAGCATCGGGGTGAAGGAGACGAAAGAGCTGGCGGTAATGGTCGACACCTTCGCCCCGCTCAACGTGGCCACGCCCGCGCTGGAGCTGGAGAAGCCGGATTACATGGCGAGCTGGATGGCGGGGGATGGGGAGTAGGGGCGAAGCACCCGCAGATATATAGGGGCATGCCGCAGCGCGATGGCGGGTGCTGTCGCCCCTGCATCATGTCGCGCGGGCGCGGCGGGACCATCATCCCAACACCCTGAAAACGATCAACGCCGTCTCACCGGCTTTGCGGGATCGACGATGGTCAGGGCGCCGAACCAACGCCGAAACTCGGCGGCGTTGCGGGTGATGAGTCCGCGCCGGCGCTGGGCAAATGCGCCGATCAGGATATCGGCGATCGGGCGCTTGGCCGACAGGCCAGCCCGTTTGGCAGCCACATACGCATTCCAGGCCTTCATTCCGGCGAGCGTGTCGTCGGCGGTCCAGACCGTGTCCAGCGGGATACCGATCCCGGCGCAGAACGTTCGTGCGGCGTCGGGCCTGCCGCCCAGAGCCGGGGCGATTTCGACCAGCGTGACTGGGCAGGCAACGAGGCCCTCCTCGCGCAAGCGGTCGAGCGCCTGGGCCGAACCGATGGCGAACTTCGGATCGCCCAGGGCGATGTCGAGCAGGACGCAGGTGTCGATCACCCAGCTCATACGTCGGTCTCACCGGCGCGGAGGAGCTCAAGCATCGCGGCGGTTGTCGGCGGGAGGCCAGGGTTGACCCTCCGCGCGAAGCCGATCATCGCCACGGCGTTGGGCGGTGTTTTGGCGTCTTCGGGAATAACCACCCGCAATTCGTGTTCGGACACAAACTCCCAGCGCAGAGCCTGGCCGGGCGCCAAGCCGGCCTGCTTGCGGATCGCCGCGGGCACGGAGGTCTGCCCACGTTCGGTAAGGGTGGTGGTCATATCATCCATGTGTACATGATAACATGTGAAAGCATCATGTCCAAATCACGGATTCGGAGGATGAAACGAATTGCACGGAAGGTCCCGTAACCACCGAGGGGCAACGCCGCCAACGCCCGTCATCCCGCGCGAACCCTTCGACCTGCCCGCGGAGCGGGCCGCTCAGGGCGAGCGCGGGGCCCGTAGCGCGGCCGGGCAATATCGCCACGGTGCCGCGGTGCACAACGGGTGTACGTGCGGGCGAAGCACCCGCCGAAACGTTCGGGCGTGCAACAGTTCGATGGCGGGTGCTGTCGCCCCTACATCATGGGGCGCAACTGGCCAACGCCGGCGTATGCGCCCCGCTGTGATATGCTCGTCCGGCATTAGGAACGGGCATATTGCACGCGTCGTGAACGGAGACGAACATGCATGAAGTCGCGCTGTTGATCGAGATCGCCATGGCCCTGGTCGTGGCCTTTATCGGCGGGGTCATTGCCCGCCGGATCGGGCTGCCGACCATCGTCGGCTACCTCCTTGCCGGGATCGTCATCGGCCCCTTCACCCCCGGCTTCGTCGGCGACACGCATACCATCCAGCAACTCGCCGAGTTGGGCGTCATCCTGCTCATGTTCGGGGTCGGCCTGCATTTTTCGCTGAACGACCTGTGGAAGGTCCGGGCCATCGCCATCCCCGGCGCGCTCGGCCAGATGGCCCTGGCCACCCTGCTCGGCTTCGGCATCAGCCAGGCCTGGGGCTGGACGCCCACCGCCGGGCTCGTCCTCGGCCTGGCCATCTCGGTCGCCAGCACGGTCGTCCTTCTGCGCGGGCTCATGGACAACGGTCTGTTGAATACACCTCAGGGCCAGGCCGCCATCGGCTGGCTCATCCTCGAAGACCTGGCCACCGTCCTGATCCTGGTCCTGATGCCCACCCTGGCCAGTCAATCGGGCGGGTTCGATTGGGCCCAGCTCGGCCTTACCCTGCTCAAGGCCGCCGGGTTCGCCGTCCTCGTCCTGCTGGCCGGCACTCGCCTCATCCCCTGGATCCTGCTCCGGGTCGCCCATACCCGCTCGCGCGAGCTGTTCATCCTGGCCGTCATGACCATCGCCCTGGGCACCGCCGTCGGCGCCGCCCAAGTCTTTGGCGTGTCGCTGGCCCTGGGCGCCTTCGTCGCCGGTGTCGTGGTCAGTGAATCGCCCCTCAGCCATCAGGCCGGGGCGGATGTTCTTCCCTTTCGCGAGGTGTTCGCCACCCTGTTCTTCGTCTCGGTCGGGATGCTGGTCAACCCCGGATACGTGCTCGCCAACTGGGTGACCGTCCTCGGGCTGACCGCCCTCGTCGTGGTCGGCAAGCCGATCATCACCGTGCTGCTCGGATTAATCTTCCCCTGGCCCGCCCGGACCACCATCGTGGTCGCCCTCGCCCTCAGCCAGATCGGAGAGTTCTCCTTCATCCTCGGCCAGGCCGGCGTTTCGCTGGGACTGCTCAACCAGGACCAGTATTCGCTGATTCTGGCGGTCGCCCTCATCTCCATCACCCTGAATCCAGCCATGTTCCGCCTGCAGGCGCCACTGGAGAAAATGCTGCGGCGCGTCCCGCCGTTGTGGAAGCGACTGGACCGGGCCAGCCCGGCGCCGCTGGCTCTGACTGAGGCCGGTCAGCCGGAGAATGGGCATGTCGTCCTCGTCGGCTATGGGCGGGTCGGGCATCAGATCGCCGGGCTGCTCCGGGGCATCTCGATTCCGATCGTTGTCGTTCACGCCGACGCCGCCCAGGTCGAGGAACTGAAACGCCAGGGCATCCCCGGCCTGTTCGGCGATGCCGCGAATTCGGAGGTGCTCACCCACGCCCATCTGGATCGCGCCCGGGCTCTGGTCGTGGCCGGCCCGGACGAATCGGCCAGCGCCCTGGTCGTCGGAACGGCCCGCGCGCTGGCCCCGGACCTGCCCATCGTCGCGCGGGCCGCCACCCGCGAGGGGGTGAAGCGCCTGGGAGATCTGGGCGCCCAGGATGTCATCTACCCTGAGCTCGAGGGCGGGCTCGAGCTTCTGCGCCACACCCTGCTCCGCCTGGGCTTCCCCCTGCGCGAGATTCACGAGTACACCGACGCGGTCCGGCGCGACCACTACGATCTTCAGATCGATACCGAGGAAGAGCATCGGCTGCTGGACCGGCTCATTGACACGCTGCCCGGCATCGACGTCTCCTGGCTGACCGTGCCGGCCGGCAGCCCGGTCGCGGGGCAGTCCCTGGCCGAGGCGAACCTGCGGGCCCGCGC
Organism: Candidatus Brachythrix odensensis; assembly: GCA_016714465.1. Taxonomy (GTDB): domain Bacteria; phylum Chloroflexota; class Anaerolineae; order J036; family Brachytrichaceae; genus Brachythrix; species Brachythrix odensensis. The sequence goes on along the minus strand of JADKDT010000003.1, from coordinate 76,782 downwards.
CGGCGCGTCAGTCGTCGCCATCCAGCGCGGGAAGACGCTCATGGCCAACCCCAAATCCGTGACCGCCTTTCAGGCGGGCGACCGGATCGCGTTGATCGGCGACGCGGAACAGATCGAGACGGCCGGGCGGCTCCTGGGGCCGGGCAACTAGACCGACCGCCGGCGCACAACCTTCACCGTCAACCCTTTGCCCGGGTTCGGGATCGGGGCGGCCTGGATCTCCACCTGGTAATCCGGGCTGGGCAGGGCGAACTCGAAGTGGCGCAGCAGCGTCGCGATCACGACCATGAGCTGCGACTCGGCCATCCCCGCCCCCAGGCAGGTGTGCGAGCCGAGGGTAAACGGGGCGTAGGTGTTCGGGACCTTGGGCCGGTCGGCCCGGGCGTGCCGGTCGATGTCAAAGCGCTCGGGCTCGGGGAAGTACTCCGGCAGGTATTGGGTCAGAGCGTTGGCCACCATGACCTCGGTCCCCGGGGTGAAGGCGTAGCCGCCAAACTCGAAGGGCTGGGTGACTGTGCGCGGGGTGAAGGGGGCGACCGGATACATCCGGAGCGTCTCCATCGCCGCGCCGTGCAGCGCGCTCATGCCCTTGAGGGCCTCGACGGTCAGCGTCCCACCGCTGGCCGCGAAGGCGGCGTCGACCTCGGCCTGGACCCGCCCGAGCACGCCCGGGTAATGCAGGATGGCGTAGAGCATGAAGCTGGCCGTCGAGGCGACCGTGTCCATCCCGGCGAAATACGGGCCCAGCGTCGCCGCGATCAGGGTCGGCTCCGAGTAGGGTTGCCCGTTCTCATCCACCCCAGCGACCAGATCGTCGAGCAGATCAGCCGGCCGGTCGGTGGGCGGATGGGCGCGATGCCAGGCCAGCACGTTGCGGGCCAATTCCATCGCGCGCGCGCGGGCGCGGGTGTAGGCCGGCAGGCGCAACATGAACTTCGGGTGGGTCTTCATGACATGGACCTTCATGTTCGTGTTGAGCAGCGTCCACAACGATTCAAAGTAATCGCCGCAGGGCTGGCTGGCCAGCAGGATCCCAAGCTGCTCGGTGATGATCCGCTGCACAGTGGGGAAGACCGCAAACGTCGTGCCCTCTTTCCAGTCGCGGGTGGACGTGCGGGTCAGGTCGACGACCTCGCCGATCCGCCCAAGCAGGATCTCGCGGCCATAGCCCCGGCGCTGGACCTTGCGCTGGTGGCGGTGCGGCACACCGTCGAGGGCGACCATAAAGGCTTCCGAACCCAGCTCGCGGGCGAAGCCGCCGAACAGCTCGACGCTGCCCAGATACTCGCCCGCCTCGCGGGCCAGAAAGCGGTTGGCGTCGAGGCCGGCCATAATCGTGTATTCACGCGACAGCAGGCGGACGCGGAAGACCGGCCCATGCTCGCGATACAGGCCGAGCAGATAGGCCAGCGGATCGATCCGCATGCTGAGGGCGTTACCCAGCACGGGCAGGCCGGGCGCGAGGGGCGGTTTGCCGCCGGCCTTGCCGGCCGCGGCCGCGGGTGGATTTGCGGTTTGGTTCATCTGGATATCCATGGTGATCGTGCGCGACATTCACCGTCCCGGCTGCGCCGGGACGGTGAATGTCGCGCACAAACACCCAGGGTGTCAACGACCGTAGATGGCCGGATCGGGTGGCGTGGCCGAGCGGAAGTCCTCGCGCGGGGGCGAGAAGGTATCGAGGGCGATCGCGTCCTCGAGGGTCTCGACCGCGTGCCAGGTCATTGAGGGGATCATGATCGTTTCGCCCGGGCCGGCAATGATGATCTTGCCGTCGAGATCGAAGCGGCAACGTCCGCTGTGGATGAAGGAGATCTGCTCGTGCTCGTGGCGATGGCGCGGCACCGAGGTGCCCTTGCCCAACTCGATCTTGACCTGCATCACGTTCTTGCCATCGGCGACGATGCGGCGGCGCACGCCCTCGAACATCGTCACCCACTCGTGTTGTTTGTCCATACGCGTATGTTACGCCAAGGGACTCTGCCTGTCCGCGGCAGGAATCTATCCGCAGATTACGCAGATTTGCGCCGATTGGTCAATGGGGACTTGACGGGCGCTATAAATATCCAGAATCTGCGTAATCTGCGGACAAATCCTTACAGCCGCGCGATCGTAATGCCGGCGGCCGCCAGCGCGGCGCGGACGGCGCGGGCCCGGGCAGCCGCCCCCGGCGCATCTCCGTGCAGACAGATCGTGTCGGCATGCAGCCCAACCCGGCTGCCGTCATGGGCAGTCAGCCCGCCCGCGCCGACGATGGCGACGGACTGGGCGGCGGCGGCCGCATCGGTCTCGAGCATCGCCCCGGGCAGTTTGCGATCCCGCAGCGCGCCGCTGGCTTCATACGCGCGATCGGCAAAGGCCTCCTCGGCCACCCGCAGCCCGGCCGCCCGGCCAGCTTCGGCCAGGCCCGAGCCGGCAAGCGCGACGAAGATCAGCCCGCGGTCAAAGGTCGCGACCGCGTCGGCGATGGCCCGGGCCGTGGGCGGATGGGCCGCGGCGTGGTTGTAGAGCGCGCCGTGGGCCTTGACATGAGCCAGCGCCGCGCCTTCGGCCCGGGCGATGGCGTGCAGCGCGCCAATCTGGGCCAGTACGCTGTTGAAGACCTCGCCGGCCGTCATCGGCAGAGCCCGCCGCCCGAAGCCCTGCAGATCGGGGTAACCCGGATGGGCGCCGATCGCGACACCGAGTCCAACGCACAGATGGACCGTCGCCCGCATGACCTCCGGGTCGCCGGCGTGCGCGCCGCAGGCGATGTTGGCGCTGGTCACCTCGCGCAGAATCGCCGCGTCATCGCCCAATGTCCAACGGCCAAAGCTTTCACCACAATCGGCGTTGAGGTCAACTTTCATTATGGGAGTATAGGTGCGCGAGACGAGACTCCCCGCCCCGGCATACGCCGGGGCGGGGAGTCTCGCCTCGCCCTATACTCAAACGCCATGCCCGATGACCTGTTCACGACCATGACCGAGCGCTATCGGAGCGGCAATCTGCCGTGGGCGGATGAGCTTCCCCCGCCCGAAATCATCGCGCTGTGTGAGGCCCTGCCGCCCGGCCGCGCGCTCGATCTCGGCTGCGGGCTGGCCCGCTCATGTATCTACCTCGCCCAACGCGGATGGCAGTGTGAGGGGGTCGACTTTGTGCCAGAGGCCATCGCGCAGGCCAGGGAGCGGGTCATCGCCGCGGGCGCTGCCGATCGGGTGACGCTGCACGTCGGGTCGGTCCTCGCCCTTGACCAGCTTGAGCCGCCGTTCGACCTCGCCATCGACATCGGCTGTTTGCACGCCCAGCCCAAGGAGGCGGTCCCCGTCTACGTCGCCCAGCTTCGTCGGCTGCTCCGCCCGGGCGGCACCTTTGTGCTCTTTGCCCACCTGCGCGACGAGGCCGACGCCGACGAACAGCGTTGGACAACGCTGTCGACCCTGGAAGAGGGCTTCCGCGACGGCTTCATCGTTGATCGCATGTTGCGCGGCACGACCCGGATGGCCGACGCGACCTGGGCGTCGGTGTGGATGTGGATGAAGCGGTCATGACCGATTTTCGGCTCCTGTTCAGCACCCGCATCACCCGCATGTTCGCCTACGGTTTTCTGTCCGTGTCGCTGGCGCTGTATCTCACCAGCATCGGGCTGAGCGAGCAGATGGTCGGCGTGCTGTTCACCCTGACCCTGGCCGGGGACGCGGCCATCTCGCTGTGGCTGACCACCCGGGCTGATCGCTTTGGCCGGCGCAAAACCCTCATCATTGGCAGCGGGCTGATGCTGATGGCCGGGATCGTCTTTGCCCTGACTCGTGAGCCCTTCCTGCTGGCCGTTGCCGGCATCATCGGGGTGGTCAGCCCGAGCGGCAAGGAGATCGGCCCCTTCCTGTCGATCGAGCAGGCGGCCCTCACCCAGCTCATCCCCAGCCAGCGCCGGACCCAGGTCTTCGCCTGGTACAACCTGGCCGGCTCGTTTGCGACCGCGACCGGGGCCTTGTGCGGCGGGTTGCTGGTTCAGGCCCTGCGAGATGGCGGGATGGACACGGTCAACGCGTATCGGGCCCTCGTCATCGGCTACGCCCTGATCGGCATCGGCCTGGCTTTCGTGTTCTGGCGGATGTCGGACAAAGTCGAGGCGCCCGTCGCTGCCGTTGCGCCGACGGGGATGTTTGGCCTCGGCCAGTCGCGCAACATCGTGCTGGGCTTGTCTGCGCTCTTTGCGTTGGATGCCTTCGCGGGCGGCTTTGTCATCGACAGCTTTCTGGCCTACTGGCTGACCGCCAAATTCGGGATCGCCCCGGGCGCGCTGGGGGCGGTGTTCTTTGCCACCAACTTGCTGGCCGGGATCTCGGCCCTGGTCGCCGCCCCGATGGCGCGCAGGTTCGGGCTGATCAACACGATGGTGTTCACCCACATCCCGTCGAACGTGCTGCTGATCCTGGTCCCGCTCATGCCGAGCCTGCCCCTGGCCGTCGGCATGCTGTTATTTCGCTTTGCCATCTCGCAGATGGACGTGCCGACCCGTCAGAGCTATACGATGGCGGTTGTGCGCCCCGAGGAGCGCAGCGCGGCCGGGGGCGTGACCGGCATCGCGCGGAGCGTGGGCGCGGCGATCTCGCCCAGCCTGGCCGGGCCGATGCTGGCCTCGGCATCGTTGTTGTCGCTGCCTTTCTTCATCGCCGGCGGGCTGAAGATCGTCTACGACCTGGCCCTGTATCGGAGCTTCAACAAGAACAAGCCGCCGGAGGAGCATAAGGAAGCATGATGTGCCTGCACCTCGGAGGTAGGTGCCTGCGACTCTATGCGATGACGGTCCTGGGGCGCCTACCTCCGAGGTGCAGGCTCACTTCATCGGCGGGCTGAAGATCGTCTACGATCTAGCGCTGTATCGGAGCTTCAACAAGAACAAGCCGCCGGAGGGGCATGCGGTGGGGTAGGTTCTGCGCGTTCTTATTCGTATTACGTCTTTTCGCCATCGCCAGGACGATAGCCCGAATACTCCCAGAAGAGAATGCGCGAGAGTTTGTTTGCCACCACAGAATAGGTATCACCTTCAACCGAATCCACTGCTCTTTGGACTGCCTTGCGAATTTTCACGGGGTCAAACACGGGGACCAACATCTCGCCGACCTTCGGTCCGAATTCGTAGGGAACGCATTGCGCCGATTTCGCCTGCGATGGAGAGAACACGTCAAAGAAGAACATGTCGGCGCCCACAGTTCCCACGGGTCCGATGAACGCAATCAGCGTGAGCTTGAAGTCCTCAGGGGCTTCCGGCACTGCATCTGCGAGTTCTTCCTCGTGATAGGTGGTCAAACGCTTCAGTTCTGCGATCATTTCGAGTCCCTGGGACGATTCGATCGTCAAGTTTCGGCCGAGAACCTGCGACAGAAACCTTGTCTTCATTCGGAGTGGAGATTCGGTGACCAAAGTGTACTCATCGTCAGATCCTGAACCTCGGAGGTGGGCGCCGTAGAGCCGTCACCGTATAGAGTCGTGGGCGCCCACCTCCGAGGTTCAGGATCTACGGCACCCACCTACGAGGTTCAGGCATGGACGCCCCTACCCCCTCAACGCCGCGAACGCCTCGCGCAATACGCGCAGATTGACCCCAAAGCGCGCGCTGAGCGCCGCGGCGGGGTCATCACCCAGCGCCTCCTCGCGCTTCTGCCCGCCTTCGAAGACTTCGACCGCGTTGGTCTCCTGGCTGCTGTCAAAGCGTTGGACATGTCCGGGCGACGCCCGCAGAACGATGATCCGGCTCAGAAAGAGCCCCTGCTCGCCGTAGTCGTCGAGGGTGGCCGCCCGATAGCGGGCGATGCTGACCGGCTTGTTGATCAAGGTGAAGGCGTACGGTCTGGCATGCGGGGACTGAGTGACGATGTACTCGTCCGGCCCGGCCGGAGTCAGGCTGTAATCCATCCACGGCGAGCTCGCCTGCGTCTCACCCAAGGGATCAATCCGCAGCGGGGCGTAGACGGGATACCCCGCATCGGCCAGCCACTGCTCCCCGCCCCATTCGACCACGCAGGCGGTGTGGCAGCCGATCGATTCGCTCATGTTGTTGATGGTCAGATAGCCCTCGAATCCCAGCGCCCGCAACAGCGAGAAGAAGGCGAGGTTGCTCTCGAAACAGGTGCCGCCGGTGCCCAGGCTGAGAGCCTCCTCCCAGAAAATCTCCGGCCAGCGCGGGCACCCGCCCCCGGGCAGGCAATACGCGCGCCGGGCGATCCGCGACACGCTCTCCCACGGCACGCGCTGGCCATACGCGGCGACCAGATGGCCGAGATACGTTACGCTCGGTTTCGCCCGGGCCAGCCCGAGGTGGGCCAGCACCCGGTGGGCCAGACCGTCGGTCAAGGGCTCGATCATGCCGATATCGTAATTCAAATGCTCAGGCTAAGCGCCACCCGCCGTGCTGACAGCCAGAAACAGTTACCCAATCTGCGCCAATCTGCGTTAATCTGCGGACAAAACCTGCCGTGCCCGTGACGGGCCGAGCGGGCTTTAAGTTGAATCGATCCGCAGATTGACGCAGATTAGCGCAGATTGAAGCCTGGCAGTTACGTTCGGTTTCTGAATTCCGTATTACGATGGATTCATGCCAAACGCCGTAATCGTCGACGCCTGCCGCACTCCCATCGGAACCTGGCGCGGCAAGCTGAGCGCCGTGCGGGCCGATGACCTCGCCGCGCTGTGTCTGCGCGGTCTGATCGCCCGGACGCATGTGGACCCGGGCGATGTCGAGGAGGTCATCCTCGGCTGCGCCAACCAGGCCGGCGAGGACAACCGCAACGTCGCCCGGATGGCCCTGCTCCTGGCTAGCTTTCCCGACCGGGTGGCCGGGATCACCGTCAACAGGTTGTGCTCGTCGGGCCTTGACGCCATCATCCAGGCCGCCCGAGCCATCCGAGCCGGTGAGGGCGATTGCTACATCGCCGGTGGCGTGGAGAGCATGACCCGCGCGCCGTATGTCATGGCCAAGCCCGACAGCGCCTGGAGCCGCACGCCGCAGGTGTGGGACAGCAGCATCGGCTGGCGTTTCCCAAACCCGGAGATGGAACGGCGTTTCCCGCTCGAAAGCATGGGCCAGACCGCCGAGAACATCGCCGCCGAACGGCCGGCCATCAACCGGCAGCGCCAGGATCACTTTGCGCTGGAGAGCCATCGCCGGGCGGTGTCGGCCACCAACGCCGGGCGCTTCAAGGCTGAGATCGTGCCCGTCCCCATCCCGCAGAAGCGGGGCAACCCGGTCATCGTCGAGGTCGACGAGCACCCCCGGATGGCCCTTGGCCATGACGGTCACTATGCCCTGACGACCAGCCTGGACGAGATGTCCAAACTGACCGGGGCCTTTCGCACGACGGGCTCGGTGACAGCCGGCAACGCCTCAGGCATCAACGATGGCGCGGCGGCGGTTCTGGTTACCTCCGAGGAGCGCGCCCGCGCGCTTGGCCTGCGCCCGATGGCGCGCATCGTCGCCTCAGCCTCGGCCGGGGTTGACCCGCGCACCATGGGCTACGGGCCAATCCCGGCCACCCGCAAAGCCCTCGACCGGGCCCGCCTGCGCATCTCTGACCTCGACCTGATCGAATTGAACGAGGCCTTCGCCGTGCAGGCCCTGGCAGTGATGGACGAACTCGGCCTGCCCCACGAGCGGACCAACGTCAACGGCGGCGCGATCGCGCTCGGCCACCCGCTCGGCTGCTCCGGCGCGCGCCTGGTCACCACCCTCGTCCACGAAATGAAACGCCGCCATCACGCCGGCGTGGCGACCTCGCCCTATGGCCTGGCTACGTTGTGCGTGGGGGTAGGGCAGGGCGTGGCGATGGTGGTTGAACGGATGTGGGCCTTCGTTGGTAAGGTTGATAACGTTGGTAAGGTTAGCGTGAGCGGCCAGCGCTTACCTCAAACGTTATCCAACCTTATCAACCTTATCAAACCTGATCAAACGCCCGCACAGCAAACCGCCTCACCGCATCCGTAAAGTCCTCCGGCATCTCGAGGTTGCTGACGTGGCCGGCGCCGTGGAGATGGACGAGGGTGGGATGCTGGGCGGCGGCGAGGAAGGCCTTCTCGTAGCGCAGATTCTGCCAGTCCTTGGTCCCATTGAGGACGAGGGTCGGACCAGGGTATGCGCGCAACAGGGCGTGAAAATCGCGGCCGGCCAGATCGCGATAGACATCGCCGGCGGACGTGAAAAAGTAGCCGGCCTCGATCTGGGCCTCGGCGATCTCGGGCTTGAACATCCGCCGCATCATGCGGGTGTTCTCGCCCGCCAGCCACCTCTGCGGGAAGAGCGGGAAGAGCGCGGCGTTCATCCGAGCCAGCGTCCCCATGAGCCCGGTGAAGTTGATGGCGGCGCCGGCCAGAACCAGGCCCGGCACGATCGCGGGCGCGCGCTGGGCGAGCGTCATCGCCACGTAGCCGCCCAGCGAGTGCCCGACCACCAGCGCGGATTTGTAAGGGGTGCGCTCGCGGATGATCTGCTCGACCCGCGCAGCCGCGCCGTCCAACGTAAAGCGCTCGTGGGCGAGCTCGCCATGCCCGGGCAGATCGACGGCAATCACCCGATATGCATCCGAGAGCGCGTCGAATTGGGGCATCCACTGCTTGCGGGTGGCCGTGGCGCCGTGCAGAAACACGATCGCCGGGGCGCGCATCGGGCCGATCGCATCGTACGTGTTGTCGAACGTTTGAGGGGTGCTCACCCCTCCATTTTAGGGCCGCGCAGGCTTTTCTCCATGATCAGGCCGTCTTCGCCGTCGTTGTAGTAGCGGCGGGTGGTGCTCATGTGCAGGTAACCCAATCGCTCGTACAGGGCGATGGCCCGGGTGTTGCCGCGCCGGACCGTGAGCTTGATCCGAGTCGCGCGGCGGACCATTTCGCGCTCGGCCGCAAGGATCAGAGCAGAGGCGATGCCGCGCCCCCAAAACTGCGGGTGGGTGCCAACCATGACGATCCAGGCCGCGCCATCCCGAAAGCTGGTCTCGCAGGCGAGAAATCCAACGACGTCATCGTTCACCACAGCGTGCAGGCGGAGACCGGCCGGATTGAGGGCCATCCCAAGCAGCGTCAGTGGATCGTAGGCATCCTCGAGGAAGATCGCCCGCTGCACCCGCCACACCCGGATGAGATCGCGCCAGCCCGAGCGCTGGATCGCATATCCGCTGCTTCCAATGACCGCCCCGGCGTTCATGGGCGGGAGTGTAGCATTTGCGGAAGCGATATCCCGCGCCCCGGCGTACGCCGGGGCGCGGGATATCGCTTCCGCAAAAGAATCCATCAGACGCGGCCCACGCGCCGGAAAACCCCCAGCGTATCGATGGCAGCGCGCGACCAGGAGAATTCGGCCGCGCGCAGGATGGCTTTCTGAGCCAGCCGCGCGTGCAGATCGTCCTCGGCGCAGACCGCGATCAGCGCGCCGGCCATGCGCCGGGCGTCCATGGGATCGACCAGCATGCCGGCCGGGCCGACGACCTCGGGGATACACGTGGCGTTGCTGCCGATGACGGGCACGCCGCAGGCCATTGCCTCGAGCGGCGGCAGGCCAAAACCCTCGTAGGTCGAGGGGTACAGAAATGCCCGCGCGCCCGCATAGACCGCCGGTTTGTCCTCCTCGGACACCCGCCCAACAAAACGGACGACGTCCTCGACCTCCAGCAATTTGGCCATCTCGCCCAGGGTGGTCGGGGCGCCGTCGGCGGCGTAGCAGCGATCCTCCGGCCGGCCGGTGATGACAAGCGGGAAATCGGTCCCGATGGTCTCGCCCGCCCAGACATAGACCTGGAAGAGGGTCTCGATGTTCTTGCGCGGGTCGAAGCCGCCCAGATACAACACGTAGGTCTCGGGCAGATCGTAGCGCTCGCGCGCGGCGGCGACGGCATCGGCGCCGATGCTCGGGCTGAAACGCGCATCCGCCGCCAGCAGCACCGCAGTGACCCGCTCCTCGGGGATCTCCAGCCGTTTGACGATATCCTGGCGGCTGTACTCGGAGTCGGTCAGGATGTGGGCGGCGTTGGGAGCCGAGGCTCGGACGAGGCTGAGATAGGCGGCCCCGGCAAGCCCGCCGCGATAGGCGGGCAAGGCGAGGGCGATGACATCATGGATGGTGCAGACCACCGGCAGATCGCTGGCCAACGGTCCAGCCCAATACGGCACCCAGGCCAGATCAGCCTTCGTCCGCGCGGCGGCCAGGGGAAAACCGACCTGCTCGAACCAGACCTTGGCCAGTTTGCCGCGCGCGCGCGGCTCAATCATCACCAGTTCGAGGTCGGAGGAGAGGTCCCTGAGCGCCGCGGCGAGGCTTGTCAGATACTGGCCGCTCCCGGTGGTGGGGGCGTTGAGGAACCAGGCATTGACGGCGACGCGCATGGGTGAGGAATTGAGAGGGGTGCCTAGTGGGGCTTGAACCCACGACCTCCTGAGCCACAGTCAGGCGCTCCACCTATTGAGCTATAGGCACCACGGAGTTGAAAATTATAACATCTGGAGCGATGGGCCGCGGCTTCGCCGCGGCCCATCGCTCCAGATGACTGCACTAGAATCTCTTCCATGTTCGTATCGGTTGGAGACGCAAAGATCTACGCGACCGCGTTTGGACCCAGCGACCGGCCGGTCGTGCTCGGGGTCGGCGGGTGGACGGGCAGTTGGGAGCTGTGGGCCGAGCCGTTCTCCATCCTCAGCCGGCGCTGGCGGACGATCGCCTACGACCACCGCGGGGCGGGCATCACCCGAGCGCCGGTCGAGAGCATCACCCATGACCGGTTGGTCGATGATGTCTTCGATGTCATGGATGCCTATCAGGTGGCGCGCTGCGTGCTCGCGGCCGAGTCGGCTGGCGCGCTGACCGCCCTTGGGGCGGCCCTGCGCCACCCAGAAAGAATCGCCGGGCTCGTCCTCGTCGACGCCATGTTTTATCGGGCCCCGACGGCCCAGGAGTCACCCTTTGTCAGCGGTCTGCGGACCCATTATGAAGAAACCTTGCGCCGCTTCGTGGCCGCGTGCGTGCCGGAACCCGACAGCGAGCATCTCAAGGCCTGGGGACTCAAGATCCTGAGCCGGGCGACCCCGGCCGAAGCCATCGCCCTGTTCGACGCCGCCACGGGGGTTGATTTGCGGGCCGATCTGGCCCGGATCACCCAGCCCGTGTTGATCATTCACGGCGAACGGGATGTCATCGTGCCGCTCGAACAGGCCCGTGCGCTGGCCGCCGCCCTCCCCCATGCCACGCTGTCGGTGATTGCGGGAGCGGGCCACGTCCCAACCGTCACCCGCCCGGCGGAGATCGCCGAAGGCATGCACCGCTTCCTGGACGCAATCCTTGGTGGAGCCGGCTGAACTCGCTGCAACAGAAGAAGGGAAGAATGAAGGAATCGCCTTCCTTCTTCCCTTCTTCTGTTAGCCCCCGCGGCGGTATAATCGCCACGCGAATTCGCCGGTCATGACTCCCTCCTCGGCCAATCCACTTTATTGGGACGATGCCTATCCGATTGCGCTCCTGCTACGGCGGGCGCACCCGGAAGCCGACCCTTTGATGTTGGATGCAAGCGCGCTGCAGACATGGGTGACCGGGCTGGCGGATTTTGCCGATGACCCGAGCGATGCCCGCGAAACGTGGCTGGAAGAGATCCAGCGCGAGTGGGTTGAATTGTGTTGAAGCAGGAGCGTAGATGACGCAGTTACAGACGAATCTTCCTGAAGAGATCAAGAACGATCCCCGCGTTCCGGCCGAGCTGAACAACAACGTCTTTATTACCACCCTCGACAAGATCTACAACTGGGGGCGCAAGCGCAGCATGTGGCCGATGCTCTTCGGCCTGGCGTGTTGCGCCATTGAGATGATCTGCACTGCCGCCAGTCGGCACGACCTGGCCCGTTTCGGATGGGAGCTCATGCGGGCCAGCCCGCGCCAGGCCGACTTGATGATCGTTTCGGGCACGGTGACGAAGAAGATGCTGCCCCAGATCATCCGGCTGTACAACCAGATGCCTGAGCCGCGCTATGTGGTGGCGATGGGCGCCTGCGCGACGAGCGGCGGCCCGTTCAAAGAGGGCTACAACGTCGTCTCCGGAATCGATAAGTTCATCCCCGTCGATGTCTACATCCCGGGCTGCCCGCCCCGGCCCGAGGCTCTGCTGCACGGCTTCCTGCGTCTGCAGGAAAAGATCGACAAGCAGAGCATCCGGAGCGTGCCGTGGTATCAGAAGGAAGGCGGCGAGGCCGTTCCGGTCCCGGTTCTGGGGCCCGACCTGGTCGATATGCGCCGGGCGCAGGAAATCGCGGAGAAGACCGCTGCTTAGATTGAGACCAATGAGCCTGCCGGCGTGACGCCCGGGCTCTGGAATGGGAGTCATCATGTCAGACGAAGTCAAGAAGCCCGGCCCGCCTCCGGGAGCGCGACCACCCGGTGCAGCAATGCCAGGCGGCGCGCCTCCGGGCGCACGACCACCCGGGGCCGCCGCCCCCGGCGCCAAGCCGCCCGCGGCCAAACCTGTTGCCGCTGCCCCGGCCCCGGTCGCCGCGCCTGCCGCGCCAAAGCCCGCGTCTCCGGTCGCCGCCGCCCCCGCCAAATCGGCTGCGCCCGCCAAGGCTGCTCCGGCCGCCGCAATCGTGAACCCCGATCTCGAGAAGGTCCGGGCGAAGTTCGGCGATGAGGTCATCAAGCCCGCCGCGTTTGAAGGCATCGTGATCGCCGATTTGACCCGATTGATCGAGATCGCGACCTGGATCCGGGACGCGCTGCGCTACGACATGCTGGCCAACCTGACGGCCGCCGACTACCCCAAGGACAACGTCATCGAGGTGGTCTACCACGTGCAGCGCACAACAGGCGGACCAACCCTGTGCTACAAGGCCCGCCTGGCGCGCCCCAAGGGCAATGATCCGACCGACTGGGTGCCGTCGCTGGTGCCGGTCTATCCCGGGGCCGAGTTCCAGGAGCGCGAGGCCTACGACATGTATGGCGTGCGCTTCGAGGGCAACCCCGATCTGCGCCGCATCCTGATGTGGGAAGGCTTTGCCGGCTGGCCGTTGCGCAAGGACTGGAAGGAAGCCTATTTCGAGGGCGACACGAAGCCGTTTGAGTCGCGCTGGCCGGGCGGCAACCACAAGCTGGCCGAAGACCGCGTGCCGTGGGAGGACAACCTCAACTACCCGGCCGGTTTTGACCCGCTGAACTACAAGTCCAACCCGGACGGCAATCTCTATGACAGCATGCAGGCCAACACGGCCTCGCTCAACACCGGGATGGGTTCGCATGGCGCGGGGATGAGCCCCGAGGATTTCGAAGAGCTCAAGCGGGCCGGCATCCTCGATTCGTCGGAGATGAAGACCGACCAGATCATCGTCAACATGGGCCCCCAGCACCCGTCCACCCACGGTGTGCTCCGGATGGTGGTGAAGTTGGACGGTGAGACGATCACCGACCTCAAACTTGTCCTGGGTTATCTGCACCGCAATCACGAGAAGATCGGCGAGCGCAACACCTGGCTGCACAACATTCCGTACACCGACCGGCTGGATTACATCACCGGGATGGTCAACGAGCTGGGCTATGTGACCACGGTCGAGAAGATGATGGGGATCAAGCCCACCGACCGGGCCGAGTACTTGCGGGTGCTGATGAGCGAGTTCACCCGGGTGGCCTCGCACTTCTGGTCGATCGGCTTCCTGCTTAACGACCTGGGCGCCTTCTTCACCCCGGCCCTGTACTTCATTACCGAGCGCGACCTGATCGTCGACCTGTTCGAGGGCGTCGCCGGCAGCCGGATGATGTGCAACTACATGCGCTTCGGCGGCGTGTCGCGCGACCTGACCCCGGCCCAATTCGAGCGCGCCCGCGAGCTGGCCTTCGAGCGCCTGCCCCGCGCCATCGACGAGCTCGAATACTTCCTGAGCGACAACGAGATCGTCAAGGCCCGTTCGATCGGGGTGGGCTATCTGCCCGCCAATCGCTCGATCGCCTACAGCCTGACCGGCCCGTGTCTGCGCGCGGCGGGTGTCCCGTACGACATCCGGCGGGCCGAGCCGTACAGCATCTACGATCGCTTCGACTGGGACGTGCCCGTGCTGTATGGCGCCGACGTCTACGACCGTTATCGCCTGCGGATCATGGAGATGCGCGAGTCGATCAAGATTCTGCAGCAGTGCCTGAATCAGATGGAGCACAACTCCAAGCCGGGCGACATCCAGGCCGGCAAGAAGGCCTACAACCATCGCGTTCCGGCCGGCCAGGCCTATGGCCGGGTCGAGACGCCCAAGGGCGAGCTGGGCTTCTACCTGGTGAGCGACGGCGCGCAGAACCCGTATCGCTATCACGTGCGCTCGTCTTCGTTTATCAACCTGAATTCGCTCAAGGAGATGACCATCGGCCAGAAGATCGCCGACTCGGTCGTCGTCCTGGGCAGTCTGGACATTGTGCTCGGCGAGGTGGATCGATGAGCCTTTTCGGAACCGGCATCCTCAAGGGCCTCGGCTATACGCTGAAGCACTTCCTCATGACCTACGCCGAGGATCTGAAGTATCTCGGGCGCAAGAGCGGGGTGGCCGGCACGGCCCGGGCGGTGCGCCGCCAGAACCCCAAGGCCCGCGGCCTGGTCACGATCGAGTATCCAAAAGAGAAGGCTCCGATGCCGGAGAACTTCCGGAACATCCCCTTCCTGGTCTATGACACCGAGAAGAAAGAGGACAAGTGCACCTCGTGCGGCATCTGCGCCAAAGTCTGCCCGCCCCAGTGCATCTGGATTGTGCGGACCGAGGATCCCGTCACCAAGCGCCCGATCCCGGCCCCAAAGGACTTCTACATCGACAGCACGATCTGCATGAACTGCGGGTATTGCGCCGAGTTCTGCCCGTTTGATGCGATCAAGATGAACCTGGACTACGAGCTGGGTTACTACGTCGAGGACGCCCCGGATGGCCGGATGGTGCTGAACAAGTCGATGCTGATGAAGCCCGACACCTTCCACGCCGCGATTCATCCGAGCGACTGGGCGGTGGAAGTGGAGGCCAAGGCGGCCGAGAGCGCCAAGCCGGCCAAGGGCGCCCCGGCGGCAAAACCTGCAGCGCCGGCGGCGGCGGCTCCCGCAGCGGCTGCGCCCAAGCCCGCCGCGCCACCCGCAGCCAAAGCGCCAGGCGCGGCGGCCCCTCCAGGCGCAGCCAAGCCGCCGGGCGCAGCCAAACCTCCGGGATCCGCGGCCCCTCCGGGCGCGCGACCCCCGCCCGGGGCCAAGCCGCCCGGCGCATAACTGAAATTTCCAGAAACAACACTCCCCGCTTTGCGGGGAGTGTTGTTTCTGGAAGAGACCTATTTCGGTTTGCGCTCCGCCCGCCCCATGGCATAGAACTCGGGGTTTGGACGCAGGTCGACCAGATTGGCCATCCGGTTTGACATGGCATAAAAGGCGGCGACGGCGCCGATGTCCCAGATGTCCTCGTCGTTGAAACCGTGGGCGTGCAGGGCATCGAAATCAGCGCTCTCGACTGTGTGCGAGGCCTGGGCGACTTTGAGGGCGAAGTCGAGCATGGCCCGTTGGCGAGGGGTGATCTCGGCTTTGCGGTGGTTGGTCGCGAGCTGGTCGGACAGGCGCGGGTTGCGGGCGTAGATGCGCAGGATCGCCCCGTGCGCGACGACGCAGTACAGACAGTTGTTCACCCCGCTGGTGGCGACGACGATCATCTCGCGCTCGGCCTTGCTCAGCCCGCTCTCGCGCAGCATGAGGGCGTCGTGGTAAGCGAAGAAAGCCCGGAATTCATCCGGCCGATGGGCGAAGGATAGAAAGACGTTGGGGATGAAGCCCGACTTTTCCTGCACCTCGAGGATGCGGGCGCGGATGTCCTCGGGCAGGTTTTCGATCGCTGGAAGCGGATAGCGGGGGGTGGGCTGGGTCATGCGCCCCAGTATCGCGCCACTTGCGAGGTCTCGAAGCTGCCCCCAGCTTCGCCGGGGGGCAGCTTCGAAAGTCCATCCGGTTGACGCATTTGAATACGTTTGCAATACTCGGGCCTTCATGCGCAATAAGGTTTTCCTCCCCCTGACCGTATTCGCCGCGACCGTTTTTGCCGCGCTGTCCTTATTTGGCGCAGCCCGGTCAGCGCGGGCTGACACCATCATCACGGTTTGCGACGAAGCCAATCTCAACGCCGCGCTGGCCGCCGGCGGGGTGATCACCTTCGACTGCAACAACGTCAACGACAGCGCCACGATCAATTTCACCGCCAGCAAATCCGTCGCACTCCCAACCAAGATCGATGGCGGCGGCCGCATCACGCTGCAGGGGGGCAACTTCAACGCATCGATGATCTACGTCGATCCGGGGGCATCGTTGCGCATGCAGGGGATCGCGCTCAAAGGCAACACCACGACCGGTTTGTCCGGGGGCGCGTTTTACAACAACGGCAGCCTGGAACTGGCGCAGGTGGATATCACCGGGATGAACGTCGGCGGCGGCTTTGGCGGCGCGATCTACAGCGCCGGCCCGCTTACTCTCACTCGAAGCGCGCTGGTATTCAACTACGCGGGCTATGGGGGCGCGATTCGCGCCGGCGGGGGCAGCGTCTCCCTCGAGAACAGCACGATCGCGTTCAACTATGCCTCCGCCTTCGCCCCGGCCGCCGGCGACGGCATCTACATCGACGCCGGTGTGCCGCTCACGGCAGTCAACGCCACGATCGCCTACAACGGCTACAACCTCAGCAGCGCCAACATCGTCGTTGACGGCGGCGCGCTAACGTTGCGAAATACATTGCTCCAGAACAGCGGCTACGCCAACATCACCCGCACCACCGGCAGTGTCACGTCTCTGGGCTACAACCTGGCCGATGACAGCAGCGGATTTCTCGGCGCCGCCGGTGATCTCAATGGCGCCGACGCGCTGTTGATGTCGATGGTCAGCGGCTCGCCCGAGCAAGCGGCCTATCTCCCGCTCGACGCGCGCAGCCCGGCCATCGACGCCGCGGATCCGGCCAATCCGCCCCAGGTCGATACGGCGAACACGGCCCGCCCGCAAAACGCGCGGGCCGATATCGGCGCGGTGGAAATCATCCCCACCTGTTTTGCCCGGGTGCAGAGCACGGGCCAAACCTTCACCGGCACACTCGCCGCGGAAGTCCAGCGCGCCGTGGACGCGGCCGCCGAAGGCGATGTCGTCAAGGTGGCGGGCTATTGCCCGCACTGGCAAATGCGTTCCGGGATTCGGCAGGCCGTCATCATCACCCACAACCTGACCCTGCGCGGCGGCTATACCCCAACGGCCTGGGCGCTGAGCGACCCGCTGGCAAACCCGACCACCATCGATCCGTATTACGACCCATCGTCTGATCCCGCCCGGGCGCTGTTCATCACCGCGACCACGGCTGTCACGGTCGAGAACATCACCCTGCTTGATGGCGGGCGCGGCGATTACGACTTCAATGGTCTGGGTGGGAACATCTACCACGGCGGGGCCGAGCTGCTCGTCAGCAACACCTTGCTGCTGCACGGTTTTGCGACGTTTGGGGCGGGTCTCTTCAACGATCACGGCAGCGCGCGCGTTGTCGCCAGCCATTTCAGCGACGGCTACGTCATCACCAGCGGTGGCGCGATCTTCAATGAGGGCGGCGTGTTGAATCTGGACGCGGCGCGCGTGCTCACCAACGGAGCGGGCTACACCGGCGGCGGGGTCTATAACAACAACGGCGGCGCGATGACGATTACGGCGTCGGCGATCAACGCCAACTTCACAACCGCCTACAGCTGCGGCGGCCTGTGCAACCAACTCAACAGCACGACCTTCATCAGCGGCACGGAGATTGCCTACAACGCGGTCCCCGGCAATCACGGCGGTGGCATCGACCTCGGGAGCGGGACGATGATGATCATCGGCAGCAGAATCCACGACAACCGCGCCCAGATCTATGGGGCCGGCATTCTGAGCTGGTATGGCACAACGCTCATCATCGAGGACAGCGACGTCGATCACAACACCGGCGACCTGGCCTATAACAGCCAGGGCGGCGGCCTGACGGCCTTTGGGGCGGAACTGAGCCTGAATCGTGTCCGCGTGATCTCAAACACAGCCCGGTCCGCGGGCGGGTTGATGCTGGCCGCAGAGATACAGACCATCAGCGACAGCGTCGTCGCCGAGAATTACGCGCCGGGTCTCGGCGGGGGCGCCTGGCTGGCCGATGGCGCGACCGCGCTGACCCGCACAACTGTTGCCAGCAACACAACCGACGGCAGCGGCGGAGGGATATACATTGGCTCGAATCTGGACCCGGGCGCCCTGACGATGAAGAGCGTCACGGTGACGGCCAACTCTGCCGCCGGTGTCGGGGGCGGCGGCATCTGCGTGTGCCTTGGCGCCGGCCCGATGCGCGTGGACGGCGACGATGTGTCGATCAACGACAACCAGTCGCGCTACTACGGCGCGGGCGTCTACGCCTATGGCAACTACACACTCACCCTGTCGGAATTCCAGATAAACGACAACGCCACGACCGGCAACAGCGGCGGCGCGGGCGGGGCGGGCCTGCAACTCAATGGTGTCACGAACGGCGGTGTGGCCCTCCTGAGCGACGGCGACATCCTGCGCAACGAAAGCCAGTCCACCGGTGGCGGTATCGACTCCCGAGGCGTCGATCTGTCGCTAACCCGGGTGCGGGTCGAGGCCAATCGCGCTTACAACGCGGGGGGTATTCTCAGCTCCAGCACTGCGCGGGCGGCCAGCCTGATCATCGACTCGAGCGTGATCTCGGCCAATGTCGCCATCACCCTGGGCGCGGGGGGAATCTGGAACAACGGGAACGCATCCCTGATGGTCACCGGCACGCGCATCATCAGCAATGTATCGGCCACTTCCGCGGGGGCGCTCTACAACAGCGGCAGCGTCACATTCACCCTGGCGACCTTTACCAACAGCCTGATCCTGAGCAATACCGCCGGCGCATCCGGCGCCGGCGCCATCTTCAACAACGGCACGCTGCGTTTCGCCAATGGCGTCATCGCCGGAAATCGCGCCTTGCCTGACGCCAGTTCGTTGGGCGGCGCGATCTGGAACCAGATCGGCACGCTGGACGTCGTCGACAGCCTGATCGAGCGCAATGTCGCCGACGCGGCCGCCGGCATCTTCAACAACTCCGGCGGCTTCGTCAGCTTGCGCGGCTCGATCGTGCGCGCCAACACAGCAATGGTGGGCGACGGAGGCGGCGCCTACAACGCGAACGCCACGCTGATCCTGACCGACACGCGCATCGCGCAGAACCAGGCTCGCAGCGGAGCGGGTGTGCTGAGCAACGGCGCGTTTACAGCGACGGCCGTCACGATTGAAGACAACATCGCTACCGGCAACGTGGGCGGCGCGCAGGCCGCCGGGTCGGTCATGATTACGAGCAGCATCGTCCGCCGGAACCAGGCGGGCTCGGCGGCAGGCAACTTCGCGGGTGGGCTGCTGCTGCTCAACGCCAACGCGCTGGTGGCCAACACCGTGATCTCGGGGAACAGCGCAGGCTTCGCCGGGGGCATCTACGTCTACAACACGACTGGCCGCATTTACGACAGCGCTGTCTACGCCAACACCGCCAGCCAACAGGCCGGCGGCGGGATCAACCTTGATACGTCCTACTTGACAATCTCGCGCACCGCCATCTACTCAAATTCGGCCACCGGCCCGGTATTCCCGTATGGCGGTGGCATCTACATCCAGAATGCGGGGGCGATTACGCTTTCCAACGTAACGTTATCATCCAATCTCGCCGGATATGGCGGGGGCATCGTCATGAACGGCTCGAACTCCGGCTGGATCACGGCGACGACCATCGCCCGCAACATCGGCATCAGTGGCACGCCTTCCATCCTGTTCTCGGGGGCGGTCTTGCGCGTGGCCAATTCCATCGTCGGTCTTGGCCTGGGCAACGGCAACGAATGCTCCGGTTTCCCAACCGATAACGGATACAACATCGAGACCAGCAATTCGTGCAACTTCTCGTCACCCACCAGTCTGGTCAACCAGTTTGGCCTGTCGCTCGACTCATTGCGCGCGAATGGCGGGAGTAATGCATCGAACTGGACCCACGGCCTGCCACCAGGCAACGTCGCCATCGACCGGATCCCGGCCGCCAACTGCATCGTGGCGACTGACCAGCGCGGGACGATCCGGCCGCAGCCGATCGGGACCGGGCGCTGCGATGTCGGCGCCTTCGAGAGCGACGCGCCTGACCTGGGCCTTGTCAAGAGCGCCTCCGCTCTGGACGCCCTTCCCGGCCAACGCATCACCTACACCCTATCGTTCTCGAACAGCTCGCCGATTGTCACCGCGACGGGCGCGGTCATCACCGACATCCTGCCGCCGCAGTTGACGGGTGTGAGCGTGGCCGCCTCAATGGCAGTTACGCAGACTGGCAGCGGGACACTGGTGTTTGGGCTGCCCCCGCTCGCGCCGGGCGCGGGCGGGGTGATCACCCTCAGCGGCGTGGTGAATGCGCTCGCGGCCGGCGATTTCTTGGTGGTCAACTCAGCCATGATCGGCGGGGTTGGGGATGTCACGTCGATCAACAATGCGAGCGCGACCACGACGACGGTGACGGTCCCGCGGGCGCGCTTCTCAGCAAGCACGTCGAGCGCCTGGGAGGGCTCGGGCGTCGCGGTCCTGACGATCACCCTGACCGCCACCAATCCATACAGCGGGACCCCGGTCGGCTACCAGACGTTTGACGGCTCGGCGTCGGCCAGTTCGGACTACACCGCGACAGCGGGGATCGCGATCGTGCCGGCCGGGCAGACGGCAATCACGATCACGATCGGGCTCATCGACGATGGGGTGGCCGAAGGCCCGGAGACCTTCATCGCCCAGCTGAGCGGGCAGCCCGGCAGCGCGCTCGGCGCGCCGGCCCTGGCCAGCGTGACCATCAACGACGGAAACCCGCTCACCCCGCGGGCGTATATGCCGTTGCTGCTGCGCTGATTCTATTCCCTGGGAGCGATATCCCCTGCCCCGGCGTACGCCGGGGCAGGGGATATCGCTCCCGTGAATGGCTACTGTCAGCGCATCGCCAGCGGCCCGCAGCAGGTGCGGTACCGGAGGAGAAGCTCGATCGCCTGGTCAAGGATGAGTTCCTCGCTGGCGCTCGCGGTGAGCCCATTGTCATCGTCGACCTCGAAGATGCGGATCCCCGGGGCGAGCCGCTCATAGAACGCGCGATCATCCTTCCACACCCGGGCCAGGCGCTCGCCCACCTGCGGTTCGGAGGCAGCCACCCATCCGTCGATTGGGCGGCTGGCCGCGATCAGCCGCACCGGCATGCGCCCGAGCCCGGGCGCGCCGCGAAGCTGGTCCGCGCTGGCCGCCAGGTCGATGTTCTCTGCCGCGCCGCGCGCAAGGTCGGCGATTGGGCGGTTGTAGGCACGCGCGCTGGCGCCATCCCCGCCGAACCCGAGCATCATCGCCCAACGCTCAATCGTGTTCGGCGGCAGCGGATCCATCAGGATGAGCCCGGTCACCTGATTCGGATGCTGGGCGGCGAACAGGGTCATGTTCATCCCGCCGAACCCATGACCGACGAGGATCCACGGCGGCTGCGCGCCAGCGACGAACAGCAGGGTCTCGAGATCGTTGACAATGTCCTGGCTCGTCCGCGCGCCCGCGACGGTATCGCTGCGGCCGACCACAGTGTTCGGGCGGTCGTAGAAGCACACCCGGGTCACGGCCGAGAGTTCGGCGGCCAGCCGGGCGGGTTTCCATCCCCCGCGCTGCAAGCCCGCGTCGAAGACGATCGTTGGATCGCCGATGCCGGCGCATTCGAGCCAGAGTTTGCGCCCGCCGATGTCGACCGCGCCGGCGAAGGCCATCTGGCCGGGGTCGAGCAGCGGTTTGACAACGACGACGCCGCTCGCCGGCGCACAGCCCACCAGCAACAGCACGCCGATGCAGACTGCCGATTCTGCCCGCGCAAGTCGGGTCGCGACGTTCGCGCGCCCACGAATGTGGAGACTGTATTTGTCCTGTTTGTTCATCGCAACCTCCCTTTGCGCCCGAGGGCGCTTGTGTGTCGGTGATCGCAGCGCTTTCAGCTGTCTGCGTCACCGGTTTGCCAAATAAACGCGCGGGACGGTGGGATATCACGCGAAAGGAAAGGCAGGGACGAACGCAAAAAAACCGAAGGTGATCATCCTTCGGATCTTTTGCGCGCACGCGGGGCGCGGCCGTTGATCAGCGTCTTGGTGAATTGAGGAGCTGATTGAGCAAGGCCTCAGCGGCGGGCTTTCCCGCCGCGGGTTTCCGGCTCGGCACTGGAGCGAACTGGGCACCTGTGCCAGGGCGGCTCTGATCGAAGACAAACTGCCCAAGCGGATTGACCAGCACCGGGTGCGACGGCGCCTGCGGCTGAGGTTGAATAGGAACCCGAACAGGCCCATTGCAGGCCACCTGCAGCGCCATCGCCAGGGCAGACAAGGCGAGCCCTATTCGGTTGATCGATATGTTCGAGAACATTTCGCCGCCTCCCAAAAACGCGCCCGACGGCGCCTGGCTGCCAGCGCACGCATCGCAATATGTCGTTTTGCGGGGCGCCGATATGTCAGGCTGAATGCGGAGGCGGGCCGGATATCACGGGGGCGACAGCGCCGTTAGACAAAAGCCCCGAAGGACCTTGGAGTCCTTCGGGGCTTTTGGGTGACTCGCGTCAGTGACTAGCGCTCGTTCCGGGAGGGATCCCGATACGACATGTCGTCTTTTGGTTCTGCGCCGGCAGCCGGCGCAGAATTCACGCCCGAACCCGGGCCGTTCAACAGGTCATCCGCCCGCAGGTTCACCCGCGGCCCGCCTGGATACATCTGCGGGTGGCGCGCGTTGACGGCGTTGGCAGCTTGCGGGCTCGCCTTCGGCACTGTGCTCTTCCGACGCGGGTTCTGCGCGATGACGTTGTCTTCAGCGGTCGGGCCAACCAACGCCGGGTCGGACAGCGACGGCGGATGGCGATCGATCAGGCCTTCGTCAGCGCGCAGATTCACCCGCGGCCCGCCGGCGAACAACTGCGGGTGACGATCGCGCAGGTCCTCGCCGGCCTTTGGGTTCGGCACAGGCACGATCGGAGTCAACCGCGGCAGACGGTCAAAGTCCCCTTCTTCCGCCTTCGGGTTTGAGGCCACTGCCCCGAGAAGCGAAGGATGCCGATCGTGGACGTCCTCGCGGGCCTGGATGCTGGCGGGGGCGGCCACGGGCGGATTCAACTCGCGCTCATCGACCCCCACGCTGTGCCAGTAGATGGGCGGCGCGGCAGTGGCCGTCTCGAAGTCCCCGGCGCCACGGGCAGGCCAAACGACCACCGGCACGATCTCCGGCGCGGGACTAGCCATCTCGAAGTCCCCGGCGCCACGGGCGGGCCAAACGACCTCGGGCACGATCGCCGGCGCGGGACTAGCCATCTCGAAGTCCCCGGCGCCACGGGCGGGCCAAACGACCTCGGGCACGATCGCCGGCGCGGCGACCGGCAGTTCGAGCTTGTTGTCGTCCAACGGATTGAACCGAGGGGAGACACTGCCCTGCTGAGCCGAGTTCGGCAGCTTCTGCTTGAGTTCATCGACGAAAGCCGGCGGCTGTTGCGGCTTCGACTGGATGGGGACCTGGACGGGGACGCTGCAGGCAGCCAGCAGCATCACCGACAGCGCGGTCGCGATCGGGGCGATTCGATGGATGGTCTTGGCGGAATCCTTCTCGTGCGTGTTCACGGCATTCTCCTGATGGTTGACGCCTTGGCGCCGGGTTGTTGATGAGCGCGCTTCTTTCGGTCATTGGCGCGTCATCGGTATGCCAAGTGAACGCGGGAGAGGGCGGGATATCACAGAGGCGAGAGGAAAACTAGAGAGGGCGCGGAAGACCGCGCAGACCTGACAGGTTGGATTACCAACCTGTCAGGTCTGCGCGAGTCGGGCGATGGATCGAAATATCAATCGCTATGGCTGGGTAACCTTGACGATCTCACCACCGGTCATGGGCTCCAGATTACGAATTGCGTCAAACGGCACGGGCTCTGCATTCCGCAATTCCGCCACCGCGCCCGGAAAAATCAAACCCGTACTCCCCCATCAGCTTCGCAATCAAGCCAGTGATGACAGGGGTCGCAAATGAAGTCCCTCCCCACTCGGCAAAATCCATTGCATTGTTGTCGATGTCAAACATCGGACCAACCAGGCTACCTAGGGTCATTAGGCCGATTGCTGCTGGATTGTCGGGTGCATTTGAGAAGTTTGCGCGCATTCCGGATTTGTCCAACGCACCCACACCAAGTACGGTATCAAGGCGCGCAGGGGCACTCCGCCATGAATGGCAAGGTTTCTGGCGGGCGGGCAGATTCTGAGTCGTTGCCGGCTGCCGCCACAATCCCGCACTTGTAAGGGTTAGGCAAAGCGAGATCAGCGATATCATGAAACAAGTCATGACTGCTGCTGATTTGATTCGGATCTTTGTTGTTAACGTCCAGATCCGTCACATCATGCGCTTGGAGTCTGGCATTGGGACCTGTTGGTGCCGGGTCCTGAATGACGGGGACAGCAACTGCAAAGCTGCAGTTGATAAGACAAGGAGCACCCGCGAATTCCCGCGCTTGCGCATCCCGCACCAACGCAAAACCTGCTGCAATTGACTCAACGCTGCCGATGCCGTGATTATTCAGCACTTGGACAAGGTGGATTTTCGCGCTTGGAGCAATTGTGCCAATAATGCCAGCGATGAATGTGCCGTGCTCGGGCATATGTTTGTCGTCGGCAGTCGGGTCTCCAATTTTGACCGGATAGCCCGGTGGATCCTCAATCACCAGCGCGTCCGAAGAAGGCTTGTGGGCGCTATCGAAGTTCGGCCTCTGCGGTCCACCAGATTTGCCCACATCTTCGGGTACAGTATCCAGGACAAACACATGTACCGTTCGCACGGCAACTTCTCCTCCTCTGAATGTAGGGGAACGAAAACTTGGCCACGTGATCGACGGTTGAGTGGTGATACTCCTGTGACTAAACACTGGTTGGGTGCCCGGCCCGCCGATACCGATCGATGTTCCCTGTGTGGTACCGCAAAGCCAGTTTGGCGCAACACCAATCAGCCACAATTTCCGGCCATCCTTAGTTGAGAATTCGAAATGGCCATGGGGATTCACAATCCTATCTGTCATTTCCGTGACATATTGAGCCACTGAGATGCGACGTGTGGCCATCATCTCAAGTCGGACAAACCCGCGAGCCTTCTTGCCGGAAAGTGGGATTGCGCGCTGTTTTGTCGTTTGAAACTTGACTTCGAACCCCTTCTCGAACTGGGTCAGTATTTCTTCCGGAACGGGCGTATCTGTATTACTCTCATCCAAAGGAAAAACCGGTTTCCCATCCGGGGCCTCGAAATGAAACAACACCTGATTGACCACATAGTAGGCTTTCTTTGGGTTTGACATCGTGACTCCTGTGTGAGGTTCGCTACCGCGACGCTCACGTGAGCGGAGACTGTGCCCCGCTCGTTTTTACGCCCGCGCGCGACAGCGCGGCAGGCGAACCAAACAACTGAAAAGCTCCCCAAAACGCTGGATGCGCGTCTGGATCCTCTGCCAGGGCCTCAATCTGGGCGCGACGTAATGCCGACGATTTCGGAAGTCCCTCGCCCAGCGCCGCGTAGAGTCTCTCCATGAGCGGCACGGTTCGCGCGTCACTAATCCGCCACAGGCTTGAGATCACAGCGCCGGCCCCGGCATACAGAAACGCCCAACCAACGCCCAGCGTTTCATCGGCGGCTGACACCCGTCCGCGCCCGGTCTCGCACGCGCTCAGGGTCACCAGTTCGTAACTCAGATCAAGGCGCAGAACATCGTCCGTCAGGAGTTGACCATCGCTCAATGCAATATGCGAGAAGTCCGGGTTGTCGGTTCGGTGCGACCCGTGCGCCGCCACATGCAGCAGTTGGACCGGCGGCACGCGCAGCGCATCGCGAGTTGCGGCCGCGCCAATCTGCGTGATCCCAGCGAAATGCTCGTGGACGATTCGGGCCTCACGTTCAACATCGGGTAGCCGGCCATGATTGTCGTGGGCCAGTACCAACGCGCCGAGATCCCGCTGTGGCGGACGGCGCAGAAGCAGGCTGGCGCTTGGAAGCGTGACGACTTCTCTGGTTTCGATCAAGTAGCGTCCATTGCTTCGCAAGAGATTGAACGGCAGGGCGTGCAGCGACCCGTACGGCACGACCCATAGACGAGCCTTGCCATGCCAACGCGAGGCCAGAGATTCAAGCAGCATCTCACCCAACCGAGCCAGGATGGCCCGGGCAGATCCCGTTAACGCGACGGCTGCACGATTTCCGGCGGTTTGCGCGCGAAGAAGATTACGTTCGAGCTGATCCTGGGCGAGTCTGATTTCAGCCGAATCCGCTTTCAGCATTTCGTGGTGGATACCGTTTGTGTCGATCAGAAACGCATGCATGCGCCGGCCATCGTCGTAGTAGGCGAGCATGGCTTCGTCGCGCGCCAGAGAATTCTGAAGTTGCTGTATGGACGGGGCGCCAGAATCCACCGACGAATCGGCAGGGCGCCGGAAACGAATTCGTTCGGTGATCGATGTCATCTGCCGTTCGAGCGCTACCAGCCCGGCGCGAGCCGTCGCGATATCGCTCGGCGATGTCGAGCGCTCGGTCTCGCCCTGCGCGCGCAACGTCAGCGCATGATGTTCACCGCGCAAGCAGTCCAACTCCACAGCCAGGGACTTCGATATCGAATCGTCGGCCGACCAAACCAATGATTCACGGCCGGTCAGATAACCCAGCGCGATCTGAGCCCGCATTCTCTCCACGGTCTCGAACGCGCTGTCAATTTGACCGCGTTTCAAATGGAGCCCTATCCGCGCGTGCTGCGCGTCGAGCCTGTTCGACAGAAAAGCGGGTCGAAGCGTGACCGTGAGGTTCCGCTGCAAGCGCTCCAGCGTTGCTTCCGCAACCGCATAGCGACGGAGCGCGCGAAGCTCGCGGCCCTGTCGTTCCGCCAACCGCCCCAAAGAGAGATGCGCGGCATAGATCAGCGTCGGTGATTCGCTCGCATGGGCACACTCGAGCGCTTGCCTCAACTCACGGCTGGCAAGTTCCAGCTCTCCGCGTTCGAACCGGGCGCCACCGGAGAGCAGCAACGTCTCGGCCAGGCGATGAATCTGCGCCGACTGTCTGAAGTGGGACTCGCATGTTTGGGCAAGCTCAAGCGCTTGAATCGGATTGCCTTCGCGTAATGCCAATTGGCCTCGCCGCAGCCTTACCAACGCAGACAATCCCTCGGCTCCCAGGCCGACAAATTCAGCTTCGGCAATGTCAAGCAGCGCGCGCGCACCCGCATAATCGCCGAGGCTGGCTTCCGACATCGCCTGAAACAGCGCAGTCCGAGCGGCCTCCAGTTTCGAGCCCCTGCTCAGCCACTGCTGACGAGCCTGTCGAAAGAGAGCAGCTGCTTCCTCGTGGCGGTCCAGAGACTCTTGGCACTCCGCCATTTCGAAGGCAATCTGCGCGTCGGAATCAAAGAACTGTTTGTAGCGCGGCCGGACTTCGTCGAACAACGCCAACGCCTGACGGAAATGGCCGAGCTGTAAACGCGCCGTGGCAACGTTGGCCTGGCATATCGCCTCGTCAGTTTCCTCCCCGCCGGCATGGGCAAGCCGACCGGCTCTTTCAAAGTAGCCAAGCGAGCGCTGCGGATCGCCCTGGTGAAGGGCGATCAAGCCCAGATTGTGATAGATGCCGCGCATGGCATGCTCGCCCAAAACCGGCTCGGCCGCAAGCGCGCGTTTGTAGCTTGCCTCGGCCGCAAGAGGATTTTCGGTCAGCCAGTGCATTTCACCCAGCGCCCAATCCAACCGCATCTGGCGCACCAAATCGCCATGCCGGTCGAAGATCTCGCGGGCCCGGTCTGCCTGCGAAACTGCTTCCGATAGTCGATTGAGCTGAACGGCGACGTACAACCTGCCAATCCAAGTTCGCGCCCAACCCACCTCATCACCAACCGAGGCGAACATCCTCGCAGCCTCCTCAAGCAGATCCCAGGCCGCCTGGCGCGACCCAACGATCTTGACCGCATCGCCTTTGGCCATCGTGCCCAACGCGCGAATCCAAGTGTCGTCGCGCGCCTCGCCGATTGCGATGATGGCCTCGGCCAACTCGAGCGAGCGATGCGGGTCGATCCGCCAATGCCGATCCGCGGCGGTCTTGAGCGCGTCGACGATCCGGCGCGCGTCAGCGTCGCCGATGTCGAGCAGGCTTTCTCCGGCCAAAAACGCGCGCAGCCGGCTCAAATCCGCCTCAGGCAAGGTGTCGCCAAGCGCGCGAAGAACCCCCTCGGCTTGATGTTGATCGGGAAGAACCCGTGTTTGTCCGTCCACAGTGCTCGCGCGATGCCGCCGTTGTCGGCTGGGCGATCTAACGCATGAACGCGCGTCGCCGACAAATATCACATACCCAAGTTATAGCGTTTTTGAAAATTTCTGGAGATGGCGTCCCCGGTTCCGCCAGGGACGCCAATTCCGGAAGGTGTTCGGGCTCCGCGCCTACGCCAGCGCCGCTTCGCGAGCCACGAACTGCCGACCATCCTCGGCCGTCGCCACGATGCTGATCGGGCCGGACTCCACCAGATCGCAGCCGAACTCGAGCAGATCGTCGGTGACCGCCGCCGCCGTCAGCCGCTCGCCGGATCGGATCTGGACAAAGGCGCCCCGCCATGCGCCACCACCGTCATCAAACAGCAATTGGCCCGTCAGCCGCCACCCAGCCGCGCCCGGGGTCAGCTCCACAAACGCCTGTCCGCCCTCAAACTCAGCCGTAAAGACGCGCGTGTCGGACTCGCCGCGCAGGGCAAACTGGGGTTGGACGGGCAGCAAGGTGGCGAAAATGCGCTTGACTTGACGGATGAGCCGAACGTCAAAGGGCTCAATTTCCGGATCGGCCCGGAGCGCGCGCTTTGGCTGCGCGACCGCCGGGGCCAGCGCCTCGCGCACCCAGGCCGCTTCCTTCGAGCAGCGCAAACACGTGCTCAGGTGTTGGTCGATCGCCGCCTTGGCTGGGCCTGCCAGCGCGCCCAGGGCGTAGTCCGCCAGCGTCTCGGCATCCGGACAGCCCTGCCGGAACATCTGCCCCCTCAGCCCGCCCTCCAGGGTCTGCATCTCACGGGCCAGGCTCTCTTTCCGTCGGGCGCAATACCCACATATGGCGAGATGGGTGTTGATGGTGGCGCCTGCGCTACCGTCAATGGCGGCGAAGAGGTCGTCCTCACTCAATGCGGGGGGGTTCTGGCACAAATCAGAGTGGGTCATGTTATTCGGCAGGCTTGTGATTACATAAACCCCGCCTCGTTGGCTTTATCACAGCCCGCCCTCCGGGTCGGCCGGCAGCCCGAACCGGGCCCGCAACTCGGGATCCTTGCGCAGCGCGCGCAAGATGCGCTGCAGGGCGACAGACACATCCCGGGCGGTCGGCCAGATGGCCGGATACGCCCGCGCGATCTCGGCCGGTTTGGCGTCCTGCCGAAAGCGCAGATCGGCCAGGCGCTGATCGTCCGGCGCGGGCAGCAACTCGCGCAGACGATTCAAGATCTGCTCGTACTCGACGTTGGCGCTGAAGGCCACCGCCTGGTTTTCGTCCAACTCCTCTGAGGCCGGCTTGCGGAGCTGCTGGAGCACCGAGGTGATAACGCACTTCTTGAGATAGGCCAGGATCGCGCTGAGCGAGTCGAAGCGCTCAAAGGTCTCGGGGCCCAGCCGGGTCAGCAGTTTGGCAAAGCCCATGTTGACAAAGACATCCGGCGAGGGCTCGCCGGTGGCCTGGAATCCGCCAAAACTGGCCACCCAGCCCGCGCACAGGGGCTCGTAGATCCGGTAAAAATGGGTCATCGCGTCCTGGACGCGATCCTTGAGCGCCGCCCGGGCGAGGTCAAAACAGCACGGCGAGGCGGCCTGCGCCTCGCGAAAAAAGCGCGCGTATTCCTCTTCGCAACATTGCGCCAGATCGTTTAGCCACTCAGAAGAGACCGCCATCGTGTGCCCAGCGCGGCAACAACCCATCCGCGATCCAACGCAAAACGGATATTGCCGCGTTACGCAAGATCATACACCCCGGGCGCGTTTTGCGGGTGACAAAACAATCACCTTGCCGCGCGCGAGCCAGAGCGTCATCCGGAAGCGATATCCCCTGCCCCGGCGTACGCCGGGGCAGGGCATATCGCTTCCGGATGAATTTCGCGCTACTTCAGCGCCTCGACCTTGACGCTCCAGGTCTTCGCGCCGCTGCCGGGCACATCGGCATACGGCACCCGGCCGGTCACCCGCACCTCGCGGAAACCGGCCGCGCTCAGGTCGGCCAGATATTTCGACTCCTCGCTCGCCCCGGCCACACACTCGCAGTAGCTGCCGATGTTGGCCTGCGCCGCCGGCTCGATCTCGCGGTCGGCGACGATATCGCTGACCGCAAACTTCCCGCCCGGCTTGAGCACCCGGAAGGCCTCGCGGAACACCGCCGGCTTGTCGGGCGACAGATTGATCACGCAGTTTGACAGCACCACATCGATCGACTCGGCCTCAACCGGCAGATGCTCGATGTGGCCATATCGGAACTCGACGTTGTGGGCCCCGGTCCGGGCCGCGTTCTTCCAGGCCAGCGAGAGCATCTCGGGGGTCATGTCCACCCCAATCACCCAGCCCGTATCTCCAACTTTTTTGGCGGCCAAAAAGCAATCAAAGCCGGCCCCGCTGCCAAGATCGAGCACGCGCTGGCCAGGCTGCAGCCCGGCGATGCTGAGTGGATCGCCGCAGCCAAGGGTCATCTCGGTGATGTCGGCCGGCAGCGCGCCAACATCTTCGGCCTTGTAGCCCTGCTCGGCCGCCGACGCCGATGTCGCGCAACACGCGCCCTCCGCCGAGCAGCAGGCCGCTGGCTCCGCGGCGGTGAGCGGAATGATGTCAGCGGGGTTGAGGAAGGTCCGGGCGCGGGCGGCATAACTCTCGCGCACGCTGTCGCGGATCGTGTTTTCGGTTGTCATGTTTCGTCTCCTTGCGCAGGGTCCGGATTTGTCTGACGCGATATCCCCGGCAGAGCCGGGGATATCGCGTCAGACGATTGTTCGGCTTGCCCAACAACGGCGCTCCGCCGCTCGAGCAGCAGCGTATCACGCCAGCGCCCGGCCAGCGGGCCGTGGCTCATCCGGCCGATGCGCTCGCGCCGGCCCAACGTTCTAAATCCATGCTTAGCGTGCAGCCGAAGGCTGGCCGTGTTCTCGGGAAAGATGCCCGCCACCAGCGTCCAGATCCCGCGCGCCTCGGAGGCCTCGATCAGCGCCCGCATGAGCCGGTCGCCCACGCCCTGGCCGACGACCGACGCCGCCACGTAGATGCTGAGCTCGGCCACCCCGGCGTAGACGGCCCGCTTCGAGGTCGGGTTGAGCGTCGCCCAGCCCACCACCACACCGTCGATACAGGCGACCAGGCTGCAACCCGCGATCTTGCCGTCCGAGAACTCGGCCCAGGACGCTGCCGGCGCCGTCGCAAAGGTGGCGTGCCCGGTGTCGATGCCTTCCTGGTGGATACGGGCGATGGCCGGCCAGTCGGTCTCGGCCGCCGGGAGTATTTCGAGGGTCATGGGTGGATAAGGTTTGGTCAGGTGGGTAAGGTCTGGTCAGGTTTGATCAGGTGGGTAAGGTCTGGTCAGGTTTGATCAGGTGAGTAAGGTTTGATCAGGTGGCGCCCTACTTGATCAAACCTTATCCACCTGATCAAACCTGACCACACCTCAATTGATCCGTTTGACTCGCCCGCCCCATTCCCGCTCGCGCAGGGCGAACTTCTGGACTTTCCCGGTCGAGGTCTTGGGCAGCGGACCAAACGCGATCGCCGCCGGAATCTTGAATCCGGCCAGGCGCTGGCGGCAGTGAGTGATGAGGGCCTCGGCGCTGACCGATGCGCCTTCCTTCAGGGTCACGAATGCCTTGGGCCGCTCGCCCCACTTGTCGTCGGGAATCGCGACAACCGCGCATTCGAGCACCGCTGGATGGCTGGCCAGGGCCTGCTCGACTTCGATCGTCGAGATGTTCTCACCGCCCGAGATGATGATGTCCTTCTTGCGGTCGCGCAGCTCGATGTTCCCGTCCGGGTGCCAGACCGCGACATCGCCCGAGTGAAACCAGCCGCCGCGGAAGGCGTCGCCCGTGAGCTCGGGGGCGTTGTAATAGCCCTTCATCACGATATTGCCGCGCATGACGACCTCGCCCAGCGTCTCGCCATCGCGCGGCACGTCGACCATGTTCAAGTCGACCACCCGGACCAGATCGGAGAGCACGTTGCCCTGGCCCTGCTGCGCGCGTTGCGCTGACTGGGCCTCGAGCGGCATATCGCTCCAGGCATCTTGCGGCTCGCGGACCGTGATCGGCCCGTAGGTCTCAGTCAGGCCGTAGACGTGGGTGGGCTGCAGGTTGAGGGCGACCATCTGAGCCAGCAACGTCGGCGAGGGCGGCGCGGCTGCCACCCCAATCGTGATCGGCCGTTCAAGGCGGCGGGCGCTGGGATGCCCGACGATGCCGATCTGGACGGTCGGCGCGCCGCAGTAATGGCTGATCGACTCGGACTCAAACAGCTCCCAGATTCGGCCGAAATCGACCCGGCGCAGGCAGACTGCCCGGGCGCCAACCGCGGCCAGCGACCAGGGGTAGCACCAGCCATTGCAGTGAAACATCGGCAGGGTCCACAGATACGCGCTCTCGGCCGTGAGGCGGGTTTCGATGACATTGGCCAGCGCATTGAGCGCCGCGCCGCGATAGGTATACATCACGCCCTTGGGCTGTCCCGTTGTGCCGCTGGTGTAGTTGATCGAGATCGTCTCTTCCTCGTCCTCGAGCCAGCTTTCGACCGGGCCGGTCCACGGGGCGCCAGCCAGCCAGGCCTCGTAGGGGTCATCGGCCGTGCCCGTGTCGGACACGCGCACGATCCGCATCTTCGCCAGGTCGAGGTCCGCCACCGACGGCCAGAGCTCATCGTCGACCAGCAAGACGCTCGCACCGCAATGATTCAGAATCGTCCGCAGCTCAAACGCGCTCAGGCGGGTATTGAGGGTGACCAGCACGCCCCCGGCGGCGGGCACCGCAAAATGGGCCTCGGCCATGGCCGGAATGTTGGGCAGCAGGACTGCCACGCGGTCTCCCCGGGTCAGCCCCTCCGCCCGTAACTGGGCGGCAAAACGATCAACCCGCTCCTCCATCTGGCGGTAGGAGATCC
This sequence comes from Candidatus Brachythrix odensensis, assembly GCA_016714465.1. Taxonomy (GTDB): domain Bacteria; phylum Chloroflexota; class Anaerolineae; order J036; family Brachytrichaceae; genus Brachythrix; species Brachythrix odensensis. The sequence goes on along the minus strand of JADKDT010000003.1, from coordinate 43,577 downwards.
GCCGCGCGCCGTGACTGATCGCCACCCGATCGGGATACACGCACGCGCTCCGGCGTAAAAACGCGACCGGATTCAGCTCGGTACGGTAGACCTTGTTATTCATGGCGACTATCCAATGTCCGGAGATGACGCGCCCCGGCTTCGCCGGGGCGCGTCATCTCCGGCAATCATCCTGGCAAATGATAGTCGAGTCCGTCCATGCGCAAGCAACATCCCCCGCGCCGGCGTAGGCCGGCGCGGGGGATGTTGCTTGCGCATTCAGGCTTTGGCGAGGAGCTATTTCCAGGCCAGTGTCAGGACTTCCTGCGACACGGTGTGATCGTTATCACCGGCGTTGTCAAACACGGCAAGCCCAAAGGGGACCGCCTTCGGGGGTGTGAACACGAGGTCATCCGCATTGCCGGTGCTGAGGGGCCGGGTAAAGACCAGCACCCATTTGCCGTTGGCAAAGGTGGCCTTGCTGGCAACATCCCCGCGGGAGCCCTTGAACGGCGCGAGCACATAACCTGGGATCACAGCGCCGGCCTTGAGCTTGGTCACATCGAGCGGAATCTCCTCGCCGGACAGGATGAGCTTCGCGTCAGGCGCTTTGCCATTCATGAATTTCGGGGATTTTCCGTCCGCGCTCGCATTCGTCACCGGCCCGCCCGTGCCTGCATCGTTCTTGCGGCCAGTGGTCGAGGTGATGGTGTCCTTGGGTCCCCACCACTGATCATCGACCTGATTCACCAGGCCGGTTTCGGATGACTTCCAGTGCCAGACGTCATAGCGCTCGTCCGGGCTCTCGGAGCCCATCCACCACTTGGCCTCGTCGGGATCGGTGCTGTGGCAGGCCACCGCGCAGCCCTTGCTGGAGAAGCTGGCGTAATTGCCCATGGGGAAGTTCATCGCAAACCGGTCCTGCGCGCCGGCGCGTGTGAAGGCGGTCCCGTTGTAGGTCCAGGCATTCCGCGTCGTGTTCTCGGTCGAGTCAGCCCACTCGGCTCGCACAACGACATTCTTGCTGTCATAGACGGCCTGTAGGGTAATCTTCGGGCCGTCCTTGGCGCTCTTGTCGGCGGCCTTGGTCGCGATCTCAGTCTTGGGCGCGTTTGCCCAGAAGGAGGCGGCCGCATCCATTGCCGCCGCGTCGACTTTGACTGCGGTCAGGGTGTTGGGCGGACTGGTTGCCGGTCCGGCGCCGGCGCAGGCCGACAGCGCGATCGCGGAGGCGATCAGGATGGGTAGGAATTTGGCGTTCATGGTTTTCTCCTTTCTTGATGGGGTGCCGAACGGCTCAAACAGCGCGCTCATAGCGCCAGTACGGTGAATCCAATAATGACGACGATGTAGAAGATCGCGGCGATCGTCGTGACCGGCTTCTTCCACGGCCTGCGCTCCTCGCCCTTGTCGATAAAGGGCAACAGGATCATGCTGCCAAAGATGAACAACGGAATCAGCACGGTTGCGACCGGCTCCAGCGCGCCTGGCACGTACTTCAGGGCCTGGTAGTAGAAGAGGAAATACCACTCGGGCCGCGGGACGAAGTTTCCGCTGGTGGGGTCGGCCGGAAATTCCAGCGGCGCGCGCTGGGTGGCGCTCAGGAAGACCAGCAACGCCAGCAAGCCGAGCCCGGCGATCGCGTCATTGAGCACCCAGTAGGGGAAGAAGGGCACAAAGGACTTTGACTGGGCCTTGCTTTTCTCGGTGATGGCGGGCGACATGCCGTGATAGCGAAGCTGGAATATGTGCACGGCGATGAGCAATGCGATCATCGCCGGCAGGAGCAGGATGTGGGTGGCGTAGAAACGGGTGAGGGTGGCCTGGCCCAGATTCGGGCCGCCGCGCATGAGCTGCATGAGCGTGTCGCCGATCAGGGGCACCGAGCCGGCGATCTGGGTGCCGACCCGGGTCGCCCAGTAGCCCTTCTGGTCCCATGGCAGCAGATAGCCGGTGAAGCCAAAGGCCAGGGTAACGAACAGCAGCAGCACCCCGGTCAGCCAGTTGATCTCACGCGGCTTCTTGTAGGCGCTGAAGAAGTAGGTTCGCAGCATGTGCAGCGCGACCAGGATCACCATCGCGCCGGACCCGTAATGGTGGATGCCGCGGATGAGCCAGCCCAGAGGCAACTGATAGGTGATGAAATCCACGCTGTTGTAGGCGCCTTCCGGGCTTGGATCGAAGTAAAAGGCCAGCATGATGCCGGTAACGGCCTGCAGCATGAACATGATGAGGGTCAGACCGCCCAGGATGTACAGCACGTTCTGGTGCACGTACTTGGGCACGGGGTAATTCAGGAAGCCGCGGATGGGGCCGCCCAGGCCGGTCCGCTTGTCGATCCAGTCGCCGATTTTGCTCATGGTGATTGTTCTCGAGGTGCGCTTCAGATTCGGGCGAACAGCGCCCCGTCTTGGATTTTTGTTTCCAGCCGGCCCAGCGCTTTGGGTGGCGGACCGCTCATGACCTCGCCTTCCCGGGTGAACTCGGCGGCATGGCAAGGGCAGCGGAAACGGTTCTCGCTGGCCGCCCACTGCACAATGCAGCCCAGATGGGTGCAGCTGCCATCGAGTACGGTGTAACTGGCGCCATCAGCGGTATAGGCGTACAGCGCGCCCTTCTGCTCCACTTCGCGCCAGGCGTCGGTGGCCTTCATCGCGTAGTTCACCCGGTTGACGGCCCCGACCTTGAGCTCGGCGATCTTGCCGATCTGCACCCAATTGGCCGTGCGCGGTTCGAGCGAGTTGCCCACCAGGAAGCGGCCGCCCGACCCAACCACGCCCACGGTTACCACGCTCGTCACCGACCAGAAGGTGACCTCGAGGAAGCGGCGGCGTCCCATTTCTTTCGTATCCCAGGCGCCCTTGGCGGGATCCAGCGGCTCAAGATCGTGGCTCATGCGTGTGTGTCCCCTTGTTGCGGCTGCGGCATCCAATGCCGCACTGAAGCTTGCTTATGTATAGAGGTCGCGGCCGGGTTTGTGAAGCGCAGACTGCGTCTCCGAATGTCTCAGACGTGTCTCTTTCTGAGCCATTTCGCGCGGGCATGGCTATACTCATCCGCGCGGGCCGAGTATTCCGCGGAGCATGATGGGCGTAACGAAGTTCAAAATGGCGCCGATAAGCATTGCGAGCAAGCGGGCCTATATCCGCTTGCTGCAATGGGCGCTGCCGCTGTCTCTGTTCGTCCTCTCGACGGCCTATGAGTTCGGCGAACATCAGATTGGCCACGGTGACCCGATCGCCGCCCTCGTCAATGCGGAAGTGCTCCTGTTTGGGATCGTCGGCCCATGCGCGGTGGCCGCCGCGATTGGCTACATCCGCCGGATGGTCGACGCGCAGGATGAGGCCCAAATCACGCTCGAACGGCTCAACCGCGAGTTGGAGGGCAAGGTCGTCGAGCGCACGCTCGCCCTGGAGCACCAGAACGGCGAGCTGGCCCGCGCCAACGCGCAACTACGCTCCCTGGACGAAATGAAGTCGGAATTCGTCGCAATGGTCAGTCACGAGCTGCGCGCCCCACTCACCATCCTGAACGGCGCGCTCGAGGTGGCCACCCAGGACAAGGCGCTGCCCCAGACTTCCCGCGGCACCCTGGCGATCATGGCATCCGAAAGCAAACGCCTGACGGATTTTGTCCAGACAATTCTGGATCTGTCGAGGATCGAGGCTGGCAAACTGCGGGTGAACCCGGGGCCGGTGGCGATCCGGCCCCTGCTCGAGCAGGCCGCTGGCGTGATCTTGTCGCAGTCCGCGCGGCCCCTGATCTGGGACCATTGCGACGACCTGCCGCCGGCCTGGGCCGACGAGGTGCTGCTGGAGGAGGTCCTGCGCAATCTCATCCGCAACGCCGACAAATACTCGCCACCCGGCCAACCCATCCACCTCAGCGCGTGTCTGCAGGACGGCCGGCGCATCCGCATCGGCGTGCGGGATCACGGGCACGGCATCGCGCCGGAAGCGCAGACCCGGATCTTCGACCGCTTCGACCGGGGCGATGCGCGCGAGAGCGCGCCGGCGGGCTGGGGCCTCGGGCTTTATCTGGCCCGCAGGCTGATCGAAGCCCAGAGTGGCGCCATCGGTGTGCGCTCGCCGGTCGCGCCGGATCACCCGATGCCTGGCAGCGAGTTTTACATCTTTGTGCCCATTGCCGAGATCGCGGAGGATGAGTGAGATGGCGCGCCTGCTGTTGATCGACGATGACCGCAGCCTGCTGGAGTTGTTGTCAGGTTTCCTCGCCCCGCAGGGGTTCGCGGTGACGACGGCGGATGGCGGGAGAGCGGGCCTGAGAGCGTTGTACGCCGACCACCCCGACTTGATCGTCCTCGACGTGTCAATGCCCGAAAAGGACGGCTGGGAGACGCTCAAGGCCATCCGCGATCTCAGCCCGGCGCCCGTCATCATGCTCACCGCCCGCGGCGATGAAGCCGATGTGCTGCGCGGCTTTTCGCTCGGCGCCGATGACTATGTCACCAAGCCGTTCTCTTTTGCCCAACTTCACGCCCGGATCAGCGCGGTGCTCGCCCGCGCCGGTCACGGCGCGGCGGAAGCGGCCACCCTCTCGGCCGGCGACCTCGAGGTGAACCTCGGCCTGCGCCGGGTCACCCGGGCCGGTGAAGCGATTGCGCTGACCCCAACCGAGTTTAAGCTCCTGGTCGCGTTGATGCGCCACACTGGCGATGTGCTCTCGCCCGAGGAATTGGTTCGCGAGGTGTGGGGGCCGCAATACGCCAACGAGATTGGCTATGTGCGCCGGTACATCTGGCACTTGCGCCAGAAGCTCGAACGGGACGTCGCGCATCCAGCCTACATCCACAACGATCGCGGCTTTGGCTATCGCTTTGCCGTGGACCCGGCATAGGGATCTTTCGGATGCGATATCGCCGGCTCCGCCGGGGACATCGCATCCGAAGCGAACATGCCCTCGCGAAGGCGCCCCGCTAAAATCAAGCCTCCATGATTGACATCATCCCGATGGACGAGACTCGCGTCGAGGGGTTCTGGCGGGCCGTCGATGAGGTTGCCCGCGAGCGGCGCTGGCTGGGCGGGGTGCGCGGCTTTCCGCTCGAGACCACCCGGGCCTGGGTGCGCAGCCTGATCGAGCGGGGCATGCCCCAGGTCGCCGCCGTCGACGGCGATGAGGTGCTTGGTTGGTGCGACATCGATGCCCGTATGGGCGAAGGTTTTCGGCACGTTGGCCGGCTGGGGATGGGGGTGCGCGCGGCCTGGCGCGGACAGGGGATTGGTCGCCGGCTGATGGCGGCCGCCCTCGACGGCGCGCGCAAGGTCGGTCTGGAAAGGGTCGAGCTCGAGGTCTACGCGTCCAATACGGCTGCGATTCGCCTGTATGAGCGGATGGGCTTCGCCCGCGAAGGCCGCCACGCGCGGGCGCGCCTGCTGGACGGCGTCTACGACGATGTCGTCACGATGGCGCTCTTCCTGGCGCCGATACGATCCTGGCAGATCGTTGATTCCGATCCCACCTGGCCCGCGCAAGCCGAGGCCCTCATCGCCCGCCTGCAAGCCGCGCTGGGCCCGCTCGCCGTGCGGATCGACCACATCGGCTCCACCGCCGTGCCCGGGCTGGCGGCCAAGGACGTCATCGACATGCAGATCACGCTTGCTGATCTGGATGCGGCGACGGTGGACGCCGTGGCCGGCGCATTGACCGGCGCCGGATTTGTCCACCGTTCAGAGATTACTTGCGACCATCGCCCACCCGGCGTAACCGGCCCGGACAGCGACTGGGAGAAAGCCTATTTTCAGGCGCCCTCAGGCGAGCGCCCCGCCCACATCCACGTCCGCGCCGCGGGCCGGCCCAATCAGGCCTACCCGCTGCGCTTCCGCGATTTTCTGCGCGGCGCGCCCGAAGCCGCCGAGGCCTATGCCCGGCTCAAGCGCGAACTCGGCCGATATCATGCCCATGATGGCGAGGCCTACACCGGCATCAAGGACCCGGCGGTGGACTTGATCTGGCTGATGGCGGGATAGCGGGAGAGAGCGCGCGCTCTCTCCCGCAGTCAGATCACTTGAGGCAGGTGCCCGGAAGGGTCGCGCTCGAGCGCCGGCCGCACCAGGCATTGCTGGTGTTCCAATTGCCCTGGAAGGTGTCTCCGTTGTAACTCGCCAGATAGAACTTGAGCGTGCCCGTCCCGCCCGTGTTCCAGTTCCCGGTGAGCACCGCGCCCGTGGACGCATAGCTCACGTTCCCGCTGAGCGAACCATTGCAGTAGCTGCCACTGACCGTTGTGCCGTTCTGGGTCAGGGTCATCGCGCAGGCGGTGTTCCCCGCCACACTGGCCACCCAGCTTCCGGCGAAGCTGCAGCCGTTCGGGAAGGCATTCCCGGATCGCGCCCCGCACCACTGGCTGCTCCCGCCCCAGTTCCCATCCAGGGTGTTGCCGTTGATCGTCCACTGGATGCTGCCCGAGCCGCCGCCAATGGTGTAAGTGCCGTTCAGCGTGTTGCCGGAGACGGTCCCATTCACCGTGCCATTTCCGCCGCTGAACGCATTGACATACGAGCCGGTGACGCTGGTTCCGGACTGGGTGAGATTCATCGTCCCGAAGTTGGTGACCCAGTTGCCGGCAAAGCTCACGATGGCGACAGGCGCAATGTAGGTCAGCGCAACTTCGCGATTTGCGGTGGTTGCCCCGCACTTGGCAGTGATGCGATAGGTCTTGTTGGCCGCGATCGTGACCGAGCGCTCGCCGGGCGAGGCCACCGGCCCGATCCCGTTGTCGATCTCGACCCCGTCGGCGTTGGTCACCGCCCCCCACTGCAGGGTGAACTGATTGCTGGTGGGGTTCAAGCGCGGCGCGACAAAGGACGCGATGACCGGCGTGCCGCTGCAACCAGAAGGCGCAATGACGCCGGGCACGTTATAGGCGACGGTCAGCGACGGCCCGAAGGGTGTGCCATCGGGCGCCCGCAGCCGATAGGCGGCCTGATACGAGCCCCCGGCGGCCGGCGAGGTCAGTCCAATCGCAACATCGACGCTGTCGCCCGGATTGACGACCGCGGTCAGCGCGGCGCCTTCGGCGGCGTTGAACCCGGCGCTGGTGCTGGTCCGGACCAGGCCATAGCCAGTCGTCCAGGCGCATACGCCCGCATTGCGCACCCGCCAGACCTTGTTGAACGGCGTGCTCGCCCCGACATCGCTGCCATCCGGGATGGTGACGTCGGACACGAACGCGGCCGCGTCGGCGCAAGCCGCGGTATTGGCGGGGACCACGGTCGGCGGCGCGCTGGGCGTGATCGTCGGTCCGCTTACCGGCGATGATCCGGATCCGGCCCCCGCCCCGGCCCCCGCCAGGGCCTGGCTCTGGACAATAACCAGGGGTGTGCCATTCTGGTCCGTGATCGCGCTGAGCTTGCGCCGGTTGACCTGGGTGACACAGTTGCCAGCCCCATCCCGCGCGCCGGTGTTGGCTGTTTCGTCATATTCCACGCTGATGGAAAGGCGATGCGACGTGTCGGGCAGGAGCTTGATCCGGCTCACCCCAAAGGCCCCCGAGGCCGTCTCGATGACGAGCGTGCCGTTTGGTCCGGCGTCAGCGCCCTTCTGGATGGCCCGGCCCGGCCCGCCCTGCGCGGCCGCAATGCGAATGCTGACGTCAGCTTCAAGCGCGCCGGTCGGCGTTGTGACCGGATCGACCACCAGAAACGCCGGTGTCTGCGTGCCGATTGGGCACGCTGCCGCCGCCGCGGCGGTCGGCGCCGCGGCCGGCCCGCCACAACTTGCCGCAAGTAGCGCAACCGCGGCGATTCCTAGAATTTCTCGTCTCATTTCCCCTCCATAACTATCCTAAAAGCATCTCGCCCTAGTTTAAGTGATGTTCGTCGGACTCGGTAGTCCCCGGCTTCGCCGGGGACTACCGAGTCCGACAGCTTCTTCATCTACAATCGCCGAAGCGATGATTCAGCTTGCGCCGATTTCCCAACGCGATCCGCGCTGGCGGGCGATTCGTCTCGGCTTCGGAGATGAACAGACCACCATCGGCAGCGACGGCTGTCTCATCACGTCGCTGGCCATGCTGGCCGGCGCCTACGGGTTGCGCGAAACACCCGCATCCCTGAATGAAAAACTCATCGCGTTGGGCCGAAACGCCGGATTCTATGGCGCCCTGTTTGTGTGGGAGGCGATCCCGCGCGTGCTGCCGGGCATGAGTTCCAGGCGGCGGGTCGATTGCCGGCTGGTGCCTGCCCCGCTGGGCGAGATCGACGCCGAACTGGCCGCCGGCCGCCCGGTGCTGATCGAGGTCGACATGGCCCCCAGCCCGCAGGTCGACACGCACTGGGTGATCGTCACCGCAAAGGAAGGCGACGACTACCTCATCTCCGATCCATGGCCGGTGGACGCCCGGCCGGAAACGTCGCTGATGGCGGGGTATGGCTTTGGGCGCAGGACCCCGGATCGGATCATCACCTACGTGGTCGAAATCGACGGCCCGCTGTCGACCGGCGGCGTAACGGGCGACAGCGCGGATGCGCCCCTGCGCGTCATCGTCGCCGATGACCCGGACGTGCGGGCGATCGGCGGGTTGCGCCTGCGCGAGAGTCCGGTGACCGGCCCGCAGAAGCGGCTGCTGCCCGTGGGAACGCTCCTGACCCCCCTCGAAGCGCCCGCGCTTGTGGCCGCCCGGATCGGTCAGGAGAACGCCTGGCTGCGGGTCGTCACCGAGGACGGCCTGAGCGGCTTTGTGGCGGCCTGGTATGTGCAAGCCGCGCCGGCCGAGCGCGGTGCAGCCCCATTTGACGCGCCCGCGCTTGCGCCCCCGCTTCGGCGCAACGTGCAACTGCAAGCCGTAGCCGGAAGCCGCGGCGCGATCCTGCGCGCGGCGCCTCGCGCGCGCGTGATCGCCCGGATTGAGCCGGGCGCCCGGCTTCAAGTGATCGACGCGCCCAAATCCGCGCTGGCCGCCGTGGGCCGCCGCGGCGAATGGATCGCCGTGCGCGTCCTGAGCGGCGCGGCCCGCGGACAAAAGGGCGTCGCCCACGCTACTGCCATTCACTTGCGCTGATGCCCGTCGCGTCAGCCCACAAGGAGACCCGCATGCAGAACCCGCCCCCCTATCCCCAATACCAGCCGCTGCCGCAGGCGCCGAAGCGCGCCAATGGCTGCCTGATCGGCGGCATCGTGGCCGCGGTGCTTGGGGTGTGCGCCTGCGGCGCGCTGGCGATCATGGTCTTTATCGGCCCGTCCTTCTTGGCCAGCCTGATCGGGACCGATTCAGGGGGCGCAGCCATCGCGCCGACAAGGGATTTCTTTGAAGAGGACACCCCCGCGCCCCGGCGCACGCCGGCGCCGATTGCCACCTCCGGCGCGGTCAATCCCATTGCGACGAGCCGTCCCGGGGCGACCCTCGCCCCCGCCACCGCTGTCGCCACCCCCCGCCCTGCCGCGACGTCGAATCCAAATGACAGCCCATTTCCGACTTCAGCCCCCGGCGCGCGCGACAAAGCCAGTCAGCAGCGCACGTTCGATCAGGCCTGGACGATCATCAACGAGAACTATGTCGATCCGAAGTTCGGCGGCCTGGACCTGCGGGCCGAGCGCGACAAGATGACCCAGCGCATCAACGCCGGCATGTCCAACACCCAGTTTTGGGAGGCCATGGCCGACATGATCGATCGGCTGAGCGACAACCACTCGTATTTCCTGAATCCGCAGGAAGCGCAGGAGGATGATGCGCGCTATGTCGGCGAGGACAGCTATATCGGTGTTGGCGTGTCGACCAACTTCAACCCCGATAAGAAGTGGCTGTATGTGCTGCGGGTCACCCCGGGCGGCCCGGCCGAGCGGGCCGGCATCCGCCCGCACGACATCCTGCTTCGGATTGATGGGAAACCCTCGGTAAACGACGCGGGCGAGCCACAGGTGGGCTTGCTGCGCGGGGCCGAAGGGACGAGCGTGCGCCTGACGGTCCGCACCCCGGGCAAGACCGAGCGCGAGCTGACGGTCTCCCGGGCGGTGATCCGCAGCAATGTCCTGGTCGACTACCAGTTGCTCCCGGGCAGCCGCAAGGTCGGCTATATCCGGATTGCCGCTTTCGACGAGAAGACGATCCGCGACAAGATCACCGACGCGGTCGAAGAGATGATGAACCAGTCGAATGGCAAGATGGATGGGTTGATTCTGGACGTTCGGCAGAACGGCGGTGGAACGTATCCGCAGCTGGCCTCGGCGCTTGGCCTTTTTACAAAGGCGCCGCCGGGCGAGTTCGTCAACCGCAAGGGCGAAAAGGATCCGCTCGAGGTCATCGACATCGAGTTTGGCAACTCATTCTCAGTCAAGCTGGTCATTCTGATCGGCCGCGATACCGAGTCCTTTGGCGAGATTTTCGCCGGGGTGCTGCAGTACGGCCGGGGCGCGACCCTGATCGGGCAGCCCAGCGCGGGGAACATCGAATTGCTGCGCGCCTACCGCCTGAGCGACGGCTCCAAGATGAGCATCGCCATCGAGGTCTTCCGCCTGCCCAACGGCACCAACTGGGAAGGCGCGGGGCTGACGCCCAACATTCCAGTGGCCGGCGCGTGGGACGAGTTCGGGGCGGATGATCCCGATCCGGTACTGAAGGCCGCCATCGAGGCGTTGGCGCGGTAGAGCCGGCCCGGCGGGCCGGCTTCGCGTCGCACCGACGCATATCGCCGCGCCACACAAGCCGGCCCGCCGGGCCGGCTCTACGGCGCGATCCCCGCCCGCAACCGCGCGCGCAGGCCGGTGAAACGCTCACGGGTGGCCGCATTCCGGACCGCGATCGCCAGGGCCTTGCGGCTGCCGACCAGCACTACCAGCTTGCGCGCGCGGGTGACCGCGGTGTAGATCAGGCGCCGCTCGAGCAACAGATAGTGGCTCATCAACAAAGGCACCACCACGCACGGATACTCGCTGCCCTGCGATTTGTGCACGCTGACCGCATAAGCCAACGCCAATTGGTCGAGATCAGTGAAGGCGTAATCGACGCTGCGCGCGTCATCGAAACGCACCCGCACGATCTGCTCCTCGGAATCGATCTCACTGACAACGCCCGAGTCGCCGTTGTAGACATCGCTGTCGTAGTTGTTGCGGGTCTGCATGACCTTGTCGCCAATCCGGTAGATGCGATTGCCAAATGACCGCTGCGGGCTGGCATCGCGGGCGGGGTTGAGGGCCGCCTGCAGCCCGGTGTTGAGCGCCTCGACCCCCGCCGGCCCAGCCCGCATCGGGGCCAGCACCTGGATGTCGGCCGGGGCCAACCCAAAGCGCTTCGGGATGCGCTGCGTGACCAGATCGACGATGAGGGCGGCCACCGCCTCGGCATCATCGCTGGTGAACATGAAGAAGTCGTTGATCGGCTCGCCCGTCAGCGGCATCACGCCCTGGTTGATCCGGTGGGCGTTGGTGATGATGGCGCTCTCGGCCGCCTGCCGGAAAATCTGATCGAGGCGGGTCACCGGCACGGCCCCGCTCGCCAGAATATCGCCCAGCACGTTCCCCGCGCCCACGCTGGGCAACTGATCAGCGTCCCCGACCAGCAACAGATGGGTGCCTGTGCCGATCGCCTTGAGCAATGTATTGGCCAGGAGCGTGTCGAGCATGCTGCTCTCGTCAACGATGACGATGTCGGCCGGGAGGGGATGCTCGGCGTCGAAGCCCGCCCCGCCCCCGGGCTTGAGCTGGAGCAGGCGATGCAGGGTCTTGGCCTCGAGGCCGGTCGCCTCCGACAGCCTTTTGGCCGCCCGCCCGGTCGGGGCGGCCAGCAGGGCCGTCTTGCGTTTGGCCTGCAGGGCTTGAATGAGCGCCTTCAGGCTGGTGGTCTTGCCCGTCCCCGGCCCGCCGGTGAGGGCGGCCAGAGGCCGAGTCAGCGCAGCCTTCACGCCGGCCTGTTGCAACTCAGACAGCGGCAGGCTGGAGGTCCGAGCCAGATAGTCGAACATGGCCGCGAAGTCGACCTTCTGGAACTCGGCCAGCCGGCTGCGCTCGGGCGGGCAGGCGGCAATGCGTTGCGCTTGCTTGGCGACGTTGGACTCGGCGTAGTGGAAGGGCGGGAGATATACCGCGATCCCGGTGTCGCCCGGCGTCGCGACCGCGCCATACGCGGCGCGCGGCTCGGCCAGGCGGGCGGGCAGGGGCGCGAAGCGGGCTTCGCCGCCGTCGCGAACAATGCGTTCGGCCACCGCCCCGCGCTCGGCATACAGGTCGCGGATGGCGGCATCGACCTTCTCGCGCGGGGCGGTCAGCAGTTCCGTCGCGCGATCGCCGAGGTCGGTTTCGGGCAGGTAGGTATGGCCCTCGTCACTGGCCTCGGACAGGGCGTACAGCGCGCCGGCCTTGAGCCGCTCCGGGTCGTCCAGCGCCACGCCCATGGCCTGGGCGATCTTGTCGGCGGTCTTGAAACCGATGCCGGTGACTTCGCGGGCGAGCCGATACGGTTGGTTTTTGGCAACGGTGATGGCCGCGTCGCCATACTGCTTGTAGAGCCGGATGGCCAGGCTGGCGCTCACGCCCTGGCCCTGCAGAAAGATCATGACGTCCTTGATCGCGCGCTGTTCGGCCCAGGCGGCGGTGATCCGGTCGACGGTCCGCGCGCCGATCCCTCGCACATCCCGCAGGCGGGCCGGGTCGGTCTCGAGGATAGCCAGGGTCTCGACCCCAAAGCGGTCGACGATCTTGTCGGCCGTGCGCGGCCCCACGCCCTTGATCAACCCGCTCCCCAGATACTTGCGGATGCCCTGGGCGGTGGCGGGCAACACCGACTTGTAGGAGCGGACCGAGAACTGCCAGCCGTGCAGCGAATGGTGCTGCCACACCCCGGTGACCTCGAGCGCTTCGCCGGCCGCGGCCCCGGGCATATCGCCGACCAGGGTGATGAGCCCATCGCCGTGGCTGTCCTGGCTGCGCTCGCTGCGCGCGTCCGGCAGAAAACGGGCGATGGTGTAGCCGGTATCCTCGTTCTGAAAGGTGATCCGCTCGAGGACGCCGGCCAGGGTCTTGGGCCCGGTGCTGGACACGGACGTAGTGTAATCGGCACGGGGAAAGGATTTATCCGCAGATTACGCAGATTTCCGCCGATTCTTTTGTGTCAGGAGCCCCGCCAAGAAAAAATCGGCGTGAATCTGCGTAATCTGCGGACAAATCCCGCGGCAGCGAGGAGTTTAGAATCATCTCTACTATGCCGACCTCTTTCGAGCGCGCCTTCGGGCTGCTCCAGCACCGCTTTCCGCATCTCACCCTGCCCGGTCCCTTTCTCGAGTTCATCCGCGCCCAGGAGGAGAACGGCCACACCCTGCGTCGGGTCGCTACCAACGAAAGCCTGCTTGAGTTCCTGACCCGCCTCGAGGCGCCCGCTCACATCATCGATCGTCTGCTCACACCGGAGTCGCGCCTGCGCCCGCGGCTGGACTACGCCGCCTTGCTGCGCCTGACCCCCGACACGCTGTTTGCCTATCTGCTCGACCAGTTCGCCGCCGTCTTCGACCTGCAACAGCTCACCCTGGACAGCGAGACGGTGACCGGCTTCAACGCCCACGGCAGCCCGCACGTCTCGAACGTCGCTCGGAATGCGCTGGCTCTCGCCCGCGGCTTTGATCCCCTCAGCGCCAACGGGACGCTGGAGAAGGAGGCCGTGATCGGCGGGTTGCTTCACGACATGGGCAATCTGCTCGGCCGCAAACTGCACGGCCTGTATGGCGTGTATCTGATGACCCAGCTCTTCACCAACGTCGACGCCGATCCGCAGACGCTGGACAGCTATGTGACCGCGCTCGAAGTCACCCTGTTCCATGAGGTCGAGTTCGGCTCGGAGCATGCCCTGTTCGCCCGGCTGAACCCGGCCACCCTGGCCGTCATCATTGCCGACAAGACCGATGTGAGCTTCCGCCGGGTCAGCGCCAAATCCAACGTGTCCGAGGCCATGCGCGACGCGCATGTGCTGGTCAACCTGCTCGTCGCTGACTCGGCCATCTCGCGCGATGCCGGCCCGTCAGGCCGCTTCAACTGGCGGGTCGACTTCCGGAGCAAGTTCGACCTCGAGCAATTCGACCTGTTCTCAAGCCTGCTCAAGGCCACTGGCCGGGTGCGCTACCCGCAGGAGTGGACGGCCCTCTACGAAGAGAGCAATATCGAATATCTGTTTGTCTTCCAGTCCACCTTTCTGACGATCTACCTGTCGCGGCTGTATCTCACCCTGCGGGCGGTATTCGCGATGTTCCCCTCGGTGACGGAATTCGTCTTCGTCGTCGACGACGCCGAGCGCAGCGTCAGCCTGACCCGGATCTTCAATCGCTCAACCTATCGCCAGCAGATCCAGACCCTCGGCAAGCTCTTCTACCGCGAGAATTGGCCGAACACGGTCTTGTTTCATGCGGTGGGACGAGATCTTTGATTATTGTGGGCGATATCCCCCGGCTTCGCCAGGGGATATCGCCCACAATAATCAAGTCAGTTGGAAATCCGAAAACTCATTGATCGACTCGATCTCGGCCACCCGGTCCTTGGGGATGACCCGCCGGAAGGAGAGCGACTCCTCGTCCCAGCGGACGAGCAGGTCGCGCGCGCGGTGGCTGTTGGTCAACTCATAGTGGCGCTTGAGCAGGCTCTTGACCAGCCGTTTCATGCCCGGATGGGTGAGCCGGTCGACGTCAACCAGTTCGGTGTTGCATCGGTTGACAAAGGTCCCGTCGGGGTCATAGACAAAGGCCATCCCGCCGGTCATGCCGGCCGCGAAGTTGCGCCCGGTCAGGCCCATCACCACGACGACGCCGCCGGTCATGTACTCGCAGCCGTTGTCGCTAACACCCTCGACCACCCCGCACGCGCCCGAGTTGCGGACCGCGAAGCGCTCGCCGGCCGCGCCCGCCGCGAACAGGGCCCCGCCCGTGGCCCCATACAGGGCGGTGTTGCCCAGGATGTGGTTGCCGCTCCAGTCGTAGCTGACCTCGGGAAAGGGCCGGATCGAAATCTCGCCGCCGCGCATGCCCTTGCCCACGTAGTCGTTGGCCGAGCCGACCAGGTGCAGGCGCATGCCGTTGGTGGTGAACGCGCCGAAGCTCTGGCCCGCATAACCGCGGAAGTTGATCTCAATCGCGCCGGCCGGCAGCTCGGTGTCGCGGTATTTCTTGGTGATCTCGCCGCTCAGCCGGGCCCCGATCGCCCGATCCTGGTTGCGAATGGTGTAGTGCAGCCGGACGCCCCAGGCCTCGTTGACCGCTTCGCGGGCGTCGCGGACGATCACCTCGTTCAGCCCGGTCTTGGACACCGCCGCGGGGGCGACGATCAGATGCCGGCGCGAGCGCCCATCGGTGTAGGTCTGGGCCCGCAAGCCGGTCAGATCGAGCAGGCGCATGACGTCGGTCAGACGCGCGGAAGTCGGCGATTCGCCGGCCAGGTTGCGCCCCACCAGCAGATCGCTCCGCCCGATGATCTCGTCGATCGAGCGATAGCCCAGGCGAGCCAGATGCTCGCGCACATCCTGAGCGACATACAGCAGGTAGGCCATGACGTGCTCGGGCTTGCCCTCGAACTTGGCCCGCAACTCGGGTTTCTGCGTTGCGACCCCGACCGGGCAGGTGTTGAGGTGGCATACCCGGGCCATGATGCAGCCCTCGGCGATGAGCGGGGCCGTGCCAAACGAAAATTCATCGGCGCCCAGCAGCGCGCCGATGACGACATCCC
This sequence comes from Candidatus Brachythrix odensensis, assembly GCA_016714465.1. Lineage (GTDB taxonomy): Bacteria > Chloroflexota > Anaerolineae > J036 > Brachytrichaceae > Brachythrix > Brachythrix odensensis. The sequence goes on along the minus strand of JADKDT010000003.1, from coordinate 27,947 downwards.
GGCCGGTCTTCATCCCGCCATCGGCCCGCACCCGGATGCGCCCGCGCAGGTTGTTGGCCAGCAGGGTCTGATGGGTCTCGGCCAGGCCGAGCTCCCAGGGCATGCCCGCATTCTTGATCGAGCTTAGGGGCGAGGCGCCCGTGCCGCCGCTCGCGCCCGAGATCAGCACAATGTCGGCCTGGGCCTTGGCGACGCCCGCCGCAATCGTGCCCACCCCCGCCTGGGCGACCAGCTTGACGCTCACCTTGGCCTCGGGGTTGATCTGCTTGAGGTCGTAGATGAGCTGCGAGAGGTCCTCGATGCTGTAGATGTCGTGATGGGGCGGGGGCGAGATCAGGGCCACGCCCGGCACGGTGTGGCGCACCCGGGCGATCAGGTCGGTGACCTTGTGGCCGGGGATCTGCCCGCCCTCGCCGGGCTTGCTGCCCTGGGCCATCTTGATCTGCAGCTCGGCCGCGCTCATGAGATAGGCCGGCGTCACGCCAAAGCGCCCGCTCGCGATCTGCTTGATCCCGCTGTTGCCCTCTTCCAGAAAGCGGCGGTCTTCCTCGCCGCCCTCGCCGCTGTTGCTCAGCCCGCCCAGGCGGGTCATGGCAATGGCCAGGTTCTCGTGGGCCTCAGGCGACAGCGCGCCGAGCGACATCGCCGCGGTCGAGAAGCGCCGCACGATATCGGCCAACGGTTCAACATCATCTATCGAGATGGATGCCCGGTCGCTGTTAAAGTCGACCAGGTCGCGCGGCTCGCCCGGCTGCTCGGGCGCGTGAAAGGGCGCCGCGAATTCCTTGTAGAGCGCGAAGCCCTCGCCAAAGCGGCCGTTAACCTTGTAGGCCGGCACGCGGGCATGGGCAATCCCGGTCACAATCTCTCGCTCGCCCTCGTACTCGATCAAGCCCGGGATCCGGACCGCCTTCTGCAGCGCGTGCACCGCCCGCTGTGAGTAGCCGTGATACTCGCCGCCGGCCCGCTCCTTGTAGTAGCCGGGGTGCTCAAGCTTGATCGGCGCGCTCGACTCGCCAAAGGCGGCGTGATGCCAGTGCAGCGAGACCTTCTCGATCTCGTCGTAGCCGATCCCGCCGATCCGCGAGGGCGCCCCCGTGAAGCATTCGGCGACCAGGCCCGCCGAAAGTCCGACCGCCTCGAAGATCTGCGCGCCATGGTAGCTGTCGACGGTGGCGATGCCCATCTTCGACATGATCTTGAGCAGGCCCTTCTCGGCCGCCTTGATGTAATTGCGCACGACCTGCTCTTCGGTCGTGGTCTTGTCGCGGATCTTGCCGCGCTGGACGGCTTCGCGGGCGGTGTCGAGGGCGAGATACGGGTTGACGGCGCTTGCCCCAAACCCGATCAGGGTGGCGAAGTGATGGGTCTCACGCGCCTCGCCCGTCTCCGAGATCAGGCTGGCCTGGCCGCGCAGCCCGGTCCGGATGAGGTGGTGATGGGCCGCGCCGACCGCGAGCAGGGCCGGGATCACCGCGCGTTGCGGGCCGACCTTGCGGTCGCTCAGGATGATCAGGCTGGCCCCCAGGCGGGCGGCCCGCTCAACCTCATCGCACAGGCGCTTGACGGCCCGGCGCAACGCGCCGCCCTCTTCGGGATGCGCGCTGAAGGTGGCGTCGATGACGGCGCTCTGAAAAGCCGAGTCCTCGACGTGGGTGAGGGCCTTGAGATCCTCGTTCCACAGGATCGGGCTTTCGACCCGCACCAGGCGGGCGGCGGTCTCGCTCTCGTCCAGCAGATTCACCCGCGCGCCGAGCTGCATGCGCAGGCTCATGACCTGGTCTTCGCGCAGGTGGTCGATGGGCGGGTTGGTGACCTCGGCAAAGCGCTGCTTGAAGAAGCTGAAGAGCGGGCGCGGCTTGGGCGACAGGACCGATTGGGGCGTGTCGTCGCCCATCGAGCCGACCGGCTCGGTAGCATCCTCATACATGGTCTTGACGACCATGGTGATTTCCTCACTCGTCCAGCCCATGGCCGCCTGGCGGCTGAGCAGGGTCTCGCTGTTGATGGCCGGCTGCTCGGTCCGCAGGTTGGCGATTTCCTCGAGGCGCACCCGGTTGCGCTGGGCCCACTCGCGATACGGCTTGCGGGTGGACAGCATCTTGAGGATCTCATCGTTCTGCCACAGCTTGCGGTTGGCCAGATCGGCGCAGATCATCCGCCCAGGCCGCAGCTTGCGGGTGACGACGATCTTCTCGGGGTCGACGTCATAGGCCCCGATCTCGCTCCCGGCGTAGACCATCTCGTCGGTGGTCAGCATGTAGCGGGCGGGCCGCAGGCCGTTCCGGTCAATCTGCATCCCAACCAGCGCCCCGTCGGTAAAGACCATGCAGGCCGGCCCGTCCCACGGCTCCATCAGGGCCGAGTGAAAGCGGAAGAAGCCCTTGGCCGCCGGCGACAGGTCGGGGTCCTTCTCCCAGGCCTGCGGCATCATCATCTTCATGGCGTGGCGCAGGTCGCGCCCGCCCAGGTTGAGCAGCTCGAGGGTGTTGTCGAATTTGCCGCTGTCGCTGCTGGTCTCGTCGACGATCGGGCGAAGCGCGTCGATTTCGCCCCCCCAGACCGGCGACTGGAGCATCGGCTCGCGGGCGCGCATCCAGGTCGAGTTGCCGTCGACAGTGTTGATCTCGCCGTTGTGGCACATGAACCGAAACGGTTGGGCGCGCTCCCAGGTCGGAAACGTGTTGGTCGAATAGCGCTGGTGGAAGAGAATCAAATTGACTTTGTAGTCAACGTCATTCAGGTCAAGATAGAAGCCGCGCAGGTGGATCGACGAGACGAGGGCCTTGTAGACGATCGTGCGGCAGGAGAGCGAGGCGATGTAGAAGCCGTGCAGGCCGTGCCGGGCAGCCTCGTTCTCGATGCTGCGGCGGACCAGATACAGATGCTGGTCAAACTCGAGATCAGTGGCGAAGCGGCGCGGGCGCTCGATGAGCACCTGCTGGATATCGGGCTTCATCTCCAGGGCCCGCTTGCCAAGCACATTCGGCTCATGGGTGACCGTGCGCCACATCAGGATGGGGAGTTCGCGCCTGGCGAGCTCGGCGGTGATGATCTCGCGGGCGCGGGCGTTGGCATCCGGGTCGCGGGGCAGAAAGAGCATGCCCACGGCCAGGTCGCCGGGCCGCTGGGCGCGCCGGCCCACCCGTTCAAGTTCGCGGTTGAGCAGGGTGTGGGGGATGGAGGTCAGCACGCCGGCGCCGTCGCCGGATTTGCCATCGGCGTCGAAAGCGCCGCGATGGGCGAGGCGCTCCAGACAGCGCAGGCCGTCGTCGAGGGTCTTGCGCGTGGCGCGGGCGGTCAGATCGACCAGAAAGCCGATCCCGCAAGCGTCATGCTCAAAGCGCGCGTCGTAGAGCGGGGCCTCCGTTGGGAAGGCCTCGGACATCGGACGCTGGCTGCCATCGCTATTCATCCCTGTCTCCTGTCCGCCGGGTTGGGGCGGAAACAAAACGCGGGAACAGGCTCCGGCCCGCTCCCGCGTTCGATTGTTCAGGGTTGAGCGGTCCTCATGGATTCGCTCATCGCCATCGACAGCGCCAGGGCGCGCACGGAGTCGGCGCGCATGCGCCGATTGTCCCGCTGCGCTCAATGGCCGCATCATGGCGTCCAACCCGCCCGCAACACTCCGGGCCGGTGAGAAAGAGTATGAATTGTCCGCAGAAACGCCGGGATGTCAAGCGGCAGGAGATTGTCTATTTCTCCGGAAGCGATACCCCCGCCCCGGCGTACACCGGGGCGGGGGTATCGCTTCCTAGAAACTGATTACAGATTCGCTCTGATGTAAAATCGACATCATGGTTCGCACCCAGATACAACTCCCCGACGATGTCTATCAGCACGCCAAGCGGCTGGCCGAGGCGCGCGAGATCTCCATGACCGAATTGGTCCGGCGGGGGCTCGAGCTCATCCTTAGTCAATATCCACCGCCCGAGGAAATCCATCCGGTATGGCATCTGCCTGCGCCACGCCATCTCGGCTGGCGGGGTTTAAGCGATGCCGAGATCAAGGATATTGCCCAGACCTCCGAGGCCGAGGAAGCGCTATTGCGGAAGGGTCGATGACATGCTTAGCATTGACACCAACATCCTGTTCTACGCGCTCAATGCCGATGCGCCGCAGCATGTCCGAGCGCTGAAGTTCCTCGAATCGCTTCAAACAAACGAGAACGTCGCCCTCTCCGAACTGATGTTGGCCGAGCTGTATCGACTGCTGCGAAATCCGATAGTTGTCGCCCAACCGTTGGATGCGCGCGGCGCCGCCGATGTCATCCAACAGTTTAGGCGCCACCCGCGCTGGCGCGTGCTTGGCTTTCCCCCAGACAGCCGGGCCCTGCACGATCGACTTTGGGCAATTGCCGCAAAGCGCGATTTCGCCTATCGCCGGCTCTACGACGCGCGGGTGGCGCTGGTGTTGCTCCAGCACGGTATCAGCGAATTCGCCACTGTGAATACCAAGGACTTCGCCGGCCTGGGCTTTGAACGAGTGTGGAATCCGCTGGGATGAAGCCCCTACCCCCGTCTTCGCGCATGCGGGGCGATCGACTCGCGCGCGCGCCGGGCCTGCAGCCGGGCGGACACCAACTCCTCGGCGTCGTATTTCGGCAGGTCGAGCAAAAGATAGTCTGAAACCGTTATACCCTCGGCCTGAAGACGCTCGCGCTGGGTCTCGGGGCCATAGGCATTCGAGATTCGGCCCTGGGCGTTGACGACCCGCCACCACGGCACATCGTGGTCTGATCCGGCCAACGATCGCAACGCATAACCCACCATTCGTTGCAGGCCGGGCCTTCCCATCTGGCGAGCCACCCCGCTGTAGCTCATGACCTGGCCCTCGGGGATCAGCCTGACCACTTCGTAAACTTCCGAATAGCGCGCGCCGGCGTCACCGGACGCAGGAACAGAAACACGCTTTTTCATCCCAAAAGTGTAGAGGCTTTCCCAAAAATGAGCGGCGCGACCATGCTCCCCGCGCGAAGCGCGGGGAGCATGGTCGCGCCAGACATCTGAGGACGGCTTCTGGTCCAGATCAGTCGTTTGACATTTATCGCCTGCGGCGACACAATCTCAACATGAACTTCGTCGCGCTCGCGGGCGGTGTTGGCGGCGCCAAGATGGCCGATGGCCTGGCCCGCAGCGTCGGACCCGAACACCTGACCGTCATCGTCAACACCGGCGACGATTTTGAGCTGTATGGCTTGAAGCTCTCGCCTGATCTGGATACGGTCATGTATACCCTCGCCGGCATCGCCAACAACGAGTCAGGCTGGGGGATCGCCGGCGACACATGGACCAATTACGGCATGCTCGAGGGCTATGGCGCCAACCCGTGGTTTCGCCTCGGCGACCGCGACCTCGCCACCCACATGCTGCGCACCCAGGCCTTGCGCGCCGGGGATACCCTCACCCAGATCACCGAGGCGCTTTCAAAGGCGCTCGGAGTCGGGCCGCGGGTGCTGCCGATGAGCGATGACCGCGTCCGGACCGTCGTCGACACCGATTCGGGAACGCTCGCCTTCCAGGAGTACTTTGTTCGTTTGCGCTGGCAGCCCAAGGTGACCGGGGTGCGCTTCGAGGGTGTGGAACGGGCTGAGGCCACCCTGCCCGTCCTGCGCGCGCTGGAAATCGCCGACCTCATTGTGCTTTGCCCGTCGAACCCATATCTCAGCGTCGATCCGATCCTGCTCACCCGCGGCGTGCGCGACGCGATGATGAACGCCTCGGCCCCCATCATCGCGGTATCACCCATCGTCGGCGGTGAGGCGATCAAGGGTCCGGCCGCAAAGATGATGCGCGAGCTCGGGCAGGAGCCGTCCGCGGCGACCGTCGCCCGGCACTACGCCGAGTTTATCAACGGCTTTGTCCTGGATGTCCAGGACGCCAAATACGAGGCCGAGATTCAGGCCATGGGCCTGGGTGTGTTGGTCACCAACACGATCATGAAGGACATGGACGACCGGGCCCGCTTGGGCTGCGAGATCGTCAATTTTGCCGACGAGCTGCGCCCGGAAAAGCTCGGCGGCTGCCGGACCGCGTGATCGATTCGTGGGCCCGCTGGTCGCGGTCATTCCGGTCAAGCACCTGGCCCGCGCCAAAACGCGGCTGGCCGGGACGCTGAGCCTGGATGCCCGGGCCGCGCTGATGCGCGACACGCTCGAGCGCGCGGTGCGCGCCTTGCAGACTTCCGAAGCGGTTGCGCGCATCATCATCATCACCCGCGACCCTGTCGTGGCGGGCTGGGCGGATACATGGGGGGTGGACGTTTTGCGCGAGCGGCAGGCCGGGCTGAACGGCGCCCTGCGCGAGGCCCGCGAGGCCTGAATGGGGCCGGGGCGCTGCTGATCGTGCCCGGCGACATCGGGTTGCTCGCCGGCAACGATGTGGCCGCCATCATTGCCCTGGCCGGGCGCCCGCCCGCTGTCGTCATCGCCCCCGACCGCCACGAGCGCGGCACCAATGCTCTGCTTCTGGCCCCGCCCGACGCGATCGACGTGGCGTTTGGGCCCGGCAGCGCCCCGCGGCATGCCGCCCTCGCCCGCGCGGCGGGGATCGAGCCAGCCTGGTACCGCTCAAAGAGCATCGGCCTGGACGTCGACGACGCTGAAGATTTTGCGTTATATGCTGGCGCAGGCGCGCAAGTGACGCAAAGGGATAGCCCCGACTCCGCCGAGGCTATCCCTTTGCGTCACTTGCAACCGGCAGGCTGAACCAGAACGCGCTGCCCTCGCCGGGTCGGCTCTCGACACCAATCCGCCCGCCCATCGCCTCGACCCACTGCCGGGCAATGGCCAGGCCCAGCCCGCTCCCGCCCTTCTCGCGCGCCCGCGACTTCTCGCCGCGCCAGAAGCGGTCAAATACCCGCGGCAGGTCCTCCGCCGCGATCCCGGGCCCGCTGTCGCGCACGGTGACACGGACGCCGTCCGGGTTGCCGGTTACCGCGACCGAAACCCGCCCGCCCAACGGCGTGTAGCGCAGGGCATTCGACAGAAGATTATTGATTACTTGCGTTGTGCGATCGGGATCAAGCGGGACCAGCGGCAGCCCCTCGGCGATTTCGGCATCGAGGGCGATCGCCTTTGCAGCGGCCATCTCGGCGTGCCGCTGCGCGGCGCCCTCGACCAGCGGCCCAAGCGGCCGGGTTGTGGTGTTGAGCGCGAGCTGGCCGGCCTCGGCCAGCGACAACTCGCGCAGATCGGTGACCAGCCGGCTGAGCATGGCGGTCTCGGCATGCACCGTTTCGATCTCATTCAGATCAAGCGGATACACCCCGTCGAGGATGGCCTGCAGGTTGCCCTGGATGACCGTGAGCGGGGTGCGTAGTTCGTGGGCGATATCGGCAACCATGTTGCGCCGCAGGGTTTCGGCCGCCCGGCGCTGGGCGTCGGCCTGCTGCAGGTTCACCGTCATCTCGTTGAAGGCGGCGGCCACGTTGGCCACCTCCTCGCTGCCCTGCTCCTTGACCCGCTCGCTTAAGTGCCCGACCGCCACCCGCCGCGCGGCGGTGGCCAGCTCGCCCAGCGGCCGGCTGATCCCCCGCGCGATGACCAGTCCGGCCAGCCCTCCTGCCAGGACCGCGAGGGCGGTCGCCTGAATCAGGACCTGGTTGATCTCCGAAAGGAACAGGGCCGCCGCGGCGCTGAACTGGAGGGTGGAGGGCATGAGCACGGCGGCCAGCCCGACCGTCCGGCCCTCGACAACGATGGGCACACTGATGTCGCGCTCGGCCGCCGACAGCGCCGCGCCGGCCCGGCTGGCGGGCGAGACGATCCGGCCCTCGGCATCCGCAACGATGATCTCGCCACCCCCGCGGCCCTGCCCCGCGCCAAAACCCGGCCCGCGCCCGCGGGCGACCACAAGCGATTCATCCAGCCCCGCCCAACTCCCGTGCAGGGCGTAGTACTCCGGCAGCGTCTCCTGCAGGCCAAACTCCACGATCCGGCTCTGGCCGAGATAGCGCTGAAACTGGGCCCCGAGGCCGCGGTTGGCGAAGACCGCGACCATCCCCGCGCCCAGGACGGCCATCAGGGCAAAGGCCAGGGTGAGCCGTACCCACAGGCGGTTCACTCGCGCAGCCCCCAGCGGTAGCCCACCCCATACACGGTCAGGATGTAAACCGGATGGGTCGGGTCGCATTCGATCTTCTTGCGCAGATTCTTGATGTGGCTGTCCAGCGTGCGCTCTCCACCTGCGTAGTCATAGCCCAGCGCGCGCTCGATCAGTTCGGCCCGCGAATAGGCATGGGCGGGTTGCTCCATGAAGGCCTTGAGCAGCTCGAATTCGGTCGGGGTCACCTCGACCGACCGTTCGTTCAGCATCAGGGTGTGCCCATCCAGGTCGAGGGCCAACTCGCCCGAGCGCAGCACCTTCGACGGCGAGGATATCGATCCCACCCGGCGCAATACCGCCCGCACCCGGGCCACCACCTCGCGCGGGTTGAAGGGTTTGGGGATGTAGTCGTCGGCCCCCAACTCCAGTCCGACGATGCGGTCGGTATCCTCGACCCGGGCGGTCAACATGATGATCGGCAGGTCCTTGAGCGCCTCATCCCGCCGCACGATCCGGGTGATCTCCCAGCCATCCCGGTCGGGGAGCATCAGGTCGAGGACGACCAGGTCGGGCTTCTCCGAGCGGATAAGGTGCAGCGCATCCTCGCCGTTGGCGGCGGTCAGGACTGTGAAGCCCGACTTCTCGAGATAGGTCCGAACGAGCCGCGCAATCTGCGCATCATCGTCGACGACCAGAATCCGTTGTGCCATGTCACTTTCCCTGCAGGCGTGTCACCGCGTCGCGCACTTGCGTCACTTCGGTCAGCTTGCCCGCGCTGATCAGGTCCTTGAGCGCGGTGTCGACCCCAACATCGGCGGGCAGCCCCAACGCCTCGAGTATCGCACCCAGCGGCACCCCGGTCTGCTCGCTGACCTGGCGCAGGGTCATGCTGCCCTTGATCTGATCGACGGTCAGGGTCACGCCGGGCGGCAGCGCCGTAGGCGTCGGACGCAGGCCGTCGTCGCTGGCGTGCGTGGCGCTGAGCGCGCCGGTGCCGGTGATGCGCACGGTCGGCTGGATGGCTGGCGCCACCGGCGCTGGCGCCACCGGCGCTGGCGCCACGGGGGTTGGCGCGACGGCGGTCGGGGCCGCCTGCACCGGCGCAGGCGCTACTGCGCCGCGGGCGGTCAATGCATCGCGCAACGTTGATGTCTCAAACCCCGGGACGATCTTCTCGAGGTCCTTCAGGGCCGCGGTCTCGGGCACGTCGGCGGGGATCTTCATCAGGTCATACAGCTCGGGCTTCGAGATCTTGATCCCGGTCATGACGTCGGTCAACGTCATCCAGCCCTTGAGATCGGCGGCTGTCATGTTTGCGGTGTTGACCGCGCTGCGGCCGGTCACCGACCACAGGCCAAGCAGCTGCGAGCCAAACACGGTTCCAAGGAGCACGAACACAAAGAGAAGCGGGACGAAGATGGGATTGACACGCATGATGTGTTCTCCTTTATTTCCCGGAGACCGGAAGCTGGGCCTTGGCCGGGCGCTTGAAGATCTTGAGGATCGGGTCGATCCAGGTCGGATGGAGCTTCAACTCGAGCGAGCCATGCCGCGGGCAGGCGTCGACGCAGGCCATGCAGCCGATGCAGTTGCTGCTGACCACGTTGGCGGTGGCAACATGGAGCTTGACCGGGCAGGGGATCTCGCATACCGCGCAGCCCTTGCAGGATGGCCCGTCGCGCCGGATGCGCAGGAGGCTGAATCGGCCCAGGACGCTGATGGCGCCGCCGAGCGGGCAGGCATACCGGCAGAAACCGCGCTCGACAAAGAGGGTCGCGCCCAGCACCCCGAGCGTCACGACATAGGCCGGCCAGCTTACGATCCAGTCAAATTCATACAGCCAATCCAATCCAAACAGGGTGCGGTATGGGTCAAAGTCGGCAAACCACAGTTTGACCGTCAGCGCAGTCTGAAACAGAATCAGCCCAAGGGTGACGAAGCGCCCGTAGCGCAACACGCGGTCGAGCTTCTCGGGCACGTGGATCTCGGGGATCTTCAGGCGGCGGCGAATTGCGGAGAGCAGGTCCTGGGTTGCGCCAAAGGGGCACACCCAGCCGCAGAAGGCGCCGCCGGCGATGAGGGTGCCCACCACGACGGCGAAGAGCAGAATCAGATTCGAAGCGTGGGTCTTGGCGATGAACTGCCCACCGCTGACGATCCACTTCTGGAGCGTTTCGATCCCACCAAACGGGCACAGCGCGTCGATCGAGGCGGTGGCGCCGTCATCGGTGGCCAGGTGGTGGGCGACGCTGCTGCCGAGGATGAATGCGGCAAAGGCAGCCTGGCTCAGGTGCCGCGCGCGCTGGGTCCAAACCATTCGCCGGCGGCGGGTCGCGGCGGGGGTCTTGTTGGTGAAGTCGAGATTGAGTTTCTTCAGGGTGGTTTGCGGGTTCATCGGGTTCCTCACTGTGGGGATTTTTCGAAATCGATGTGCCCCGGCTCCGCCGGGGCACATCGATTTCGAAGAGATCTACCTGGCTCCCATGAGATTAGCGAAGCGCTATGGAGAACCTGTGGAGGAGAGGTGGTGGAGAGGTTAGATCCACACGCGAACACCCTAAAGGTTGGCCCTTGTACGCGTCGACCCACTTCGACCCGCTGCGGGCCAACCTTTAAGGTGTTCGCCCAGCATCACGAAAAACACGGAAGCGCTCGCAGTGGATGCACTGCGAGCGCCTCGGTGGAATCCGCAGATTCCGTGTCTTCCGTGATCGGCTTACCGACCCATCCTCGGTCCGCGCTGCATTCCGCGACCACCGGCCGGCGCCTGCTGGCGGCCGCCTTCCGGCATCTGATCGCATTCACCATCGCCGTCCTTGTCGACGAAGGCGCTGCCTGGGACGCCGTTGCCCGGGCCATTGGCCGTCCAGGGCTCGCTCAACTTCGGGGTGATCGTCGCCCGCATCTGGGCCAGCATCGTGTCGGCCTGTTCGCGGGTGAGCCGTCCGGCCGTCACCTGGGTGTCGAGCTGCGCCTTGCGCGGGGCCAGCATGGCATCGACGATGGCGCTCGGCGCAACCTTCTTCGCCTCGGCAACGGCGGCAATGGTCTTGCCGGTCTTCAGTTCGGCCGTCAGGTCAGCAACCGTCATGCCGAGTTTGTCGGCTGCCGCGCTGACCATCGAGACCTGCGATCCGCCCCAGCCGCCCATCCCGTAGCCCTGCTCGGCCATCCGGCCACCGCGCTGGCCATTGGCTGGCGCGCTCTGCATCTGGCCGCGCCCGTAGGCGGGGGCGCCGGTCGGGGGTGTCCCGCGCATGGGGCCGCGGCCCGGGACGGGAGTCTGGCTCGGCCCAGGGGTCTGGGCGGAAGCGACACCGGCGAAGGCGAGCCCCGCCACGATGGCCGCGCCAGCGGCCGCACTTGCGATCTTGATCATTTTCGTATTCATGTTTTTGTTGTTCTCCTTATGCAATCAGTTGCGATTTTGAAGTCCCACCAGAACTATTTCCGGAGGGGCTTTGTTTCAGTGGCTCATTCATAGCGCCGGGAGATGGAGAACTTGTGGAGACGGGCTGGAGGATGTGAAAACTTGGCGACGTGTCACCCTGAGCCGGGCCACAGGGCTCCGGCCGACGCACGCGGAGCGGCCCGGCGAAGGGTCTCTCCTTCGGCAGGCTAGAGCCCGCCCGGCCAACGTAGAGATGCTTCGCGCGCCGCGACGCAAAGGCGTGCCCCGGTTCTGTGGGCACGCTCAGCATGACAAGTGCGCCATAATCGACCCACGATGCCCATCGAACCCTTCAAGCTCGAGCGCTACTACGCAAAATACGAGTTCAGCGCCCGCTACATGCTCTCGTCCAGCGACTGCGAATCACGCCCGATCGGCGAGATCCTCGCCTTCGAACCGGGGGCGGCCGAGCGCCTGCAGCAGGTTTGGCTGGGCTACACCGAGGTGCCCGGCGCGCCCGAGCTGCGCGAGGCCATCGCCGCGCTCTACACGGCCACGACGCCCGGGCAGATTCACGTGCACACCGGGGCCGAGGAGGCGATCTACACCTTCTTCAACGCCCTGGTCGGGCCAGGCGATCACGTCATCGTCCAGACCCCGTGTTACCAGGCGGCCCTCAGCATCCCGCGCGCGCTGGGCTGCGCCATCAGCGCGTGGCCGGGTCGCGAGGTGGACGGTTGGATGCCTGACCTGGACGCGCTGGCCGGCCTGATTCAGCCGAACACGAAGGCCCTCTACCTGTGCTCGCCAGCCAACCCGACTGGGTTTCAATTCAGCGCCGACGCCTTCCGGCGGGTCATCGATCTGGCCGAGGCGCGCGGGATCGTGGTCTTCTCCGACGAGGTGTATCGCGAGCTCGAACACGACCCCGCCCTGCGCCTGCCGGCCGCCTGCGATCTGGGCGAGCGGGCGGTCTCGCTGGGGGTGATGTCGAAGGCGTATGGCCTGGCCGGGTTGCGCATCGGCTGGGCGGCCAGCCAGAACACCGCCCTGCTTGCGGGCATGGCCAGCGTCAAGGACTACCTCAGCATCTGCGCCAGCGCGCCCAGCGAGTTTCTGGCCGCAATCGCCCTGCGCCACCGCGAAATCCTGGTCCGGCGCAACCTCGGGCTGATCCGGCGCAATCTCGTTCTGGTCGACGCCTTCCTCGCCCAACGCCCGGATCTGTTCTCGTGGATCCGCCCCCAGGCCGGCCCGATCGGGTTTGTGAAGTACCGCGGCGCGGGCACGACGGAGGACTTTTGCCAGCGCGTCGTCGAAGGTTGCAGCGTCCTGCTTGCCCCCGGCGAGCTCTACGAGCGTCCGGGCTATTTCAGGCTGGGGTTTGGCAGGGCCTCGCTTGGCGAAGCTCTGGCGACCCTGGAGATGTGGATTGCTGGTTCGTCAGGTTTGGTCAGGTGAATAAAGTTTGGTCAGGTGGATAAGGGCTTATGGCCACGTTATCAAACCTTACCACTGACGTTGACCAAACGAGAGATGCCCGCCCCCAGCCCGCTCCTCCGCTCGAAGACCGCGCCCCCGCGCGCGGCGCGGCGGACGCTGGCCCGGCCCCGCCTGATGCGGCTGCTGGGGGAGGCGCTGGAGCACCCGGTCACGATCCTGCAGGCCGCGACCGGGTATGGCAAGAGCACCACCCTGGCCGCCTTTGTCGCCGGGGAGATACCCGTGAGTTGGGCGTGGTATACGGTCAGCGAGGATGACGCCGAGCCCGCCCGCTTCCTGGCCTATCTCATCGAAGCGCTCCGCCTGCGCCTGCCCGATTTCCCAGGCGGGCCAGCCGCCCGCCTGGCCGAGGCCGCCCGGCTCGGTGAAGGCTGGACGCGGGTCGTCGACGCGCTGGCCAACGCCCTGGACGAGTGCGCCCGGGACGTGCTGCTGGTCATCGACGACTACCACTTCGCCGCCGACGCGCCGGCCGTCCAGCGCCTGCTCGACCGCCTGCTGGCCAACCTGCCGCCGCGCGTCCACCTGTTGATCGCCACCCGCATTCCGCTGGCGAGCAGCGCCCTGCCCGGTCTGCGCGCGCGGGGCGAGGTGCTTGAACTCAGCGCCGACACGCTCGCTTTTCAACCCGAGGAGATCCGGGACCTGTTCGAGCGCGTGTATGGCCTCAGCCTGGATGCGGGCGAAATCGATGGCATCGCCCGGATCAGCGAAGGGTGGCCGATGGGCCTCCAACTGGTCTGGCAGAGCGCAGCCCGCGCCGACGGCGCCCAGGCCAGCCCCGAAGACCGGCGCCAGCGGATCGCCCGGGCAGTCGCCGGCGAGCGCCCAGCCGGGCGGAACGCCCTGTTCGAATACCTCGCCCGGGACGTGCTGCGCGCCCTGCCCGCCACGCTCCAGGCTTTCCTGCTGGATGCCTCCGTCTTGCGCGAGCTCACCCCAGCCGCCTGCGACGCCGTGACCGGCACGGGCGGCGCGGGCGAGACCCTGCGCCGGCTGCATGAGTCGGGGCTCTTTGTCGTCGGGCTGGGCGAGCAACACTATCGCTTCCACGTGCTCTTCCACGATTTTCTGCGCGCCCAGCTCGCCCGGGTTCCGGACCGGGCCGAGCGCCTGCAGCGCCGCGCCGCCGCCCACTATCGTGCGTTGGGCGATGCCGAGTCGGCCGCCCGGCACGCCCTGGCCGCCCGCGACGATGCGAACGCCGCCGACGACATCGAGCGGGCGGGCCGGGCGGCCCTCGAGGCTGGCCGGCTAAAGGCCGTCGCCGAATGGCTGGCCGCGCTGCCCGCCGAACTCACCGCCGCCCGGCCCGCGCTGCAATTGCTGCTGGGCGATATCGCCCGCCTGCGCAGCCGCTTTGAGGACGCCGAAGGCCACTACACCCGGGCCGAACAGATCTGGCGCGAGCGGGGCGATCTGGCCGGGGTGGGCCAGGCCTTGCGCGCCCGCGTCACGGTGTATCTCGACACAGTCCAGCCGGCCCGGGCTGAATCACTGCTGCTCGAGTCGATGCGATTGTCGGGCGGGGACGCGCCGGCCGAGCACGCCCGAATGCTGGAGATGCTGGCCGAGAACCGGCTCAACGCCGGGCATCCCGAGGACGCCGAGCGCCTGCGGGCCGAGGCCCAGGCCGCCCGGGGCGGCCCGCCGGTCGAAGACACCCTGAGCGTGCGGATCAAGCTGCGGACCGGGCGCATTGACGAGGCCCGGGGGATCCTGGAGGGCTGGCTGGCCGGCGAGCGGGCCGGGATCGCCCGGGGCGAAGAGCCGCCCCCGCGCTCGCACCGCGAGACCATGCTGGTCCTGTCGCTGATCGATTCGTTGCGGGGCGAGGCCGGGCGGGCATTGGCCCTGGCCGAGGAGGGCATCGCCCTGAGCGAGCGCCTGGACGCGCCCTTCATGACCGCGGTGGCCCGGGCCCGCTTGGGGCACGCCCAGCAGCTCAACCCCGCGACCCGCGACGCCGCCATCGACAACTATCAGACCGCGATGGGACTGGCCGAGCGCCTGGCGGTCCGCCGCTTCCGGGCCGAGCCGCTGTGGGGGCTCACCCGGGCGTATGGCCTGGCCGGCGATCTGCCCGCAGCCCGCCGCGCGGCCGGCGAAGGCATTGAGATCGCCCGTTGGGCGGGAGACGCCTGGATGGCCGCCCACATCCAGATGGCGCTGGGGGCCAGCCTGGCCGCGGCCGGGCAGTCGCGCGAGGCCCTGGCCTGGCTCGAGCCGGCCGGGCAGGGCTTCGCCGGGTGCGGTGACGTGTTCGGGGTGGCGTGCGCCGATGTCTGGCGCGGGCTGGCCCATCTCGACCGCCAGCAGATCCCCGAGGCGGTGGCCTGCGCCGACGCCGCGTTGAGCGCGGGCGCGGCGGGCGGCTACGAGTTCTTGTGGCTGCGGCCGACGTTGATCGGGCCGACGAACTCGCGCCGGCTGGTCCCGCTCCTGATCGAAACGCGCCGAAGCGGGCAGCAGGCCACGGCGGCGGCCCGGATGCTGGAGCGGATCGGCCTGCCCAATCTCGAGCGACACCCGGGCTATGCCCTGCGGGTCCAGACCCTTGGGGCGTTTCGAACCTGGCGCGGCGAGCAAGAAGTCGAGCCGCGCGAGTGGCAGCGCGACAAGGCCCGCCAGCTCTTTCAACTCTTTCTGACGGCGCGCGGCCAGCCTCTGCAGCGCGAGGCCATCACCGAGCGGCTGTGGCCGTCGCTCAGCCAGGAAGCCGCCCAGCGTGACTTCAAGGTGGCCCTGAATGCAATGTACAAGGCGCTCGAGCCGGCCCGGCCAGCCGACGCGCCCTCGGCCTATATCGCCCGGGATGGGACCGCCTACTGGCTGCGCGAGGAGGCCGATCTCGTTATTGACGCGCTCACCTTTGAGCGCGACTGCGAGACGGCCCTAAGCCGGCTGGATGTGATCGCGATGGGCGGGCCGGCGTTCACATCTGCAATTGAAGCGTTGGAGACGGCCCTGGCCGCATATCGCGGCGAGTATCTGCCCGAGGCGCTGTATGACGATTGGGCCCGCGCCCAGCGCGAGCGCCTGCTGGCGCTGTACTTGCGCGGGTCCGAGCGACTGGCCGCGGCCCGGTTGGTCCTGGGCCAGCCCGACGCGGCGCTGCGCCTGTGCGAGGCGATCGTTGCCCGCGATCCGTGCTGGGAAGGGGCGTATCGGCTGATGATGGCCGCCCAAGCCGCATTGGGCAACCGGGCCCAGGCCCTGCGGGCGTATCAGCGTTGCGCCGACGCGTTGCGAGCCGAGTTGAACGTCGCGCCGTCGCCGGCGACGGAGGCGGTAAGGGCGCGGGTGGAGGCGGGCGTCTGAATCACCGAGGACACGGAGGCTGCGGATGACACGGAAGGGCGCACCGCGACACCCGTGAATTCGCGCGTGGCGCGCGCGAGAGCGCGGCGGAATCCCAACCCCGTCATCCCGCGCTGTCGTCCTAAGTTCCGGACCGCCTCGGGCGGGAAGGGCGGCAAGAAACAGAGTGTGCGCGAAAGCACACAAATCAAGGGCAGGCGCCCTTCGACTGCGCGCATCGGCGCCCGCCGATGCGCTCCGCTCAGGATGCCTGCCCTTGAACTGCCAGCGGAAGCGCCCTTCGACTGCGGGCGGCCGGTACGGCCGGTGATGGGCTCATTTCGGCCGCCGCCCTCCGCTCAGGATGCTTCCGCAAACAAAGAACCGCCTAGTTTCTGAGCAGCCGGTCCCTGAGCTTGTCGAAGGGGCCGAAGGGTTCGCGCGGAATGACTTCTAGAGCCGGTAGACCCTGGCCGCAGTGTCATGGAACAGCGCGCTCTTATCGCTTTCCGAAAACCCCGCCGCGATCTTCTTGAACGCATTCCACAACACGGCGTACGAGATCGATAACCGGTCAACCGGGAAGTTGCTTTCAAACATGCAGCGCTGCGGGCCGAAACACGCGATGGCGTGCAGATAGTATTCACGCTGGGCGGTGGACAATTCATCCGATGTGGCCGGCCTGGCGGCCACATCCCAACCAAAACCGTTATCCGGCATGGCCATCCCGCCCAGTTTGACATGAACATTGGGGCATTGGGCCAGCAGGGCGATATCGGTCCTCCAATTCGCAAGCGTCTCGTCACGCCGGTCCCGAAACGACTTCGCTCCGAGCGGCGTGCCAAGGTGATCGAGAATGATGACCGTGTCGGGCGCAGACCGGGCCAGGGCCGCGAACTCGGCGATCTGAAAGTGATAGAGCCACGATTCGTAGGTGTAGCCGCGCTGGCCGAGGCGCCGCACACCTGCCTGGAACGCCGAATCGAGGAAGAGGCCCGCCGGCGCTCGGCCAGGGAGGAAGCCTTCCTCGGGACGCGGGTGGCGCGCGCCCGCGTGGCGGATGCCCCGGAAGAGCCCCCGGCCGGCCGTGGCGTGGGCATCCAGCACTTCGTCGAGCTGGTCGCCGCCGGTGAGATCGGCGTATCCGACGATCCCGGCAATGACGGC
Organism: Candidatus Brachythrix odensensis; assembly: GCA_016714465.1. Taxonomy (GTDB): domain Bacteria; phylum Chloroflexota; class Anaerolineae; order J036; family Brachytrichaceae; genus Brachythrix; species Brachythrix odensensis. The sequence continues at coordinate 10,541 of JADKDT010000003.1, read as the reverse complement.
ATTTGACCCGCCGGCCTTCGACATTTCGGCGGCCACATCGGCCACAAACGCTGTCTCGCCGACTGGCTTCAGATGCTCGGGCCCGCTCGCTCGATAGCCCGTCCCGCATTCGAGGAAGACGGTCCGCTCAATCTTGTGGCCGGACCCCGTGTCGCGCCAAAGTTCGGCGAGCAGATACTGCCGCAGCCCGAGATGACCCTCCGGCCACAAGTGATGATGCGGGTCGATGATGGGCCGGCCGGGCTCAAGGACATCTTCCTTGACCTGATCGAGCCAGGCTTGGTTTCCAGGGCTTGGGTTCATGTTTGCGCTGCTTGTGGAGTGTAGCGCGAATACTGGCCGTTGACCTAAAATGGCGGTCTAGTGCACGCAACAGAACCTGTTCTCCGAGACGATATCCCCCGGCGCATCCTCGGCATGACGGGCCTGCCGGTCACGCCGGTCTGCATCGGCTGCGCGCCGCTTGGCGACATGCCCGCGACATTCACTTACTCGGTCTCTGAAGAGCAGGCGCTGGCGACCCTGCGGGCCGTGTTTGGCGGCCCATTCAACTTTCTGGACACGGCCGCCTCCTACGGCGACGGCGAAAGCGAGCGGCGGATAGGGCTTGCGCTTCGGGAGATCGGCGGACTGCCCGCCGACGTTGTGCTGGGCACCAAGGCCGACCGCGACCTGGCCAGCGGAGACTTCAGCGGAGATCAGATGAAGCGCTCGGTCGAACGCAGCCTGCGTCTGCTGGGGCTGGACCGGCTGCAACTTGTCTACCTGCATGATCCTGAACTCATCCCCTTTGAGGCCGCAATGGCCCGAGGCGGACCCGCCGACGTCCTGTTGCGTCTCAAGGCCGAAGGTGTGATTGCGCACGTGGGCGTGGCGGGCGGGCCGATTGACCTGATGATCCGGTATGTGGAAACCGGGGCGTTTGAGGCGGTCATCACCCACAATCGTTATACCTTGATCGACCGGTCGGCCGAGCCCCTGCTCGAGGCCGCCTCCCGGCGCGGGCTGGGCATTTCGAATGCCGCGCCGTATGGCAGCGGCATTCTGGCCAAGGGGGCGGACCAATACCCGCGCTACATGTATGGCCAGGCGACGGACGCGCAACTCGCCCAGGTGCGCCGGATCGAGGCGGTCTGCCGGCGGCATGCGGTCCCGCTCGCCGCGGCCGCCCTGCAGTTCTCGCTGCGCGATCCGCGCGTGAGCGCCACCATCATCGGGATGAGCAAACCCGAGCGCATCGCCGAGACCGCCGCGCTGGCAAGCCAACCGATCCCCGCAGCGCTATGGGCGGAGATCGACACCGCGCTCGCAGACGCCTGAGCGGCGCGTCGATTCACCCGGCCTTCGGCCGACGCGGGCGTGCGAAATCACAAATATGCTTTTGTGCTAAACTCGCACTCGCAGGTGCAACATGCGAACCACGATTGACATTCCCGATGAGCTTCTGCGGGCGGTGAAGGCGCGGGCGGCGCTGGAAGGGCGTCCGCTCAAGGCCCTGTTCCTGGAAGGTCTCGAGTTGGTGGCGCGCAAGCCGCCGACGAAGCGGCACAAGCTCGCCAAGGCAACTTTCCCATCATCGCGGGCAGCCCGAGCGAACAGATTGTGACAAACGAGGTCGTGCAGAAGGCCATCGATGACTACTACGCCGAAGAGGCGCGCCAACATGCCGAGTCTGTGCGACATTAACGTTTTGCTCGCGCTGACCTTTGGCCTGCACACGCATCATCGGCGGCAACCTCCTGGCTGGCGACGACCAATGACGCCGGGGCAGTCGTTGTGTGCCGGCAGGCCCAGTTGGGGTTGCTGCGCCTGCTCAGCACCCGGGCGGTGATGGGTGGGGATGTCCTCGATACCGCGGGGGCCTGGGCGGTGCTGGACGCGATGATGTCCGATGAGCGGTTTGCGTTTGGGCCCGAGCCGCCTGAGTTGGAGCTGATCTTTCGTCAAGTCATGCGCGGCGTATCAGTCTCGCCGAAAGTGTGGCAGGACGCCTATCTGGCTGCCTTTGCGATCGCCGGCGGTCTGACCCTGGTGACGTTCGACGATGGATTCAGCGGTATCGCAGGTCTCGAGTTGACGCTGCTCGGATGAATTCGGGATCTTCACGGTGGCGGCGGTGAGGGCGCCGGTCTGAATCACCAACGACACGGACGCTGCGGATTACACGGAAGGGCGCATCCCAGCCCCCGTCATCCGTCGCGAACCCTTCGACATGCCCGCGGAGCGGGCCGCTCAGGGCGAGAGCGCGAGACTCATACCGCGGACGGTGGACCGGATTGTGTAATCACACAGGGAAAACCACAAAAGGTTTCATTTAGCCGACGCACAACCTTTCAAACAGCCCGCGCGCGGTTGGCAACATCGCAGACCTGGCCGCCCCGTTTCAGATGAGCCGTCCAACAATTCGAGACTATGTCACCCTGCTTGAGCGGGATTTCCTTGTCGATGTGCTGCCGCCCTGGCATACAAATCGGTTGAGCCGGTTGGTCAAATCGCCCAAACTGCATCAGGTGACACCGGCACAGCCTCCGCATTGCTGGCCTCGATGCGGACGCTCTGCTCAAAGACCGGGCCGTGCTGGGGGCAACTGGTTGAGACGTTTGTCTTCCAGGAACTGCGCCGACAGGAGGATTGGCGCGCGACGACGATCTCCGATTCCATCACTTCCGGGACAGGGATGGCTATGAAGTTGATATCGTGCTTGAGTTTGGCGCGGGCCAGATTGCGGGGGTCGAAGTAAAGGCCTCGGCCACGGTGACAACGGCTGACTTCCGCGGACTTCGCCAGCTCAGAGACAGCGCCGGAAAAAGGATTTGCAGCGGGCGTTGTGCTTTACGACGGTGAAACCAGCGTCGGCTTCGGCGAAGGGTTTTGGGCGATCCCGATCCGGGCGCTATGGGAGGGGCTGTGACCGGCAGATCCAGGGTGCGCCTGTCTGAATCACCGACGACACGGAGGCTGCGGATGAAACGGAGCGGTTGCTGATCGCCGAAGATAGCCTCCGCCTCCCGTCATCCCGCGCTTTCGCGCGGGATCCATACCGCGGACGGGCGATATCGCGGCGGCGTTCACGTCGGTCCGCCGGTCGCGGCGCGGGCGACACGGTCGCGTTTCGGGCGAAGCACCCGCCCAAACGTCACGGCGTGCATGAACCCGATGGCGGGCGCTGTCGCCCCTACATCGTTCGCCGATGCGATGTTTCGCGATCCCACCAATGTCATCCCGCGCCTGCGCCTATGCGCGTTACGCTCGCCCTTGTCCCCGGGGGTGTTGCTTCGCTCACCGCCGGCTACCTGCTGGCACCCCTGCCGGGGTGCGATCAAGGGCGTGCGAAAGATCGACATGCACCGCGTTTTGCACACGGGTAGTCGACGGCAATGCCACCGCCGGTATCCCGCCTCAACACCGTCATCCGCGCGGAGCCCGGCCTACGCCGGGGTAGACAGCGGGATCCATACCACGACCGGGCAATTTCGCAGTGGCATTCGGCGCCGAACGGCTGTACGCGGTACAATCGTTGGGCGGGGGTAGTCAGCATCAGAATGTCGAACCAATCAAAGACCCTTGGGACTCGAACGGGTCGATTTGCGCGAAGCATGGGCTCGCGAAGCCGGCGACTTCACCCCGTGGATGGCGCAGCCCGAAACCCGAACTGCTGGCCGAAGCGATTGGCCTCGACCTGGAGCTGCAGGCGCGAGAACAACCGGTGGGCCCGTTTCGGGCGGATTTGATTGCCGCGATGCTGCTACGGACGAACTCGTGCTCGTCGAGGCTCCAGCTCGACAAACCGATCACACCATCTCGGCCAGATCATGACTTATGCGGCGGACTGGCGTGAGCGCCGCAACAATCGTCTCGGTCGCGCCATCGTTCAGCGCCGAGCAGCTTCGCGATCGACTGGCTCAATCGCATTACTGACGAGCGGCACAACTTCTTCGCTGGAGATCGAGCTTTGGCGAATCAATGATTCTCCCCAGTCCGAAGTTCAATATCGTCGCGCAACCCAATGAGTGGTCACGCACCATCGAAGAGAGCGCACGAAGCGGCGAAACCTCGGAACTTACGGAGACACGCCAACTTCAATTGATGCTGGACAGCATTTCAGCAACTGCCCAAGTCCCAGGAAATCCAGACATCCATCTTCGCCGGCAAATGCGGAACCTGGATGGTGTTCTCTATCAGGCGATCCTCGTTTACGCTGGCGACGTTCTGCAATACGCTACACAACCGAATCGGCTTATCGCTGACCATCTCAGGAGCCAGGCAAAACCGAAATACAAAGGCCCTCGGCCCAGCGCGCCGAGATCGCGGATGCCGGTTTTGAGTTCACCTGGCTGGAGCTACCAAATCGGCAAAAGCGTCATCAAGTTAACCCGGCAAGCGACAGATCCTGAGAACAGGAACGCCTGGGGGGTAAAACAACTGGCTGGCTGAACGACTGAGAATTGTCCTTCGGGTCTCCTAAGCCGAGAATCAGCGCGCTCACTATCGAAGATGACGCGCCTACAGACGCGCACAGCGCTCGAGGACGAACAATAGGACTCTTCGAAAGCCAAAGCAGGGGTAGACGAGGCACAACACATGACAAAGGAATCCTCAGGATTTTCGGTCCGAATCTTCATCCCCTCCGGCGAGCCGGATGGTCTGCGCATTATCGAGAAATCCAACTGGACGGGCCAGGGTCTCGTGTTTCCCCGGCCGGTGTATCCAGACGCGCGCAAACGCGCGGAACTTGGCAAAGCCGGTGTTTACATCCTCTGGGGCCCGGGACAGTCCAGCGAATTGCCCAGGGTGTATGTCGGCGAAGGGGACGGTGTTCTGCCGCGCCTCGAACAACACGCCAAGAACAAGGATTTCTGGACCCACGCAGTGGTTTTCACGAGCAAAGACCAGAATCTGAACAAAGCCCACGTCCAGTACCTGGAGTCGCGCCTGGTAGCCCTGGCAAGCGAGGCAAAGCGCTGCGAACTCGATAACGGCAATGTGCCGCAACTGCCGGCCCTTTCGAAGCCGATGCCGCGGATGCGTCGAGCTTTCTTTCCGATATTCTGCTGTGCCTGCCCATCATCGGCGTCAGCCTTTTTGAACAGGCGAGGCCAGTCGCTCCGAAGAGTCAGGAGCTGTTCCTCAGAGGCAAGGGAATCGAAGCGCGCGGCGTATACGGAACGGAGGGCTTTGTTGTTCGGGCAGGCTCCACAGCCGCCAAGGCAGAAGCGCCATCCCTAGGTTCGCACCTCGTGGATTTTCGCGCGGCGTTGATTGGTAAAGGCGTGCTGATCGATGGCGGCGACGTGTTGCGTCTTTCACAGGACTACACTTTCAGTTCGCCCTCGGCTGCGGGATCCGTTCTGCTGGGCCGTGCGGCCAACGGACGTGTCGAATGGAAAGACGCCACGGGCAAGACATTGAAAGATATCCAGGATCGCGAAACTGACCAAGAGAAAGGGTGATGGGTAGCAATTTATGAAACCAACGATTAAGACGCTGGGCGACGTCCTTTATTCGCAAAGCCAGTACATCATCCCTGTTTTTCAACGCAACTACCGCTGGGAAGAGCCTCAGTGGGCGCAAATGTGGGAGAGTCTTGAGGAAATTCAAGCGCCCGAAAAACGCGGGAACCACTTCATGGGGTTTCTCGTGTTTGTGCCCGGTCTTGCTCAGCCCGGTCAGCCGACTGCATTTCATCTGATCGACGGCCAACAACGTTTGACGACGTTGTCGATCCTGCTTGTTGCTATCAGGAATATCGCTGAAAAGATGGGCCAGCACGATCTCGCAAAGGAGATTCAGGATTACTTTCTCGTTCACCCCAACCGGAAGCACGATGAACGTTTCCGCCTGCTCCCCAAAGAGCGCGATCACGACAGCCGTCGTCTCGATTGTGGAGAGGAAGGGCAGCGCAACGGGTCGGATTGCTGGCGCGCTCGAGTATTTTGAAGGCCGGCTCTCGGCGTCGCTCGGCGGGGATCCCGCGGCCCTGAAGCTGGTATTTGTCGCAGTGTGCAACCGGTTCGAATTCATGTGCGCCACTCTTGAATCCGAGAATCACCACAACATATTCAAGAGCCTGAATTCGACGGGTGTGCCACTGGGCGCATCGGATCTCATCCGCAACTTTGTCTTCATGCAGACACCCCCGCATGAACATGACGAGCTTGATCACGAGTGGTGGTCGCCGCTGGAAACCCACTTCGCGAGGACCGACGGAACGCTCGATGAGGATCGATTTTCCGACTTCTTCCGCGCCTTCCTCATGTCCGAAGGCAGATACGTTCGTCCAAGAGAAACCTTTTGCGAGCTTCGGTGCGATATGAAGCCACGGGGATTTGTCTGGCTCGATCTTGCCGAGACGCTCGCTAAGAGCGCCCATCACTACTCGATCATCACAGGACGCGCGTTGGATGAGGATCCAGGCGTGTCTCGGGCGCTCGCGCACTTGAACGCGTTTGAGAGTTCGACAACGTATCCGCTCTTGCTTGTCCTCTTCGAGCATCGAGCCTCGGGGAAGCTTGGCGCCGATCAACTCGCACACGCAATTGAGATGCTGTGCGGTTTCATCATGCGACGCTTCATCTCTGGTGAGAGTTCTCGCGGCTACGGAACCCTCTTCGTGCGCGCAAACGTTCGGAACAGCACCCAGCCCATCGCTGCGCTGGAGTCCTACCTGCTTGAGCGCGGATGGCCAGACGACAAGCGTTTCATCAAGGCATTTGAGGAATTCCCGCTCTTCGAGCGTGGCTACACGCGAGAAGTCCTCGTGGAGCTCGAGCGGCGGCGTGGTCATAAGGAGCCGGCAGATCTCGGTTCGGCCCAGGTCGAGCACATCCTCCCGCAGAAACTGAGCGACGCCTGGCGGGCGGCCCTCGGACCAGAAGCGGATCGAATCCACGCCGAATGGCTGCATCGGCCCGGCAATCTGACACTCAGCGCCTACAACCAGGAACTGTGGAATCACCCATTTCGCAACCAAACGTGGTTTTCTACGCGGCCAGCAACATCGGGTTGACCCGTCAGCTCGCGGAAAACGATCAGTGGACTGAGGTTGAGATGCGCGTTCGAGGTCGCACGCTGGCGCTTCAGGCCGCGTCAATATGGATCGGACCCAAAGAGCCGATGCCTCAGCCGTCCCTCAACGCACACGTGGGTGCGGAAGAAGGCCCGGGGACGGAAACGACAAGGCTCCAATTGGAATTCTGGACGGAGTTCAACAATCTTGTGGGCGAGCGGAACGGGCCAATCCGCCCGAGAAAGCCCCAGCCGCAACATTGGATGGATTACTCGCTGGGCGATTCCGAGTTTGGCCTTCAAACATCGATGAAGACCGCACAGCGGCACATCAGCGTCAGCCTGTCAATACTTGGCCCCGATGCAAAGTTGCACTTCCACAAGCTGCGCCAGCAACGCGAAGAGATTGAACGGCTGCTTGGCGCATCCGTGACGTGGTGGGAGCTCCCCGAGCGCATTTCATGCTACATCACGCTGTATAGGCACGATTCGCCATTGCGCGAGCGGAACACCTGGCCAGAGCAACACAAGTGGCTCCTAGAGACGCTCGAGCTGTTTCATCACGCATTCGCGCAGCGCGTTAAGCAGCTCGACAGCGAGTAGAACCAGCGCCACGACCGGCGCTACATGCTGACCTGTCGATATCTGGTCTGAAGGCATCGCGACTAGAATACTCCCGCCCAACCGCCCATGCCAACGCCAGAGGAACTCGCCCGCCAGACCATCGACCGGCTGCTCGAGGCCGCCGGCTGGCAGGTCCAGGACAAGCGCCGGGCCAACCTGGCCGCCCAGCGCGGGGTCGCCCTGCGCGAGCTTTCCTTCGACACCGGAGAACCCGACTACACCCTCTTTGTCGACGGGCGGGCCATCGGCGTCGTCGAGGCCAAGCCCGAAGGCCACTCGCTGATCGGGGTCGAAACCCAGTCGGCCCGCTACCTCGGCGGCCCGACCTCCGATATCCGGACCTGGGCCGCGCCGCTGCCCTTCTCGTACGAGAGCACCGGCGTCGAGACCCGTTTCACCAACCATCTCGACCCCCTCCCGCGCAGCCGGGCGACCTTTGCCTTCCACCGGCCCGAGACGCTCCTGGCCTGGTTCAAACTGCCAAAGCAATTGGCCCAGAGCCTGGGCGAGATGCCGACCCTCATCGAGGACAAGCTCTGGCCTCCGCAGATCACCGCCATCCACAATCTCGAGCGCTCGCTCGCGGCCGGCCCGCGCGCCCTCATCCAGATGGCGACCGGCTCCGGCAAGACCTTCACCGCCGTCAACTTCGTCTACCGCCAGATCAAATACGGCGGCGCGCGGCGGGTGCTTTTCCTCGTCGACCGGGGCAACCTGGGCGAGCAGACGATGAACGCCTTTCAGCAGTTCGTCTCGCCGGTAAACCAGCATAAGTTCACCGAGGAATACATCGTCCAGCACCTCACCAGCAACGTCCTCGACACCTCGGCCCGGGTCGTCATCGCCACCATCCAGCGCCTGTATTCGATGCTGCGCGGCGAGCAGGCCCCCGCGCCCGACCTCGACGAGCGCAGCGTCGCCTCGGCCGAGTCGCTCTTTGCCGAGCCCGTGCCGGTCGAATACAACCCGGCCTTCCCGATCGAGACCTTCGACGTCATCATCACCGACGAGTGCCACCGCTCGATCTACAACCTGTGGCGCCAGGTGCTGGAGTATTTCGACGCGCGGCTGATCGGCCTGACCGCCACCCCGTCGAAGCAAAACGCTCGGTTTCTTCAACCAGAACCTGGTGATGGAGTACGGCTTCCCCCAGGCGGTCGCCGACGGGGTCAACGTCAACTATGACGTGCATCGGATCCGGACCGCCATCACCGAGGGCGGCTCGACCATCGAGTCCGGCCTGTTTGTCGACAAGCGCGACCGCCGCTCGCGCAAGGTGCGCTGGGAACAGCTCGACGACGACCTCACCTACGACGCGAGCGCCCTCGACCGGGACGTGGTGGCCAAAGATCAGATCCGGACCGTGCTGACCCAGTTTCGGGATGATCTGTTCACCACGCTCTTCCCCGGCCGGACGGACGTGCCCAAGACCCTGATCTTCGCCAAGGACGACGCCCACGCCGACGACATCGTCGAGCTCTGCCGGGAGGTCTTTGGCAAGGGCAACGACTTCTGCCAGAAGATCACCTATCGCACGACCGGCGACACGCCGCGCAACCTGATCGCCCGCTTCCGAAACAGCTACGACCCGCGCATTGCCGTCACCGTCGACATGATCGCGACCGGCACGGACATCAAGCCCCTCGAGTGCGTGATGTTCATGCGCACCGTCAAGTCGCACGGCTTCTTCGAGCAGATGAAGGGCCGCGGCGTGCGGGTCATCGACGAGGCCGAGATGGAGCAGGTCAACCCCGGCGTGCGGCGCAAAACGCATTTTGTCATCGTCGACGCGGTCGGGGTGACCGAGCGCGACAAGACGGACAGCCGGCCGTTGGACCGGAAGCCATCGGTCCCGCTGGCGGCGATGCTCGACGCGCTGGCCCTGGGCAATCGCGAGCCAGCCCTGCTGGACAGCCTGGGCGCGCGGCTGCTCCGCCTGGACGGGCGCCTCGACGGCCCGCTGGCCGAGCAGGTCCGGGCGCGGCCGGCGGGGCGAGCCTGGCCCAGATCGCGGCCGGTTTGCTCGAAGCGTTGGATCCGGACGCCTGCGCAGAGGCGGTCCGGGCCGGGAAGCGCCGAGCACGCGCCGAGCGAGGACGAACTGCGCGAGGCGGGCGAGCGCAGGGCCGAGGCCGCGGCCGCCCGCTGGCCGGCAACCCCGATCTGCGCGAGCTGCTCAAGCGAGTCCAGACCATCGCCGAGCAGGTGATTGATGTGGTCTCGCGCGACCGGGTGCTCTACGCCGGGGCCGCCCAGCAGACCCGCGACACGGCCGGGGCCACGGTCGCCTCGTTCCGCGAGTACCTCGAGCAGCACAAGACCGAGATCGGCGCCCTGCAGATCCTGTACGCGCGGCCGTATCGGCAGCGCCTGACCGAGCCCATGCTGAAGGAGCTCGAACAGACCCTCCGACTGAACCGCGGGGATTGGACCGAGGACAGGCTGTGGGAGGCCTTTGCGACGGCGGCCCCGGCCAAAGTGCGGGCGGACGGACCCAGGCCGGGCGCTTCGCCGACCTGGATCGCGCTGGTGCGTTTTGTTGGACCAGCAGGCGTTGCTCGAGCCCTTCGCGGTGACGGTCAGCCGGCACTTCGAGCGCTGGCTGGTGGATCAGGCGAGGCAGGGCCGGACCTACACCCCCGACCAGCAAGCCTGGCTGGCCCGCATCCGCGACCACATCGCGGTGAGCGTGAACATCGTGCCCGAGGATTTCGAGTATGCCCCGTTCAACCAGGAGGGCGGGCTGGGCAAGGCCTACCAGTTGTTTGGCGATCGGCTGCCGGTCGTGCTGGCCGAGTTGAATGAGAGGTTGGTGGATGATCACGAGCCCGCGACGCACCTTCCTAGTTCATGGAAGTATGCCGAGCTCAACGAGATAGGCACAATAGTCACGGATCGACCCCTGCGAAATC